>NZ_BMNB01000004.1 GCF_014646235.1 Micromonospora sonchi | reverse complement strand
CCTTCTCGGGATCATGGTGTCTCAGCAACTCGATGATCACCTACGGGCCGCACCCGTCCTACATGGACCCCGATCCCACCCAAACTTCCAGCTCAACCCGCCCTCAAGCGACTACGCAACAGCCCTGTCGTCAAAGCCAGAACTGCTGCAGTAGTAACGCGCTTCCTCAGGTTCACCAAAATTCCTCCCCGTCGATCTGAATGACCTGATCCGTGCATTAATCCTGCCACCTTATGTATCGGCAGTGATCGAGACTTACCGTACTTTGATGACGATGCAGATGTCAACCACCTCAAATAAGCGGCAGTTGTGCAAATTGCCCGGATCAAACTGGCTGAGCTGAGCTTTGTGTGACTGCCAGCTGCTCGGCGGGTTTTATGATCCGTGTGCTCTTGAGCAGCTGTCATCTATCCGTAGCCATCTTGAGGGCCGACAAGGAAGTCATGTGGCCAAGGCCAAAGCAAGGCGGCGGTGCCGCTGTTGGGATGCGCGGCATCCGCGGTGATCATCATGCCGGTAATGCCGGTAATGCCGGTAATGCCGATGGGTCGAGCAGGGCTTTCCACCATCGCCGCGTCGATCGGCTCTCGGCGCTTTGTCAGGTGGCATTAGCGACCATCTAGTACGGCAACCGCCAATTGCTAGCTGACCAGGGCGTAGTCGCGGTTCAGTCGTGTGCGTTGGTGGAATCAGCGTGCGCGGGCCTGGTGACGGCGTCGCCAGGTGAGCCAGCGGGTGGCATGGCCGGGAGGCATCGGATGGTGAAGGGCGTCGGCGAGTAGCCGCTTGACCTTGTGCACGGTCAGTAAGATCAGTCCGGGCTCGGGCGGTGGTGGCTGGTCGGATGTGCTCGGTGGCGGGGCTTGGCTGTCGGTACGGTCCCGCAGGTGGGCGGCGGTGACCGCGCAGACGGCGAGGGCGGCCATGACCAGGACGGTGTGCCGGGCGATCGCGGTGTAGAGGCGGGCCTGGCACTGATCCAGGCCGAAGTAGTCCTTGCTGAACTCGAAGCACTCCTCGACCGGCCAGCGCAGCCCGGCGGCGCGGTTCAGTCTCGTCTTGGTCACGGGTTGCCCCCGGGCACGTGGCAGTAGTGGAGGGCCAGCTCGCCGATACGCAGGTGACGGCGCACGAGCAGGTGATGCCGCGGTGAGGCGGTGGCGATCCACGCCCATGCGTACCAGCGTTGTCCCTTGGAGCCGGTACCGGCCGAGCGGACTTCCCACCGGCGTGTGTCCGCGGTCAGCAGGATGATGGCCTGCGCGCAGGTCAGCCTGTCTCCGGAGGGCAGGTTGATCATGAAGGTGGAGGCGACTCGCAGCACGTACGCCTGCCCGTGGGACTCGAAGAACTCCCGCAACTGTGTGCAGTTGCCGTACACCTCGTCGCCGCAGACGAAGTCGAACACCAGCCCGTCGGCGTATGCGTCCGCGCAGACGTCGACGGCCAACTGGCCCTTGGTGCGGAACTTCACCTCCGCCGGCAGTCCCATACCGGCCGAGGCCTGCGGGTCGGTGATGTGCTCGGCGGGGATCCACTGACACGCCCCGATCAACGCGTGCCCCGTCTTCTCCCGGACGTAGGGCAGGTGGACTGTGTTGATGCCGTTCGCGATCCGACCCGCGCACCCCATGTATTGCCGCTTCACCCCACACGTCGTGACGCCCTGCTTCGGCTGGCCCGTCTCGTCCAACGCACCGACCACCAGGCCACGCCGCCGCCGACGGCTCGCCGCCGCGTCCAGACCCGCGGCGGCGAACCGCCGAATGTGACTCATCGCGGCCGTCGTGTCCCAGACCGCCCGGTTCAACAACCGCTGCGTACGATCCGGCGTGGCGTCGCCAACCTGCTCTGCGATGCTCCACCCGTTGCGCTTCGGCACCCGACTGACCAGCGCCGACACGTACCTACCCGCATGCTGCCACGTCTGCGTCCGCACGAAACACGACCGCAGCTCCTCCAACAGCTCGGCCCGTGCCCGCACCGCGTGCCTGGCCGCTACCCTGGCAGCGTCCACTTCGTACACCCCCACCGCATCCCGCCAGGTCAGACCACCATTGGCGGCTGCCGTACTAGGCAGGCCGATCAGGCGCTCCTTGCTGCCGGTACTGCCCAACTGGTACGGCCTGTCGGGGAAAGTCAGCTGTTGCCGAGGTGGTTTTGCCGTCTGCAGTTTCGCCTGCAGCGATCACTTTAAAGACGAAACACGACGACCGAGCCGATCTCCTCGCGGGTGACGCCCAGCCCGTCGACCGGCGCGTCGATACTGATCTCCCACGGCGTGCCGGCAATCCGGTCGCGCAGCACCAGCACGTTGTGTACGCCGAGGGTGCGCAGGTAGTCGACGCTGACCTGGTCGGGGAAGGCCATCGTGACCTGACGTACGTCGGCCAGTTGGCGCGGCGTGAAGCCACTGCCCCCGTTGACGATCTCTTGGAACCGCGTCGTGGACCAGAGCATCACCGGCTGGTCGTCATCCTGCCCGCTGGGCAGCACCAGCAACGGACCGTCGACGGTACGCATGGCGGCCGGCTGCGGCGGCACCACCGGGTGCGGCGTGGTGTTGGTGCCCTCGGCGATGACCAGCAGCAGCGGGACCAGGGTGGCCAGGCGCAGCCACGGGTTCGGCCAGGAGGGGATCCGTTCAGCGGAGATCTCCCGGACCCGCTCGGCGAAGGCGCCGACCGCGCCGGCGGCGAGCAGTCCGAGCAGGAGGGTGGCCCACAGCATGAGCCGTCCCGGCGTACGGATGCCGGCCCAGCCCGGCAGGTGGTAGAAGAGCGGCGCGTAGGTGAAGCGACCGCCGAAGAACCCGGTGCCCAGCGACAGCGTCATCGCCACCAGCGCCCCGGCGAGCAGCAGCAGGCGATGGCGGACCTTCCAGATCGAGAAGAACAGCCCGCCGGCGGCCAGCGCGTAGAGCACGAAGCCGGGCAGCAGGGTCATCTCCGGATGCCAGGGCAGCAGGGCGCGGGCACCTTCGTGCAACCCGCCCCAGATGCGGGACTCCGCCGGAGCGGTCACGAAGCCGCTCAGCGAGGGCGAGAAGGCCCCGATGTCGCGGAGGG
The DNA here is from genome assembly GCF_014646235.1 of Micromonospora sonchi. Lineage (GTDB taxonomy): Bacteria > Actinomycetota > Actinomycetes > Mycobacteriales > Micromonosporaceae > Micromonospora > Micromonospora sonchi. The sequence continues at coordinate 261,921 of NZ_BMNB01000004.1, read as the reverse complement.
TCCGTTCGGCGTTCGGCTGCAGGTGAGTGACGGTGAAGTACGGGATGGCCAGCAGCACGCCGACCCCGGCGAAGATCAGACCACCGATCACGTCGGCGGCGAAAAGGCGCTGTCCGAAGGGCCGCTTCACCCGCCAGAAGATCCGCTTCGCGTACCAGACGACGACGCTCACGAGCACCGCGCCGGCGAGGACGTACGCGAACGGCAGGCCGATGCCGAAGCCGAGGCTCAGCTGCCAGGTCGCCACCAGCCAACCGCCGTAGACCCAGCCCTCGCGCCGACGCTCGGGCCGGTAGCCGTGCCGCAGCGACCAGCCGTGCCCCCGGGCCAGCATGGCCAACGCCAGCGGGATGCCGCCGTTGGAGATCACGTGCAGGTGACCGGCCTGGGCCAGCAGCCACGGCGCGTAGGTGTAGCTGACGCCGGCCACGGCGGACCCGATCCGTCCCGCCCCGAGTTGCCGGGCCAGCACGTACGCGCCGAACGTGGCGAGCGCGTGCGCCAGCACGAACATGATGTTGTAGCGAACGAGGGCGGCTTCCGGCCCGGTGCCGATCATGCCGGCCGGCGCATAGCCGAGCAGCGTGTCGGAGAAGGCGAAGGTCCAGCTCTCCGGGAAGAACACGTTCGCGTGCCACAGTTGGGTGGGGTCGGTCAGCAGGATGTGCCCGGACCAGGCCATCTGCCATGCCTGGAGGCTCGGGTCCCAGTAGTCCTGGGGCAGCGTGTGCCGGGGGTAGCGCAGCGTCGGCCAGGTCATCAGCGCGGCCAACGCGAGCGAGCCGAGAGCGGCCAGGGTCCACTCGTGGATCAGGATCCGGCCGAATCGGCGGCCGAAGCGCCCGTACCAGGTCGGCACCGGGTCGGGGGCCGGCCCGAAGGAGGCCCAGGGATCCTTGCTGTCCCCGTCCGCCGGGACCTCGTCCCGACCCTCGTGGTCCTTCCCGTCCCGCTCGGCCGTACCAGCGTCGGCCTTGTCGGCCGCGTTCTTGTCGGCGTGGTCGCTGTCCTTGTCGGTCGTGCCAGCGGCGTCCTTGCCGTCCCTCTTCTTGTCGGCTGTGCCGGCGTCCTGGTCGGCGTCGGTGTCCTTCTTCGGATCGTCCTGGCCGGGCTCTGGCCGCTCGTCCACGCCGTCGCCGTCGCCGCTCCGGTCGGATCTGTCCTCGCTGACCGCGCCTGTGGCGTTGCGGTCACCGCCGGTTCTGCCCGTCGTCATCGCGCCGTGGTCTCCCCGCCGAGCTGTTCCCGCAAGAAGGCGATGTCGCTGGCCTGGCCCTCGGTGCCGCCGGGCGTCTCGACGATGACCGTGGCTCCGGCCGCCCGGATCACCGCCACCACCAGCTCCGGGTCGATGGTTCCGCCGCGCAGGTTGTCGTGGCGGTCGCGGCCCGACCCGAACCCGTCCTTGGAGTTGTTGGCGTGCACCAGGTCGATCCGCCCGGTGATCGCCTTCACCCGGTCGACCAGGCCGAGGAGTTCCTCACCGCCGGCGTGGGCGTGGCAGGTGTCGAGACAGAAACCGACCTGATGATCACCGATGGCGTCCCAGAGCCGGGCGAGCGAGTCCAGTCGGCGCGCGCAGGCGTTCTCACCGCCGGCTGTGTTCTCGATGAGCACCGGCAGCCCGAAGCCACCCGAGTCCTCCGCGTACGCCAGGGCCTTGCGCCAGTTGTCGAACCCGGCGCCGGGGTCGTCTCCGGAACTGATGTGCCCGCCGTGCACCACCAGTCCTTTCGCGCCGATCGCGGCAGCCGCCTTCGCGTGCGCGAGCAGCAGCTTGCGACTGGGGATCCGGACCCGGTTGTTCCCGGTGGCGACGTTCACCACGTACGGCGCGTGCACGTAGATGTCGATGGTGCCGGTGCGCAGGTGCTCCGCGTCCGCGCGGGGCTGCGGCGCCTTCCAACCCTGCGGGTCGGAGAGGAAGAACTGCACGGCGTCGGCCGCACGAGCGGTCGCCTCCGCGAGCGGGTCCGTGGGATCGACGTGGGCTCCGATGCGCATGCAGGCGAGCCTACGTCGAGTGGACGACACCCGGGGCCACGCCCATCGCGCCCGTCGCGTCACCGGGTACGGCGGGAATCGTTGATACCGGTGGATCCGACAACAGGTACGCCCGGCGTTCCAGCCGGCCGACGGGAGAGCCCTTCCGGATCGGCGGGTCTGGATCGATGGACAAAATGTCGGCAATTCCAGGGTTTGCCCCACCTGCCGCCTGCTTCCGCGATAACGTCAGGTAACAACGTGATAAAGCTCCGCGGGGCGTCTCCGGTCCAATCTCATCGGTGTGGTCGTTCCTCCCCAGGTCCCACCCAAGGAATGCGGACGAGGCGCCCCGCGGTCACGTCAGTCCGGGGGCCCGTGTCGACAGTGCGGTCGGCACGGGCCCCCGGATCGCTGCGCCCCTGGCCTCGGCGCTGGTGATCGTCCGGGCCGGGTATCCTGGTCCGGTCGTCCGCACCCGGGGCCGGGTCTTCCGGATCGGGACGGACCACGACGCACGACCTCCTGCCACGGAAGGACCGTGGCCGCCCAGCCCACAGGAGGTGAGCACGTCTTGCGTCATTACGAAATCATGGTGATCCTCGATCCCAGCCTCGAGGAGCGCACCGTCGCCCCGTCGCTCGACACGTACCTGAACGTGATCAGGACCGCGGGTGGCTCGGTGGAGAAGACCGACGTGTGGGGCCGCCGGCGCCTCGCGTACGAGATCAACAAGAAGGCCGAGGGCATCTACGCCGTCATCGACCTCCAGGCGACCCCGGAGGCCGTGGCCGAGTTGGACCGGCAGCTGCGACTCAACGAGTCCGTGCTGCGTACCAAGGTCATCCGTCCCGAGATGCGCTGAGCATTCCACCCAGCCCCACCCGGATCAGCCTCATCCGTGCTGTCAGAGGGTTCTGCGAACCTGTACGGCGGGTACGGATGAGTGCGCGAGGAGATGGTCATGGCAGGAGACACCACCATCACGGTCATCGGCAACCTGACCGATGACCCCGAGTTGCGGTTCACCCCCTCCGGGGCCGCGGTCGCCAAGTTCCGGGTCGCCTCGACGCCCCGGTTCATGGACAGGGCGTCCGGTGAATGGAAGGACGGCGAGCCGCTGTTCCTCTCGTGCACCGTCTGGCGTCAGGCCGCGGAACACGTGGCGGAGTCGCTGCAACGCGGCGCCCGCGTGATCGTGTCCGGCCGGCTGCGTCAGCGGTCGTACGAGACCCGCGAGGGTGAGAAGCGCACTGTCATCGAGCTGGAGGTCGACGAGATCGGCCCGTCGCTGCGCTACGCCACGGCGAAGGTGCAGAAGATGTCCCGCTCCGGTGGCAGTGGCGGCGGCTTCGGTGGTAGTGGTGGTGGTGGTGGCCAGGGCGGCGGAGGAAACTTCGACGACCCCTGGGCTTCAGCCGCACCAGCCCCCGCTCGTTCCGGTGGCACCAACTTCGAAGAGGAGCCTCCGTTCTGATGGCCCCGAGCGCCCGTGATCGTAAACCAGGAGCAAGAGCAGTGGCGAAGGCTGCGGCATTGCGCAAGCCGAAGAAGAAGGTGAACCCGCTCGACAAGGACGGGATCACCTATATCGACTACAAGGACACCGCGCTGCTGCGCAAGTTCATCTCCGACCGCGGCAAGATCCGCGCTCGGCGGGTGACCGGCGTCACCTCGCAGCAGCAGCGGCAGATCGCTCGTGCGGTCAAGAACGCCCGTGAGATGGCGCTCCTGCCGTACACCGCGACGGCCCGCTGACAGGAGGCACCGATATGAAGATCATCCTGACGCAGGAGGTGTCCGGGCTCGGTGCCCCGGGCGACATCGTGGAGGTCAAGGACGGCTACGGCCGTAACTACCTGCTTCCGCAGGGCTTCGCGATCGCCTGGACCAAGGGCGCGGAGAAGCAGGTCACGCTGATCAAGCGGGCCCGCGCGGCCCGTGAGATCCGCGACCTCGACCACGCCAACGAGGTGAAGGGTCAGCTCGAGGGCCTCAAGGTGAGCCTGAAGGCCCGCGCCGGCGAGGGTGGCCGGCTCTTCGGCTCGGTCACCCCGGCCGAGATCGTTGACGCCGTCAAGGCCGCCGGTGGTCCGTCGCTGGACCGCCGCCGGCTGGAGGCGGGCGGCCACATCAAGTCGATCGGGTCGCACCCGGTGCGGATCAAGCTGCACCCCGAGGTGAGCGCCACCTTCAACCTCAACGTCGTGCAGGGCTGACCCCGCCGACCCAACCTGACCGGGCCCGCACCGTCCATCGGTGCGGGCCCGCTCACGTCCGGCTGTCGAGTCCTTCCCACCTGGGCGACGCGAACCGGTGCTCGGCGGGACGCGACCTCGTCCCTCGATGTCAGCCGCCGATGGGCTGACCGGTCAACGCACTGATCAGGACGGTGGAGAGGCCGCCGCCCACCACCGCGGCGGCGAGCGCGATCGTGGTCGACTTCCAGGTCGTACCCACCCTCCGGAGCAGCATCGCGACCACCAGGCTGCTGGCCAGTGCCAACCCGAAGCGCGGTATCCCGGCCACCATCGCGCCGAAGGCCCGGGCCCGCTGTGAGTCGCACCCACCGCCGCTGATGTCGGTCACGCACCCCGCCGGGGGTGTGCCATCCAGCGTCAACAGCCAGACGAAGATCACGATCGCCGGCAGGAGATAGCACGCCGCCGTGTAGAGCAGCGGCAGCCACGGACCACCCGGATCCGGATCGAGCAGGTCGTCCTCCAGGCGCCGGTTCCAGCTACCGGTGCTGACCGCCTCGATGCCCCGCCGTACGGCCGCCATGCCGACCGGCCGCGCGGGAGGAGCCGGGGCCGCACGCCGCTGCGGTGCCGGGCGAGGGCGAGGCGCGGTGTAACCGACCACCGGAGAGCGCGGCGCCGACGCACTCGCGTCGACCCAGCGAGGGTCGTCCCCCGCCAGCCGGGTCCCCGGCCAGAAACCCTCCGACACCGGTTCCGGTCCAGCCGGCTCAGCCCAGGACCACTGCCCCGCACCGGACGTGGCACCCGAGCGCGGCGGCTCCGTACGGTCCCATCGATCCGGGGCGGAGGAACCGTTCCGCCCGTCGAGAGCCTGCTGCCGGTCCCGCCGGTCCGCCTCGGCGTCACGGTCCCACTGCCCGGTGGTGTCGGGCTGGAGCCACTGGCCCGCATCGGCCGCCTGGAGCCACTGGCTCGTGCTGTCGGCATCCCAGGGATCGGATTGCTCCGTACCACGGCCGGCACCGATGGCGGGCTGCTGCCAGGCGTGCAGGCCAGAAGCATCCCACGGGTCCACCGCCGGCGGATCCTCCGGCCGAGCCCCCCGCGTTCGGTGCTCCGTTGCCCGTTCCCAGGGGTCCACCTCCGGCGCGGCAGCCGGCTCCACCGCACGCCGTTGGCGTCGCGTGGGCGGCTCGGCGACCGGTTCCGAATCGGTCGGCTGCTGGCCTTCATCCTCCAGGCCCGACCAGATCACCTCGCGGCGTCGTGACTGCGCCCGGCGGGGACGGCTCCTCGGCGCCGCCCCGGACACCGGATCGTCCTCCTCGGCTCGCCGGCTGCCGACGTACCCCTCTTCCTGCGGGTGGTCGAAGGTCCACTCCCGGGTGTGGTCGGACACCGGTTCGGTGGCGGGGCCGCGCGAATTCGAATCGGCCGCCCGCCGGCCGCGGCTGGTCTCCGTGTCGGCGGCCCACCGGCCCCGGGTGCTCTCGGTCGAGCGCCAACTGGCGTAGCGCGGCCCGTCGGCGTCGTCATCGTCCGGGGCGGCATGCCGGCCGCCACCGTCGGCACTGCGTACACCCGACTCCAGCGCCCAGCGCGGCAGGTACGACTCCTCCGGTTCCTGCTGACCACGCTCGATGGCCCGGCGGCGGCTCGGGGTGCGGTACTGCTCGGTGGGCGAGTCGTATCGCTCGGCCGGAGACCGGTCAACGGGATCGGCCCACGAAGCGGCCGGCCCTCGCTCGCGCGGGCCATCCTCCCCGCGTTCCCAGTCCCGGTAACTCACGGCCGGAGCGTGACCCTTCTCAACCGAAAGCGCAATCCGCTGTCCAGGTGTAGCCGTAGCGCACCGATCCTACGGGACTATCAGGACAAAGCCCTACCCGAAAGTTTCGTCCACAGCATGTGGATATTAGCTGCCCAGGTCAGCGACGTCCCGATGGCATGTTCCCCACCCGTTATCCACACCCTGTGCACACCCTTGCCCGCCGGCATCCACAGGTTGTCCCGAGGCTCGTCCACCGGCCTGGTTGAGCGGCTGACCTCGGGTTCCGTATGGTTAGCCCCCGACCGGCCGCCCGATGGCCCCCGATCGACGCGGACGGTCGACGTTGTCGCACTCGGGCGATAAGCATGGAACCGATCCGACGCAGTGGAGGGGGGCCCGGTGTCGGTCACCGACGACATGCGGACGGAGTCGTTCCCTGGTGGTGGGCCGCCGTCCGGCCCGCCGCCCCGCGACGGCCAGTTCGACAAGACGCCACCCCAGGACGTCGCCGCCGAGCAGTGCGTGCTGGGGGGCATGCTGCTGTCCAAGGACGCCATCGCCGACGTCGTCGAGATCCTCAAGACCAACGACTTCTACCGGCCGGTGCACGCCACCATCTTCGACACCATCCTGGAGATCTACGGTCGGGGTGAACCGGCCGACGCGATCACCGTCGCGGCGGCCCTGGCGGACTCCGGCGACCTGGCCCGGATCGGCGGCGCGCCCTACCTGCACACCCTGATCGCGAGCGTGCCGACCGCCGCGAACGCGGCCTACTACGCGCGCATCGTCAGTGAGCGGGCGGTGCTGCGGCGGCTCGTCGAGGCCGGCACCAGGATCGTCCAGCTCGGCTACGGGACCGGCGGCGGTGGCAGCCGCGACGTCGACGACATCGTCGACCTGGCCCAGCAGGCCGTCTACGACGTGACCGAACGCCGGGTCAGCGAGGACTTCGCCGTGCTCGCCGACATGCTCCAACCCACCCTCGACGAGATCGAGGCGGTCGGTGCCCAGGGCGGCGTGATGACCGGTGTGCCCACCGGCTTCACCGACCTGGACCGCCTGCTCAACGGTCTGCACGCCGGCCAGTTGATCATCGTGGCCGGCCGGCCGGGCCTGGGCAAGGCGCTAGCACTCGACACCCCGCTGCCAACCCCCGATGGGTGGACCACTATGGGTGACGTCAGGGTGGGTGATCAGCTGATCGGCGCCGACGGACGACCCACGGTCATCACGCACGCTTTCGACATCATGCACGACCGGCCGTGTTACGAGGTCCAATTCTCCGACGGCTCCACCATCGTCGCCGACGCCGAGCATCTGTGGGCGACGACCACTCGGGCAGCCCGCCGTCAGCGGAGTGAGGCGCGGCCGAGTCATCAGTGGGATGCGCAGGCGCGTGACGCTGCCGCAGCGGCCCATCTGGCCGTCACAACGTCTCCGGACCGACTCATCACATACCCGGAGGCCGTGGAGATCGCCGGGCCCGAATTCCGGAACATCCTGCATGTCGTGGCCGCCAAGGTTGGCGTCGCCGGCAAGGCCGAACGGGAGTACACCCGGCGGGGGAGGCCATGGCGACGGATGATCGCTGCCTACCCTGCCCACGCCTTGTTTGGTGAGTTCCGGACTCGGGTGAACAGGCTTAGAAATGCCGAGACGACTGCGGACCATCCGCAGGTCATCACCACGGAGCAGATTGCCAGCACCTTACGGCACCAGGCGGATGGGCGGGCCAACCATGCGGTCGACAATGCTCGTCCGCTGTCTCTTCCGGTAAGGGATGATTTGCCCATTCCTCCTTACACCCTGGGGGTGTGGTTGGGTGACGGGCATGCCGCCGCTGCTCGCTTCACCTCGGCGGACGCCGAGATTGCTCAGCACATAACGGACGATGGCTTCGTGGTTACCCTCGGGACCGGCCGCTACTCCTACGGGATCAAGCTGCCACCGGTGGAGCCCCTCGAGAAGCGAGTGTGCATCGTCTGCGGTGCCACCTTCGCCCCTCGCGGCGCTGCCGTTCAAACCTGTGGGAGGTCATGCGGCGGCCGGTCGAGAGGGCTCGTCAAGGCCACGAGCCGAGGTGGCTGCGAGACGTGCGGAGTGACCCTGGCGTCCAGTTGGGGCGGTGCCCGCCATTGCGCACCCTGCCGACGATTGCACGGCTCGTTCACCGGACATCTGCGAGCGGCCGGGGTTCTGAATAACAAGCACATCCCGCAGCCCTATTTGCGAGCCTCTGAAGATCAACGAAGGGCGCTCTTGGCCGGACTGCTCGACACGGACGGCACTGTCACGCCGGCCGGTCATGTTCAATACACCACCACATCCGAGCGATTGGCCGAGGATGTGTACGAACTTATCGTCAGCCTGGGATACCGCTGCTCCGTCAATCGCAAAGAGGTCAACGGGCGTCGACCCGAGAGTTCGGTCGCGTTCACACTGAACTTCTCGACTTCCGATGAGGTGTTCAGGCTGACGCGGAAGCAGTTGTCTCATGCGCAGCGTAGGTGCAAGGTCAGCCGTGCGGGCACTCGCTCCCGATACATTGTCGATGTACGCCCAGTTGCGAGTGTGCCGGTGCGCTGTGTAACCGTCGACAGTCCCGATCACTTGTACTTGGCCGGCCGCGCCATGATTCCCACGCACAACAGCACGGCAAGCATGGACTTTGCAAGAAATGCGGCTATCCGGACGAATCAGGCGGCGGCCATCTTCTCGCTGGAAATGAGCAAGGTCGAGATCGTCATGCGGCTGCTCTCGGCCGAGGCCCGCGTGCCTCTGCACGTGCTGCGCAGCGGGCAGCTCTCCGACGACGACTGGACGAAGCTCGCCCGCTGCATGGGCGAGATCAGTGAGGCCCCGCTCTTCGTCGACGACACGCCGAGCATGAACCTGATGGAAATCCGGGCCAAGGCCCGCCGACTCAAGCAGCGGCACGACCTCAAGCTGATCGTGGTCGACTACCTCCAGCTGATGACCTCGCCGAAGCGCACCGAGAGCCGGCAGCAGGAGGTCGCGGACCTGTCCCGGGGCCTCAAGCTGCTGGCCAAGGAGGTCGAGTGCCCGGTCATCGCGGTCAGCCAGCTGAACCGTGGCCCCGAGCAGCGCACCGACAAGCGCCCCCAATTGTCCGATTTGCGCGAGTCTGGGTCAATTGAGCAAGATGCGGACGTTGTCATACTTCTGCACCGCGACGACTACTACGACAAGGAGTCGCCGCGGGCCGGGGAAGCGGATTTCATTATTGCCAAGCACCGGAATGGCCCGACCGACACGGTGACCGTGGCAGCGCAATTGCACCTGTCGCGATTCGTGGACATGGCGATCGTCTGAACCGCTGGGGCACCTGCGGCGTGGTGGCGGAGGACCGGGCCGGCCGGTGAGGCGGCCCGGTCGCCGTGGGAATCAGCCGGAGAAACCGGCTGTCAGGGCTCAGCCGAACATCTCGTCCAGGAAGCTCTTGCGCTTCTTGCGCCGGTAGTGACCGTGGTAGCCGTAGTGCTGCTGCCCGTGGCCGTACATCGGAGCCGGTGCCGGGTAGCCGGGCGGGGGCGGCACGGCGCCGTAGCCGGGCTGGTGCGGGGCGGGTGCGGGCGGCGGCGCCGGGTAGCCGGCGGGGCGCTGGGGGGCGGGCGGGGTCTGCTGCGCGCTCCAGTTGGCCTCCGCCTCGAACAGTTTCTCCAACTCGCCGCGGTCGAGGAAGATGCCCCGGCATTCACCACACTGGTCGATGACGACGCCGCTGCGCTCGTACTGGCGCATTTCTCCGTGACACTTGGGACAGGTCAGGCTCATCACCCGAAGGTACCTGGTCGGCTCATCCGGTAGCCGTCAGCGCTGCCGTCACCTCGTCGTCGGGGACCTCGTGGAAGTCGTCGTAGTACGCCCCGACCGCGCCGAAGGTGGGCGGGCGCTGGGGGCAGATCACCTGGTCGGCCTCGGCGGCGAGCATCTCGTACGCCTCCTCGGAGCTGACCGGGACGGCGACCACCACGCGGCGGGCCCCGAGTTGGCGGGCGACCTGGACGGCTGCGCGGGCGGTGGCTCCGGTGGCCAGTCCGTCGTCGACGATGACGGCGATGCGGCCGGTCAGGTCCAGCGGTGGCCGGCCGGTCCGGTAGAGCTGCTCCCGCCGGTCGAGTTCCGCCTGTTCACGGCGCTGGACCTCGGCGATGTCGTCCGGGCCGAGGTGGCTGGCGACCATGTCGTTGAGCACGCGTACGCCACCGGGACCCAACGCCCCGAAGGCGACCTCGGGAGCCATCGGCATGCCGAGCTTGCGGACCACCAGTACGTCCAGCGGCACGCCGAGGCGTTCGGCGACGACTCGGGCCACGGGCACGCCGCCGCGGACCAGGCCGAGTACGACGACATCCGGTTCGCCGATCAGGGCGGTCAGCCGGTCGGCGAGCACCCGGCCCGCCTCGGCGCGGTCGCGGTATCTGGTCATGCCTTCAGGTCTACGCCCTGCGGGCACTCTTCGCCCGCCGGTTGCCGGATCCGGGGGCTGGGCCAGCGCGGGCGCCCAGAGTAGGAAGGCGATCGGGTACAGCAGGTAGCCGAAGCGGGTGGCGGGCATCAGCAGGATGGCCGCGAGAAGTCCGTACCCGCAGATCAGCGCCGCAGCGTGGGCGGTGCGGGGCGGGCGGCGGGCGAGCCGGACGGCGATCACCAGCCCGGTGCCGATCAGCAGCGCCGCGGCGATCGCCCGGCCGGCGGGCAGCGCGCCCGCGATCAGGTGTCCGGGGAACGGTGACTGCGCCGGGCTGGTGACCAGGCCGTGCCCGAGAGGGAACCGCAGCACGTTCTCCACCAGCGCCTCGGAGTCGACCAGCAGGGCGGGCAGCAGCGCGGCGGCGGGTAGCCCCAACGCGCCGGCCGCGACCCGTAGCCCGGCCCGGCGGGCGAATCCCCAGATGATCAGCACTGCGGCGACCGGCCAGGCGAAGAGTTTGAGCGCCCCGGCCAGGCCGACGGCGATGCCGGCCGGGCCGGGACGTGCGGTGGCGGCGAAGGCGAGGGCCAGCAGACAGAGCGCGAGTACGGGTAGGTCGTCGCCGCCGGTGGCCAGGGTGAGCGCGCAGATCGGCAGTACGGTGGCGGCCTGGGCGCCGCGCAGCAGGAGTGCGTCGTGTCGGGCTCCGGCCGCGGGGTGCCGCAGGATGCGGACGGCGAGCAGGAGGACCAGGGTGGTGCCGATGGCGAACCAGACCCGGGCATCGGTCCACCAGGCGTCGGACAGCGCGCGGGGCAGCCCGAACAGAGCCATTCCCGGCTGGTACGGGGTGTAGCCGAGCAGTTGGTCGTCCGGGTGCAGCGCGGCGATGGCGTCCGGTCCGAGATAGGGCGTGCCGCTCTCCAACAGGCGTCGCCCGGACTCCTCGACGACCAGCACCTCCTCCTGGGCCCGGTCGGTCCGTCCGGCGGCGCGCTGCGCGCTCTGCGCGATCAGGGGCAGCAGGACGGCGCTGGTGAAGCCGAGTGCGGTGACCAGCCAACGGGCCGGTACCCCGACGAGCGGGGAGTTCGGTCGGTGGCGACGCACGAGGAGTTGACCGACGGCGGCGAGTGTGACGGCGAGGTAGCCCAGCGCGGCGGTCGCACCCCAGGCGCGGTGCGGGGTGAGGGTGGAGGTGGCGGCGGTGACTGCCGCGAAGGTGGCCGAGGCGGCGTAGAGACCGAGGTCGAGCGGAAGGCCACCGGCGGCCGAGTCGAGGCGGTGCCACCACAGGGGGCGGCGGCCGGTCGTGGTGGCGGTGCGCATCCGGTCCAGTGTGTCAGGCCGGCTGGTGGCGACCGCGGGCCCCCGGCCGGCGAGCCGGTGGTAGCCGGACCACCGCGCCGGCGTCGTGCAGCGCGGTGGCGAGGGCGCCCGGCCGGCCGTCGGCGCCCCGGCGGAGAGCCGCGAGCAGCGTCCCGGCGGGCAGCGGCCGGGCGAAGAGGTGGCCCTGACCGGCGGTGCAGCCGAGTTCCCAGAGGGCTTGGCGTTGCGCTTCCCGTTCCACCCCCTCGGCGACCACCGACAGGGCGAGGCTGCGGCCGAGATCGAGGGTGGAGCGGACGATGGCGGCGGCTTCGGCGGAGGACTCCATCGCGGTGACGAAGCTTCGGTCGATCTTCAGCTCGTGCACTGGTACCCGGGAGAGCAGGGACAGCGAGGAGTAGCCGGTGCCGAAGTCGTCGAGTGCGAGTCGGACACCGGAGTCGCGTAGCCGGGTGAGTACCTGGTCGACGACGTCGAGTTGGCTGAGCGTGAGGGTTTCGGTCAGCTCCAGCATCAGCCGGTCGGGAGGCACGTCGTGGGCGCGTAGGCGGGCCAGCACCGCGCCGGGGAACCGGGCGTCGAGCAGGCTGCGTGGGGAGACGTTCACCGCGACCGGGATGTCGAAACCGGCGTCGCGCCACGTGTTGGCGGCGATCAGCGCCTGGTCGAGGATGGCCTCGGCGAACGCGGGAAGCAGCCCGGAGCGTTCGACCGCCTCCAGGAAGCGCAGCGGGTCGATCATGCCGTGGGTGGGGTGGCGCCACCGGGCCAGCGCCTCGGCCGCGATGACCTCGCCGGTGCCGAGGTCGACGATCGGCTGGAAGTTCACCGTGAACTCCTGGTCGGCGACGGCGCGGGGCAGTTCGCCGCCGAGCGTGAGCCGGCCGAGGTCGGCGGTGTCGCGGGCCGGTGCGTAGGTGGCGATCCGTTGCCCGGCGCGCTTGGCCTGGTACATCGCGACGTCGGCGCGGCGTAGCAGCTCGACCATTCCGCCGGTCGCCGGCGCGGCGGCTATGCCGCCGCTGGCCTCGACGCTGATCCGCATGCCGTCGATGTCGAACGGCTCGTGCAGCGCCGCCAGCAGGGTCTCGGCCCGGTGCGCGGCCACCGCGGGGGCGGGCAGGGCCCGCAGGAGTACGGCGAATTCGTCGCCGCCGAGTCGGGCCACCAGGTCCTCGGCCTGGGCGGCGGCGCGCAGCCGCTCGGCGACCTGTACCAGCGTCTGGTCACCGGCGGCGTGACCGAGGGTGTCGTTGACCTCCTTGAAGTGGTTCAGGTCGATCAGGACCAGCGCGGTGACTCCCTCGGCGTGCCGGTTGTGCAGCTGTTCGTTGCCCTCGTCGAGCAGGTGGCGCCGGTTCGCCAGGCCGGTCAGGGCGTCGTGTGCCGCGGCGTGTGCGTGGGCCTGTGCCACCCGGGCGAGTTCGGCGTACGCCTGGGCGTTGCGTACCGCCGTGCACAGCGCTGAGGCGAAGGTGTGCAGGGTGTACCGTTCCCGTTCGTTGAGTTGCACCGGCTCCCGGAAGCGCAGCCGCAGCACGCCCACGTCGATCGATTTGTCGTGCCCCTCGAGGCGGACCGGTACCAGCGTGCCCGGCCTGCTGGTGGGCTCGCCGACCGGGACGTCGTACGTGTTGCCATTGCTTTCGCCCCGCACGATCCGGCCCGCGTCGCGCAGCTCGATCTCCACCTCGTCGGCGGAGAACAGCTCGGCGGCCCGGGTGACCGCGGTGGTCAGGACCTCTTCGAGTTCGACGACGTTGAGTGCGTCGGTGGTCTGCGCGAGCCGCTGCCAGGCCTGCTGTTCGGTTCGTTGCCGGATCCGGCCGGAGTACGCCAGGTGCAGGCTGAGTACGAGTGGTGGGACGGCGAGGAGCAGTCGGATGTCGATCTCAAGTAGCAGGAGCGTGGAGAGGGCGACGACGAAGCGTACGCAGAAGCCGCCGATGCGGAGATCGAGGTTGCTGCGGAACTGCTGAGAGATCCGGGTGCCCGAGGCGAGGGCGATGACCGGGATGGCGAGGAGATCGTCGACGAGCGCGGCGGCGAGGTAGGCGAGTGCCAGGCCGACCGCCATGCCGAGCAGGTCCGCTGCCGGCCACGACCAGTCGAGCAGCGCGAGTGTGCTTCCTGCGGCCCAGGCCACGAGGACGTTCTTGCCGACGCCGAAGGCCACCTTGACGGGGGACAGCCGGACCGAGGCGATCGCGACGCCCAGCGCGGTGCACAGCACCACCCAGGAGGTCGGAGCGACGGCGACCCCGATCACGATCGCCATCTCGTTCCAGCTGATCAGGTGGGTGGTGGACCGGATGCGGATTCGGGCCTTGACCGAGGTGCCCACCACGATCATGAAGAGGATCGTCAGGAGGGTCGCGTAGTCGTTGAGGGATCTGGGTGCGGACGATGTCAGAACGAGTCGCAGTGCCGCGAAAACGGCGAGGCTCGCAAATACGACGACGAGACCGATGAGCAGCCGTAGCTGCCGATCGGTCTCAGTGTCGCCTCGCCTGAAAAGTGTCACGGCACTCCCAGGTCGCGTCTTTCGTGAGGGCATCCTACCCCGGTGGGTCGAAGGGGCGGTGCCCAACTTCTCAACCCCAGTCGCTGCCGTTCATGTCCCTACTCCTCACTCGTCGGTAAACGGAAGTTTCGATTTGTCGGCGTGTTGCCTGCCGACTGAGAGGGAGCTTAGGTAGAGAACGGGCCGCTTAGCAGTAATAAATGTCGTTATGCACTCTATTAGTTAATCCCGTCCTGATTCGTGACGTTCTGTCTATGGCATCCGTGCAGAGCGTCCGACTTCGCTGCGGTGGGATAGACGCTTCCCGCTTCGGTTGCTTCCCGAGAAGCCTGCTACCTCCGGCAGGGAGATTCAAACAGCAGTTCCTCGTCCGCGATTCGCCCGGCTCGGAGCAGTGGTTCCTCTTCACTCGGCTGGGTTTCGATCCGTGGATCCGTGGGATGGTGCGCAGCCACCGACTGTTAAGGTGACCTCGCGTGAACCGTCCCCTACGCGTCGAGGAGCCGGGGCATGTGAAGATTGAAGTGCTTGGCGGTCTCCAGGTGTTCTCCGCGGCGTCACCAGTCATTCTGGGGACGCCCAAGCAGCAGACGCTTTTCGCGATGCTCGCCGTGCAGCCCGGCCGGGTTGTCGGGATCGACCGGTTGATCGACGAGATATGGCCGGACAACCCGCCGCGTTCGGCGGTACCCAACGTACGGATGTACGCGGCCAATCTGCGCCGCGAATTCGAACGTTCCGCGGCGGACCGGCGGGTGCTCACGCGGCAGGGCAGCGGCTACCGCCTCGACGTCCGGCCGGACGAGGTCGACTTGTTCCGCTTCCTCGACCAGGTCGAGCGGGCGCGCCTGCTGCGTTCGGGCGGTGAGGTCGCATCGGCGAGGTCGGTGCTGGGCCTCGCGACGTCCCGGTGGGCCGGGCCGCCGCTCGCCGGTGTCCCGGTCGGTCCGACGTTGGCCGCTCACGTGGCGGCTGCCGAGGAGCAGTACCTGCTGGCGGTCGAACTCCTCGCCGACATCGACATCGGCATGGGCCGGCTCGACGAGGCGATTCCGCTGTTGCGGAAGGTGGTCGCCGACCATCCGCTCCGGGAGACGGCGCTGCTGCCACTGATGCGGGCACTGCACCGCAGAGGTGACCATGCCGGTGGGATCTCGGTCTACCGGGCGGCGACTCGTGTCTTCCGGGACGAGCTGGGTATCGAGCCGAGCGCCGAACTCCGGCACCTCTACCGGGCAATGATCGAACACGAGACTTCCGAGGCCGGGCCGGCCCCGGCCTCGGCCTCGGACGGCGATGAGCCCTTCACCCGGACGGCTGTCCCGGCGAAGGCGGGCGACGGCCACTGGGACTGGATGCCCCGACCGGTGGCCGACTTCGTCGGCCGTGGCGAGATGATCGAGCGGATGGTGGCCAAGACCCGGGCCGCCGCCGGATCAGCGCCCGTGATGCATCTTGTCGACGGGATGGCGGGCAGCGGGAAGACCACTCTCGCCGTCCATGTCGCCCGACGACTGGCGGAGTCGTATCCGGACGGTCGACTCTTCATCGACCTCCAGGGTCACGGTGCGGGGAACCCGGTCGAGCCGGGCGCGGCGCTGGTGGTGCTCCTCCGCCAGTTGGGTGTGCCGGCCGACCGCATCCCGGCTGATCTGGAGGAACGCCGAGGGCTGTGGCGGCGGGAGTTGGCCACCCGCCGGGTCGTGATCGTGCTCGACAACGCGGCCGACAGCCGGCAGGTGACTCCGTTGTTGCCGGTCAGCTCGTGGTCGGTGGTGCTGGTCACCTCTCGCCGCCGGCTCAGCGATCTGGACGTCGGGCCACCGGAGTCGTTGTCCGTGCTGACGTACGACGAGGGGCTGCGGTTGCTCGCCACGAACGTCGGCGTGGAGCGGGTGCGGGCCGAGCCCGAGGCGGCCGCGGAGATCGTCCGGCGCTGCGGCCACCTGCCGCTGGCGATCCGGCTGGTCGGGGCGCGGCTGGCCCATCGGCGCAGCCGCCGGCTCGCCGATCTGGCCGCCCGCCTGGCGGTGGAGGAATCAGGGCTGGCGACCTTCGGCACCGGTGACCGCAGCGTCGCGTCGGCATTCGGTGCCTCCTACGAGCAATTGACGGAACGCGCCAAAGAACTGTTCCGGATGCTGAGCGTCCATCCGGGTGCCGAATTCGACGCCACGATTGCCAGTGCTGTTTCCCGTCTTCCGTACGATGTCACCATCGAAGTTCTCGAGGAACTCCTCGATTGTCACCTGATCGAAGAGGCGCGAGCCGGAAGCTACCGGATGCATGACCTGATCCGACAGTACGCACATGAGCTGTCGACTCGAACCGATTCGGCGGAGGTGCGAGGGAATGCCTTCTCCGAATTGATCGACCTCGTGCTCAACGTCGTGTTTCCCGTGGCCGACTCGCTCGAGTCGGGTTCTGTCCGGTGGCACGTGAACCTCGACGCGCCGCGCCGCCCCGATCTGCTCCGGGTACTAGGTGAACCGACCGAGGAACGGGTGGAGACGGAACGGGTCGATCTCGTCTCCCTGGTGCAGTGGTCATGCAGATGGGGGCGGTACCGGCAGGCATGGCAGCTGGCGCGATCGCTGTGGCGGTTTCTCTTCATCCGCGGGTATTACGACGACATCATCGTCACCCATCTCGCCGGGCTCGCCGCGGCGCAGGCCACAGCTGACGAGAGTGCCATCGCGGTGATGCACAACTATCTCGCCTCGGCCTACACCAGAACGGGAAACTATTCGGGTGCGCTGAAGCACGTCAAGGATGCTGTCAGCATCTGCGAGCGGAACGGGGATCTGTCGAATCTCACCCGTTACCGCCTCAACCTGGGCGCGGTCCACTGGCTTCTGGGCGAACTGGAAGAAGCCGTCAGCGTCGGTCTGGACGGACTGCGTGGGACCGCCCGCTTTGAGGTGGGTGAGGTTACGAACGTACTGCCGAACCTCGGGCTCGTACTCGCCCTGCTCGGCCGGTACGACGAGGCGCTGCGGCTGCATCGCCTGCACCTCTACCTCGCCCGGCAACGTCGGGACCAGTTCCATCTGCTCAACGCGCTGAGTCACATCGGAGCGGTGAAGTGCCGCATGGGGCGGTACGAGGCAGCCCGGCGGGCGCTGCGGGCGGCGCTGGTCCTGCGGGAGCGCACCGGTCACCGCTACGCGGAGCCGGAGGTGCGCAACGATCTGGGTGTGGCGTTGCGGGGTCTCGGGCACATTGACGAGGCGGTGGTCGAGCACGAGACGGCCCGGAAACTGGCGGTCGAGTCGGGTGAGTCGCATGCCGAGGCGGCGGCGCTGAACGATCTCGCACTGACCCTGGCCGGCTCGGCAGATGCCGCCCGGTTGATCGGGCTGCACCGCGAGGCGCTGCGGGTGGCCACCCGGATCGCCCATCCGTACGAGCAGGGGCGGGCGCTCACCGGGGTGGCCGAGAACCTCGTCGCCACCGATCCCGTGGAGGCACGCCGGCACTGGGAGCGGGCGCTGGCCATCTTCCGTCGGATGGGCGTCCCGGAGCGGTTCGAGGTCGAACGCCGCCTGGCCGAGAGCGTGCTGGCTCGTCGCTGAGCAACGGGCGGGAGCAGCCACCGCCCGCTCGGCGCGGCTCTTATCGATTTCTTATCGCCGGCGCCGGTAGCGTCCGGACGTTCCTCAACGGGGGGAGATCCGCCACACGGGTCTCACGAGCGACTCCTGCCGTCAGTGCCCCAGCCATCGACGGCGGGCCGGTAGGGAGGGGGCGGCACAATCAGGTGCCGGCCCCTCCGAACGCCAGGGCCAATCTCGTCGGACTGGAGAGATAGGCTGCCGACCGTGATCGAACCCGCCCAGCTCACCCACGTCGACGCGACCGGCGCGGCACGCATGGTCGATGTCTCCGGCAAACAGGTCACCGGTCGCTCGGCGACCGCCGCCGGCCGACTGCGCACCACTCGCGAGGTGATCGAGCTGCTGCGCCGCGACGGGCTGCCCAAGGGCGACGCGCTCGCGGTCGGTCGACTCGCCGGCATCATGGGCGCCAAACGCACCCCCGACCTGATCCCGCTCTGTCACCCGATCGCGCTGCATGGCGTCACGGTCGACCTGGCGCTGACCGCCGACACCGTCGAGATCAGCGCGACCGCCCGCACGGCCGACCGCACCGGAGTGGAGATGGAGGCGTTGACCGCGGTTGCGGTCGCCGGCCTGGCCCTGGTCGACATGGTCAAGGCGGTCGACCCGGCGGCCAGCGTCGACGCGGTTCGGGTGCTGCGCAAGGAGGGCGGCAAGACCGGCCGGTGGGAGCGCCCGGAGGGCCGACCGTGATCCGCGCCCGGGTGGTGGTGGCCTCCAACCGGGCCGCCGCCGGTGTCTACGTCGACACCAGCGGTCCGCTGCTGGTCACCGGCCTGCGCGAGCTGGGCTGCTCGGTGGAGGAGCCCCTGGTGGTGCCCGACGGCGAACCGGTCGGCGAGGCGGTGCGGGCAGCCGTGGCGGAGGCCGTCGACGTGGTGCTGACCAGCGGCGGCACCGGGGTCAGCCCCACCGACCGCACCCCCGACGTGACGCGTGACCTGCTCGACTACGAGATCCCCGGCATCGCGGAGGCGATCCGCGCACACAGCCGAGACAAGGTGCCCACCGCGGCGCTGTCCCGGGGGGTGGCCGGAGTGGCCGGCCGCACGCTGGTGGTGAACCTTCCCGGCTCGACCGGCGGGGCCCGCGACGGTCTCGCCGTACTGGGGCCGATTCTCGCGCACACCGTGGACCAGTTGCGCGGCGGCGACCACCAGCGCACCGGTTAGGCTCGGCCCGTGAAGACGGAAACCGCATCCGCGGCCGACCGGGTCACCACGCCACCGCCGGCCGGTTGGGCGGAGGCGCGCTCCCGGGTGTACGCGGTCGGCCTGGCCGCCGCGCTGCCCGCCGTCGAGCGCCCGCTCGCCGAGACCGACGGACACACCCTCGCCGCCCCGCTCACCACCCGCACCGACCTGCCCGCCTTCCCGACGTCCAGTGTGGATGGCTGGGCGGTGCGCGGCACCGGCCCGTGGCGGGTGGTCGGCCGGGTGCTGGCCGGCTCGGCACCGGCGCCGCTGACCGAGGACGGTACGACCGTCGAGATCGCCACCGGGGCGATGGTTCCGGAGGGGACGTCGGCCGTGCTGCGGGTGGAGGAGTCGACGCGTACCTCGGACGGGTTGGTCGACGGTGTGCCGCGCACCGCGCCGGAGTGGCGCCGACCCGGCGAGGAAGCGGCCGCCGGTGAGGAACTGCTGCCCGCCGGGGCCCCGGTGGACCCGGCGGTGATCGGTCTGGCCGCCTCCTGCGGCCACGACACCCTGCGGGTACGTCGACAACCCCGCGCCGCGCTGCTGGTCTTCGGCGACGAGCTGCTGACCGCCGGCCCACCCGGCGCGGGCCGGGTCCGCGACGCGCTGGGTCCGGCGCTGCCGGCCTGGCTGCGCCGCTACGGCTGCCGGATCCGTCCGGGCGACGTGGTCGGACCGGTCGCCGACACGCTGCCCGCCCACGTGGCCGCCCTGCGCACCGCGCTGACCGGGGCCGACCTGGTCTGCACCACCGGTGGCACGATGCACGGTCCGGTCGACCACCTGCATCCCGCGCTGGCGGCGCTGGGCGCGGACTACGTGGTCAACACGGTCGCGGTTCGTCCCGGTTTTCCCATGCTGCTGGCCCGGCTGGTCGGCACCGACGGTCGGGTCCGGTTCGTCGCCGGCCTGCCCGGCAACCCGCAGTCCGCCGTCGTCGCCCTCGTCTCGCTGGTCGCCCCGCTGCTGGCCGGGCTCGCCGGCCGGGCGATGCCGGTGCTGCCACACGCCACGCTCGCCGAGCCCGTCGCGGGGCGCGGTGACCACACCCACCTGGCCCTGGTCCGCCGCGATCCGGTGGACGGCACGGCCCGCCCGGTGCGACACGTCGGCTCGGCGATGCTGCGCGGGCTCTCCGTCGCCGACGGGTTCGCGGTGATCCGTCCCGGCACCGTCGGCAAGGTCGGGGACCAGGTGCCGGTGGTGCCCCTGCCGCTGCTGCCGGGAGAGCACGCATGGTGATCGTGCTCGGTGGGGTCACCGATCAGCCGCTGGATCTCGCCGCGCACGAGTCGGCGGTCGCCGACCGCCGCGCCGGTGCGGTGGTCTCGTTCGCCGGTGTGGTCCGCGACCACGACCACGGCCGCCCGGTGACCAGCCTGGAGTACGAAGGGCATCCGAGCGCCGAGCGGGTCCTGCGCGAGGTCGCCGACGAGATCGCCGCCGATCCCGAGGTGTACGCGGTGGCGGTGTCGCACCGGATCGGCCCCCTCGCCATCGGCGAGATGGCCCTGGTGGCGGCGGTCAGCACCGCGCACCGGGCCGCCGCGTTCGCCGCCTGCGCGCGCCTGGTCGACGAGGTGAAGGCTCGGCTGCCGATCTGGAAGCGGCAGGTGTTCGCCGACGGCACCGAGGAATGGGTCAACTGCCCCTGAAGCGTTCACCGGCGGGCATACAGCAGCGCGGCCCGCGCCATCCGGTCGGTGTGGAAGGCCGGTTCGGCGCCGGGACGCCAGGGCAGTGCGGCGACCAGCACGATCAGGGCCAGCGCCAGAGAGTTCTCCATCAGCGCGCCGAACAGGCCGTCCTGGTAGTGCGAGACCTCCGGCAGTTGGTGTTCGTACGGCCAGATCGGAGAGATCAGGAAGAGCAGGTAGAGCCCGATGGCGGCCACGCCGTGCCGGAGGCCGGTGAGCGCCGGGTACCAGATCGGCGGGCGGAGCGCGGACAACGCCGGTGGTCCCTGTAAGCCGGGTGCGGTACGCGGAACCGGTCCGCGGCTGGCATCACGGCGGCGTACCGCGTGATCGGCCAGCACGATGATGGCCGGGATCACCCAGACGAGGTGGTGCGTCCAGGAGATCGGGCTGACCACGTTGGCGGTCAGGCCGACCAGGGTGAAGGCGGTCAGTTCGTCGCCATCGGAGTGTGCGTCGGCGGCCCGGGACAGGCCGAGCGCCAGCACCAGCACGGAGAACGCGAGCCAGAGCAGGCCGGGGGTCTCGATCGAGTCGTAGAGCCGGGCGAGCAGTCCGGCCAGGGACTGGTTGGGCGTCATGTCGGCGGCGCCCACCCGCTCGGTCTGCCACAGCACGCTGCCGAAGTAGGTCCGGGACTCGGCGCCGACGATGCCGAAGCTGCCGAGGGTGACGCCGATGGTGGTGGCGACCGCGGTCATGGCGACCCGCCACTGACGGGTGATCATCAGGTAGAGGATGAACAGGGCGGGGGTCAACTTGACGGCGGTGGCCAGACCGATGCCCACGCCCGCCCAGGCGCCGCTGTAGACGAACCGCAACAGCGGGCCGTCGCCCTCGGTGCAGTGGTGCGTGCCCCGGCGCGAACGCCAGCGCAGGGCGACCAGGTCGGCCATCACCAGAGCGAACAACAGCAGGTTGACCTGTCCGTAGCCGAGGGTCTCCCGGGTCGGCTCGATGGCCACGGCGAGCGGCGTGGCGATGGCCACCGGGTACCAGAGCGGCCAGCCCAACCGGTCGGCGATCGGGCGCAGCAGCGCGGCCAGCACCACGGCCAGGGCGGCGATGCTGACCGCGGCGTTCACCAGGCCGGCCGCCGCCACCGGAAGGTGCGCCATGGGCAGCATGGCCAGGCCGGCGAAGGGCGGGTAGGTGAAGCCCAGAGTGGTGTCGGGCGCGACGAACTCGTACAGCTCATGGCCGCTCGCCCACCAGACCACCGCACCGTGATAGATCTTCATGTCGAAGAAGTTGTACGGCCGCCCGAAAACACCGATGGCAAGCCATCCGGCGTAGGCGACGGCGGCCACGAGGCCGGCGCGTACCACTGTCCTTCGATCGATCCCACCGGTCACGCGGCGGACTGCGGCGAGGCGGTCCAGCCCTTTACCGACGCTCGTCGGCATGGCGTGGCCACCCCCGTACCAAGATCGTCCTACCCGTCCAGGTCCGGTAGGGAGCCTAGAGCGGCACCTCACCTCATGCCTCCCGCGTTATGCGACCGTGTCCGATCCCACACACTCTTTTGACATTTCCACCGCGTTAACGCCTAGCGGGCGGTTCAGGTGATTCGCGGCGTTAGCGGGGGTGAGGGGTAGATAATCGCAGCTCAGCCCGGGAGCCGACGAGCGGTGGCTGCCGATCGGACGGCGATCCGAGCCTCCCGGCGGGCGGTCCGGACGGCACGGCGCACCGACCGTCGGGAATGGCCGATGCGGTGCCCGGCCCGCCAACGGAGCCCCGGCTTGCCCTCCGTGTCCGCCGCGGCCAGCAACAACCCGCCGAAGAGACCGAGGTTCTTCAGGAAGTGGATCTGGTGGTTGGTCCGCTGCGCGGGATCGTCCTGCTGCCAGAAGGGGTGCCCGGCGAGGGTCACCGGGATCAGGGTGCCGGCGAGCACCAGGGCTGCCGGCCGGCTGAACCTGCCGGTGGCCAGCATCAGCCCGGCACCGAACTGCACCGCCGAGTTGGCCCGGACCAGCGTCTCGGCGTCGGTGGGGATGCGCCGGTCCACCCGCTCCAGCAGCGGCGTCAGCCGATCGGTGACCGGTTTCGCGGCGGGTGCCAGGCGACCGGGGTTGGTGAAGTTCTTCGCGCCGCTGACCACGAAGATGCCGCTCAACATGGCGCGGGCCAGGGACCGTACGGGCGTCATGAAACAGTCATACCCTGTCTCAGGCGGCGCCATGCCCCGCAACGTCCGATGTCGATCGATCGGGTGGTGCGCCGCGCCACGCCGGCTCCAGGGACCGTCGCCGATGAACGCGTCACAAGCGGTAACCTCGCCGCGTGACGATGCTGCGACTGCGCCCCGAGGATCCGGCCGACACCGGCGCGATCCGCCGGGTGCTGGCCGTCGCCTTCGCCCGCCCCGACGTGGCCACGCCGCCCGAGGTACGGCTCGTCGACGAGCTGCGCGCCAGCGACGCCTGGCTGCCGGCACTGGCGATGGTCGCCGAATACGGCGGTGAAATCGTCGGTTACGCCCTGCTCACCCGGGTGCTGGTCCGCTCCGACGAGGGGAACCGGCGAGCGCTCGCCCTCGGCCCGGTGGCGGTGGCACCGCACCGCCAGCGGATCGGTCTCGGCACCGCCGCGGTGCAGGCCGCCCTGGAGGCGGCCACGGAACTCGGTGAGCGGCTGGTCGTGGTGCTCGGTGATCCCGGGTACTACCGGCGGTTCGGGTTCAGCCGGGCCGACCGGATGGGCCTGACCAGCCCCTGGTCCGGGCTGGGCGAGCCGTGGCAGGCCCTGGTGCTGCCGCCGTCGATCACCGGTGAACCGCCTCCGCCGCAGGGCGATGTGATCTTCCCGCCGCCCTGGTCGAAGGTCTGATCCGGCGCCGGCCCCGGTCAGCAGCAGGTGGCGGTGCCGGTGGCCAGACCGCTAGCATCGACCACTCACGGGGACCCGCCGCACGTTCGCCCCTGGAGGCTCCAACCCGATGACCCGCGTCCTGCTGCGCTCTGCCAAGGACCCGTTCACCCCGGTCAGCCCGGAGCTCTCCCTCGCGTTGTACAAGAACGGCATCTTCGGGCGGAACGTCGGCAACCTCGTCTTCACCGAGACGGTGCACAAGCTGATCAGTGTGCCGAATTACGAGGTGGTGTCCAACTCCTTCCTCAGCGAACGGCCCGGCGTGGACCAGGCGTACGTGGACCGGGTCAACGAGCAGTTCGACCTGTTCGTGGTGCCGCTGGCCAACGCGTTCCGGCTCAGCTTCCTGGCCAACCTCAAGCGCCTCACCTGGGTGATCGAGCAGCTGCGAATCCCGGTCGTGGTGATCGGCGTCGGCGTCTCGGGTGGCAGCGGTAGCCTCGACAACCCGTTCCCGCCCCCGACCGACGAACTGCGCGTGGCGGTGCGCCGGTTCGTGCGCGCGGTGCTGGACAAGTCGGCGACGATCGGCGTACGCGGCGAGTTCACCCGGGCCTACCTCGCCGAGCTGGGTTTCGGCGACGACGTGGTCGACGTCGTCGGCTGCCCGTCACTGTTCCGCGACGGCCCGAACCTTCAGATCACCAAGCGGGTCCCCGCACTCACGCGGGAGAGCCGCTTCACGATCAACATCTCCCCGTACGTGCCGCTGATGGACGAGGTCGGGACCCGGCACGCCGAGCGCTACCCGAACATGGTCTACGTGCCGCAGGACGACAAGGACCTCGAGCTGCTGCTGTGGGGCACCAACCCGGAGAAGGTCCGGCTGAAACTGCCGCACCACACGGGCCACCAGCTCTACCGGGAGGACCGCATCCGGTTCTTCGTCGACGCCTCGACCTGGATGCGTTACCTCGCCGAGCGGGAGTTCTCCTTCGGCACCCGGATCCACGGCAACATCGCGGCACTGGCCGCCGGCACGCCCGCCTACGTCCTGGCGCACGACAGCCGCACCCTGGAGCTGGCCCGGTACCACGACATCCCGCACAGCCTGGTACCCAACCTGACCCCCGAGGTGGACGCCGCCGACCTGTACGCCGAGGCCGACTACACCGCCTTCAACGCCGGGCAGGCGCAGCGCTGGGAGCACTTCGCCAGCTTCCTGGAGCGCAACGGCATCGAGCACATCTTCCAGCCGGGCAAGGCCAACCCCGACTACGACGCCCGGCTGGGCGCCGCCGGGCTGCCGCCACCGGTCACCACGCTGATGACCACCGATCCCGAGGCCCGTGAGCGGATCACCGCCCGGGTGGCGGAGCTGTACTCGCTAGGTGGCCTCCGCGCGCTGCGCAAGGCACACAAGCCGCAGTTCCCGTTCCCGCACACCACCGCGCCCCGCGAAAGGCTGGTGTCCGCAGAGAGGTCTTCCGCCGCGACCGCCGTACGGCGCCTGCCCGTGCCCGTGCAGTCCGCGTTGCACCGCAGCCGCGCGATCGCCAAGCGCATCCGCCGCCTGCCCTGAGCAGATTCGATCCACGCCGGGCGGTCGCTGGCCCTTGCCGCTTCGCGGCCACCCGGCTCAGGTCGGTTGGGTGCGCAGGTAGCGGCCGAAGTGCGGGACGGTGAAGGCGACCGTGCCGCGTTCCCCGGAGTAGATCAGCCCTTTCTTGATCAGTGCGTCCCGGGCCGGCGAAAGACTGGCGGGCTTGCGGCCCAGGGCGCGGGCGATCTCCGCGGTCGGTACCGCGGCATCCATGTCGTCCCGGCCACCGTCCTCGACCGCGCCCTCGACCAGGGAGAGCGTCGCCATCGCGCGCATGTACTCGCGTTCGGCCGGGGTGGCCCGCTCGAACCGGGAGCCGAAGAAGCCGACGGCCAGCTCGGCCTCGGCCTCCGGGGCGGCAACCCGGACGTCGGCCACGCTGATCGGTGACCGTGGGGCATGGTCCCAGGTGGCCTTTCCGTACGCCTGGACGAAGTACGGGTACCCGCCGGACTTCTCGTAGAGCAGGTCCAGGGCCTTGGCCTCGTACTCCACGTCCTCCCGCTCGGCCGGCGCGCAGAGTGCCTGGTCGGCGGCGATCCGATCGAGCCGGTCGATGCGCTGGTAGCGGAACAACCGCTCGGAGTACGACTTGGCCGCGCTCAGCACCGCCGGAAGGTGCGGCAGGCCGGCGCCGACCACGATCAGCGGTGCGCCGAGTTGGGAAAGCTCGTGGCACGCGGCGCAGAGCGCGGAGACGTCCTCCGGCCCGAGGTCCTGCATCTCGTCGATGAAGACGGCCATACCGGTGCCCACGTCGCTGGCGACCGACGCGGCGTCGGTGAGCAGCTCCACCAGGTCGATCTCGATGTCGCCGGAGTCGGCGCGTCCGGCGGCGGCTGGTACATCGATGCCGGGCTGCCATCGGTCGCGCAGCTTCGGGGCGCCGCGCCCGGTCGGGGTGCCCCGCTGGGCGAACGCCTTGAGCACCCCGAGGAAGGCGTCGATCCGGTCCGGTGCCCGGTGCCGGGGGGCGATTTCCCGGACGGCCATGTGCAGGGCTGCGGCGATCGGCCGGCGCAGCGACTGTTCCGGGCGGGCTTCGATCTTGCCGCTGCCCCAGAGGCGGTTGATCGCCTGGGAGCGCAGGGTGTTGAGCAGGACGGTCTTGCCGACCCCGCGCAGCCCGGTGAGCATCAGGCTGCGCTCCGGGCGACCCCGGGCGATCCGTTCCAGCACGATGTCGAAGACGTCCAGTTCCCGCCCCCGCCCGGCGAGCTCGGGTGGGCGCTGGCCGGCGCCCGGGGCGTACGGGTTGCGGACCGGATCCACGAATCGCAGAGTATCGGGCCATCTAGCCGAGGGGCTAGACATGGATAGATGGAGCTACGGCGTGTCGGCTCTCGACAAAAAACTAGTGCTGTCTAGCATCCACGCTAGACAGCACTAGTTTTGGCGATCGATCGGTCAGTCGCGCTGCTTGAGGCAGAGCACGAAATCCAGCGAGTCCAGCTCACTGTCGTAGAAGTACCAGTTCGTGTAGCCGTCCACCTTGGCGCACTTCGCCTCGGCGTCCCTCGCCCCGCTGGTCTTGCCGTCGAAGCGGCGCAGCACCTCGTACGACTTCGCGGCGCAGTCGCTGATCACCAGCTTTGGCTTGCCACCGTCCGACGCGTCGTTGCGGACACACTGGCCGGGGCCGACGAACCGGGGATCGGTGGACGAACTGGCGGCCGGGGTGCTCGGCGCGGGCTTGTCGTCGTCCTCCGCCGGGGCGTCGGTCGGGGCCACCGGGTCCCGGGTCGGCGCGGCCACCGGCGTCGGCGCCTCGTCGTCGTGCCCGAGCAGGTAGTACGCCGTCCCACCACCCAGGAGCAGCATCAGGACCGCGCCCAGTGCGACGAGCAACCCGCCTCGCCCGCGCTTGCCCGGCGGCGGCGTCGGCTGGCCGGCGTACGCGGTCCGGACGTCGTACCCGGACCCCTGCTGACCGCCGCCGTACGCCGGCTCTTGCTGGCCGCCGCCGTACGCCGGCTCGGCGGGCCGGTGCGGTGTGCCGCCGTAGACCTGCCCTGGGCCGTAGACCTGACCCGGGCCGTACGCCTCACCGGGGCGCGGCTCGTGCCACGGGCCGCCGCCACCCGGTGATCCGTAGTTCGCCATGCACACCTCCTGCCCCGACCGTATGACGATACCGGTCAGTTAACGCTTCCCCACGGCTAAAGCCGGGGGATTTCTGGCTCAGACCGCGCGCAACCACCAGCCCGAGGGGAGGTGATCACGTGTCTTACATCGTCGGCACCAGCACGGTCGCGCTCTACCGTGGCGAGGATCGCCCTCGCGGCGTTCCGGTCCCTGCATGCGGTGTGACCGCAGTCGCCGCACCGGAAAGTACGCATACCCAACCCGAGGCGTGTCTTGGCTCTCGTTCCGCACTGCGAGCAGGTCATCGTGGTGTAGGCGGGCGGCACCAGCACCACCTTCCGGCCCGCCCGCTTGCCACGGTTGGTCAGTTCCCGTTTGGCCGCGCCGATCGCCGCATCGGCGGCCTTACGGGCCATGGTGGATCTTGCCAGGAAGTTCGGCGTGAAATCCTCCACCGCGATCAGGCTATGGTCATCCACGACCTTCTTGGCCCACTGGCGGGCGTCGTGGGTGTTCTGCCGGGCCGCCCTCTTGTGCAGTGTGGCGGCCTGCCGCCTGGCGCGCAGGTAGCCCTTGGACGGCGGGTTGCCGCGCGGCCGACGGCGGCGGCTCATCGTGCGTTGAACGCGGGCCAGCTCGGCGGCGCAGCGTTTGCGGTGGCCGAGGTGCGGCAGGTCGTAAGCCGGATCGGTCGTCGTGGCAGTGGTAGTGACACCCCAGTCCACGCCGATCGCCTTGTCTGCGGCCGGGGCGGGCTGCGTTTCGCGTCGGACCACGAACGAGGCGTACCAGTGGCCCAACGAGTCCTGATAGACACGCACGCTGGTCGGCTCGGACGGCATCTCCCGCGACCACACCACCGGGATCGTGATGCCACCGGCCAGCCGCAGCCGGCGCTCGCGGATGGTGAACCCGCGCACGGTGTACTCAAGGCTGGGCAGGCTGTTCTTCAACCGCTTGACCGTCGGTCGTCCACGCCCCTTGACCTTGTACGAATGTTGCAGGGCGAGGGCGTAGGTGCGCAAGGTCTGCTGCTGGGCGACGCGGGAGCCTTCGCGCAGCCACGCGAATCGGGCGCGGGCTTCTGTGAGCAGCTTCGACAGCTTGCAGAAAGTGGGATTGCGCGGTCTTCTGCTGGTGGACGGCTTCGTTCCACAGCCACCGGCAGCGGCCCCATTCAGCGGACAGTGCGGCCTGCGCGGTTGCGCCGGGACGCAACCGGTAGGTGTAACGCACTGTCTTTTCCACACCAGACAGTATTCAGCATCGGACTGCGTATTGCCGGGATGGACGAGGTTCGCTCATACAACAACGTCGTTTACCGCTGCACCTACCACGTCGTCTGGTGCCCCACATACTGACGCCCCGTCATCACTGGCGACATCGACAACCGCCTCAAGGAAATCGTCCGCGAGATGTGCGCCGAACGTGACGCGCCCATCGTGGAGCTGGAAACGATGCCCGACCACGTGCACCTGCTCGTCACCTACCCGCAGTACGGCATCCACCGACTCGTCAAACAGATCAAGGGCCGCACGTCACGGCTCCTGCGCGCCGAATTCCCGTCCCTGCGGTCCCGCCTACCAACCCTGTAGATCACTCGTACTTCGTCGCCACCGTCGGCGACGCGACCCTGGAGGTTGTCAAACGCCATGTCGAAAACCAACGCAACACCTGACCGCCATTACCTCCCCATAGCCAAAGCCAGGGGTTTCACGGGCGGTCTTAGATAAGCCGCAGCTGGCGGTCCTTCGGCCGGCGGGTCTCGCCGCGGTCGCCGAGACGCTCGAACAGGCCCGGATCGATCACGTCGAGGAACGGCGACGGTCGGCACTCGCGCTCCGACCCGTGCCGGGTCCTGCGGGCGGCGTGACTGACGTAGAGGCGGTCCTGCGCACGGGTCAACCCGACGAAGAACAACCGCCGTTCCTCGGCTACCGCGTCCTCGTCGGGAGTGCTGCCGGGCCAACGCAGCGGTAGCAGCCCGTCCTCGGCACCGACCAGGAAGACCACCGGGAACTCCAGGCCCTTGGCGGCGTGCAGGGTCAGCAGGGTGACCGCCTCGGCGCGCGGGTCGAGCGCGTCCACCTCGGCGCCGGTGGCGAGCTGGGACAGGAACATCTCCAGGTCGTCGCCGCAGCGGCGGGCCAGCGGCGTCAGCAGGTCGACGGCGGTCCGGACGTCATCCGGGCGTACCCCGCCGGTGCCGTCGAGGGTGGGGACGGCGAACCGTTCGGCCAGCACCTGGCCGGCGAGGCGTACCCGGGCGGGTAGGGCGCCGGCGAGACCCGTGGCGTGCCGCAGCTCGCGGGCGATGGCCGCCACGCCGGGGCGGTCCCGCAGCCGGTCGTGCGAGCGCTTCTGCACCGGGACGTTGGCCCGGGACAGGGCGTCCACGATCGGCGCGGCCTGCGAATCGGTCCGGTAGAGCACGGCGATGTCCGAGAAGGAGAGCGTGGTCGACCGGCCGTCGATGCGGCCCGAGTCCAGCGACCGGTGGGAGAGGCCGCCGACCAGCTCGTCGACGGTGCGTACCACGAAATCGGCCTCGTCGGCGACGGTGGCCGCGGCGTACCGGCCGACCAGCGGGGCCTCCGGGTCGAGCCGGGCCGGGTCCAGCCGCCGGCCGCGGGCCAGCGATGACGGCGCGATGGCCTGCACCGCGGCGGCCAGGATCGGTGCGGAGGACCGGTAGTTGCGGTTCAGCCGGACCAGCCGGGCATCGATGAAGTCCTGGGAAAAGCGCAGGAAGTACCCGACGTCGGCGCCCCGGAACGAGTAGATGGCCTGATCGGGATCGCCGATCGCGCACAGGTTGCCGTCGGCGGGGCTGAGCAGGCGCAGCAGCTCGTACTGCACCGCGTCGACGTCCTGGTACTCGTCTACGAAGATCCACTGCCAGCGGTCCCGGTACCGCTCGACCAGCTTCCGGTCCTCGCGCAGCAGCGCCACCGGCAGGGTGAGCAGCTCGTCCAGGTCGACCATGCCGTCCTTGCGCAGCAGCGCCAGGTAGCGGGCCGGGTCGTCGCCCGCCTCGGCCCGCGCCGCCGTCCGGTCCGCGTCGTCGGCGATCCGGAAGTCCTCCGGCAGGCCCGCGGCTGCGGCGTTCTCGCGCAGGATGGTCAGCCCGAGCGAGTGGAAGGTGCCCACGGTGACGTCCTCGGCGACCGGGCCGAGCAGTCCGTCCAGCCGGTGCCGCAGCTCCTCGGCGGCCCGCCGGGTGAAGGTGATCGCCAGGCAGTGCTCGGGGAAGACGTTCAGCTCGGCGCAGAGGTACGCGATCCGGTGGGTCAGCGTACGGGTCTTGCCGGTGCCCGGCCCGGCCACGATCAGCAGCGGGCCACCGGGCGCCGAGGCGGCCACCCGCTGCATCGCGTCGAGCCGGTCGAGCAGACCCGTGCCTACCTCCTCCATCCCGGCGAGCATCGGCTCGAACGGCTCGTGCGGGGAGGGCTGCGGCGCGATCGGTGGTGCCGGCGGTGCCGGTCGGCGCTTCGGTTCGGCCTTCGCCGCCGGCCGTTTCGCCCTGGCCGGCGGCTCCGCGGGCCGCCGCTGCGCCGGCACCGGTACGTCGAACAGCGTCTCCTGTCCCGCCGGCCTGGCGGCGGCACCCAGCTCGGCCGGGTCGAAGAGAGTGATCACGCCGTACTCGCCGTCGTAGCCGGGCACCCGGCGGACCTCGCCGCGGCGCAGCCGGCCGATGCCCTCGGCGAGCAGCTCCCCGCCGACCCGGCCGATCTCGTCCAGCGGCGCGCGGGTCAGGATCTCCAGCTCCGGGCCGAGCGCGGCGACCAGCTCGGTGAGTTTCCCCTCGACCTTCTTCGAGCGCGGGCCTACCTTGTTGATCTCGCCGAGGATCTCGGCGAGCTGGATCAGGTGGGTCACCTCGGGCGCGTGCTCCGGCCGGTACCCCTCAGGCCGGTCGGCCAGGTCCTCGACCCGACTCAGTACGCCCACCGTCAGCGGCTTGCCGCACTCCGGGCACCGCCCCCCGGCCTTCCGGGTGCGCTCGGGCGACCAGTTCACCCCGCACAGCCGGTGGCCGTCCGCGTGGTACTTGCCCTCCTCGGGGAAGAACTCGATCGTGCCGGCCAGCCCGTCGCCGGTGCGCAGCGCCTCCCGGATGCCGAAGTAGTCCCGGGCCGAGGCGAAGACCGTCGCCTCGCGGGCCAGCGCGGGTGGCGAGTGTGCGTCGGAGTTCGAGACCAGCCGGTAGTTGTCCAGGCTGCCGACCCGCCAGTTCATCTCCGGATCGGAGGAGAGCCCGGTCTCCACCGCGAAGATGTGCTCGGCCAGGTCGGCGTAGCAGTCGGCGATCGCGTCGAAGCCGGACTTCGAGCCCAGCGCGGAGAACCACGGCGTCCAGATGTGCGCCGGAACGAGGTAGCCGTCGCCGCTCGCCTCCAGGGTGATCTCCAGCAGGTCGCGGGAGTCCAGACCGAGGATCGGCCGGCCGTCCGAGCCGAGGTTGCCGATCCGGCCGAGCGCGGCATTGAACCGGCCCACCGCGTCCAGGTCCGGCAGGTAGATCAGGTGGTGCACCTTCCGCGTCCGGTCGTCCCGCTTGTAGATCGTGGAGATCTCCACGCTGAGCATGAACCGGACCGGATCGGTCTCCGCCTCGCTGGCCAGCCTCGGCGGCAGTCGGCGGGCGATGTCCCGCTCCGCCTCCGGAGTCAGCCGGTACAGGCCGGGCTCGGCCGGACGCAGCATCTCGCGCAGGTGGTCATACCAGGCGGGGTGGGTGAAATCGCCGGTGCCGAGCACCCCGATGCCCTTGCGTCTGGCCCACCAGCCGAGGTTCGGCAGGGTCAGGTCACGGCTGCAGGCCCGCGAGTACTTCGAGTGGATGTGCAGGTCCGCGACGAAGGGCGGGCGGCCACCGGGGGGTACGACGTTGAACGGAGGCACGCCGCATCCTGCCACGACCGGCCACGCCTGCGCGCGGCGCCACGCTCGGAGGTGAGGTGCGCTATTGCGAGCGGAGCTCGACGAGGGTGATCTGAGGCTCCGCGCCGACCCGCACCGGCGGCCCCCAGAAGCCGGCGCCGTTGGTGACGTAGACCTTCGTGCCGTCCACCTCGCCCAGCCCGGACACGACCGGCTGTTGGAGCGCGACCAGCAGGTTGAAGGGCACGATCTGACCACCGTGGGTGTGACCGGACAGTTGCAGGTCGACTCCGTACTTCGCCGCCTCGACCGCGGCCACCGGCTGGTGCGCCAGCAGCACCACCGGCCGGGACGGGTCCCGGTCGCCGAGGGCGGCGGCGTAGTCGGCCGGCGCCGACACGCCGGTGCCGGCCGCGCTGACGTCGTTGACGCCGGCCAGATCGAGTACGCCGCCCCGGGCGGCGATCTCCAGCCGCTGGTTCTGCAACACCCGCAGCCCGAGCCGGTCGACCTCGGCCACCCACTCCTCGACGCCGGAGTAGTACTCGTGGTTGCCGGTGACGAAGTAGCTGCCGTAGCGGGAGCGCAGCCCTCGCAGCGGAGCCGCCGCCTCACCCAGCTCGGCCACCGTGCCGTCGACCAGGTCACCGACCACGGCGACGAGATCGGCGTCCAGGCGGTTGATGGCGGCGACGATCTGTTCGGTGTGCTTCCGGCCGCGCAGCGGGCCGATGTGGATGTCGGAGACGGTGGCGATGCGTAGGCCGTCCATGCTCCGGGGCAGCTTGGCCAGCGGGATCTGCACCCGGTCCAACCGAGGCGGGCCCATGGCGGTGCGTACGCCGGAACCCACCAGGCCGGCGGCGGTGAGCCCGGCGAAGATCGCGGCCCCCCGGGCGAGCAGCAGTCGTCGGCTCGGATCGTGGTCCGGCCCGAACGCGCCGGCGGCCGGGGGCTCGGCCGGCTCGTCGCCCGACGGCGCGGCGGCCGGAGCCTGCTTGTCGCCCGCCGGTCCGGGGACGGCCGGTCCGGGTGCTGCTGGGCCGACCAGGACCGGCTCGGGCACGGCGGCGGCCGCCCGGCGACGCAGCACCAGCCGCGCCACGAGCATCGGGATCTCCAGCGCGGCGAGCAGCACCATCAGGTAGAACATCAGCGCGAGCCAGACGTAGCCCGGCCAGGCGAGCCAGTACATCCCGGCGTTGGTGCCGACCAGCGTCGCTGGTACCAGCACCGCCAACACGACCGCCGCGATCGAGCCGGCCCGCCGCCAGCGTCCCGCCGTGGTGGTGTCCTTGACCAGCCGCTTCCACAGGTAGAAGTGGATCAGCCCGGTGATCAGGGCAAGGGTGGTCACGAAGCCGAGTACCGCGAACACGTGTGGCTCCCCCTCAGCCGCCGGCGAAGGGCGGGAGGACGTCGATCGTCACTCCGGCCGGCAGCGGTTCCTCCCGATCATGACAGGTCACCCCGTCGACCAGATAACTCGCCACGGCCAGGACCGGCACCAGCCGCCCGCCGTGCCGCTCGGCCAGCTCCGCCACCAGATCGTCCAGCGAACGGCCGGCGGGTACGGCCTCCTCGGCACGGCCGGCGGCGGCCCGTGCACCAGCAAAGTAACGGACGGTGACGGTGGCCATGATCAACCTCCGATGGCCGACATCGGTCGGGCGGGTTGCAGGAAGGCGGGGTCGTCGATGCCGTGCCCGGCACGCTTGCCCCAGGTCGCCGCCGACCAGAGCCGGGCCAGCTCGTCGTCGTCCGCACCGGCCCGCAACGCGCCGCGCAGATCCGACTCCTCGGTGGCGAACAGGCAGTTGCGTACCTGCCCGTCGGCGGTGAGCCGGGTCCGATCGCAGTCGCCGCAGAAGGGGCGGGTGACCGTGCCGATCACACCCACCCGGGCCGGTCCGCCGTCGACCAGCCAGGTCTCGGCCGGCGCCGCGCCGCGCTCGGCCGGGTCCGGGCTCAGCTCGTACGCGGTGCGCAGCCCGGTCAGGATCTCCTCGGCGGTGACCATGGCCGCGCGATCCCAGCCGTGCTGGGCGTCCAGCGGCATCTGCTCGATGAAGCGCAGATGGTAGCCGTGTTCGAGGGCGAAGCGGAGCAGCGCCGGTGCCTCGTCGTCGTTGACGCCGCGCATCAGCACGCTGTTGACCTTCACCGGGGTGAGGCCGGCGGTAGCCGCGCCGGCCAGGCCGGCCAGCACGTCGGGCAGTCGGTCCCGCCGGGTGAGCCGGGTGAACCGCTCCCGGTCGAGGGTGTCCAGCGAGACGTTGACCCGGTCGAGGCCGGCGTCGCGCAGCGCCGGGGCGAGCCGTTGCAGACCGATGCCGTTGGTGGTCAGCGAGAGTCGAGGACGGGGATCGAGCGCGGCGACGGCGGCCACGATGCCCACCAGGCCGGGACGGATCAGCGGCTCACCGCCGGTGAACCGCACCTCGGCCACGCCGAGCCGGCACACCGCGACGCGGATCAGCCGGATCACCTCGTCATCGGTGAGCAGCTGCGGCCCGGCCAGCCAGGGCAGCCCGTCGGCGGGCATGCAGTACGTGCAGCGCAGGTTGCACTTGTCGGTCAGGGAGACCCGCAGGTCCTGGGCGACACGGCCGTACCGGTCGACGAGGACGCCGCCGGTCGACGGGGCCACACTCACCCGTTGACCGTAGCGCGCCCGATCCCAGTCAGGGCGGCCCGGACGCCCTGGCGGACCGAATCACGGTATGCCGCTCCGAACAGGGCGGTGTGCACCAGCAGCAGATGCAACTGGTGCAGCGGCACCCGGTCTCGCCAACCGTCGGCCAACGGCCAGCTCTCGTCGTACGCCGCCAGGATCCGGTCGGCGTGCGGCGGGCCGCCGAAGAGCGCGAGCTGCGCGAGGTCGCTCTCCCGGTGCCCGCCGTGCGCGGCCGGGTCGACCAGCCAGACCCGGTCGTCGGCGCCCCAGAGCAGGTTGCCCGGCCAGAGGTCGCCATGGATCCGGGCCGGTGGCTCCTCCCCGCCGAACTCGCCGATCCGGGCCACCACCTGCTCGACCAGCGCGACGTCGGCGTCCTCCAGGGCACCATTGTCGACCGAGCGGCGCAGGTACGGCAGCAACCGCGCCTGGGCGAACCACTCCGCCCACGGCCCCTGGTGTGGCGTGTTGTCCGCCGGCAGCGCGCCGATGAACCCGGTCCACGGCGCCCCGAACTCTGGTGCACCCGCCCGGTGCAACTCGGCCAACTCGCGCCCGAAGCGTTCGGCCGCCTCCGGGCCGGGCTCGCCCGGCTCGACCCACTCCAGCGCGAGTAGGCCGGGCAGCGCCACCAGCACCTCCGGTACGGCCACCGGGCCGGCCTCGCGCAGCCAGCGCAGCCCGGCCGCCTCGGTGGCGAAGAACTCCTCCGGCACCGGCCGCCCGGCCCGCTCCGGCCAGGTCTTGGCGAAGATCGAGTGCCCGTCGTCCAGCGTCAGCCGGGACGCCGCACAGATGTTCCCGCCAGGCACCGGCGTCTCCCGGATCCGCTGATGCGTCAGAAACGTCGGCAACTGCTCCGGATGCTCCCGCAGATACCCCAGATCCATACCCACCAGCTTGTCAGTAAGGAAGGGCATGTAAGGAAGGGCCCCTTATTAACGCCTCCGGTAGAGAAAGGGCCCCTTATTAACAGTCTGGCAATACGGCGGTGTCCGGTTGGTCGGGACGCCGCCGACGCGCGGGCGTACGCCAAACTGCGCGGGCAGCGCCTCGCCGACTCGGAAGGCGACTGACGACGGCGTCCTCGAATGGCGCTGAGCAGGCAAACTACGTTGAGTAGCTGTGGATAACCCGCGTGTCGTCCACAGGGGCAGCGGCGGGCACCGGCCGGCTCGCAGGCTGTCTCCATGAACTCGACCGACCTTCCCCGGCTCACCGTCCGCTCGCCCGCAGACCTGATCGCCGCCGTGCCGTACCTGCTCGGCTTCCATCCGGCCGACAGCCTCGTGGTGGTGGCGCTCTCCGGCTCGCGGATCGTCTTCGCCGCCCGTGGCGACCTGCCCGGCGACGCCGATCCCCGCGAGGCGGCGGGGCACATCGCCGCCGTGACCGCCCGGCAGGGCGCCGACTCGGCCACCGTGATCGGGTACGGTCCGGCCGCCCAGGTGACCCCGGCGCTCGACGCGCTTCGGGACGCGCTCACCGATGCCGGGCTGACTGTGCTCGACGCCCTGCGGGTCACCGATGGACGCTGGTGGTCGTACCTCTGCACCGAGCCGGGCTGCTGCCCGCCGGAGGGCAGCGCGTACGACCCTCGGGCCAGTGTGGTCCCGGCGGCGGCCGTCTTCGCCGGCCAGGTCGCGCTGCCCGACCGGGACGCGCTCGCCGCGCAGGTGGCGCCGGTCGGGGAGGCGACGATGCGGCCGGCCGTCGAGCGGGCGGAACAGCGGTTGACCGACCTGCTCGCCGGGGCACCCGCGAACGACCTGCTCGGTGGGCGGGCGCTGCGGGCGGCCGGCGTCGCCGCCCACCGCGCCGCCCGTCGCCGACACCGCAGCGGCGAGCGCCTGACCGACGACGAGGTGGCCTGGCTGTGCCTGCTGCTGACCCACCTTCCGGTACGCGACCACGCCTGGGAGCGCACCGATGGCCGGGCCGAGGACGTGGCGTTCTGGACCGAGATCCTGCGCCGGGCCGAGCCGGAGCTGATCGCCGCACCCGGCGCGCTGCTGGCCTTCGCCGCCTGGCGGGACGGGCAGGGTGCGCTGGCTGCGGTGGCGCTGGAGCGGGTGCTGGCCGAGCACCCGGAGTACTCCCTCGCGCTGTTGATGGACGATCTGCTCCGTCGCGGTGTGCCGCCGTCCCGGCTAGATGGCTGGCCCGCGGACGGGACGACGGCGGTGTCGCGACGGGGAAGGGGAAGGCGGCGCTCGCGCCGTCGCCCGCGATGAACGGCCGCGCCAGAGGGCAGTGGGACGGACGGTGGTGCCGGATAATCGGCGGATGCCCGAACCGGTATCGGACACCCCGTGAGCATCGTCCTGCTGCTCTCCCTCGCCGGCCTTGCGCTGATCGACAGCACCAGCATCGGGACCCTGTTCATCCCGGTCTGGCTGCTGCTCGCCCCCGGTCCGGTCAGCGTCCGGCGGATGCTGACCTATCTCGGCACCATCGCCGGTTTCTACTTTCTGGTCGGGTTGCTGCTCTACTTCGGCGGCACCGGGCTGGCCGAGGCGCTGGGTGGGGCGCTGGACAACCGGCCGGTGCTCTGGGGCCAACTGACGCTCGGAGTCGGCCTGCTGGTGTTGAGCTTTCGCTACGACGGCAAGCGCGGGGCAGGCGCCGGCCGGGTGTTGCGGTGGCGGGACCGGGTCACCGCCGGTGACTCGTCGGCGCGTTGGCTGGTCGGGCTGGCGGTGTTCGCCGCGCTCGCCGAGGTGGCGATGATGCTGCCGTACCTCGGCGCGCTCGGCCTGCTGACCACCTCGGGTCTGGGCGTACTGACCGTGGTGGCGCTGCTGGGGGCGTACTGCCTGGTCATGGTTTTGCCGGCGGTGCTGCTGACGGGTGCGCGGGTGGCCTGGCCGAGGCGGGTCGAGCCGGTGCTCGCGCGGCTCAACGCGTGGATTGTCCGATCGTCCGGGAGCATGCTCGGCTGGGTGCTGGGCATCGCCGGTTTCCTGATCGCCCGGGACGCCGCCGTCCGGCTGGGACTGTTCGAGATGCTCGCGAACCGCTGATCAGCCGGTCACCCGGTGCGGGCCGGTGTAGATGTTCATCGTCCGGCCGCGCAGGAAACCGACCAGGGTCAGCCCGGCCTCGGCGGCCAGGTCGACCGCGAGCGTGCTCGGTGCCGAGACCGCCGCGAGCAGCGGTACCCCGGCCATCCACGCCTTCTGGGTCAGTTCGAAGCTGGCCCGGCCGGAGACCAGCAGGACGTGCGCGGCCAGCGGCAGTCGACGTTCGCGTACCGCCCAGCCGACCACCTTGTCCACCGCGTTGTGCCGTCCCACGTCCTCGCGCAGCACCACCAGTTCGCCGTCGGCGGTGAACAGACCCGCGGCGTGCAGCCCGCCGGTACGGTCGAAGCCCCGCTGCCCGGCACGCAACCGTCCCGGCAACTCGGCCAACCTCTCGGCCGGCACGGTCAGTGGGTCGTCGGCCACCGTGAACAGCGAGCGGGTACGCACCGCGTCGATGCTCTCCTTGCCGCACACCCCGCAGGCGCTGGTGGTGTGGAAGTGGCGGCTCGCCTCGGCGGCCGGCTCCGGCACACCGGGCGCCAGCGTCACGTCGACCACGTTGTAGGTGTTCGGCGTCTCCGCGCCCGAGCACAACTGCGCGGTGAACACATCATCCGCCGACCGGATCAACCCCTCGGTGAGCAGAAACCCGATGGCCAGATCAAGGTCGGCACCCGGCGTACGCATGGTGACCGCGAGCGGCGGTCGACGGCTCGGCCCGGCCGCACCGACCCGAATCTCCAGCGGTTCCTCCACCGCGAGGCTGTCCGGCCGCCGCACCCGCCCTCGTCCGCCGTCGCTCGCGTCGAGGTCCACGCGAAGCACTCCGCGCCGCTCACTAGCCCGTCCCACCCCACCATCCTGCCCGCCACCCGCCCCGAAACCCCACCCCCACCCCCACCCCGTCCCCCCACGCCCCACCCCCGCCGATCTTGCACTTATGGTCGCCAATTTGCGGCCTTTATTCGTTTTTGTGGCGACAGAAAGTGCAAGATCGCGGTCTCTCCGAACGCCTCAGCAGGCGTGAAGACCAGCATGGGCGCAATGTTTTCCGATCCATTGCTCGGAGCAGGCGATCTTGGACACTTTCGGCCCCCAGAGAGGGGCCACTCCCGTCCAAGAACCGCGAGCGCGGGAGGCGCGGGAGACGGGTTAGCGTGACGGGGTGGGTGCGTACGCGGCGGTGGTGCTTGCGGGCGGCGCGGCGCGGCGGATGGGCGGGCGGGACAAGCCGACGCTGCCGGTCGGCGGAGTACCGATGCGCGAGCGGGTGCTCGCCGAGGTGGCTGACGCGTCGCCCCGGATCCTCGTCGGCGCTGGGCCGGCACCCGCAGGGGTACGCCTGACCCGGGAGGTGCCACCGGGTGGGGGACCGGTCGCTGCCATCGCCGCCGGGCTGGCCATGGTCGACGCCGACGTACCGGCTGTCGCTCTGCTCGCGGGCGAC
This sequence comes from Micromonospora sonchi, assembly GCF_014646235.1. Taxonomy (GTDB): domain Bacteria; phylum Actinomycetota; class Actinomycetes; order Mycobacteriales; family Micromonosporaceae; genus Micromonospora; species Micromonospora sonchi. Next base: position 222,611 of record NZ_BMNB01000004.1, on the reverse strand, counting down.
CTGCCGTTGCTGACCCGCTCCGCCGTCGGCGAGCTGCTGCGCCGCCTCGACGATTCACCTGTGGACGAGCTGCTGTGCGGCCTCGACGATCCACCCGCCGACGTGCTGCTGCGCCAGCTCGACGATTCGCCCGCCGACGTGTGCGACCCCGTCGACGGGGTGTGCTTCGTCGATGGGGCCGGGCGGCGGCAGACGCTCTGCGGGGTGTGGCGCCCGGTCGCCCTGCGCACCGCCCTCCACCGGCTCGCCGCCGGACGTGGCGGAGGGCTGGCCGGTGCGTCGTTGCGGGAGTTGCTCGCTGGGCTCGTCGTACGCGAGGTGACCTGGTCCGGTGGTGGCCCACCGCCGTGGTTCGACTGCGACACTGAGCGTGACGTACGCCGGGCGGAGGAGTGGTTGCGATGACCGTGATGGACGACTGGGTCACGGCGGCCTGCGCGGAGTTGGGTCTCGACCCGGCGCTGGTGCCGGTGCCGGCCGTGCTCGACCTCGCCCGGGACGTGGCCCATCAGGTGCTGCGACCGGGTGCCCCGGTCACCGCGTACCTGCTCGGTCTGGCCGTCGGTCGTGGCGCGGATCCCGCCGCGACGGCAGCCCGCCTCGCCGAGCTGGCCGGCACCTGGCCGGTCGAGCTGGGCGACGAGCGTCCCGCCGACTGACCGCCCTGCGCATCGATCCTGTCCGATCGCCGTCCGGGTCGATCCGTCCCTCGGTCGGCTCGGTAGGGTGACCGGAACGGACGGAGGCGATCATGACGGCAGACCACCCCTCGGCGCCGCCGGACATCCCGGCGCACCACGAGTCGATCCTGCTCGACGAGCCGAGCACGGCCGACCTGCGGGCGAAGGTGACCCAGGCGTGGCAGGAGTTCGCCAAGGCGCTGGCCGACCGGCTGGCTGCCCTGCCGCCGGGAGCGCACGTCGAGCTGACCCTGGACCCGACCGCCTCCGGCACCGATGATGCCGTCTACTCCGTCGGCATCGGCATCGGCTCGGATGGCCGGTTCGCGGCCCGGGCGGTGGGCAATGCGGCGCTGCCGCAAGGGCACCGGCTGGATCGGGCGGCCGTCGCCGACATGGTCGCGCTGGGCTGGTCACCACCGGGCGTGGTGGAGGGCTCGGGGGAGCACTTCGGGCTGCACTGCGCGGTCGGGGAGAACGGCCGGTTGGCCGCCCTGCTCTCGCGTACCCTCCGCGACATCTACGGCGCCCCACACCCCGCCTTCCTGGTTTACCTGATCGAGGACGCCGAGGGCGAGGCGCTGCCCGGACCTCCGCTCGGCACCGCGCGCAGCGGGTCCGGCCTGGTGCGGGAGATGGCGACGGACCTGGAGGAGGCGCTGGCCGTCACCGGTGAGGCCGACGTGGAGACCGAGGTGCTGGAGCTGGCCGAGCGGGTCCGGACGGTCGTCTCGACCATGCTCAGGTCGGACTCGGACCGGGTCCAGGTGGACTCCGACGGTGACATCAACATCCGCGCCGGATCGGCGATGGTCTTCGTCCGGGTCCGCGACAATCCACCGCTGGTCGACGTCTTCTCCCCGGTGCTCACCGAGGTCGAGCCCACCGAGCGGTTGTACGTCAAGCTCTCCGAGCTGACCAACCGGATGCCCATCGGCCGCCTCTACTGCGCCGACGACACCGTGTGGGCGTCGATCCCGGTCTTCGGCCGGAACTTCCAGCCCACCCACCTGATGCTCGCGGTGCAGGTGATGACCGGTCTCGCGGACGAGTTGGACGACCGACTGCACGGCGAGTTCGGCGGCAGGCGCTTCTTCAGCGAGGGGGACACGCCGGTCCGGCGGGGCGAGCACCGCACCGGCATGTACCTGTGAGCCCGGTCAGCGGAGGTCGAGCAGGGTCTTGCCGACGGTCGCCCGGGAGCCGATCGCCGCGTGCGCGTCGGCCGCGCGTTCCAGCGGGAACCGCTGCCCGATCACCGCGCGGAGCCGACCGGCCGCCGCCTCCGCCAGCGCCCGCTCGGTGTACGCCCGCAGCTGCTGCGGCGTCGGCGTCGGCCGGATCAGCGTCACGCCCCGCTCGGCGGCGGTCTCCTCGCCGATGTCGACCCACTCGCCGCTGGCCAGCCCGAAGCTGAGCATCCGGCCACCGGGGTCGAGCAGCTCGAACGCCGCCCGGCCGACCGTGCCGCCCACCCCGTCGAAGACGACGTCGACCCCGCCGACCGCGGTGCGTACCCGGTCGGTCCAGCCCGGCTCCCGGTAGTCGACGGCGACCTGCGCGCCCCACCCGGGCAGCAGCGCCACCTTCCGGGCCCCGCCGGCGAGCCCGACCACCCGCGTGCCGGCCCCGGCCGCGAGCTGGACCAGCAGGCTGCCCACCCCACCGGCGGCGGCCTCGACCAGCACCCGGTCGCTCGCGCGGAGCCCGGCCGCTTCGGTCAGCATCAGGGCGGTACGCCCGTCGGCGAGCACCGCCACCGCCTCGTCCAGCGGCAACCCGTCCGGCACCGGCACCGGCGCGGTGACGTCGACGACGACCTGCTCGGCGTACGCCCCGGACCCGCCGGTGCTGGTGACCACCCGGCGGCCGACCAGTCCCGGGTCGACGTCCGGCCCGACCGCGCCGATCACGCCGCCCACCCCGTTGCCCGGGATCACCGGCAGCGGAGCGGAAAACGGCCCGAAGCCGGTGGCCCGGAACAGGGTCTCCACGAAGGTGATGTTGACGTGCACCACGTCGATGAGCACCTGACCCGGGCCGGGTACCGGATCGGGCGCCGGACCCGGCACCAACATCTCCGGTCCGCCGAACTCGCGCAACCACACCGCCCGCACGTCTCCCCCTCACCGGTTTCCGCCGAAGCCCAGTGGACTACCTCAACCGAGGTTGAGGTCAAGGCGGGCGGTGCCGGGAAACCCCGACGGTCAGGGCGGGCGGTGCCGGAAACCCCGACGGGGCGGGTGGGGCCCGGAAACCCCGACGAAACCGGGCCCCACCCACGGGAGGAGGAAGGTCAGGTGTTGGCGATCCAGCTCAGGCTTCGCGCCGTGGTCGGATCGGTGGCCCGTAGGCCAGCCTCGGAGACGGTCCAGAGCACGTCACCGATCATCAGCGACCGGCGCACCGGCGGTGACCACGTCGACTGGTCGCCACCGTCCTGCCGTACGGCGGGGTGGGTCACCTCGCCGATCTCGCTGATCGTGTCGCCGGTGACGCGCAGCAGCCGGACGCCGTCATTGACGGGTATCGCCAGCAGGCCGGTGTCCGGCCAGTACAGGAAGGCGTGTGGATCGTGTTCGGCCCTGGACCAGGCGCGGGGCAGGTGCCACTGGTCCAGCCGGGTCGGCCGGGCCGGATCGCGGACGTCGAAGAGGGACACCTGTACGCCCTCGGTCCGCCCGTCCAGGTTGGCCTCCTGACCCACCCCGAGCAGCCGTGCGTCGGGCAGCGGATGCAGGTACGCCGAGTAGCCGGTGATCTTCAGCTCGCCGGTGACCCTGGGCGCGGCCGGGTCGGCCAGGTCGAGGGAGTAGAGCGGGTCGGTCTGCCGGAAGGTGACCACGTACGCGACCGGCCCGAGGTAGCGCACCGAATAGATCCGCTCGCCCCGGCCCAGCCCGCCCACCATCCCGGTCGGCACCAGCGCCGAGCCCTCGCGGCGCAGCACCCGCACGGCGGACTCGGAGGTCCGGCCCTCGCCCCACAGGTCACCGGTGGTGGTGGCCACCCGCAGGTGGCCGTCCCATTCGGAGAGGGCGTACTGGTTGATCAGCCAGCCCGGCACGGAGCCGGCGGCCAGAAACCGGGGAGGGCCGGGCGTGCCGGTGTCGAACTGGTAGATCTCGGTGACCTGGTCGGCCGGCGACGGCCGCCCGCGGGACGCCAGGGTCATCGGCATCGGTCGCTGGCCGGCCAGGTAGAGGCTGGTCGCCGTCCCGTAGACGGTGTCGGCGTCGGCCACGACGCCGACCGGGTCGCCGTCGCCGAGCCGGTCGGCGGTGAGGTCGAAGCTGAGCACGGTGAGTGTGGATGAGCCGGTCATCCGCTTCGGGCGGCTGAGCCGGTCGCAGCCGACCCGCCCGGTGTGCCGCTCACCGGCGGCCGTCCACTCGTACTCCGGCAACCAGGCCTCGACGCCGGCTCGGGCGATCACCCTGCGGTTGCGTTCGGTCCGGACCCGGTCGCTGCCCTCGACGTCGAGCGGGAAGTCCAGGCGGGTGCCCGCGCGGACCACCACCCGGGCGGTGCCGCCGGTCAGGCGGGCGTCGACGACGCTGCCCTGGATCCGGTACGTACCGAGCACCCGGGGCGCGCCGGTCAGATCGACCAGCAACAGGCGGGTGGCACCGACCCGCCGGATGGACCGGAAGCCGTCGGCCGGGCCCAGCGCATCCTCGGCCAGCACCAGCGCACGGTCACCGAGCAGCAGGAGCGGGTGCTCGGCCCAGCGCAACTCCTCCCGGCCACCGGTGAGGTCGAGTTTCCCGATGAGCCGACGGTCGACCGGGTCGACGACCCGCAGCATTCCAGCGGTGGCCGTGACGATCCGCCGGCCGTCGGTCTTGACCAGGTCGGGCTCGTCCACGCCGGTCTCGTGGTTGTTCGTCGTCGAGTGGTGTGCCCCGGGGGCCGGGCCGGCTTTGTTCTGGGCGTCGGCGAAGGTGCGTGCGCTCGAATCGGCGCTGAGTGCCGCCCGGTCGCCGAGGAGCGTGTCCTCATCGGTGAAACCGTAGGGGCCGACCGCTGCGGTGGCCGCCGCGCGCAGTTCGGTGAGGGCGTCGGCGCAGGAGTCGAAGTAGGCAAGGCTGACCGGCACCATCGACGATCCGGCGCTGCCGCGTTCGGACGGTGTGGGGACCGGAGCGTTGGAGGCGAGCAGGACGACCGCCACCAGCGCTCCGCCGGCCGCTGCGAACTTGGTTCCCCGTCTCATGGCTGGTTCGACGCGGCCACCGCGCATCCGGTTCCCGCCCGGCATCTGGGTCAGCGGGTGGACGGGCCGACGCCGGGAGACTCGACCAGCCGGGAGAGCACGATGGTGCTCCGGGAGGAGGTCACGAACGTCTCCGCCCGCAGCCGCTCCAACGCCTCCTCGAGGTGGGCGATGTCGGCGGCGCGCAGGTGCACCAGCGCGTCGGCCTCCCCGGAAACGGTGTAGGCGCCGACCACCTCCGGGTGCCGCCGGACGGCCGCGCCGATCTGCGCCGGGGTGGTCCGGCCGGCGCAGAACAGCTCGACGAACGCCTCGGTGGTCCAGCCGACCGCCGCCGGATCGACGATCGTGGTGAATCCCCGGATCACCCCGGCCGCCCGTAGGCGATCGACCCGTCGCTTGACAGCCGGCGCGGAGAGTGACACCCGAATGCCGATGTCCGCGTACGATGCGCGGGCGTCTGCGACTAGCAGCGCAATGATTCGCTGGTCTACGGCGTCAATCTGCAATGTTCCGCCTCAGATAAGCAATGTTTTTGGCTGTTCCGGAAGTTCCACCCTACCTACTCTTGGTGACCGTGGAACAGCAACGAGTGCCGCGAAAGCGGACATACCTCATGTGCGCGCCCCGGCACTTCGCGGTCGAGTACGCGATCAACCCGTGGATGGACGTGACCGCCCCGGTCGACCCGGAGCTGGCGGTCAAGCAGTGGGATCGCCTGCGGGAAACCCTGCTCGGCCTCGGTCATGAGGTCCAGCTGCTGGCCCCCGAGCCCGGGCTGCCCGACATGGTCTACGCCGCCAACGGCGCGTTCACAGTGGACGGGACGGTCTACGGCGCGCGGTTCAAGCACCACCAGCGGACCGCCGAGGCGGCGGCGCACCGGGCCTTCTACGAGTCGCAGGGCTGGCGGTTCATCGCGCCGAACGAGACGAACGAGGGCGAGGGCGACTTCGCGTACCTCCCGGAGGCGCACGGCGGGCTGATTCTGGCCGGGTACGGGTTCCGCACCGAGCTGCCCGCGCACGCGGAGGCGCAGGAGGCGCTGGGTCGGCCGGTGGTCTCACTGCGGCTGGTCGATCCGCGTTTCTACCACCTGGACGTGGCGCTCGCCTCGATCGACGACGCGAACATCGTCTACTACCCGGGGGCGTTCTCTGCGGCCAGCCAGAAAGTGCTCGCCCAGCTCTTTCCGGACGCGGTGCTCGCGGACGCCGACGACGCCCTCGCCTTCGGCCTGAACCTGGTCAGCGACGGCGCCAACGTCATGCTCAACAGCGAGGCGACCCGGCTGGCCAGCCGGCTCGAGACGGCCGGCTACACGCCGGTGCCGGTGGAACTGACCGAACTCAAGAAGGGCGGCGGCAGCGTGAAGTGCTGCATCGCCGAGCTGCGGCACTGAGCCCCCCGCCCGCGCCCCGTCAGCCGAGCGTGGCCAGCTCGTTGACCAGCACGTTCGACAGCACCTGACCGTCACGTTGCACCTCGCGCAGGTACCACTTCTGCTGCGGGGTGCGCGGCTGGTTGAACTGCCACACGCCGCGCGGGCTGTCGATCTGGCCGATCCGGCCCAGCCCGAGGTTGACCTGCTGCGGCGTGGGTGTCGGGCCGGCGAGGCGGATCGCCTGGTCGAGCACGTCCGCCGCGTCGTACGAGGCCATTGCGTACGTCGTCGGCGAGACGTTGTGCTTCTTGCGGTACGCCGAGGCGAACCGCCGATTCGCCGCGTTGTTGAGGTCGGCGGAGTAGTTCAGCACCGTGCGGATGCCCAGCGCGTCGCCCGATGGTCGGATGCTCTCCAGCACCGGGCCCTCGGTGAGGAAGCCGGGCGCGTAGATGGTGCCCCGGAATCCGGCGTCGCGCAGCTGCATGACGAAGGCGGCCGCCGCCGTGCCGGAGTAGAAGCAGAAGACCACCGTGGGATTACGGCGAAGCGCCCGGTCGATGTCGGAGACGTAGGCGGTCTTGCTCGGGCTCGGGCTGTTGGACGTCCAGGTCACGGGGTCGGCGATGCGCGGGTCGGACTCGCCGAATTCCTGGCGGAAGCCGCGCAGCACGTCCTCGGCACCGACGGCCGCCTCCGGCAGGATGATCGCGACCCGGTCGCTTCGGCCCAGCTCGTCCTTGAGGTAGCGGCCGAGCGCTCGGCCCGCCTCGTCGAGCACGTACGACGTACGCCAGATGTAGACGACGCTCTGCAGGCTGGTGGGCGACGCGTTCGAACCGATCAGTGGGACTCGGGCCTGCTCGACGACGTCCCGGATGGCGAGCATGGTCGACGAGCTGGCGACCCCGGTCAGGGCGAGCACACCCTGCTTGAGCAGCCCTTCGGCGGCTGCCTGGCCGCTCTTGGCGCTGTTTCCCTCGTCCGCCACGAGCAGACTGGCCGGGTGGCCGCCGAGGCTTTTGTCGTTGAGTTCCAGGTACAGCTGGAAGCCGTTGTTGAGCTCGTCGCCGATGAACTTGCCGGGACCCGACTGCGGAGCGATCAGGCCGATCTTGACCGGCTCGACGGTGTCGATGTCGTTCTTTTTGGTGTCGGAGCCGCATCCGGCGACGAATCCCCCCGCGCCGAGTGCGGCCAGCAGCTGAAGTGCCTGCCTGCGGTTCATCTGCGACACCGGGTTCCCTTCAAGTGCCTCGTCGGGTGGCCTCTCGCTCCTTCGGCGTTCTACCTGCTCGGCGACGCTGCGTCAATGGCTGCTGATCGTTCGAATAGCGACCGCAATGCGCCGGTTATCTTGGGCCAGGCCGCCCCCTCCGGGTCGATAAGCCCGAAATGCTCGCATTCCGGAAGCTCGACAAGGCGCATATCGGCACCCGCCGCCTGAGCTGCGGCAACGTACGCGCGGCTCAGGCCGACCGGAACCTGTTGATCCAGAGTGCCGTGTATCACCACGGTCCGTGGTGGGAGTGATGTCAGTGCGCCAGGGTCGGCCTCCGCGTACCGCTCGGGCACCTCGGCGGGCCCGCCGCCCAGCAACGCGGCCACCGCACCGTCGTCCAGGTCCAGCCGGTACGCCTCGGCCAGGTCGGCGACCGGAGCGAGGGCGAGCACTCCGCCGACGACGTCCGGCGCCCGCGCCGACGCGTACAGCGCGAGATGCCCACCGGCCGAGTGGCCGACCAGGATCGCCCGTGCCGGCGCGACCTGGCCGGGCAGGGCGGCGGCGGCCAACCGTGGCAGGGCCGCCACCCCGGCCTCCACGTCACTGAGCGTGCCCGGCCAGCCGCCGCCGGGCTGCCCGGTCCGGCGATACTCCAGTTGAGCGACCGGGTGCCCGAGCGCCGCCAGCGCGGCGGCCAGCGGGCCGGTGTGCCGCCGGTCGTACTCGACCCGCCAGAACCCACCGTGCACCACGATCAACAGAGGCCGGGGCGGGCCCTCGCCGGCGGGCCGCCGCAGGTCGGCGATCTGGTCGGGATGTTCGCCGTAGGCGACGGTCACCTCCGGCTCGGGAGCCGGCCGGGTCAGCACGGCGCGGGGATCGAGTGGCATCGGCCGACGGTAGCGCGCTTCGCGGGAGGCGGGCCGGCGGGCACCGAGCAAGTCCGCTGGGTAAAGATGGATGCCATGACCGAAGCACGCTCCGCTGGACAAGACGACGAGCCCGGCCGGGACGGCACCGGGCACCACGGCACGGTGGTGGTGGTCGGGCCGGACGGCCGACCGGTCGGCACGATGCACACCGACGACGGACCGGGTGAGGATCCGTCCCGCCTGGTCGAGCAACCGGCCAAGGTCATGCGGATCGGCAGCATGATCAAGCAACTGCTGGAGGAGGTCAAGGCCGCCCCGCTGGACGACGCCAGCCGGCACCGGATGCGCGAGATCCATCAGCGGTCGATCGTCGAGCTGAAGGAAGGGCTGGCTCCCGAGCTGCGCGAGGAGCTCGAACGGATCTCCCTGCCGTTCAGCGAGGACCAGGCGCCCAGCGAGGGCGAACTGCGGATCGCCCATGCCCAGCTCGTCGGCTGGCTGGAGGGGCTGTTCCACGGCATCCAGGCCGCCCTCGTCGCCCAGCAGATGGCGGCCCGTGTGCAGCTCGAGCAGATGCGGTCCGGCCGGCAGGCGCTGCCCAGCGGGCCGGGCGGGGCGGCGCTGCCGGGGATGCCCGGCCTCGGGCAGCCCGGTGGCGAGGGCCACAGCACCGGCCAGTACCTCTGACCGCGCGTCCCCGCTCGATCGACCGCGACCGCGTGGCCCGGCGATGGCCGGCCGCGCGGTCCGGCGGCCGACTCAGTCCGCTCCGAAGACCTTCTCCAGGTACGCGGCCACCCCGTCGGTGGAGTTCGCCGAGGTGACCTCATCGGCGACGGCCAGCACGGCGGGGTGCGCGTTGGCCACCGCCACCGCCCGGCCCGCCCAGGTCAGCATCGGTACGTCGTTCGGCATGTCGCCGAAGGCCAGCACGTCGGTCGCCGCGATCCCGATCCGACGGCAGTACCAGGCCAGCCCGGCCGCCTTGGTCACGCCGGCCGCCGAGATCTCCACCAGGCCCGAGTGCGAGGAGTGGGTGGCCTCGGCCAGTCCGGCGAGGGCACCGGCGATCAACTGGGTGAACCGGTCCGGATCCCGGTGCCCCTCGGCTCGGGCCAGCAGCTTCACCGCCGGCATCGAGAGCAGTTCCTCGGGGGTCTCCACCACCCGGATCGCCGTGGCGTCGGCGTCCCAGCGCAGTGGGTAGTGCGTCTCGTGCCGCATCTGCCTGCTGTCGAGGATCTCCACCGCGAGGCTCACCTCGGGCACCTCGGCGCGCAGCCGGCGGGCCACCTCGGCGAGCAGCTCCGGGGCCAGCGGGTCGGCCCGCAGCACCTCGTCGTTGACCGGGTCGTAAACCACCGCTCCGTTGGCGCAGATCGCCGGCAGCGGCTCGGCGAGCTGGTCGTAGACGAGTCGGAGCCAGCGGATCGGCCGGCCGGTGACCAGCACGACCGGCGTGCCCCGGGCGGAGATCCGGGCCAGCACGGCCGCGGTGTGTGCGCTGAGCGTACGGTCGTCGCGGAGCAGCGTGCCGTCGATGTCGCTGGCGATCAGACCTGGCGTTGCCTCCATCACCTGGACAGTAGCCGGTCCAGATAGATCGCCACCCCGTCGTCGTCGTTGCGCAGGGTGATCTCGTCGGCGGAGGTCCGCAGCACCGGATGGGCGTTCGCGACCGCCACCCGGCTCCAGCCGGCCCACTCGAACATCGGCAGGTCGTTCGGCATGTCACCGAAGACCAGCACCTCGGCCGGGTCGACGCCGAGACGCTGCGCCACCACGCTCAGCCCGGTCGCCTTGTCCGTCCCCGGCGGGCAGATCTCGATGAAGCCCAGGCCGGCCTGGGTGAGCGTGGCGAGGTGCGGCGGAACGATCTCCCGGGCGACCGCCAGCAGCTCGTCCACGTGATGGTCGGCGGTCCGGGCGAACGCCTTGATCACATCGCCGGCGAGGCACTCGTCGCGGGTGCGTACCTCGAACTGGTCCTGGTAGGGCCAGGCCGGGTGGTGGTCGCCCCAGAGCGGGGCGTCGTGCTCATCGGACGCCTCGACCATCACCGTCAGGGGACCAACCGCCGCCTCCAGGTTGGTCAGCAGCGTGGCCAGCACCTCGCTGGAGAGGCGCTCGTCACGCAACACCACCGGCCCGGCCGGGTCGCTCTGGTCGACGACCCGGCCGCCGCCGGCCATCACCAGGAAGTCCGCGGCACGGATGTCGTTGCGGGTCAGTTCGGTCAGTCGGGGACCGCGACCGGTCGCGCCGACCACCGGGATCCCGGCGGCGCGGACCCGGTCGAGAACCGCGTGAGTGTACGCCGAGACGGTGTCGTCGCTGCGTACGAGCGTTCCGTCAAGGTCGGTGGCGATCAGCTTGGGCAGGCCGGGGCGGGTCAACGTTCCTCCTTCGCCCGCCGCCGTAGCGGCCAGCCGTACGGTCATGGGTGGGTGACCGGCGTGACGGCGGGCAGCAACCGTATCTCGCGGAACGGGTCGCAACCATGACTTCCCGGCGAATCGGGTGCCAACGGACGACGGATCGCAGGTGCGCTCAGCCGATCGAACCCGGACGGGGTGGTGCCTCCCGGGCGAAGGGCACGGTCGGCGTGACGGTGATATCGGCCGACGGGCGTTGCTCGTCCGGCTCCGCGCCATCTGGGCCGAAACGACTACGGCGCGGGCGCCCTTCCGGCTCGGCGGCCGACCCGGCCGGCTGCGGAACGGCTCGGGCGAGCGCGGCGGCGAAGAGCAGGACGGCAGCGAAGGCCATCACCAGCCCCCGCCCCTGCTCGATCTTGAAGCCGTCCGCGGCGGAGTAGAACGGGATCCGCCGGCTGTCGTCGAGCGTGACCGCAGTCGCCGTCAGCACCGCGAGCAGGCCCGCGGCCAGGGCAAGGCCGGCCACCCGGGCGTTGACTCGCACGACGGCGGTGCCGCGCAGCGCGAGCGCGACCACGGCTGCCAGCATGAGGATCCCGACCACGTAGCCGACGGCCAGCCCGCCGACCTCGGACACACTGCTGGGTATCTCGACCGGTGTGCCCCCGTCGCCCTCGCTGGCGGGGAGCGTGACCGTCACCCACTCGCCGAGCAGCGAGACCAGGGCCGCCAAGGCGCCGAGCCCGGCCAGCAGCAGCGGCCCTCGGTGATCGCCTCCGAGGCCGGAGAAAGCCCGACGGAGCCGCCCGATGGCCGGCGACTGCTCATTCTCAGTGCCCCACTCGACGACGTTGGTGCCGTCGGCGCGGTCGTCCTGACGGGGGACGGGGAGGTCGTGAGACATCACTCACCTCTCCTCATGACACGACGCCGGTCAGGTCTGCGTCGAATGATGGCACAGTCCGTCGCCGCCGCCAGGGAACGGGGAAGGGCGAGCCGGGCCGGTCGGTCGCCGGACGGGGCGCGGGTGCACTAGCGTCGGGTGCATGCCTATCCGTACCGCTTCCGCACGCTGGCAGGGCAACCTTCCCGAGGGTTCCGGCACCATCCGCACCGGCAAGGGCGGGCTGCAGGGGAACTACTCCTTCAAGTCCCGCTTCGAGGAGGGAGAGGGCACCAACCCCGAGGAGTTGATCGGCGCCGCCCACGCCGGCTGCTTCTCGATGGCCTTCTCCAAGGCGCTCGCCGACTCCGGCACGACGCCGACCTCCGTCGATACCACCGCGAAGGTGCACCTCGACAAGACCGACGCCGGCTTCACCGTGACCCGGATCGAGCTGGAGACTGTCGGTGAGGTGCCCGGCATCGACGAGGCGAAGTTCGCCGAGCTGGCCGAGACTGCCAAGCAGAACTGCCCCATCTCCCGCCTGCTCTCCCCCGGCGCCGAGATCACCCTGACCGCCCGCCTGAATTCCTGACCCACTCCGTTCCCCAACCCCGCGCCGATCTTGCACTTGTGGTCACCTACATGCCGCAGTTGACGGCTGTTCGTCGCGACCGGGAGTGCAAGATCGGCACGTAGGTGGGGGAGAATGGCGCCGTGGCGGTCGAGATGGGGCGCGAGCGGTTCGAAGAACTGGTGGGGGAGGCGCTGGACGAGGTTCCGGAGGAACTGCTGGCGCTGATGAACAACGTGGTGATCCTGGTGGAGGACGATCCACCCCCCGGAGAGGACCTGCTCGGCCTCTACGAAGGGCACGCGTTGACCGACCGGGGTTGGGACTACGCCGGTGTTCTGCCGGACCGCATCCTGATCTACCGCAATCCGATCCTGCGCATCTGCGACACCGACGAGGACGTCATCGACGAGGTGGCGGTGACCGTGGTGCACGAGATCGCCCACCACTTCGGCATCGACGACGCGCGCCTGCACGAACTCGGCTGGGGCTGAGGGCTCAGTTCAGCTCGCCGGCGCGCAGCCGGGCGAGCCACGCGGCGGCGTCCGCGTAGTCGGCGTCGGAGAGGCCGGCCGGGGCGGAGACCGGGCGCTCGCCCGTTGTCGGGTTCCACCGGTGCCGGGGATACGAGCCGAGGAAGCGCAGGTCGGCACAGACCCGGCGCAACCCCTGCAACGCCTCGCCGAGCCGGGCGTCGGCCACGTGCCCGGTGCAGTCGAGGAAGAACACGTACCGCCCGAGCGCCTCGCCGGTGGGCCGGGACTCGATCCGGCTCAGGTTGACGCCGCGGACCGCCAACTCCATCAGCACGGAGAGCAACGCACCCACCCGGTCGTGCGCGATGTAGACCGCGAGCGACGTGACGTCGTCGCCGGTGGGTGGCGGTGGTGGACCCGGCCGGGACAACAACGCGAACCGGGTCACCGCGTCGGGGTGGTCGGCGATCTTGTCGGCCAGCACGGCGAGCCGGTGTCGGGTCGCGCCGATCGGAGCGCAGATGGCCGCGTCGTACTCGCCGGTGGCCGCGCCAGCCGCCGCCGCACCGTTGGAGAGCACGTCCACCACGACCGCGTCCGGCAGGTGTGTGCGCAGCCAGCCACGGCACTGGGTGGACGCCTGGGGATGGGCGGCGACGGTGCGTACGGCCGGCAGGAGCGTGCCCGTACGCGCACCGAGGACGAACTCCACCGGCAGGATCACCTCGCGGGTGATCACCAGCGGCTCTCCCTCGGCCAACTCGTCGAGGGTCACCCCGACCGCGCCCCCGATCGAATTCTCCAACGGCACCAGCGCGGCATCGGCGTCTCCGGCGCGGACCGCCTCCAGGGCCTCGCCGACGCTGCGGGCCGGCGTACGAGTGCTGTGCTCGGCGGCGGGCACGAAGCGTAGGGCCTGCTCGGTGAAGGTGCCCTCGGGCCCGAGGTAGACGAAACGTGTCGGCGGCGTTCCCGGCATGACGCCCAGCCTACGCACCCGGCGTGGACGAGGACGCCTACCGTGCCGACCCGGTGGTCGTCGGCGTCGGAGCCGGCGAGATCGGCGTCGGTACGGCGGTCGTCGGTGCGGCCGGCGTCGTGGGCGGCGGCGGTGCCCCGCCCGAGATCTCGTCGCCGCAGGCCAGCGTCCGGATTCCGGGCGGGCTGGTGACGCGTACCTCGATCGGGCACACGTCGGTGCCGGCGGTGACCAGGCGCAGGGCCCCGGCCTGGTCACGGGTGACCACCTGAAGTGGCTCGTACCCGATCACGTCGAGGGTGGTGAACTGCCAGTCGGCGGCGCAGAGCGGGCCGTTGCGCACCCGCACCCGGGCGTCCCGAGGCAGCAGGTCACGACGGCCGCGCACCAGGTCGAGGATCCGCTGCCGGGTTGGTTCGCCCCGGCAGGCGACCGCCACCAGGCCCGCGTCGACGGTCGGGCTGGGCGTCACCGGACCCGGTAGCCCCGTGGCGGGCGGCGGTGTCGACGCGACCGGTCCGGTCGCGCTCGGGGTGGCCGCCCGGGTGGGCAGGCTCGGCGTGCCGTCCCTCAGCTCCGGGGGCGTGCCGCAGCCGGCCAGCAGGAGCACGACCAGCGCCAGCGTGGCGGGCGACCGCCGACCTCTCGACGGGTCGTGACCGTACGACGGACGACCGGCGGCGCGACGGATGGGCATGGGCGGCACGTGACGGTCCTCAGGGCAGCGGCGAGCATCGGGGGGGTGGCCGAGCCCATGGTAGGAGGATCAGACCTCGGAGAAGAAGGTCAGTGAGCCGGCGACCGCCCCGTCGGCGAGCACCGGCGTGGAGATGGCGTCGACGGTCGCGTCGGTGGTGTCCTCCGCTGCCGCCTCGATCCGGAGCAGGCCACGGGCCAGCCGACCGGAGGAGAGCGCGAGCAGTGGTGGAATCTTGTCGATCTCGGGATCGGTCAGCTCGCCCCGGTTGGCGGTGAAGTCCAGCAGGCGCAGCCCGCCGTCGAGCAGCGGCAGCCCGATCAGGTCTTCCGGCCTACCCAGGCAGAGCAGCTCACAGCCGGTGGCGGAGACGGCCAGCACCCGGGCCTCGGCATCGATCAGAAGGCAGGGCTCGTCGGCGCTGGAGACCGTCGCGGACCAACGGCCGATGTTGTCGCACCCCGGCTCCGTCGGTGTCCTCGTCGTGGGCGCGAACACTTCCGTGAGCGAGAGTTCGACGTGGGCCACCGCGCCTCCTATGTACACCGACGGTACGTCCACGCTAGCCGGTCGTCGCGGCGCTCGCCGACCGTGCGCTGGGCATTCGGGCCGTCGGTGCTGATCGGTGCCGGGTTTGGCACCGGCGCGGGCCAACGGGTGCTTGGCTGGCCCGGCCGCGTGGCGTCGCCGCAGACGTTACCGGTGGGTGGCCCGCTTGTCAGCGGCCGTTCGGCCGTCGTCATACCACCGGTAGTCCGCCGCGGGTGGGTACGTGCCGTCCGTCCAGGTGCCGGGGTGCTGCGCCACCCGGGAGAGCTTCTCGGCGGTGGCCGGGCTGATCCGGTTGCCGCCCGCGACGAGAAGCCGGTCGAGCTCGCGGTGCGTCGCCATGAGGCAGTCCTTGGGGAGGCCGTAGACGCTGATCACGCCGGAGCCGACGAAGGTGAGCACCGGGGTCACCGGGATCGGATGGCCGACCGCGGCGGTGAGCGCCTTGCTGGCCCGCCTGGCATCACGCCGGGCCTCGGTCACGTACGGCGGGCGCTTGCCGTTGATCTGCACCACGTCACCGGCGACCAACACGCGGGCGCGACCGTGGTCGGCGATGGTGACGGCGAAGAGCCCGCTCGGGCCGATGGCGAGGAATCCGGCTCGATCGTCCTCGCTGTCGCTCAGCAGGGCGTCGACGGCGTCCGTGCGAGGCCAGTCGATGACGTGCCACGCCGGCCCGAGATGGTCGAGTTGGCCGAGCGCCCGTGCGCCGGCCGCCTCCAGCCGCCGGGCGCCCCGCTCGGCTCGGCGGCGGCGAGCCCACGCCAATGGGGACGGACGAGGGGCCGTGGTCACCCCTGGCTCCTTGACACTGGGGTGCGTTACCGCCACGGGAGGTAGTGCCCGGGCGGACGGTACGGCTCGACGAGCGGGGAAGACAGTCATCGCGACCTCCGGCAAAAGGTCCCTCGAAGTTACCTACTCACTACCCTACGTCGCCGATCCCGGTGGTCGGCAAGCCGGAGCGCCGGAATGAGTACGGATGAATGCCATATTCATCCACAGGCTTTTTACCGGATGCCGCCAAACCCTGCCCTACGCTGCCAAGAGTGAGCCACCACGTGCACAGTGAAGTCGGCCGGCTGGGCAGTGTCCTGTTGCACCGGCCGGGGCCGGAACTCGCCCGGCTCACCCCGCGCAACAACAACTCCCTGCTGTTCGACGGCATCCCCTGGGTGGGGCGTGCACAGGAGGAGCACGACGCCTTCGCCGACACCCTACGCCAGCGCGGCGTCGAGGTGCTCTACCTGACCGACCTGCTCACCGAGGCGCTGGCCGTGCCGGACGCCCGGGCCGGGTTGACCGAGCAGGTGCTCAGCTCCCCCCGACTCGGCGACACCCTGCGCGCCCGGGTCGCCGCGCACCTGTCGTACCTCGACCCGGCCGCGCTCGCCGGCGTTCTCGTCGCCGGTCTGGCCCATGAGGAGCTGCGGCTCGGCCCGGACCGCCGCGGTGGCCTGGTCTACACCATGATGGACCGGCACGACTTCGTCATCGACCCGCTCCCGAACCTCGTGTTCACCCGGGACTCCTCTATGTGGATCGGCGACCGGGCGGGAGTGACCAGCCTGGCCATGCCGGCCCGACGGCGGGAAACCACGCTGACCGACGCGATCTATCGGTACCATCCACGGTTCGTCGGCACCGAGTACATCTACCACCGCGGGCTGGAGCCGCTGGAGGGCGGCGACGTGCTGCTGCTGGCCCCCGGGGTGCTCGCCGTCGGAGTGGGTGAGCGGACCACCCCGGCCGGGGCGGAACGGCTGGCCCGCCAGGTCTTCGCGGTCGGCCTGGCGCACACCATCCTCGTCGTCCCGATCGCCCAGGAGCGGGCGACCATGCACCTGGACACCGTCTGCACGATGGTCGACGTGGACGCGGTGCTGATGTACCCGAACATGGCGAGCACGCTGTCGGCGTACACGGTGATCGCCGGCACCGACGGCGACACCCCCCGGGTGGACGGCCCGGCGCCGTTCCTGCGGGCCGCCGCCGACGCGATGGACCTGGACCGCCTCCGGGTGATTCCCACCGGACTGGATCCGGTCACCGCCGAGCGCGAACAGTGGGACGACGGCAACAACAGCCTGGCGCTGGCCCCTCGGGTCTGCGTCGGCTACGAACGCAACGTCGAGACCAACGCCCAGCTGGAGCGCGCCGGCATCGAGGTCATCCCGATCGCCGCCTCCGAGCTCGGCTCCGGCCGAGGCGGCCCCCGCTGCATGTCCTGCCCCCTGCTACGGGAGTAAGGAAGGGCCCCCTATTAACGTCTGCGGTAGAGAAAGGGCCCCTATTAACACCGAGGGCGCCGGCTCGGCACCGAGGACGCCGGCTCGGCACCGAGGGCGCCGGCTCGGCACCGAGGGCGCCGGCTCGGCACCGGGGGCGCCGGCTCGGCACCGGGGGCGCGGGGTTCAGCGCAGGGTGAGTTGGCGGCCGAGCAGGCCCTGCCGGGACCGCCGGGCGGCGGCGTCCAGCGGAGCTGTGTCGGCCAGCGCATCGGCGTAGCGCTTGGCGAAGTCGGCAACCGGGGCCTCCCAGTCGGCCGCCGGCGGCTCCTCGGGCAGGTCCCAGACCGGCACCAGCCGTCCGTGGGCCCGGAACATGCCGGCGAATTTGGTCCCCTCGGCGAGGGTCAGCGAGCCGGCCGCGCCCAACCGGGCCAGCGCGTCCAGGGCGGCCTCCTCGGCCTCGGGCAGTACCCAGCGGACGTGTGCCTTCTCCGGCACCCGGCACCAGTACGCGGCCCGGGCGGCGGCCAGCCGTACCGTGGGATAGATCGCCGCGTTGGCCCGCTCCAGGGACGCCTGCACCGTCGGGTCACCGGCGGCCTCCGGAGCGAGCCAGAACTCGAAGTTCTCGTGCAGGGTGATCTCCAGCGGACCGTCGACCAGGATGTCCTGGAGCCGGGGTCCGGGGCCGGGCAGCGGCGGCACCGAAACGGGGGCACCTGGCTCGGTGCGGATCGCGCAGAGCAGCGACTCGGCCAGATCACGGGAGACGTCACCGGACTGGAGGTGCCGCTGAAGGCCGACGAAGACGTGCCCGTCCGACCGGCTCATCGCGGGCGCGGCCATCGGTAGCACGGTGGCCAGCGTGATCGGTCGGTCGCCGTACTCCTCGACCAGCGCCGGCGTGAGCCGCAGCGGTGCGGAGGCGGCGGGGACCAGCTCCCGCAGGCCGATCCACTCCGGCTCGTCGGCGAGCCCTTCGAAGGGACGGGGAACGAAGACGTCCCGTACCCGCTCCCGCTTCCCGCCCGGCGCGGCTGCCCGCTGGTTCTTTCGACGCTTGCTCACGGCGAGACAGCCTAGAGGGCCCCGCGACCCGATGCGGCCACGACCCACCACCGGTTCACCTGCGGGGCAGCCGCACCTCTGCGACCGTGCCGCCACCCGTCCTCGGTCTGAGGAACACCCACCCGTCCTGCTGTTCGACGATCCGACGGACGAGATACAGGCCGAGGCCGGTGCCGGGATAGCGCCGCCGGTCACCGGAGTCGCCCTGCCAGAACCGGTCGAAGGCCCGTTCGACGTGTTCGGGGCGTACGCCGATGCCGCGGTCGCTGACCCGGAAGCAGACGGTCTGGCCGTCCGCCTCCGCGCTGACCTCGATCGGCGAGCCGGGTGGGGAGTACTTGTCGGCGTTGGTGGCCAGCTCGGTCAGTACGGTGCCCAGACTCTGCCGGTGTCCGACCGCCCTGGGCAACTCGGCCGGCAGTCGGAGGGTGGTCCGGCGACGCAGGTCCGCAGGTAGGTCGGCGACGGCGAGCCGGAGTGTCTCGGCGAGGTCCAGCGGCGCCGGAGGCCCTTCACCCGGCCACGCCTCGGCGGCGGATGTGAGCAGCCGGTCGAGTATCCGGGCCAGTTCGTTGGCTCGCTGCCCGATCACCCGGGCCGCCTGCCGCCGATCGGTCTCGCTCAGCGACTCCCAGTGGTCGGTGAGGGTGTCCGCGTACCCCTTGATGACCGTCACCGGGGTACGAAGCTCGTGGCTGGTGACCGCCACGAAGAGCTCCCGCTCGTCGTCGTCGCGTTGCTGGTCGCCGACGGCCAGCCCGTCCGCGAGCGCGGCCACCACCGGACCGTCGCCGCGTACCGGGAGGCCGCTCTGGTCGCCGTACATGTGGGCGATGCAGGAGCCCAGGTAGCCGACCACCCCGTGCTGTTCGCTGCAGGGCTCGTCGTCACCGGCCAGGTAGAGGGCGTGCAGGCTGCCGACGGGGTGCCCGGCGATCTCCGCCCGGGAGACGACCATCCGCCGCAGGCCACGCTCGGCCAGCTCGACGGCGAGCCGGTGGGTGAGGTGATCGGTCCGTACGCACCGCACGCGGGGCCCGGTGAGCAGGCAGTTGGTGACCGGGTCGCTGGCTGGCAGCGGCCGACCGACCGCCCACTCGGCGGCACCGGTGGCGGCGATCACCCGGCCGCCGCTGGGCGCGAACTCGACGAACGCCATGCCCGCGGCGCCGAGCGCCGGCTGGGCCACCTGGAGCAACCGGTTCAAGACCGGCAGGCCCACGTCGCCCGAGTTGATCATCTCGATGATGACGGTGTGGCCGGCGATCAGAGCGGGGTAGTCGGTGCGGTCCGGCATGTCCCCGAGTGTGCACCGCCACCCGTGTCGTTGGGCATCCCCGAATGGGTCACCGAGGTATCCGGGCCAGGGTCTGCGCCGGACGGTCCGTGATCACCCCGTCCACGCCGGCAGCCAGCACGAGTTCGAGATCGGTCGGCTCGTTCACGGTCCAGACGTACACCTGGTGTCCGGCCGCCCGCAGCGCCGGCACCAGCGCGGGCCGGGCCCGCACCAGCCCGATGCCCGGACCGGCGATACCGGCACCGAACGGCAGCCGACCCAGGTTTGGCCAGCGGGGCAGCATCTCCAGCAGCAGCACGGTCGGCAGCGCGGGAGCCAGGGCCCGGAGCCGGCGTACGGCCAGCGGGGAGAAGGACATCACCGTGACCCGTACCGGATCCTTGGGGCGCGGTTCGGCCAGGCCGTAGCGGCGCAGCAGCGCGACCAGCCGGCGCTCGACGTTACCGCCGTAGCGGGACGGGTGCTTGGTCTCCACCAGCAGCCGGACCGGCCGACCGGCGGCGAGGACGGCCTCCAGCAGGCGTTCGAGGGTGAGCAGCCGGGTATGTGACGCGTCGAGCACCTCGTCGCCGTCGGCGGGTACGCAGCCCGGATGCCAGGAGCCGAAGTCCAGCTCCTCCAGTTCGGCGAGGGTACGGCTGCTCACCAACCCGCGGCCGTTGCTGGTCCGGTCCAGCCGGCGGTCGTGTACGCAGACGAGGTGCCCGTCGCGGGTCAGCCGGACGTCGCACTCCAGCCCGTCGGCGCCCTCGTCGAGGGCCCGCAGATAGGCGGCCAGGGTGTGCTCCGGCAGGTCGTACGACGCGCCACGGTGCGCGAAGACGAGGGGTGAACCCATTCGCCGGCCGCCTACCGGACCTGGCCCGGCTGCCCGTCCGCGCCGATCACCGGCCGCCCGGTGGCCGCCCACTCGCCCATTCCGCCCGCGACGTTGCGCACCTGCTCCCACCCGTTGCGCATCAGGTACGCGACCACCTGGGCCGATCGCCCGCCGGAGCGGCAGATGACGGCCACGTCGCGGTCGGTCGGCACCTCGGCGAGCCGGGCCGGCAGTTCCATCATCGGCAGGTGGTGGGCGCCCGGTGCGTGACCGGCGGCCCACTCGTCGTCCTCCCGGACGTCGAGCAGGTACGTGTCGTCGCCGATCTCGGGCACGGTCACGGTGGGAATCTGAGGTCCGAACACGGGTACCAAGCCTAGAACCTTCCGGGGCGACCGGCACGGTCGGCGCGACCCGGTGCGGCCGACATTGCCGGCCGGCGGTCACAGCCGGGTGACCCAGCGCGGGTTGGCGTCGGCCCACTCGGGCATCCGGGTGCCCCGGACCGCCTCGAACAACCCTCGGCCGCCGCCGTCGAGCACGACGTACGACACCTGGTTGATGGTTTGTGCGTGCGACGGCACCTGCACGCCGTGCAGCGTCTCGGCGGAGAGGCCGTGCATCGCGAGCAGCAGATCCTCCACCGGTATCCCGTTGGTGTCCATGGTCAGGGAGTTGCCGACCGCCTGGATGAGTCGGTGCAGTTGGACGGGATCGGTGCGCAGCCGGGTCTCGCCCGCGCGTTTGAGCATGGCGCCCAGCAACTGCTGCTGGTGGGTCTGCCGGTCGTAGTCGCCGCCGGGCAGGTCGTAGCGCTGGCGTACGTAGTCCAGCGCCTGCGCGCCGTCCATCTGCTGGCAGCCGGGGTGGAAGACCCGATCGGTGTGGATCGAGTGCACCTCGGTCCCTACGCACATGTTCACCCCGCCGAGCAGGTCGATCACGTTGCGCAGGCCGGCGAAGTCGACCAGGGCGGCACCGTCGAAGCGGATCCCGGTGAGCCGGGCCAGGGTGGCCGAGAGCAGTTGGGCACCGCTCTGGCCGCCCCCGCCGTACTCGTACGCGGTATTGATCTTGTCTTCGCCGCCCGGATAGCCGGCGCCGGGCGGAATGGTGACCAGCAGGTCCCGGGGGACGGAGACCAGATAGCCCGTGCGCAGCCCGGCCGGGATGTGCACGATCAGGATGGTGTCGGTGCGCTGCTGCGGCCCGATGTCGCCGGGCCGGCGGTCCGAGCCGACGAGCAGGTAGTTGATCGGGCCGTCCAGGTCGGTGCGGTCGGCCCGGGCGGAGGGGGCCAGCAACCGCTCCCGGGTGATCGTGTGTTCGTACCGGCTCGCGAGCACCCGGAGGCCGACCACGGCGAGCGCGGCCAGCAGCACCACGGCCAACCCCGCGGCGAGCAGTACGCGGGGCCAGCGCGGGTGCCCTGGGCCGCCGCCCGGTCTCCGCGCCGCGCTGTCTCGCGCCGTCCTGGCCGTGACGTCCCTCCCGTGAGCCTGAAATGAAGAATGCTCATTTCAGGCTACGGAATGATCACGGAGTGTGACGGAGGTTCTCCAAGGTTCCGGGACGGCCGCCCGGTCAGCCCCGGGAAGAGATCACCTCGGGGTTGTAGAAGACGAACTCGGCGAGCTTGTCCTGCCGGACGGCGCGGAACATGTCCATGGTCCTCTCGTCGAGCGCCTCGTTGCCGTTGCCCCCGGCGTGGAACGTGCCGCCGTTGGTCTTCAACATGATCAGCTCGTTGCCGGTGACCCCGCGCATGGTGAAGACGAAATCCTCCACCGACACACCGCCGGTGTCGAGGATGAATGCCTTGCCGGCCGCCTTGAGTAGCCCGTTCAGCTTGATCGGGTTGGTCATCACGCCGTCCTGGGTGGCCTTCTTCGCCATCGCCTTGATCAGCTGCTGCTGGTTCGCCTGGCGGTCGTAGTCACCGTCCTTGAGCCCGTAGCGCTGACGGGAGTAGTCCAGCGCCGCCCAGCCCTTCATGTTCCGGCAGCCCTTCTTGTGCACCACCGGAGTCCGCGGCTTGCCGGTCTTCTTGGCGTCCGCGTTCCACATCGGCTTGCCGTCGACGTACGACATGTGGTGCGAGGCGACCTCCTGCTTGACGCAGATGCGCACCGAGCCGAGGGCGTCGATGACGCCCTTGAAGCCGCCGAAGTTGATGATCGCCGCACCGTCGAAGCTGATGCCGGTCATGCCCTTGATCGTCTTGGCCATCAGCTGGGCGCCGCCCTCCCAGCCGCCGCCGTTGCGGGCTCCCGCCTGGAAGGCGCCGTTGACCTTGCCGACGCCGCCCGGGTAGCCGGTCTTCTCGAAGGCCGGGATCCGCGCCTCGGTGTCGCGGGGGATCGAGATCAGGTAGGCCTGGTCGTGGGTGGCCGGGATGTGCAGCACGATGATGCTGTCCGCCCGGACGTCATCGGCGTCCCACCGTTCGCGGGCGTCCACACCCAACAGCAGCAGATCGATCGGGCCGTTGAGGTCGCCACCGCCCTCCGCCTGCGACTTGCCCGCCTCGTCGAGCAGGTTGCGCTGGGAGATGTTGCCGGTGGCCTGGCTGATCACCGCCTTGCTGCCGACGATGGCCACCCCGCTGGTCATCATCAGCACGGCACCGAACACCAGGGTCAGCCGAGCCCAGAGTGGATCTTTACGTCGCTTCTTCTTGCCGGGCTTCTTCTTGCCGGCGGCCGAGGGTGGCGTGGCGGACGCGCGAGGCGGCTCGAGCAGGGCGGGGCTGTGAACCGGCATACGTGCTCCAGCTCGTGTTCTCCGAAGGGGGCGGGGACACTTTACGTACGCCGATCCGTCATGGCGAATTCGGGTGGCGGCCAACCAGCGTTCTTAGCCACGTCACCCTGCTGAAATACCCGAACGGACACATTGAAATGGATGGTCGGGTGTTGGTGTGCGGAAGGCAGTACGTCAGCCGTTGCCGGTCGCCGGTTTCTTGTTCGCCTTCACCCAGTCGGCCATCGTGTCGGCGGACATCGCGCGGTACATGGTCAGCGCCTTTTCCCGGTCGGAAACGACCACCGACTCGCCGTTGATGGTCTGGCTCCCCAGGTGCGGGCTGGTCACGAAGGTGAGGTTCTCCCCCCGCAGGTTGCGGAACTGCACCGCCATGTCGGTCAGCGAGAAGCCGTGGTCGACCGTGACCGCGTCGGTCACCGCGCGGAGGAAGGCGTTGAGCTTCTTCGGGTTGGTCAGCGTGCCCGTGCTCGCCGCCTTGTCCATCAGCGCACGCAGGAACTCCTGCTGGTGGCGCATCCGGGCGAAGTCACCGTCGGGGAACTGCTTGCGCTGCCGGATCCAGTCCAGGGCCTCGGCCCCGTTCATGTGGTTGGTGCCCTTGGTGAACTTCCGGTACGGCTTGTGGATCGAGGTGATGGTCCGCTCCACCTTCAGATCCACCCCGCCGAGCGCGTCGGTGACCTGCTTGAAGCCGCCGAAGTCGATCGCCATCACGTGATCGATGTGCACGTCGGTGAAGCACTCGACGGTGCGTACCGCCAGCGGCAGCCCGCCGAAGGCGAAGGCTGCGTTGATCTTGCGGCGCTGGCCGGACCCGCAGTCGGCGCCGGCGCTCTCCGGGATCGGCACGTAGAGGTCGCGCGGAATGGAGACGAGGTACGCCTCCTGGTGGTTGGCCGGGATGTGCATGACGATGATGGTGTCGGCACGCCACTCACCGGCCCGATCCATCGGCGCGTCCGGATCCCGCGAGTCGGTGCCCACCATCAGGATGTTCAGAGCGCCGTCCACGGCCTTCGCCGGTCGACCGCCGGTGATCTCCGAGAAGGGGTCGGTCCGGGCCAGGTTCTTGTCCAGGCTGCGGGCGTAGAAGAAGGCACCCGCGGTGCCGGCCAGCGCCAGCACCAGCAGGACGACACCGGCCACCAGGGCGATCCGGCGCCACCGTGGCCGCCGTCCCCGCGGCGGAAGTGCTCCACCGGGCCCACCGGGCCCCACCGGCCCGCCCGGGCCGCCCGGCCCGCCCGGGCCGCCCGGCCCGCCCGGGAGGGCCGGCTCGTCGTGCGACGGGTACCAGCGCGTCTCGGCCGCTCCGGCGGCACGCCCGCCCGGACCCGGCACCGCCGCGCGGCCTGCGCCGCGAAGCAGGTGAGAGAAGGGCAGTGCGGCGGGGATGGTGGCTGACATGTAACTCAGGGTACGCAGCCGCGGCCAGTGCCGCCGTCAGGCGAAATCGCGTCGTGACGAAGCCATCACGCCAGCCGCTCGCGGAAGTACTCGATCGTGCGCCGCAGACCCTCCTCCGGCGCCACCGTGGGCTCGTATCCGAGCAAGTCCCGGGCGAGGGTGAGGTCGGGACGACGCATCTCCGGGTCGTCGGCGCTGCGAGTGACGTACGTCACCTCGGACTTGCTCTCGGAGAGTGACACGATCGTCTCGGCCAGTTCCCGCATGCTCATCTCGTGTTCGGTGCCGCAGTTCACCGGCCCGCTCTCGGTCGAGTCGAGCAGCAGCAGGATGCCCCGGACCAGGTCCGCCACGTAGCAGATCGAGCGGGTCTGGTTGCCCGTGCCGTGCACCGTGATCGGCTCGCCGCGCAGCGCCTGGGAGATGAAGGTCGGGATCGCCCGGCCGTCGTCCGGCCGCATCCTCGGCCCGAAAGTATTAAAAATGCGGACAATGGCCGTGTCCACCCCCCGGCTGCGGCGGTACGCCATCGTGGCGGCCTCGGAGAAGCGCTTGGCCTCGTCGTAGACGCTGCGGACGCCGATCGGGTTGACGTTGCCCCAGTACGTCTCCCGCTGCGGGTGCTCCTTCGGGTCGCCGTACGCCTCGGAGGTGGAGGCCATCAGGAACCGGGCGCCGTCGGTGGTCGCCCGCTCCAGCAGGTGCAGGGTGGCCACCGAGCCGACCCGCAGGATCTCCACCGGCAGCTTCTCGAAGTCCGTCGGGCTCGCCGGGGAGGCCATGTGAAGGATCGCGTCGAAACGCTCGGCCAGCGCCGGGTGCTCGGGCAGCCCGTCGGAGACGTCCGCCTCGACCAGGGTGAAGGCCGGCTTGCCGAGCAGGTGCGCGACATTCTCCCGCGACCCGGTGACGAGATTGTCCAGCGCGACCACCGTGCAGCCGCGGGCGATCAGCGCGTCCACCAGGTGCGAGGGAACGAAGCCGGCCCCACCAGTGACCAGAATGCGATGACCGGGCCCGAAACGCTGCTCAACCTTCATGCCGGTGAGCATATAAGGAAGGGCCCCCTGTTAACGCCTGGCGTGGTAAAGGGGGCCCTTCTTAACAACTTGCCGTCGACCGCGAGCGCGGCTCCGGTCAGTGCGCGCCGGCTCCGGTCAGGGAGCGCACCTCCAACTCGGCGTACTTCTCCTCGTCGTTCTCCTTGGAGATGATCGTGCCGATCCATCCGCAGAGGAAACCGATCGGGATGGACAGGATGCCCGGGTTTGACAGCGGGAACCACTGCCAGTCGTGATCGGCGAACATCGCCGTGGGTGCCCCGGACACCACCGGCGAGAAGAACACCAGCACCACGGCTGCCAGCAGGCCGCCGTAGATCGCCCACATCGCGCCGGAGGTGTTGAACCGCTTCCAGAACAGGCTGTAGAGGATCGCCGGCAGGTTGCCCGAGGCGGCCACCGCGAAGGCCAGTGCGACCAGGAAGGCCACGTTCAGGTTCTGCGCGAAGATCGACAGCACGATGGAGACCGCGCCGATCACCAGCGCGGAGATCCGGGCGACCCTCACCTCCTGCCGCTCCGACGCCTCGCCCCGCTTGATGACGTTGGCGTAGAAGTCGTGCGCCAAGCTGGACGACGAGGCCAGGGTCAACCCCGCGACCACCGCCAGGATGGTGGCGAAGGCGACCGCCGCGATGATCGCCAGCAGCGCCGCGCCACCCAGGTCGCCGCCGAAGAATTCGATCCCGAGCGCCTCGGCGAGCTGTGGTGCCGCCGTGTTGCCGGCCTTGTCCTGCTCACGGATGGCGTCGCCACCGACCAGCGCCGCCGCACCGAAGCCGAGCGCCAGGGTGAACAGGTAGAAGGTGCCGATGATGCCGATCGCCCAGAGCACGCTCTTGCGGGCCGCCCTCGCCGTCGGGACGGTGTAGAAGCGGATCAGGATGTGCGGCAGGCCGGCGGTACCGAGCACCAGGGCGATACCGAGGGAGAAGAGATCGACCTTGTTGTAGAAGGTCTGTGTCGCGTTGCCGGCCACCTCGACGCCGTACCGTAGCCCCGGCCCCAGGAAGTCTGCGCCGTGACCGGAACTGGTTGCCGCGTCACCCAACAGCGCCGACAGGTTGAACTTGTACTTGGCGAGCACCAGCAACGTCATCAGCAGCGCGCCGCCCATGAGCAGGAATGCCTTGACGATCTGTACGTAGGTGGTGCCCTTCATGCCGCCCACGGTGACGTAGATGATCATGAGTGCGCCGACCATGATGATGGTCGCCACCTTGGCGGTTGCCGCGTCCATGCCTAGGAAGGTGGTGCCGGGCCGGATGCCGAGCAGCAGCGCCACCAGGGCGCCCGCGCCGACCATCTGGGCCAGCAGGTAGAAGATCGACACCGTGATGGTGGAGACCGCCGCCGCCGTACGCACCGGACGCTGCCGCATCCGGAAGGCCAGCACGTCGGCCATCGTGTACCGGCCGGAGTTCCGCAGCAGCTCCGCGACCAACAGGAGCGCGACCAGCCACGCCACCAGGAATCCGATGGAGTAGAGGAAGCCGTCGTACCCGTAGAGCGCGATGAGGCCGGCGATGCCGAGGAAGGACGCGGCAGACATGTAGTCGCCGCCGATCGCCATGCCGTTCTGGAAGCCGGAGAACGACCGGCCGCCGGCGTAGAAGTCGGTGGCGGTCTTGGTCTGCCGGCTGGCCCAGATCGTGATGGCCAGGGTGCCCGCCACGAAGGCCAGGAAGAGCGCGATGGTCAGGTTGCGGGCGGTGGTGTTGCCCGCCTCGGCTGCGAGGATCATCGTGCTCACGAGTCACCTCCGGTGAGTTCGTCGCGGATCTTGTCGGCCACCGGGTCGATCTTCCGGTCCGCGTACCGGGAGTAGTACCAGGCGATGAGGAAGGTCGAGACGAACTGGAGCAGGCCGAAGACCAGCGCCACGTTGATGTTGCTGTCGAACAGTCGCGCACTCATGAAGCCTCGGGCGTAGGCGGAGAGGATCACGTAGAGCGCGTACCACAGGAAGAATGCGACGGCCATCGGGAAGACGAAACCGCGCAGCGCGCGGCGTAACCCGGCGAACTCGTCCGACCGTTGGACCGCTAGGTATCGCTCCGACACCGAATCGCTCGGTGCGGATGCGGGCGTGTCCGTGGACATCTTGTGGATCACCACCTTCACAGACATCAGGGATTTCGCGCACGGTAGGAGGCGCGTCCCCCGCCGGAAAAGGCTGAGATCGGTGGTGGTCGGCACGTGCGCCGAACGGCAGCGTCGCTGCGCCGAGTGACTCAGTTCACTCCGTTGACCGGTCGGTGGGATCAGTCCAACTCGCGGTAGCGGCCCCGGTGGTGCAGCAGCGGCTCGGTCTCCTCGGTCATTTCCACCCGCTCGATGGTCGCCTCGACCAGCAGGCTCCAGCCGTACTCCCGGGCGGCGTCCAGCCGGCAACCGGCCCAGCCGCCGGCGTCGGCCGGCACCGGCCCGTACGGCGTGTCGGCCCAGCGGCCGGCGGCGAAGAGGCCGCCGGGCGACGGGAAGAGCCCGGCGAAGCGGTCGGCGAGCTGCCGGTGCGGCGGGCCGAGCGGCGCCATGGCGAAGACGCCGGATTCCTCGATCGCCGTCCAGAGGTCCGACTCCGCGTCGATCAGGCCGAGCAGCCGGCCCGGGTCGCCGTCGGCCACCAGCGTGGACGACACGGTCAGCCCGGCCGGGCCGGGCGCCGTCCAGAGGGTGACCGGCGCGGCGAGTCGACCCCGCAGCCGGCGTACGGGCGAACGCTGGTCAGCCGGCACGGCGAACGGGTCGGTGTGGTGGATCCGGGCACCCGGCTCTTGATGATTCACGTGAAACATTGTGGCCCGCCCACCGGCGGGCCACCCCTACCGACTCAGCAGGTACACCAGCACGAACGCGGCGACCACCGCCAGCGCGGTCAGCACGGCTGCCATGATCTTGGCGGTGCTGTACGGACGCTCGCCGATGACCTCGCCGGTCCGGGCGTTGACCAGGACCTGGTACGACCGGCCCGCGTGCAGGTACGCGGCGATCCACACCGGCAGCAGGAGCAGCTTGTACGTGACATCCGAGTAGCTGGTGTCCACCGAGGTGACCTGCTGCTCGTCGCCGCCGATGTCCGACCGGCAGTCCCGCTCGATGACCGGCGCCATCCGGGCCTTCGCCGTGGTCAGTCCCGTCTCGGGCTCGGTGTCGTACCGCAGCGCGTGGTACCCGGCCAGGTAGTCCCGGTGGTATGCGACCGCCTCGGCCAGCGGCCACGGGGTCAGCTGGTCCAGTTGCTTCTCCGGCAGGTGTGTCGTGGCGGGCACCAGCACGTCGTCGAAGTCCCGGCGGACGGTGCCGCTCGCCGAGTGCCAGCGGGTGTGCCGCACCTGCCGGGTGCGCGTCTCCTGCTTGCCGTCGACGGTCACCGTGTACGTCTCGGTGACGTAGTAGTGCTCGCCGCGCTGGCCGCGGTAGTCCGAGACGGTCCGCGCGTCGAACGTCCAATGCGGCAGGTAGGTGCCCTTGAGCGTCTCCGCCTCGCTGACCTTCTTCAGACTGCTCGGCGCGAACCAGCGGCTGCGGCACCACTTACCCAGGGCGGTACGCACGCCCGACCGATCCACCGCGAACGGCAGCACCGCCTCCGGCACGATCAGCTCGCCCGTCGTCGTCTCCGCCACCAGGGGCGTGGCGCAGAACTGGCAGCGCTGGGCGAGGGCGTCGCTCTCGGTGTGGGCGCCGCAGCCCGGGCAGACGAAGGCATGCGCGCCGATCTCGGCCGCCGGCTTGCGCGGGAGCCGGGCCAGCTCGGCGTACGCGTGCTCGCGCACCTGGCGGCCAGCACCGGCGATCTCCTGCCGGTGCCCGCAGTACGGGCAGCTCAGCGCCGTCGTGCCCGGCGCATGCTCCACCCGGGCACCACAACCTCCGCACTGGTACGACGGCGGAGAGACGGTCGTGTCGCTCATCTCGGTTCCCCTCCTGCCCTCGTGATCACTGCGGCGGCAGCGGTGGTGGCACGCTGGCCAGCACCGACGCGAGTTCCGGTACCTGCCCGGCCGGCTGCCACTGCGCCATGCCGGCCCGCCAGATCAGCGTGTCCGGGCCCAGCGTGCCCGCGTCCGCCTGCCCGGCCAGCCCGGCGAGGTCGAACGGGCCCTGCCGCTGCCCGGCGACTCCGATGTACCACTGCGTCTGGTTGGGCAGCGGCGGCGGCTCGGTGCCGACCGGTGGCGCGGGGGCCGGTGCCGGTGGCGTTCCCGCATCGCCCGACATGGCCCGGGCCATCTGCTGTCCCATGGCCATGCCCATGCCCAGCCCGACGCCGGCGCCCGCCTCGCCGCCCGGGTTCTTCGCCGCCTCCTCCAGCGCAGTGGCCGCCTGGTACCTGGTGAACCGGTCGAGGTCCCCGACCGCACCCATTTCGGTCCGCTTGTCCAGCGCCCGCTCCACCTCGGGCGGCACGGAGATGTTCTCGATGACGAACTTGGGGATCGCGATGCCGAGGTCGGCCACCTCCTCGGTCAGCACGCCGGCCAGCCGCCGGCCGATCGCGTCCTGGTGCGCGGCCAGGTCCAGCAGCGGCACGCCTGCCGTGGCCAGCGCGCCGCCGAGGCGTCCCACGATGACCTGGCGCAGGTATTCCTGCACCTCCTCGGTGCGGAACTGCGGATCAGTGCCGACCAGCTCCCGCAGAAGTTTCTGCGCGTCCACCACCCGCGCCGCGTACGCGCCGAACGCCCGCAGCCGGACCACGCCGAACTCGGCGTCCCGCAGGATCACCGGGTTCTGGGTGCCCCACTTCATGTCGGTGAACTGCCGGGTGTTGACGAAGTAGACCTCGGCCTTGAACGGCGAGTTGAAGCCGTACTTCCAGCCCTTGAGGGTGGACAGGATGGGCAGGTTGCGGGTCTCCAGCGTGTACGTGCCGGGCGGGAAGGCGTCGGCGATCTGCCCCTCGTTGACGAACACCGCCGTCTGGGACTCCCGGACGACGAGCTGGGCACCCATCTTGATCTCGTTCTGGTAGCGGGGGAAGCGCCAGACGATGGTGTCCCGACTGTCGTCCAGCCACTCCACGATGTCGACGAACTCACCCCGGAGTTTGTCCATCAGACCCATCGTCTCTCCCCTCCCGAGCTGCCGAGATCATCGGCGTTTCGGCGGACGATAGCAACTGCCCACAACACCACTCGCCGCCCGCGAAGGCGGTGCGACGAGGGTGCCGGGGATCAGCGGCGTGGAGTGACCATCGCCAGCAGCTCGGGTAGGCGGCGGTCCAGCACGTCACCGGCCAGGTGTGCGCCGAGCAGCGCCGCGCCGACGCCGTACGCCAGCCCCAGCGGCAGACCCAGCCAGAGCCAGGCGTCGCCGAGCAGCGCGGCGGCGACCACCATCGGTACGGCGATCGCGCCGGTGGCGACCATGGCCAGCAGCGTCAGCAGGCTCTTGACCATCCCGGCGCCGCTGTTCATCGCGAACGGGTTGCTCGTCTCCGGCAGCGAGTAGGCGCCGAGCACCGACACGAACGAGTTGACCGCCAACCCCGCGCCGTAGGTGCCGACCAGCGTGCCCGCCATGAACCCGATCCAGGCCGGCTCGCCGAGCACCAACGCGATCACCACGGCGACCACCGCCAGCATGGGCAGCACGTACAGCGAGAAGGCGGTCATCCGGGCCCGCAGCTCAAGCCGGCCGGGCACCCCGGCCACCACGTTCGCGGCGTACGCGCTGCCGTCGAAACCGAACTGGTTGGCCAGGGTCACCGCGGCGAGCAGGCCGACGAAGAGCATGGAGAGGCTGACCAGCAGCGGCGACGTGTCACCGGCGAGGCTGAAGCCCTGTTCGTTGCCGACCGTGAAGCCCTGCCCGCCGAAGTTGACCATCACCGGCACGAAGAGGCCGACCACCGCGATGGTGATCAGGTTCGCCCGTCGTCGGGCATCCCGCCACCAGTAGCGGGCCTCCCGCGCGACCAGCACGCCGAACCGGTCCCGCTTCAGCCAACTGGCTGCCCGAGGGAAGAGCTGGGCCACCACACCGCCGGTCGCCGCCGGACTGGCCTTGGCCGGGCCGGAACTCGCCGCGCCCACCATCGCCGACTCCAGGGAACGCGACCACCAGGCCAGCAGCGCGGCGATCGTCGCCAGGGTGATCAGGAGTTTCAGGGGTGCGGCCCAGGCCCGGCCCTGGGCCACGTCGATGCCGGCCGTCCACGGTGCGCCGAACGGCGTCCAACCGATCACGGTCGCCACCCCGGCCAGCCGGTCCCAGTCGACGTCCTGGAACGCGGCCAGACCGGCGATCTGCAACGGCCCGAGCAGCGCGGCGGCCACCGCGAGCAGCACGGCGGCCAGGTCGCGTACCCGCCGGGACCGCAGCATGGTGGCGAAGGCGCTGGTCACCGCCCGGGCCGCGGCCACGCAGAGCAGCACGCCGCAAACCACTCCGAGCGCCGCGACGGCGGCGGCGAACCAGCCGCCGAAGACACCGGCCGTGACGACCAGGCCGGAGAGCGCCACCAGCACGGCGATCGTGGGTACGCTCACCAGCGCCGCCGCGAACAGCCCGGTGACCAGGGTGCGCCGGGGCAGCGGCAGCAGCGCGAAGCGGGCCGGGTCGAGTGTCTCGTCGACGCCGAAGAAGACCAGGGGCAGCAGCAGCCAGCCGAGCACCGTCAGCCCGCCGGCGAACGCGGCGACCAGCATCGCGTACCGGTCGTTGCCGGTCAGGCCGGGTGCCGCCAGGCCGAAGAAGGCGCTGGCCGCGAACCAGAGCC
The DNA here is from genome assembly GCF_014646235.1 of Micromonospora sonchi. Classification (GTDB taxonomy): domain Bacteria; phylum Actinomycetota; class Actinomycetes; order Mycobacteriales; family Micromonosporaceae; genus Micromonospora; species Micromonospora sonchi. The sequence goes on along the minus strand of NZ_BMNB01000004.1, from coordinate 190,315 downwards.
CGAACAACGACCCGATCAGGAAGAGCGCCACGCGCCAGCCCTGGCCACGGAAGTTGTTGCCCATCACCCGCAGCTTGAGCCGGACGAAGTGCCGCGCCGACACCCGCCGGACCTGATCCGTCGGGGCGTTCAGCGGGACAGCCATGCCAGCTCCTCACCGGTGGCCGTACGCCCGCCGACCACCTCGACGAAGACCTCCTCCAGGGAGCGTTCGCCGCGTACCTGCTCCAGCGTGCCGACCCGCTTGATGGTGCCCTCGGCGAGGATCGCCACGTGCGAGCAGAGCCGCTGCACCACCTCCATGACGTGACTGGAGAAGACCACCGTCCCGCCCCCGGCGACGTACCGCTGGAGGATGTCCCGGATCAGCGCCGCCGAGACCGGGTCGACCGCCTCGAAGGGCTCGTCCAGCACCAGCAGCCGGGGTCCGTGCAGCAGCGCGCAGGCCAGGCCGATCTTCTTCTTCATGCCGGCCGAGTAGTCGACGACCAGGGTGCGGCCGGCGTCGGCGAGGGCGAGCACGTCGAGCAGCTCCGCCGCCCGCTGGTCGACCACCGCCGGGTCCATGCCGCGCAGCAGACCGTGGTACGCCAGCAGCTCGCCGCCGCTGAGCCGGTCGAACAGCCGTACCCCGTCCGGCATGACGCCGAGCAGTTGTTTGGCGCCGACCGGGTCGGTCCACACGTCACGCCCGAGCACCCAGGCGCCGCCGGCGTCCGGCCGCAGCAGCCCGACGGCCATCGACAGGGTGGTGGTCTTGCCCGCGCCGTTCGGGCCGAGGAGCCCGTAGAACGAGCCGGTCGGCACGTCCAGATCCACGCCGGCCACGGCGATCTTGCCGTCGAAGCTCTTGGCCAGGCCGCGCAGCGCCAGGGCAGGGTGCTCACCAGTCATGTACCAGACGGTAGCCGGTTCCGGCCAGAGTCCTGCCCGCCCAGAGAATGATCCTCGGGTCCTTCTCCAGTCGGACGCGTTCCTTACAGCCGGAGGCTGTCGGGGGCGTGGAGGCGGAGCATGGTGCGGCCGACGTCGGCGGGGGCGCGGCGGCGGGTGGCCAGGGAGACCGCCACCATCACCGTGAAGGCCAGCGGCACGGTCCAGGCGGCCGGCTGTGCGGTGAGGGTGGCCGGCCAGCCGGTCAGCGGCGGGCCGAGCACGGTGAGCAGCACCGCCATCACCGCCGCACCGCCGCCGACGAGGATTCCGGCCGCCGCGCCCGCGTCGGTGAGCCCGCGCCACCAGATGCCGAGCACCAGCAACGGACAGAAGCTGGAGGCGGCGACGGCGAAGGCCAGCCCGACCACCTGCGACACGTCCAGCCCGGCGACGTTCAGGGCGAGGATCAGCGGCACCCCGCCGGCGATCACGGTGGCCAGCCGGAAGCCGTGGACCGAGCCGCGGTTGAGCACGTCCGTGGAGATCACCCCGGCGACGCTGGTGAGCAGACCGGACGCGGTGGACAGGAAGGCCGCGAACGCCCCGGCGGCGACCAGCGCGGCGAGCAGCCGCCCGGTGGTCCCGGCGCCGAGCGCAGCCTCGGGCAGCAGCACCACCACCGCGTCGGTCTGGCCGCTGACCAGCAGTTGCGGGGTGTAGATCCGGCCCAGCACGCCGTAGATCGTGGGCAGCAGGTAGAAGACGCCGACCAGGGCCAGCACCACCAGCGTGGTCCGGCGGGCCGACGCTCCGTCCGGGTTGGTGTAGAAGCGCACGAGCACGTGCGGCAGTCCCATGGTGCCCAGGAAGGTTGCCAGGATCAGCGAGTACGTGGCGAACAGCCCGCGGTCGTCGGCACCGGCGGTGCTGGGCAGCAGCCAGTCGGTGACACCGGTGGTCACCCCGGAGACCTCCGGCACCGGCTGGCCCGCCGCGAAGGTCAACTCGTCGCCGGGGCGTACCTCGCGGGACTGCCCGTCGGGCAGGGTGAGCACCGCGCGGTGCTCGACCACGACGGTGGTCGCGGTCCGGAACGTCGGCCCCTCGGGCGGGGTGACCGCCGGCCGCCCATCCGCCTGCCACTGCAGGGCGAGGAAGATCGCGGGTACGGCGAGCGCAGTCAGCTTCAGCCAGTACTGGAACGCCTGCACGAAGGTGATCGCCCGCATCCCGCCCAGCGCGACGTTGGCGGTGACCACCACGGCCACCACCAGGGCGCCCACCGGGTACGGCGAACCGGCCAGGGTGGCCAGCGTCAGCCCGGCGCCCTGCAACTGCGGCACCAGGTAGAGCCAGCCGATGAAGATGACGAAGACGGTGGCCAGCGTGCGTAACCGGCGGGAGCCCAGCCGCAGCTCGCAGAAGTCGGGCAGGGTGAACGCGCCGGAGCGCCGCAGCGGCGCGGCCACGAAGAGCAACAGCGCCAGGTAGCCGGCGGCGAAGCCGACCGGGTACCAGAGCACGTCCACGCCGTACTTGAGGATCAGCCCGGCGACGCCGAGGAAGCTCGCCGCCGACAGGTACTCGCCACCGATCGCGGCGGCGTTCCAGGTGGGGCTGACCACCCGGGAGGCGACCAGGAAGTCGGAGGTGGTGCGGGCCAGCCGCAACCCGTAGAAACCGATCCCGAGGGTGAGGAGGGTGACCGCCACGATCGCCGGTACGACGAGGTCGTTGCCCACCTCAGCGCTCCGGCCGCTGGACCAGGTCGGTGAAGTCCTGCTCGTTGCGTTCGGCCAACCGCACGTACGTCCAGCCGACCGCGACCAGGAACGGGAAGGAGAGCACCCCGAGCAGCAGCCACGGCAGGTTGACCCCGAGCACCGTCATCCGGCCGACCGAGGGCGCGACGGCGAACAGCCAGGGCAGCCCACCCAGCCCCACCATGACCACCGCCGACAGTTGCAGGGCCAGGGCCAGTTGGGCGCGGACCAGGCCGTGGATCAGGGCTTCGCCGACCCGGGTCTGCTGGGTCAACTCGGTGCGGGTGCCCCCGGCCCGGTGCTTGGGCCGGGACACCTCGGCGAGCACCACCCGGGTACGCGCGGACGACCCGGGTCGCTGCTCGGCAGCGGCTCGGGTCGGCTCGGGTACGTGCCGCTCGCCGGCCGCCCGGGACGGTTCGGGGCGGCGGGGTGCCGGCACGGGATCCTCGGCGACCATTCCCGGCAGTCTCGTCAGCCCGCCGGGAATGTCAAGGGGCTGTGGACAACCTGTGGACAACGCGCTGAGCCTGTGGATAACCCAGTGGATGGTGCCCCGGCGCCGCTGGCCGGACCGGCCGGGTTCCCGCCCTCGGCCGTGACCCTGCACCCGCGTCAGCTGCCGTCAGCTGGCGAGCACGATGCCTGCGGGACAGCTCCCGGATTGGCGCCGCGCGCTGCCTCCGCGACAGCCCGGATTGACGCCGCGCTGTTCCCTCACCGTGCCGTTCTCGCCTTGGCGCATCGCCGTTTCATGAGATGGGATGCCTGCGTGCGGGGAGCGGTGGTCGTCAGGATGCTGATGTCACAGTGACATGAATATGTCAGGGTGACATGACGCCTGTTCGGGATGTGTCTGGCCGCAAACCCGGAAAACTACGTGTTATTACTCTGCGAACCCTCGCGAACGGAAACTGTCCAAGATCTCGTCTCCCGAGCGGCCGATGGTCCCGCCGCGGGTCGAGTACACGCTGACCGGCGGCGCGGGTTGCGGTATGTCGCGGTGTTCGGGCCGATCGGGTGGGCACGAGTTGCGGTATGTCGGGGTGCCCCGTCCGGTGGGCGGCGCAGGTCGCGGTATGTCGGGGTATTCGGGCCTGCTGAGGCCGCGAGTTGCGGCATCTCGTGTTCGGATCACGAGTTGCGGCATCTTGTGCGACGGTGCTGGGTTAAGCATCCCTGCGAAGAGCAGTGGTTGGCGGCAGCGCTGTCGACGACGCCACCTCGCGGGATGCGGAGGGTCACCGTGCTGCCCGGCGGTTGCTCGCGGGGCGGTGATTAGACCGCTGGGACCCTCAGCGGCTCCACGTCTGCTTGGCGGCGCGGACCAGTTTGTCCTTCAGCTCCCGGGTGTGCCGCCGGCTCACCGGCAGCTCGGTGCCGTCGACCACCACCACGTACCCGGAGTTGACCAGTCTCAGCTCGGCGATCAGCCGGAGCTGCACCAGGTACGACCGGTGGATCCGGACGAAACCCGCGTCGGCCCACCGCTCGGCGAGCGTCGCGAGGGACACCCGGACCAGATGTGAGCCTTCTGCGGTGTGCAGCCGGGCGTAGTCGCCCTGCGCCTCCACCCAGCGCACCGCCGATCGGGGCAGCATCCGGGTGCTGCCGGCCAACTCCACCGGGATCGTCGGATCCTCCTCGGCGCGGGCCAGCGCGGCCGGGTGCGACGGCACCACCCGCGAGCCGACCACCCGCCGCAGCGCCTCCGCCAGCCGCTCGGCGCGTACCGGCTTGCGGACGTAGTCGGTGGCACCCAGGTCGAAGGCGTCCGCCGCGCCGTCGTCGTACGCGGTGACGAAGACGATCGCCGGTGGCCGGGCGAAGCGACGCAGCACCCGGGCCAGCTCCATGCCGTCCAGGCCGGGCATCCGGATGTCCAGGAAGACCACGTCCACGTCGCCGTCGCGGAGCAGCCGCAGCGCCTCGGTGGCGTCGCCGGCCGTGTGCAGCCGGGCCACCCGCGGGTCGGCTCGCAAGTGGTACGCCAACTCGTCCAGCGCCGGTGGCTCGTCGTCCACGGCCAGCACGCGCAGGAAACCCGTCGCACCGCCGTTGCTGCTCACGAACTGGCCCGTACGCCGGGATGGAACTTCGGCACCCGCATGCTCACCTTCGTACCCGAACCCAGACCCGTCTCCACGACCAGGCCGAAGCCGTCCCCGAAGACCGACCGGAGTCGTTCGTCCACGTTCGAGAGACCGACGTGCTGGCCGGGGTCGTCCCCCGGGTCGCCGGTGTTCCCGGCCAACTCGGCGATTCCGGCGGTCAGCGTGCCCGGATCCATTCCCACTCCGTCGTCCTCCACCGTGATGTGGCATTCGGCGCCCGCGTCCCGAGCCTCGATGCACACCATGCCCGTGCCGGGCTTGCGCGACAACCCGTGCCGGACGGCGTTCTCCACCAACGGTTGCAGGCACAGGAACGGCAGGATCACCGGCAACACCTCGGGGGCGATCTGGAGACGCACCTGGAGTCGGTCGCCGAACCGGGCCCGCTCGATGGTCAGGTAGCGGTCGATCGAGCGCAGCTCCTCGGCCAACGTGGTGAACTCGCCGTGGGCCCGGAACGAGTAGCGGGTGAACTCGGCGAACTCCAGGATCAGCTCCCGCGCCCGTTCCGGGTCGGTGCGGACGAACGAGCCGATCGCGGTCAGCGCGTTGTAGATGAAGTGCGGACTGATCTGTGCCCGCAACGCGCGGACCTCGGCCCGGGCCAGCCGCTCCCGGGACGAGTCCAGCTCGGCCAGGGCGAGCTGACTGCCGGCCCAGTGCGCAGTCTCCAGGGTGGCCTGCACCAGACCCGGCGCGGGTACGCCGTCGGTGACCGCGACCAGCGCGCCGGCGATCCGGCCCTCCGCGCCCGCCAACGGCGTCACCACCGCCCCCCGGACCGGACAGTCGAGCCGGTCGCAGGAGAGTTCGGACTCGGCGAGCACCGTGGACCGCTCCGAGGCGACCACCCGCCGGGCCGCCGCCCCCAACTGCTCGCTGTGGTGCGCGCCCTGCCCGTCGAGAGCGAGCAGGTCGTCGGTGTCGGTCAGCGCAAGTCCGTCGGCGCCGACCAGGGTGCGCAGGTGACGGGCAGCCTTCGCCGCGCTGGCCGGGGTCAGCCCGGCGCGCAGCGGCTCGGCGGCCAACCCGGCGGTGTGCAGCACCTCGTAGGTGGCTCGCTGGCCGGGAGTGGCGATGCTGCGGCGGCCACGGAGCCGGGCGACCGCGACCAGGGCCGAGGCCAGAACGGTGACCAGCGAGAAGACTCCGATGATCGCGGAGAGGTTGCCACCCACGCCGATGATCCTGCTGGTCCGTGGCCCGGGACGGAAGAGGCGACCGGGGGACGGTCAGTAGGCGCCCTTGCGGGCCACCACCACACCCACCGTCCGCCACAGGATGCTCAGGTCGTACGCGAGCGACCAGTTGTCGACGTAGTAGAGGTCGAGCCGTACCGCCTCGTCCCAGGACAGGTCGGAGCGGCCGGACACCTGCCACAACCCGGTCATGCCGGGGCGGACGAGCAGTCGACGCCGCACGTCGCCCAGGAAGTCACCGTCGTCGGCGGGCAGCGGTCGCGGGCCGACCAGCGACATCTCGCCCTTGAGCACGTTGATCAGCTGCGGCAGCTCGTCGAGCGAGGAGGCGCGCAGGAAACGGCCCACCGGGAAGACCCGGGGGTCCTGCTTCATCTTGAACAGCATGCCGTCGGTCTCGTTCTGGTCGACCAGGCTGGCCAGCCGGTCCTCCGCGTCGACGTACATGGTCCGGAACTTCCACACCCGGAACGTGCGTCCCTCGTGCCCCACCCGGGGCTGGCGGAAGAAGACCGGACCCGGGTCGGAGATCCGGATCGCGATGGCGATGGCGACGAAGACCGGGAACAGCAGCAGCAGGCCGAGGCCGGCGCCGACCCGATCCATCACGCTCTTGGCCAGCAGCGCCGGCCCGGACAGGGTCGGTTCCTCGACGTGCAGCAGCGGCAGGCCCTCGATCGGGCGGATGTGCACCCGGGGCCCGGCGATGTCGGTCAGCTGCGGAGCCACCACCAGGTCGACGCCGGAGCCCTCCAGCTGCCAGGCGAGCCGGCGCAGCTCGCCCGGCTCGGCGCTGGCCGAGCCGCAGACCGCGATGGTGTCGCCACCGACCTCCCGTACCAGGGCCAGGATGTCGCGGCCGGCGTACACCGGGACCGGGGTCTGCACTCCCTTGGCCGCCGCGTAGCCGTCGGTGATGTGGATGGCCACCGGCACCAGCCCGGCGGAGGGGTTGCGGGTGACCGCCGTGTAGACCTCCAGGCACTCGGGCAGGGTGCCGACCAGCACCATCCGGTGCGCCGCCTGCTGGATGTTGCGGCGGACCACGTGCAGCACGAACCGGGCCAGGATCCGGCCCAACAGGATCAGCAGCAGGGCCATCAGCAGCGCGGTGCCCACGGTGAACCGGGACAGGTCGGTCTTGGTGGCGAAGGCGATGAAGGAGACCGCCGCGCAGACGGCCACGCCGGCCCGGATGACCCGCTTGAACTCGTCCGGGCCGAGCCCGAGGCAACGCCGGTCGTAGGCGCCGTTGAACCACAGGATGACCAGCCAGCCCAGCGGCAGCAGCAGGAAGGCGACGGTGAAGAACCAGGTCGGGTCGTTCTGGGCGTTGTAGAAGCCCGCGGTGGCCTGGTCGAAGCTGTGGATCGCGGTGTAACTGGCGAAGGCCGCCCCCGCGAAGTCCAGCAGCAGCAGGATCGCGGTGTAGGGGCGGTGCCAGCGGGAGACGCGTCGCCGGGCCCGGGCCCAAGCCGACCGGGGTACGCCGTTGTGGGACGGCTGATTCGGCGGCTGGATCTCGAAGCTGTCGACGTGCCGCACGGGTCTGCTCCGGCCTTCGTTGGTTACCGGGCGCTGGAGGCTAGTCGTCACCTCACCCATGTCCTCCCGCATGACACGCGCCGCTCACTCACTGTGAGGGGCTCGGGTCGCCCACCGTTCCAGTCTTCCACGCGGAATCCGTCGCATCGCCGGCCCCGAGGGACATTGCGCGGCGGGCTCGTCTTCGCCTGGCATCTGGCCGGCTCCACGCCATTCGGAAGCCGGGACCGGGCCACTATACCGATGGATGGCGGCCCGGGTAGAGCGGCGGACCGGTGGTTGTGCACCCGGCGTCCGATTCCGCTCCGTAATCGGCGAGTGGTGTTACTCACCGTACGAGTCTGGACAACCGTCGGTCAGCGAGGGGCTTGCCCCCGGTCTGGCACGTCGGGCAGTACTGGAGGTCGGAGTCGGCGAACGAGACCTGCCGGACGGTGTCGCCGCAGACCGGGCAGGGCAGGCCGGTGCGCGCGTGCACCTTGAGCCCGGAGCGCTTCTCGCCCTTCAACTCCGCGGCCCGCTGCCCCAGCGAACGGGTCACCGCGTCGCCGAGCACCCGCCGGGCCGCCGCGTGCAGGGTCGCCATCTGCTCGTCGGTCAGCCGATTGGTCAGCGCGAACGGTGACAGCTTCGCCGCGTGCAGGATCTCGTCGGAGTACGCGTTGCCCACCCCGGCCAGCACCGCCTGGTCGGTGAGCGCCCCCTTCACCTGCCCCCGGCGGCTGCGCAACGCACCGGCGAAGGTGACCAGATCGGCAGCGAGCGCGTCCGGCCCGAGCTTGGCCACGCCCGGTACCGCCTGCGGATCGGTCACCAGGTAGGCGGCGAGCTTCTTCTGCGTACCGGCCTCGGTCAGGTCGAAGCCGGAGCCGTCGTCGAGGCGGACCCGGAGCGCGATCGGCCCCTTGCCCGGACGAAGCGGGACGGTCGAGGCGAACGCCTCGCGGTAGTGCAGCCAGCCGGCCCGGGCCAGGTGCACCACCAGGTGCAGCCCACCGTCGAAGACGACGTCGAGGAACTTGCCGTGCCGTCGGGCGTCGGTCACCGCCCGGCCGGTGACGGCGGTCGGCGCCGGATCGTACGTCTTCAGGGCGCTGATCGCGGCGATCTCCAGCCGGTCGACGCGGCGGCCCACCGCGCGCTGCCGCAGGTAACCCGCGAGCGCCTCCACCTCCGGTAGTTCGGGCACCATCCAACGGTAGCCTTCCTTCCCGTGAGAATCGTGGTGGCGCACAACCGGTACCGGGAAGCTCAGCCCTCCGGTGAGAACACCATCGTCGACGCGGAGATCGCCCAGCTCACCGCGGCCGGGGTGGAGGTGCTGCCGTTCCTGCGCAGCTCCGACGAGATCGCCTCGATGCCGGCGACGGCGAAGGCACTGCTGCCGATCTCGCCGATCTACGCGCCCCGGGCCCAGCAGGAGTTGGCCCGCCTGCTCACCGAGCACCGGCCGGACGTGCTGCACCTGCACAACCCGTACCCGCTGCTCTCGCCCTGGGTGGTGCGGACCGCCCACCGGCACGGCGTGCCGGTGGTGCAGACGGTGCACAACTACCGCCAGGTCTGCTCCTCCGGCCTGTACTTCCGCGACGGCCAGATCTGTCAGGACTGCCGGGGCCGGGCCCTGGGGGTGCCGGCGGTGGTGCACCGCTGCTACCGGGGGTCGCGGGCGCAGAGCGCGCTGATGGCCACCACGCTGGCCGTGCACCGGGGCACCTGGAAGTCGGTGGACCGGTACATCGCCCTGACCAGCGCCGTCGCCGACCATCTGCGCGACTACGGGATCCCCGATGAGCGGATCGTCGTGAAACCGAACGGCATCCCCGACCCCGGCACCCCGCCGCCGCTCGGTCAGGGCTTCCTCTTCCTCGGCCGGCTCTCCCCGGAAAAGGGGCTCGGCCTGCTGCTGGAGGCGTGGCGGCGGCACCCGGACGGCGCGCTCGGGCCACTGCGGGTCGCCGGTGACGGCGAGTTGCGCCCGCTGGTCGAGGCGGCGGCGGCCGAGCGCGCCGACGTGACGTACCTCGGTTCGCTGGACCGGGCGGGCGTACGCGCCGCCCTGGCCGCGAGCGCCGCAGTGCTGGCCACCTCCACCTGGCACGACGTGCTGCCCACGGTGATCATCGAGGCGCTGGCCAGCGGCCGGCCGGTGCTCGGCACCGCGCTCGGCGGCATCCCGTACCTGGTCGGCGCGGACACCCCCCGGGAACCCGCCGGCACCGGCCCGGCCGCCGTCGCCTCCGCACCCGCCAGCGGAGCCGAGCCGGCTGTTGGAGTGAGCGCCCTGCCCACCGGAATCCAGACCGGAGAGGCCGGCTGGGTGGTGCCTCCGGAGCCGGCCGCGCTGGCCGCCGCGCTGCCGGTGGCCGCCGCCGGCGCCGCCGCGCTCTCAACCGCTGCCCGGTCCCGCTACGAGCGCACCTTCCACCCCGACGTGGTCACCAAACGCCTCATCGACGTGTACGCGGGCGTCGCCCGACCCTGATCGGCACCGTTCCGGCCCGCTACCGGCCGCCAACCTGGTTGATCATGAGGTTAGCGGCGGTCTTGATCTCCTCGACTGCCGCTAACCTCATGATCGACGTTAGGCAAAGGGTGGGCTAGGCCACCTCACCGGCCGGGGCGGCGGTGGCTCGGACGGAGTCGAGGATCGTGACCAGGCGAGCCACGTCGGCGAGGGGGAAGATCGCTTCCGGGGTCGGGGCGATGTCGCTGAACGGGGATTCGTAGAGCCGCATGGGCTCCATGACACCGTTCTGCGTCAGGTGGGCGACGATCAGCTCGAGGAAGCTGATCTGGTTCGCCGTGGGGGTGCGGTCAACCAGGAACTCGCTGAACGCCTCGTAGGCCGCTTCCCGGTCGAGGCCGACCAACGACCGGACGAAGAGCCCGAGCCCGTTGGCCGAGCGGCGGGCCTCCTCGATTTCCGCAGCGCCGCCGCCGCTGGCCACGAGCATGCATTCCAACTCGTCCAGATCGGCCGGGGTGAGTTGCTTGTTGCGGCGAAGCTTCTGCAACGCCAGGTGGTCCTCGTGGGCGCGCAGGTATATGCGGGCCTTGGCCTGGAACCGCTCGAGGTTCGTGCCGATACTGATGTTGTCCAGTGAGACGACCGAGATTTCCCCCAGCTCGTCGCTGAAGTCGGTGTAGACGATGGCCCGCTTGGCGCGTTCGATCAGCCGGACCAGCCCGCGCAGGCGGCGGCGCATCAACTCCAGCATCGGCAGGGTCACGTCCTGCCACCACTCGTCACCGGCCACCTCGTCGAGGAGCCGCTGCTGCTCGCGGACCGCCGGAATGCTGGTCTGCTCCAGCAGCGTCGAGGCGATCGTCTGCACCTGTTGGCGCAGCTTCTCGTAGTCGGGTACGACCTCGAACTGGCCGAGCTGGAGGCGCAACACCAGCAGGTCGAACCGCTTGGCCGCCTCGTCCTCGTCGAGCTTGGCGGTGGGCAGGCCGGCGAGATTGCCGCCGATCTCGTCCACGGCTTCCCGACTGAGCCGGTGCCAGCGCGTGAAGTCGAGGTAGTGCTCCACCAGCTTCCGCTTGGGGCGTACGGCGAAGTTGTCGAGATGGATGGTCTCCACCCGGCCGTGCAGGTCGCGGGCCAGGTCCCAGCGCAGGCCCGCCTCGCTCTGCGTCCCGTCAGCCTCCGTCTCTGGGCCGGCGTCGGTGGGAAGACGCTTGTCGAGGCGGTGGATGAGGTCGAGCTGGGCCTTGAACAGCCGCTCGGTCAGCGACACTCCCAGCTTCCGCTCCGCCTGCTCCGGGTTCTGGTTGAAGTATTCGAAGTTCCGGCAGAAGTCGAAGACGAGGAAGTTCTCTTTGTGCTGCCCCGGACCGTAGAGGTCCTTGCAGAGCCGGGTGCCCCGGCCGATCATCTGGAGAAACTTAGACTTCGACCGTACGGGCTTGCAGAAGACGAGGTTGACGACCTCAGGCACGTCAATGCCGGTGTCCAGCATGTCCACCGAGATCGCGATGTGCGGGTCCTTCTCCGACTGCGAGAAGTTGTCGATGAGGTTCTGCGCATACTCGGTCTTGTGAGTGATGACCCGGGCCCGGTGCCCGGCGTGCGCCGGGTAGGCCAGGTCGAACCGCTTCTGAATGAAGTCGGCATGAAGTTGGTTCCGGGCAAAGATGATCGTCTTGCCAATCCGGTCCCCACCCGCCACCTTGTGACCGCGTTCCATCAGCGTCTTCAGGACGTTGTCCATGGTCTCGGCATTGAACAGCCACCTGTTGACCGCTTCCGCCTCGACGCTGTCCGGCGGCCCGTCGTCACCCCAGTCGAGTGAGTCCCACTCGTCCTTCTCCTCCTCGCTCAGGTCGTCGTAGCGGATGCCGCGCCACTGGAAGTCGGTCTCCACGGAGAACGCGTGCGGCGGGACGAGGTAGCCCTCCCTGACCGCCTCGTCGAGGTCGTAGTGGTCGGTGGGCACGCCGTCCTCAAGCTGGAACAGGCTGTAGGTGTTGCGGTCGATCTCGTTGCGCGGGGTCGCGGTGAGCCCGACCAGGAGGCTGTCGAACCAGGAGAAGATCGCCCGATACTTCTGGTACACCGACCGGTGCGCTTCGTCGATGATGACCAGGTCGAAGTAGCCGGGGCCGAAGCGCCGTCCGCCACTCACGGTCTGGTTGATCAGGCCCATCATGGTCGGGTACGTCGAGACGTACACCCGGCCCTCGGCGTCCTTCTCCGTCACCAGGTTGACCGTGGCTGCGCTGGGCAGGTGTGCCTTGAACGCGTTGACGGCCTGGGTGACCAGCGCGTTGCGGTCGGCGAGGAATAGCACCCGCTTGACCCAGTTGGCCCGCATCAGCAGGTCCACCAGGGCGATCACCGTACGCGTCTTGCCGGCGCCGGTGGCCATCACCACGAGCGCCTGGCGCTGCCGGTCCCGCTCGAACGCCTCGCCGATCTTCCGGATCGCCCGGTGCTGGTAGTGCCGCTCGACGATCTCCGCCTTGATGGGTACGCCCGCAAGCGACTCGCGGATGCTCCGCCGCTGGATCAGGAGCGCCAGCTCATCCTTGGTGTAGAAGCCCTGCACCGGGCGGGGCGGGTAGGCAAGATCGTCCCAGAGCCAGATGTCGTAGCCGTTGGTGTAGAAGATGACCGGCCGCTGGCCGTACCGCCGCTCCAGGCAGTCGGCGTAGAGCTTGGCCTGCTGCTGGCCGACGGTGGCGTCCCGCCGGGCGCGCTTGGCCTCGATCACCGCGAGCGGCTTCCCGTCGTCACCCCAGAGCACGTAGTCGACGTACCCGATGCCCGTGGCGTTGGGCATCCCGGTCACCTCGAACTCGCGATCATCCGGGCCGTCGAGCCGCCAGCCGGCCTCTTTCAGCAGCAGATCGATGAAGAGTTCGCGGGTCTGCGCCTCGTCGTAGTCGTGATCGTCGGGGCGGGCCTCGTTGGCGGCCTTCGCGGCGGCGATCTCGGCACGCAGCTTCGCCAACTCGGCGTCGAGGGTGGCGGACCGCTCCCGCTCGGCGGCCAGCGCCGCATCCTGGGCGGCAAGCCTGTCGGCGAGCGCCTTCAGGTCGGCCTGGGTCCGCTGCCGCACCTGGGAGGAATCCTGCTCGGGGATCAGACTGGCGTCGAAGGCAAGGGCGCTCGGCGGAACCTGTGCCGGATCGCGGGTGTAGCGCCGGGCAATCCAGTACGTGACATGGAACAGCTCCCGCAGGACCGGCTCCGACTCCTTCTCCGTCACCGGCGTCCGCTCGTGCACGGCCCGATTGCCCTGCTTACGGATGATGTTCATCTTGGCCTGGATGCCGGGGCCCACCAGGTTGCGCAGCGTCGGCTCGTGGATCTTCGCGGAGAGATCATTCCGATACGGCCGTCTGAGCGTCGCGTCGGCGTCGAAGAGCCAGCCGAGCGCAAGTTCCAGAGTGCGCCGGGCATAGAAGCACGAGCCCCGCGGGTCGGCGACAGCAAGTCGCTCGGCCCGCAGGGCCTCGTCAAGCAGGTCCGGCCACTCGGCCCGCAGGAACGCGAAGTTGCTCATCGACGTCTACCCCCACAGTGGACAGCCGTCGATCGTCTCACATCAGAGCAGCCCCCGGAAAGCCCGATCCTGCAACGACGCAAACAGCGCGTCGAGTTCCACCAGACTCGTCCGATGTGCCGTCTTCATTCTCTCGGCGGACTTGACGCGCTCGGCAAATTCATGACGCAATTCAGGAGGGGGCAGCAAAATCTGTGTCTCACTGATCTGCTTGATGTTGAGCGTCGGCTGACTGACCGTTCGAAGCTCATTGGTGAAGTAGTCCTGCACAGTTCGAGTCTGTAGGTAGGCGGCTACGTAAGGGCGCATTTTCTGATCTTTAAGGGGCACCCGTGCGACGGCTCGCGCGATGTTGGAACCCACGTCATCTGGTTCGACAAGCGCAACCACTCCGATTGAACCTACGCAGCTCACGAGGATCTCGTTCCCGCGAAGTCGTGAGCGACTGTACTGAGCTTCGATCGCGGGACTGATGTGCTTCAAGGAGGAGCGGTTGACTCGTCCGTCGGTAAGGTCACCGACCCTTACCAGCGGGACCCCACCGTCCTCGTTATTTCCTGGCTGGACTACACCATAGTTGATCCGGTCTCCCGGGGAAACTAGCGACGATAGCGGGAAGGATGGCCAGCCCTTTGCGTTAATTCGTGGGACGCCGAACATTTCGAGAAAGATGGACTGGGTGAGGGCGTCGAGGTGGGCGAGCGCTTCGCGCCGCTTGGCGCGCAGCTCGTCCGCCCGATCCAGCACCTCCACGACCTTTCGTTGCTCCTCTGGAGGAGGAACTGGAACTTGCCATCGAGCTAGAGTCTCGCGGCCAAGGTGGTAGATTCCCACTCCACGCGACGCTGCAGCAAATTTCCGAGTGGCCGACTGCTGAAGAAAGAAGTGCAATAGATATTCGGGCATTACGTCGTTCGGTCGCACGCGTATCAAGGTATTTTGGAAGGCGCAGTTTGGGATCTCCCCGCGCCACAGCGCTGGCTTGCCCACCTCTGCAGGGCTTCCCGATGCCTCGTTGAGTAGCAGATCTCCCTCTTGGAGTCGGTAGATTCTCATTTCAGCATCGGTAAAGTTCATGGACTTAACGTCGTCGAGCAGTAGTCCACGCCAACCGACATTTGCTGCTCTTACGTAGGGCCGCATTTGATCACCGGTGTGGTTCTTCGGAGATCTCTGCCGACCAAGCCGAACATCTGCGATGGAGTCGAGGGAAACGGTTTTCCAGTGAGGGGGGAGCGTCTTCATCCGAGCATCGCCTTCAGGTCGGACATGCCCTGCTGGATCTCGGACTCCACGCGTTCCAGGTCGGCCAGGATGTCAAGAGGCGAGCGGTGCTCGACCTCCTCGTGGACGACCTTCTTGTAGCGGTTGAGGCTGAGGTCGTAGCCCTGCTCGACGATGTCGGCCTTGGATACGCAGAAGCTCTGCTCGGTCCGCGCCCGCTGCAACTCGTCGCTGTCCCGGCGGAACCACCGCGCCAGGGCGTCCGGCAGGTTGTTCTTCGCGTGCTCGTCCTCGGTCAGCGCCACGCCTGACACCGGCCCGAGTTTCTCGGCAGGCAGCAGCGGAGTTCGCTTGTCGTCCAGGCTCCAGCCATCGGCGGTCACCTCGTAGAACCAGACGTTGTCGGTCCCGCCGCTGTTGGTCTTGGTGAAGAGCAGGATCGCCGTGGAGACGCCCGAGTAGGGCTTGAAGGTGCCGCTGGGCAGCTTTACCACCCCGTCGAGCTTCTGGTCCTCGACCAGCATGCGGCGTAGCTCCTTGTGCGCCTTGCTTGATCCGAAGAGCACGCCGTCTGGCACGATGACGGCCGCCCGGCCGCCGGGCTTGAGGAGCCGGAGGAAGAGGGCGAGGAAGAGCAGTTCGGTCTTCTTGGTCTTGACGATTCGCTGGAGGTCCTTGGACGTGCTCTCGTAGTCGAGGCTGCCGGCGAACGGCGGGTTGGCCAGGATCAGCGAGTACTTCTCGGACTCCCCGCTGACGTTCTCGGCCAGTGAGTCGCGGTAGCGGATGTCTGGGCTGTCCACGCCGTGCAGCAGCATGTTCATGCTGCCGATCCGCAGCATCGTGCCGTCGAAGTCGAAGCCGTGGAACATGCTCTCGTGGAAGTGCTCCCGCTGCTTCGCGTCGAGGAGCGCGTTCGGGTGGGTGCGTCGTACGTACTCGCCGGCCTCGACCAGGAAGCCCGCGGTGCCGCAGGCCGGGTCGCAGACCTCGTCGCTCGGGGTCGGGGCCATCATCGCGACCATCAACTGGATAATCTGCCGGGACGTGCGGAACTGTCCGTTGTGTCCGGCCGTGGCGATCTTGCTGAGCATGTACTCGTAGAGATCGCCCTTGGTGTCCCGGTCCTCCATCGGGATGTTGTCGAGCATGTCGACCACGCGGCCGAGTAGCGCCGCGCTGGGGATGGTGAACCGGGCGTCCCTCATGTGGTGCGAGTACGTCGACCCGTCGCTACCGAGCGTCTGAAGGTACGGGAAAACCTGGTGGGTGACGATCTTGTACATCGTCTCCGGGTCCCGACCCTTGAAGTTGGACCAGCGGAGTTCTTGCTGGTCCAGCCGGAACCGCAGCGTGACCGGGGCGTTCGGGAAGCGCTCCGCCTTCGCCAGCTCCCGCGTCTCCATCTCGTCCAGCCTCTTGATGAAGAGCAGGTAGGTGATCTGCTCGATCACCTCCAGCGGGTTCGAAATGCCGCCCGACCAGAAGGCGTCCCAGACGCGGTCGATCTTGCTCTTCAGTTCACCGGTTATCACGTGCCTCGTCCCCATGGCGTCGCGTCAGACTTGGCTTCACAGGGTATGCCCCTGTCATGATCAAGTGGCGCGGGCTTGCCGACCCGCTCTGCCCGGGGAGTGATGACGGTCAGCCGCTCGGGATTCATGCAGACCCATTTTCCGGAGCCGACCTCTGGTCGCAGCACCCAGATCGTCTCGCTGAGGACGTCGGTGACGATGCCCGGCTGAGCGGCGTCCTCGTCGTGGACCAGGTCGCCGACCCAGGCCCGGGTCGCGTTGTCGGGAGGCGGCGCGGGAAGCCGTTGGGTGGATTCCCAGTCGATGGGGTTCGCCTGCGTGGGTGGCTCCGACATGATGATCTACCTCCGGTGAGGATGTGTGGATGGATTGCCAGCTCGCCGCGCATCCGTAGCCGACCTGCCCTGCTGCCTTGAGTCGGCAGGTTGACGACCACCTCGCCGGGGAGCAGGAGCCGGTGGATTGAGCTTCTGGATTCCGGCGTGCTGGACGAAGACTTCTCGGCGGGTGACCGCGTCGCCCTTCTTGTCCAACTCGTATCCGTCGAGCCAGACCCACCCGTGGTACGTCGGCCGGTCGAGAACCCGGATGAGGCGAAACATGATCGGCGTACGGAACTGGACGCTGGCGGCTCGGGTGAGGTGAATGAGGTCGCCGGCCCTGAGCCCGGCTACCTCTGTCGGAACCGATGCCATGCCGTGATCCGGGTGCGCGCGATGTGAGCCTCAGGGCACCAGCCACTGGCCGTGCAGCGCTCGCAGCGGTGATGCCGGTGGTATTCGAGGACGTACCAGGCGTGCTTGATCAGGTGGGGCGTTCGCCGTGCCGTCACGACCAGCATCCCGCCCGGTAGTCCCCAGCGCGGGTCAGCAACGGCCGTTCCGGCAGGTAGGCCGCCTGTGCCGCGCCTATGGCCCGGTATACCCCTGCCCGCTCCGGATAGATCGTTGCCGGACCGAGGCGGTCGAGTGGGCTCGCTCGAAGGCGCTTGAGTGGACAGAGCTTCCGCAGCAGACCGAGGTGCATCGGGTTTTTCGCGTGCCGAGCCATCGAGCCTCCCGAACGTGGCAGCTTCCAAACAGAGAGTGACAAGAGTTATCCGAGAAGTCTAGAGTTCCATGGAAAGTTTCCATGGACGATTGCACTTCGCTGCGCGCACCTTGATCTCGGAGGTGGAGAGGAGAACACTGGCGGTGTTCACGACCCTGGAGGTAGACGTGGCGAGGGCAAGCGGCCCGACGATCGCGCGATGGCAGCTCGGCCGGGAGTTGCACAGGCTCCGCGAGGCAGCCGGCGTTTCACACAAGGAGATCGCGGCAGAGCTGGGTTGCTCGGAATCCAAGGTCTACAAGATCGAGTCCGGCGACGTCGGCGTCAGCCGGGCCGACGTGATCGTGATGCTGACGCGGTACGGAGTCGACGACGACCGGGTCCGGCAGACTACGCTGGACCTCCAGCGCCAAGGCAAGGAGCGGGGCTGGTGGGCGAAGTTCGGCCAACTTCCAAACCCGTACAGCGTGTATATCGGGCTGGAGTCCGCCGCGACGGCGGTGCGGAACTTCGAACTGGCCGCCGTGCCGGGCCTACTCCAGACCGAGCGGTACGCCCGAGCCATCTTCGATCAACAGCGGATGACCGAGGCGGCAGCCGAGCGAGAGAAGCGGCTCCAGGTGCGGATGGCGCGACAGGCGTGCCTCACCGAGGAGCCACTGCTCAATCTCTGGACGATCATTGACGAAAGCGCACTCCACCGTGAGGTAGGCGGACGGGAGGTGCTACGGGAGCAACTCCTTCACCTGGTCGAGATGAGCAAGCGCGACAACATCGACATACAGGTCTTGCCCTACAGCGAGGGAGCCCACCCGGGGATGCTCGGCTCGGTCGCCATCCTGGAGTTCCCGGAAGCCGTTCACACCCCGGTCGCCTACGTCGAGAGCTTCGCCGGTGACGTGTATCTGGAGCGTGAAGAGGACATGCGGAGGGTTACCCTGGCGTATACACACCTGCACAGCTCGGCCCTCAGCTCAACGAAGTCTCGTCAGCTGATCGCCGACGTGGCCAGGAGCCTGACGTAGCAGAAGGAGGGGCGGCCGTGGAGCCGAAGTGGCGCAAGAGCAGCAAGAGCCAGAGCAACGGCCAGTGCGTCGAGGTTGCGGACAACATCCCCGGCGTTGTCGCCGTTCGGGACAGCAAGGACAAGACTGGTCCCGCGCTGGCCTTCGACGCCCAGGACTGGCGCAGGTTCGTCGACTCCCTCAAGAGCAACTAGCGCTACCTCCCGTGAAGTGCCCCGACTCCCACCTCGGGAGTCGAGGCATTTTCTCTCTTTGAGCGATCGAGGCGGCGGCACCCCTGAACCACCCGCCCACCAGGCGGGAGCCGAACTTGGTTGATCATGAGGTTAGCGGCGAAGTCGATCTCCTCAACTGCCGCTAACCTCATGATCAACGGGGCGGGGGTGCGGGGTGCAATTCAGCGGAGGCTGGCGCGGGCGGAGAAGGCGATGCTGGCCAGCAGGAAGCCGCCGTTGACCACGGTGAACGCCACGATCACCCAGAACACGAGGGCCGGCGCGAGGGCCAGGACCAGGGCGGCGACGAAGATGACGGCGCCGTAGTCGCGGATCAGCTTGATCAGGCGTACGGGGAGGCTGGTCGAGGTGACCATGCTGGCCGCGTTGGGGCCGGACTGCATCACCGAGGTGACCAGGTTGACCATCCAGGTGCCGGCGAAGGTGGCCACCAGCCAGGTCGGGGTCGACGGACGCTGTGCCACCGCCACCGCGGACAGGGCGGCGACCAGGGCGATCTGGGCGGCCACGTCGCAGAGCACGTCGACCCGGGCGCCGGCCGCGCTGCCCTGGCCGGTCACCCGGGCCAGCTGACCGTCGGCGCAGTCCAGGGCGTACGCGATCTGCCAGCCGACCAGGGCGGCCAGGCCGACCACCCAGGCCGGTACGTCCCCGGCGGCGACCGGGCCGGCGAGGGCGACCACGGTGACCGAGGCGGCCAGCCCGAGCACCAGGTTGGTGATGGTCAGCGCGGTCGGGCGCAGCCCGAGTCGCTGGGCGACCAGCGCGAAGACCGCGCCGATCCACTGGCTGACCGACTCGCTGAACAGGCCGCCGCCCCGATTGACCCGGTGGAAGTCGGCGACCGTGGGGCGGGACGGGTCAGCCAAGGTGCTCACGGAGGGCGTCAACGTAGTCTCCCAGCCGGGTACGAAGGGCGTCAGCGGGCAACGCGAGGTGTTCGAGGATGGTGTAGCGGTCCGGGCGCGTGTTCGGCGCGAAGGCCACCGCCTCGACGAACTGCTCGTCGGTGAGCCCGAGGTCGCCCGGCCGGGTGGCCAGGCCGTGTCGGTGCAGACAGCGGGCGAGCTGGCCGAACCGTTCCCGGTCGCCACGGAGGAAGGTGCAGAACAGCGCGCCGAGGCCGACCTGCTCCCCGTGCGAGCCGGTGCCCGGGAACAGGTGGTCGATGGCGTGCGAGATCTCGTGGTCGCCGCCGCTGGCCGGCCGACTGGAGCCGCAGATCGACATCGAGATGCCGCCCAGGATCAGCGCCTCGGCCAGCGTGGTGAGGAACGCGTCGTCGGTGATCTTGCCCGGGTGGTTGACCAGCGCCTCCGCCCCGGTCCGGGCCAGGGTCACGGCGAGCCCGTCGATCGGCTCGCCGCGTACCCGATGGGCCAGTTCCCAGTCGGCGCAGGCGCTCAGGTTGCTCACCGCGTCGCCGATGCCGGCCTGGGTCTGTCGGTCCGGTCCGTTCTCGACGAAATCCAGGTCGACCAGGACGGCGATCGGGATGTGCACGCCGTACGAGCCCTTGCCGCCCTCGTGGGTCAGGGACGCCACCGGGGAGGCGATGCCGTCGTTGGCGAGGCTGGTCGCCACGGTGACCATCGGGATGCCGTACCGGGTGGCGGCGTACTTGGCGGTGTCGATGGTCTTTCCGCCGCCGATGCCGATGACCGCGTCGTAGTGCCGGCGCCGAAGCTTGTCGCCCAACTCGTTGGCGGAGTCGACGCTGCCGCCGGCGACGGTGAACACGTCGGCCGACCCGAGTGACGGCAGGCACAGCTCGACGACCTTCTCGCCCTGCCCTGGGCCGACCACCACCGCCACGTCGCCGCCGCCGGAGATCCGCCGGTCGGCCAGCAGGGCACCGAGGTCGGCGACCGCACCCCGGCGGACCTCGATCGACAGCGGGGTCGTGACCGTACGCGCTAGTAGCGGCATGCGATCTCCCGCGCCCGGACCAGGTCGTCGTGGTTGTCGACCTCCACCCAGGCGACGTCACCGATCGGGGCGGGCCGCACCTCGCCACCACGGTCGGCGAACTCCTGGTACCCGTCCTCGTAGTAGAGGTCCGGGTCGCGCCGCCAGGTCGCCTCCAGCGCGTCGGCGAGGGCGTCGGCGACGTGCGGCTCGATCAGTGTCGCCCCGATGTATTCGCCGTACGCCTCGCCCGGGTCCATCAGCTTGGTGATCCGGGTGAGCTGGCCGGCGGCGTCGAAGGTGGTCTTCATCTCCTCCTCGGCCAGCGGCTTGATGGTGTCGATCGCCAGCAGGACGCCGGGACCGCGCTCGGCCAGCAGGGTCTTCTCCACGCTGACCGGGTGCACGGTGTCCCCGTTGACCAGCAGTACCCCGCGGGCGAACCAGTCGCGGGCCAGCCAGAGGGAGTACGCGTTGTTCCACTCCTCGGCCTTGTCGTTGTGCACGAGGGTGAGCGTGACGCCGTACTTCTGCTCCAGGTCGTCCTGGCGCTCGCGGACGGCGTCCGCGGCGTAGCCGACCACCACCACCACGTCGGTGAGCCCTACCTCGGCGAAGTTGCGCAATGCGATGTCGAGGATGGTGATCTCGCCGTCCACCGGCACCAACGCCTTGGGCAGGGTGTCGGTGTACGGGCGCAGTCGACGGCCGGCTCCGGCCGCCAGCACCATTCCAACCATGCCGACATCGGTTCCTGTTCTCGGAGCATCCACCGAAGGAGGATAGCGCCGCCCGTGACGCGGCTGCCGCCGGTCAGCCGGCCAGCAGCGCAGCGTGCTGCCGGTGCGGGGGCGGACCCGACGGTGTCGCCCCGTCGACGGCGCGAGCCCGCTGCACCGAGGCGCTCACGAACCGGTCGACCTCAGCACGGTGAAGGCCTGCTCCGCGATCTGCCGGATCAGACCGTCGTTGACGTCGCGGTGCTCGTCGAGCAGGTCGAGGTCGTCGGGGCCGAGCCAGCGGTACTCGGTGTGCTTCCCCGCCTCCAGCACGGGCGCGGCCAGGTCACCGTCGACCCGGACCAGCCAGTCGGTCTCGATCCGGGCCAGGCCGTCGTCGCCGACGTAGTGGTACTCGCCGACCTCGCAGAGGATCTCCGACACCCGCCAGCCGGTCTCCTCGGTGACCTCCCGGCGCAGGGCCTCCTCGACGGTCTCGCCTGGTTCGAGGTGCCCGCCGACGATGTCCCAGCAGTTGGGGAAAAGGCGCCGGTGCGGGGAACGGCGCTGGAAGAAGAGGCGTTCCTCGGGGTCGACGATCAGCGCTCCGGCGCAGCGCAGCGGCTCGGTGGACATCCCGAGACAGTAGCCGCCGCGCACCGGGGTTCACCCGTCCCGGTGGCTCAGGATGCGGACATCGCCATGCCTTCCGCGTACGCCCCGCCATCGCCCGTACGCTGAACAGCCATGACCGCCGAGCAGCTGATCTCCTTTGCCCGTGGGGCCCCCTCGCTGGACATCGTCGATGTCGAGGGACTCAAGGCCGCCGCCGTCCGCGCTTTCGACGCCGACCCTGCCGGGGTGACCGCGTACGGCACCTCGGTCGGCTACCTTCCGCTACGCAGGTGGATCGCCGAGAAGCACGGGGTCGAGGCGGACCAGGTGTTGATCACAAACGGTTCGTTGCAGGCCGACGCCTTCCTCTTCGACCACCTGGTCCGGCCCGGTGACGCGGTGGTGGTGGAGCGGCCGACCTACGACCGCACCCTGCTCAACCTCCAGCGGGCCGGCGCCGACCTGCACAGCGTGGCCGTCGAGCCGGACGGCCTGGACACCGTCGCACTGCGCAAGCTGCTGGAGTCCGGGGTGCGGCCCCGGCTGGCGCACATCATCCCGAACTACCAGAACCCGGCCGGTGTCACGCTGTCCCTGGAGAAGCGTCGCGAGCTGCTCGACCTCGCCGCCGAGTACGGCTTCACGATCTTCGAGGACGACCCGTACGCCGACATCCGGTTCCGCGGCGAGCCGCTGCCGTCGATGCTGTCGATGGACACCCGCAACGTCGTGGTGCACGCCTCCAGCTTCACCAAGACGGTCTGCCCCGGAGTGCGGGTGGGCTACCTGGTGGGCCCGGCGGACCTGATCGCCGACATCGCGAAGAAGGCCACCAGCCTCTACATCTCCCCGGGCATGGTCTCGGAGGCGATCGTGCACCAGTTCTGCGTGTCGGGGGACATCGAGCGGTCGATCGAGACGGTCCGGGCGGCCCTCGGGGAGCGGGCCCGGGTGCTCGCCGAGTCGCTGCGCCGGCACATTCCCGAGGCGCAGTTCGTGGAGCCCGACGGTGGCTACTTCCTCTGGGTCGAGCTGCCCGAGGACGTCGAGGTCGACAAGCTCGCCCCGGCGGCGGCCGAGCGCGGCGTCGCGGTCGTCAAGGGCAGTGACTTCGTCATCGACGGTGGGCGGCATGCGCTCCGGCTGGCGTACTCGGCGGTGACCGCCGACCGGATCGACGAGGGTGTCCGGCGGCTGGCCGAGGCGATGGCAGCGGTCCGCGGCTGAATTTCTGTCAGATTTCTGACAGAACACGGGTCCGGCTCGCCCGGGGACTCCCGCTGGCGCGGCTGGCAGCTCACAATGCTGCGAGCGTCACTCATCATGCGTACGGATGACAGGCCGACGCTGGTCGTCGCGGTCTTCCCCGGCGCGGCCCCGGCCGCACGCTGGTGTTGGGCGCAGCCAGCACAACCCCCGCCCCCACGGTGCCGGGCGGGCCGGATCGCCCCCTCACCCCCCGAAGCGGTCCGGCCCGTCCGGCACCACCCCTCGTTCTCCACGGTCTCGCTGTTTCGCCGAGGGCGCCGGTCCTGCTCCGCTGGCGTCTCGATGACCGGCGCGGCGGCGTAACCTGCAAGCCGGAAGCCGGGCGCGGGAGGGGGCGGGATGACGGATCGAATCCAGCAGGGACGCGCCACCTCCACCGACGGTCACCGGGTGACCCCCGACGGCGGTCAGGCCGGGGCCCCGGACGGCGGCCGGGTGCTGCGGCCCCGCAACTGGTCACCGGTACGGGCCGTGACCCGCCGGCTCAGCCCTGACGGCTCCCGGACCCCCGGGAACCCGGCCGAGCCGCGCCGCAGCGCGACGGTCGACTGCGCGCTCTACCTCGACGGCCGGCGGCAGGCCGGGGACTGGGACTACGCCGAGGCGCTGGCCGCGGCCAGCCGCACCGAGACCGGCTTCGTCTGGCTCGGGCTGCACGAACCGGATCTCACCGAGATGACCGAGATCGCCGCGACCTACGGGCTGCACGAGCTGGCCGTGGAAGACGCGGTCAAGGCCCAGCAGCGACCCAAGCTGGAGCGCTTCGGCGAGGTCAGCTTCCTGGCGCTGCGGACCGCCCGGTACTGCGAGCACGCCGAGCTGACCGAGAACTCCGACGTGGTGGAGACCGGGCAGGTGATGCTCTTCATCGGTCCGCAGTTCCTGATCAGCGTCCGGCACGGGGACGCCTGCCGGCTGGCGCCCGTCCGGGAGGAACTCGAGACCCGGCAGGATTTGCTGCTGCACGGCCCCTGGGCGGTGGCCTACGCGATCACCGACCGGGTCGTCGATCTCTACCTGGAGGTCGCCGACCGGCTCGAGGACGACATGGACGTGCTGGAGACGGAGGTCTTCGACCGCCAGGCCAGCGGCCGCATCCAGCGGATCTACCAGATGAAGCGGGAACTGGTCGAGTTCAAGCGGGCGGTGATGCCGTTGCAGCGCCCGCTGCTCGCGCTCGCCACGCAGATGAACCGGGACGTGCCCAAGGAGGTACGCCGCTACTTCCGCGACGTGCAGGACCACCTCAGCCGCACGGTGGAGCAGGTCAACTCGTACGACGACCTGCTGAACTCGATCCTTCAGGCGCGGCTCGCCCAGGTGACGGTCGACCAGAACAACGACATGCGCAAGATCGCGGCGTGGGCGGCCATCGCCGCCGTCTGGACCGCGATCGCCGGCATCTACGGCATGAACTTCGACTTCATGCCCGAGCTGAAGGTGACCTACGGC
The DNA here is from genome assembly GCF_014646235.1 of Micromonospora sonchi. Classification (GTDB taxonomy): domain Bacteria; phylum Actinomycetota; class Actinomycetes; order Mycobacteriales; family Micromonosporaceae; genus Micromonospora; species Micromonospora sonchi. Next base: position 165,771 of record NZ_BMNB01000004.1, on the reverse strand, counting down.
TACCCGGTGGTCCTGGCCCTGATGCTCACCATCTCCCTGGCCCTCTACCGCTGGTTCCGCCGCAACGACTGGCTCTGACCCGCCCCACCACCACCTCCACCCCGCCGATCCTGGTTGGGCGGTGACCCGAGGTGCGGAATCGGCGGGGCCGGAGGAGAGTGGGGAAGCGGCAGGGTCAGGCGCGGCCGCTGGAGTTGCTGGCGGACTTGTTGACCGCCTTGCCGACGTTGTCGGCGGGGCGTCCGCTGGTCGTGCGGGCACCCTCGGCGACCGAGGGAACCTTGTCGGTCGGGGTGATCTTGGATGGTGCCGTCGCCGTGGTGGTGGAGGCGCCGTCGCCACCGGTCACCGCCGAGCTGCCCGCCCCGGCCGGCGCGATCGACGCCTTGCTGCCGCTGCCCGGCCCGGACGTACGCACCTCGATGGTCTCCATCTCCTCGCGCATCGGCTGCAGCGCCGCGCCCGTCTCGTACTCCGTCCACACCTGCTGCTCCCGGTAGCGCCGCAGCGCCATCGCGCCGGCCAACCCGGCCACCGTGCCCGCGGCGAGCAGACCGGCCATGGTGAGTCCGCCGCGGCGGGACTTCTTCTTCGCCTTCATCTTCTTCGCCTTCCTGGTGACTGCGGCCTGCTTGGTGGCGGCCTTTCCGGCAACGGCCTTACCGGCCGCCTCGATCCGTGCCTGACGCACCGCCACAGCCAACGGCGCGAGCGCGGCGGCCGTTGTCGCGAAACCGCTCGATGCGCGGTCCCGGACCACGATGGCGGCCGGTGCCACGGCACCCCGGGCCGCGTGGACCCGCGGACCGACGGTGGCGCCAGCCCCCCGCGCCGCGTGCGTGGCGGCCTGTCGCAGGTGACCGATGCCACGGTTCAGCTCCACCCGGGCCAGTTGTCCCTGGGTCTTGCGCCGCCCGATTCCAAACACGTCCCACCTCCTGGGAGTTGCTCTGTCTCATCCTCCACCTTCGGATGCCTCCGCATGTCCAGATCGGGCACATGGGAGGATCCGCATGGAACTGACCAACGAGTGAGGAGTACCCGTGGCCGAGGCTGTCTACGCCACCTTGCACACCAACGCCGGCCCGATCCGGCTGGAGCTCTTCCCCAACCACGCGCCGAAGACCGTCCGCAACTTCGTCGAGTTGGCCGAGGGCACCCGCCAGTACACCGACCCGCGGACCGGCCAGCCGGGCAGCGGTCCCTACTACGACGGCACCATCTCGCACCGGGTGATCAGCGGCTTCATGATCCAGATGGGTGACCCGACCGGCACCGGTCGCGGTGGGCCCGGCTACACCTTTGCCGACGAGTTCCACCCCGAGCTGCGCTTCGACCGGCCGTACCTGCTGGCCATGGCGAACGCCGGGCCGGGCACCAACGGTTCGCAGTTCTTCATCACCGTCTCGCCGACGCCGCACCTGAACAACCGGCACACCATCTTCGGGCAGGTGGCCGACGAGCAGTCCGTGAAGGTGGTCGACACGATCGCCAACACCCCGACCGGCCCGAGTGACCGGCCGCTGCAGGACGTCGTCATCGAGCGCGTCGAGATCGAGCGTCAGTCCGCGTGACCGGGGCTTCGCTCGTCCCGTCCGCCGGCCGGGCCTGGGCGCGGCAGTCGGGCTACGGCGGGGTCACCTGATCGGTGCAGCGAGGTACCTTTGCTCGCATGACTGAGCGCTCGGGCACCTGGGGCAAGCGGTGAGTGAGTCCCCACCGACCACCCCGGCCTGCTACCGCCATCCCGGCCGCGAAACGTACGTCCGATGCACCCGCTGCGACCGGTCGATCTGCCCGGACTGCATGCGCGAGGCATCGGTCGGTTTCCAGTGCCCGGAGTGCGTGTCGGAGGGACGGCGCAGCGTGCGGCCGGCGCGTACCGCCTTCGGTGGCGGTACCGCCGGCCGGCACGGCTACGTGACCAAGGTCCTGATCGGCATCAACCTGCTGGTCATGCTGCTCTCCATCGCCGCGGACCGGGGTGGGGACGCGGCGGCCGGCGGCACCGGCTTCGGCGGCCTGCTGGGCGGCGGCACCCCGCTCACCGAGTGGGGTGCCGTGCTCGGCCGGGCGATGTTCCCCGACGGGAGCATCGGCGGGGTCGCCGAGGGCGAGTGGTACCGCCTGGTCACCGCGATGTTCCTGCACTACGGCGTGGTGCACCTGCTGCTCAACATGTGGGCGCTCTGGGTGCTCGGCCGGTCGCTGGAGGCGATCCTCGGCCCGCTGCGCTTCGCCGCGCTGTACTTCATCGCCGGCTTCGGCGGTAACGTCGCCATCTACCTGTTCACTGAGCCCAACCGGATGTCGGCCGGCGCCTCGACCGCTGTCTTCGGCCTGTTCGCGGCGATATTCGTGATCATGCGGCGGCTGGGCCGGGACACCTCGGCCATCGTGCCCATCCTGGTGATCAACTTGATCTTCACGTTCGTCGTGCCGAACATCTCGATCGCCGGACACCTGGGCGGCCTGGTCTTCGGCGCACTGATGGCCCTGGTGCTGGCGTACGCCCCGCGCTCGCGCCGGACGTTGGTGCAGGCCTGCGGTGGCGCGCTCATCCTGGTGGCGCTGCTCGGGATGGCCCTGGTGCGGACCGCCGCGCTGCTCTGACCGGCGCGGTTTGATCGCCGCCGCCCGACCCGTGCGGGTTGGTCGCCGCGGGGCTCGTGCGGGTTGATCGACACCGTTTCGGCGAAACTGCGGTATCCCGCCCCGGCGGACACCGCCACCTCGGCGGAACGGAGTCGATCAAGTGGCAGTAGGGCGGTGGCGAGAAGGGGGGCTGGCACGTAAGGCGGCCGGGCGGCGAGACATGAGGATCGGACAGACTCGATCGCCTCCGAAACCAGCCCCGTCGCTCAGGACGCCGCAACTCGCGGCCCTGCGCTCAGGACACCGCTACCGGCGGCCCTGTGCACAGGACACCGCAAGTCGCGACGCCGCGCACAGGACACCGCAACTGGCGGTCTCAACCGACTCGGAAACCCCGATATGCGGTAACCCGCGCCGCCCAAGGGACCGGACACACCGATATGCCGCAACCCGTGCCCGCCCTGGGTGCCCGAACACCCCGACATGCCGCAACCTGCGCGGTCCGCTCCTCAGGCACCGCGCCCAAGGCGCTGCGCCCCCAGACACCGCCCCCAGACACCGCGCCCCCAAGACACCGCGCGCCCAAGGCGCGGCGCCCAAGGCATCGCGCCCCCAAGACATCGCGCCCATCACGCCTGGACCCGCCTCACCGCCACCACCTATTGCCGCTTGCCGCTCCCTCTAGACGCCGTCCGGCGGTGCGGTGTTGTCTGGCGGTGCGGTGTCTGGCGGTGGGGTGTCTGGTGGTTGGGCGGTCTCCGGTGGTTGGGCGGCGAGCAACGCGTCGGCGACCTCGGCGGGTTCGGCGTTGAGATCGAGCCGGCTGAGCAGGTGGAGCGAGTCGCACGCATCGATCTCCAGTGCCGGTCCGGCGAGTCCACGTCCGGGCCGGTGGTTCACCCGGATGGTCTCCACCGTCGCCCAGGGCAGGTGCCGGCGGCCCAGCCAACCAGCCGGCACCGTGATGCCGTCCGGGTCCACCGCCAGGCGCACCGGCGCGATCACGTCCCGGACGCCCCAGCCGGCGAGGAGCGCAGCCGTCAACCCACCGAGCACCGGCCGGAGCAGGTCACCCTCGGCGAGCAGGATGCCGAGCGCGAGTACGCCGGCCGCTCCGACCAGCTTGACCACCGGTAGTGCCGGAGGCACCCGCCATTGTCGCGGGACCGTCTCGAAGGACATGCCGACCAGCATGCCAGCGCCGCCCGGATCAGCCGATGAGCATGCCAGCGCCGCCCCCGGACCAGCCGCCCCCCGATCAGCCGCCCGCTGCCTGCGGCCCGGGGCAGCCGACCTGTATGCCAGCCGCCCCCGGACCAGCCGCCCGCTGCCTGCGGCCCTGGGCAGCCCGCCCCCGCTGCCCGCCCGCTGCTGCCCGGGTGCGCGTAGTATTGGGGACAGCCTAAGTTACCGGGGAGTAGATATGAGTGACGCGGTTATCGTCGGTGCGGTGCGCACCCCGGTCGGGCGGCGCAAGGGCAGCTTGGCCGCGGTGCATCCGGTGGACCTGTCGGCGCATGTACTGCGGGCGCTCGCCGAGCGTACCGGCATCGATCCGGCTCAGGTCGACGACGTGGTGTGGGGCTGCGTGTCCCAGGTCGGCGAGCAGTCGTGGAACATTGCCCGCAACGCGGTGCTGGCTGCCGGCTGGCCCGAGTCGGTGCCCGGCACCACCGTGGACCGGCAGTGCGGCTCCAGCCAGCAGGCCCTGCACTTCGCGGCCGCCACCGTGCTCTCCGGCCAGGCCGACCTGGTCGTCGCCGGGGGCGTGGAGTCGATGACCCGGGTGCCGATGGGCTCCAGCGTGGCCGGTGGACTGCCGTTCAGCGAGCGGATCGTGGCCCGCTACCGGGGTGTGGAGGGCGTCGCCGAGGATTCCTCGCTGCCGTTCAACCAGGGCGTCGGCGCGGAGCTGATCGCCCAACGCTGGCGCCTGTCCCGTACCCAACTCGACGAGTTCGCCCTGGCCAGCCACGCCAAGGCCGCCGCCGCCCAGGACGCGGGGGTCTTCGAGGCCGAGCTGGCACCCGTCGTGCTCGCCGACGGCGGCAAGTTCGCCGTGGACGAGGGGGTACGGCGGGACACCTCGTTGGAGAAGCTGGCCGAGCTCGCCACGCCCTTCCGCCCCGACGGCGTGGTCACCGCCGGCTCCGCCTCGCAGATCTCCGACGGTGCCGCAGCGCTCGCGGTCACCACGAGCGAGTGGGCCGCCCGGCACGGCCTGCGGCCACTGGCCCGGATCCACACCGCCGTGGTCGCCGCCGATGACCCGGTCGCCATGCTCACCGCGCCGATCCCGGCCACCGCCAAGGCGCTGCGCCGCGCGGGGCTGGGCATTGAGGAGATCGGGGTGTACGAGGTGAACGAGGCGTTCGCCCCGGTGCCGCTGGCCTGGTTGGCGGAGACCGAGGCGGACCCGGAGCGCCTCAACCCGCGCGGCGGCGCGATCGCCCTCGGGCATCCGCTCGGCGGATCCGGTGCCCGGATCATGACCACGATGCTCGCCCACATGCGCGACAACGGCATCCGGTACGGCCTGCAGACCATGTGCGAGGGCGGCGGGATGGCCAACGCGACCATCGTCGAACTGCTCTGACGACACCGGCCGACGGGCCGGGTGCCCGTGCGTGGAATTTGCAGAAAGCAGGTGTGCAAGCCACGTCACCCAACGAGCATCGTCGTTGGACAGAGCATGGACGTCTTCTCCCGAACGTTCCTTCCGGCCGCCACCGAGGCGGGGTTGGCGGTGCAGACCGCGAGCCGACACATGCCGGTGTTCCGTCGCTGTGTGGGTTCCGGCGATGCCACCATCGTGGTCGCCCGGTGCAGCCGGCCCGGCCGGCCGATGTCCGGCGACCATCTCCTCCTGCTCACCCATCGGCGGCTCGTGGTCACCCAGCAGACCCGGATACTGCACCGGCTGCGGCTGCACCTCAACACCGAGTTGCGCGAGCTGAGCCACGTCACCTGGAGTCCCGATCCGCGCCTGCACTCGGTCGAGCTGGCGGCCACCGCGATCGACGGCATCCGGGAGCGTTTCCTGATCCACACCCAGCACCCGAAGCAGGTGTGGCAGCTCGACGCGCTGTTCAACCACGCCTTCCGCATCCGGGTACGCACCACTCGGCCCCGGGTTCTCGCCACCGTCGCCGAGCCATCCGCCACCCTGCGCGGGTGGGGCCCGCCGGGGCCGGTCCTCGCGTCAGCGCCCAGGGGGTAGCGCGTAGCCGACGTGGCTGCGGAACTCCAGGCGCCAACCGGATGGCACGAGATCCGCGCAGAGTTCGCGACTGTTCACGCAGACGATCGCGTCCACCGACGCCGGATCGGCCGCTGGCCGGTCGTCCAGGACGGACTGCAGCGCCAGCAACTCGGGCGGCCGGCCGTCAGCGTCGCGCAGCAGCAGCCACCAGGGGTACTCCCAGTCGTCGTTGCGCTGTGACAGGCCGATCCGACTGGCTCCGGTGGCCCGTACCGCGTCGGCGGCCCAGCGGTACTCCTCCGCCCACTGCGGACGCCGCAGGAAGCGCAGTTCCCACTCGGCGGTGGTGAAGATCGAGCCCGCGCCGACCAGCCGGCGCGGGAAGCCGTACGACACCGCCAGCACGCCGGCCAGCGCGCAGGTGGCCAGTACCGTCACCGCGAGCGTCGCGGCGATCGACCGCTGCGCGCCCCCCGCCTCGTTGGCGATGGACTTACGGGGCGAGCGGCGGAAGAGGGCGTCGAGCCAGAGGCCGGCCAGCGGCACCGATGCCGCCAGGGCGTAGAGCACCAACCGGTTGCCCCACGGCTGCCACTTGATCATCGCGGTGTGCAGCACCACCGTGATCACCATCACCAGGGCGTACGCGCGCAGCGCCCCGGCCGCTCCGGGACCGATCCGGGCCGGCCGGGACAGCGCCGCCACGGCACCGATCAGCGTCAGTGCCCCGGCCAGGGGGAAAGCCACCCGGTCCTCGTCCGGGTACCAGGACGGCACCGGGAAGACCTCCTGACCGAAGGTGATCTCGCGGTCCTGCGCCTCGACGCCGATCAGCCCGGCCAGGCCGACGACCGCGGCGGCGCCGACCTCGCGCAGCGGAGCCAGCGGGGTGTCCAGTGCGGTGTGCCCGATGCGCAGCGCGTTCACCAGCACGGACTGCGGGTCGTGCCGTTCCATCGGGATCGACTCGCGCAGCCGCTCGGGCCCGAGCGGATGGCCGAACTCGGCGTACACCCGGCCCAGGAACGGGCCGACCACCGTGGTGGCCACCAGCATGATCAAGAGTGAGGCGCCGAGCGTACGGGCGATCCCGCGGCGCGCGGCCGGCCGGTCGGCGTACGCCAGCCGCAGCTGGCTCAACCCCCAAAGCGCCAGTAACGGTCCCACCGCGAGCAGGCCGCTGGTCTTGGTCAGCGCGGTCAGCCCGGTGGCTGCTCCGAGGGCGAGCAGGTCGCCCAGGCCGGCCCGGCGGCGCAGCCCGTCCAGGGCCAGCGTCGCCGTGCACGCGACCCAGGCCGCGCAGACCAGATCGGTCTGGGTGCTGGTCGCCTGGAGAGCCACCATCGGCGTGGTGGCCAGCACGAACGCGGTGAGCAGTTGAGCCCGCCGACCACCGCCGAGCTGTGCCGTCACCCGGGCCACCGCCAGCAGGGCGCCCACCCCGGCGGCCCACTGGACCAGGTTGTACAGCGCGTCGCCGCCGGTGAACAACCGTAGATGCAGCAGCAGGTACTCCGCGCCCGGCGGGATGGTCACCTGCCGGTGGATCGCCGTGGCCCAGAACGTCAGGTCGCCCTGGGCCACCCAACGCTCCACCTTCGGCAGGTGGTAGGTCTGCGAGTCGAAGTTGTTCGGCGCGGCCAGCAGGGCGACCAGCAGCTCGACCAGGAGCAGCCCGCCGATCGCGCCGGCCAGCAGGTGCTCGCCCCGACTCGCCGTACGCCAGAAGCCGCCGAGCGTGGCCCACCAGCCGGCGGCGGCCCCGGCTGGCCGGCTCGCCGCGTCGAACCGGCGACGCCAGCCGGCCGCCGTCGCGCAACCCGCGACGAAGAGCAGCCACACCACGCCGAACGCGGCCGGCGTCAGCAGCCGCAGCACGCCCAGCACCTCGACGGTCAGCACCGCGAAGGCGCCGGTGGCCAGGGCCGCCCGGAGCACCGCGAGCCACCGGGGCGCGACGGTGTCCACGATCCGTGGCCGTAACGCCACGGTGAGCAGTACGACGGCGACGACAGGGGCGAGGACGAGCGGGAAGCCGGCGGCCGACATGGCCGGAAGTAAACACCATCGGCCTGGATGTCCGACCGTGGATCTCCCACGACGGTCGCCAGCATCCCGCCGAGCTGCCAGGTTAGGCTATGGCCGATACACCGCCGCCCTCGTGGAGAATCCCGTGAAGCTGTCGATCCTCATGCCGGTCTACAACGAGGAAGACCGCATCGCGGATGCCCTGAAGCAGGCGTTGGCGGTCGACTATCCGTGCGAGTTCGAACTCGTGGTCGTCGATGACGGCAGCCGCGACGGCACTTCGGAGATCCTCGGCCGGGTCGACGACGCCCGGCTGCGGGTGATCACCCACCAGCGCAACGCGGGCAAGGGCGCGGCCATTCGGACGGCCGTCGCCAACGCCGAGGGCGATTACCTGGTCATCCTCGACGCCGACCTGGAGTACGACCCACAGGACATCCCCACGCTGCTTGCCCCGGTGCTCGACGGACGGGCAACGGTGGTTTACGGCAATCGCACCTTCGGCAGTCACAGCGCCTACAGCTTCTGGTACGTGATGGGCAACAAGGGCGTCACGATGGCGGCCAACGTGCTGTTCAACTCCTACATCAGCGATCTGGAGACCTGCTTCAAGCTGATGCCGGTCGAGCTCTACCGTTCGCTGGACATCCGTTCCCGCGGCTTCGGCATGGAGGCCGAGGTGACCGGCAAGCTCCTGCGCCGCCGGATCCGGCCGTTCGAGGTGCCGATCAGCTACCGCGCCCGGGGCCGCGAGGAAGGCAAGAAGATCACCTGGCGGGACGGTGTCGAGGCGATCTGGATCCTCGGTCGCGAACGCGCCCGCCGCCGTCCCGCCGGCATCACCCGGTAGCTGGCGCCTCCCGCCTTCCTCGCCCGGCCGGTCCCTGCCTCAGACCAGCGCCGGGGTGAGGAAGCCGGTCAGCGAGCGGCGCAGCCCGACCGGATCCAGCCCGTGCCAGCGGTCGTGATCCTCGGCCGAGCCGTAACGCCGAAGCTCGGTCCGTCCGACTCCGAGCGCGAGCAGCCGGTGCGGCCGGTCCGCCAGCGCCGCCGCGACCACCCGGGCCGAGGTGCCCGCCAGGTAGGGCTCGACCAGGATCACCTCGTTGCCGGCCAGCGCGCGCAGGCCGGCGGTGTCGAACGGGCGGGGCCGGTGGGTGTACGCCACGGTCACCGGTAGGTCCGCCGCCGCCGCGACGGCCGCGTCCAGCACCGGGCCGACCGCGACCAGCAGGGCCGCACCGGCCCCCGCGTCCCGCACCACCACCAGGTCGCCACCACCGCCGTACGGGCGCTCGTTGCGCTGCGTCGACAACCGCAGGTACGCCGAGGCGTCACCGCCCACGGTGGTACGCAGCAGGTCGGGAACCTCGGCCGGATGACCCGGCACGTGCACGGTCCAGTCGGCGAGCGTGTCGAGCAGCGTGACGTCGGCCGGACTCAGGTGGGTCCGGCCGGCCGCCGCCCGGTCGTACGAGGCACCCACGCTGACCAGCACCGCGCTCGCCGCCTGGTGATCGAGGTCGAGCTTGATCTGCTCGTACGCCCGCTCGACGAGGAACGGCGCGTAGCTGTGCACGATCGGCCGGAGCCCGGTCAACGCCAGCCCACCGGCGACGCCCAGCATCAACTGCTCCCGGATGCCGACATTGAGCACCCGGTCGGGATGCGACCGGGCGGCCGGCGCGAACGCGGCGGCGGAGATGTCGGCGAGCACCAGTGCGGTACGCGGATCCTCGGCCAGCAGCGCCGTGGTGGTGTCGATGAAGCTCTCTCTCATGGCTGTTCCCCGTTCTCGACGACCGCGACGACGACGTGCGGCCGGTGGCCGTGATGCCCGGTGAGCGCGCTGTGCAGCGCCTCGTGATCCCGCCCGTCGACGGTGGCGGCGGTCCACCCGTTGACCGTGAACCGGCTCGCCACCCCGCCCGGCCAGCCGTGCGTGGCGGAGGAGTTGTCGATCACGATCGCGGTCAGGTTCGCCAGGCCGGCCGCGCCCGCGTACGCGATCGCCTCGTGGTTGGAGCCCTCGTCCAGTTCGGCGTCGCCGAGGAGGACGTACACCTGCGGGTCGAGCAGGCCCTGGGCGCGTAGCCCGAGCGCGGTGCCGACCGCCAGGCCGAGGCCGTGCCCGAGCGAGCCGGAGCCGATCTCCACCCCCGGCACCAGCGTGCGGTCCGGATGGTCGCCGAGCCGGCTCTCCGGCCCGCCCTGGTCGTCCAGCCAGTCGGGGGGAATGAAGCCCTTCGCGGCCAGCACCGCGTAGTAGCCGGCGACCGCGTGCCCCTTGGAGAGCAGGAACCGGTCCCGGTCGGGATGGTCGGCGGTCGCGGGGGTGACCCGCAGGACCCGGTCGTAGAGCACCCAGAGGGCATCGAGGGTCGAGTAGACGTTTGGGCCGAACTCCCGGCCGGCCCGGATCCGCTCCAAAAGCGCCCCGACCGGATGCGATGCGGTGTGTGCGGCGTCGTGTCGCCCGGCGTTGTGTCGCCCGTCGAGTGGCGCGGCGGCCTCGGCGACCCGGGGTGTGATGGTGGCGAGTGAGGTCATGCGGATAGCCTGCAAGTTGAAGCGAGGTTCAACTCAAGGCAGAGTGATGCAGGAAGCTCTCACCATCGGTCAGCTCGCCGCCCGCAGTGGGGTGGCCCCCTCCGCACTGCGCTACTACGAGCGGCTGGGGCTGATCCGGGCCGACCGCACCGGCGGCAACCAGCGCCGCTACCACCGCAGCGAGCTACGCCGGGTGGCGTTCATCCGGATCGCGCAGCAGGTCGGCGTCTCGCTGGACGAGATCCGGTCCGCGCTGGACTCGCTGCCCGCCTCGCGCACGCCCACCGCCGAGGACTGGGCGCAGCTCTCCACCGCCTGGCGGGAAGGGCTGACCGAGAAGATCAGGCTGATCACCCGCCTCCGGGACGACCTGGACGGCTGCATCGGCTGCGGCTGCCTGTCGCTGCGCCGCTGCTCCCTCTACAACCCCGGCGACCAACTGGCCAACGAAGGCCCCGGCCCCCGCCTAACCGTCCCCCACCCCCACCGCCCATCTGGTTGATCATGAGGTTAGCGGCGATGTCGATCTCCTGAACTGCCGCTAACCTCATGATCAACGGGGCGGGGCGGGGGTGTTAGAGGGTGAGGAGGACCTTGCCGATGTGGTCGTTGGACTCGACCAGGCGGTGGGCGGCGGGGGCCTCGGTGATCGGCAGGCGGCGGTCGATGACGGGGCGGATTCGGGCGGCCTCGATCAGGGGCCAGACCTGGTCGCGTACGCCTTGGACGATCGCGGCCTTCTGGTCGAGCGGGCGGGAGCGCAGCGCGGTGGCCGCCACGGTGCCGCGCTTGGCCAGCAGCGCGCCGAGGTCCAGCTCACCCTTGCGTCCGCCCTGCATCCCGATGACCACGAGCCGGCCGTCGGGGGCCAGGGCCGCGACGTTGCGCCCCAGGTACGACGCGCCCATGATGTCGAGCACCACGTCCGCGCCCCGCCCGTCGGTGACCTTGCGGATCTCCTCGACGAAGTCCTGCTCCCGATAATCGATCAGGTGGTCGGCGCCCAGAGCCCGCAGCCGGTCGTGCTTCACCGATCGGGCGGTCACCACCACGGTCGCACCCAGCGCGGTGCCGAGTTGAATCGCGAAGGTGCCGATCCCGCTGCCCCCGCCGTGCACCAGCAGCGTCTCGCCTGCCGCCAGGCCGGCCAGCTGAACCACATTGGACCAGACCGTGCACGCCACCTCGGGCAGCGCGGCGGCGTCGACCAGGTCCACCCCGGAGGGCACCGGCAGCAGTTGCCCCGCCGGCACGGCCACCCGCTCGGCGTACCCACCGCCGGTCAGCAGCGCGCAGACCTGGTCACCCACCCGCCAGTCGGTCACCTCGGGACCGGTCGCGCTCACCACCCCCGAGCACTCCAATCCGGGGTACGCGGACGCCCCCGGTGGCGGCGGATAGTGTCCCTGCCGTTGCAGCAGGTCGGCCCGGTTGACCGCTGTGGCCCGCACGTCGACCAGCACCTCGCTCGGACCCGGCTCCGGGTCGGGCACCTCGCTCCAGCTCAGCACCTCGGGTCCGCCAGGCTCAGGGATCGTGATCGCACGCATGGGCTCAGTCTTACCCGATCCGCCCGCCGCTCCACGTCTCGTTCGTGCCACGCCTCGTTCCGGCGCCACGGAGGGTGAGTGATCACGGCGGATCGGGTAGCCCTAGCCCGTACGTCGATCCGGGCGCGTGGCAGACTATGCACGGCCGCGCCGTGCGTGGCCCGGGAGGGTTCGCCTAGTGGCCGATGGCGCTGGTCTTGAAAACCGGTAGGGCGGCAACGTCCTCGTGGGTTCGAATCCCACACCCTCCGCACTCCCGAACTGACATGCGATGGAGCCAAGCCTCTTTCGCCGACCCATGTCATGAGCCGCTGCGGCCGGCACGGTCAGCCCCGGCCCGTCGGCCGTGAACCGCTTGTGCCCTCAGCTCGACAGGCCCCACCGCCCCACGCCCACCCGGCTGTACGGCAGTGCGAGCAGAACAGCCGCGCGGTGACCCACCGCCCGGGCCCTGGACGACACCGATGTGCGGCACACCGCGGCATCTCGGGCAACCACACCCTCACCCACTGGCAAACAGGTGCTCAACTCGTCGCGGCGGTCCGGGCGGTGAACAGGTGCGTGATCGACCCTTGGCGGCGGTTTGCTCGAATGCGGGCGGCTCGCGGGGTATGAAGGGTGCGCACAACACACACATCCACCGGAAGGACCTGTGTCGATGACCCTGGAACGGCCGATCGCCCCGGACCCGTACGAGCTGCTGCCGACCGTCGCCTCGTTCACCGTGACCAGCGACGACGTGCGCAACGGCGAGCCGATGGACGCGATCCACGCGCACCCCAGCACCGGCGGCGGTAACGTCTCACCGCAGCTTGCCTGGTCGGGTTTTCCGGCGGAGACCAAGAGCTTCGTGGTGACGTGCTTCGACCCGGACGCGCCGACCGGCAGTGGATTCTGGCACTGGGTGCTGGTCAACCTGCCGGCCGACGTGACGGAGTTGCCGCGCGGCGCGTCCGGCGATGACCTGCGCGGGGCGTTCACGGTGCGCAACGACTACGGCGAGCAGGGTTACGGCGGTGCCGCGCCGCCGCCCGGGGACCGGCCGCACCGGTACGTCTTCGCGGTGCACGCCCTCGACGTGGAGCGTCTGGCGGTCACCCCCGACGCCACCCCGGCCTATGTCGGCTTCAACCTGGCCTTCCACACCCTGGCCCGAGCCACCACCCGCCCCACTTACCAGATCACCCAGTAACCCAGCCCACCCCAGCCGCCCATCGGGCCTGGCAAGGGTCGTGTTGACCAAGAGGTTTGCGTCAGATCCCAGCTGAAGGGAGACGCAAACCTCTTGATCAACTACCGCTTCCGGGAGGTGGTCCGCCGAAGGAGGGGGCTGTCAGGCGGGGGTGCGGGCCACGGCGAAGACGGATTGGCCGAAGGGGGGACGGGCCAGCTGCTCGGCGGCCTTGGTGGCGGGAAGGACCAGGGTGTCGTAGACCTTCACCATCGGGCCCTCCTTCGGCATCAGCCGGAAGACCTTGGTGGCCATGAAGTAGCCGATCAGGCCGAGCGCGTTCGCGTAGTGAATCTTCTCCACTTGCAGGCCGGCCTCGGTCATCGCCGCCGACAGGGTCTTCTTGGTGTAGCGGCGCACGTGGCCGGTCGCGATGTCCGCCGGGCTCATCGCGAACTGGAACGCCGGCACGATGATGATCACCGCACCGCCGGGCCGGACCAGTTGGCGCATGCTGTCCAGCGCTCCGACGTGGTCCTCGATGTGTTCCAGCACGTTGTACGACACCGCGGCGCTGTAGTCGCCGCGCTCCGAGTGCGGCAGCAACATCTGGCGTACCTCGATGCTCGGCTGGTCGGCGAGTCGCTCCTTGAGCGAGACCAGGCGGTCCGGGTCGGCCTCGGTGGCGGTGAACCGGGGCAGGTGCTCGGCCCACTCCAGCGCGTAGTCGCCGAGACCGCTGCCGATCTCGATCGGGTTGTCGCCGAGGTAGGGCAGTGCCAGCTCGACGAACCAGCGCCGGTGGTTGACCGCGGTGGCGAGGCCCTCCAGGACCTCGGACTGTACGCGCTGATCCCCAGTGATTTCTGCCATGCGTCGATTCCTCACGATACGACTCGACCCGCGCCGGGACCGACTGAGTGAACCATCCGCTCGGACGGCGGGAATATCGGGGCCCGCGGTGGCCGAATTGGTCGGGGTTATGGGCACGATCGGTGGTGGTCAGCAAACCCGCCAGATACTACGGCAGCGTCCCGAACCCTGCACGGTGACGGCATCGGGCAACTACGCTGCGAATTGTTATGACTACTCCTGATTCGGGCCGATCTGCCGGGAAGCCCGGCGGGTGCGGGCGGGACGTCGCCGCCGTGGCGAGTTTCGTGGCCCTCGCCTTCTGGGTCACCGCTCGAATGTGGCGCAATCCCGGTGACGGTATTCGGGACAACCCTACCGATATGGCTCAGTTCGAATGGATGATGGCGCACGGTGCGCGGGTGGTCACGGAATTCGCCTATCCGTTCTCGTCGGATCGGATGAATGTCCCCGAATCGGTAAATCTGATGGCGAACACCTCGGTGTTGTCCGTTTCCCTGCCGATGACCCCGATCACCCTGCTTTTCGGCACTCGTACCGCCTTCCTGCTCTTCCTCACCCTCGGGATGATCGCCACGGCGACCGCCTGGTACTTCGTGCTGTCCCGGGTGCTCGTCGGCGCGCGCGGGCCGGCCTGGCTGGGCGCGACGTTCTGCGCGTACGCGCCGGCCGTGGTCTCGCACGCCAACGCGCACCCCAACATCGTGTCGCAGTACGTGGTGCCCCTGATCATCTGGCGTACCGTGCGCCTGGCTGGGCCCGGTCGCTGGCCGCGCAACGGTGTCCTGCTCGCGCTGGTGATCGTCTGGCAGGCGTTCCTGAACCTGGAGATTCTGCTGATGACCGCGATCGGTCTCGGCGTGGTGATCCTCGCGCTGGTGATCGGTCGGCCCGAGCTGCGCGGTCGGGCCCGCCCGTTCCTGGCCGGGCTGGGCGTGGCCCTGGTGATCGCCGGCGTGCTGTTGGCGTACCCGCTGTACGTGCAGTTCTTCGGGCCGGGCGCCTACCGTGGGCTGCCCTGGCTGATCCGGGGCTACTCGACCGACCTCGCCTCGTTCTTCGCGTACTCCCGCGAGTCCTTGGCCGGCGACGCGCGTGGCGCGACCGGCCTGGCGAAGAACCCCACCGAGGAGAACGCCTTCTTCGGCTGGCCGCTGGTGATCCTGGTGGCGGCGCTGGTGTGGTGGCTGCGTCGCAACGCGGTGGTGATCGGCCTGGCGGTGCTCGGGCTGCTCTTCGCGGTGCTCTCCCTCGGCCGGGAGATCCGCTTCGAGCGCAGGGGGACCGGCGTCCCGGGGCCGTGGGCGGTGCTGGAGGACCTGCCCGTGCTGCACTCGGTGGTGCCGACCCGCTGGGCGCTGGCCATCACCCCGATCATCGGGCTGCTGCTCGCGTACGGCACCGAGCGGGTCCGGGAACTGGCCGCCGCCCTTCCCCGGTGGCGGTCGCAGATCCGCTTCGGCACGGTGACCGTCCTCGCGATGGCGCTGGTGCCGCTGCTGCCCACCCCGCTGCCGACCAAACGCCTCGAACCAACCCCCGAATTCGTCACCTCGGGTGCCTGGCGACCGTATCTGGCCGGCGGGCGCAGCGTGGTGACGCTTCCGCTGCCCGACACCGACTACACCGAGCCGCTGCGCTGGTCCGCCCAGACCCGGCTGGCGATGCCGATCGCCCGTGGCTACTTCCTCGGCCCGGACACCCGCCCCGGCATGGACCGGGTGGCCCTGTTCACCGCGCCGCCGCGCCCGACGAGCAGCTTCTTCGCCAGCATCCGACGCACCGGCGAGGTGCCGACGGTCACCCCGCAGGTCCGGCGGAACGCAATCGAGGATCTGCGCTACTGGCGAGCGGGCGTGGTGATCCTCGACCCGCACGAGCAGGCGGACGCGCTGCGCGCGGGAATGACCGCGCTGACCGGGATCCAGCCGACTCACACCGGTGGCGTGTGGCTGTGGGACGTCCGCCCGCTGACCGACTGAAACAAGTCAGGGGGTGCGGATGCAGCAGCCCTGGCAGACCTTCGGCGTGGGCAGGGTGAAGGCCAGGCAACAGGTACGCCGCTGCACGGTGGGTTTGCCGTTCGGGCCGGGCACCAGTTCCACCAGGTCGGCCAGGTCGAGCGTGGCGAGCAGCGTGTCGACCGCCTCGACCGCCGAACCCGGCAGCGCGTCGGCGGCCAGCAGCAGCCCCTGCGCGATGCCGGAGGCCACCGAGCCGAGCAGCGTACGGGCGCCGATGCGGACCTCGCCCTGGATCGCGGTGATCACCGGGGACAGATGCGCGTCCAACAGCGTGGCGCGCAGCGCCGCGAGCAGCTCCCGCTCGTCGGCCACCACCTGGACCCGGGGCGACCCGGTCAGCGCCAGCGGATCGGTGGGCAGCACCGCGACCGGGATCGAGCGGCGCAGGCCAAGGGTCACCAGCGTGCGCCGATCCGAGAAGTCGATGAGGGTGGCGCTGGATTCGAGCAGCGGCACCCGCCGGGCGGCGGCCCAGCCGAGCACCACCGGCAGCGCCGCCCAGTAGCTGTAGGCCTTCCAGGCGAGTGCGGCGCAGGCGTGCGGGGTGCCGCCCCAGAGGCGGGCGGCCGAGTCGAGCAGCTCCGGCAGTCGGCTGCCGTCGGTCAGGGTGGTCGCCGGAGACCAGCCGGCCTCGTCGTCGACGACCAGCCCCGGCGCCAGCCCGGGGAGCACGTCGGTGCCGAACATGGCCCGCAGGGTCGCGGTGATCGGAGCGAGCGGCGGGGCCGGGGTGTTGACGGGCAGTGCGGCTGTCACCTGCTCCACCTCCGTCCGGTACCCGCTTCCGACTAAGGCTAGCCTAACCACACTTCTTGGGGTCGGGAACGCCTGGCGGGACGGCAGGTGAGAGGTCCGGATCACCTGCCGCCAGCATGATCACTCAGCGTGCGGGCTCGGGAACTCGGCGCAGTATCGGCAGAAAGCGCTCACGGGTCAAGCATCTTGTCGAGAAGGTGCCAGTACCTGTGCGTACCCGATGGCCAAACGTGAAACTTGTACTCCCGGCCACGAGGAAGCTGATGACGACCTCACCGCTCGATCGGGCTGCCGACTCCTTCGCCGCCGAACTCGCTCGGCACCGGACGGAGCGGGGGCTGTCCAAGAAGCAACTGGCGACCCTGATGGGCTTCGACCCCTCCTACGTCAGCCACGTGGAAGGGCGGCGACACCGACCCACCGAGGACTTCGCGCGCCGGGCCGAGGCCGTCCTGGAGGCCAGCGGCGCGATCTGGCAGCGCTTCCGGGAGTACGACCACCTGCGCCACGCGCGCGTCGAGCGCAGCCAGCGGGAGCCCATCCCGCCCGACCGGTGGTTGCCGCCCGGCACCGGCCTGATCGTCGAACGCGAGACGGCCATCCTGACCCACACCGGCACCGGCTACCGCTGCGTCATCCGCCGGGAGCTGTACAACGCCGGCACCGAGCCCGTCACCCGCTACCTGGTCCGGGTCGCCGTCGACCGCTACCCCAACGATCCGGGCCGATCCAACCGGCACCACCGGGAACGCCCGCTCACCTTCGCCGAGCTGAACCTGCGCGCGTGCCGGGAGGAGGGCGGCGAGCAGGAGGCCATGCACTGGCGGGCCAAGCACGACCGGGACGCGTTCAAGGAGATCTGGCTGCTCTTCGAGAACGCCGAACGGCGTTTCCCGCTCTACCCCGGCCGGCGCGCCACCATCGAGTACACGTACCTGGTCGGGCGGGACAAGTGGGGCTCGTGGTTCCAGCGGGCGGTCCGCGTACCAACCCGTCACCTGGCCATCCGGGTGGACCTGCCGGCCGAACTGGACCCGCAGGTCTGGGGTGCGGAGACCTCACTCTCGGCGGAGGAGGGGCCGTTGCGTACGGCGATCGTCCGGCACGACGAGGGAGCACGGGCGATCTTCGAATGGGCGACCGACGAACCGCCGCTGAACGCCCGGTACCGGTTGCAGTGGCGGTTCCGCGCGGAGCAGGAACCCGAGCCGGAGGTCGACCGGATCAGACCGTCCGAGCGGATGCGCGCGCTCGGCATCGTCCAGCGCGGCGCGGACCTGCTGCGCCAGCCGGCCCGCCCGTTCGACCTACCGGCCGAGGAGGCGATCGCCCGGGAAACCGTCGACCGGCTGGTCACCGCGCTGGCCCGCCTCGACGAACTGCATCCGTTCGCGAAGGGGGTGGGGATCGCCGCGCCGCAACTCGGCATCGACCGCGCGGCTGCCGTGGTCCGCCCGCCCGACCGGACCGCCGAGCCCGTGGTGCTGCTCAACCCCCGGGTGGTCGACACCTCCGTCGACACCGACGAGCAGTACGAGGGTTGCCTCTCCTTCTTCGACCACCGCGGGCTGGTGCCACGACCGCTACGACTGGACGTGGAACACGCCCAGCTCGACGGCGGCCGCGTGATCACCTCGTTCGAGTTCGGCATGGCCCGGCTGGTGGCGCACGAGGTCGACCACCTGGACGGCCGGCTCTACGTCGACCGGATGGCACCGGGGGTGCCGCTGGTACCGATCGAGGAGTACCGCGAGTCCGGCCACCCCTGGCGGTACTGAGCGCTCCCGGCACGACCGATCCCTGGCACGACCATGCCCGCCCGATGGGGAACGACGGTGGGCGGACATGGTCGTGCGGGGCGGTGGCGGTCCGCCCGATCGGGGGACCGGGGCGCGTGCCCCAGGGGGCAGGGGCACGCGCCCCGGTGCGGGGGGAGGAAAGCTCTACAGGTTGCCGAAGGTGTCGTATCGGATGTGCTGGGGGGGAACGTCGTCGGCGGCGAGTACCCGCAAGGTGGAGCGGACCATCGGCGCGGAACCGGAGACGTAGCAGTCGTGCGCCGTCCAAGGGCCGTAGCGGGCCACCACGTCGGGGATGTCGCCCCGTTCGCCGTCGAAATCCGGGTCGTCGCCGCACGCGGCAGTGACCGACAGCCACGGGTGTTCCGCCACCAGTTCCTGCAACCCGTCGAGACCGTAAAGCTCCGCCTCGGTACGGGCACCGTAGAAGACGTGCACCCAGCGGGTCTGGTTGACGCGGGTCAACTCCTCCACCAGCGCCTTGATCGGGGCCAGCCCCACGCCGCCGGCGACGCAGAGGACGTCCCGCTCCGACGACTGGTCCAGCGTCATCGAGCCCATCGGCGCGGCCACCCGCAGCAGGTCGCCCGGCTTCAGCCGGCGAACCAGGGCCCCGGACAACCAACCGGCGCCCTCGGGCGTACGGATGTGGAACTCCAGCACGTTGTCGTCGTTCGGGGCGTTGGCCACCGAGTACGTCCGCCACACCCGGGGGTGGTAGCGGGGCGCCTCCACGCTGACGTACTGCCCCGCCTTCCAGGAGAGTGGATGTTGCAGCGCCTGGCAGGTGAAGACGGCGGTGTCCGACCCGTACCGCCGGTGGGTCAGCACCTCGGCGTGCCAGAACGGTGGGTTGCCGTCCGCCGCCGCCCCGGCGAGCATCTTCTCCACGATCGCCGCGTACGCGTCCCGCCACGCCTGGTCGTACGCCAGGTTCCAGCTCTCCCCGGCGGTGCTGCGCAGCGAGTCGAGCAACGCCTGGCCCATCGTGTCGTAGTGGGCCGCGTCGACGTGGTACTTGCGGTGGTCCCGGCCGAGCGCGCGGAGGAACTCGTCGAAGCTCTCCGGGTCGTCCACGGTGTGGATCGCCGCGATGATCGCTTCGAACAGCCGGTCGCCCTGCCCGGCCATCTGCACCGGGAAGAGCTTGCGCAGCTCGGGATCGAGAAGGAAGAGCCGGGCGTAGAAGTGCTCGGTCAGCCGGACGCGATTCCCCTCGACCAGGGTCCAGCTCTCCTTCAGCAGCCGCGCGAAGGTGTCCACGGGCACTCCTTACTTCCGGCGGCGGATCGGGCCTTCATAGAATGTCCACGGAGCGTGTCGGGTGGTCGCACAGAATGTGCGATTGCTTCGTGAGGTCGGCTCAGTCGCCCGCCTGCCGCCGGCGCACCCGGTCGGGCAGAGTGGTGCGGTGACCATTGAGCTCACCCGTCCGGTGTCCCGCCGGATGCTCGGCACCGAGGCGCTGCTGGTGCTCGGCCTCTCGCTCGGGCAATCCGCCGTCTACGCCACCGTCTCGATCATCGCGAAGCTCACTGCGGAAGGTGGGCTGTCGAGGCAGACCGCCGCCCTGAACACCTCCGCGTCGGTCCGGCCCTACCTCGATCTCACGTACCAGCTGCTCGGCATCGTGTTCGCGCTGCTGCCGGTGCTGCTCGCCGTACACCTGCTGGCGCGGGACCCCGGCGATCCGGTGCGGACCCTCGGCCTGGACGGCCGGCGGCCCGGGGTCGACCTCGCCCAGGGCGCGGGGCTGGCGGCGCTGATCGGGCTGCCCGGCCTGGCGCTGTTCTGGGCGGCGGCCCAGCTCGGGCTCAACGCCACCGTGGTGCCGGCGGCGCTGCCCGACCTCTGGTGGACGGTGCCGGTGCTGATCCTCGCCGCCCTCCAGAACTCGATCCTGGAGGAGGTGATCGTGGTCGGCTACCTGATGACCCGGCTGCGTCAACTTCAGTGGCGGGTCGCCGCGATCGTCGCGGCCAGCGCGTTGCTACGCGCCTCCTACCACCTCTACCAGGGCTTCGGCGCGTTCGTCGGCAACGCCGTGATGGGGGTCGTGTTCAGCCTCTGCTATCTGCGTACCCGCCGGGTCATGCCGCTGATCGTGGCGCACGCCCTACTCGACATCGCCGCCTTCATCGGCTACACCCTGCTTCCCGACTCCTGGTTCACCTGGCTCTGAGCCTGCGCTCGGCGGGCCCTGCCGGCCGGGTGGGCGGTAGGTGGCGATGGCGCGGGCCGCCAGGCGCTGCGCCGCCGCCGAGTCGCCGGCCGCCGCGGCGAGCACCGCCGCGCCGGGTAGCAACCGGGACGCCAGCCGCAGCGCCAACCAGCCGCCGGCCTGCGCGGTCAGCGGGGCAGCCAGCCGCCAGGCCGCCTCCACCGCGCGCGGCCCCGGCGCCTCCCCCGGCCCGTCGGCCGCCCGCGCCGCCGCCAGCGCCGCCCTGGCGCTCGTCAGGTCCGGGTGCACCTGGGTCAGCACCAGCAGCTCGGCCGCCCGCTCCGGGTGCGCCGGATCGCGGTCGTACGCCGCTGCCACGTGCAGCACCTGGTTCGCCTGCGACCAGAGCACCGCGACCAGTTCGACCGCCGGAGCGAAGGCGCCGGCGAGTGCCGCAGTCGCCCCACCGACCGCGGCCTGCCGGACGAACCGCTGGGTCGCCAACCGGGCCAGCCCGTCGCCGTCCGCCCGCGGATAGGTCTCCCGCAGCCGCCGGGCCCACGCGCCGGCACGCGGGCCGAGCGCGTCGACCGCCGCCAGCGCCAGCAACTCCGGAGCGAAGCCCGGATGATCGAGTACACGCACCGCCAGCGTCCGCAACCCCACTTCCGCCGTACCCGCCGAGGTGTCACCCGGCCGGACCTCGCCGGTGGCCGAGCCCGGTCCGGCCGGCGCTGCCGGACTGGCCTGCTTCGTGGCCTTTCGGGCCCGAGTGGCCTTGGCCGGTGCTGCGGCCGTCTTCTGCGCTTTCTTCGCTGGCGCCTTTCTGACCGCTGTCTTCCTGACCGGCGCGGGTCCGGCATCGATCGCGCCGGGTTCGGTCTCGGTCGCTTCCGGCCTGGCTTCGATTGCCTCCGGGGTGGCTTCGGTTGCCTCCGGCCTGGCTTGGATTGCTTCCGGGGCGGCTTCGATTGTTTCCCGGGCGGCCTTCTTCGGCGCTGCCTTCTTGGCGGTGCTCTTTCTCGGCTTCGCGGCGACCTTCTTCCGGGTGGAGGAAGTTGTCGACGCCTCGGCAGGCGACTGGCCGCCGGGGTCACCCGGTGCCGGGTCGGTCCGCGTCTCCGGCTGCTCGTCCGTGCTGACCGGCGCGACGGCGAACGGCAGTGTGGGGGTCAGCGGCGGAGCCGCCGCCGATCGGGGTACTGCCTGCTCGGGCGTGGCTGCTACCTGCTCAGGCGCGGGCGGTGGCTGGAAGAACACGCTCGGCGCGGCCTTGGCACGCCGGGGGCGCGGTGTACCGGAGCTGCCCGGCGGATCCTGAGCCGGCGGTGCGGGTGTGGGCGGCGGGGTGAAGGTCGCCTTCGGGGAGCGCCGGCGTGCTCCCTCGGCAGATTCCGGCTTGGTCTGCTCGCTGGGCGGCTGCTCCTGCATGTCGATGGAGCCTAGTCCTGATCACGGCGGTGGAGCGAGGCTCATCCGACCGTGGGCGCCTGGTTCCGGTAGTCGCTTTGCTCCCGGCCGGGCGGGGACTGTATCCTCGGGCCCGGTGGCTTATCAACCACCGGGGAGACTTCGCCTAGTCTGGTCTATGGCGCCGCACTGCTAATGCGGTTGGGGTCTTAAAGCCCCTCCCGGGTTCGAATCCCGGAGTCTCCGCGCAAAGCTCGGACGGCAGGCCCGTCCGGATTCGAAGCCGCGCCCTCGGGCGCGGCTTTCTTGCTGCGCCGGGAGGGCGAGTTCGAGGGGCGATCAGGGCACCCTCCGGGCGACCAGCGCCGCGCCGGGCAGCCCGCTGTCCTCGACGCGCCCCGAGCGGGTGTGGGGTATCCCCGTTGCGCGATCCGGTCACCCGTCAGGTAACGTAGACCGCCGAAGGCAGGATCTGGGACGAGCCGCTGGCGAATCCCCGAGACTGCACGCGGAGCCAGGTGTGTAAACTGGCCGAGCACCAGCGCCCGTAGCTCAACGGATAGAGCATCTGACTACGGATCAGAAGGTTAGGGGTTCGAGTCCCTTCGGGCGCACAAGATCAACAGGGGTCTGACCTGCCGAAATGGCAGTCAGGCCCCTTCGCTTATCCGTCCCTTGTGGTCGGTTGGGTGCTCGGTGGGTGCTCGTGCGACGAGCATCCCTCACGTCCGGCCCTGTCCGGTGCGCGGTTGTCGTGTCCGGGTGGGTTTTGATCATGGTGGGGTATACCGTTGCTGGTTCCCACATTCTGGTACGCGAATCTGTTCTAGTTTCGTCGTTGAGCCTGGTGGATTTCGATGTCTCCTGGCCTAAGGGCATGTACGGTGGTGCGCTCAGGTGGGATGGCCTCTTGCTGCCGCAATCGTCTACTGTCAGCGTGCCGTGAGGGGTCAGTAGCGAATGGTGATCAGCCCCTCCGGTGACGTGGGGGGACGTCCTCATGGATCCGCAGGGACTCAGTGACGTGAAGCGGGCGCTCGGGCGGCGGCTCGGGGTGTGGCGTAGGAAGCGTGGGCTGACTCAGGACGATGTCGCGCGGCTGGTGCACAGCACGCGGAGCACGGTGGCCAACGTCGAGAGTGGCCGGCAGGTGGTGGACCGGGTCTTCTGGGCGCAGTGCGAGACGCTTCTGCGGTCCGGCGGTGAACTGCTCACCGGGTACGACGAGTACCGGTCCCTTGATGCCCGGTATCAGCAGGAGAAGGCGGAAGCGGCTCGTCATGCCCGCTGGGGGGCGTTGGCGTCGCTTGACCCGGCTGCGGGGCCTGTGGCGGCGGGCCGGTGGGACGAGGTGGTCGAGCCTGTCGCGGAGGTGCAGGCGCGGGTCCGTGACCAGCATGCGTACGTGCTCGACGAGTCGTTCCTCGACGCGATGGAGGCGTTCGTCGCTGAGGTGGTCGATTCGTACGAGCTGCGGGGGCCGCGGGTCTTCGCGCCGGTCCTGGTCCGGGAGCGGCGGCGTGTTCAGCCGATGTTGATGGGCCGGGCGCGTCCGAGGCAGCAGCATCGGCTGCTGGCTGTTGCGGGGCGTCTTTCCGGTCTGTTGAGTTACATGTCGGTCAACCTGGGACGCTTTGATTCGGCCCGCGCGTATACGCTGGAGTGCTTCCAGTTGGCGGAGCAGGCCGACGATCGTGATCTTCAGGCGTGGGTGCGGGGTACGCAGAGTCTGGCCGAGTTCTATGCGGGCAGCTACTGTGACGCTCTCGCCTTCGCGCAGGACGGCCGGCGCTTCGCCGGCACGGGACGCCAAGCGGTGCGCCTCGCGGTGAATGGTGAGGCGAGGGCGCATGGGAGGCTGGGTGACCGTCGCGCGGTCGAGAAGGCGGTCGGTGACGCCTACGATCTTCTTGCCGCCTTTTCCCCGGAGCCCGGCATGACTCCGTGCATATCGTTCGGTGTCTACAGCGAAGCACGCACTGCGTCGAATGCCGCTACCGCGCACCTTGGGCTGGGAAACGCCGGGCCGGTCCTTCAGTTCGCTGGCCGCGCTCTCGACATTGTGGATAGCTCGCCGTCGCGGTGGAGTCAGGCTCTGGTGCGCCTGGACATGGCATCCGCCCTGATCGACCCGCTGACCGAAGACCTGGACCAGGCCCTGGTGCTGGCCCGCGCGGCGATGGCCGCTGCGGAAGGCAACCGCATCGAGTCGATCGAGCAGCGACTGCGGTCCTTCGCCGCAGGGTTGCAAGGATCCTCGGGCTACGCACCTGTAGCGGCATTCACCGATGAAGTGCGGCAGTGGTTGCATGAGCGGAAGCCGGACAATGACAACCCTCTCTGACGAATCCAGGGAAGGGCGTGAACGGCACGGCTACGTCGAGGAAGACTGGGCGCGCTACCGCGCGCTCGATTCTCTGACCAATCACTGGGAACGGGCGGGCTGGCGTCCAGGTCGACGTTCCTACCTTTGGTTGTTGCGTCTCGGCGAGAGCGGAACTGTTCGGGCGCTCGCATCGAGATGCCAGGCCGCGCTTGGCCATATACCGACGCTGGACATGGTTCCCCTGAAATGGCTGCACCTTACCGTGCAGAAGGTTGGCTTCACAGACGAAGTGCCTGCCGCGCAGCTCGACCAGATCGTGGCAGCAGCGCAGCGACGGCTTGCGATCCTCCCCCCGATTCCACTACGGGTGGGGCCATTGACGGGATCAGCGGGCGCTGTGCGATTCAGCGCGGGCCCCCATCCCCCGGTGCACAGCGTTCGCCAAGTCCTGCGGCAGGCGCTCGCGGAGGTCAGAGGCGAACGTGCAGTCCCCACGCGCGCCACTGCGTTCGTCCCCCACGTCAGCATCGCCTACAACAACGCTCCGACCGACGCGACGCCGGTCATCGACGCGGTGGCCGGCCTCCGCCGCGTCGCATCCGTCACGACCGTCGTTCACGGCGTCGAGCTTGTCGAGTTACGCCGCGAGCCCGGTAGCTACGCGTGGGATGTCCTGGCTACGGGCACGCTCGGCGATGACGAACAGACCGCCAGATCATGACACCGAAACTCCCGCCCGCCCAACAGCGACGGCCGTCCCCAGCAGCCCGACAAGGCCATGGGCAGTTCGACAGCGGCCATCAACGAGTGGCCCGCGCACTGCCGGCGCGAGCGACGCATCTACCTCTACCGCACCGCGCACGCGCACCTTGTGTCGGCTCCGGAAAGCTCGACCAGTGCGCAGCCCTGGCCGTATCGGCGTCGTAGCTCACGGGCGATGCTGCTCTTGCCCGAGCCGGAGTGCCCCGGATGCAGACGATCGTGTCCTGGCTGCCAGTGGGTTCAGCCATTAGGGATCTACTCCTCCTGAACGGTGAGGTCGAGGGCGGCGACGGCTAGCCGGGTGAGGTCAGGAAGCTGGTCCTGGCCGAGGATGGTGCCGTGCAGGTTGTCCAGCGGCGTCTTGAGGCCGTGAAGCCGGCTGCCCCGCAGGTCGGTGCCGTCGAGGTGGCAGGAGTCCAGTTCCAGTCCGGTGAGGTCACATGACCGTAGCGCGATGCGAGGTAGTCGGCAGGACGACCACGCGCCGTTGGCGAAAGTGCAGTCGGTGAACGCGACCGAGCCGGCGGCGGTGACGCGTTGGAAGGTGGCGTAGTCGAAGCGGCAGCCGTCGAAGAGGACGTCCTTGAGGCGTACGTCGGTGAGTCTGGTGCCGGTGAACCGGGAACCGGTGATGGCGCAGCGTTCGATGGTGATGCCGGTCAGGGTCGCGCCGGAGAAGTCGGTGCGGGTGATCTCGCAGCCGTAGAGGCTGCCCGCCTCCCAGGTGCTCTCGCTCAGGTCCACGCCGGTGATCAGACTGCTGCGGATGCTGACATCCTCAAGGTGCGAGCCGTGCCACGCTGCGCCGTTGACGAGTGCCTCGGTGAGGCACTCGGCCAGGTCCGTGGTGCTGTCGAGGTCATCCGGGTCGAGGTCCGACAGCAGGACCTTCACGTCGCCGATCGTGGTGGTACGCGTGTCCTCAACTGTGCGGGCGCGGGGTGGGCATGCCACCCCGCGCGTCCCTTGGTAGGGGGCTACTTCTTCTTGTTCCAATTGTCCCAGCCAGGTCGGCTGTCGAACTTACCCTTGTTGTCCCAGGCGGGGCGGTTGTCGAACTTCGCCGCGTCGATCGACGCTACCGACCACTGCGGGTCGACGCCGAGGCAAGCGAGTTGCTCGGGTGCGGCGTTGATAAGGGTCGCCAGAGCGTTGGTCATGGTGAGGGGTCAGGTGGTCGGCGGCGGCGCGGACGAGGGCCTGCCGGGTGGTCCGGCACGCCAGCTGGGCTGGCCGATGCCCGGTTCACCGCGATGACTGCCGGACTGTGGGCTGTGTGGGCGGGCGGGGGCGGATTATCGGCGTTGTGGTGGTGGGGTGTTGTGTCATGATGTGGCGCATGTCTGTGACTCCGTTGCGGGTGGCCGTGCCGAATAAGGGATCGTTGAGTGAGGCGGCGTTCAAGCTGCTGACCGATGCCGGCTACCTGGTCCATCGGGGTAATGGCAGGGAATTGCAGTGCAATGATCCCGAGAACAATATGAAGTTCTTTTTCCAGCGGCCTCGTGACATCGCGGTGTACGTCGGATCGGGTGCCCTCGATGTGGGTGTCACCGGGTTGGATCTGCTTCTGGATTCGGGTGCCCCGGCCAGTGAGGTGCTGCGGTTGGGGTTCTCTCGGTCGCGGTTCCACTTCGCGGCCCGACCGGCCGGCCCGCGGCGGCTTGCTGACCTGTCGGGGTTGAGTGTGGCCACCAGTTACCCGACTCTGGTCGGGAAGTACCTGGCTGAGGCTGGGGTGAGTGTGTCGCTGGTGAAGCTCGACGGGGCGGTGGAGAACGCGATCAGTCTGGGCCTGGCCGACGCTATCGCCGATGTCGTGGAGACGGGCACGTCGTTGCAGAACTGTGGGCTGGTGACGTTCGGCGAGCCGTTGATGGAGTCGGAGGCGGTGCTGATCCGCAGTGAGGCGTCCCGGAAGTCGGAGCGGGCTGCCGGGGCGATCGACGCGCTCGTGCAGCGGCTGGAAGGTGTGCTGACCGCCCGCCGGTATGTGATGGTCGAGTACGACTGCCCGGCCGAGGCGCTGGACGCGGCGTGCTCGTTGACTCCCGGGATCGAAGGGCCGACCGTGTCGCCGTTGGCGCGTGAGGGTTGGATGGCGGTCCGGGCGATGGTCCCGAGGGCCGGCGTGCAGCGGACGATGGACGATTTGAAGCGGGCCGGAGCGCGGGCGATCCTGGTCACCCCGCTGGAGGCGTGCCGGATGTAGCCGCCGTGGTGGTGGACCGGGTCGCGGTGCGCAGCGTCCTGCCGTAAAGGGCCACGGCTTGGTGGTCGGTGAGCGCGGCGACTTGGTCCACGACGACACGTAGCCGTCCGCGGTCGTCGGGCGCCGCGTGCCAGGAATGCCGTGCCGACGGTTCTAGCGTGTCGGGCGCATGGTGGTGGAGGCAGGTGAACAGGCCGGCGAGGAGTTCGCGTTGACGCTGGCGTCGGGCCCGCCGGGCCGGGTCACGCAGGACATGGCTTAGGTGGAGTGCCTTGAGGATTGCGGCTTCCGCGCGTGTCGCCTGGGGCACGACGAGATCGGCGGCATAGCGGGTCAGTGCGTGCTGCGGATGGTGTTCGCGGGTCGCGGCGACGGCGGCGGTGATCATTCGGGTGGTCATCGCCTGCGTGTACTGGGCGAGTGTTGCCCTGGCCTGGGGTGTGCCGTCATAGGGGCGGGCGGCGAGGGCGCGGATCTGGGGGATTGCCGCGAGGTCGTGGGCGGCGTCCTCGGCGGTAGGCAGGGGCGCGGTGGTGAAGTGCTCGACGGCGAGCATCGTGTGGTCGGTGGGGTCGGCGAGGGCTGCGGTGGGGATGCTTCCGGCGCGGATGCCGTCGGCGAGGTCGTGTACGGCGTTGGCGATGTCGTCGGCCCAGTCCATGATCTGGGCTTCGATACACACCTGCCGGTCGGGATGGTGGGCGCGTATCCATCGCAGGGTCGTGGCGTCCTCGGCGTAGGCGCCGTACTTGCGCTGCCCGGCGGTTGCCGTCCAGGGGTACTTGCAGGTGGCATCCAGCGTGGCGCGGGTGAGGTTCAACCCGTAGGAGACACCGTCGACGTCGACGGTGTCGGTTTCCAGGCGGGTGAGGATCCGCAGGGTCTGGGCGTTGGCTTCGAAGCCGCCGCAGGGTTGGGCGAGTTCGTCGAGTGCGCGTTCACCGTTGTGCCCGAACGGCGGGTGGCCGATGTCGTGGGCCAGGCCGGCGGTCTCCACGAGGTCGATGTCGACGTCGAGCCCGTCGGCGAGGTGCCGGCCGATCCGTGCGACGGCGTACGAGTGGGTGAGGCGGTTCATCGGCCGGTGGGCGGCGTCGGGTTCGACGGACTGGGTCTTACCTCGCAACGCCCGCAGCGCGCGGCTCCGCTGGAGGCGTTCCTTGTCGTGTTGAGCCCACCGTGGATCGTGTTGGTCCCGGTCTGGCTCCGGTATCCGCCGCTGTCGGTCGTGGTCGCGGTATCCCATGTTCATGGCGTCTCCCGCCCGCTCGTCGCTCTCATGACCGGTGGTCAGGGTGTGATGGATTCGCCGGCGGTGGCACTCGCCGAGGCCAGTCGCGTCATGTCCCTCGGTGACAGGTAGCGGGTGTAGACGGGGTCGGTTGCCAACTCGGCGAGACGGCGGCCTCGCCAGCGTGACTCCAGGAACATCATTCGGCGTAGCAGCAGGGCGTGGATCGTGTGGCGGTCCGGGTCGAGGGTTTCACCGGCTTGCTGTAGGCGTCGTAGTCCGGCGGTGCTGATGAGCCGGTTGGTGTCCAGCAGCCGCAGGGTTCCGCTGGTATCCACGGCCAGGTTCTGCAGGGGCGGGTCGATGATGTCGGGAATCAGCGAGGCGTCCGTGCCCAACAGGGTGTCCGGCGCGGTGTCGAGCAGCAGGTGACGCACCAGGCGCAGAAACGTGGTTAGTTGTCGCATCGTGGAGGCTGGCAGCTGCGACGGGCTGGCGGCGGTCAGCCGGAGCTGGGGGTTGACCTCGACGTACTCCTTGACGATTACCACCTGCCCCAGTGGCGCGTCCGGTGTGGGGGCGAACAGCCGCTGGCGGGGAATCAGCCGGGGCAGGACCGGCGCGAACACTGTGAGGAGGTAGTCGTGCTCGCGGCGCAGCTTTGCCACGGTCAGCGTGTCGCAGTCGGCCCTGAACAGCTGGACGACCCGCTCGCTGCCTGGCCGCCGGTACACCTGGCTGTGGCGGCCCTCTCCGATGCGGACGTAGGCCCGACCGGGGCGGATCAGGGTGGCCATCAGCGCCCGGCCCCGGGATGCGCGGCGAGGACAGTGGCGTAGCCGTCGAACATTTTCTCCACCGAGAAGCGTCGCGCGCTCGACCGCCCCGCCGCGGTGATCCCGGCGTGCAGGTCGGGGTCGGTGAGCAGGCGCTGGAGGGCGTCGGCGAGGGCCACCGGATCGGCCGGGTGGACGAGGAGGCCGGAGTGTTCGTGGTCGATGTAGCCGAGCGGACCGCCGTGGGCGGTGGTGACGACGGGCACCCCGGCCAGCATCGCCTCGATGTTGGCGTAGCCGAACGCCTCCGGCAGCCGCGACGGCAGCACCGCGATGTGTGCCGCGCCGTAGCAGGCGGCGACCTCGTCGGGGGTGAGGTCGTCGAGGAGGAACACCTGGTCAACGAGCCCGCGTTCGGTGATCGCTTTGGCCAGGTCGTGTTCGTAGTCGGGGTCCCGGGTGTCGACCAGACCGTGGCCGTTGATCGCCACGTACATGCCCTCACACAGGCCGCGGCTGGCGAGGATCGCCACCGCGTCGACCAGGTCGTGGTGTCCCTTCCACGCGACCCGTCGCGCTGACATCAGGATCATCCGGCCTGCGGCGGGCAGCTGGTTGCGCCTGCGGACCGCCTCGAACACCCCGCCGGCCCGCGCCTGGTTCACCTGGTCCTGGAAGCCGTGCACGTCGAGCCCGTTGAGTACCGTGGCCACTCGGTGCGGAGGGATGCCGGCGGCGATGAGCGCCGCCCGGACCGCGTTGGAGACCGCGATCAGCCACACGCTGTGTCCCGTGCGCTCGATCCGGCGACGCAGGTAGTCGAACCGTCGCTGCGCGCCGGAGATGTCGTGCACGATGCCGGTCAGGTTGAGCCGGCCCAACCCGCTGGCGTCGAGGTACCCGAACTCCTCGGCCTTCAGCACCGCCGTGATCGGGTTGATGTTCTGCAGCAGCAGGTTCCGCGACGCGGCACGGCGGATGGCCTGGGCGTACTGGCTGGCCAGGGAGTGGTAGACCGGGTTGCCCGGGTCGTCGATCCGTTCCTCGTAGTAGGCCCGGACCAGGTCGGGGTCCTTGCCCCTGCCGTCGGCGGCTCCGAGATACCGGGGAAATGACGTCGCGATGGCCTGAGCCAACGCCAGGTGTCCGTCCGGGGTCCGCAACCGGTACGGCGGCGTGTCGGCGCCGGTCTGGGTGATCGCCAGACGCGTGGACGGATAGCGGCGGGTCACCTCACCGAGTAGCTGATGGGTGTGCACCACCAGACCGGTCTGCCGACACGGCTTCGCTAATCCGCTGTCGACGACAGTTCCTCTCATGTCGTACGTGGCGATGTGCAGGCTCCGTGGAAATTCCATGCCGAACTCCTCACGCTCGCAGGCAGAGAAAGCCGACCGCCCATAACAAGCCGCCAACAGCGATTCGTACGAAGCGGAAATCGCCGTGGACGCGCAGTGGCCGGGGAACCTCACCTCAGCCCACCAACCAGCCGAGACGTAACCCCACGGCGGGGACCCCACAATGGGGTGATCAGGACCGTTGAAAAGGCGTTAGAGTGCGGCATCGACGTGCCACCGCCGGGGGAAACCACATGGGAATTCCGACGTCAGCGCACCAGATCGCCCGAGGTCTCCTCGACGACCCCACCATCGTGCAGGCGTTGACCACCCGCACATTCAGCGTCGTCTTCTCGGCGGCGAAAGCTGCCGGACTGAGCTACAACGCCATCGCCACCGCGACCGGCATCAAACCGGAACGGGTCAGCCTGATCGCCCACGGCAAAGCCACCATCACCGGCATCGACACGGTCGAACGCATCGCCGATGGTCTCCACATCCCCGGTGGCATGCTGGGCCTCGCCGCGCGATCCTGGGAGAACAGCACCACTGGCCCGCAGTCGCGGACGGAGGACGCGTCCATGCATCGCCGACAACTCCTACACGGCGCCCTCGCCGCCGGTCTCACCACCACGGCGCTGAAACCGATCACCGAGATCCTGACCAACGCCACCAAGGCCCTCACCGCGTCCAGCGGCCCCGCCACCCTGGCCCACCTGCACACCGTCACCGAACAACACAGCTACGGCTACGCCGGAAGAGCACCCGCCACCGTCCTGGCCAACCTCGTCGCCGACGTCGCCGACCTGACCGCACTCCTGCAACGCCCCCAACCCGCAACGACCCGCATCGACCTGTCCCGGCTCATGGCCCAACTCGGCGGCATGACCGCGATCGTCCTGCACGACCTCGGCCACCGACGCCAAGCGCTCACCTGGTTCACCACCGCGGCGCGTGCCGCAGACGAGGCCGGCGACCGGACCCTCCACGCCTGGGTCCTCGCCCGCACCGCCATGGTCCCCCTCAACTACGGGGCCCCAGCAGCCGCCGCCAGACTCGCCGAACAAGCCCGCCACACCGCCGGGAACGCACCTACCGCCGCCGCAGCCCTCGCCACCGCCGTCGCCGCCCGCGCCCACGCCCTCACCGGCAACCGCCACCAAGCCAACACCAACCTCCGCGCCGCCGACCGGATCGCCGAGGCGCTACCCGACACCGAACGCGCCGACACCTGGCTCGGACACTGCGACCAGAAACACCACGTCCACCTATCCCACGCCCTCACCACCCTCGGCGACACCACCCACGCCAGAACCAGCCAAGCCCAAGCCCTCGCACTATCCGCCCCCACCAGCACCCTCACCCGCACCCTGCTCCACCTCGACGCCGCCACCTGCCACCACCACGACGGCAACACCCTCGACGCCTGCCACGCCGCCACCAACGCCCTCACCGCCATACCCGCCACCTTCCACACTGGCCTCATCCATAGCCGTGCCACCGAGCTCTACCGCGCCATCCCCACCACCCTGCGCACCAACCCCGCCGCCCAAGAACTCGCCGACATCCTCACCACCACTGCTCCACGAGACCTGCCGTGATCCAGCCTGATCGCCACCCGGACCGGCCGTCCCACACCTGTCAGTGGCGGCGTTGGCGGTCGGCCGGTGAGCCCGTCAGGTCGGGGTGCCCGCAGCTGCGGTCAGATGCCCGCGCATCAGGATCCCGTCCCGGCACAGTCCTGCCTCGATGTCCCGAACGGGGTAGCGGCCGACACCCGCGTCGTTGAGGATCTGCATCACCGTCGGATGCGGCTGCACGTCGTCGACCGCTGCCTGGAGCACGCCGTCCACGTGATGCCCGCCGGCCGCCACCTGGGTCGCGGTGCCGGCGTGGAAGGCGAACATCACGAAGTGGTAGGAGCCGTTCTCAGCGCGGATCTCGTACACCCCGGTCAGTGTCAGCTCGCTCACCTCGAAGCCAGCTTCTTCCACCGTCTCCCGGCGGGCCGCGTCCTGCGCCGACTCTCCGAACTCAATTTTGCCGCCGGGCAGCAGCAGCCATCCCGCGTACGGGCCGCGCTGCTGCCGGACGAACACCACCTCACCTGCAGCGGTGGAGATGATCGTTAGCGCGGCGACGGTCGGCTTCGTCGTCACAACTACCTGCCCTCGGTGCCCGGGGCTAATGGTGCCCGCATCGCGTATCAGCGGTTCGCTGGGCGGCGGGCGTTCGTGGCACCCTACCGGCGGCGGTAGGAGCCTTCAACCATGCCCGGCCTCCGTGGTGTCGGCTGATAGGTGGAGCGCATCGCGCGGTCGTCGCGGGACATCCACCATGTGCGCCGACAGCGCGGCGCGTTTCGCCCCGCCCGACCTCCATGCCGGACTGTGCTGACGGAGTACCGGGGTTCGGAGTCGGCGGGGTGGACGCTTCTGATCGTGAACAAGGTGGCTCTGCGCGTGCGATGAGCTCCCGTTTGCTGGTCTGGGGTGGGACCGCCGGGTCGCGCGTCGAAGGTTCGTGTCGAGGGTGTTCGACACGCGGTCGGGCGGGTCTACTGGTTCCTGGCATCACGGATGCCAGACCGGGATTCGGAGCGGCGAAGGGCGCGCCCTGTGGCCGGCGCGACGGCTGCCGGCTCCACAACCTCTCGCGAAGCTGTCTGCAGGTTGACTTGGCTTCGGCCGGCGACGGAAACCAATCACATAACCAGGAAGTGATGACATGACTACCGTTAGTGGGAGTGTTGTGCGGGATCCGGTGGCGCTGCGGGCGGCGATGGTGGCGGAGTTGGGAGAGGACACGATCAGGTCGCAGGCGGTGGCTGCGGCATTCTCGGTCGTGCCGCGTCACCTGTTCGCCCCAGGCGAGCCGCTGGACATGGTGTACGACTCGAACACCCCGCTGGTGACGAAGACCGGTCCGGACGGTACGGCGCTCAGTTCGGTGTCGGCGGCGCACATCCAGGCGGTGATGTTGGAGCAGGCCGAGATCGAGCCGGGGATGCGGGTTCTGGAGATCGGTTCGGGTGGGTACAACGCGGCGCTGATCGCGGAGCTGGTCGGCCCGCAGGGGGCGGTGACGTCGGTGGACATCGATCCGGAGATCGTCGCGCGGGCCCGCGCCTGCCTGCAGAGCGCCGGCTACGAGGACCGGGTGCGGGTCGTGCAGGCCGACGCCGAACACGGCGTGCCGGAGCATGCACCGTACGACCGGATCATCGTCACGGTCGGCGCGTGGGACATCCCGCCGGCCTGGATCGCCCAGCTGTCCGAACACGGCCGGATCGTGGTGCCGTTGCGGTTCGCCGGCCTTTCCCGTTGCGTCGCCTTCGACCTGGCCGGAGGGCGTCTGTTCAGTCACAGCTACTGCCTCGGCGGGTTCGTGCCGATGCAGGGCGAGGGCACGTACTCCGAGACGCTCGTGCCGATCCACGGTGAGGCGACGCTGCGCATCGACGGCCCGGATCCGGGCTTCGACGTGCCGGCGCTGCGCAGGGCGGTCCACGCGCCGAGGACCGAGCGGTGGTCCGGGGCGGCGTTCGACATGCCCGACGAGCTGGAGTTGTTCGTGGTAACCAGCGCACCCCACGTGCCCTTCCTGTACGCGAGCCAGCAGCTGGTGGACCAGGGCGTATTCACCCCGGCGGTGACCTACGGCACGGCCGCCGTGGTCGAGGGCGGCAGTCTGGCCTACCGCACGAAACGGGAGAACGAGGACCTCGGCGGGTGGGAGAGCGGTGTCTACGCCTACGGCCCGCAGGCCGAGACAGTCGCTGACCGGTATGTCCGGCTGTTGCGCCGCTGGGCGGCGGACTTCCGCCGTCGCGGGGCCGCCCGGATCGAGTACCTACCCACCAGCGCGGGCGTGCCGGACGGCTGGTACGTGCCGAAGCGCCACGGCGTCGTCGCGGTGTCCTGGCGCTGACAGCTACCGGCGTCCCGGCCGGGACGCCGGGTGGATCACAACCCCCTCGAAGGAGGCTGTCGTGTCGATCATGACCGAGGAGCGGATCGCTCCGTCCGTGTCGCCGGTGGCGGTGGACGGGAAGAAGGACGAGTTCGGGCCGGACGACTGGGAGCTGGACATCAGCTTCGTCGAGTCCGGCGAGGGCGTCGACAAGCTGATCTACATGACGAACGACGGGTGCGGCAAGACCTGCCAGTCCGCCTGCACCAGCTGCCCGAAGTAAGACGCAGATCCGGGGCGCCTGGCCGCGTGGCGTTCGCCGCGCGGCCGGGCCCCTCACGTTCGCAGGGGAGGACGTGTGTACCGGCACCTGGACGCGCTGGTGGTTCGCGCGACGCCCTGCCCTCCCGACCGGCTGGTCGGCTGGTGGCCGGACCTGACCGGCCCGCAGGAAGCAGGGTCGTGGCGGTGGTGGTTGGGGCAGGTGTTCGCGGCACCGCGGTTCGCGGCGGCGGTGGAGCTGGCCAGTCCCGTGCTCGCCGACCGTGTCCGCGCGGTGTGCGACGGCCGTGTCGGGGAGGGTGAGGCTCGGCGGGTGGTGGTGTCGGTCCTGCGTTACCTGTTGCGGATGCGTGGCCGGGCGACGCCCTACGGCTTGTTCGCTGGGATCGCCGCCGCGGGTCTGGCCCCCACCGCCGCCGTCCGGTTCGGTGACGGGCACCGGGCGGTGCCACGGGTACGGGCGGCGTGGCTTATGGGCCTGGTCGACGGGCTGGAGGCCGATCCGGTGCTTCGGCCGCACCTGACTGTCCGCGCCAACAACCTCCTGAAGTGCCGCGACGGGCAGATTGTGCTGGAGCACCGCACCCACCAGAAACCCGGGGAGCGGCCCACCCAGGTGCACGTGCGCGCCACTGGCCCGGTGCTCGCGGCGCTGACGGCGGCGGCGGACCCGATTCGGCTAGGGAATCTGGCCGCCGCGCTTGCCGCCGACCACGGCGCCCCCGTCGGGGTGGTACATGCGCTGCTCGCGCGGATGGTGACGCAACGTCTCCTGCTGACCGCGCTACGCCCGGCGACCACCTGCACCGACCCGCTGTCCGCCGTCACCGCGGGCCTTGAGCAGGCGGTGGCCGACGCCGATGCCAGCACCCCCGGCGACAGCGCGCCCGCCCAGGCGCGTGCGACGCTCGCCGTGCTGCGCACCCTCTCCGAACGGGCCGTGTCGGACACCGCGGCGCCCGGTGCGCGGCTGGCCGAGACGATGACGAGTCTGCACCCTGCCGACGAGCCGCCGGTCGCGGTGGACCTGCGCTTGGACGCCGACGTGCGTGTTCCCGAGGTGATTGCGGTAGAGGCGGCGCGCGCAGCCGGCGCCTTGGTGCGTCTCGCCGCTGCCGGCCGTGAGGGCTGGGCGGCGTGGCACCGCCGTTTCCTCGAGCGTTACGGACCCCATGCGGTCGTGCCGGTCCGGGACGCGGTGGACGTCGATCTCGGCCTGGGTTACCCAGCCGGTTACCGCGGCGCTACCCCCGCCCCGCCGCCGGCCCTGACCGCGCGGGATCGGAAGCTGATGGCCCTCGCCCAGGACGCGGCGCTGCGACGCGAGCGTGAGGTCGTGCTCGATGACGCCGCCATCGCCGACCTCGCCGGCGGCGCACCCGCCGTGTCCGTCCAGCCGAGCACCGAACTGACCGTCACCGTGCACGCCCGTACCACCCGGGACCTCGACCGGGGCGAGTTTCAGCTGGAGGTGGTCGGCGTGTCCCGCAACGCCGGCACCGTCACCGGGCGGTTCCTCGACCTGCTCGACCCTGCGGACCGGAAGCGAATCACCGGCGCGTACGCGGCGCTACCTCAGGTGACTCGTGGTGCGTTGCGAGTCCAGGTGTCGGCGGCGACCCTCTACACGGTCACCGAGGACGTGGCCCGCGCCCCCCACGTGATGCCGCACCACGTCTCGCTCGGGGAATACCACGACAACGCGCCCGACCGGATCGCGCTGGACGACATCGCGGTCACCGCTGACGCCGACCGGGTCTACCTGGTGTCGGTGTCCCGGCGGCGTGTGGTGGAGCCGATCGTGCTCAACGCGGTCGAGCAGGTGCATTACACCCTGCCGATCGTGCGGTTCCTCACCGAGGCACCCACCGCCTTCACAGCACCGTGTGACGGCTTCGACTGGGGTGCTGCGAGCGGATTGCCGTTCCTGCCCGCTCTGCGCTACCAGCGGACCATCCTGTCACCGGCACGCTGGCTGCTATCAGCAGACGCCCTGCCCGGTCCTGGGGCGAGCTGGCGGGAGTGGAGCCGGGCACTGGCATCCTGGCGTGCCACCACCGGCTGCCCGCCGGGGGTGTACCTCGGCGACAGCGACCAGCGCATCCGGCTGGACCTCGCCGAGCCGGCGCATCAGGCACTACTGCGCGACCACCTGCGCCGCACCCCGACCGCCGTATTGCGCGCCGCGCCCCCACCTGACACGGCCGGCTGGATCGGCGGACGCGCCCACGAGATCGTCGTCCCCCTGGCTGCCACAGTCGACCCGGCGCCACCACCACACGCGCTCGCCACCGCACCCGTGGTCGACATCCGCGAACATGGGCACCTCCCCGGCGCCGGGGAACACCTCTTCGTCAAGCTGTACGGCCATCCCGACCGGCAGACACCGATCCTCACCCGCCACCTCCCGTTCCTGCTCCGTCAGCTCGACCCACAGACACGGTGGTGGTTCCTGCGCTACGGAGACCCGGATCCGCACCTGCGGCTGCGGTTGACCGGCGCCGCGAACCTCGCCACGCTCGCCGAGTGGACGGCCGGGCTGCGCCGCGTCGGCCTGATCGCCCGAGTGCAGGTCGACACTGACTACCCGGAGACCGGCCGCTTCGGCGGTCCCACCGCCGACGCTGCCGTCGCCGGGGTCTTCGCCGTCGACTCCGCAGCAGCCGTCACGCAGTTGGCTGCCATCGACAGCGGACGGGCATCCGATGTTCGTGCGGTCACCGCGGCGAGCCTGCTGCACCTCACCACCGCCCTGATCGGTAACACCACCGCCGGCATGCGGTGGCTGATCGACCACACACGCCCGCAGCGGTCCGCCCCACCCCGCGACGTGTATCAGCGCACGGTCGCACTCGCCAACCCCGACCAGACCGGCCTGGACGTACTCGGTCACGGCACAGAGCTGCGGGCTGCATGGCAGCGGCGCCGAGAGGCGTTGACCACCTACGGCGCCACCCTGCACACCGCAGGCGCTGCTGTGGACAGTGTGCTGCCTGACCTGCTGCACCTGCACCACACCCGCATGATCGGCCCCGACCTGGACAGCGAACGCGCCTGCCTGCACCTGGCCCGTGCCGCCGCGTTGAGCTGGACTGCCCGCACCCGGAACGAACCATGAGCCCTGCGCACCAAGGCGCGCTCGCGGCGTCGACAGCCATCGCCGATGCGCTGGCCGATCCACATGCCATCCCGCCCGCATTCGAAGGGCGGGCGAGGCCGCAGTCCCTCGCGGGCGGCGCGGTCGGTATCGCACTACTGCACATCGAACGAGCCCACACCGGCCACGGCGACGACACCGTCACCCAGACCTGGCTGAAACTCGCCACATCCCAGCCGATCAGTACCGGAGGCAACGCCAACCTGTTCCACGGCGCACCAGCACTCGGCCTCGCCCTGCACGCCACCGGCACGACCCGCTACCGGCGCGCGCTGGCCGCACTCGACGACACCACCATCGCCCTCACCCGAGCGCGCCTGGCCGCCGCCCATGCCCGCATCGACCGGGGTGATCCGCTGCCGATGCGCGAGTTCGACCTGATCCACGGCCTGACCGGACTCGCCGTCTACCACCTGCACCGCCACCCCAACCACCCCGTCACCCGCGACGTGCTCGCCTACCTGGTCCGCCTCACCCGCCCCCTGCTCGGCCAGCGCGGTGCCACCGATCTGCCACCGTGGTGGATGCAGGTCGGCCTGTCCGGCGAACCCGACCCCGACCACCCGCACGGGCACGGGAACCTGGGAGTCGCCCACGGAATCAGCGCCGTCATCGCGCTGCTCTCCCTCGCCGTCCTTCACGACCTGACCACCACCGGCCTGCGCGACGCTCTCACCCGCCTCTGCTCCTGGACCGACCAATGGCACCAAGACGACAACCTTGGCCCGTGGTGGCCCGGCTACCTCACCATCGACCACACCGGCCGCCTCGCACCGTCGCACCGGCCCCGGCCCTCCTGGTGCTACGGCATCGCCGGCACCGCACGGGCCCAACAACTGGCTGGCATCGCTCTCGGCGACCCCCGCCGGCAGGCAGTCGCCGAACGCGGGATCCTGGCCGCACTGCGTGACCCGGCCCGACCGGACCTCCTCCCCGAGATCGGCCTGTGCCACGGCAAAGCAGGCCTGCTCCACGCCGCATTCCGCATGGCGATCGACGCCCACAGCCCCGCACTGGCCGCTGAACTACCCAACCTGGCCAGCCACCTCGCCGCCCAGCTACTGAGTGAGCCGATGACCGCCCCGGAACTCATGGACGGCGCGGCCGGCGCCGCCCTCGCGCTGCACGCCGTCGGCACCGGAACCGCCCCCATGTCCGGATGGGACGCGGTCCTCCTGCTCGCCTGACACCACCCGACCCGCACACCGGCCCTCACCACCCGACCCTCGAAGGAACGCCATGATGCCGTCACCGTGGCTCCAGATCACCGTCGAGTTGCCCGATCCGGACCAGGCCGAGCACACCGCCACCACTCACCTCGCCCCCATGCTCATCCAAGCGGAAGCCGACAGGCACATCACCGGCTGGTTCTTCATCCGTAAGACACCCCAGTGGCGGCTGCGTTACCTCCCCAGCAACGCGACCACCGCAGCACGGGAGCACCTCTTCGGCCGCCTCGACATTCTCATCCGTGAACGGCACATCACCCGCGCCGTCGAGGTCGTCTACGAACCCGAGATCTGCGCCTTCGGCGGCGACCACGCGATGGCGGTCGCCCACCGACTGTGGCACGCCGACAGCCGGCACGTGCTCGGCTACCTCGCCACCACCGCAACAGAGCTCACCACCCGTCGTCGCCGCGAGATCGCGATCCTGCTCGCCAGCACCCTGCTGCGCGGGGCCCGCCTCGACTGGTACGAACAAGGAGACGTCTGGTCCAAGGTCGCCCACCACCGCCCCCCGCCCGACACACCCAGCCCAGACAAGACACTGGCTCTCCAAGCAGCGCTGCGCCGGCTCATGAGCACCGACGCGCGCAGCCTCACCCACCCGGCCCGGCCACACCTGAGAGCGGCGGACTGGGCCGCCGCGTTCACCACCGCCGGCCGCGACCTGGCCCACCTCGCTGACACCGGCGGCCTCCGCCGTGGGCTGCGCGACGTCCTCGCCCACCACGTCATCTTCGCGATGAATCGGATCGGCCTTCCCGCGACCACCCAGGCCGTCCTCGCCACCCACGCCGCCACCGTCATCTTCGGCCCAGACCCCACCACCCCACCGGGCGCAGACGCCACCAACCAGCACTCGCACGCCGCGACGGCTACCACGGCCAGGGCGGGAAGCGGTAGCTGATGGACCCGACCGGGGTGCAAGCCCGCAGATTTCCCCTCGTCGCCCGACCCCGACCCGCCTGCACCCCACTGCCCGAGCGGGTTGCCGGCCTGACCCGCCGCGCTGCCGCCGCCAACCGCGACCACGACCCCGCCGCCGGGACCGCCGTGATCAACCTCGCCGCGCTGCTCGCATCAGACTGCGGACGATCCGACCTGGCCCACCAATGGTCGACACGGCTCGCCCGCTCCGCGCTCGCGGACCCAGCGTCCGACTTCCGAACAGCAAGTCACAGCCTCGAACCCATCATCAACCTCGCCCGGCTACGCACCCGCGTCGGCGACGGTTCCGGAGCTTGGAAACTCCTCGAAGCCCTCTACTACGCCGTCGCATCCCGGACCGACATCACCATCGATGGCATCCTCATCCCCGCCGCACGCCTCACCCCCGGCCCCACCGCACACCGCGAACTCCGCCAGTGGCTCTGGACAGTCCTGCTGTCCAGCGGCGCACACGCTCTCGCCACGGCCGGCCGATGGGACGACGCCTACCACCGGCTCCACCAACACAACGGCATCGGTCGACGCATGCTCGACGGCCGGCAGATCGCCGTCATCGCCCACGCCACCGCCGGCAGACGGACACGCGCCCTGGAACTCCTACGCGGTACCGCGCCTGGCGAACCGTGGGAACACGCCGTCACCGCATCCCTGACCCTGCTGTGCCAGCCAGCGCCCACCATGGGCACCACTCAACGACACGCCGTGGCCGCCTACCAGACGCTGGACACCACCGCGCCAGGCCTCGTCGTGTTCCACACCCGCCTCGGAATGTGCCTCGTCGACGCGCTCGGCGGCGTCGAGCAACCTGCCGCACAGCCCATCGCCGCCGACCTCATCGAACGAGCCCTCACCGACGGATACGCCGCCCGGGACGTCCTCGCCCACCCCGGATGCCGCGCCATCCTCACCCAACGACAAGCCGAACAACTCACCGACCAGGTCACCGCCTGCGGCCTGGGTACCGGCGGCATACCCGAACCCTTGCTGGCCGAACTCGCCGTCGCACTGGACGCCACAGAAGCCGTCATCCGTGAAACACCCGCCGAGACCCGACGGCTTCCGAATGCGGCCGACACGAAAAGCCACCCAGCGAATCATTCTCTGCAGCGAGACCAACCATAGGCCGGCCCCACTCCATAATGGTGGCACCTGACGTGGATATAGCTGCCCTGGCAGCAACGATCAACTGGAGACGAGTACCACGAATGCGTAGCCATGAACTCACCCCAGGCTGCATGATCGGCGTCGTCTTCGACCACGGCGACGACTTCTTCACCGCCCTCACCGACACCTGCCGTGCACACGGAATCAAGCAGGGCTACATCCCCGTCTTCATCGCCGGCCTCAGCACCGCGAGGATCGTCGGCACCTGTCAGCGGCTCGACAACCCCGACGCCCCGGTCTGGTCCCACGTCGACCTGACCAACGTCGAGGCGCTCGGTGGCGGCACCATCGCCTGGGACGAGAGCACCCAGACGATCAAACCCCACATCCACGTCACGGTCGGACTGAAGGAACACAGCGCGACGGCCCACACCAGTCACCTGTTGGATGCCACGGTCCAGTTCCTCACCGAGATGCTCATCATCGAGATCAGCTCGCCGAGGATGAGCCGCCTGCCGAACCCTGACCTGTACGACGTGCCACAACTGCGGTTCGGCCAACGAGGCGGCACCGAGATGTAGTCCGTGCGAGGACCCGATTTCATGATCGGCGCGTTGTCGCTGGAATGATCATCGGTGATGACGGACCCGGATCGGCGACGGCTGCGCGTCGGATCCCTGCCTGAGGGCCCTGAAATGTCAGCTCCGGGCTGCGCCTGTCACCCTTGCCGCCAGTTGCTCCACGGGCAGCGTTCCGTCGAGGGTGATGGTGCTGTCCGGCAGATTCTGAGCCGCTTGGGCGCACCGATCCACCTGGGCCAGCCGCCATGTGCGGACCTGCGCGTCCCGGGCTGGGTCCTGTGGCCAGAACGACTGCGCCTCGATCCGCCTCCGGATGATGTCGGTGGGAACGGTAATGAAGTAGTGCGCGACGTCCATGCCGCAGGTACGCAGCCCGGTGAGGATCTCATCGAGGTAGGGCCACACAACGACGGTCATCGGGACGACCAGTGTCCGCTGGTACTCCTGCGCGAGTGCGACCGCCGTGTCCACAACGCTGCGTCGCCATACCCGCAGGTCCTGGAAGTCCCCGCTGGGCGGTAGCGGCACGATATCCCGGAGCATGAACCCGGGTAGTTCGGCGTCGAAGAGCAGCAGCTGGGGATCGTCCGCGATCAGATGCTGCGCCAGTGTCGTCTTCCCAGCGCCGAACGCGCCGTTCACCCAAATCACCCGCACGGACTTGTCTCTCCCGTTGGTTTGAATGTTCCCCTCTTTAACGTAATCGGCGGCGCGGCGTAATGTGCCAGCGGCCGGTTGCGGGGTTTGTAAACTGGCGCGGTCAGTCACGGTGGGCGCAGGAGAGGAAGGTGAATCGTGGTCACGAAAGCGGTTATCGCTGTTGCCGGTTTCGGTTCCCGGTTCTTCCCGGTCGCGAAG
This sequence comes from Micromonospora sonchi, assembly GCF_014646235.1. Lineage (GTDB taxonomy): Bacteria > Actinomycetota > Actinomycetes > Mycobacteriales > Micromonosporaceae > Micromonospora > Micromonospora sonchi. The sequence goes on along the minus strand of NZ_BMNB01000004.1, from coordinate 122,940 downwards.
ACCGTGAACAAGTGCATGCTGCCGGTTCTGACCAAGCCTGTCGTGCAGTACGCCGTCGAGGACTGCGTCCGTGCCGGGGTCACCGAGATCGCCATCGTCGCCGCTGCCGGTCAGGCAGGCGAGCAGGTGCGCCACTACTTCAGTCCCGATCCGGCCACGGAGGCGTACTTCCGTGACCGGGGTTGGGCCGACAAGTGGGCGCCCGCTGCTGGTCTGCCAGGCATCGCGGACATCACGTTCCTGGAGCAGGGGCGTGACGGCCGCTACGGAACGGCTGTGCCCGCCATGATCGCCGTCGACTTCGTCGGTGACGTCGACTTCCTCCTGGTGACTGGTGACGACCTTCTCCTGCGCGGTGACGGTGGCAGCGACCTTGCCGACCTCGTGTCCCGCCGCGCTGCGGCTGGCAGCTCGGCGGCGCTGGCCGCCGCCGTGGTCGAGGGCAGCCGCGCGAGCCTCTACGGGGTGGTGTCCACCCGCGAGGGCGGTGCTGGTACACGTCTCTACTCCGGGATGGTCGAGAAGCCGCAGGACTGGGGTGAGCCGACGGCGTTCGTCAACATCAGCCGGTACCTGCTTCCCGGTGCCATCGCCCCGTACTTCCGGGCACTGCGGCCCGACCAGGAGACGGGCGAGTTCCAGACGACGGACGCGATCAACGCCTACGCCGCCGGCCACGAGGTCCTCGTTTCGCCCGTCTCCGGCGACTACTACGACTGCGGGAACGTGTCGGGCTGGCTCGCGGCGAACAACGCCGTCGCCCGTCTCACCGGCATGACCTCCTGACTGGCTGGCGTCATCCGTTCAGGGGCGCGGTCGCCACGGTCGACCATCGGTAGGTGCGGTCGTCCCGGCGTAGTGCGATCAGTGAGACCTCGCTGATCGTCGCCTGCACGGGGGCTAGGCGCCGCAGCTCGGCCAGCCGGGCGCGGATCGGCGCGGTGGGCGCGGGCGCGCCGCTGTAGGCGATCGTGACGTGGGGCCGGAACCCGTCCGCTGGTTCGGGAACGACGGGCCACACGGCGGCGATCGCGGCCCTGATGGTGGTGCGGACCCGCTCGACGGGGTTCCAGGGTTGGACGAGCAGGCCGATGCCTTCGGCATCAGGGTCGACCGGTCCGAGGGACAGCTCCAACGGTGGCAGGGCGGCGCACCGCTGGCGGGCTTCGGCGACGATCGCGTCGATGTCGTTGTCGGGTACCTCGTCGGTGAAGCCGATGCCCTGCGTGGTCAGGTGCAGGCCGTCGAGCGGCACCAGGTCCAACCCCGGCAGCGGAGCGAGCTGCTGTTGAAGGTCGGTGACGTGACGGTGGAGCGCGGGCTGCTGTTGGAAGGCGAGGTGCCAGGTGTAGAAGTGGCGGCCGGCGTGCCAGCCGGGACGCCAGTACCAGTGCTCGGTGAGGGTGGGCAGGTCCTGGTAGGCGGTCCACCGCTGCCGCAGGCTGGTCAGTTCCCGGCTGCTCATGTCGGCGATCGTAGGCCCGCCGGTGGCGCGATGCGGGGCTGTGTGCGGTCGGCAAGCAGGTTCGCGACGTCCTGTATCCGCAGGTGGTGGCGCAGGGGGTGAGCGGCGGTGAGGAACTGGTGGGTGCGCTGGTGGACGGATTCGAAGCGGTGCTCGGCGGTGAGGGCGAGCGCCTGCAGCGCCAGCTCGGCCGCCTGTTCGGGGTCGCCGGCCTGGAGGTGGGCGGTGGCCATGTCGAGGCGGCTGAGCGCTTGCGGGCCGCGTAGCTGAGCGGTGTCGAAGGCGGCGATGGCGGTGGTGAGGTGGCCGGTGACGTGGGTGGTGTGACCGAGGGCCAGGTAGGCGGTCGCCGCGTTGGCCGCAGCCCGGGTGGGGCAGTACGGGCCGAGGGTCAGGCTGGTGCTGACCTGTCCATCCGACGGGTGTTCGGCCAGCAGGTCGAACGTCCGGCCGACAGCACGGTCGACGCCGTTCCGGTCGCCGAGGTGGGCGAGAGCCCGCGCCTGCCCGTTGACGGTGAGACGGATCCGGTGAGGGCCGGTGCCGGCGTGGCGGAGTCCGTCTTCGGCGTAGGCGAGCGCGTCGCGGTGGTGGCCCGTGTAGAAGGCGATCAGGCTTTGGGTGGCGCGGGTCCATGCCTGGGTGTCGGGTTGTTCGGCGGTGTGGGCGAGGTCGAAGGCTTCGGCGGCGTAGGCGTGCGCGACGCGGAAGGCGCGTAGGTCCAGGGCGAGGGCGGCGAGGAGCCCGGACAGGTGCGCGGCGGCGGTGTAGAGCCGGGCGCGTTGTGGCGGGTGCTGCCGGCCGGCCATCAGCTGGTCGACGCAGACCCGCAGGGGACGTAGCCGGGCGACGAGGGTGGCGGGTGGGCAGCGTTCGTTGTGGGCGATCGCCTGCCGGACCTCGTCCTCCAAGTGCGCCAGCCGGGTGTCGTCGTCGGTGGCGGTGGTCAGCGCCGACCGGCGGGCGGTGATGGCGTCCTCGGATTCCCACCATGCCGCTGCGTTGGTGCTGCCGGGGGGATCCGCCGGGCGATGGCGGTGGCGGCGGTGGTGCAGGTCGGCGATGCGGTCGTACTCGGCGGTCAGCACACCACCGGTGCGCAGCACCTGGTCGCAGCGGGTCCAGAACGGGCGTTCGGGATGCTGTCGGCCGGTCTCGGTGTTCGCCACGGAGCTGCGCCCGTACTGCACGAGCCGGGCGAGGCTGTGCTGGGTGTGTCCGGCGTGTTTACGCAGGTGGGCGAGGCGGCGGCCGAGTGCGCGGCGGGCGGTGGTGGTCTCGTCGTGGTCGACCATCGTTGCCACCCCCGGTCGCCGCGGTCACGATGAGCGAACACCATAGCTGCCCCGGGTGACACTTTCCGAGCTGCCTGCGGCGGCTCCCGCCCGGCTGTCGGCGGTGGTCGCGCGGGTTCTCGACGCCCCTGTCGGCAGGTCGGGGCGGCGGTGCTGGTGGTGTCGGAGTTGGTGTCGGAATCTGCCGACAATGTCAGCGCACGGCGCTGCGGGCGTGTCGCCCCTGCCGCGCCCTACCGTCTCCGCATGCCCTCCGAACGCCGCGATTTCACCGCCGATCTGCCTCATAAGCGGATGGCCGCCGGGCTGCTGATCACCGACGCGGACGAGCGGGTTCTGCTGGTCGAACCCGCCTACCAAGCGGACTGGGAGATCCCTGGCGGGTGCGTCGAGGCGGACGAGTCGCCGTACCAGGCCGCGGTCCGGGAGTGCCGGGAGGAACTCGGCGTGGACCTGACGCCGGGCCGCTTGCTCGTCGTGGACTGGGTACCGGCCCGCGACGGGCGAACTGAGGGCGTCATGGTCGTCTACGACGGCGGCACCCTCGACGCCACCGCGACGGAACGGATCGTGGTGCCGCCCGGGGAGTTGAAGGGCTGGGCGTGGTCCGACCCACTACAGACCGCCCGGCGGTTACGGCCGCTGTTGGCCCGCCGGGTCGCCGAGGCGCTGCGCGCCCGCGCCGACGGGTGTTGCTCCTACCTCGAAGACGGCGTCCGGGTCACCTGACCGCAGGCCATCTGAGGGCTCTTCCTGCGGGAGGCGCGGCTTCGGCGGCGCCAGCCGAGATCACCGATGGGGCCTGCGCGTCCCGCCGCCCACCACCGAGACACCACCACCGACCGCAGTTCATCCTGCCCACCTACAGGAGGTACCGCCATGCCCAAAACCGCTAACCCCGACCGGGTGCCCGCCCGTCCTGAACCGCCGCAGCGGGATTCCGTGCTGCCGGAGTTGCGGGAAGTGTGGTGGGAGACCGGGGTCCGGGCACGGGCGCAGGCCGGCCTGTTCGCCGTCTTCTCCGAGCTACCCCGCCTGGTCTGGGCCGCGCTCGTCGTGAGCTGGCGCGCCGACCGGGCCCGGACGTCGGTGGTGGCGGGCACGACGGTCGGCGCGGGGGTGCTGGCGGCGTTCGGGCTCCTCGCCGCGCAGCGGGTGCTGGTGGAGTTGTTCGCCGGCGGCCCGACCGCCGACAAGGTCACCGCCGCGCTGCCAGCCCTGGCCGCGCTCGCGGCGGTGACCGCGTTGCGCGCCGGGATGGCCACCGCGATGGGGTACGCGCAGAACGGCCTGACGCCGAAGGTGGACCGGGAGGTCGAGCGGGGCCTGTTCGAGGTGACGACTGCGGTGCGGTTGGAGGCGTTCGACGCCGACGCGTTCGCCGACGACATGGAACGCGCCTCCCGCGGTGCGAACTCCACCACCGGCCTGGTGCAGGCGTCGATGAACCTGCTCGCCGGCCTCGCCGGGGTCCTCGCCGTGGCCGTGGCCGTCGTGGTGGTCCATCCGCTGCTGCTTCTGGCGCTGCTGGTGGCGACGGTGCCAAACGGGTGGGCGTCGCTGCGCGCCGGACACCTGCGCTACCAGACCTACGCCGCCGGCTCGGTACGCCGACGCCGGCTGTGGCTGCTGCACCGGCTGATGGCCGAACGCGATTCCGCCCCCGAACTACGCTCCTACGGCCTGCGCGGGTTCCTACTCGACCAGTACGACCGGGTCATGGCCGTCGAGACCGGCATCCAACTCGCACTGGCCCGACGGGTCACCACGACGACCACCGTCGGCGCGATGATCGGCGGGATCGCCACCACTGCCGTCTACGTACTCCTCGGCGTGCTGCTCATCGACGGGCAGATCCCCCTCGCCGCCGCCGCGACCTGCGTCATCGCCGTCCAGTCCGCGCAACGCTCCCTGGCGGTGGTCACCTTCCAGATCGACCGCGTCTACACCGAAGGGCAGCACTTCCGCGACTACACCGGCTTCATGACCCGCGCCGCCGACTACCTGCCCACCCACACCGACCCGGCCGCCAGCACGCCAGCCCCGGAACGACTGGAGGAGATCACCGTCGACGCGGTGAGCCTGCGCTACCCCGACCGCGACACCGCCGCCGTCGACCAGGTCAGCCTCACCATCGAGGCGGGGCAGACGGTGGCGTTCGTCGGGGAGAACGGCTCCGGCAAGTCCACCCTCGCCACCATGATCGCCACCCTGCGCACCCCCACCGGTGGCACCATCCGGTACAACGGCCGACCAGCCGGCGACTGGGGCACCGACGCGCTGCGGGCACGGATCGGGGTCGTGACGCAGGAGTACCACAAGTGGCCGTTCACCGCCGCCACGAACATCGCGATCGGCGACATCGCGACCACGACCGAGCAGGACCGGATCGAGGCCGCCGCCGACCGCGCCGTCGCGCACGACATGATCACGGAACTGCCCCATGGGTACGAGACGCTGCTCGACCGGACCTTCGCCGGCGGCCAGGACCTTTCCGGCGGGCAGTGGCAGCGCATCACCGCCGCCCGCGGGTTCCTCCGCGACGCTGATGTGCTGATCATGGACGAGCCGTCGTCCGCCCTGGACCCGCGCGCCGAGGACGCCCTGTTCCAGGCCATCCGCGACCGGCAGGGGCGTGGCATCACCATCCTGATCACCCACCGGCTGGCCAACGTCCGCCACGCCGACCGCATCTACGTCCTGCACCACGGCCGCCTCGTCGAAGCCGGCACCCACGACCACCTGATGAACGCCGACGGCCGGTATGCCGAGCTGTTCACCCTCCAAGCCGCCGGCTACGACACGACCGCGCCCGCCGCGACGGTGCCCCGGCAGACCGCGACCGCCTGACGGAGCACGCCATGACGACGCCGAACCTGACGAAGTCCTCGCCTACGTTGGTGATCATTCGAGGGAACTCCGGCAGCGGAAAGACCACGGCCGCCCGCGAGGTACGCCGCCGTTTCGGGCGCGGTGCGGCCCTGTTAGAGCAGGACTACCTGCGCAGGATTGTGCTCAGGGAACACGACAGCGCCCGCATCGACCCGGTTGCGCCGACGTTCATCGCCGCGACCGCGCGTACTGCCCTCGACCTGGGCTACCACGTCATTCTCGAAGGCATCCTGCACACCGAACGCTACGCGGCCGTGCTGCACCAGCTCATCGACGATCACCCCGGCCCGGTCGCCGTGTTCTACCTGGACGTGTCCTTCGACGAGACCGTCCGCCGGCACCTCGGCCGCGACGAGCCGATCCCCGTCACCCCCGACGAGATGCGTACCTGGTACACCCACCGCGACCTGCTCGACATCCCCGGGGAGACCGTCATCGGCGAGACCAGCACCTTCGAACAGACGGTCACCACGATCCTGCACGCCAGCGGCCTCACCACGGTCGTACCGCAGACGCCCTGCCCCCGGCGATGCCCGCACTGCGCCCGCAAAGCCGACCAGACGACCACCGCGACGGATGCTCCTTGACACGGCCTTCGGACCGGAACTCCGCAGCTCAGAACCCGCCCGTGTCCACCTCGGGGACTCAAGGCGTACGTCAGAGAGGAAAGACCGCATCGATGAGAGATACCTTGCCGCCGTCGCGACGGGAAATCGAAGTGACCAGCACGTTCGTGATCGATGGTGTTCCGGGACAGCTGGCCACCACCGCCACGCCCAGCGGCGAGGTCGGTCGCGTCGACCTGCGGGCCGGTACACGCGGCTCCACCCTGGCAGGGCTCACCGACGCCCTGTCCTCCGCGATCACCACCGCACTCCGCGCCGGAGCGCCCCCAGCCACGTTCATCGACTCGTTCCGCCGCACCCACTACGTTCCGGCCGGCACCACCAGCGACCCAGACGTGCCCTACGCGACGTCGCTGGGCGACTACCTCGCCCAGCGACTGCACTACAACCACCCCGACGGGCCGGAACGCCCATGACGGCGCTGCCCGCCGGCCGGGCGGAACCGGCAGACATCGAGCGCGGCGACGAGTTACGGGAACTGGTCGGCGCCGACGCACGGCTGATGCGGGCGCTGACCGTGGTGCGGGACTCGGGGCTGCCCGACGCGTGGATCGGCGCGGGTGTCCTACGCGACCTGGTCTGGGGACGCCGCTACGGCACAGGGTTCGACCTGCGCGCGGTGCGGGATGCGGACGTGGCGTTCTTCGACCCCGCCGACCTGAGCCGGGACAACGACGACCGGGCCACCGCCCGGCTGGCCACAGCCGAGCCGGGCCTGCCATGGGAGGCGAAGAACCAGGCCGCCGTGCACACCTGGTACCCGCGACGATTCGGCGGACCGCCGGTCCCACCGTTTCGTAGCATCGCCGAGGCGGTCGCGACCTGGCCCGAGTACGCCACCGCCGTCGCGATCCGCCTCGACCCCGACAACCACATCGCGGTCTGCGCGCCGCACGGACTCGATGATCTCCTCGACGGCGTGTGGCGACGCAACCCCACCCGCGTCAGCGAACAGACCTCCCACGAGCGGCTTGCCCGGCATCAGCCGGCGCACCGGTGGCCGGGAGTCCGCGTCACCACCAGCCCTCCCGCACGCAGGGAGGGCCGATGAACGGGCTGTTCCTCGTCGACGGGCACCAGCTGCTCTACCGCGCCTGGTTCGGATTCCCCGCCCGGATCACCAGCCGCGACAAGACCCGCGACCTGACCGGCGTGTTCGGGTTCCTCGCCCTCATGCGCAAAGCCCACCGCCTCCACGCACCCGACCACGAACTCGTCGTCGTCTTCGACGGCGAACACGCCGCCGCCCGGCGTGCCACCGCCGTGCCGGAATACAAGGCGAACCGGGCTGACGCCGACCACACCCCCATCACCGCGCTGCCAGACGTCAAGCGAACTCTCGACGCCGCAGCCGTCCGCTGGACAGAGATCGACGAGATAGAAGGCGACGACATCATCGCCACCGCCACCACCAGCGCCGTTCACGAGGGCCGATCCGTCGTCTGCTACTCCAGCGACCGGGACTTCTACCAACTCCTGCGGCCTGCGGTCACTGTCCTTACCCCACACCGCACCGTCATCTCCACCGCCGAGATCCATCGCCGCTATCGCATCCACCCCTGCCAGTGGCCCGACTACCGGGCACTCACCGGCGACCCCGCCGACAACATTCCCGGCATACGCGGCATCGGCCCCACCACCGCCGCCACGCTCCTCACCGACGGCTGGCACCTCGACCAACTCCCCAACAGCCCCCGACTCCGCAACCCGCGCTGCCACCCCATCACCCACCAGTGGACCGAACTGCTCGCCTGGCGCGACGCCATCCGCCTGCGCACCGACATCTCACTCCCCGACACCCTGATCACCGGCCAGCCCACCGCGCCCCTGCCCCGCGCGGCCCACATCCTCGACCAACTCCACCTCTGGTAACGCCCGATGGAGCCAACCTGGATCGTTGGACCCGTCGACGTATCCGGCAGATCGTCAACGGGGGCGGCAAGGTGAAGTGTCCAACTGACCACAACGCGAGGGAATAGCCGATGTCTGAGCCTGTCGTCGATACCAAGGTCCGCACCGGCGGCTGCCTGTGCGGCAAGATCCGGTTCACCGTGAGCGGCGAGCCCGACTACCCCCACGTCTGCAGCTGCCCGCACTGCCAGAAGCGGGCCGGCGGGCCGATCCAGTCGTGGGTCAGCTTTCCGCTGGAAGGGCTGAACTGGACCGGCGAAGCCGGCGAGCCGACGTGGTTCGACACGTTCCCAGGCGAGACCACGCGAGGCTTCTGCGCCGCCTGCGGCAGCTCGGTGGCGGCGTTCGATTACGGCGACACGCTCATCGGCATCAACCTCACCGCCCTCGACGACCGGGACGACCCTTGCCTTGTCCCGGTCAACCAGTCCTTCCGCGACGATGCGGTCACCTGGCTACCTCAGGTCCCCGACACCCAGCACAGCATCATCGGCTGAGAACCTGATGTCGGGGGATGCCTGAGGGCAGCCAGCTCGAAGCCTGGGGTTAGTCCTTGTCGCTCCGCTGCGCGAAGCGGCCCTAATCCGGGAGGAAGTAGGTCTACTTCCGAGTTAGGCGCGGGGCCGGCCTTCTTGATCAGAGTGGCGACCAGGTCTGCCAGTGGGGGCTTGTCGTCGGGTGTTCTCGCGCGGCTGTGGTTGCTGTCCGGAAAGTCCTTACTTCTCGGGGCGCGGGTAGCGGTTGTTCTACCCGCGAAGGGCGGCTTTGGGAGACGGGAACAACGGTCGTGGGTGAGCTGACCGCACATGTGGATCTACCGATGGAACCTCCTGCTCTTGCGGCGGCGCGGCAGATGGTGCGGACCGTTCTGAGCGTGTGGGGGTTCCGCGACCCGGACTGGGTGGACGACGCGGTGCTCGTCGCGGTCGAGTTGGTGGGCAATGCGGTCCGACACGGCAACGGCCGCTTGGAGTTGCGGGTGTCTGCCGAGGGGGATCAGGTGACGATCAGCGCGGTCGACGGCTCGGCTGTCGTTCCCCGTCGCCGGCCGGTGGACAGCGACGGTGGGCGTGGGCTGGGCATCATCGAGGCGCTGTTGCAGGCATGGGGCGTCGAGGAGTACCACGGCGGCAAGCTCGTATGGATTCGTCTCACGCCGCCCTCGCCCCAGCCGGGGCTAACGACGGGCGAACGTTGACCGCTACCCGGCAGGCGAGGCAGCTGTGCCCGTCCGTCGTCGTGGGTGCGGTGGCCCGTATACCTACCGTGTGCCTTGCCCGGCTTACCAGGCATCGGGCCCCCTTGGGTGGTCAGGCCGGCGCGGCGGCGAGCGCGTCGCGGCTGGCGCGCTGGTGCTGCAACCATGACAGTGCGCGCCACTACTGGTCGACCTCTTCGTCTTCTCCTGGACGGCGGGCCTAGGCCGGGCAGTGTGCGGACGGGGCCGCCGAGGGCCTCCGGGCAGACCGTCCACGACTTTCGTGCTCTCATCCGAACGTCGTTGCCGACGGGGCGACACTTGCGACACGTCAAGTCAGTCATTGGAACATTCGTTCGATCTGGCTAGGCTGGCCGCTGCCCGAGCCACCAAAACGCAGGCGGTGATTCTCATGCCTATCGTGGGCGCTTTTGTCGTTGAGAGCCTGGCTTTGAACGCCACGATCGACGTGCCGTTGACGTTGCGGCGTATCCACCGCTTCCCCGCGTGGAGCGCCACCGGCGACCAGCCCGCCCAGTGGACGCTGATCGACTTCATCGGCCCCGATGACGCTGGCGACGAACTCGCCCGCCAGCTCGCCGCCGCGCTGTCCCCGGGCCGCTGGTACGCCGACTACGCCACCGGCAGCACCAGTTGGGTCGTGTTCGCCGGCCGCGTCTTCACCTATCCCCGAGGCGACGACACCGGGCGACAGGAAGCGATCACCTACGCCCGCGACGTCGGCGTGCCCGAGGCGCAACTCGACTGGCCCCGCTGACCAGAGCTATCCAGCGTCCGTCATTCACGGAAGGCGTGCCGGATGTGGTCGGGGGCGTCGGAAGCCCTTGCGGGGATGACCGTCGCTGCCGGCATCGGCTACTGTCAGCGTGCCGTGAGGGAAGCGTAGCGAGCGGTGACAGCCCCTCTGGCGGTGATGGAGGGACGTCCTCGTGGATCCGCAGCAGCTTAGTGACGTGAAACGGGCGCTGGGTCGAAGGCTCGGCAGGTGGCGTAGGACGCGCGGGCTGACTCAGGACGATGTCGCACGGCGGGTGCACAGCACCCGGAGCACGGTCGCCAACGTCGAGAGCGGCCGGCAGGTGGTGGACCGCGTCTTCTGGGCGCAGTGCGAGTCACTTCTCCATGCTGACGGCGAGTTGATCAACGGGTATGACGAGTACCGGTCCCTTGAGGTTCGACACCAGCAGGAGAAGGCCGAGGCGGCCCGTCATGCCCGCTGGGGGGCGGTGCTGGATCATCAGGTGATCGCCGAGGCGGCGCAGCATCACGACACGTCGTTCCTGCCCCGGGTCGATGCCGTGGCGGCGGAGGCGGCGTTTGTGGGGGCTGCGGACGGGGCGTACGTTGGGGTGCAGCAGGCGATCAGGGTCGCCGCGCGGGAGACCAGCGAACACGCGATGAACGCGGGGGCGAGGGCCGTGTCAGACCTCACCGTCGAGCAGCTACGCGACGACGCGATCCGAATGGCCCAGAGTTACGGGCAGTTGACGCCGACGGTGGCGATCACCGAGACCTTGCGGGTGCGGGCACTCGCCGTCGAGGCTCTGGGGCGCACCCACCGGCCCAGTCAGCAGCACGAGTTGTACCTGATCACCGCGCAGGCGGCGGCGTTGCTGGCCAGCGCGAGCGCGGATCTGGGTCTGTGGACGTCGGCGATGCGGTACGCCCGTGCGGCCGACACCTACGGTGAGATCATCGGCCACCCTGGTGTGCGCGCCTACGCGCGTGGGATGCAGGCCACCATCGCGTACTGGACCGGCCGCCACGAGGAAGCCGTGCGGTACGCGATGGCAGCGGTGGACAGCGCCCCGTCCGGCATCGCTCAGGTGCGTGCCCAGTGCGTGTTGGCCAGGGCCTGGGCGCATCGGGGCGCGGTCGACCAGGTTCGCGAGGCACTCGCCGCAGCCGACGACGCCCGTGCTGTCGATGGTGACGACGTCCTGCACGACGCTATCGGCGGGGAGTTCGGCTTCACCGCGTCCCAGCAGGCGCGCTGCGCGAGCACCGCCTGGTTGCAGGTCGACGACCTGGACGAGGCCACGAAGGCGGCAACCGCCGCTCTGCGGTTGGCCGCGGCGCAGGACGCCGCCCCGTGGTCGACCATTGAGGGCGAGGCCCGAGTCGACCTGGCCACCTGCCACCTCGCCGACGGACGGCTCGACGCGGCGCAGGAGACGCTGGCGCCGCTGTGGTCGATACCGCCCGAGTGGCGGCGCACCGGTCTGCTCGGACGCTTGGGCAGGGTGCAGGAGGCGCTGTCGGCGCTGCGGTGGCGTCAGGTGCCCGAGGCGCGTCAGCTCGCCGAGCTGGCGAGTTCCTTCGCCACGGCCCGGCCCGCTCCTCCCGCGCTGCCGTCGCTATGAGTTCCGGGTCAGCCGCGCTGGTGCCAGGCCTGCAGTAGCTCGCGTTCCCGCTCGGCGGGGATGCCATGGTCGGCGGCCCGGCCTGCTTCGCCCTCGCCGGTGATGGCGCTGCCGCCTGCGGTCATCCACGACCAGGTTTCGTTGATGGTGTCTCGTAGAGGCCTGCAGTTCAGTCCTGCTGCGGCGGCGCGGGAACTGTCGACGGCCCACACGCCGGGGTGGGTGCGCCAGAGCGGCAGCTCCGTCCACTGCTGCACACCCTGCTGGATCAGCCAGTCCGGGTCGGTCCACACCGGCCGGGTACCGGCGTCCGTCACGGCGACGCAGGCGTCGACAAGCTCGGAGAACGTCGCGTGGCCGACCGGTGCGGTGACGTTGAACGAGCCATGCTCCCGTCCTGCCGCAAGGGCCAACGCGAACGCGGCAGCGTCGCGCACGTCGACCGGTTGGATGGGCCGCTCTGCGGGCCCCGGCGCCAGCAGCTGACCGCCCCGGGCAGCGCGCGTTAGCCACCAGGTCAGCCGACCTACATACTCGCGAGGCCCGAGGATCACCCCGGGCCGCAGCACCACGGCCCGCTGTTGCCCGACAGCGTGGACGACAGCGTTCTCGCAGCCTGCCTTCAGCGCCCCGTACTGGCCGGCGTAGCCGAGGTCGGCGCCGAAGGTCGCGTCGGCGTCCGGCGGGCAGTCGAAGACCGGTGAGTCGTCGTGCAAGGGCTCGTTCGGCCAGCCGGTGTACACGTTGACCGAGGACACGAACACGTAGCGGCCGACGACCGGCGCGAGGGCGTTCGCGGCGGCGAGGACCTGGTTGGGGACGTAGCCGATCGTGTCGATGACGGCGTCCCACGGGCCGTGTTCGGCCAGTCTCGCCCAATCCTCGGGGCGTTCCCGGTCGCCGTGGACGGCCTGAACGCCGGGCAGGTCGGCGGCGGAGACGCCGCGGTTGAAGGTCGTCACCGACCAACCCGAGGCTAGGGCGAGTTCACCGAGAGTGCGCCCGAGGAACCAGGTTCCACCGAGTATGAGCAGCCGCATGCCCGCCATCATCGCCTATGGTCAAGCGACCGGCACAACCAGCGCGTCTCGCGGAGGAGGCCCCACTCGCAACCCCACAGAGCGCCTTGTCGTCGCGACAAGGCCAGCGCGGAACGGGTACGCAAACGTTCAGCGGAGAGGCGAGTTCGCAGTGACGAAGCGGCGGCGAGCGGCGGCGGTGATCGTACGCGACGGCCGGGTGTTGATGGTGCGGGAGCGCGGGCGAGGTCCTTCCGGTCGTCACGACGGCCAGGAGTACTGGACGCTGCCCGGTGGTGGCATCGGCGTCGGCGAGACAGCCGAGGACGCCGTCCGTCGCGAGGTTGTCGAGGAAGTCGGTCTTCGGCCCGTGGCTGTGCGGTATCTGCTCGACGTGCCGTACCCGTCGGGTCTGACCTCCTGCTTCGCGGTGCAGGTAGCCGACGGCGAACCGAGACTCGGCGATGACCGCCTGCCCTGTGACTGCCCGGCCATGGTGGGCGTGGACTGGGTACCGCTGCCCCAGCTTCAGACTGAGACGCCGGGGCTGCCCATCCCGACGATGATCGTCGTCTGGGAGCCGCCGACGTAGGCATGAGTGACCACACGTGTGCCCAGCGACAAAGCCGCCAGACGGCTCTGATATGACCGGATCATCGTCGCGTTCTGTTTGCGCTCGAGTGGAAGCCGGACCGCAGATCGCTCTTGGAACGAGTGGATGAACGACATCGGGGCCAACATCGAAATAGCAACGCCAAGATCTGGCTGTGGCCCGGCGGGCAACGGCACCCGCTGAACGGCGAGATCTGCCGGGCCGGTCAACCGCCTCACGCTGGCGTGGTCACCGCCCGCGCGATGCGCCGTCCGACAAGCCGCTGCGCCGTGGAGAGCGGGTACCACGCGGCACTCCGGACCTCCGACTTTTGGATACGCCCCATCTCCGCCCGCGCCGTCACGAACGAGTAGCCGAAGTCGAGATGGAAGTGTTCCGGCTCGTCCTTTGCGGGCCGTGCCGGAACCTTCCCGTACTCGACGTAGACCGGGACCTCCGACGCAGGGAAGAGTCCGCTGGGGTCAACACCGGTCTCTTCCACCAGCTCACGCACTGCGGCGCTAATCAGCGTGGAATCAGTCGCCTCAAGATGCCCTCCAGGCTGCAAGGGGATTCCGTAGGCGAGGTGATCGACAAGCAGCACATCCGTGCCGCAGACGAGGAGCGCACCCACAGTTACGTGCATCGAGAAGTTTCGCCGCGACGCGAAACTCGCCCCTTCAGCCAGCAGCCGCAGCGGCTCGGACAGCGACACGGCATCGTCCGGATAGCGCGCAATATAGGCCGAGAGCGCGCTCGAGATGTCCGAATCACTGATCGCCACGAGTCGACCCCCCAGCTTGAGAGCCCGGATGCGCAGGATCGCCTGCCCTAACAGGGTCGGCGTGACCTGACATGGCAGCTCCAGTCGCATGGCGTACGAGGGAGGATCTCGCACTCTACAAGCGAGCCTGGGTGGCGGGCGCGTGCCGCGCCGCGAGACAGCAGCATCCGCGTGTGCCGGGTCCTGGTGGTCGACGTTCCATTCGCCTACGGTCCTGACGCAGCCGTGACCCCGTTTTGTCCAACCTACCGAAATCAGGATGGCTCAACACAGTTCAGGTTTTTCATGGATTTGCAGTCGAACGGCGAACTCATGGGTGGGGCAATCTGGAGTCGGGGAGTCAGAACATCACCGCCAGACCGAAGAAGCGGTCTTCACCAGTCAGAGGCCCGAGACGTTGCCGGTCGCTGTCGCGTGCTGTGCTGATCAGATCAGGCAGTCGGGTGTCTTGCACCCAGGCGCATTGCGGGCCGGTCAGCTCGGCCGGCCGACTGGACAACGTCTGCCAGAACTCGTCGTCGAGCGGGATCTCCGTCACTCGCTCCGGCGAGTAGAGGACCTCGACCGCGCGGTTGTCGGCTATCGCATCGCGCAGCAGGTCCACGGCCCGCGACCACCAAGGGTTGGGGAACCAGGCCGAGGCGTAGATGATCCCCGAGAGGCCCGCGTACCAGAGTGCACGGCGAGCCCCGATGAGATCGGTGACCTTGATGTGTGTCGCGACCTTGCGCATGACATCTTCGGCGTACTCGTCCCACGTCGCGCCGAGAACGTCACCGGCGGCGACCGCCGAGCCTCCCACGGTCAGCTCCCGGTCCGGGTCCTGCAATAGCTCGACCAACGCCGCGATGTGCTCGGGCACCGAGCGCCGGTCGTAGGTAATCTCGGCCCCTGGCTCGGTAACCGAGTCTGGTAGGACGTCGTCGAGCATGTCTCGGACATCCAGGGCGGTACTGATGTTCAGCCTCATCATGATGTCGTCGGGGATTCCGAAGCCCTGCTCGCGGCCGTCGAGGAACACGTCGGTTCGAACACTCTCGTCGGGGTCGATGTCGGCCAGCATCTCCCAGTTGGCGTTCAGTAACTGGTAGTGGTCGCGCCGGGCGCGGCGCTCCTCAGCGTGCACATCAGGATCGTCCGGGTCCCTGCCCAGCAGTTCCAGGCGCTGGACGCGTTCGACTCCGGCGTGGACGTCTTCCAGCGCGGTGTTGCGCCAGCAGAGCACGGTCAGCCCTACCGCCACAGCGTCCAACAGTTGGTCACGGTCGCGCAGGTCGAGGCCGTAGTCTCCGGCCCACGCCAGCCACTGGTCGTCGCTGAGCCAGCCGTCCGGCGCGGCGAGTTTCGGTCTGCGGGTGTGCTGCGTGGCACGCCGACGACGTTCCGCTTGCTGCCTTCGACTAGCCATCCTCGTCTCCTGTCGTCGACCGGGCGCCACACCGGCCGGTCATCGCGCTGACGGTACGCGGCGACTACGATATTCCTGGGCAGCACGCGCTTGCCTGTCTCCGTGCCGGCCGACGCCCACACCGTCGCGGTAATCGCGGACAAGGGCCTCCGGCTCGCGCGCTGCTCACACCCGTCTTTTCGTCGGTGCGGGGTGTGGGGCCGCCCGAAGGGGTCGAAGACGATGGTCAAGGACAGCGCTCGAAAGAAGGCCGCCAGGGCATACGCTGAGGCGACGGGGGTGTCCCACGCGGCCGCTGCGCGACTAACCGCCCGCCGCCACGGCGGCTTCAGCGCCGCCGCCGTGCACACCGAACTGATGCAAGCCCTGCACGAGGCGGGTTGGCCCGTGGAGTACGAAACCTTCGCGGAGAACGCAGAGTACCGCGGCTACGCTGGCCCGGCCCGGTTCTTGGTTGGTCGCGCCTCCCAGGTCGCGGAATTCGGCGGCGAAGCCCCGGACCCGGACGACGACACGCGGCTCGATGTGTCCCAACCGCCGACGGTGGAGATGGCCGCCCCGCTGACCCCGACCGGCTTCGAAGCACACGCCCAGATCAGCGGTGACCGTCCCGCCCACGAGTTGATCGCGGAACTGAACCGCATGCTGGCCGCCGGACGTGCACGCGCGGTGGCGAAGGCCGCCAACCAGGCACAATGCGCCGTGTGTGGGGACGCCTACCCGGGCGCACACTTACTCCCCGCCGCTGGCGACGATGAGCTAACGCTGTGCCCGGTCTGCGCATTCGATGGTGACGTGCACGTCACTGCCGGGCACGTCACCGCCTACCTGACCTACCAGATCGACCAGTTGGCCGCGACCGACCTCGCGATGCCGGCTGGCTGGGCCGGGCCAGTGGCGCTGCTGGCGTGTACGGCACCAACCGGGTTCGACGACCAGCTGACAAGACTGTGGAAGCAGGCGGGCACGGTTCTTCTGCCCGCGGACTACTGGTCGCAGCCGGAACAGCTCTGGGTATGGCTGCCGCCCGGTGCCCGGCCCGCTCCATTGGTCAGGTTCGGGCCCGGCGCCCGACTCGGAGCCCTCGTCGCAGCACTGGACGAACAGTGCCCCGACCTTCGCCAGCGTGCCCGTGCTGCCGAGACCGAGAACTGGCGCGACGCGGGGTGGAGTGACGACGAACCTCCTCCCGGGCTGTTCCTCGACCAGTTGTGGCCGGCCGCTGTCGCATACGCGGTCTCGCTGCAGACCCAGGCTGCCGAACGCCGCGAGCATCGACCACCACTGCAGCACCTTGCCGGCTCGTTCGACTCCCTGCTCGACCACCTTGCGCTCATGGAAAGCACGCTCGACTTCGATGACATCGAGTCGACCCTCAGCGTCAGCATCGAGACCATCATCGACGTGTTGTGGCCACACCCGGCACAGACGTCGCCGCCCGAGAACGGAAGGCACTCGACGATGAGGTGACCCTGGGTCGACGCCAGAATCCCCCATGACAGGGCAGGGCAGTAACAGAAGACACGATGGTGCCGGCGGGCGCGCGTAAGCGTGCAACGCGAGGGTTGGAACTCGCTGGTCGATGGCGGCCAGTCCTGCCATCGACCAGCGAGCGCCGTCCTTGACGGGACAGGTCGGACCAGCGGCGGCCAGGCAGACGACGTTCAGCGCGGCCTGCCCCGTTGAGGACTGGGACAACTGCACCACCACGCGTGCTCCCGTCGTACTCCGCCTACTCGGTTGAATCCACGCGACGCGGAAGCTAACGTCGACGACGTACCCGAATGGGGGCCATGCCCCCGGTAGGGCGGAGCGGGATGCTCAACTGATTCCGAGATCGGCCTCTGACCTACGGGTCACGCCGAGCGGCAGTTCCCCGCTTCGGGTCCTGGACCGTGCTCTGGCCCGCTACGGCCATCCACGCCAGAGACCACAGCCTTCCTCGTCGGGGTCGCCCATGCAGGCGGCCCCGACGACTTCGTCCTCGCATGATCCAAAAATGGCCGGCCAGTAGGCACCAGGATTTGGCTATCCGGTTGCGAGTACCGCGAGTACCGCTCCGCTGACCAGGTACGGCCCGAACGCGAGGTGGCTGCGCACGCGCGCGGCGATGCCAAGCGCGACGGCGTGGGGCGCGGCGAGGAGGTAGGGCAGTACCGCCCCGAGGAACACCGCGGTCCAGGTGGTAGTCCCGAGGGCCAGGCCGAGCATTCCCGCGAGTCGGACGTCGCCCATCCCCATACCGCCGCCGAGTAGCGCGAGCATTAGGTAGATCCCCGCGAGCAGCCCGCCGGCCGTGATGGCGTTGACGAGCATCCAGGGCTGGCGAGAGACGGTGGAAGCGACACCGATCATTCCGACCAAGGCGGCGGCGGTGGCGAGCACGATTGGGGTGGGTAGGCGTCGTACTGCCACGTCCACGCACGCCAGCAGCAAGCCGGCACTGGCTACCAGGAGCCACGCTGCCAACAGCACCAGGTCTTGAGTGGTCGTGGGGTCCAGCCGCCAGGCTAAGGCGGTCGATGTGACGGCGAGGATGCCACTGAGTAGCGGCCACGCGGGGCCGAGGTTCCGTGCGCAGCTCGCGCAGCGGTTGCCGACGACGACCCAACTCCGTACAGCGGGCTGGAAGGCCAGTTGGCAGTGATGGCAGACGGCACGCGGTGGCGAGTCGGTCGGGACGGACAGCCGGTAGGTCGGTCGCGGGATCAGCGCACCGGCACCTGCGCCGAGGATGCCGGCAGCGAGGATGACCGCTTGGTGCATCAGCCCGTGCCTTGCCGGCGTCCGGGTGGCGCGGTCACGGCCTGCGGGCTGGCCGGGTGCCGGTCACGGGGGCGGCGCTGTCGTGGTACCGCTCGGCCCACTGTCGGATCTCCTGCATGAACCCTAGAAGCAGCGGGATGAGCTGCCGCCCGGCGGGCGTCAACTGGTACAGGAGGCCCTCG
The DNA here is from genome assembly GCF_014646235.1 of Micromonospora sonchi. Classification (GTDB taxonomy): domain Bacteria; phylum Actinomycetota; class Actinomycetes; order Mycobacteriales; family Micromonosporaceae; genus Micromonospora; species Micromonospora sonchi. The sequence goes on along the minus strand of NZ_BMNB01000004.1, from coordinate 104,418 downwards.
TCGTTGCTGCTGCGGCCGATCAGGTCCCGGTCCTGCATCCGGCGGAGTGCCTCGTTCAGGGACTTCGCGCTCGGCGTGGGCCGGATGGTTTGGAGCAGGTCGGTGAAGCGCATCGGCTGTTGCTGCAGCGACGTCAGGATCTCAAGGGTCCAACGGTGTCCACAGAGTTTGACAGCGGCGTAGAAGGTCTCGAACTCCTGCATGCACCTTCCCCCGTCCGGTCGAGTATCCGGGGAAGTGTAGGGGGCGCGGCGCGCTTCGGGAATAGCGGATTTCGTCAGAAGCCAGGTAGAAGCCCATCATTCATTGAGATTCATGGATTTACGCGGCGATGGGCGGCTGTGGCCCCGCATGCCTGGGCGAGGGCGGCCAGGGAGGCGGCGACCGTCGCGCCGAGCGTGGACAGGCGGTAGACGGCTCCCGGATCGGAGATGTCCCATGATCCTGCTGACGAGTCTCGCCGCACGAGGCCGACGGCGGCGAGCCAGCCCAGGTCCTCGCCGAGGCGCCCTCGCTCGTGACATGCCTGATCGAGTCCGAGTTGCTCGATGGTGCCTTCGCCGTGATTGCTCAACGTGACAAGAGCCAAGACGGCGTGGGATCGCCTGCCCAGCTCGGCGGCGAGCTCATGCGGTGCAGGGCTCCCGGAAACGGCGCTCATGCGGCGACCCCTTCGCAACGGTTAGAAGATTCTACGGCTTCCATTCCGTTCGGTCATAGTGTCGCTAACCTGACATCCGGGATAATTTTCGTCCAGATTCTTCCCCATATGTCGCGGGTCGGTGGGACTTACGAAGAGGTAACTACCGACGGGTAATCACGTTGCGGTAACCGTAGGTGAAGGGTGTAGAGGTGATCGCAGACATTGAGATGTGGAACTTTCACGGGGGATTCATGGTGGGGTCGATCGAGGCCCGGCAACTGCATGTCGCCGGGAGTTCAGTAACTATCAGTGAGCGGCAATGCCAAGAGGGCTTGCGAAGTTGCCAGAGCTTTCTTGCTTCCTCGCGTTCCGCCCGACCGGTTGCGGTTCTAGGCGTCGCGATCGCGGTGGCATTGCTCACCGGATGCACTGGCGGCGGTAGCCCGGAAACCGAGGCCGGGCCGACGACTCCCGCGATGTCTGCGCCTCCGCAGGACGCACGCGGAAGCGCGGAGGAACTCGCGTTGAACGCCTACCGCGGCATGTGGAGCGCTTATGCCAAGGCAGGTTTGACGGCGAACCCAGACGAGCCGGATCTCGCCAAGCACGCGAGCGGGAAGGCGCTTGCGACTCTCCGCGAAGGGCTCTCCAACGCCAGGCGGGACGGACACGTCATCAAGGGTGAACTCGGCTCAAGCCCTCAGGTGACCGAGGTCAACCTGTCGAATCAGCCCGCGACCGTGAGCATCGCTGACTGCCTCAGCACCGAGAGGTTCCTCACCTACACGTCGTCCGGTGACCTGGTCGATGACGAGTCGGGTGGACGCAGACTCACGAAAGCTACGGCCACGAATCTCGGTACCGGCGAAGGCTGGAGAGTAACCGGCCTCGGCATACAGGCGGTGGGCACATGCAGTTGACGAAGTGGAAAAGCAGACCCCTGCTAATCATTGCGATTGGCTTTTCAAGCCTCATCCTCCTGACCCCTACGGCGCACGCCGGTGATGGCATTGGCGGTATCGACTGCTCGCGGTTCCCTCACGCTCAGGAATGCACCGTGTCCGTCGGCACTCCGGGCGGTGCAGGAACCGGTAACGGTGGTGTCGACAACGGTGGGGGCGGTTCTGGCTCCGGCGGTGGTGAGGAGTCGAAGTGCAGGTACGAGCGTCTCGAGCCGCAGGCTCCGGCTCCCTCTGGTGCCGGTGGAGGGGCGTGGTATCAGCAGATTTGCCAGCTTGACCAGGGTGGGGTTTCGGTGAGCCAGGCGATGTGGCTGGCGGCGGGGCAGGTGGCTGATCCGCAGGCGTTGGGTCAGGTGGCGGTGTCGCGGTTGCGGCTTCCGGCGCCGGGGATCCGGACGAATCCTGAGGCGGCGAGTGGGGTGCTGGTGCAGGTGCCGGTGTGGTTGTGGGTGGATGGGCCGACGTGGGGTGTGCGTCGGGCGACGGCGTCGGTGCCGGGGATGTCGGTGACGGCGACCGCGACGCCGGTGCGGGTGGTGTGGAGCCCGGGTGACGGGACCGGTGAGGTGGTGTGCCAGGGGCCGGGGCTGCCGTGGCGCGCGGGTACGGATCCGCGGGCGGTGTCGTCGTGTGGGCACACGTATCGGGTCAGTTCCGCAGGTGCGCCGGGTGCCGTGTTCACGCTGCGGGCGACGGTGACCTGGTTGGTGAGCTGGGCTGGTGGTGGGCAGAGCGGCACGGTGCCGCCGTTGACGACGACGTCGTCGGTGGCGTTGCCGGTGGCGCAGTCCCAGGCGATTGTGGCGGGGTAGCGGTGACTGCCACCGTTGAGCGTCCCCGAGCGGGGCAGCATGTGACGCGGCAGGCCGGTGCGGCGGTGCCGTCGCGGCCGGGACGTCGCAGCAGCCGTCGGGTGGTTCTGGGAGCCTTGTTGGTCCTGGCCACGGTGGTGGTGTTCTGGCAGGTGGACCTGCGGGTCAACGCGGACCAGTCGTACCTGGCGGTGGCGCGGCCGGTGTCGGCCGGGCAGGTGATCGCGGACGCGGACCTGCGGGTGGTGCGGGTCGCGAACGCCTCCGGTTTGGCGTTGCTGCCGGCCGGTGAGCGCAGTCAGTGGGTGGGTCGCAGTGCGGTGGTGCCTCTCGCGGCGGGCAGCCTGTTGACGGCGGAGCAGGTGGGGCCGGTGGCGTGGCCGCCGGCCGGGCAGGCGGTGATCGCGTTGCCGGTGAAGCCGGGTCGTGCCCCGGCCGGGCTGGCGGCGGGAGCGCGGGTGGTGGTGCTGGTGGTGCCGGCGGTGACCGCCGGGCAGCCGGTGCCGCAGCCGGGCAGCAGTACGGGACCGAACTCGGTGGCCGGGGTGCGCCGTGGCGTGGCCACGGTGGTGTCGGTCGAGGCCGGCGCCGACCAGGTCGGCAGCCAACTGGTGACCCTGTTGTTGGCGGCGGACACCGCCGAGGCGGTCGCGTCGGCGTCGGGTGACGTGTCGTTGGTGCAGCTCGGGCCGCAGGGGTGAGCCAGATGTTGGTGGTGTGCGCGTCGGTGTCCGGGTCGCCGGGAGTGTCGACGGTCGCGGTGGGTTTGGCGGCGGGCTGGGCGCAGCCCGAGACGCTGCTTGTGGAGTCGGACCCGTCGGGCGGGGTTTTCGCGGCCCGGTTCGGGCTCGCGCAGCAGCCGGGGTTGGCGTCGTTGGCGGCGGCGGCCCGGCACGGGGGCGTGGGGGTGCTCGGCGAGCATGTGCAGCGGCTCCCGTTGGGGGTCGACGTGGTGGTGGCGCCCGGATCTGCTGACGTCGCGGCCGGGTCGGTCGGTGTGCTCGCCCGCCATGCGGGCACCGTGCTGCGGGGTCTCGCGCCGACGGTGGTCGTGGACGTGGGACGGCTCTACCTGGCAAGCCCGGCGGTGGACCTCCTGGCGGTGGCGGACGCCGTGGTGCTGGTGGTGGCGCCGACGACGGAGTACCTGGACCACCTCGACTCCCGCCTGACCGCCTTGCGGGACGTGGTGAGTGCCGACCGGGTCGGGTTGGCGTTGGTCGGCAAGGGCCCGTACGGGGCGGCGGAGATCGAGGGCAGGCTCGCGGTTCCGGTGTGGGCGGAGTTGCCCAGCGACCCGCGCGGCGCGGGAGTGCTCAGCGGCAGGTTGACCGGCCGGACCTGGCATCGCACGCCGCTGGTGCGGGCGTTGCGGGACTTGGCCGCGACGGTGCGGCAGCGGGTGCCGCACGCCCGTGACGCTGCGGGTGTGGAGGTGGTGTCCCGATGACGGTGCCGAGCCCTGCCGGTGGGATCGCCGCGCCGCCGGATGTCGTCGCCAGGCTACGGGGGCGGGTCAGCGACCGTCTCGCCCAGCGGGGTGCGGAACTGGCCGAGGCGCAGCGCAACGCGCTGATCGCCGGGTACATCGCCGAGGAGTTGGCCGGCAACGCGCAGGCGGACATCGCGGCGGGCCGGACACCGCTGACGCCGCAGGTCGAGGCGGCGGTCGCCCGGGCGCTGCGGGACAGCTTCACCGGGTTGGGCGGGTTGCAGCGGTTGGTCGACGACCCGGACGTCGAGGACATCTTCGTCAACGGCTGTGACAACGTGTGGATCCGGACCACGGGGGGCCGGGTGGAGCGGGTGGCCGCGGTGGCCGCCTCCGATGAGGACCTGATCGGGTTGGTGCGGGTCGCCGCCGCGCGCAGCGGTCAGGAGGAGCGGCGCTTCGACCGGGGCTCGCCGGGGTTGTCGCTGCGGTTGCCGGGTGGGCAGCGGTTGTTCGCGGTCATGGCGGTCAGCAAGAGGCCGAGCCTGTCGATCCGCCGCAACGTGCTGCGCAGGGTCACTCTCGATGACCTGGTGCGGCGCGGGGAGCTGACCCTGGGTCTGCGGGAGCTGATCGCCGCCCTGGTCCGGGCTCGCAAGAACCTGGTCATCAGTGGCGGCACCGGCGCGGGCAAAACCACGCTGTTGCGTGCTGCGGCGGGGGCGATGAGCCCGTTGGAGCGGATCGTCACGGTCGAGGACGCCTATGAGCTGGGTTTGGACGAGGACGCCGACCAGCATCCCAACACGACCGCGTTGCAGCAGCGGGAGCCGAACCTCGAAGGTGTCGGTGGAATCGACATGGCCACGATGGTGCGGTGGGGGCTGCGGATGCGCCCGGACCGGGTGATCGTCGGGGAGTCCCGTGGCGCCGAGGCGGTGCCGATGCTGATGGCGATGTCGCAGGGCAACGACGGCAGCATGTGCACCCTGCATGCTTCGTCCAGCAAGCAGGCGTTGACCCGGCTGGCGACCTACGTGATGCAGGCCCCGGAGCGGTACCCGTTCGACGCGGCGAACATGCTCATCGGCCAGGCCGTCGACTTCGTGATCCACCTGGCGACCGCGACCGACGGCACCCGGGTGGTGTCCTCGATCCGGCAGGTCCTGGAAACCGACGGCACCCAGGTGCCCAGCAACGAGATCTACCGGCCGGCCCGCGACGGCCGGGCGGTGCCGGCGGCGCCGATGCGCGCCGACACCCTCGACGAGCTGGCCGCCGCCGGCCTGGACCCGGACCTCCTGGCGAAGGACCGGTGGTAGCGGTGGGGCCGATTCTGCTCGGGCTGGCCTGCGCCGCAGGCCTGATGATGATCATCGACGGGCTGCGTCGCCGCCCTGCCGGTTCGACGCCGTCGCGGCCAGCCCGCCGGGTGTGGACGTCGGCGGACCGGACCCGTGCGGTCGCCGCCGTCGTCGGCGGGTTCGCCGCCGCCGTGCTGACTCGCTGGCCGGTGGCCGCGCTGCTCACCGCCGTGGCGGTCTGGACGCTGCCCCGTGTGCTCGGCCCGGACCGGGAACACCACCGGTCCCTGGCGCGGATCGAGGCGGTCGCGACGTGGGCCGAGCTGCTGCGCGACACCCTGTCCTCGGCGGCCGGGTTGGAGCAGGCGATCACCGTGACCGCGCCGGTCACCCCGGCGCCGATCCGCGCGCAGGTGCAGCGCCTGGCCGACGCCGTCCGCACCGGGGTGCGGCTGCCTGAGGCGTTGCGGGTGCTCGCCGACGAGCTGGCCGACCCGACCGCCGACCTGGTGGTGCGGGCGTTGCAGCAGGCAGCCGGCTACCACGGCGGGCAGCTCACTGAAAGCCTGACGAGCCTGGCCGCGACCGCCCGGGAGCAGGCGCAGATCCGGATGCGGGTCGCCACCACGCGGGCCACGACCCGCACGGCGGCGCGGGTCATCACCGGCACCTGTGTGGTGATGGTCGCCGGCCTGATCCTGCTCAACCGCGGTTTCCTCGCCCCGTACAGCACGCTCACCGGGCAGCTGGTCCTGCTGGCGGTCGGTGGCGTCTTCGTCGGCGGGTTCTGGTGGCTGGCCCGCGCCTCGCGGATTCCCCAGCCGCCTCGCATCCTCAGCGCGCCACGGACGTCGTCATGACCGGCAGTGTCCTGACCGCGGGCGCGGTCGCCGGGTTCGGGTTGCTGCTCATCGCCACTGGCCTGCGGCCGGCCCGCCCGTCGCTCGCGCGGGCACTCGACGCCCTGCGTCGCCCGCCCGCGCCGGCCGCCGATCCGCTGCCGTGGCGTACCCGGGTGCTGTCCACCCCGTGGCGGGCCTTCGGGCTGCCACGGCCCCGCACCCGGGCGGACCTGGCGGTCCTGGAACGGCCCGTAGCCGTGCACCTGGCGGACCAGACCCTCGCGGTCCTGGCCGGGCTGCTGCTCCCGCCCGTCGTGATGGCGCTGCTCGCCTCCGGCGGCACGACCTTCGGCGCCCAGGTTCCGCTGTGGGTGTCCCTGGCCGGCGGCGTCGGGGGGTGGTGGCTGGCCGAGACCACCGTGCATGCCGAGGCACAGCGCCGCCGCGACGAGCTCCGCTACGCCCTGTCCGCGGTTCTCGACCTGGTCGTCATCTCCCTGGCCGGCGGCGCCGGCCTGGAACAGGCCCTCGACGACGCCTGCGCCGACACCAACGGCTGGGCCGCCAACCGGCTGAACCGGGCGGTGGCGACCTCCCGGCTGCTGCGAGTCCCGCCCTGGCAGTCCCTCGGTCAACTCGGCGAAGACACCGGAGTCGTCGAGCTGCAGGAACTCGCGGCCACGATGAGCCTCGCCGGCGCCGAGGGGGCCCGGATCCGCACCTCGCTGGGCATCCGCGCCGCCACCATGCGCGCCCACCAGGCCAACGCCCTGGAGGCCAAGGCCAACTCCGCCACCGAACGCATGAGCATGCCGGTGATGCTCCTCGCGATCGGCTACATGATCTTCCTCCTCTACCCGGCGGTCGCCGCCATCGACACCTTCTAAAACTGCACAAAATCGAACAGAATCGCACCGAAGGAGCACCCCTCGTGCCCAGAGCACTCGCCCTCCTGACCCTTGTCCACCTCACCCTCACCGACCGGATCCACCGCCTACGCGAATCGAAGGACCGCGGTTCCGAGACCACGGAGAAGGTGCTGTGGATCGCGTTCCTGGTCCTGCTCGTCGCCGCCGTGTACGCGATCTTCCAATCGAAGATCATCACCAAGATCACCGGCATCACCCTGTAGCCATGAGCACCGGACGCCACACCAGACGCCGCCGGCTCGGTGGTGACCGGGGGTCGGTCACCACCGAGGTGGTGCTCTACGCCCCGCTGCTGATGCTGCTCGTCCTGCTGGGGGTGCAGTTCGCGACCTGGGGCGTGGCTCAGCTCGCCCTGCAGCACGCGGCGAACCATGCGTTGCAGACCACCCGGATCGAGGGCGGCACGACCGCGGCCGGTCGCGCGGACGCCGACATTGTGCTCACCCAGGTCGCCGGCAGTCTCGTCAGCGACCGGCGGATCGCGGTGACCCGCACCGCCGACGCCGCGACCGTCCAGATCACGGCCACCGCACCCCAGATCGTGCCGTTCCTGTCCCTGTCCGTGTCGACGACGGTGTCCGCGCCGGTCGAGCGGTTCCGCCCGGACCTCGACACCCTCGGCCTCGCCGCAGCCGGCGGAGACCGCCGGTGAAGACGCGTAAGGCGCCCGCCGACACCGTCCGGCCGCCGGTCGGACGGTTGGCCGTGTTGCGCGGTGACGAGGGTTCGGTGAGCACCGAGATCGCCCTGACCTACGTGCCGCTGATGGTCCTCGCTGCGCTTGCGGTCGTCGCCTGCCTGCGGTTGGCATCCGCCGACAGCGATGTGAACGCCGCCGCCGCGGCGGCGGCCCGCCAGGCATCCCTGGCCCGTACCCCCGCCGCAGCCGTCGCCGGCGGCAGGGACGCCGCGGCCGCTACCCTGCAGGGCCGGAAGATGACCTGCCGCCCGCACAGCACGTCGATCAGCAGCGGCGGTCTGGTCCCGGGTGGCGTGGTCTCGGCCACCGTGGTGTGCACCGTGCACCTGGAGGACCTGTTCGGCCTGGGACTGCCCGGGTCGGTGACCCTGTCGGGCACCTCGTCGCAGCCCGTCGACCGGTACATCGGGTCGACCCCGTGAGCCGCCTACGCACCCGCCTGGAGCGGGCCCGGCGGGACGACCGCGGCCAGGTCACCCCGTGGACCATCGTCGGCGTCGTCATCGTCCTGGTCCTCGCCGGCCTAGTTCTCGACCTCGGCCTGGGCATGTCGGACAAGGTCCGGCTGCTCGACGTCGCGCAGGCCGCCGCCCGGGCCGGCGCCCGCGAGATCGACCTCGCCACCTACCGGGCCACCGGCGCCATCCAACTCCAGCCCGCCCAGGCCGCTGCCGCGGCGCGGGCCTTCGCCCAGCAGGCCGCCGCCGACGGGCAGGTCACGGTGTCCGCGTCCACCACCACCGTCACCGTCGCCATCACCGCCACCCGGAAGACACAACTTCTCACCATCGTCGGGATCACCGGTCTGCCGGTGTCCGCGACCGCGACCGCCACCCCGCTGACCGGCGTCACCGCACCCTCCTGACCAGAGCCGCCTCGCACGACCGGGAGACCCAGTGTTCGCATTCCTCGCCGCCACCGCCCGCCGGCTGGCCGGACTCGGGTTCCTGGCGCTGCTCACCGCCGGCGTGCCGTACGCGCTCGTGCGCTACGTCGGCTGGCCACTGCCCCGCCAGGTTCCCACCTGGTCGGACGTCGGCGTCGCCCTCACCTCACCGTTGACCGACAGCATGCTCGGCAACGCCGTCGTGTGCCTGCTCTGGATCGCGTGGGCGGCGTTCATCTGGTCGCTGATCGCCGAGATCGCCGAAACCGTGGCGGGCATCCGCCTGCCACAGCCCAAAGCCATCGCACCCGCCCGAGGACTCGCCGCGCTCCTGGTCGCCGCCGTCGCCGGCGGTGTCCTCGCCACCGCCGCCCAGGCGGCACCGGCCCTCACCGAGCCCGCCAACGCGACCGGACACCGCGCCCCCGCGACCGCCCCGTCCCACATCGGCCCCGAGACGGCGGTGGCCGTGCCTGCCGCACCCGCCCCGACACAGGCGCCCGCCGCCGCAGCGCCTGCCCTGCGGCTGGCCGCCGGCCAGATAACCCTCGTCGCCGCCGGCCAGGACTACACCTGCACGGTGCAGCGCGGTGACACCCTGTCCGAGATCGCCGAGGAGTGGCTCGGCGACGCCAACCGCTGGCCGGAGATCTGGGCGTTGAACCGGGGCACCCACTTCGACACCGTCGGCGGCACGTTCACCAGCCCTCACCTCATCCACCCCGGCTGGACCCTCGAACTACCGGACGACGCCGTCCCACCAGCCGCCGCCCGCCCCGCAACCCCCGCGCCCCCGCCGCCGCCCGAGGCCGAGGAAACACCCGGAATACCGGCGGCCCCAGAGGCTCCGACACCTGCCCCGTCGGCGAGCGAGCCGGCCAACCCCACGACCACGCCGCCGCAGCCGAGCCCCACCGTCAGCCGACCCGCCGACGACGGCGTCACCGAACCCACCCCCGCCACCCCCGCCCCGGCCACACCGGTCGGCACCCCCGGCGGCACCTCCGCCGACGCGCCCGCCTCTACCAGCCCGTCGGCCCAACCGGAGCGTCCGAGCGGCATCGCGCTGCTCACCGGAAGCTGGATCGACCTCGGCCTCGCCGTCGCGATCGCGGCAGCCGCCGCGCTGGTGTGGGCCCACCGCCGCCGCCGCTACCAGCCGCGACCTCCCAGCGCCCACACCCGCACCGACGATGCCGACCTCGACCGCATGCCCGACGTCGTCTCACGGATCCGCCGCAGCCTGCGCGCCGACGCAGCCGAGGACGACAACCAGGCAGACATCCCCGACACCACGACTGCCAGCACCGCCTCCGCCCACGATCACCGTCTCCTCGACGACGATGAAGGCCAGGCCGACCCTGAATCGTCCGGTGACGAGCGGTCCGCCACCCCGGTGCCGGTCGTACCGGCACTGGACAACCCGCTGGTCTCCGTGTGGCCACCAGCCGGCCTCGGACTGACCGGACCCGGCGCGGAGGCAGCCGGCCGGGGCTTCCTCACCGCCGCCCTCGCCACCGGCGGCATCGACAACCCCGACGCCCGCAGCTGGGTGGTCATCGGCTCGGCGACCGCCGCCACGCTGCTGGGCGCCGCCGCCGTAGCCCTGCCCGAGACACCCCGCCTGACCGTCACCGGCGGCCTCGACGACGCCCTGGACATCCTCGAAACGCAGACGCTGCACCGCACCCGCCTGGTCTACCAGCACGAAGTCGACACCATCGCCGAGCTGCGCCACGCCGACCCCTACGAGGAACCCCAACCACCCGTCCTGCTCATCGCCGACGCGACGGCCAGCCACGAACGCGCTAGGATCGCCGCGCTCCTGGCCCAGGGACAACGCCTCGACATCCACGGCGTCCTGCTTGGCCCCTGGCCCGACGGGGACACCGTCGTCGTCGACACCGACGGCACCACCACACCCGCCGACGGGGAAACCCGCCACGGCACGCACCCGGCCGACATCGGCCGGCTGGCCGTCCTCACCCCGGCGGAAACGATCGACCTGCTCGCCACGCTCGCCGAAGCGCACACCGGCCAACACCGGCCCTCCGCACCGACCGTGTCCCCGCCGCCCGCCAACGGTCACGGCCCGCGACCAGCGTCAGTCGGCACGCCCGGCACCGACAAGCCCGACCAGGCCGAGCCGGGCCAGGCAGCGGCCGGCGCCGAGACCCCGGTGCCAGCCGCCGCCGGGGTGTCGGCCCTCGCCGTCGCGCCCCGCGCCGAGCCGCACACAACTCCCGCAGGCGACACCTCGGCCGAACAAGGCGAAGAGCAGCCAGCCCTCACCGAAGGACGGGTCGAGGTGCGGGTACTCGGCGGCGCCCGCATCGTGGACATGGACACGACCGTGCCGCTGCGGGCCAAAGCGCTCGAACTGCTGGTCTACCTCGCCGTCCACGACGGCGACGCCGCACAGGACAGCATCCTCGACGACCTGCTCCCCGAGGCCCCGGCGGCGAAAGCACCACACCGGCTGCACACCTACGTGTCCGCGCTGCGCAAGACCCTCGCCCGCACCGGCGGACCCGCCACCTACCTCACCCACCCGTCACGCCGCTACGCCCTCACACGGGACGCGTTCGACACCGACCTGTGGCGGATGCGCGACGCCCTGCGCTACGCCGAGCGCGCCCGCGACGACGCCGAGCGGATCGCCGCGCTGCGCTGCGCCGTCGACGCCTACGGCGGCGCACTCGCCGACGGCTTCGACTACGAATGGATCGAAGCCCACCGCGAGGGCATCCGCCGCCAAGCCCTCGACGCGCACCTCGCCCTCGCCGCCGCGACCGACGACCCCACCGAAGCCCTCACGGTGCTGCACGCCGCGATCCGCCACGACCCGTACGCCGAACCCGTCTACCAGCAGGCGATGCGCGCCCACGCCGCGCTGGGACACCTCGACGAGATCCGCGCCCTGCGCCGCACCCTCACCCACCGGCTCGAAGAGATCGACGCCGAACCCAGCGACGACACCGTCGCACTCGCCGACCGGCTCATCGCCGGCCTGCGGCAGCGCCCCGCCGGTCAGCCCAACCCCCGAGACACCGGACGGCACCCGTGACACCGCACCCTGCGGCGGCACCCGAGGCGACCCACCACCGGCCGCCCGACGACCCCGCCCACACCAGCGGCGGCGGCCCGTACGCGGCGAACGGCCGCCGCAACGGCACCGCACCGCCGACATCCATGCCCACCACCACCAGCCCCACCCCGCCGCGAACCGGCGGGCAGCTGGCGCCGGGCAGCCGCACCAGCACCCCGATGACCCGCGACGCGCTCGACGCCGACCTTGTCAACGCCGTGCGTCGCACCGCGCAGATGCGGATGGCCTTCTACGTCCTGGTGCTGCTGGTCGCCCTCGTCGGGCAGGTCACCGGTGCCGTCCAGACACTCGGCATCTCGGTGATCGTCGCGGTCCCGGCCGTCGCCGCCCTCGAACTCGGCGGCGTGGTGGTGATGGCCAACGCCGACGTACGCCGCCGCCTCGGCGAACGGGCGATCGCCGCCCGGATCCTGTCCGCCGCGATCGCCGCCGGAGCCGTGGCCTTCAACTGGATCGTCCACCCCGACCACCTCGTCGGCGGCTTCTACGCCGGCATGTCCGCCCTCGGCTACCTCGTCTGGCTTATGCACGCCGGCAACCAGCGCCGCGATCGGCTCCGCGCGACCGGAGACCTGCCACCCACCCCGCCCGCCTACGAGGTGTTCGGCCACTGGATCCGCCACCCCGTCATCACCTCACGGTCCCGGGCGATCGCCAAAGCCGACGGCCTCGACCTGTACGAATCCATGACAGCCGCCCGCGCCGCGATCGCCCGGGAACGCCGCGACGCCGCCATCGCCACCGTCCTTCACCGCAAGATCCGCGCCGCCGTGGACCCCACCACCGCCGACATCGCCGTACGCGTGTACGACCTCAACGAGATCGCGACCCGCCTCGCCGCCACCGCCGACTACAACGAACTAACCGCGCTCCTCGCCGCCGACCTCGCCCCAGAAAGGATCACCACCGCCACCAGAGCCGGCCACCGCCGGCGCCGCTGGCCCCGACGAGAGGCCCCCGCCGCCGCGATCCCGACGCCCCACCCAACATCGGCCCAGCCCCAGCCAAACCCGCCAGCCATCCCCCCGCGAGAACAGAAGCCAGCGCCCGTTCGGAACCCCGAGCCCGCCCCTCACGGCGGTCACGGTGCACAGAGCCAGGACGACGCTGGCCCACCGACGGGCGAACTTCAGCCTGAGGAGTTCACCGGCACCGGCCGAACCGACAACGCCACCGACGGCACCAGCGACGACGAGACAGACGACGATCAGGACGCTTCTCTCGACGACGAGGACGACGACAGGGACTCGGAGGTGCCCACGGCAACCGCGCAGGCAGTGGCCTACTGGCTGCGCCGAGAACCAAACATCGAGCCTGAACGACTCGCCGAGAAGATCGGCAAGTCGCTGCGCTCGGTCTACCGCTACCTGCCACCGGACTACCCCCGACGACCGGGAATCGCCAGGGAACGCACACGGCGACGCCCCGGCCCCGCACGACCGAACAGCCAGAGCGAGTGATGTCAACAGGCACCACGACGACCGGCCTGCCGGCATAGATGTCCGATTACAGCGTTAGTGCGGCGTCACTACGTACGCGCCGATGTCGACCTACGCACGGCGACTGGCCCCTCGACTTCGCGGCAATCCAGATCGGTGACATTGCGCGACGGGTCGGCTGAGCCATCTGGTCGTCGATGTGGGGATCTGGCCGATGAGCGGATTAGTGAGCCGAGTTGCTTAAGCCGGCTGGTGCGTGGCTATCAACGCCCAGGTCGGCGGGTTCGGCTGGCTAGGTAGAACAGGTAGGCAGCGTTGCGTCGGCGGCCCGACCTGTCAGCAAAGTACGGGACAAGACCGCCGGCGGCACCGAGCGCGCCGGAGGCGATGGCGGGGAGGCCGCCAGCGGCTCCGAGCGCGATGGCCCCGAGCCCTGTGACGGCGGGGACCATGACCTTCCAGCGGCGTTCGGTGCGGACGGTGCGTTGGAGTTGCCGACTGGCGTGAGCGAGCTCTTCACCGAGAGCAGTGAGAGCGTCGGCACCGGTGCCGAGGTCGCGGGCGCCGCGGAGGGCGTTTCGGACCTTCTGGCGGAGGTCTTCGACGGCTTCTTCTTCGGCGGCAGCACGCGCCAGGGTGGCGGGGTCGGCGGTGGGCAGAATGGGGATGTCGGCCCAGACCGCGGCGTGGATCGGCTGATCGGGTAGCACGCCTTTCCGGGCGAGGAGCCGAGCCTGGAACGGTGAGGTGGTGAGGTAGTCGGCGGTGAAGACCTCGCCGGTGACGAGTCGTTCGTTGGCACGCCGTAGGTGCCACCCAACGGCCTTATCGAGGTTCTGCTGTTTCCACGGTTCGTAGTCGTGGGCGGGGTCGTACATGCCGGGGAGGCGGGATGTGAAGGTGCTTCTGCCGTCGGAGTCTTCGTCGAAGACCGTTTGCCGGGAGTAGAGCCACATCTGCGGTGAGTCGCGATCGTCGATCGTGTTGATGAACATGGCTTCGCGGGCAGTCGGACCTTCGACGATGAGTTGGCTGCGAATCCAGTCGGTAAGGTCGCGACGCTGCAGGTCCCGTTGCGTCAGCGTATTGGCGGCGTCGACCCGCGCGGCGATGCCGAGTGCTTCGGGAACGGGGACGATGACGCCGGCTTCGATGAGTGGGCGAAGACGGCGTTGTTCGGCGATGGCGTCGTGGATCGCGTTGTCGTCGCGGCCCGCGATGATGGCGGCGAAGACGTGGTCGGGAACGCAGACATGGTCGGCGAACAGGAGCGTCTGGCCGAGAAGGCGGTCGGCGTCGACCTCGTCATTCCACAGGATGGTCGGCCGATGTTCGTGCTGGAAGTTGAGTTCGGTTAGGGCTTGAGCAACGGCGACGGCGATACCGACGATGCCATCAGTGAGGGCGGCGCGGTCGTGTCCGGTGTGATCGAAGACCTCGAAGCGGTGTTTGCCGAGGACCGGCAACGGTTGTGTGGTGAGCCGGGGTGCGTCGAGGAGGGCTTGGACGGCCGGATCGACGTCGATCGGGCGGGTCTGGGGTCGACCAAGCGGCAGGACGTACGGGATGCCGGTGCTCGGTTGGCGCAGGGCATTGCGGGCCATGGCGGTGGTCGGTGACAGCCAGACGCGGTCTTCGTCATCAGGGTGGCCGATCGGCTGACCTGGCGTGGACGGTGGATAGTGACGCCCGTGGCAGGCCTTGTACTTACGCGGCTCACCGCACCAGCACCGGTTGTTGCGGCCGAGATTCCCCAACGGATCCATCGCGATGAAGTGTGCCACTCAGGGTCAAGTTCCCGGCCAACCGAACGTCCTCGTGAACGCACGGAGTAGTCGCGATCCGCTCGCCCGAACCGACTCGACTGGTAACCCAGCGTGAGTAGAATATAGGGCTGCTCCGTTCGCAAGTCGCCGACGGAGCCGAAGCGGCAGACAACTCGGCCTGTGTACTTCTGGCGTACCTGGCTGTGCAATGAAACTCGTGCACCGACACCGGCCCGAAAAACGCAAAAGGGACCGGTTTCCTACTCAAGGCCCGAGGGTTGGCTGAGCGTCTACCCGCTCAGCCCACCCCGGACGCCGCCGATCTACCTCGTCGAGCTGGGCGTGGCATCGGCGGCGCTGTCATGGACAGTCGCCGGGCTGATTCTGGGTCTCGCGCGGCCGGCCCCACCCGGATGGCGCGAAGTTGGTCTCCGGACATCGCCGGAGCGCAGGCGTGACGGCCTGAGCCGGCCCAATCCGGTATTCGCCCCGCTCCTGCGGCATAATCGTCAGTGCGGTAGCGGGAGGCGGATCGTGGCAGGTCCGGGCATCACGGGCAGTGACGCTCCGTGTGGCATCTGGGCTGCGGGCCCCATGGCGTCAGTCAGTGAGAAGGACGTGTTCTCGGGGCAGGCCGGGTATCGGGCCCAAACGTTCGCGCCGCCGTGGGTGGTCGGGGTTGAGGACGCCGTCGACGTCGATGGCGACTACCGGCCGCGCCTTGTCGGCTGCGGTGCGCGTCGGGTTCATCGGGGCTCGATTCCGGCGGCTCGGTCCGTCGGCAGGACCAGCGCGGGGTGTGGGGTCTCGGGGAAGGGTGCCACCGCGCAGCGGCCTGTCGGTCGGTGACGAAGCCGGCGAGGTTGTCGCGTCGGCGGGGATCCACATCGGGGAGGGGTGATGTCGCTGTCGGGCATGCTGCTCTCCGTTTCGGGGCGTGCGGGGGATTCAGCGGCGGACCCGGTGGGCCGGCGGGATTGGCTCCCGGCGTGTGGTCGGGAGCCAATCCCGCCGGGTTTAGGCCCTGTTCAGGGCGTCGATGGCGGCGTGGCCGATGAGGTTGACGCAGGTGGTGGGGTCGTCAACGGTGACGGTGGTGGTGTGCTCGTACGTGCGAGCCGGCCAGCTTTTGTTGGCAGGTGCGAGCCACAGGACGGCGCAGCCGGTGTGGTGGAGTCGGGTGATGGTGGCTTGGCTTTCGTCGGGGTTGACGTAGTGGCCGTCGGAGACGACGACGAGCAGCCGTGCGGTGCCGGGGGTGGACAGGTGCAGGAGCCGTTCGGCTTCGGCGCAGGCTTCGACGAACCGTTCGGTGCCGGCGTCGGCGTGCATGTCGCGGACGGTGGTGGGTCGGCGGCCAGGTGGGATGAGCACGGTGATCCGGTCGCCGTAGGCGAGGGTGGCGGTGGTCGCTCCGGCGCGGGTGGCCGCTTGGGCGACGATCCACGCCGCGGAGGACATGGGTTTCGCGAAGTCGGTCATCGAGCCGGAGGCGTCGATGAGGATGCCGACGGTCAGTTCCGGGTCGGGGACCGGCCGGCGGACGGTGCGCTGCCAGGGCTGGGCGGTGGGGGAGGCGCCGCTGGCGCGTTGGGCGGCGAGGGTGACCGCAGCGCAGGTGCGCAGCCGTCCGGGCGGTGCGGTGCTGGGTTCTCGGGTGCGGGCGGGTTCGCGGTGGCGGGCGCGGCGTAGCAGGGCGGTGAGCCGGTTGGCGGCGTGGCGTTCGGCGTCGGCGGGGGCGCGTTCGGCCCAGGTGATTGGCACGTCGGTGTCGACGCGGATGCCGGGCACGTCGGTCCGGGGCCCGCCGCTCCTGGGTTCCGGCGTGTCGGCCGGGTTGTGCAGGATGGCGTCGAGGGCGGCGGCGATGGCCGCCGCGATCGTGCTGGTGACCGCGTCGTCGGCGGGTAGGTCCGGGCTGGCGGTGGGGTCGATGCCCAGCAGCCGGCACCAGCGTTCGCCGAGGTCAATCATCCGGGCGGTGTCGGTGTCGCCGACGGTCTGGGCCTCCCGCCAGATGCCGCGTAGCCCGTTGAGCAGTTTGCGGCCGAGGACCTTGGTGATCATGCGTCTCGGTGTGCGGACGTCGGCGGGGTAGAGGATCTTCGCGTCGACTCGGGCGAGGAGTAGTCCGGCGGCGTAGGCGGCGCTCCACAGGGTGTCGGTGGGAGTGTCGGCGGGGTCGATGATGTGGGTGATGGCGCGGCGTAGCCATCGCCGGTCGCGGGGGCGGGTGTCGCGGTAGCGGCTTTCGACGCGTGATTCCTCGAGCAGGAGCGCGGCCTCCCGGACGACTGGTGGCACGTCGGGTGGTGGGTTCCACGTGGAGTGGATGACGTGGGCGCATTCGTGTAGCAGGACCCCGTAGGCGACGGGGACCTTCGACCGGTGGGCGGGTCGGCGGGGGTCGGCGATGGTCGGGTCGGCGATGAGGTCGGCGTCGATGTGGATTTCGGCGGCGGTGGGGTAGCTGAAGCCGGGTGGGCCGCCGGCGGCCGGGATGACGGTGACGGTGGCGTCGGCTCGGCTGGTGATCTGGGCGGCCTGCTTCGTCCAGGCCGCCGACCACCGACTCCAGGGTGATCCAGTCAGGGCCGGTGCCGTAGCGGTGGGGCCGGAGGTGCTCAGGTGCGCGGAGACGCTGGTCATGGTCGGGTCGACCTCACTTCTGCTTGCCGAGGGTGAGCGGGGTGATGGGGGCGCCGCGGTAGGCCCGCTGGAGGGCCTCGACGACCGCCTGCCGGTCCGGCTCGGGTGCGACCGCGGCGAGGTTCGCCACGGCGGCGGGCAGCCCGAGGCTGGCGGCGACGCGCTTGAACGCCAGCAGCTCGCGCAGCTGCGGCGCCCAGTCGATCTCGTGCTTGCGCATCCGGGCGTTGAGCGCGACCGCCGCGTCGATCGCGCCGTGGGGTACGCCGAGGGAGCGGGCGAGGTCGAAGTCGGTGGTGACCTCGATGTGCACCGAGAACCGGGAGGCTAGGGCCTCGGTGAGGATGGCCCCGTGCACACCGGGGTTGTGGCCGGCGCAGACGAAGAACCCGTCGGTGGCGGTCACGACTTCGTTGTGGTGGGCGGCGATGGTGATCGTCCCCCGTCCGTCCATCGCCGGGTAGAGGGCGGCCAGGACGCGGGGTGGGATGAGGGTGGCGTCGTCGATGAACAGGGCGCGTCCCTGACGCATCGCGGTGACGAGGTGCCCGTAGGAGAACTCGAAGCCACCGTCGGGCAGCGGCACATAGTTGCCGACGAGGTCCTCAACGGTGGTGTCGCCGTGGCCGGCGACGGTGATCGCATCGGTGTAGGCGGCTTCGATGAGGCTGGTTTTGCCGGTGCCGGGCGGCCCGTAGAGCAGGACCGGAATGTTGTCGCGGCGTAGCCGGCGCAGCACCTCGACGTCGGTGCTCTCGCCGAGGCGGCGGGGCAGGTACCAGACGCCGTTGGGGCGCAGGACCGCGCCGGGACGCGGCGGAACCGGACCCGTGGGGGCAGGTGCCGGTACGGCGGGCGTGGGGGCGGTGGTCGAGGGGGCGCGGCTGGCGCCGGCTCCGGCGGTGAACGCGTCGACGCCCTCGGCGGTGATCGTGTACCGGCGCGGTGATCCTGGGGACATCGTGGCCCAGCCGCGGTCGGCGAGGCGGTTCAGCGCGGAGCCGATCGCGCCGGACGACCGGCCGGGCAATTCCTTGCCCACGTCGCCGATGGAGAAGGCGCGGTGCGGTTCGGCCGCGAGCAGGGCTAGGACGGGTCCGAACATGGGGCGGGGCTTGGCCTTGGGCGTGGTGGGTCGAGTGGGCGAGGTCACCGGGCACCTCCGACGATGGCTGCGGTCGGCGTGCAACGGATACCCGCGCTGTCGGGGGTGATCAAGTCGTGTCCGCGCAGCGCAGGCGCGGGCCTTGGGCTGGACAGAGGCAGGCGGATCGGGATACGGGTCAGAGGGGACATAGGGGTTGCTCCTTGGCGGATGAAGCCGCCGCGCGCCCCTTCCCGGGGCGCGCGGCGGCAGGGTGGGCCACAGCGGGCGGGAAGGAGTGCGCGTAGCCGTTCTCGGCTACGTGGAGCGGGTGTTCAGGTCGGGCGTCTGCCGTAGGCCGGCCCAGAGACCGGGCGCGGGCGGCCTGCGGCGGGCTGGTGGCCGCTACGCCGACGTGCGGCGGTGGGCCCGGTAGCGGTCGTGGTGGTCGATGATCGCGGTGGCGATCGGGTGGGTGAGGCGCGTCAGGCGCAGCGCCAGCCACACCGTCGGGCGGCCGGCATCGACGACGACGCTGAACATGCCGGGGAACCCGCCGGTGAGGGCCTCGAAGAACTGCCGCTCGACGGAGCCCGTCGACGAGGTGGTGTCCCAGGCCGTGTACCCGTGCAGGTCGATGTAGAGGGGGCCGGCGGTGCGCAGCGTCGAGGTGAACTCGTCGGCGAACGCGATCAGCGGATGGCCGGGAATCTCGCTGCTGCGCCACCGCTTCCTGAGGCCGACGTGATCCGGCAGGTGCCACCAGAGGGCGGGCATGACGTCACCCTCGCCGGGGACATAGTCGTCGTCGATCACCGCCGTGCCACCTCCCAACCCCCGTCGACGAGCCACGGTTCGGGTGGCCCGCTCGCCGGGCGGGCACGGGGGCCGTCGGCTGCCTCCTCGGCGGGTCCGGTGGGCTCGCGCTGGTCACACCAGGGCTTCCTCACGTGTTGCTCCCTCTCGTGAACAGAAAGGCCCTCAGGCCGGTCGGCCGAGGGCGATGGGCCGGATGCCTGCCGCGTCCGGCGGGTGACAGGGCTACCCGATGCTGTCGATGTCGTCGCCGAGCAGGGCCGCGCAGGAGGCGGCGACGCCGTCCTGCACGGCGGCGGTGAAGCCGTCGCGGGCGGCGTCGATCGCGGCGCCCTGCTCGGCGTCGGACAGGTCGTCCCAGTCGGGTGCGTCGTCCGATGCCTGGCTGCGGTACCGGTCGGCGTCGTAGCCGGCGAGGTCGAAGGCGGGCAGCCCGTCCAGGACGGCGGGGTCACCGGCGTCGATGCCGGCCAACACGGCGCGGGCGGCAGCCGTGACGTCACCTCGGCTGCGCCCGCCGACGGTGTACTGCGCCCACCAGGCGGCGGCCCGCTCGCCGTTCTGCTCGCCCGCCGCGTGCAGCGCCTCCAGCACCCGCCGCCACCGGTGGCCCCCGGCCGGGGACGGTGGCGTGACCTCCTGGCTGCGCTCGGGCCGGGTGTAGGGCCACGCCGGGGTGGCCGGATCGATCCAGTCGGCGGCGAGGAGCACCCCGTCTCGCCGGTACCGGCTCGACACGACCCGCTCGTTGGAGCCCGCCTCGCGCAGCCAGGCGGCCAGCTCGGCGCGGATCCCCCGAGCGGAGACGGCGTAGCGGGTGCGCGCCTGGCGTGCCTGCCGCCGGGCGGTCTCCACCGCCGATCCGCTGAAGACGTGGTGCGCCTGGATGAACCGGTCGTGGGCGGCCCTGGTGATCCAGCCCGAGTCACCGCGGGTGAGTAGGCGTCGTAGCGCCTCGCCGTAGAAGTCGTCTCCGCCGAGGGCCGCCTCGCCGTCGCCGTGGATCATCGTGGCCTGGATCTCCTGGAACCGTCGGCCGAGCGTGGACCAGTTCGTGTCCTCGCCGTCCGCAGGGCCGGTGTGTGATCGCGTGGAGTCACTCATCTGTTGTTTCTTCCTCTCGGAAATGTGCTGGTCGGGCGGGCCTGGTTGCTGGCCCGCCCCACCGATGCGCGATGTCGATCTTGTGCAGATGTTTGCCCCGGGCAGGGGCGCCCTTGGGAATGACCTCGGCGCTACGACGCGCAGCGCCGTGGCACCCCCGCTGGAATTAGGTGATCGCGATCAGGGCGGGCACCGGATGCCACGTGTCGCCCAGCCACACCTGCCAGCCGGCGCAGCACGAGCTGGTGTCGAAGGTCATGAGGTAGACGGCGAGGCCGGCCCACTTGGCGGGTTGGTCGAACTGGTCGAGGCTGGTGAGGGATTCGAGGGCGACGATGGTGCCGCAGAAGTCGCCGTCGGCGTCGACCGTCCGGGCCAGGATCCCGTTCGCCGGCAGCGTCGCGATCTGGGTGTCCAGCTCGTACTCCGCGACCAGACGGTCCAGCACCGTCTCCGTGTCGGTCGGCTGGCGCTGGAATCGGCAACCGGCGACGAAGTCGCGCAGGTCGCGCGCGCTGAACCGGGCCGGGTCGTGGTGCCGCAGCCGGGTCTGTCCCTCGCCGAGGTAGTTGTCGATCACGCCGACCAGTGCGCCGTCGAGGCAGAGCGTGGCGGTGAAGACCCCGTCGTGGGTGGTGCTCTCGGTGAGGCTGGTGACGGCGAGCCGGTGGTGGGGCACGTGCAGCCGGCTGTGGACGAGCGGGATCCGGGCCGGCTGCTCCGACGCCGCGGGAGGGGTGCCGGCGACGCGGTCGCAGTCAGCCGGATCGACCGCCTGCCACTCCCACCGCCAGCCGCAGATCACGTACCGGCCCACGGCGTCCGGGCAGATCCGGGACAGCCCTTCGGCGTCGCCGTGGACGCCCCGCTCGTCCAGGACGATGTCGTCGCCGTCGAAACGCAGCGGCGCGTACGCCAGGTCCAGCTCGGCGTCGAGGTCGGGCCCTCGCAGGCATGCGGCGCGCAGGCGCTGCCGGGTCTCGTCGCGTAGGCGTTCCTGTTCGGCGACGATCTCCTCGGCGACGTCACGGTCGCACGAGAACACCGCGTAGCGGCCATTGCGTCCTCGCTGGGCGTCGAGGCGGCCGACGAAACCGGTGCGGTGGCGGTTCCGGCCGTGGTGTTCGTAGGCGCTCCACTCCCCGGCGAAGACCCCGACGTCGCCGATCATGATGTGGGCGGCGGCCAGGTGGTCGCCCGCTGCGTCGGCATGGGGTTCGGGCGGACTGTCATAGCCGGGCGCGGGGTTGTTCTGATCAGGCACAGCTTCTCCTTCTTCTGGCCGCTCGGGGTCGAGCGGGGGGATGGTGACGGGCCGCTCAGGTGGGCGGCGTGCCGAGCGGGGCGCCCTGCGCGGCCATGAACGGCACGGGGTCGACCGCGCCCTCCGGGCTCGGGTCGCCGTGGTGGTGCACCTCGTAGTGCAGGTGCGGGCCGGAGCTGTGGCCGGTGGAGCCGACGACGCCGATCGGTTGGCCGACGGTGACCTGTTGCCCGACCGTCACCATCGGCGGCTGGTCCATGTGGCAGTAGCGGGTGAGCAGGCCGGCGGCGTGGTCGATGTCGACGTACCAGCCGCAACCCCTGGTCAGGTCGGGGTCACCGTCGCGGTCGCAGCCCCACTGCGCGCCCGTGCTGGCGTAGACCGCGTTGCAGCGCACGGTGCGGACCGTGCCGGCGGACGCCGCGCGGATGAGGGTGCCGCGTGGTGCGCTGAGGTCGACGCCGTCGTGGCCGGGGCGGCCCGAGGTGCGGAACCCGGATCCGACCGGGGCGAGCACGGGCTGGGTCCACGGGCCGACTGCCCCGCACCCGGCCAGGCCACCAGCGGGTAGGCCGGTGGCGTCGGCGATCGCGGTGACGAGGTCGGTGGCCGGGGCCTCCCACTTGGCGTAGGCGTCGGGGTAGGCGCTGATCTGCACGGCCTGGGCGGCGTCGGTGAGCGGCATCGTCTGCCAGCCGCTGACCGTGACCAGCTTGCCGAAGAACTTCTCCGCCGCGTAGATGGGGTCCTGGAGCTGGGCCGGGGTGCCCCAGCCCTGGCTGGGACGCTGCTGGAACAGCCCGACCGAGTCCCGGTCACCGCCGGGCAGGTTGCGCAGGGTGCTCTCCTGTATCGCGGTGGCGACCGCGATCACCCACCCTCTGGCCGGTACGGCGAGGCGGGCTCCGGTGGTGACGATCGCGGCGGCGTTGCCGACCTGGTCGCTGTCCCAGTCGCCGATCGCCGGCCACCCCGTCGGCGGCACGGAAGGGGACGTCGACGGCGGGGCGGCGGGGGATGCGGCCACGGGGATGCATCCGGCGGCGGCGTTGCCGCCGAGGAGGATTCCGCCGAGCCCTCCGGCGCAGAGAACGAACACGGCGGTGAGCGCCACGGCCAGCGACACCAGGGATCGGAAGCTCATCCTGGCCTGCGGCAGCCGGCAGTGAGGTGGCGGGTCCGGCGCGGTCGCACCCGGATGGTGCGGGCAGGCGCGGATACCGGTGGGCCGACACCGAGCGCGGGGCGGGGCGGGGCGGGTGGTTCCTGGGGGCCGGTGTCGCGGCGCGGGATGCCGGCCCGGATGTCCCGCGATCGCGGGATGGGGGCTGAGGGGCGACCGTCGCCGTGGACGGGGCGGGTGATCGTCGGCTGGACGGGGTCGGGGTCGGCGGTGCCGACGTGCGAGGTGGTTCCCACGGGTGGTGTCTCCTTGATCGGTTAGGCGGCGCGGGATGTGGGCACACCAGCGACCGCGCGGCCCGCGACGGGGCCGCGCGGTCGCTGGTGTGCGGGTGGGCGCGGAGGGCTGGTTCAGCGGGCGAGGACGGCGACTTTCTCGCCGTGCAGCAGCGGTGCTCCGTCGGGTCCCTTGATGTGGGCGTGGATCCAGATCCGGTACGCCTGCCCGTGTCGGTCGATGAGGCGGCGCCAGTGGCCGCGGACGAGGAACCTCACCCGGTAGTGCCACCTGGCGGGTCCGTCGCCGGGTTCGGCCACGGCGGAGGTGCGCCGCAGCATCACCACGCGGGTGTCGTGGACGATGGAGGCGCGTGCGGCGCGGCGGCGGGCGGCCCGGTCCAACGGTGCCGGGGCGGCGACCGCGATGGGCTGGGCTTGGATGCGCCAGAACGCGTAGGCGATCGCCGCGCACACGTGCGTACGGGCGGTGGCGTCGGTGATGACGTACCGGCCGTCCGGTGCGGTTTCCCAGTCTCGGTCGGGTTCCTCGACGTCCGGTGAGTCGACGGCGGGCACGGGTTGCGCGATGGGCAGCACGTTGACGTCGGTGAGCACGTAGGGGCCGAGCCGTGACAGCAGGGTGGGGTCCTGCCGGGCGTAGGCCTGGATGCGGGTGGCGTGGGGGTCGTCGGGGTCGTCGCGGTGGGCCCAGCCGCAGATCAGCCAGGACCGCCCACGGGGGGAGGCGATGGTGGTCCAGGTGATCGCGGCGATGCCGCTGACCCGGCCGGCCAGGGTGCGGTGGTAGATGGGTTCGGGAAGGAACAGCACGCCGCCGTCGGTGGGGGCGGCGTCGGCGGTGAGCAGGTCGCCGGTGAGATCGAGGGCTTCGGCTCCCGCGGCGACGACGGCGGTCATGGCGGGAGCGATCACGAACGCCTCACCGTGGGCCCACACCATGCTGTTCGCCCGGTCGAGCACGTCGACGAGCTTGTGGTTCGGGTCGGCCGCGTCATCGCCGTCTGTCGGGAAGAGCGCCGCCCAGCGGGTCTCGACGAAGGCCCGGTGGTACTCGTGGCCGGCGGTGCTGGCGCAGTACTCGTGCATGCGGGTCTTCATCGCGACGGCGGCTCGCGCGTAGCCGGGGAGAGTGGTCTCGGTGCGTAGGGTCATGCTGTTCTCCTGATCGGGTGGGTTGGCCGTGGGCTGTCTGCGGCCCGGGGCCGGGAATTACGCGGCGGTGAGCGCCGCGCCGGGAACCCGGCGCGGTAGTCGCTGCGGGATCCGCGACCGCAGGTGCGTGGCGGTCGCGGCAAGTCCGGCGGTGAACCAGCCGACGAAACCGCCGACGTCGCGCGCACGCCGCTGCGGCGCGTGTTCGCGGCTGCTGACCGCTGGCCGCGGCAGGGGCGCCGGCTGGGGCGCGGCGGCTCGGGCGGTCCGCATCGCCCGTTGTGCCTGTTTGGCGGCCGTGCACGGGCCGGGCCTCTGGTCGGCGCACTGCAGGTTGACGCACCGGTCGGCGGGCCCGGGTTGGTGTGCGGTGAGGACGTCGACGGCCAGCCGCCACAGCAGCCGGTCGGTGACATCGCTGGGCAACAGTGCGCGGTGGGACGGACGGATTCGGCTCCGGTCGGACATGGCGGGCGACCTTCCTTCAGGTTCCGGACAGGGGACAGCGTCCGACCGAGGCCGGCGGCGTCGTGCCTGATGAACGGCTCGGACGATGACCGGTACGATCGACGCTCATCTCTGCACGAAGGTCAAGTCGTCTCGCGTGGGACCGAGGCCGGTCGCGTTGATCTCTGGTGTGCGTTACGAGTTCGGGGTGGGCCGGCTGGTGGCCTGGACGAGGCGCGTCAGCCCGGAGCGGGTGGCCGGGGCGTCGTCGTGGCCGAGGGGTTTGTCGATGCAGACCACGGGACGCGGTTCATCCCGCTGCCTGGTGATCTGGTAGCCGCGGCGGTCGGCGTCGACGGCGTCGATCCGGCGGACCTCGTGGATCTCGTCGGGGGCGACGAGCACGTCCTCGTAGCGGACGGCCCATGCCAGCAGTCGGAGTCCGGGGGTGGGATCGGCGAGCAGGTCGGCGATGAGGCCGATATCGACGCAGGCCGCCAGAGAAGGCCGGCCGACCGGCCGGTCAGCGCGCAGCGCGGCGGCGAGGTCCGGCAGGAAGTCCGCGAGTCCGGCCCGGTAGCGGCCCAGGCGGGTGCCGTTGAGCGGAAGGTGGGCGACGCGCATCTGGCGTCGCGTGCCGCTGGCCGCTGACGGGGCGGGCCGGTCCTGGACGAGCAGCAGCAAAGGTGGTTGGCCCCAGCCGAGGAGGTCGGCGTTGGCCTCGACGTCCAGGAGGCACCCGGTGAGGGTGTGGACGGCGTTGAAGGACATCACGGTGGTCGGCTCCTTGACGTGCGTGAGCCCCGCAGGCTGGCTGGCCTGCGGGGCTCCAGGGGGTTGCAGAGGGCTTGTCGGTGGAGCGGGTTACCGCAGGTCGCGGTAGCGGGTGCCGCCGTCCGGGGTCGGGTCGTGGCCGGGGTCGTGGGCGTGGGCACTGCCGGGGGTGCGTTTGGCCAGGTACATGGCCTGGTCGGCGGCGTGGAGGAGGTCGCGGGGCAGCATGTGCGGCTCGGCGGCGGCGTAGCCGACGCTGGCGGTGATCGCGATCCGCTGGCCTTCGATGTTGTACGGGCTGTCCGCGACGCGTCGGTGAGCGGCCTGGGCGGCGGTCTCGACGTCGTCGTGGTCGCCGTGGACGACGAGGGCGAACTCGTCGCCGGACAGGTGGACAGCCAGGGCCACCGGTGGCCCGATGGTGACCAGACGCTGGCCGACCTCGTACAGCAGGTCGTTGCCGGCCTCGTGGCCGTGGGTGTCGTTGACCTGTTTGAACCGGTCGAGGTCGATCAGGACGAGCCCGAGCGGCTCCCCGAGCGAGAACATGGCCTCGAGCAGGTTTCGCAGGGCTCGCCGGTTCGGCAGGTCACTGGTGTCGCTGTGGGTGGCCAGGTGATGCCAGTAGGACCGGTCCCGATCGCGGTCGGCTAGGGCCCGTCGCTGGTGGTGGATGATTCGCCGCTGCCGCATGAGCAGGGCCGCTGCGGCGGCGAGGCCGGCGAGGACACCGCCGGCCGCCGTCAGGTAGGAGTACAGGTGAGACACTCGGCATCGCTCCTTGGATCTGAAGGAGCACCGGGGTGGGCGTGAGCCGCCAAGTTCGACGCCCACCCCGGGCTACCACGGGGTGTGGGATCAGTCGTCGGTCTTCGCGGCGAGTTGGAAGGCCGCCGGCCTCTCGACCACATGGACGGCCACGCCGTCGGCGACGAGCTTGTGCACGGCGTTGACGACCGCGCCCGCGCTGGCCTTCGCCGAGCCGCTGCCCTCGTTGGCCGCGTCAATGGCCTTGCAGAGCTGGCTGGTCCGCAACGGCTGGCCGGGGTGGGCTTCCAACACATCGCGGATGGCCCCGCGCAGGGTGCCCTTGGACCGGCGGGGCTTCCCGCCGGTCGGCGCGTTCGCGGCATCTTCTGGGTCGTTGGCCATGACCGCGTCGTCGCTGCCCGCCGGGTCGAGGTCCTGACCGGAATCCGCCTGACCATGGGTCTCTGCGGCGGCTCCGTCCTCGGCTCGAGCCGGGGTGGCGTCGCCGTCGGGCTCGGTCGTGGCCTGTTCGCTGCTGCTGTCGTCCGGCCGAGGTGGCGCGTCCTGCGTTGACGGCTGATCCTGGCCGGCCGGCGATGTCACACCGTCGGTGAGGTCGCCAGTGGGCACGCCTTCCGGCCCTGTCGGCACCGTGGTGCCAGTGTCCTGCTCCGGCGCGGGGGACTCGTCCGGGTTGTCGGGATCTGGGTCGGTGGCGTTCGTGGTGGCGTGCGGCGGGTCGTCGCTGTCGCCGCTGGCTGTCGCGTTGGCCGGCCGCCGCCAGAGCGTGCGCCCGTCGTCGGCGCGGAACGCCTCGGCCTGGCCGGCTTTCTCCAGCAGGCGCAGGCGTTTGGTGGCCGTGGAGTAGCCCACCCCGGCCTGCTGGGCGATCGCGGCGGCGGTGTCCTGGCCGAGTTCCGCCAGAGCGGCGGTGATCCGGTCGAGCGCGCTGGGCGTGCCGGTCTGCTCCGGTTCGCTGTCCATCGTGTCCTCCTCGTTGGTCGTTGGTCGGTCCGTGGTGGTGTGGCGTGCACTGATGCACGCTTCGACGGCGCCCCGTGATCAAGTGCGGTGACCGGATCTCGGGACGCCGTTGACGCTTGCGGTAGGGCCTTCACGCCCGCGCGGGTGGGCCGTGGGGGTTATGGTTGGCCGAAGATGCGGTCGCAGCGGCGGGGGTCGATGGGCCGCCAGGGCAGGCCCCAGCCGATGCGGTAGCGCCCGTCGGTGGGATGGGCGAGGTGGACGCCGCCGCCGAGGGATGCCGGCCGGGCGATGGTGAGGATGCGGCCGTCGAAGTCGACGGTGCGCCAGTCCCCGCCCACGTAGTTGGCCATCGCGGTGAACGTCTGGGCCAGGGCCGTCACGGCTTCGCGGTCGAGGGTGAACTCGCAGGCGCCGTTCCACCAGCCGAGCACGGTGGCCCGGTAGCCCTCGTGGTAGCGGTGGAAGCCGGGGACCGGCTCGTAGCGCAGCCACCGGCCGGAGAACACGGCCGTGTTGCCCCGGGCCGGCTCGTAGTCAGCAGTGGGCATTGGCCACCGCCCTCGGCCACCGGGCCGGGTCGAAGTAGCGGTGGTCCATCAGTGGTTCCGCCGGGTCGCGGGGGTGAGGATGGCCTGCCAGGCGGCGTAGGCGATGACGGCCGCGGGACGAGCGGTGCTCGTGGTGTCCAGGGGCACCGGCTGGCCGTCGACGGCCAGGGCGTAGCCGGGTTCGCGCCACAGGTCGTCCCACAGCACCGAGACAGCCACCGTGCGGCCGGCGATGGAGAAGCACCCATACAGCAGGTACGGGGCGAAGGCGCCCGGGTGCCGGTGCAGCAGATACTCGGCGTGGTCGAAGGGCTGGCCGACGGAGGTCGCGACGTCGGTCGCGATCTCCCGGTACCAGGAAACGACTATGGACTCGCCGACGGTCACGGTCGCGGGGATGGTGTGGAACTCGCCTGCCGGTCGCGGCAGCGCATCGATAGCGCGCATGTCTCTCGTTCTCCTTGCGGTGAAGGTCAGTGGGCGGCGCGGTAGGCGGCGCGGACCGTGTGGGGAATTGGGCCGTGGCTGCGGTGCGATGGCAGCCCCAGCTGCTTCTGGTGGGTGGCCCAGAAGTCACGGACCTCGGCGGCGGCGCGGCGGCTGTCGCGGACGCCGCTGCTGCGCGTCGCGGCGCGTTTCGGGAGCCGGCGGCCGGCCGCGTTGTACGGGGCGAGCGCCTCCCTTAGCCGCGCCAGGTTGTGCGGGGCGAGGTCGATCTCGTAGACGACGCCGTCGAGGGCGAAGCGGTAGGTGCCGACGTTGTCCGTGCTGTGGTCCAGGTCGTCAGTGACGACGACGGTCATCGTGGTTGCCATCAGGGTTTCCTTCCATCCGGTACGGCAAAGGCCCAGACGCCGGGCATTGGCGCCGGGGCAGCGGTGAGGTGCGGGTAGGCAAGGGTGAGGTGGTGCCGGAACGGGGTCGCGTCGCCCGCGTTCGTGGCGGTTCAGTCCCAGTGGCCGCCGATGACGACCGCGAGGTGGACGCCCTGCGTGGGCGCGTCGGCGGGAGGGTTCTGCGGGCCGTAGGCGCAGTGGCAGTCGGTCTGTCGGCACTGCTCGGTGAGGTCCGCCAGTTCGACGTAGGAGATGGGGACAGGTTCGCCGAGGTCGATCAGCACGGGTTGGCCCAGTGCGGGTTCGTCGCGGTGGCGGCGGATGATGTCGTTCAGCCGCTCGACGAGCTGTTCGGCGTTGGGTGAGGTGGAAACCACGGCGGGACCTTTCAGACAAGGCACCCGGGCACGGCCACATGGCCGCGCCCGGGCGCGCGGTGGGCGCGTGTTCGGCCGGGCATCGGCCGGAGCTAGCGTGCTGTGGGATGTCGGGAACGGACCACGGTGCGCGCTTCGCGCCCTGGTCATTGCGGGAGCACCGCTCCCGAAGCCGGTGCTCCCTGTTGAGGGGCTGTTGACCTACTCGGGGTCAAGGATGGCGACGGCCCGCTGGAAGAGCCGCTCGGCGAGGTTCTCCAGCGGTGTCGGGCTGGTGCTGCGGTACGGCGTGGCAGGGTGCCAGGCCGAGGGGGGTTCGTCAGCGAGTGCGGTCCAGGTCATGGCGGGGGTGAGGACCTCGACGAGGGCGTGGCTCTGACGCAGGTAGGGGTCGCGGTGGATCCGGACCCGCAGTCGGTGGCCGCTGCCGGTGCGGCGGATCTCGGTGAGGTCGTAGCCTCCCCCGCGTTCGCCGAAGCTCCGGTCCACCACCGTCAAGCCGTGTGGGGTCGTATCGGCATCGTCGGTGGGGGTGCTGCCGCCGGTCACCGTTGCTCCTCGTTCTGCTGTTCTGGGGCGGCGGCGGTGTGGGAGACGGTGGCGAGGTTGCTCGCGGCGAAGCGCAGGGCAACGACGGCGTCGGTGAGTGATGCCCGGATCGCGGTGGCGTCAGCGTCGTCGAGGCCGTGGCTCTCGCTGCCGCGTGGGCTGTCGGCGAGGTGCTGGAGCCCGCCCATGAGGGTGTGGGTGAGGTAGGTCAGGGAGGTGGTGAGATCGGCGAGGTCGTGCGGGGTGGGGATGGCGGCGGATCGGGCCGGGCCGAGGCAGTTGGCCAGGTAGCTGGCGGTGGTTCCGAGGATCCGCGCGGCGCTGTGGGTCAGCTCCGGGGTGAAGCCGGCCTCGTCGCCGAACGCCGATCCGACGAGTTCACCCAGGTGCTCGGGAGACAGTTCCCGCGGCACCTGCGCTACGGCCGGGCTCGCACTGTTCCCGCCGGGTCGCTGCTCGTCGGCTCGCGTTCCAGATGTTGCTCCGTTCAGGGTGGCGAGCGTACGGATGAGGGACCAGGCCGCGCCGGTCGCCTGCGCCGACTGGGCGGACCAATCGGCGGCGTCGCGCAGCCACACGTGGATGTCGGCGGCGGCGTCGATGGCCTCTTCGTTGTCGTCGTCGAGACCGGTGAACTGGGTCTGCCGGGCCTGGTCGAGCAGGTAGGACCCGGTCTGTGCGTGCACCCGGGCGAGGAGCCGGTTGGTGCGGTGCAGGTATCCGAGCAGGGAGGCGACGTCGGCGGCGTTGGGCAGGCTTAGCAGCGCGCTGAAGGGCCCGGTGGCCGTGTGTAGCCACCGGTTCAGGTGCTCGGCGGCGGCGATGGCGCTGCCCAGTCGGGCGGGGGTGGAGGAGCCGTTGAGGGCGAACAGGTCGGTCATCGTGTTGATCCAGGCGCTGGTTGCGCTGTCGATCCGCAGTTGGTCCTCGACGAAGGCCGCCGGGGAGAGGTTGCCGTCCGCGTCTGGGC
Source organism: Micromonospora sonchi (assembly GCF_014646235.1). Taxonomy (GTDB): domain Bacteria; phylum Actinomycetota; class Actinomycetes; order Mycobacteriales; family Micromonosporaceae; genus Micromonospora; species Micromonospora sonchi. Next base: position 73,865 of record NZ_BMNB01000004.1, on the reverse strand, counting down.
AGATGGGCCGGTTGTCCGCGAGGTGCCACCACGTGCCGCCGCTGCGGTAGGCGCTGGTCCAGTTTTCGGCGGGCTGGTCTACCACCGGCTCGTGGCAGACAGGGCAGATCGGAACTTGGATCATGGTGTGTTGTCCCTTCAGACAGGGTGATATCGGCGGCCAGGACTTGATCGCCGTCGGCTTCGATGGGGGTGACCGGCGGCAGGTGACCGGCGCTCGCGGGTGTCGCTGCCGGTGGTGGCCGTGGAAGAGGGAAGGGCGGCCGTGTCGCCGGCCGGTGGCGCAATGGGTGCCCCTGCCTGAGGCGGCCGGCGGATCACACGCCAGGCGCGGCGCCTGAGGTACGAGGACTGGAGCCTGATGTCCGAGGCAACGAACCTGGGTCGGCGGGTCGCGGCCGAGGTACTCGGCGAACACCGTCCGTAGGAATCGCCCGCTGGTCCGGGACCTCTGGCGATCGCGGTAGCCCGCTGGATCTGCGGTGGTGGCGGGGCCGACCGGGCAGCAGCGCGCATCCTTCGGGTACAGGGATGGCGGCTGCTGGCCCGATCGGTTCCGCAGGGTGTCAGTGCGAGGCGCGAAAGCGCCCGCGGCCGACACCGGCAATGACGGTGCCGTCGACGTAGTCGACGACGAAGGTGCTCCAGCCGGCGTTGACGCCGGACTGGATGAGGTGGAGCAGGTCGCTCTCCGGCCCGCGTAGCGGGATGTCGCCGAGACGACCCGGGTACAGCCGTCGGTAGCGCCTGCCGGTGAGCTCGCCGGCTAGCACCGGTGTCTCCTGCCAGCCCAGAAGGCTGCAGGTGACGGGCCGCAGGCGGTGGTTCAAGCCCACGGAGGTGCTGGTGCCGGACAGGTAAATCTGGTGGAACTCGTCGTGCATCACACTGAGCGCCGGTGGCGCCGGGTGTGATGCCTCGCGGTTGGCCGTGCCCCGGCGCTGGGCGCGGAGGCAGGCGTCGGCGAGTTGCTCGACCTCGTCGAGCAGGAACATGACGCGGCCCATGGCTGTGTCCTTCCTGTCTCGGCCGGCGTCAGAGCGCGACGGCGAGGAGCCGCTGATTGGGGTCGATACCGGCGAGCAGGCGGTGGGCCTGTTCGAGGTAGGTCACCCGGTCGGCCATGGCGTCGCTGGCCGGGGCCAGCTTGGCTCCCTCGATGGTGATCAGCGCGTCGGCCGCGACCGCGGTGAGCGCGCTGTGGTGCTGGTAGGCCATGGAGCCGGCCTGGTACATCTCCAGTTCGCCGAGGGCGATCTGCCCAGTGCCGTAGGTGGCGGCGTTGTGCATCCGGATCGCGTTGACCCGGGGCTGATGGTGGAAGTCCGCCGCTGCCGTGTCGTAGGGGTACTTGGTTGGGTCCGCCAGGTGGCGGGTCTCGTAGACGTGCCACGGGGTGGCCGGCCTGGTGCCGTGCACGACCTGGCTGAACAGTTGGTGGCGGATGGCCGCTCCCACGCTGGCGGCGTGGCGCATGCCGTGCAGGTCGAGCAGTTGTACCGGTCCACCGGCGCAGTAGGCGGGACGGCCCTTGCGCAGTCCGAACATCTGGCCGCGCTGCCACAGGTACATGGCGGGGCTGGCCCAGAACCGGGGCGACAGATTGCCCTGCACGCCGAAGTGGCGGTCGAGTTGGTGTGCGGTCAGGGACTCACGGGGCAGGTCGTCCGGAACGCAGACGATCATGGTGCTGACCGTCGGCGTCGGCGTGGCAGCCGGTGGGGTGGCCTTGCGGGCCGGGTTCTTGGCCATGGGGTCCTCCTGGGGTGTGGGCGCGCGTCAGGGCGCGCGGAGATGACCGGCCCACCGGGTACGTGGGTCGGTCGAAGGGGAGAGGTGTGGTGCGGGGTGATGCGGTGCGACCTGGGGTCGCCGCGCGGCGCGGTGCCGACCGGCCCTGATGGGGCGGGTGGGCGTGGCGCACCGGTGGGTGCGGCGGTGGTTCCGAAGGTGGGACCGAACCGGGTGGAGATATATGTGGGTGCTGTTGGTGCCGTGAAAAGTAGCGGCTTGTTCTGTCAGGCCGCTGCGGCGACGCGGCCGCCGAAGAACGGGGTTGACCTGCACTGTGAGACGCTCCGGCCCCGCGCTGGGCCGTCGTCGGCACCGACCCTGTGAGACTTCGGGCCTCTCACAAACAATCTTGGTTGGTGACAGACGCAGCGAGTAGTCGACCTGCACCGCCGAGCGGTCGGTGCCGCTGACCTGCGGTGTGAGTCCTACAGGTCGTCGAAGCGCTGCGGGTTGGTGATCGTGTCGGGGCCGTGGTCGCAGGGCAGTTCGTGCAGGTACCTGCGGTGGGTGGGGTCCGAGACGAGGGTCCACACCCGGCCGGCCGGGTCGGGTCCGTGCACGGCGGTCGCGATCGGGCTGGCGGTGCGTAGTCCGGCGAGCACGCCGAGGAGGCTGGCCTCGCGGCGTCGGCTGGGAACCCAGAGCAGGACCGGGTAGCGGGGTCCGAAGGTGGTGAGGCGTTCGTAGCCGCGCAGCTTGGCCACGACCCGGGCGAGGTTCTCGGTGTCGTTGTCGTGCTCCAGGAAGAACCCGGTCGCGGTGTCGCCTACCGTCCACACGCCGTGGCCGTCGGGGCGGATGCCGGACTGGGCGTAGACGATGGTGGCGTGCTGCTCGGACCACCACCGTGACAGCCGGACGGTGTCGGCGCGGCGGGCGGTGGCCAGGAGGTCGGTGAAGAACTGGTTGACCCCGAGCAGGTGGTTGACCTGGCCGCTGGCGGCGATGCGCTTGGCGCGTTCCAGGGAGCTGCGGGGCGCCTTGCCGCCGGGGCCGTTCGGGTCGTGGTAGCTCGTCGGGTGTAGTTGCAGTCCGACGGGCCCGAGGGTGTAGAGCAGGGATCCGTAGCGGCCGTGGGCGCCGCTGCGGCCGAAGCGGTGCAGCACGTCGAGGCGGTGCAGGATCGTCAGCCGCCGCTGCGCGGTGCGTTGGTTGTCGAAGAACGCGTGGGTGATCTGGTCGGTGGACAGCAGGTAGTGCTCGGCGAGCAGGGCCAGCAGGGCGTGGTCGCGGGGGACGATACGACCGAAGACCGCCAGTGGGTCGGGTTTGCTGGAGAGGGACGGAACACGGGAATACACGGTGTTTGCTCCTGGGGAAAAGGGTTCCCTCCCGATCGGGAGGGGTGTCTGGAACGGGAGAGGGCAGCGCGGAGGGTCTGTCAGGGGGTGTGTGCGGCACTGACAGCCCAGCTCAGGGGTGTGGGGCAGGTGCCGGGCGGTCACCGGTGGCGATCCTGGTGACGAGCCGGTTCGCGACCCGGTCGACGCCACCGCTGCCCCAGAGTGGTCAGGTGCGGTCGCTCTTCGGACGGTTCCGCCGATCGTCGGGTTTGCGGCTGAGTCGCTCGACGAGTTCGTCGACGGCGCTGGTGTTCTGCGCCGGTACCGCCGCGGCGGCGGCCTGGCGAATAGCGGTCGCCTCGCCGACGACCGGCTTCGGCGGCCGGGTCTTCATCGTGAACGCCGGGGTCTGGCGGCCGTCGACGACCAGCCGCGCGGCGGCGGTGTACGCGTCGAGGTGGGCGAGGTCGTGCTCACCCAGCTCGGGCAGGGTGTGCCGGGACAGCACCTTCGCGTCTTCCGGCGCCACCGTGAAGTACACCTTGTTGCGGGCATTGGCGGACGCGGCGGAGAGCAGATCCCGGGGGAACTGGGCCAGATCCTGGTGGGCGAGTACGAGTGACAGCCGGTACTTACGGGCCTCGGCGAGCATCGTGTCGAGAGAGTTGGCCAGGGTGAGGAAGTTCTGCGCCTCGTCGATGATCAGCGTGGCGTCGCGGCGGCGTTCGGATGCGGTGGCGGCGCGGGCGGTCGCGGCTTGCCACACCTGCGCGAGGATCAGGGAGCCGAGGAGCCGGCTGGTGTCCTCCCCGAGAACACCCTTGGGGATCCGGACGAGCAGCACCCCACCGTCGAGGACCTTGCCCATGTCGAAGCTCGACTTCGGATACCGCATGGTGCGTTTGACGAAGTCGCGTAGCAGGAACGATCGCAGTCGGGCGAGGACCGGACCGATGACCTGGGAACGGAGGCTGTCGTTGAGGCTGTCGTACCACTGCCAGAAGCCGCTGAGCCCGGCCGGGTCGTCCAGGTCCACCGTCATCGCGGACCGGAACTGTGGGCTGTTGAGCAGCGGGGGGATGTGCTGCAGGGTGACGTTGTTGTGCCGTAGCAGGGTCAGGCACGCCACCCGCATGACGTCGTCCATCCGCGGCCCCCACGCCTTCTGGAAAATGTTGCCGAAGATCGACACCAGGTTGTCGACGACCAGGTCAGGGTCGTCACCTTCGAGAGGGTTCAGCGTCGGCGGATTCTCCTGGTCGGGGTCGAAGAGCACGACACGGTCGGCGACGCTGGCGGGCAGCCGGTCGAGGATGTCCAGGACCAGGTCGCCGTGCGGGTCGATGACCACGGTGCCCCGGCCGGCCTTGATGTCGTCGAGGGCCATGTTGACCAGCAGGGTGGTCTTCCCGGAGCCCGTCGAACCGATCACATGCATGTGATACCTCGCGTCCGCCACCGACAGCCCGACACTGTGGCCACCGACTTCGGCGTCGCCGAGCATCTTCACCCCACGCCCTCCGCCGGGAACGGCGACCGGTGCCGGCATGGACGCCGCCCGGGCCCGGTCCAGGCCGGGCACGGCGAGGTCCTGCGGCAACGCTGCCAGGGCGGCGAGTTCCGGGGCGGAGGTGAGGAATCCGGGGCCGAGTCGGCGGGCGGCGAGGACGGCCACCGGCGCGGGCATCCGGGCCCGGTGGGTGAGCCGGTTGCGGCCGGTGTGGATGGCGAACGCGGAGGCGAGGGTGTCGGCGATGCCCCGTAACCTGCCGACCGGGTCGGCACCGGGCCGCTGGTTGGTGGTGGCGACGGCGTACCGGATGCCGGTCTGCCACATCGGGTGCGCCGTCTTGTCCAGGATCGCCCGCACATCCCGTTCCACGGTGGGATCCCGGCGGGCGGCGGGCGTGGTGGTCCGGCCGCCCCCGCCGGTGCCGGGGAGGAACGCGTCGATCAGCCACAGCAGCGGCGCGGCCGGGTTGATCGCCGGGACAGCGGTCCTGCCGGACCGTAGCCGTCCGGCGGCGCGGCGGGCTCGTGCCACCCGCCGGGGGGTGGCCGGGCGGGCGAGGATCTGCACGCACGCGTACTCGCCGGGTTTGAGCTGCGCGCCGGCCGACATCAGCGCGCGCAGAGGGTCGGCGTCGTGATCGGTGGCAAACGGTAGCCACTCCGCGAACACCGGCAGCAGATGCCCACCGGTGGCGGGGTACGCGTGCAGGGGGATCGGCGGGGGTGGGTTGGTGTCGGTGGTGGTGGCCGAGCTGGGCCACGCCGCCCGCACCGCCGCCTCGACCGCCCCTGCCGGGACGGTGCCGGGCACCCAGATCGAGATGAGCAGCTGCCGGCCCGACCACGTGTACTGCCACACGACGTGCGAGGTGCCGTAGAGCAGACGCCGCCGCCGCGACGGGGTGAGGACGCCGGCGAGGTTCGCCCACAACGCGCCCGCGCTGCGTGGGTCGACCTCCGGCGGCGGTGCGATCGTCACGAGCCTGGCGCCGTGGGCGTGGTGGCGGTGCCGCCGGATCTCGACCAGGTTCCGGGCTCCGACCCAGACGGCCAGCAGCCCGGCGGCGACAGCCGCCAACCAGGGCCGCTGTGTGGCCCACGCGGCGGCGTCGACCAGGGCGGCGCCGCCTCCGGTAGGAGGCGGATCGAGATCGGCACCCGGCCCGAATGTGGGGCTGGGCGCCGGTGGCGGCGACAGGAGCACGGATCTCACGGCGTCCAGAGGTGGTGTCACAGGTCGTCCTCCTCGTCGCCCTCGGCCAGCTCGGCCGGGTTCGTGGTGCACAGCGCGTGCTCCGCGTCCGAGGAGATTGACTCGAAACTCGTCCTGTTGACGCCGGAGATCAACAGGCCCTGGCCCCGGCGGGCTGACAGCAGCAGGCGTCGTTCGCCGCCGGTGAGCCCGAACGCCTCTCCGACGGCGTCGATGGCTTGCGGGGCCTGCCGTAGCAGCACCTGGGTGGAGGCGTTGGACACCACGGCCTGGCCGAGGTCGGTGCTGAGCACGTCGGCGGCGTCCTGGGTGATGACGGTCAGCCCAGCGTTGCGTTTGCGTGCCGCCTTCGACATGCGGAACAGGAAGCGGGCGCCTTCGCCGTCGCGCATCAGCAGCCACGCCTCGTCGACCACGACGAGCCGCCGCTGCGACGGCCGTCGCGGTGTGTCGACGGTGCGCCAGATCGAGTCCAGGGCGAGCAGGGTGCCGACGGTGCGTAGCTCATCGGGCAGGTGCCGCAGCGACCATACGACCAAATGTCCGGTGGGCGTCTGGGTGGTGGGGGCGTCGAACAGGTCGGCGAAGCTGCCCTGCACCCAGGGCGCGAGCCGGGCGGCCAGCGTCGCGGCGGCCGGGTCGTCGTCGGTGCGCAGTGTCTGCGCGAGGTCGCGCAGGAGCGGCGCCGACCGGTGGTGGGTGGCCGGATCTGCGGTGATGCCGGCGGACCGGTAGACGGCGAGGATGGCCCGGTCCAGGGCCGCCCGTTCCGCCGGTGGCGGCTGGTGGCCGAGCAGCACGCTGATCAGGGTGTGGAGGAACAGCCCGCGGCGGGTCAGCGTGTCGGGGCGGCGGTCGCCGACGGGCAGGTCGAGGGGGTTGATCTTCACACCGGGTAGGCCCAACCGGACGACGCTGCCGCCGACGGCGTCGGCGAGGCGCAGGTACTCGTCCTCGGGGTCGACCACGGCGACCTGCACACCCTGGTAGAGGTTGCGCAGGATTTCCAGCTTCACGAAGTACGACTTCCCCGCCCCCGATCGGGCCAGGACGATGGAGTTGTGGTTCTCCTGCGCCCATCGGTCCCACCAGACGATGCCGGCGCTGGCCGGGTTGACCCCGTAGAGGACACCGCCGGTCGTCGGCGGGTCGCCGGGCAGCGGAGCGGGCAGGTCCGGGCTCGACAGCGGGAACGCGGCGGCGAGGGCCTGCGTGTCCATGGTGCGCAGCATCCGCAGCCCGTCGGTGGCCAGGGGCAGGGTGGTGGTCCACCCGGCCAGTTGCCGCCAGGTCGCCGGCTGCACGTCCAGCAGGGTCGACGCGGCGGCGGCCCGGACCTGCGCGCACGCCTGCACCAGTTCGGCCTCGGAGCGGGCGTGCACCGTCAGGTACAGGCCGACCCGGAACAGCTTCGCCGCGCCACGGGCGAGTCGTTCGGCCAGGTCACCGGCGTCCTCGGCGGCGGCGTCGACGTACGGGTCGGCCAGCTTGCCCCGGTCGGAGTCGGCCCGCCTCGACGACTCCAGGCGGGCCCGCTGGGTGCGCAGCCGGGCGGCGGCGATCGGCGCCGGCAGCGGCTCGATGTGCAGGGCGAGGTCCAGGCGGCCAGGCCAGGACAGCAGCGGTTCCAGCCACGCGCCGCCGACTTCGGCCGGGTAGCCGGTCACCACGAGGGTGGCGGCGTACCCGTCGCCTACGCGCAGCCACCGTGGGGTGACCTCGACCGTGGCTGGCGCAACTGCCGACGCCAACGAGGCCGGCTGCGACTGCATCCCGTCGCCAGTGGCCCCTCTGTTCCTGATCATGATGTCTTCCTCTTCTTCTTCGTGGGGGCAGGGGATGGGGCGGTGGTGATGACGGCGTCGGGCGCGGCCAGGCCGCCCGGCCGCGGTGGCCGGTAGGGGTCGGCGGCGGATGCCAGAGCGGCGGTGACCGCCGGTCCGTCCAGCACCCGTGGGCTGACGCCGAGGCCGGATAGCGTCCGTGCCGTGTCATCGGCGCGGCGCAGGGCCGTGTGTGGGGTTCGCTCGCCGGCCGCCGTGCGGTGGACGATCAGGACCTGCCGGCGCAGCGGGTCCCGCCGGGTGGCGAGGTCGGCGAGGAACGCGGCGTGGTCGGCGCATGCCGCCCGCAGTTGCGGGTGCGGCTGGGCGTCCGCGGCCGCGGCGAGTGCCCGGCCATGGGAGGCTAGGTCGACCGGCTGCGCGGACACGACGATCTGCGTGGGCGTCGACAGGCTGTTGAGCCACCTGCCCCAGCCCTCGATCAGGGCCGCCTGCTCGGCGGGGGTGCGCAGGGCGAGGTTCACCGTGGTGGTGCCGACGATCGCCGCCCGATCTGCGCCGAGGCTGATCTGCCCGTCGTCGTCGATGGCGTCGGCGGGCAGCCGCAACGGCGCCGGCAGCGGTACCCGGCCACTCTTGGGCGTCTCGACCCAGTCCGCCGGCCCGGTATCCGCCGCGACGCTGGCGTTGGACAGCGAGCGGGGGGTGCGGGTGTGGCGGAGCGCGTGCAGTAGCCACACGTCCATGGACAGGCCGTCGCGGCGGCCGAGCGCCAAGCCGATGACCAGCCCGCCGAGCACCACACCCGCGCCGATGAGGACTGGTGCTGGCACGACATCGTGCAGCGTGCGCCACGCGGCGTAGAAGAGCAGGGTGCCGGTGGCGACGATCGCCAGTTGGTGGAACGTCAGGCCGTAGGCGACCTTGTCGGGGGCGTCGACGTCGGCGGGCATCCGTGCCCTGGTCAGGTCACTGTCGGGTTCGGATCGGGTCATGTGATGGTCCTCCGGAGGGTGTTCAGGCCGGGGACGGCGCGGGTGAGTTGCTGGACCACGACGACGCGGACGGCCGCGCCGAGCATGTTCGCGGTGCCGCGTCCGCTCTGGCCCGCCCAGCGGGCCATCAGGGTGGGGATCTTGACGGTGGTCCAGAGCAGGACCACGACCACCAGGAGGTTGAGGGTGCCGCCGGGGTCGGCGGGCAGGCCGAACACCGGCAGCATGGCTGCCGGGTCGAGGAGCGCCTGCTCGCCTGCGGTGAGGAAGAACGACTGGGCGATCGGGATCGCCAGGCATCCGGTGTAGGCGCGCCACCACAGCCGGGCGAACGGGTCGGTCTGTGGCAGCGCGTGGCAGGCCAGCGCCAGCGGCGCGATGCTCGTCAGCACCAGCAACGCAACGAACCGGCCGATCACCTGGAACGCGGTCGTCACGATCAGCACGGTGATGATGAGGACCAGGACCAGGAACAACAGCGGAACGGCGTGGTCCTTCGCCGCCGTGAGGTGCGTCTGGATCGCGGTGAACGCACCGTCGCTGTCGGAGCCGCCCTCGCTGATCGCCCCGGTCAAGGCGTTGGCCGCGTCGATGAGCTGGGCGCAGGCCAGTTGGGAGAAGTGCGCGGCGGTGAACCCGACGACCAGCCGGGGGAGGAGGTCCTTGACGGTGTACCGGGATTGTTCGCCGCCGCCGGCGACCATGACGAGCACGCCGGCGGCGACGAACGCCAGGACGAAGACGGTGTCCACGATCCAGACCGACCGGCCGGTGAGAGCCTGCACCTGCGGCAGCGCGGTGACCTTCGGGGTGTGGAGCAGGATGCCGGTGATCAGATCGAAGATCGCGGTGAGGCAGGCCAGGATCGCCGTGGTGAGCCAGTCGAGAGCCTGGTCGAGGATCCATCCCATGACGTCTCAGCCGCCGACGATGCCCTGGATGATCTGCAGCAGGATCGGCGCGAGGACCGCCAAGCCGTAGCCGATCAACGCGTTGCGCAGGGCGAGCTTGGCCTTCTCCACCTGCGACGGGTCACCACCGGCAGTGGCCCAGTAGACGCCGGCCAGGACGAGGTAGAGGGTGGCGATCGCGGCGAGGATCCCCATGACCCAGGCCTGAAGGTTGGCGATCACCACCGGCAGCGAGTTCGCCGCCAGGTATACGGCGCTACCGGGATCGGCGTGCGCGGCGGCCGGGATCGTGAAGGCCAGTCCTGTGCCGGACAGCGGCACGGCCACGCGCAGCGCGAAACGAGCGGCCCGTCGGGTTGTACGGATGTGAGTGGGGGTGCGGGACATTGCGGTTCACCTCCCGCCGCGCCCCGGGGCGCCGAACGGCGTGACCGGGGCGCGGCGATTGCTCGAAACGGTCCACAGGGGCCGCCGCCGGGCGTAGGTGAAGGAACGAACGACACCGCGAGCCTCGGGAGGAGCTCGTCCTCCCTTAGGGGTGGGTTGCGGTCATCAATGTGGTGTCAGCGCATCAACGTGGCGCGGCACCCGAGGCACGCGGATCGTGGTTCCTCGTGTCGCCCGGCGGCGGGCGGGACCACCGAGCAGCGGTGCCGCTCGGGGAAGTCCCGCACCCCCAAACCGGGTCTTGTGACCTGTGGCGAACACTTGCCGCGCTCCCACGCCGCTCACAACCCTCGGGGCGAAGACTCACAGCGCAGGTCAGGGCTGCTGAACTGCTCTTTCTCCGTTGGAGCGTGTCGGCTGCCCGACAGTGGGTGCTGCCGGACGGTTTCTGTCAGGGCGGAGGCAGAAACGGCTGTGGCCCGACGTGGTGCACGTCGGGCCACAGATGCTGCGCTCGGTGGTGCGGGAAGCTGTCAGGCAGCTGCCGCAGCCGCCACCTGGCTGGTTTCGCGGCGGGCAGCCGCAGCGCGGCCTGCCCGTCGCTGACCGCGCTGTTCGGCTTGCCTCCGCAGTTCCGCGACGGTTTCCGGCGACGCGGCCCCGGTCAGCAGGCCGTCGGCGAGGGCTTCGGCGATGCGGCTGTCGATGCGCGAGAGCCGCATGCGCAGGGCGTCCACGCTGACGCCGTTGGCGGCGGCGATGGGCTCGATCGCCCGACGCCCGAGCCGGACGTCGATGTAGGCCTGCTCGTCTTCCGGATCGAGGATCCCGAGGCTCATCGCCCGCCGGACTAGGAGGTCCGGATGCCCGTACGGCACCCGCGGGGTCCGTGGGCCGGCGGCGACGTGCTCGATGTCCTCGACCGGCAGGTACTCCTGCTGCTGCAGGCGCAGGTCACGCCCGGCCCGCCACGCCGCCCGGCACAGACTCGCGTACGGCGCCGGTTTCGTCAGGTCCACCCGATCGCGTAGCGCGGTCAGGAAGCCGGTCAGGATCTCGGCGTCGATGTCCGCCGGGTCGCCGTAGTAGCCCTGGCAGAGTCGGGCCGCGTACTGCTGCAGGGCCGGCATCGCCATGCCTGCCGCGGCGACGACCCAGTGCGGCCCGTCGAGGCGGGCGCGGCGGATCAGCTCCCGCCACACCTCGTCACGCGCCGTGTAGGCACGGGGGTGGCGCAGCAGCCAGTCCCGCAGCGCGGGCAGCGGCATCACCCGCTGCGGCAGACCGGTGTCGGGACCGAACGCCGTGCAGTCGAGCACCAGCGGCGCGGGTTCGCACGTCAGCGCGGCGAAGGCGGTCGCCGCGGCGTCAAGGGCGGAAGTGGGCCAGTCCGTAGCGTTGGACACGCTCATGTCAAAACTCCTGTGACAGCGAAGGGATTCGATGACCGCCGCCGACGTTGTCGCGGCGCAGCGGTGGCATCGATTCCGCCACACGAGCCTCACAAGCCTCTGACAGAGCTGCTCAGACCCCCGATCACCGCCCTGCGCCCGGCTCCTGTCACAGGCACACCCTACCCGTATTCATCGAATGTGATCGCTGATAGAGGTTCTGGCAAAGGCGGGCTGACCTGGCCTGTGACAGGTTGACAGAACCCGTCAGGCACGCGCGCGACGACGCTGTCACCGGCTCAGCTCGCAGCCCCGTGACACGACGCCGACGACACTCACAGCCTCGGGAACGGGAACCTGTGACAGTCCGGCTGGTGTCACCGGTCGCCGTCGGTCGGCCCGCGCCAGTTCGTCGGCGGCACCTCCGACAGCGGCAGAAGCTCTGCCACCGTTGACACGGTCAACCTGTGACAGGGTCGCCGAGCCGGTGAAGCCGGGCCGCCCCCGGTGACACTCACACCACTTCTCACAGTGCTGGTCAACGCGGTGATCCACGCCGACGCCGCGGCGTCCCCACGGACCGAGACCGGCATCCTCTGCCTGTTCTGTCAGTAACGGACGGTAACTGACAGAGGGGGTGGAGTTCAGGCTCCGCCCGTCGCAGCCCAGCGGCTGCCGCTGGTCGTCGCCACGCGAAGTCGGCTAGGAAAAGCCGTCCGAACCGGGACGAGCCGCCACATAGTGAGCGTCTGTGAGCGGCGGTGAGTGCGGCAAGTGTTCGCCAGGGATCACAAACCCCGGTTTGGGGGTGTCAGCGCTTCACGGCGCGGCGCGGAGCCGACAGCACATGAGCGAGCACACGCCGCACCAGAACAACCAGGCCGACCACACCGAGCCGGCCGACCCCACACTCATCGACCTGATCGCCGGCGACCCGCCGGTACCGATCACGGTCTGGCGCACGGCCCGCACCGACGCCGAACACCACACCAGCCTGCCCGCCCGTCTGGCCTACCGCCTCGTCGCCGCCTACAGCCGGCCCGGCGAGGCGGTCGTCGACCTCACCACCAACCACGCCCTGACCGCGACCTGTGTCAAGGGCGAGCGCGCGCACCGCCGTGCCTGGTTCACCGACACCAGCTCCGGCCTGCTCATCGGCCCGGCCACCACCAGCCGGCCGGCGGCGACCGACGCCGCCCCGCTTTCCTCACCCGCGCCCGATGACGGCGAGGACGACGACGTACCCGAGCTGATCGAGTGGTTCGGCGACGACCTCACCGACCCCGACCTGCCCGGCATCGGCCCCGACACCGCGGTCGTCCGGTCGGGCGACGACGGACCGCTGGACTCGGTCACCAGCCTGGTGGTCGCCTCCTGGCCGCTGCACGAAACGGACACGACCGCCCGGGTCCGGCTCGCCTGGCTTCTCGCCGCCTGCGCGCGGCTGCTGCGCCCCGGCGGCTGCCTCGTGCTCGTCGTCGGCGTGCCCACCGGTACGCAGCCCACGCCCGAGGACTTCGGCCCCCTCGTGGCCGCCGCCTCCCGCGCGGGGCTCGGCTACCTGCAGCACATCGTCGCTGTCGAGGCCGGTACCGACGGCGACGAGTTCGTCTACCACGTCGTCACCGATGAGGAGCTGCTCACCCTGGCCCACGCCAACCCCGACCAGTGGGCCGTCGCGCACCTGCGGGTGCACGCCGACCTGCTGGTCTTCACTCCACGGCAGCCCAGCCCGGTTGCCGGGCAGCGACGGCGCCGTGACCGCGACGGTGGTGACCGCCGTGCCTGAACCCACCACCACCGGACACCCCGACCCCAACGAGCCGAACACCTTCAGCCCCGCCAGCGGGGACTACCCGGGGCGGCACCGCGAGTACGACGGCCGCCACCGCGCCGACTCCGACGGCCTATCTGTCTGGGCCACCGCCCAGTCCACCGGACCCGTCCAACGACGCGGCCGGCACGTGCCGGAGTCGGTCAAGCATCCCGCCCGGATGCTCCCGGCGATCGCCGCCCACGCCATCGCCGCCTACACCCAGCCCGGGGACCTGGTTCTGGATCCGATGTGCGGCATCGGCACCACCCTGGTCGAGGCGATCCACGCCGGCCGCGACGCCTTCGGCATCGAGTACGAGCCGCAGTGGTCGAACATCGCCGACGCCAACATCCGCCACGCCCACGACCACGGCGCCACCGGACGGGCGTCGGTCATCCGCGGCGACGCGACCCGACTGACGTCCCTGGTCCCGACAGCCCTCACCGGACAGGTGGCCCTCGTGGTCACCTCACCGCCGTACGGGCCCACGGTGCATGGCCTCGTGCGCCCCGGCGCGGACGGGGTCGTCAAGTACGACGACCGGTACAACGACGGCGAGGACCGAGGCAACCTCGCCTACCGCGACCTGACCGGCCTTACCGACGGATTCGCCCAGATCCTGGCCGGCTGCGCCACCCTCCTGCGCCCCGGCGGCATCGTCGTGGTCACCGCCCGACCCTGGCGCAAACACACCGAGCTGATCGACCTGCCCAGCGCCGTCATCGCCGCCGGCCGGCGCGCCGGCCTCGCACCGACCGAACGGTGCGTCGCCCTCCTCGCCGCCGTCCGCGACGACCACCTCGTCGCCCGGCCGTCGTTCTTCCAACTCCAACAGGTCCGCAAGGCCAGGGCCGCCGGGATGCCGATGCACCTCATCGCGCACGAAGACGTCCTGATCTTCACCAAACGACCATCACCGCGGGACGGAACCGGGGTGGTCGCGTGAGCGCACCCACCCACCGCTTCCTGTCGCTGGGCGCTGGCGTGCAGAGCACCACGCTCCTGCTGCTCGCCGCCCAGGGCACGATCCCCGGGTTCGACGCGGCGATCTTCGCCGACACGTCCTGGGAACCGGCCGCGGTCTACCGCCATCTGGACCGGTTGACCGGCATCGCCCAGGCAGCCGGCATCGAGGTCGTGCGCGTCAGCACCGGAGACATCCGGGCTGACGCGCTCGACCCGGAGCACCGCTTCGCGTCAATGCCCCTGTTCACGCTCGGGCCGAACGGTCAGCGGGGCATGGCCCGACGGCAGTGCACCTCCGAGTACAAGATCAAACCGATCAAGGTGGAGGTGCGGCGCCGGCTCGGCTACCCGCACCCGACGCGGGTGCCGGCCGGGGTGCGGGCGCAGATGGCCATCGGGATCAGCCTGGACGAGATCGGCCGCGCCCGCGATTCGGACGTCGGCTACATGCACAACGTCCACCCGTTGCTCGACCTGGGCTGGCGGCGGACCGACTGTCTCCGATACCTGACCGACCAAGGCCTCGGGGACACCCCGAAGTCGTCGTGCGTGGGGTGCCCCTTCCACGACGACGGCTTCTGGGCCGGCCTGCGGGCGAACAGCCCCGCGGAGTGGGCCGACGCGGTCGCCTTCGACCGGGCGATCCGCAACGGCTCCGCGAAGGCCAATGCCGACGGGCACCCGCTGCGCGGGCAGTTCTTCCTGCACAGAGCCCGGGTGCCGCTCGACGAGGTGGTGCTGCGCCCACGCCCACGGCCGGCGGACGCCCCCGGTTGTGGGCCGTGGACCTGCCCGCACGACGCGACGGCACCCGCCGCCGCGGGGCGTGGGGAGGTGGCGTGAACGGTGAAGCCACCGCCGCCCCACGAGTCGGTTCCCTGTGCAGCGGGTACGGCGGGCTCGACCTGGCCGTCGAGCTGGTGCTCGGCGGCCGGCTCGCCTGGTACGCCGAAACCGACCGACACGCCAACACCGTCCTCGCCCACCACTGGCCCGGCATCCCGAACCTCGGCGACATCAGCGCCGTCGACTGGGCCCAGGTCGAACCCGTCGACATCCTTACCGCCGGTTTCCCCTGCCAGGACATCAGCAACGCCGGCAAACGCGTCGGCATCACCGGCGCGCACTCCAGCGTCTGGAACCACGTCGCCGCAGCCGTTCGCGTTCTTCGACCGCAGTTGCTGTTCGTGGAGAACGTCGCTGCCCTCCTACGGAGAGGACTCGACGTCGTCCACCGTGATCTGGCCGCGATCGGGTACGACACGAGCTGGCTCTGCCTACGCGCGTCCGACATCGGCGCCGCCCACCAGCGGGACCGGCTGTTCCTGCTGGCCACCCCCACCCACCGCCGCGGAGGGGGTGCGGACGTTGCCGACACCGTGTGCCCGTGACGGCAAGGGCCCCGGCCACCAGTACGGGCTGCCCGACCTGGTCGAGCCGACCGGCACCCGCCATCACCTGCTGCCGACACCGACCGCGGTGACATACGGGTCGAACAAGTCCCCCTCGGCCGGGGCGACCCGTCGGCCCAGCCTTGCCGGTATCGCCGGGCAGTTGCTGCCCACGCCCACCGCGGGAGGCGGCACCGGCTATATGAGCGGCACCCACCGTGACACCTGGCGACCGACCCTGGAATCAGCGGTCCGCGGCTACCGGCCGCAGCGCGGCGGGAAGCCGACGACTCCGCCGCTGTTGCCCACCCCGCGTGCCAGCGACACCGGCACCCCCGGCCGGCGCGCTGGTGCCGGATGGCGGCCACCGCTGTCGCAGGTGCTGCTGCCCACCCCGAAGGCCACCGACGGCACCAAGGGCTGCCCAGGACAACGTGGTTCACACGGGGACCTCACCCTGCCGTCGGCAGCGGTGCGGGTGCCGGCCCGGATCCTGCCCACTCCGCGCGCCTCTGACGCGCGGGGACCAGGCCGGCACGGCGACGGCGGCGCGGACCTGCGCACCACCGTCGCCGGACTCGGTCAGCCCGACGCCGACCGGTGGGGCGTCTACGCCGACGCGGTAGCACGCTGGGAGGTGCTACTCGGCCGGCCGGTGCCGGAGCCGACCCAACCCGGGCAGCACGGCAAACCGGTGCTGGCACCGCCGTTCGTGGAATGGCTCATGGGCCTCGACCAACAGTGGGTCACCGACCCGGTGCTCGCGTTGCCGCGTACCGGCGCGCTGCGGGTCCTCGGCAACGGCGTCGTCCCGCAACAGGCAGCCGCAGCGTTGCGGCTGCTGCTGTGCCCGCACCGGTGGGCGGTGCCAACATGACCGATCCCACCTCACTCGAGGCCTACCGGTACCGGAAGGCCGGCCCGGTCGAGCTGTATCTCGGCGACGCCCGGAAGGTGCTCGCCGCGATGCCCGACGGCAGCGTCGACGCCATCGTGACCAGCCCGCCGTTCTGGTCGCTGCGGGACTACGGCACCGGTGCGTGGCACGGCGGCACCCCCGCCTGCCCGCACCCGCTATCTGCCGGGCAACGCCGCGACGGCGCGTCGTGCGGCCGGTGCGGGGCGACGTGGGCAGACCCGCAGTACGGACTGGAACCCACCGTGGGCGAGTACGTCGACCGCCTGGTGGGGGTGTTCGACGAGGCGATGCGGTTGCTCAACCCCACCGGGACGCTGTGGCTGAACCTCGGCGACAGCTACACCGGCGGTACCCGTCGAGCCCACGACACCAGGGGCGGAATCACCGGGACACCGGTGGTGTCCGCGCTGTTGCCGGCGAAGAACCTGATCGGCGTGCCCTGGCGGACCGCGTTCGCACTGCAGGCGCGCGGCTGGTGGCTGCGCAACGCGGTCATCTGGTCGAAGACCAACCCGATGCCCGAGTCCGTGACCGACCGGCTGAGTACCGGCTACGAACTGCTGTTCCTGCTCTCCAGGTCCCATTCCTACTACTTCGACCTCGACCCTATCCGGATCCCGCTGGTCCGGCCGGAGGCCGCCGACGGGACCCGGATCATCGGCGGGGCACGCAAGGGCCGCACCGGCGGGATCGGCGCGACCGCCCGCCGCCGCGGCGCCACCGCTTACGGCGCCGGTAAGTACGGTGCCGAGGAGGTCCAGGTCGAGCCTCGGGCAGGGCGGGGCAACCTCGTCCCGCTCGGGCACGCCCACACCGCCGCCCATCCGAAGGGACGCAACCCGGGGGATGTGTGGCGGATCGCGACCCGCCCCTACCGTGGGTCGCACATGGCCCCCTTTCCGATCGACCTGCCGCTACGGGCGATCGCGGCCGGCTGCCCACCGGGCGGCGTCGTCTTGGACCCGTTCTCCGGCGCCGGGACGACCGGGCTCGCCGCGCTGCAGCTCGGCCGCCGCTACGTGGGGGTCGACATCAACGCCGCGTTCCACGACGAGGCGATGGCCCGGATCGTCCCGTACCTGCCCCACGACCTGTCGAACGAGGAGAGCGGGTGAACCTACGGACGGTGCCGGTCACGTTCGCCGAAGCCTGCGGCTTCGTCGCGGACTGGCACCGCCATCATCGGCCGCCGCGGGGGCACAAGTTCAGTGTCGGCGTGGCCCGCGACGACGTCTTGGTCGGCGTGGCCGTCGTCGGGCGTCCCGTGGCGCGCAGGCTCGACGACGGCCTGACCCTCGAGGTCACCAGAGTGGCGACGGACGGCACTCGTAACGCCTGCTCTCTGCTGTACGGGGCGGCGTGGAAGGCCGTCCGGGCGTTGGGCTACCGGCGTCTGGTCACCTACACCCAGGACGGGGAGAGCGGGGCCAGCCTGCGGGCGGCCGGGTGGCGCGTGGTCGCCTCCCGGCCGGCGCAGCCGGGCTGGTCACGACCAAGCCGCCCCCGCATCGACCACGGCACCGCCGAGATAGGCCGGCGTCGGTGGGAGCCAACCGAGCCAACCGGCTGACCACCACCAGCAAACCCCCACCATCCCGAGAGCCCGCCACCACCACGGTGGCGGGCTCTCTCCCTCTTTGCACGAAGGACCGAATCCCATGGACAGCAAGAAGGCCAGCACTCCCCCAGAGGATCCGCCGGTGTGGACCGTTGAGGGCATCCGGGCACTCGGAGCGGTCACGGACGTCGCGACCGTCGGCGAGATCTTCGGCATGTCCCGCAGCAGCGCCTACGAGCTGGCACGCCGCGACCGTCTGCCGGTGCCCGTGTTGCGGGTCGGCTCCCGCTACCGGGTCTCCGTCGTCGCGATCCTGGCGGCCCTCGGCGTCCCCAGCGACCCACCGCCCCCACCACCGACGACTTGATCACCCGGCCGAAACGAGCGGTGATCACCACGCAACGGACACCCGACAATCCGATGCTCGCCAGAGGGCGGCGTCGGCGAGGAGCGAACTCGTCATGGCAGACGGATCCATCACCAAACGCTGCGGTTGCCGACAGAACGGCAGACGCCTCGGCGCGCAGTGCCCCAAACTCCGCCGCGGCAACGGGTGGAACCCCCACCACGGCACCTGGCGCTACCAGCTCGAACTCCCCCTCGACGCCGGCCACGGGCGGCGGCAGTTGCGCCGCACCGGGTTCGACACCCGCGAGGCCGCCGCCGCCGAACGCGATCACGCCCGTGCGCTGCTCGACCTCGCCGGCCGCGACGAGATCCAGCGCCGACGGATCGCCGACCTGCTGCAGGCGTGCAAGCCCCAGCAGCCGCTGCCGGACCGCGACCACGTGGCCCGCCGCATCCGCGCCGACGTGCCCGTCGACACCCGGCTCACCCTCGGCGAGTACCTCGCTGAGTGGATCACCAACCGGGTCAGGCTGGCACCCGCGACCCGGCGCAGCTACCAGGACCACATCAGCAAGTACTGGACGCCCCACCTGGGGCAGGTAGCGCTGCAGGAACTCACCGCCGCGCACATCGAGTCGGTCTTCGCGACGATCGAGGCCCGCAACGACGAGATCCGCGCCGCGAAGGCCAGCCCCGTGAAGGAGATCCGCGAGGCCGTCAAGGGAATCCGCACGGTCGGCGACGCCAGCCAGCAGCGGATCCTCGCGACCCTCCGCAAGGCCCTCAACGACGCCCGCCGCCTCTATCACCACAAGTTGGTGGACCACAATCCTGCCGAGTCGGTCGAGTTGGCCTCCGGCAGGCCGCCGAGACCCCGGCTGTGGACCGACGCGGCGGTCAACCGGTGGCGCCGCACGCGGCAGCGGCCCAGCCCGGTCATGGTCTGGACGCCCGTCCAGGCAGGCCAGTTCCTCGACTTCGCCGAGGCCGAGGACCCCGAGCTCTATGCCCTGTTCGACGTGGCGATCCACCGCGGCCCACGCAGGGGCGAGCTGTGCGGTTTACACGACTACGACGTCGACCTGGAGGCGGCAGCGATCACCATCACCGGTCAGCGCACCAGCGTCGGCTACCAGGTGATCGAGAAAGGGGTGAAGTCGGCGGCCGGGGACAGGATCATCGACCTCGGCGACGAGACCGTCACGAGTCTGCGCCGGTACCTGTTCCGCCGGGCGGCGTGGAAGGTCGTCGCTGGCGACACCTGGGCCGACAGCGACATCTTCTTCGTCCGGCAACGCGACGGCCAACCGTGGCACCCGGAGACGGTCACCGGCCGATTCGACCGGCTCGTCGAACGCAGCGGCCTGCCGCCGGTACGGTTCCACGACCTCAGGCACATCGCCGCGACCCTGATGCTCGCCGCCGGAGCCAGCATCAAAGAAATCCAGGACACTCTCGGCCACTCGTCCTACAAGATGACCGCCGACATCTACACCTCCGTCCTCGCGGAACTGAAGAAGACGACCGCCGAGGCCACAATCAAGCTCATCCCTCGCAGAAACCGACCGAAGGCTGCATAACGCCACGTCGAGCGCCATCGCTGGCCGGCACCCCGATCGATCAGTGTCGCCGGCCAGCGATGGCGTTGAGCCTTCGACGTCGCGGGTTCCACGGGTCTTCAGGCCGCCACTGATGCGAGCGCCTGTGAGCCTTGACGCGACCTGAGAGCTATGTCGGCCCGCATCGCTGGGTGTCGCGACAGCGGCGCGAGAAATGCCGCGCGGGATCTCGCTGCGGTCGGCACAGTGGTGTGGTGCCCGACGAAGCTCCCACGGTCTATGCCGACGAGTCCAGCAACTCCGGGGAGAACCTCGTTGATCCCTATCAGCCGGTGTTCGCCGTGGCCGCCGTGCGCTTGAGCGCCGTCGATGCACAGGCGATGGTGCAGTCCGTGCTGGACGCGGTGCCGCCGCGGCAGGGCGAGCCGAAGTACGGGTCGCTGGCGAAGAGCCGGCAGGGCCAGGCGGCGCTCATGTCGGTGCTGCCGACCCTGGGGGAAGATGCTGCGAGCGCGTTCGTCGCGCACAAGCGATTCATGATCATCTCGAAGATGGTCGACTATCTCGCGGTCGAACTGGCATGGGCGGCCGGCCACGACATGTACGCGGACGGTTCCGCTGTCGGGCTGGCGAACCTCATGCACCTGGCCGGTCCCGTGTTCGGTGACGAAAGCGCCTACGAGGCGATGCTGGCGACCTTCGTCAACGCGATCCGACCCAACCAGCCGACCACCCTTGACGATCTGTTCGATGCGATCGAGGCGTACCGCCGGACAACCCGGGAGGGCCTCGACACGCATGTCGGCCGTCTGCTCGCTGCGCGTTGGCACGCCCAGGATCTCGTCGACCTCATAGACGCTCGCAAGATCCGCGATGTCCTCGATCCCGCCGTTCCGTGCCTGATCGAGCTGTGTCGTCACGTCGGGGCGGCCATCGGCGAGTTCCACCTGGTGCACGACTCGTCGAAGACGATCAACCGGCACCTTCCGTTGCTGCTGTCGCTCGACCAGGTTCCGGCGGTCACGCCCGGCCTCCCAGCGCAGGCGTTGCCGGTCGTTGACATCACCTTCGCCGACAGCAGCACGACACCGCAGTTGATCATCGCCGACTGGGTGGCAGGTGCCGTCCGCCAGGTCGGACAAGCGTGGGCGACGGGCACCGACGATGATCCGTTCGTTGCGCAGCTCGCCCCCCTCGCAGAGCGGTGGACGGTCGGCGGGGTGTGGCCGAACAAGGATCTGATCACGATGCCGCGACGCATCTGATCCCGGTCGTACCGCGTCCCGCCTCGCGGACTCACCCGGTGCCGGGGCTGCACCGTGATCAGTTGACGCTGGCCTTCTGCGGTCACGACCGGGCGAGGTAACGGATCCTTTCCCGTTTAGGGCGAAGATCCGGGGCCCAGGGGATTTGCCCCTCACGGATCTCAGAACCCGATCTGTCGCACCCCCTGGGTAGCGTGGTCGTCCGGCCAGGTGCGAGCTCTGCCCGGGTCGAGGGTGAACGCGGGCGTAGCCGCGGCGAGTCGAGGATGAAGGTGGTCGAGGCAGTGCGTGGTGTGCCCGCCCCGCCCCAACGGGCGGCGCCGAGTCTGGTGGCGAACTTCCTGCCGGTCCGGTTCCACGGACAGGCGTTCCACGCGGGCGTGGTCCCGTTCGACTCGCGGGAGCGGCTCGACGGGCTCCGTGCCGAGTTGCAGGGGACGCACGTGGTGGCCCGCGAGGGCAACCAGATCGTGTGCGTGCCGTTGACTGCGGACTCCCGGCTCGTCGGCGCCGAGGAGAAGTTCGCGATCAACGACTTCCGCCATCTCACCATGCGTCTGGTACGCGAGGCGTTGGTCAACGAGGTCATCGGGATGGGGTACCGGCTCCGCTCGTTCAAGCAGCCCTGCTTCGTGTCCCGATTTCGCCAGCAGGACCTGCTCACTCAGTGTGCGGGCGACCAGCGGGAGGCGCTCGCGGGTGTGCACGTGTTTCCGCAGTACCGTCTCGACGCGCGGGCCAACGGCCCGTCGGCGAGGATGGGCATCGTCGTGGGCCTGAAGACCAGGTACGAGTTCGACCTCACCGTGCGGGAGTTGCTCGACCGCGGGTTCGGTGTCGAGGGCCGGTACGTCCTCGCCCGGACCGGCGAGGTGCCGTTCCACCCGAATCTGGACGAGTGCGCCTACCGCAAGCTGGTCGGGGCGGTCGAGTCGGTGCGCGCCGGGCGGTTGCATCTGCGTGACGCCCCGGCGGTGTCGGAGGTCGATGCTGGCGAGGCGTGGCTGGAGGGACGTCTCGACACCTTTCAGGACGTCGTCGCCTTCCTCACCGGTGGACGCCAGGGGCCGCTGCTGGAACGGCTCGATGAGGAGGCCTTCGCTCTGACCGGGGCCGAGGGGCGCCTCGGACGGATCACCGCGTTGGCCGGGCGGCTCGCGCGAGGCGGGCCGCTGCGGATCGCCGCGGACGTCGAGGTCGAGGTCGGGGTTCCTCTGGGGAGCGGCTCGACCGGAAGCAGCGGCGGTCAGGTGCGGTCGACGCCGTTCGCGGAGCCGACCTTCGTCTTCGACCCGGGCGGCGGCAAGACCGACAAGTCGGCCCAACGGGGGCTGACACGGCTGGGCCCGTTCGACTCCGAGTCGTTCTCGCCTCGCCGGCCGCGGATCCTCGTCATGACTCCCCGGGCGTACCAGGGCAGCGTCGAGGTCTTCATGAACCAGTTCCGGCGCGGGGTCCCGAACGCCAAGGTGTTCACGGAGGGCTTCGCCCGCAAGTACCGCCTCACCGACTGCGACATCCGTATCGAAGCCTTCGATGCCACCGGCCCCCGCGACGCGACCGCCTACCGCGACGCGTGTCTCGCCGCCCTGGACCGCGACGAGAAGCCACATCTGGCGATCGTGATTACCAGCGAGGCGCAGCAGGACCTACAAGGGGACGACAGCCCGTACCTCGTGGCGAAATCCACGCTGATGGGCCAGGGCGTCCCCGTCCAGGAGATCCAGTACGAGACGATCGGACGTGGCGACATCGCGTATCCGCTGGACAGCATGGCGCTGCAGTGTTACGCGAAGCTGGGCGGCATCCCGTTCGTGATCGCCGCCCCGGGCACGATCATGCACGAGCTGGTGATCGGCATCGGCAGCGCCCACATCAAGCCGAGCCGGTTCAGCGCCCCCGAGCGGGTCGTCGGAATCACCACCGTCTTCAGCGCTGACGGCAACTACCTGCTGTCCAACATGTCTCGCGAGGCCGACTACGACCGATACCCCGAGGAACTTCTGCGCGCCTTGCGCGTCTGCATCGACGAGGTGAAGACCCGCAACGCCTGGCGGCCCGAGGACGCGATCCGGCTGATCTTCCACGTCTTCAAGCCGCTCAAGGACACCGAGGCCGACGCCGTGAAGAACCTCGTCTCCGGGCTGCTCGCCGAGTTCCGTGCCGTGCAGTTCGCGTTCGTGCACGTCAGCGAAGAGCACGACTGGTACCTGTTCGACACCGCCGCGCAGGGTATCGGCAACGCCGCGATGCCCTCGGGGCGCCGCCAGCCGAAAGGCCGCTACGTCCCCCAACGCGGGCACGCCGTGACGATCAGCTCCTGCGAGGTGCTGCTGACCGTCGCCGGGCCGTACGACATCAAGCGGCCCACACACGGGCTGCCCCGGCCGCTGCTGCTCAAGCTGCACCGGGCGTCGACGTTCACCGACATCGAGTACCTGGCCGGTCAGGCGTTCCGGTTCACCGCGATGTCGTGGCGGCGGTTCTACCCGTCGAGGTCCCCGGTCACGATCATGTACTCCGACCTGATCGCGTCCCTGCTCGGCCAGCTCCGGCACGTCCGTAACTGGAACGCCGACATCCTGCGCACCGCGTTCCGGACCAGCAGGTGGTTCCTGTGACGAGCCAGGAACCCGGCGCGCACACGGTCGCCGTCGCGCAGCTCGCCGACCAGATGGCCGCCCTCGACCGGCACCTTGGTCCCGCCAACAAACCCGGGGACCTCGACGGGCTCTTCGCCCACCACATCCTGAACGGCGTCGACGTGTCGTTCCCCTGGGAGGTGAACCCGCTGACCACGCGATGGCTCGACGACCACACCGACAGGCTGCGCCACGCCCCAGGGCTCGCCGTCCTCGGGTTCGCCCTGCACGCCCACAGGTCCCACCACGACCTCGGTGCACACGAACGCCTGGTGGACGGCCTGCGCGACCTGATGCGTCGCGACCCGTTCCCCGCCGACCGAACGACCTTCGCCACTGACCGGCGGCAGTTGCTCGGCATCACCCTCGCCGCGCTCGTCACCCAGGACGCGCTGCCGGCGTTTCGCAGCTGGCTTCTCGAGATCCTGCCCGACTCCCGGTTCCGCGCCGACGACCCCCGCACCGACCTCGCGCGCCGTCACGCCCTTGCCGTTCTGACCGACGACCCCGCGCTGCTCGGCGGTTTGACCAGTATCAAGAGCTTGCCCGAGCTTTCCATGGTGCACTGGATGTCGATCGTCGGCGCAGCGCGACTTGCCGACCCGGCCGCCGATCTGCAGTTCATCCAGCGCCGGATCCTCACCGGCCTTCTGCGCACCGACATCGGCGACCTGTCCACCTGCGATGCAGCCCTGGTACGCGCAGCC
This sequence comes from Micromonospora sonchi, assembly GCF_014646235.1. Lineage (GTDB taxonomy): Bacteria > Actinomycetota > Actinomycetes > Mycobacteriales > Micromonosporaceae > Micromonospora > Micromonospora sonchi. The sequence goes on along the minus strand of NZ_BMNB01000004.1, from coordinate 49,424 downwards.
GCCGGCCGGATCATCGACGCCAGCATCGACGGCACGGTCCTCACCCGCAGCCACGTCGGAGTCGTACTACGTCGGTTCCCGGCCGCGATGAAGCGCTGGCGCTGGGACGATCCGGACGACGTCCGGCACCCGGTCCGCTGGGAGGTTGGCTCCGAACGCGAGATCCAGGACATCGTCTGGATCATGCTCCGGTCCGTGTTCAGTGACCTCGTCGATGAAGAGCCGTTGCCGCGGCTCGGTCACAGCTCCTACCGCGCGGACTTCGGAATCCCGCGCCTCGGCGTGCTCATCGAGCTCAAGTACGTGCGCTCGGCCGCCGAGTTCAAGAAAGTCGAAAAGGAGATTCTCGAGGACTCCATCGCCTACCTGCGTGAGCGCGGCACCTACACGAAGCTCATCGTGTTCATCTACGACGCCTCGGCCTCTAGCCAGGAACACGACATCACGACCGCAGCGCTTCTGGAACGTGACGACATCATCGATGTGATCATCGTGTCCCGTCCCAGCCAGCTTCCCGCGCCGGGTACCGTGACGGCGACGCCAGCCGCCACACCCCGCCGAACCCGAAGCCGACGTAGTCCGGGCTCACCCTGACCGCTCACCCACGTCGTGGGTTCAACTGGTCTTCAGGCTGTCGGGCTGAAGCGGAGCACCTGGGCGCCCGGCTTTGTCGGTAGCGTTGCCCTGCCGAATCAGCTGAGGGCGCTGGGGCGATCGCGCAGCCGTACGTCTTCTCTGTTCTGCAGATAGCTCTGGTGGGAGACCTCGACGAGGGTCGCCGTCTGGTGGAATTGCGGCAGGGTGGTCGAGCCGCAGCTGATCATCGTTGAGGTGATCTTGGTGAGGGTGATGGAGACGTTGTCGTAGAGGCTGCCGGCGTAGGGAACGTACCCGTCGACGCCCTCTTCGAAGACGAGGGCCTTGCCCTGCCCGTAGCGGGCGGCGTTGCGGGCGCGCTGGCTGCCTTCGCCCCAGTATTCCTTGAACAGTTGCCCGTCGACCTTGACCAGGGATGACGGGCTTTCGTCGTAGCGGGCGAAGTAGCGCCCGAGCATGAGGAAGTCGGCACCGAAGGCCAAGGCGATGGCCATGTGGGAGTCGTGCAGGACGCCGCCGTCGGAGCAGAGCGGCACGTACTGGCCGGTCTCGCGGGCGTAGGCGTCGCGTTCGCGGACGACGTCGGCGAGGGCGGACGCCTGGCCACGGCCGATGCCCTTCTGGTCGCGGGTGATACAGATCGAGCCGCCTCCGATGCCGACCTTGACGAAGTCGGCGCCGGCCTCGGCGAGGTAGCGGAAGCCGCGTCCGTCCACGACGTTGCCGGCCCCGATGCGGACCGTGTCGCCGTACTGCTCACGGACGAACCGGAGCACGTCGCTTTGCCAGGTCGAGTAGCCGTCGGAGGAGTCCAGGCACAGGACGTCGGCTCCGGCGGCGACCAGGGCAGGGATCCGCTCGCGGTAGTCGTGGGTGTTGACCCCGGCACCGACCATGAACCGCTTGTCCTGGTCGATGCTCTCCTTGCGGAACTGCTTGTGGAGTTCGTAGTCGCGGCGGAGGACGATCGAGGTGAGGCGGCCGTCCTCGTCGACGATCGGCAGGACGTCTTGGCGGGCGTCCCAGATCAGGGTGTTCGCGTCGGACAGCGAGATTCCGGCGGGTGCGGTGGCGAGGCCCGCAGCGGGGCGCATCCGGGTTTCGACGCTGTCGCCGAGGTCGTGGCGGTGCACGTTGAAGTCGCTGGTGGAGATCAGACCGAGGAACATGCCGCCGGGGCTTCCGTCGTCGGTCACGACCGCGACATCGCGTTCGGCGGCGGCCAGCAGGTCGCCGACCTCACCGAGGGTGGCGGACGGTTTGATGTTGATGTCGCTGTGCCGGAAGCCGGCCTTGTGCCGCTTGACCGCGGCCACCATCTCGGCCTGTGCGGCGATCGGCTGGTTCTGGTGGATGAACGCCAGCCCTCCGCACTGGGCCAAAGCGATGGCGAGCCGGGGTGAGGACACCGCCCCCATGATCGCGCTGACCATCGGGACGGCGATCCGCAACGCCGAGGGCTCCCCGACCCGGTGTCGCACCACGGGGGCGGACAGATCCACGCGGTCCGGCGTGCACGCCTCGTCGGTGAGGTTGGGCAGGAGCAGGTATTCACCGAAGGTGCGGGAGATCTCGGGCAGGATCCGCACTGATTTCACTCCTTGAGAGATCGGATGCCGCACAGCGTGGGCGATCGAAAGACGCTATCAGGCTGGTTCGTTGTATCCGAAAACGTCCATTCTGTCAGGAGGCGGCCTGCCGGCCGCGCCGAATGCCCTTCGTGAACGCGCATCGCGGTTGACCTGTTGCTATGCGTGTCCCTTGGATTCGACACAACGTGGGCTGCCGAAAATCGAGTGGCGAGGGCACCGAGCGTGGCGGGGCTTAACTGTTCCGGTTGTGGAACGTTGGTCACTGCATGTGGGCGCGGCGGGACACCGACCCGGGCGATCGAGCCGTAGGGTGCGACGACGTGATAGGTACTGACGCGCTCCAGACGACAGGTATGACCGAGACGTCGGCGTACGAGGTGGAGGTCAAGTACCGGATCGGCGATCTTGCCGCGTTGGAGGCGGCCCTCGCCGTGCGTGGTGTCGTCCTGTCGGCGCCGGTTGAGCAGGATGATCAGGCGTACGCGCCGGTCGGCTGGGAGTATGGCCAGTCGAAGATCGGGGTGCCGTTCGCCCGTCTGCGCACCGAGCGGGGGCGGCATCTGTTGACGGTGAAGACGCCGGTGGCCAATGAGCTGTCGTGTGTCGAGCATGAGACCGAGGTGGCGGATCGGGAGCAGATGGACGCTGCGATCCGGCAGATGGGTTTCTACCCGACGGTCCGCATCCGCAAGGCCCGCCGGACGGCGACGTTCAGGTTGATGTCGCTGTGCGTTGACGAGGTGGACGGCCTTGGGGCGTTTGTGGAGATCGAGCGGATCGTCACCGACGGCGAGGCGGGTGAGCGGATCCAGGCCGAACTCGACCGGTTCGCCGCCACGCTGGACGTGTTCCTGGAACGCACCACCGACACGTACGACTCGCTGATCCGAGCGGCACGGGCGAGGGTTTAGAACAGGGTCGCCGGTTCGACCACCGGCGGAATGGGCCGTACGTCGAGAGTGTGGACCTTCAGGTCCAGGTCGAGGGTGACCGCCGCGTGGTCGGTGAGGCGCTGTTCGCGGGGCTCCTGCAGGTAGCTGCCGCTGCGTAGCCGGTCGCGCAGCGCCGTGCCGACGTGCAGGTAGTCGAAGCGGTAGCCGTTGCCGGCCCGGCCGAACCAGCTGTGCTGCTGTGCTCCAGGGGCGAGGTGGTCGTGTACGTCTGTGAGTTCGGCGGCGGTCAGTGCGTCGAACAGGTCGTACTCGAACGGCAGCCACACCCCGGGGTAGGTGGGCTGGTGGTCGCGGGGGATGACGTTGTAGTCCCCGCCGAGCACCAGGTGCGCCCGCTCGCTGGCTGTCAGGTCACCGATCACGGTGACGAGGGAGGCGACGAAGGCCCGCTTGCGTTCGACCTTGGCCTTTGCGCGATCGCTGGAAGGCACGTAGACACCGAGGACCGTGACCGGTGGGTCGGTGTGGACGGTAGCGGCGACGGCCCGGCCGGGGATGCTCAGCCCGGCGGTGATGTCCGGGCGGACGGTGATGGGGACACGGCTGATCATGGCCGTGCCGCGGTCACCGGGCAGGGGTGGGTGGTGCACCTGGCAGCCGGCGCGGCGGAAGTAGTCGAGCAGGTGGGCGGTGCCGTCGCCGCTGCTGGTCTCGGTCAGCAGGAGGATCTGCTCAGGGCGGCCGGAGAGCCAGCTCAGCAGCGCGTCGGCGCGGCGCCGGGAGGTGGCCTGGATGTTCAGCGTCAGGATCGATAACACGGCGTCGAGTCTTCACGCCGCAGGGGTGCGGGCGAGCAACGGGGCCAGCGTGTCGAGGATGGCGGCGACGACCTGTTCGGGGGTTCGGCCGCGGCAGTCGATCATCGCCTGGTGCCACGACTGGCGGTCGAGGAAGTCGAACGCCTGCTGGTAGAGCTGCAACTCGCGTTGCGGGGTGCCGGTGGCCTCCAGCCGGGTCAGCCGGCGACGCGCGGCGAGCCGTGCGGCGATGACCTGCGGGTCGTCGACCAGGTAGAGGGAGATGGCGGGTTGCAGGACGTACCGGTTGTAGCTCCAGATCTCGCGGAGGTCGACCGCGTCGACGCGCTGCAGCACCAGCGAGGACTGGACGTACCGGTCGGTGACGACAATGCCGCCGGCGTCGAGGGCGGGGATGATCTCGTCTTCGACGTGCATGGTGCGGTCGGCGGCGATCGCGAGCGCGAGGGCCCGTCCGTGGATGACGGCCTCGGCCTCGCGTAGCAGTTCCCCCAGGCGGGTGCGTGTGGGCTCGGTCGTCAGGTGCACGTGTTGACCAGCACGGTGGCGGAGCCGCTCGGCCAGCAGTCCCGCGATGGTGGTCTTGCCGACGCCGTTGGGTCCCTCGATCACGATCAACATGGCAGGTCAGGCTCCGGTGGGTGAGATCGGGACCAGCGGGAGCCGGATCGCCTCTGGCGGGCACTGCTCGGTGTCCGGGGTGCCGATGCGCTGGCCGGCGGCGATCACCGCAGCGGGGCAGCCCTTGCCGCAGGAGGCGTTGACCGCGCACGCCCGGCAGGTCGGGTTGGTCCCGACCTGATAGCGGTCGTGGAAGCGGTACCGGTCGAGGGCGTCGGCGATCTCCCCGTCGAGGATGTTGCCGACCAGGAACTCGCGGTCGGCGTGTGGGGACTGGGGTGTGCGGGCGGCGAAGACGAGGTAGGGGCAGACGGCGGTGTCGCCGTTGGCGAACACGTAGATCAGGGTGCCGGCGTCGCAGCCGGACAACGGCCGGGTGTCGTTGGGGAACCGGATCGGCACCAGCTCGACGCGGTCGGCCAGGGGCGCGGTGGCGGCGGCGATGGCCCGCATCGTCTGCTCCGGGGCGGCGAGCCGCCCGTGGGACTTCACCCCCCGGCCGAAGCTGGACAGCGGGTTCATCAGCACGTACGCCGCGCCCAGGTCGGCGGCGAACGCGCACAGCTCGGTGAACTCCTGCGGGCGGGTGAGCACGTTGGGCGTCGACAGGATCCCGTGCAGCAGGCCCGCCTGGGCGATCCGTCGCGTGGTGTCCCGGGTGACGGCGAAGGAGTCACGGTTGCCTCGGAACCGGCCGTGCGAGGCGGGGCGGAATCCGTCGAAACTGACGTTGACCCGCACGTTTCCCAGCTCGGCGAGGGCGGTGATCTGCTCGTCGCTGGTCTGGGTGGCGTTCGTGCAGATCTTGACGGGTAGGTCCATCCGCGCCGCCGCGGCGCAGATCTCCAGCAGGTGCGGGTGCGCGAACGGCTCGCCGCCGGTCAACGTCAACCGGGTCACCCGGGCCCGCCGCAGCCGGGGCAGCACCACCTCGACCATCTCCTGGAGCGCGATGTCCGTGCCGGTTTCGGTGGAGGACACAAAGCAGTGGGCGCAGTGCAGGTTGCACCGCTCGGTGATCTGCACCAGCGCCTTGCGCTCACCGTCGTCGACCGACGTGCGGAAATAGCAGGAACTGGCGTGGGTCTCGACTACCAGACGTTTACTCATGAACCCTCCCAGCGCCGACCCGCTCGCAGGAGGCGCCGAAACCGCTTCGCCTACCTCGCGGACTCCCTCGTCCAGTAGGCCGGCACCTACTCGTGTCGAACACCCTCGACGCCGATAACCGACACCGACCAGGTCGGGGCCACTGCCGGAATCCGCGCCAATTCCTCGCGTCGGCAATGTCCGACGCCCCATCGCCGACCAAGACTGAACTCCGGCGGTATTGATCACCACGACGCCACGTCCTATCAGGTCCGGCGCTGGCCAGCTATTGCCAGAGCCCGTCGGGTCCCCGCTGTCGGCGGTGCCGCTGGCAACGTCATCTGCGACTCAGGGAGGCAGGGTGCGACTCGACGCGTCGGCCGGAGGTCCGTCTGGGGCTGGCCTGCCCGCTCGCCTGGTGTGGCTGTGTGTGGCACTGGCCGCTGGAGTGGCGGCAATCGCCCTGGGCACGGCGACATGGGCGCTTGCGCAGTCACCGGGACCTGCTCCGACGACGGTCGGCCTAGCCCTGGTGTGCGCGGCGGTGGCCAGCATAGCGATCACTGCCGGCGCGGCCGCGTGCGTTCATCGACTCGCCCGAGCGCACGTCCGCACCAAGGCGAGCGCCTCCGCTGGCCAGCCCGTAGCCGGGCAGCAGGTAGAGGTGTACGTCGGCCTCGCACGTCGGCTGCAAGGGCTGGTGCACCGGGAGATCCAGCTGCTGGATGTCTTGGAGGCGCAGGTCGAGGACCCCGACCTGCTCAAGGGTTTGTTCCAGGTCGACCACCTCGCGACCCGCATCCGCCGTTACGCGGAGAACCTCGCCGTGGTCGGCGGGGCGGTGCCGCGGCGGCAGTGGAGCCGGCCCCTGCCGCTGGTCGAGGTACTCCGCTCGGCGATCGCCGAGGTGGAGCAGTACGCGCGGGTGCGGGTCGTGCCCCCGGTCGAGGGAACGGTACGCGGCCACGCGGGCGCCGACGTGGTACACCTGCTCGCCGAACTGGTCGAGAACGCGACCGCGTTCGCGCCTCCCCATACCGAGGTGACGGTACGTGCCCGGCGGGTGGCACTCGGCGTGGCGGTCGAGGTGGACGACCGCGGTCTGGGAATGCCGCATCCGGAGCAGGACCGGGTGAACGCACTGTTGGCGGACCCCGGGCGGGTGGACGTCGGTGACCTACTGCGCGACGGCCGTATCGGGGCGTGGGTGGTCTCGGCGTTGGCCCGCCGGCACGGCATCACCGTCAAGCTGCAGAGCAACGTCTACGGCGGCCTGCAGGCGGTGGTGATCCTGCCGACGCCACTGCTCGGGGACCGACCCCCCGCGCGACCGCCGGCTACGGAGCCCGGCCGGATGCCATCGCGCGGCGAGCCGACAGGGACGGCGACCGCGTCCTCGTCGATGGCAGGTGCTTCGCCGTCGCCCGTCGGCGCTCGCCACCACCCACCTGCGCCGCCAGCGCTGACACGGGCCGCGTCACCAGCGACAGCGCCAGCGTTCCGCGACGCTGTTGCGTCCGGGCAGGCGCCCAGGGATGCCGGCGCTGCGGGTCCGCTGCTGCCGCGCCGGACGCGGCAGGCGCATCTGGCGGCCCCGTTGACTCGGGGCGGACCGGGACCGGTGAACCAGCCGGCTGGTGATCACGACCCGACGCTGATGGCCGACTTCCTGCGCGGGGCCAGTTCCGGCAGCGGCGAGCCGCCCGCCGTGCGTGCTGTCCCGCGCCACTGACTGAAGATGTGAGAAGGAGTTGTCTGCGATGACCGGTACGTCTGGCCAGGAACTGGCGTGGCTGCTGTCCGGGTTGGTCGAGCGGGTGCCGCACACCCGCAGCGCGCTGCTGCTGTCCTCCGACGGGCTGCCTCGCGCCGCCCACGGGCTGACCGACGACGACGCGGACTACCTGGCGGCGATCGCCTCCGGGCTGTTCTCCCTGACCCGCAGCGCCGGACAGATGTTCAACGGCGGCTGCGGTGTGCGGCAGGTGGTGGCCGAGCTCGACGAGACGCTGCTGTTCGTCACGGCGGCGGGCGAAGGCGGGGTGCTGGCGGTGCTGGCCGGACGTCAGGCCGACGTCGGCGTGCTCGGCTACGAGATGTCGCAGATGGTCAAGAGCGTCCGACCGTATCTGGCGACACCGGCCCGAAGCGGCGCACCGTCGCCCGTCCCGTCATGACCTCCCATAGCATGCATCGAGAGACGTGGCTCGACGAGGCGGCCGGGCGCCTGGTGCGCCCCTACACGGTCAGTGCGGGACGGACCCGCCCCACCACGGCGATGGAGCTGTTGTCGTGGGTGGTCGCCACGGGCGTGCGTCCCCGAGGGCGGTTGGAGCCGGACCACGACGTGGCGCTGGGCCTGTGCGGCGCGGCGACCACGGTCGCCGAGGTGGCCGCCCGGATGAGGCTGCCGGCCGCGGTCACGAAGGTGGTGCTGTCGGACCTGGTCGCAGTCGGCGCGGTTTTAACCCGCCCACCCAGCCCGGCCGCGGACCCCACCGACCGATCGATCCTGGAGAGGCTCCTTGTCGGCCTTCAACAGCGACTCTGACTGGGCGCCGAACGCGCTCAAGGTGTTGATCGCCGGCGGGTTCGGGGTCGGGAAGACCACCTTCATCACGGCCACCAGCGAGATCCCGCCGCTTCGCACCGAGGAACTGCTCACCACCGCCAGCGTCGGCACCGACGACCTCGCCGGGATAGCGGCGAAGACGACCACCACGGTGGCCCTGGACTTCGGTCGCATCACCATCGACCGCGACAGCGTGCTGTACCTGTTCGGCGCGCCCGGGCAGGACCGGTTCTGGTTCCTGTGGGACGAACTGAGCCACGGCGCCCTCGGCGCGGTGGTGCTGGTCGACACCCGCCGCCTGCCGGACTGCTTCGCCGCCGTGGACTTCTTCGAGTCCCGCGGCATGAGGTTCCTGGTCGCCGTCAACGAGTTTGACGGCGCCTACCGGCACAACCCGGAGGAAGTACGCGAAGCCCTGGGCCTGCTGCCCGCAGTGCCGATCGTGATGTGTGACGCCCGCGACCGGCGGTCCGCGACCACCGTCCTGGTGACGCTCGTGCGGCACCTGCTCGCCGCTCCCTCTCCCGCACACGCCAGCTCCGCACCGACCGAGGTAGGTGATCGCGCATGACCAGCGAAAACTTCGAACCCCCACCTCTGACTCCGCCCGACCTGGATGCGCCCCAGCGGCTTCACCGGCTGCGGGCGCTCGGCCTCGGCAGACCGGAGCGGGAGTTCGACGACTTCGCCCGGAATCTCGCCGACGTCACGGACATGCCGTGGGCGATGGTGAACTTCCTCGACGAGAACGGCCAGTTCTTCGCCGGCCTCTACACCGGCCGGACCACGCAGCCCGGCGTGTCGGCAGCGGCCACCCCCCTCGAACCCGGCCGCCGGATGTCACGAGACCAGGGATTCTGCCCGCACGTCGTGCACCGGCGACGCGCGCTGGTCCTCGACGATGTCTGCTCCTACCCGCGGTTCGCCGGCAACCCGGTCGTCGACCAGCTCGGCATCCGCACCTACATGGGCGCCCCGCTCATCGACCACACCGGCACCACCCTCGGGACGATCTGCGTGGTCGGCACTGAATCCCGCACCTGGGGACAGCAAGGACTCGCCACCATCAAGACCTGGGCGGCCGAGCTGTCCGCACGGATCAGCCAGCGAGAACACCACCCCCGGTAACCGGGCTCACGGCCTGACAGCCCTGATCGTCCCCCCCCGCATACGAGACATCCTTCGTCGCCTCGCTGCCCGGGCCGGCAGCTCACATTCCAGGAACTGCTGGTGACCCCGCCACGGCCCTGCCCGTGGCGTTACCCACCGCCACCGACGGACACCGTTGGCGACTCACGAGGAGAGCGGCAGATGGTCGACGGCTACCACCTCACCCCCCGCCACACCCGGCTGCGGGACACAGTCCGGGCGTTCGCCGAGGCCGAGGTCCGACCCCGCATTACGGAGCTGGAGGCGGACCGCAGCGTGGCGCAGGACCTGTCCCGGCAGATCGCCCGCCAAGGATGGCTCGGCGCCACGATCGATCCCACCTACGGAGGCCTCGGACTCGGTCACCTCGCCAAGACGATCATCATCGAGGAACTGTCCCGGGTCTCGGCCGCCATGGGCGCCATGCTCCAGGCGTCCCAACTCGGCACCGCGAAGATCATCCACTTCGGCGACGACAAACAGAAGCGGACCTGGCTACCCGCCATCGCGGCCGGTGACTGCCTGCCGACCATCGCTGTCACCGAACCCGGATCCGGCAGCCACGTCCTCGGCATGACCACCACCGCCATACCCGACGGCGACGACTACCTCCTCACCGGCACGAAGACCTTCGTCGGTAACAGCCACATCGGCGACCTGCACGGCGTCGTGGCCCGCACCGGCCCCGGCACCCGCGGACTGTCCGCGTTCCTCGTCGAAGCCGACCGGCCCGGCGTGCACCTCACCCCGCACCAGCCGAGCATGGGCCTGCACGGTTTCAGCTTTGGCGAGATCGTCTTCGACAACTGCCGTGTCCCAGCGGCGAACCGGCTCGGCGCCGAAGGCGACGGCCTCGACGTGGCGTACTCCTCCAGCGTCCTGTACGGCAGACCCAACCTCGCCGCTGTCGCCCTCGGCATCCATCAGGCCATCCTCGACACCACCGTCGCCTACGCGACCAGCCAACGCCGCTACGGCAAACCCCTGGCCGACCTACCCACGGTGAAACAGCGCATCGGCGCCATGCAGTCCCGGCTGATGGTCGCCCGCCTGGCCGCCTACCACGCCGTACACCTACTCGACAGCGGGCAACCCTGCGACGCGGAACTCGTCAACGCCAAACTGATCAACGCCGAACACGCGATCGACTCCGCCCGCACCGCGATGGAGATCCACGCCGCACACGGCCTCCAACCCGCCCAGTCGCCCATCGAACGCTACTTCCGCGACGCCCTGCACATCTTCGCCCCCGCCGGCACCTCGGACATCCAACTCCTCCGACTGGCCGAACACGCCCTCGGCACCACCAAACAACTTTGGTCAACCCGGTTCCACTCCTCCGTCCCCCAGCGGAGGCGAAAACGTGGCGAGGCGAGGCCCACGCCGCGGGCAGGAACGAGCGCAACGGGGTCCATCGCATGCTGACCACCTCCTGCACCCTCGCCCACGACCAGCCCACCGACACGCTGCCGGTCCTGGCGACATACCTGCACACGCGACTCGGCACGCCGCCGCCACGACCACTCGCGGCCATCAGCCTCGACCTGGACGACACACTCATCGACACCGGCGCCAGCCTGGCTCACGGCGTGCGGGCCGCAGCCCAGCTCGCGGCCACCCTCACCTCCCGCGTCGACCCAGGCGCACTGATCGACGCCTACCACGCGGCATTCGCCGCCCACTGGCGGCATCCCGCCGCAGCGGGCACCGGCGGCCTGCAAGACCTTCGTCGACGCGTCTGGCGGACGGCTCTCCGAAGCGTGGGCGTCACGCTGGACACCAGCGACCTGGACCGGCTGGTGCGCACCTGCGTCGCCGCCCAACTCGCCATGATCGCCCCGGACCCGGAACTACGCAGTCTCCTGCGAGAGCTGACCGACCTGGCGCCGGTAGCGGTCTGCAGTAACGGGCACCGTTCCTCGGTCCAGCGGAAGCTAGACAAGGCGGCTCTCACCGAGTTCGTCACGGCCATCATCTGCGGTCCGGACATCGGCCTCGCGAAGCCCGACCCCGGACTCTTCCACGCGTGCAGCCGAGCGCTGAACGTCGACCCCGCACGGTGTCTCCACATCGGCGACAGCTGGCACGCCGACGTCCAAGGCGCCCTCGCCGCCGGCATGGTCCCGATCTGGATCACCCGTCAGCCGGCGGCCACCGCGCCGCGACCACCGACCGTGCCCTCGTATCCCACCGTCACCCACGCCATCCGCGACCTCCTGCAGCTTTTCTCTCCGGCACCGCCGGAACGCAGCTGCGGCTAGCTGATCCGGCCAGCCCCGCAGGGTTCGATCGCTCCTCCGTCACGTCCAGACAACCGACGATGAGGCAACAGCCATGACTCCACTCGATGCGCAGAGCCTGCACCGGCGCAGGGGCAACCCGTGGCGTCCGCCACTGCTGGTCGCCCTGGTCGCCGTCACCATCGCCCCGACGGCAGTTATCGCGTACCCGGTCCCCACCGGAGGCGACCGCCCAGGCGTAGAGCCGGCGGTGATCCCCGCAGACCTCAACAACGTCCCCGCCGGCACGCCGGCCGCAGCCGTCATCACCGCACCGTGCCTCGCGCAGTTGGCCGACACGCTCGCCACGGCAGCCGACGCGAGCAACGCGGTCAACGCCACCCCGACGAGCCCCACCACATACGCCCGCACACACACTCGGACCTGGACCGCGCAGGACACCATGATCCCGTCGGGGACCAACAGCCGCACGATCGTCACCACCGAGACCTGGCAGTGGCGGGCCGCCGACGCATCTGGTCGCACTGTCAGCACCACACCCGGCTCCGCTGGCCACACCGTCACTGACCATCCCGCTGGGGGAATACCCGCACCGCTACCCGAGCCGACCCCCACCGACCCGCGCACCCTCGCCACCCACCTCGCCACGGTGCAGCCGCCCGAGATGGGCCCGCAGTGGATCATCCGCGCGGTCGCGGACGTGCATCTCACCCAACACCCCGCCGCAGCTACCCGGATCGCCCTGCTCCGGCTCCTCGCCACCGCCAAGGCCGTTATCTGCCATGGCACGGTCGCGGACCGGGCCGGCCGGGCCGGTATCGCCATCGCCGTCGAGCACCAGCAGGCCCGCGACACCCTGATCATCGACCGGGCCGGCTGGGTCCTCGCCCACGAGAGCACCGACCTCGGCCCGCCACCCCGCATGGACAAGGCCGCACCACGCCTGCGCTCGTACACCCTCATCGCCGACCGCTCCGAGGAACCCACGATCGACACGGCCCAGGCCACGCGGTGACCCGCACCCGAACCGGCGCGTTGCTGCTCACGACGTCACTTCTTCTCACCGCCTGTGCCGGCCCCTCCGACGGCGTGAACCCTGACCCGCCGTCTCCGACGACGCCCCCGAACAGCACACCACCGGTCCCGGCAGGACCGGTGCTGACCCGCCTGGCCGACACCCTTGGCGACGCGCCCGCCGACACCACCCGCGGCGACTACCAGTACGTCGAACGCAGCACCTGGTACCGCGACGTCATCGGGCCACCCGGCCCCACCGGGTGGCCCGAACGGGTCCGCGCCGACCAGCTGTGGCGCACCGATGACGCCGCCGACGGCCGGCAGGTCAGCGTGCACGTCGACAGCGGAAGCTGCATCCCCGACGGCGGAGACAGCAGCTGGACAGGCCAGACCGGGGACCGGTTCGACCAGCCACCACCGAGACAACCCGCTGCCCTACGCACCTACCTGCTCATCGCGGCCGGTCCCGGCGAGACCCGTCTCCAGGACATCGTCGGCGGCATCGCGATGCTCTACGAACGCCACGCGCCCACCCGCCCGGTCCGGGCCGCGGTCCTGCGGCTCCTCGCGGCGCAACCCGGCCTACTCGCGCAGACCGACGTCACCGACCGCGTCCAGCGCCCCGGCATGGACGTCATCCTCCCGCACACCGACCGCTCCGGCGTGCCAAGGCGCGAGATCCTCACCATCGACGAGCACAGCGGCGTCCTCCTCGCCGCCCACAGCACCATCACCGGCCCCATCCCACCCCAGGACCCGCGCCTGGGACCCGACACCACAGACGTGATCGTCGCCGACGCCGCCAGCTACCGGCTCTACGTCGACAGCCGCCGCACCCCGGACACCCACACACCGGCGGCCGGCTGCCAGCACCCCACCCTCCGGCCAGGCGCAGGGCAACGCCTCGCAGCAGTAATCGGTGAAAGCGCCCATGCGGATCCTCGACCCCCTGGCGGCTCCCCGCAACCGGATCAGGGCGTCGACCCGGCCGCGCCGGGGCGGCACGGTCCCCGCACGCCATCAGCCGGAACGCGCCGTAGGAGAGCCCTGAGGTGAAGGACTTACCAGCGGTCGAGAAGCTGCCGCCTCTGCGGGACTACCAGCAGGAGGCCGTCGAGGCGATCGTGGAGGGCCAGGCCGATGGTGGTCGCGGCCAGTTCCGGGCGGCATGCGGTAGCGGCAAGTCCCTTGTCGCGGTGCACGCCGCCGTCCGGCTCTGCCCGACCGGGCTGGTGGTGGTGGCCTGCCCGTCGCTGCCCCTGCTCGCGCAGACCCTGGCGGTGTGGGCCGCTGCCGGCATGGCGGTGCAGGTACTCGCGGTGTGCAGCGACGACACCGTCGCCGACACGGCGGTGCGCACGACCGACCTTCAGTGTCCGGTCACCACGCGGCCGGGCGAGATCGCGGACTGGGTCCGGCGAACTCCTACCAGCCGTTTGCGGCTGATCCTGGTAACTCATGCTTCCGCGGCTCTGGTGGGCGCGGGGCTGCACGCCACGGACACCGCCGCGAGTCTGTTGGTGATCGACGAGGCGCACCACACCGCCGGATGGCCCGGCAAACACGTTGCCCTGGTGCACCGTGACGAGCACCTGCCGGCCACCCGGCGGCTGTACATGACCGCCACACCACGGGTCCTCAGCGCACGACGCCGCGCGGGCCGTGGCGGTGAGGACGTGTTGTCGATGGACGACGCGGACGTGTTCGGCCCGGTCCACTACAGCTACCCGTTCGCGAGCGCGATCACCGATGGCTGGCTCGAGGACTACCGCATCGTGGTGATCGGGGTGACCTCCGACGAAGCGCTGTCGACCCTGCGTCGCCTCGACCCCCACGCCGTCGTGCGTGCCGGCGCGGCGCCGCTGCGCACCGCAGTGGTGCAGACCGCGCTCGCCCGCGCTGCCGCCGAGTTCGGTCTTCGCCGGGTGCTGGTGTTCACCCCACGGGTGGCCCAGTCCCAGGAGTTCTCCCGTACTCTGCCGGCCGCCTTGGCTGCCCTGCCTGAGCAGGACCGTCCCAAGGGCCGCCTGACGGTCGGGCATGTCGACGGCACCCAGACGATGATGCAGCGGCAGATCCATCTGGCCAACCTCGCCGACCCTCCCGAGGACGGCTGGACGGTGATCTCCAACTCACGGTGCCTGGGCGAGGGCGTTGACGTGCCCGCCGTCGACGCCGTCGTCTTCACCGCCCCGAAGGAGTCCGAGTCCGACGTCATCCAGGCCGTCGGCCGGGCACTGCGCCGCAACCCCGCCGGGTCCGGCATCGCCACGATCCTGCTCCCGGTCCTGCTGCCTGACGATCCGGCCGAGACCGCCCGCGACCTCGCCGCGGACCTGGCCGAATGGACCACCCTGTTGCAGGTGCTGCGCGCGCTGCGCGCCCACGACAACGGCCTGGCCGCCGACCTCGACACCCAGCGCACGAAGGCGTCCACGGGGGCCGCGGCGCTGCCGCCGCAGCTGCTCGTCCGCCTGCCCGACGGCTACGCCTCCGAGGACCTGCTGCGGACCCTCACCGTGCGGGTGCTGGAGGAGACCACCTCGGAGTGGCTTGTCGGGTACGCCGCCCTCCGCGCGTTCCACGCCGACCACGGACACCTGCGGGTGCCCGTCGGCCACGTACGCCACGGCGTGCGACTGGAACGCTGGATTGCGCGGCAGCGTGCCGAGTACGAAGCACGCCGGCTTCCACAGGACCGCGTCCAGCACCTGAACGACATCGGCTTCGACTGGACACCCATGACGCGGGCCTGGGAGCGGGGCATCGCCGCCGCCACCGCGTTCCGCGCCGAACACGGCCACCTCGACGTGCCCACCGGCCATGTCATCGACGGACTCGACCTCAACCTGTGGCTAGGACAACAGCGCCGCTACCACCGCAAGAACACCCTCCCCGACAACCGGATCACCGCCCTCACCGACCTCGGGATCGCCTGGACCGTCAAACGCCCCTCCTACCACGACGGCTTCACCGCCCTCCAGCACTTCCACGCCACCCACGGCCACATCCAGGTCCCCTATGGCGCGACCGTCAACGGCATCAACCTCTACGACTGGCTCGCCGCCCGACGCACCGATCACCGACTCGGACGCCTCAACGACGACCGCACACGCAGCCTCGAAGCACTCGGCATGCAATGGTCAATCCGCGACGCCGCCTGGCACCGCAACCTCGCCACCGCCACCACGTTCTCCCACCGCGAAGGACACCTGCACCCACGCAGAGGCCACCGCGAAGACGACATCGACCTATCCCGGTGGATCCATGCCCAGCGCATCGCGCGACGTGACGGCAAACTCCCCCAGGACCGGGTCGCCGCACTCGACGCGATCGGGATGCAATGGGAGATCGCCAGCGGCTGGACCGGCATGCACCAGGTCACCGCAAGCCGAAGCGGCCGCACAAGCGACGACAACGAACCCACCGAACCCCGTCCCGCACCGAGCCGTCCAGGCGGGCCGGCTCCACGCCTGCAGCCCGACGTCTCGCTCCTTCCGGCGGGACACCGGCACCAGCACTCGCCATCCACCACATCCGAAGGGACCCGCTGATGACGCGCCTGCTGATCGCGACCTACAACTACGAGGCGGGCGGCTACCGCGACGGCACCTTCAACATGCGGCCCTTGCAACAGACGTTCGCCGCCCTCGACGTTCCGCCCGCGATCATCCTCTTCTGCGAAGCCAAGCACTACCGGCGGAACCAGCACGAAGGCTTACGCCTGGCGGAGAAAGCCCTCACCGAGGTCCACCACGCCCCCTACACCGGGCTCCTCGGCACCAGCCAGCACGGACCCATCCCACCAGCCATCTTCTACAACGCCAACCTCGTCACCCACCTGGCCTGGCCCGGCGACGACCCGCACGACCCCGACGTCTTCCCCGACAAACGCAACGTCGGCCGGTTCCGGGTCAACACCACCGGTGCCGAGTTCGGCGCCTGGGTCGCCCACTTCAACTCCCGCAGCGGCTCCGCCCGCCTGGAAGAGACGAAACTGCTCGACCGCTACGGCAACGACCCGCTCCCGTTCATCGGCGGCGGCGACCTCAACTCCACCGCAAGCGGCGGACACCTCCCCCAACGGGACTGGCACGCCGCGAACCACCACATCCGCACACACAAAGGCAAACGGATCGACGACGGCACCCCCGAAGGGCACTGGGAAGCCGACACCGACGCCCTCGACCACCTCATCGGCCGATGGGACCCGATCAGCAACCGCCGACTCGACGGCGCCGGCTACCACGCCATCGCCGAACTCGCCTGGCTCGCCAACCCCGACTTCGTCATCGCGCCCACCATCATCGACAAGCCCGGTGAAGGCGGCCCTGACCTCATCGACTACCTGCTGGTCAACAACGCCATGCGCCCACACGTCATCCCCAGCAGCTACCAGGTCCACATCCCCGACGGGCCGCCGTACCCATCCGACCACCACCTCGTCACCGCCACCATCGACCTGTAACGGCACCGGCAGCCCTTCGAGCCGGGCGCGAGGCTCTGCAGCCCTTCATGGCCCTGAGGAGGACTGCGCCCGTACGAGCCGCGTCAGGCGTCCGCCGCTCTGTGAAGCTGGGACACCCGATCGAGGCGGCGGCCGGGCAGCGTCTCCGGGCAGGGCACCGTTACCACCCGCCCCGGCCGGCCGGAGGGCCGCTGTCAACGGCGCCCGCAACGCTGTGCTGGGTGCGATGCGCGCCGCGATGCGGGCGTCGCACGCGAAGGCCAGCGAAGGCCGGCGGTCGGTCGCAGTGCTCGGCGAGATGGCCGAGTTGGGTGAGCACCCTTCCCGCAGGTGCGCCGGCAGATCGGGCAGCAGGCCGCTGGACCAGAGCCGGGCGGCTGGTCGCGATCGGCGAGTACACCCGGCGGGCGGCATGGCTGTGGGCCGCACAGCGGACGTGTCCGAGGCGTGGAGTTGCTGCGTGCGGCCCTGGGCGACTGGACCCAGGTCAAGGTAACCAACAGCGCGGGACTGCTCACCGGGCCAGCAGACGGTCGAGTGACCCGGCAGCGTCAGCCCTTGACGGAAGGAGATCAGGCCGACAGGGTCACCTCGGATCGGCAGCTCAGTTTGTCCAGGATCGCTGCACCGTAGCTGGTCACGTCGCCGGTGCCCATCGTCAGCACCAGGTCGCCACGTCCGGCCATCCGCGCGATCACCCGGGCCGCGTGGTCGGGCCCGATGGGCAGGCAGTAGGCACCGTCGCGCAGCTGGGCCATGATGGCGGTAAGGTCCGCTGCCGGCTGGCCCTCCGGCACGGTGCCCTGCACATCGAGCAGCAGGACGTGGTCGGCGTGGTCCGCTAGGACCCTCCCGATCCGCTCCCCGAAGGCCAGGACGCGGGCATTTCCGGACGGCTGGAACACCACGAACACCCGCCCCCGGGCCAGGGTGCGCGCGGCTTCCAGGTCGGCGGCGATCTCGTGCGGATGGGCGGCGTAGGAGTCGACGACCGTCACCCCGGCCCGGGTGTCGACATGTTCGAGCCGGCGGCGCACCCCGGCGAACGTGCACAACGCCCCGCCCACCTCGGTGGGGTCGAGCCCGAGGGCCACCGCGCACGCTATGGCCGCCGCCGCGTTGCCCAGGTGATGCGCCGCCGGGGTCGGCAGGGTCAGCCGGACCTGTGTGTCATCCGGCATCCGCACCGTGGTCGACGCGCTCCACCCCTCGGCGTGCACGTCCAGGAGCCGGACATCCGCCGTCCGGTCCCGGCCATAGCGCAGCACCGTCAGGTCGGGTCGCTCGTCGGCGATGACCTGGGCGGCCACCGTGGCGCCCACGCAGTCGGCGTTGACGACCAGGAAGCCGTTCACTGCGGTCCGGCACCCGAACGTGACGTAGGCGCGCAGCAGGTCGGCGTGGCTGGTGAAGTTCTCCGGGTGCGCGTCGGTCACGTTGGTGATGACCGCGATCGACGGGGTGAGGTAGTGGAACGAGCGGTCCGACTCGTCGGCCTCGGCGACCAGCAGCCTCGACCGGCCGAGCTGGGCACCGGAGCCCGGCCCGGTCAGGTCGGCGCCGATCAGGTAGGTCGGGTCCTGTCCGCAGGTCCGCAGGATGTGCGCCAGCATGCCGGCGGTGGTGGACTTGCCGTGCGACCCGGCCACCGCCACCAGCTGCCGCCCGTCGGCCAGCCGGTCGAGGACCTGCGCCGGGTGCACCACGGGGATGCCAGCGGCACGCGCCGCCCGAACCTCCAGCATGTTCTGGGCGCTCGCCGGGCAGACCACGCAGCTTGCGCCCTCGACATGTGCCACGTCGTCGCCCAGGCGCACGCGAACACCGGCCGTGCGCAGCCCTCTGAAAGTGGCCGTTTCGCGTATGGCGCTGCCGCTGATCTGGTGGCCCAGCTCGGCCAGCAGCCGGGCCAGGCCGGACAGGACCGGCTCGCCCACGCCCACGAAGTGCGGGCGGGTCAGATCGACCGGGCCGCTGTAGGTCGCCTCGGTGCTCGGGCTACCGGGGATCGTGTCGGTCATGGTGCCGTGCCTCCTTCGACAGAGCTGACGGGTCGGTGACGCGAACGGACGTGTGAGGAGGTCACTCCTTCTCATCCGTCCGCTCCTTGTGTGGCCGAGATGGCGTCGGGTCGCCATCGCGGCCACGCGGGTCCAATCGATCTGCGTCGTCCACTACCGGCCACAACGACGCAGCCGCTGTTGGTCGCCGGTGCGCCCATCCCGCCTGCCGTCGCGGTGCAGACTGCCCCGGCGCCAATCGCCGAGCGGTTCGACACTGAACCCAGGCACCTGCCGACTCTGATGCGGTGGGGTCGCAACGGGGGCATCTGCCTCCCTGCCAGTGCAGCCCTCGGACGCGGTGTCGAACAGAGCCGACAACCGATCTCGACATCCAGGGGCCGGGCAGCGATCTTGACCCATGTTCCAGAGGTGACCCGTGCTTCGAACGGGGCGCGGGGGTTCCGCGCCGTGACCGGAGGCAGATGGGCAGGTCCCGGCTTCCACCCCCGCCGTCGAGCAACCGCGACCTGCCGACGCGCAGCCGCAGCCGCATAAGGTGACGGCACGCCGAGGCGCGACTACGCCGTCGGGCTCACACCAGGGCCGGCCGCCGACCCCAGGGAGCACGGCCAGCGGTCGCCTGCCGGATCCGGGCCGGCCTGTCGACGCCGCGTGAAAACTCTCAACCGGCGTTGACACGGCCGGGCACCGAGCCGAAATGGGACGGCGTCGGAGGAGACAAGACCGCAGCGATCAAGCCACAGCCGCCGACCGACCCGCGGCGTCGATCGGCCCGCTGAGATCGAAGGAGCGCCATGCGACCGTTGATCACGACCAGCCGACTGGACCTACGTCCATTCCGCAGCGGCGACGCCGACGAACTGCACGAGGTGTTCGCGGACCCGCTGACTCACCTCATCGGTGACGGACCGTTCACCTCCATCGACCAGACTCGGTCGTGGATCCAGCGTCGCGTCGAACTTGAGCGGAACACCGGCCTGCTCTGGTACGCAGTGCGCGAGCTGTCCGCCAGCCGGCTCCTGGGCAACTGCGGCCTGTTCGCAGGCCGCACCGGCATCACCGAGCCCGAGAACGGCTACGAGATCAGGCACGCATTCCAGGGCCACGGGTACGCCACCGAGGCCGCACACCTCGTGCTGCGGGAAGGGTTCGCCGCCGGCCTACCTCGAATTTGGGCGACGATCCGACCGCACAACACCACATCGCTGCGCATCGCGACCAAGATCGGTATGAGCGAGCAGTACACAACAGTCGACCAGAAAGGATCCCTCACCTTCCTGGCCTCGACCCCACCACTCACCCACCACCGATGCAACGACGCCCCCACCGCAGGGTAGGGACCTTCTCCTGCGCGACGAGGTGGCGGGCAGCAGGGTGAAACCCGGATCGAGGACGGCAACCGCAGTGCCCGCCATCGAGACTCCCTTCACCGGGCGGGACTTCGTGTCCGCATCCACAGCCACGATCCGCACCATCGTCGTCCCGGACCCGAACATCGCAAGCACGGCCTCCGAATCCGCCCCGTCACGGTCAGCCGGAAGCGTCCATGTCACGACCGCGGTGGACACCGCGGAGGGCCAACCACCGACCTGCTCTGGTCCGTAGTCGAGTCCGCCCTGACCACGGCCGGCAGGACAGTCTTGGCCCTGTGGTCGCACCGGACCGAAGAGCGTCTTGGCATGCGCGCCTTCCGGATGCGGGTTGTTCCTATCGACCTCGATCTCTAGAGTGCCAGGGTTCATCGAGGCGCAGAAGCCGAAAGGGTGAAGGGGCGGAACCATGTCGTTGACCGACAGCATCGGTGATGACCTGCGGGCGATGGCCGAAGGCCTGGCGACCGCGCAGCAGGGTGTCGCCGGGGTCGACCACGCCGTCGAGCAGATCGCGGCACAGGCCGTCGGGGCGGGCTTCGCGGGCATCGCCGTGGGGCTGGCTCGCGTACGCGAGCAGGTAGAGCAGGTCCACACACGACTGAGCACGGTCGGTGGAATCCTGGGCGAGGCGTCCCGCTCGGTGTCCGCGGTACCGCAACAGCCGTCGCCCCAGGAAGCCATCGCCGCGCTCGCGCCGTTGGTCGCGGCCTTCGCCGCTGTCGACGGGGCGGTCGAGGCGGCGGCAGCGGGCATTGAGGAAGCCCGGCGACTCGTCGCCGCGGCGCTGCGGGGTGGGCAACCCGGACCGACGCTGGCCCGCCTGCAGCAGGTCGGACAGGGACTTGCCGCAGTCAGGGCCCGAGGAGGCGAGGCCCGCCACCATGTCGAAGCGGCACTCGCGCAGGCCCGGCAGGTCGGTGACCTGGGAAACTGACCACGGGCGGCGGCGTCAGCCGACCGCCCGGCACGAGCGACACCTCCGCGAGCCCAACCCCGGCGCCGGCCGAAACAGAACGGCTTCCGGGCTGGCTGACGGAGGCCGCCCGCGACCTGCCCCAACGGCGAGCGAAAGACCCCACGTCCGGCATGGCACTGATCAACGGCCAACGAGTGCCCATGAAGTCGGGCCGCGACCCGGAAGCCGCTGCGGACCTCAAACCGGCCTACAAGCTCATCGCCACCACGACCGACCACCTCGAGGCCAAGCTCGCCGCCCGGATGCGCCGCGAACAGGCAACGCACGCGGTCGTGCTGACCAACAACCCGCCGTGCGACTACGAGCCTTACGGCTGCGAGAGGATCCTCGCCCGGCTGCTGCCGTCCGGTGCGCAGCTGACCGTGTACGTACGCGACGATGACGGGCAGGTACGTCTGTGGCGTACCTACACCGGCAACGGAAAGGCCATCGCATGAAGGTGACGTGGGCATACGACCGGGGCGACCACCGCGACAACCACGAGGTCGACCTGAGCGCCCCCGCCGCCCTGAGCGCCGTACTGCACGAGATTCACCAGGCCGGAGAGCCCGTCGCGGTCACCATCTTCAGCCAGGCGATCGACGACCCGGACGAACTGCCCCCCGGCCTGCAGATCGGCCTGGGCCACCCCACCCACAGCTTCGCCGTGCACATCGCCGCCGACGGCGCATACCTCAACGACCCGACAGTCGAGGCCCCGACCGCCGGACTCAGCTTTGACCTCGGCGGAGTACCCACCGAGTATCCCGCCGAGTACCTACGGATCCGACCCGACACGGCCATCCAGATCGCGACCGCCTTCCTCGCCACCGGCGGCAAGCCGCCCCGCCTACCCGCCGACACCGAGTAGCACTGGCGGTGTCGGCCGGGAGTGAGCACGCGCGCGGTTCCCTCGGGACCAGTTGAACGCCGAGCAGGAGACAGCTCTCTCGACGACGACGGTTGCGGCACGGCGAGCCCGACGGGTGGCCTGATCCCTTCCTCCTGCATCCGTCGCACACTCTGAGCTCTTTGTCGGTGGCTCTCTGTAGCTTCCGGTGCATGTCTGCGTTGACGTATGAGGTGAAAGACGTTCGGAGTCCTGTATGCGTGTGGCTGCGGACGACGTTTCCGGAGGCCAGGGAGATCCAGGCGGAGTTCCGGGTCGCGGCTGGCCTGCAGCGAGTGGTGATGCCGGCTGGGGTTGCGCCAGGCACGCAGGGCGCGGCGATCGACTTCTGGCTGCGGATGCTCGTTGACCCGCACCCGTCGATCGCCCTGCCGCTGATGGGGCTGTTGTCGGGGCGGGCGCCGTGTCTGCGGGCCGGTCGGGAACTGCTCGCCGACCTCGCGACCGGGGACACCCCCCGCCGGGTGGCCGACGGCGGGGTGGAACTGCGGATGCGGCCGGCAGGATTCGCTGAGCGTGGTGATGAGTGGTGGGCGCGGGTGTGTTACGCCCTGGCGCTCCTCGTGGAGCTGTATCGGGCGCCGTCGGTGGAGCACTCCCGACTGATGCGCCTTCCCGAGTCGAGCGGCGCGGCGGACCTGCTGGCGCTGGCCACCGACGCGGAGGTGATCGACATGGTCGCGATGCGGGACCTGGCAGTCGAACGCCTGCTGCCAGGGCTGCCGCAGGGGCCCGTGACGACTGGCATGACCTTCGACGGCAGCGCCGACCTCAACGCCGACGCGGACCTGATCGCCGGTGGGATGCTGGTCGACTTCAAGGCCGGGCAGGGTGGCAAACCCCGAACGGACGGCACCCGCGCCGCCTCCCTGGCGCGTACCGACCTCGACCAGCTCCTCGGGTACACACTGATGGACTACTCGGACCGGTACGGCCTGCACACCGTCGCGGTGTACGCGGCGAGGTTCGGCCACCTCGCGACATGGCCGATCGCCGAGCTGGGCGAACGCATGGCCGGGCACCCGATCAACCTGACGAGCCTGCGGGCCGAGTTCGCGCAGGTGCTCCGTGGCCAGCTACCGCCCTACCAGGTGCAACGAGGCTGGTAGCCCTCACACCGGGCAGCCGGGGCGGGCGAGACCTGGCAACAGCCCGGCTCGGCTACGGCGGTAGGGCTTGTCCGCTGCTGCGGCAAACCCCGCAGCGGGAATCGCGTCGCGCATACTTCTCTCATGTCCTATTCGGAGCGCGACGTGAGCGGCTGGTCCGAGGCCGTGGCGAACCTGCACGGCAATACCGCACAGGATGAGGGCGACGTGCGGCGGGCCTACGAGGCGATGGCCAACGTGTGGTCGGCTTACGGCTACCAGGACGCGCCGACCGAGGTCCTGAGGATGCTCATCGACGCCACCGAGGTCGGATACATGGCCGCCCTGAACGACCTCCGCAGCGGCGACCTTGACGACGAGATCACCGCGTGGCGCCCGGACCTGGCTGAGCAGTAGGCCCAGGCGAGCCACCGTCCTGCCGCCGGCAGGACGGTGGCGGCGATTGTCGGGATCACGGGCGGTGCAGGACGCAGACGACCTTGCCGAGGATCGTCGCGTGATCGCCGGGCAGTACCGGGTAGTGGGGGTTGCGGGGGACGAGTTCGATGCGGCCGTCGCGGGTTCGGTACTGCTTGACGGTGGCTTCCCCGTCGAGCATGGCGGCAACGATGTCGCCGTTGTCGGCGACCGCCTGCTGCCGTACCACGATGATGTCGCCATCGGTGATGGCCGCTTCGGTCATGGAGTCGCCTCGTACCCGCAGCGCGAACAGCGTGCCCCGGCCGACCAGCTCGGCGGGCAGGGACAGCACCTCCTCGACGTGTTCCTCGGCGAGGATCGGTGTGCCGGCGGCGATGGCTCCCAGCAGAGGCACAGCGGTTCCGCGCGCGGCTTCCGACTTCAGCGGCGGGTCGTCGCCTAGCAGGGGGCGGGCGTCGACCGCTCGCGGTCCGCCCGGAGCCCGTCGGATCAGGCCGTGGTGGGTGAGGGTCTTCAGGTGATGTGCCACCGACGAGGGGGAACCGAGCCCAACGGCCGCCCCGATCTCCCGCACCGTCGGCGGGTATCCATGCCGCTGAACCCATTCCCGGATCACGTCGAGGATCTGCTGTTGCCGGGCAGTCAACGACACCGGATCCGGTGGCACGTCAGGAGCGGTCACCCCAGGACGATACCGCGAACTTAGAACGAATGTACTAAACAGGTGGGTGGGATGCGGTCTGCGTGGGTCGTCGAGGCGTGGCCGACGCCTGGCGCATCCCGGCTTGTTTACGTTGGGCAGGGCGACCACGGGGGGAGCCGCCCTGCCCAACGATGCCGTCACGGTAGACCTGGTCATCAACGCAGGACAATCCCCAGGGCAGCCGACGTCGGCGCCCGTGCGGTTCGGATCAACCTCATCGGGTGTTCTCCTGCACTGGCTGTCCAGCGCCGTCAGCAAGTAAACGGCCGGTCGGCACTCAGCGTGCGGGCGAGCGTCTAATGGACCGGATGGTTCGAGTGCGGTGACCGATGTCGTAGCAAGAACGCCAGTCCGGTATCGCGAAATGCGTCGGGAGCGGTGTCGGCCGTCGCATCGCGTGAAGCTGGCAGGTTATGGCGTTTGGGTGGTCACTCCGGGGGCAGGATCTTCAGGTCGGCGTTCATGCGGGTGGCGACGTCGGCGTCGAGTTGCGGGCCGTGGGCGAAGGTCCAGCCACCGTCGCGGATGTTGGTGATGGTCTGGGTGAGAGCGCGTCGTGCGTACACGACGCTTTCGTCGCTCCAGAGCACGGCGGTGCCCTGTGCGGTGGTGTGGCTGTTGGTCACGGCTTCGCCGAGCAGGGTCAGGCAGTTGCTGGCGTCGTCGAGGACGCCGACGGCCTCCCACTTGTCGCGGCGTCCTGTCGTTAGCCGGTCGTGGTTGAGGCTGACGCATCGCACCGCTTGGGCGAGCGACGCGATGAGCCGGCCGGTGTCCTCCAGCTTGATCACCGCGGGTGAAGCGTCGGCCACTTCGCGTTTCTGCGCATCGTCCGCCTGTTTGAGGTGGGTCACGAGGTCGGCGAGGTCGACGTTTAGAAGGTGGGACCGTACGTAGGTCTCCTCGCGGATGCCGAGGGTGGCGGCAGCACTGGTGACGAGGTCGGCGAGGATGTCCTGCGCGGTGACCGCCGGGATGTCCAGGCCTCGATGGCGGCCTTCCTCGCGCAGCCGCTCGACCGCTTCCTGGAACTTGGTCATCCGACGCACGCGATCCTCCTGTGGTGGCCCTCCATCGCACGATAGCCGGCCGGTGCAGGGGCATCCCGGAAAGCGGTCCACGGGACGGATCTGGTCGCCGATCCCAGGTTGAGGCAGGCGTGTTCGCATGGGCCTGTGTCGCGGAGTCGGGGCGGGCTGTCTCATAGGGATAATGCCCGGGTCGCCTGTCGAAGGGGTGGCGGGAGGAGCGGGTCATGCCGAAGAAGCGCACACCTCGTCAGCGTCGCGCCGCGCAGCAGCGCGCACGCCTGCAGCAGCGGCAAGACGTGGCTCGGCAGGAAGAGTTCCACGAAGAGCACGCCCGTCTGGTCCTGGACCGGATGGGGGACCCCCGATTCGTGCAGCGCACCACCGGCGCGGACGGCGTTGCCACGTTGACGTGGGACGCGGGGTCCCAGGCGGGTACGGAGTTGCGTGAGGGGTTCCAGGCGCAGTTCGCGGCGTTCCGGGAGAAGTTCGGCCGTGAGCCAGGGCCGAAGGATCCGGTGTTCTTCGACCCTGACGCTGACGAGCCGACCCCGTTGAGTCAGCGGAGCTTCGATGACGCCGTGGACCACATGCTGAAGGCCGCCGAGGACGCGGGGGTGGACCAAGCGCCGATCCATGCCTGGCGGGAGGTCGGCTACCTCGTCACGGAGGAGAACCAGCACCTGTTCAGCGCCGCCGAGGTGCAGGCTTACGCCGACGCCGTGACCCGCCACCGGGGCGACATTGAGGATATCGACCTCGCGTCGACGGTCGAGCTCTCCGCAGACGGGCTGCGGGACCTGATCGACGAGACGATCACCAGCGGTATGGAGGAACCCGCCTGGCGGCTCGGGGCAGCCCTCGACCACGCCGACGACCCCGACGCTGCCGGTCTCGCCGCGACCACCCTGACCGCTGTCCTGATGACCTGGCTGACCAGCGCGAAGGCAACCGCGACCACTGACCTCGCCAGCCCCGCGCTGGGGTGGATCCGCCAGAACCTTGATGACGAACCCGCCGACCAGGCATTCCAACTCGCGGGCCTGCTCGGCAGCCCACTGGCACCGAACCTGACCGTCAACGAGGCCCTCGACCGGCTCGGCGACGCGTTCCTTCCCGCCCTGATCTGGCTCGTCGCCGGGCTGGTCGCCACCGAGGCGAACGGCGACGTGGAATGGCTCACCCAGTTCGACCCCGACATCGACCAGGACGACGAATGAGCCCACCACTACCGGCCCCGCCAGCACAGGCCCAGCCGTCCGTTCAAGGGTGTGGTCGCACCAGCCGCACCCGAGTGGTGGCACGCTGCGTGCGTGCGACGGGGTAAACACCGCCCTGTCTATCGATGATGAGCAGTTGCGATGCCGTTTGCAGCAAGCAGGCCCGTCGTCATCGGCCATGCCTTCGTGCAGAACCTCCGACGCGGATACCACACTCGCCACCGACGCCCCGCCCGCGACCCGGGTGGCCGCCGCGTTCACTGAACTCGCACGAGCAATCTGACCAGTGCCCGCTGACGCAGCTCGGCGCGCCCACCGATCTGCCCACCGATCCGCCAGCACAACAGCACCCCGGGTATGCCTCGGGCGCGGATCGGCTGCCATGCCGGGAGACGACTTGTCGAACGGGTGCAGAAGAGGATCAAATATGGCAGGCGCGCGCCACCCGGCGCGGCGGCCGTCCCTTGGGGGCGGCCTGGAGCAGAATCGGGCCTGCAGTAACACCGCGTGTGCGCGGCGTGACGAGACGGGTCAAGGGGGCTGCGTGGTCACGCGACTGGCACTGCCAATGCTTGGACTCCAAGCCGATACGGCGCCATGCGCACCAGGCGACTTCATGTCCGTTCGGCAGACGCGCGTACTGGACCTGTTCGCCGGCGCCGGCGGACTCTCCCAAGGGTTTCAGCAAGCTGGATTTGAGATTGTCGGTGCCAGCGACATCGACCCAGACGCTTGCGCTACCTTCGCACTCAATTTTCCGAATGCTAAGTTCATCTGTGGAGACGTCAGGCTTCCTGATGTCCATGAGCGCATTATCGAGGCAGGGCGAGGCGTCGATGTTCTCGTAGGTGGCCCTCCGTGTCAGGCTTTCTCGCAAGTCCGAAATCACTCAAGGATCATCGACGATCCCCGCAACTCGCTATACCGAGAGTTCGTCAAGACGGTGGGGCAGATCAAACCGCTTGCATTCGTCATGGAGAACGTGCCGGGCATGGCCCAGATGGGCGTACTAGAACAGGTCAAGGAAGATCTAGAACTAGATGGTGCCTATAGCGTTCAGCCCAACCTGCTTGACGCGGCTGACTTCGGGGTTCCACAAACCCGTAAGCGGCTAGTCTTCGTAGGATTGCGAAGCGATCTGGGTAAGCCCCCTCCGTTGTTCAAGGGAACTGAAGCGACTCTCCACCTTGCCCTTGTGCGACAAGAAAAAGGTAAGTATGCCATCGAAACGCGGAGAGACAAAGCACGCGCCGAGACTTTACTGAAAAGCCTGGAGGATCCCGACAACTCTACTGTCGTTTCGGCCGGCCAAGCCATCTCTGACCTGCGAAATTTGAAGGCAGGAAGGCGGGAGGAGTCGATGCCACTTAGTGAAGCCAGAGAGGCTGAATCGGCGTATCAGCGCCTGATGCGCAAGCACTCGGAAGGCAGTATCTGGAACGTCAGCGTCCCTAGAATAAACTCGGATACCGTCACGCGCTTAAAGGGTATTCCAGCTGGCGGAAATCACCGCGACCTCACTGAGGCGCTCACTGCTCGCTATATCAGTGGCGAGCGGTGGGGCCCGAGCACCGACAGCGGTCGGCTTGGTCGGGCCCATTTTTCTGCATATCGTCGGCTACATTCAGGAATCTGGGCCTGGACGCTTAACACGAAGGCCGATTCGGCCTATCATTACGGGATGCCGCGAGCCCTCAGCGTGAGAGAGTTCGCGCGCCTGCAGTCCTTCCCTGACCATTTTGTGTTTTCTACCGACCCGCGACGCGGAAACCTGCCTGGGCGCATCGATGGCGGCCAGGCACACTCTCGATACCGGCAGGTAGGCAATGCGGTGCCGCCACTACTTGCGGAGGCCATTGCACGTCAAGTGCATGAGCTTGTTCGCTGTCACCTTGAGCAGGACGAACAGAAACTAGGTCGGCCGACGTCCGGGAGAAGAACAGCATCTCCGATTGAAGTCGGAGTTATCCATTAGTTTCGGCGGGCCAGCCGTCCACCCAGGGTAAGTGCTTAGTCGAGCAATTGCTGGTCACGGCTGTGATGAGATCGTGTAGGCGGCGGCGGTTGGCGCGTTGGATGGCGGGCGATGTTGGCCTCGCCGTTGGTGCGGTGGCAGCCGATGGAGGGTGTTACGCAGCGAGTGGCCAGGACGGCGGGCCTGGTGCCGGTGCGTGCCTGGTGGAGGTCACGGAAAGTAGCATCTCGGGCGTGATGTACGCGGTCTTCGATGGGCCATGCGCGGCGGGCCCAGTCATATAGATCGGCGAGTTGGGCCTGCTCGGCGGGTGGGAAACCGTGAAGTAGACCGTCTCGCGGCTGGTCTTTGCGCCGGTGATGCGGGTCCGGATGATCCAGACGGCCTCCTCGGCGCGGGGAAATCTGATCCCGTCGGGGACAGCAATGGTCAGGGCTTTGACGGTCCGTCTCACGGCGGCCGTGTCCTGTGTTGCGGCGGCGGTCGCTGATCTGAGTCACTGGGCCCACCACCATGCAGGACACCAAGACATGGGCATGCCTAGTACTCTCGCCGGGTGGTCGAAGATCAGGTAGCCATACCAGGGCAGAGCGATGCAGCCGAGGGCTCAACCAGTGAAGCCAGCGCACGCGCGTTTGGCGAGGAGAACCGCGTCCGTCTGCTAAACCGGTACTTTTCGAGCGTCGGCACCGTGACCCCGGAAGACGCCTGGCGACATGTCTACCGGCTGCTGCTGTGGATCGACCGCACCACCGGGCTAGCCCACTGCTACGAAAGCGACAAGTGTCAGCCCGGTCGCCCCTGGTACGCGCGCAGCCTCGCCTTCCATGTCTGGTCGGCAGAGGCCCTGGGGGTGGCACCCGGCGAACTGGACAAGGACATTGATTACCTCTTCCGGCACGCCACTGCTGATCTTGCGCTTGTGGCTGCGCGGAACCGCGCACGCCTTCTGGACACCGTCTCCCTCCAGCGTGAGCCCTACCAGAGCATGGGCTTGCCCCAACCAGGAGAGGATCCTGAACTAGAGTCGATCATTATCGGAATGCTCGACCCGTTCCTCGCGCAGCCTCCGTCGGCGACGACCCTTAGGGCGCTCGCGGAACGGATATACACCCATATTGGCCTTGAAAACAAACGAAAGAACCTCGTCGGCGAAGGATTCGAAGACACCATCTACGCACTTCTGAGCCGCATCCCCGCCATTGCTGACACCCACACTCTCTACGTCCGCCCGCTGCTACACGAGGTTCCGGGGTTCCGGAATCCTAGGGCCAACAGCAAGCCCCGGCAGGTAGACCTCGCTCTTGTCCATAACGTGACACGTAAGCGAACGCTCGTCTCCTGCAAGTGGAGCGTACGAAGCGATCGGGAAGAGCAGTTCGTCAGCGACTTCCGGGACTACGCCGAACTCGAGGAAGCCGGTGAGGACTTCGAGTACGTGCTCATCACCAACGAGTTCGACCCCGCCCGGCTGGCTGCGGCCTGCGAGGTTCGCCGTCAGAATAGCCCTTTGTTCACATCTGTTGTTCATGTCAACCCAGCAGGCCCGCACGCGGCATACGCTGCACCTGTTCCTCCGCGCGGCAAGGGCATCAACCGCACCCAAGGACACATCGAGTCGGGACGTCTCGACGGCCTCGAAGGTTGGCTTACGAAGTTGGCGAGCCGTTAGCCTCGCCACCGATGTCTCGCCCGTGTCGCCGGAGCGGCCCGCCGTAAGCCGAGCCTGCTCGACCGGCGCGGCCGGGCCGGATTCGGCTGATCCAGGGGTCAACGACTCACCGCGGGCCCTGGGCACCTACGGTATCGGCCGGCTACTACGACCCTCAGCCGCCGACTCCTCGTGGACGGACGGTCGTGACGCCGCGCGTCGTACCCTCGAATTCCTCGCCCAGGGCGGACAGCCCGGCACCGTGCCCACCCCGGGATTCCTCACCGACGAGCCGGTCCACCTGGACGCCCGGCTGCACCACGCGCGGCACTACGGCACGACGGTCACCTACCAGCAGACCTCCGCGCTGGCATTCGGTTCCGCGGCCTTCGTCACCGACGCCTTGCTCGCCAACGCCGTCGGCAACAGCAACGCCCGCTCCCGGGCCGCACGCCTCGCCAGCCCCCAGTGGCGCGACCACGAACTCACCCGGGTCGTGCTCACCCCCACCCGAACCCGGTGCTACTCCTTCGGACGCTGGCTGTCGTTCGACCACGCCGCCGTCATGGAATGCCACCTCGACCCGTACGGGGTGGTGCTCCTGTTCGCCGACACCGAGGCGCTGCGCCTGACCGGGCCAGCCGCCTGGCTGCACGCGGTCCTCTTCGCGTACTTCCGGTTCGGCGCCTCGGCACTGACCACCGCGACCTTCCTCCTGCCGATCGGCGTCGCCCAGCCACCGGATCAATCTGCCGCGACCACACCCTCAACCAGCAGGTGAAAGCATGGACAATAACGAACAGAGGACCACCCGCTTGGCGGTTCTCATCGATGCCGACAACGCCCAGCCCGCGGTCGTCGCCCCGCTGCTGGCCGAGATCGCGAAGTACGGAACGGCCCATGCCAAACGCGCCTACGGGGACTGGACCGGCACCAGCCTTCGCGGATGGAAGGAACACCTTCTCGCGCAGTCCATCCAACCGATCCAGCAGTTCGCCTACACCTCTGGCAAGAACGCCACCGACGCCGCCCTCATCATCGACGCGATGGACCTCCTCTACACCGGGCGCTTCGACGGATTCTGCATCGTCTCCAGCGACAGCGACTTCACACGCCTGGCCTCACGGATCCGCGAATCCGGGCTGACCGTCTACGGCTTCGGCGAGCGCAAGACGCCCCAAGCGTTCGTCGCCGCCTGCGACAAATTCATCTACACCGAGAACCTCAAGCTCGACCCTCCGGCATCGCATCAAGCGGTTGCCGTCAAGCCGCGCACACCCATCACCGATCTCAGTAACGACACGACCCTCGTCAGGCTGCTCCGGGACACGATCGAAGCCGCCTCCGGCGACGACGGCTGGGCACACCTGGCCAGCGTCGGGCACATCCTCACCAAACGCCGCCCCGACTTCGACTCCCGCACCTACGGGTACACCAAACTCACCGACCTCGTCGCAGCCACTACCCTCTTCGAGGTGGACCGCCGACTACCCGCCGACGGTAAACCCGCCGTCGTCTACGTTCGTGACCGCCACGCCTCGACGCGGCACCGCCCTGACTCACCGCCCCTGGCCTGAGGACCGGGGGCCTTCTGCGCTCAGACGAGACGCCGGTTCGATCCGGAGTTCCGTGCGGGCGCGGTCCGGATCATGCGGAGACCGGGAAGTCGATCGCGCAGTTAGCGCGTGATCCGGGATCAACAGCGGTACACCGGCTAACTGGGTGCAGCCGGATCGTGCCGCTCGTGGCGAAGGCGCTGTCGGGTAGTTGGCCGAGGACGAGCGGGCCGAGCTGGCGCGGTTACGGCGGGAGAACGCCGGGCTGGCGATGGAGCACCGTCCTCAAGCGATCCGTGGTCCTGGGGTTCAAGGAAGCGACGAGCCGGTGAGCGTGGCTGCCTTCGGCGCTTCTCATAGGACCGGGTGCGGCTCCCGCACGAGGTGGCCTGCCAGGCACTCAGAGTGTCCGAGCCGTGTTTCTGCATGTGGCGCGACCGTCGGCCGGCACCCCGCCAGGACCGTAGAACCAAGCTGACGGAAGCGGCCGCCTGCGGCGGGGCCCTGGTGGTAGCTGACCGGGGGCGGCGACCCACCGTCAGCGGGACTGTACAAATAACTTGACAGACCCTTATTCGTCATCGCGAGTCGAGCGCCATGACCAACGCCGTGCGGGTGCTGGCTTCCTGTTCGACCACGTAGCCACGGGCGAGGCAGGCGCGGGCGAACGCGCCGACCTGGTCGCCGCGAGCGGCGACCGGTTCCAGACGCGTGCGAACGTAAGTCGAGAACGGTTTGCCAGAGGTGTGTTCGGCGGTGCCGACGTCGATAACGCGGATGGCGGTTGCCGGTGGGAGGTTGTCGTGGATGCGAGCGGTGATTCGGACGCCACCGAGGTCGGCGTCGGTGCAGATCCAGGTGAGCTGCACCTGGGCGGCGGTTTGCCGGATCAGGTCGAGAACTGGGTCGGGTGGTTGTCCGTGGCACCAGATGATGGGCAGGTGGGGGTGGGTGTCGCACACGGCTTCGGCGGCCTGCCGGTTTTCGATGATCAGCAGTGGTCCGGTGCTGGCTGTGACGGTGATGGTCAGCGGGTGGGTGGGGTGCAGTCGGAGGTCGTGCGGACCGGGTAGGCCGGACAGGTCGATGACGGGCCCGGTCGGGGGGTGTAACCGGACCGGGCCGGCGACGCCGATGTACGGCGACCGGGACAGGCCGATCTCGGCGAGCGCGGCTGGTTCGAATCCGAGGTCCGCCAGCAGCCGTTGCACGTCGTCGCGGGCTTTGGTGTTCGCGGCGTGGTGCTGGACGAACGCGCGGACGGAGGGGTGGACGGCACCGGTGGCCAGGTCGGTGGCCGCGTTGACGGCCCAGGTGAGCCGGTCGGCATGGTCGGTGCTGATCAACGCGTGCGCGACGCCGGGCCATTCGCCCGCCATGTCGGCGGCGAGGGCGGCGGCCCGGGTCTGCAAGTTGGTGCGTTGATCGCGGCGGCTGGTACGGCGGTCCTTCTCAGTGGCGGTCAAGGCGGGGTGCGGGTAGACCTTCTTCGGTGTGGGAGCTGGGCGGGCGCCTTGCAGCTCGTAACCGATGGTGATGCAGCCGGCGCGGGCGAGGGTGAACGCGATGATGTGGGCGCGGTCGCCGAACCGGTCGGTGATCTGTTTCCATCCGTGCTCGCTGCGGATCATCCATGCCCAGTCTGTGTCGGACAGCAGCCCGTTCGGCCGGTGCGGTGGCTGTACGGGGTCGTCGGTGCGCAGCCGGATGGTGCGGTAGTACGGCACTCCGCTGCGGTTGCGGGGATATCGGCCGGAGGCGGGCAGCGGCGCGTACGCGATCAGCCCCGGCCAGTCGGTGATTGACCGCAGCACGATCTCCGGGTCCGGTTCCTGGCCGGGGGTGGGCCCGTCGGGGTCTGTCATGTCAGCGGCTGCGGCCGGTAGGAGGTGATCCAGTCGGTGAGTAGCTGGACACGCGCGGTTTCGGATTCGCTGCCGACGACGATAGGGGCCTGGTTGTAGGCGTGGGTGTCGGAGGTGCGCCGCAGTTTGATGTAGAGGCTGGATGAGCCGACGGCGTAGCGTTCCATGTCGTCCTGCAGGGCGCCGATGACGCTGATCGCCCGGTCCCGGCCAATGTTCTCGAACAGGGCGACAGCGTCCCGGCGGTGCGCGGAGCCGAGGTTGCGGCCGAGTTCGTCGAGGATCAGCAGCAGCGGCCGGTCGGTGGCGCCGGCCAGGGCGGCGGCGCAGACGAGTTTGACGGCCTTGTCGTCCATCTGTGCGGTGTTGCCGCGCAGCCGGTAGGGCGACAGGGGTTTACCTTCGCCGCGCCGCCAGCGAGGGGTGATCGTCCACTGCCACGGTTTCTGCGGATCGGCGGGTGGTTCCGGTTCGGGGTAGTCAAGGGCGCCGCCGTAGCCGCCGTAGGTGGTGTCGAGGGTGTTGAACTCGTCGCTGACCTGTTTGAGTTTCGTTTTGATCGCTTTGGCGAGGGTGGCCCGCAGCGCGGCCGACGCGAGTTGCGCTTCGCGCATGGCGGCCTCGGCACTGGACAGGGTGCGGGTGAGGTTCCCTCGGTCGGTACGGATTTGGTCGAGTTGCTCCTGGTCGAGTTCGGCAAGCCCGTCCAGGTGAGTGCCGACGATCCGCAGCACGTGCGGGACGAGGCGAGTGTTCGCGCCGAAGTGCCGGTCGCGGCGTTGCTGATTGATAATCCGCAGTTCCTCGGGCAGTTGCTCCGCCGGGGTGCCGGGCGGGAAGCACACGTACTGCAGCCGGTCGGCCTGACCTACGCACAGATCGTCCCAGTCGGCGCTGCTGCGATGTTGTTCGGCTTCAGTGAGGGTAAGCAGGTGTTGGTGGGCGGTATCGGTGGTGCCCTGCCAGGCGGCTTGCCGGGCGGGCAGGTTCACCGCCGTCTTCTGGGCGGTCTTCTCCTGCCAGGTGACGCGGTTGAGGCGCCGTTGTTCCTTCAGCCCGTCCCGTTGGCTAGTGATCGCGGCGATCTGCTGGTCGCGGGAGGTCTTCTCGCCGAGCGCCTTGTCGTACTCGGCACGGGCCTGGGCCAGGGGCGTCTCGAGTGTGCCGAGCTCCTCGTCGATCCTGGTGTTGGCGGCCCGCAGCGTCTTTACCGTCGTGTCGAGTTTGTCGGCCTCGACGGCTGCCTTTGCGCCGGTGACTCGGTCGTCGGCGCGGCGGCGGGCCTTCCGGGCGGTCTTCAGGGTGCCTGCGGCGGTGTCGTCCGCGGTGACGGCGGCGTTGACGGCGGTGCGGGCTTTCTCGATCCGGCCTGCTCGGCCGGTGATCGCCTCGGGGAAGCCGGCAACGCCGTGGACACCAGTGGTCGTGTCGAGATGGGTGTCGGCGGAGCCAGCGCGGTCCCGCAGTGCAGCCAGGAACCGGTGGACGGTGGTGGCGGGGTCCGCTGGCAGCGGTAGGCCGTCACCGGCGGGGGTGCCGGCGGGGTCGGCTTCGATGAGTAGGGAGCCGGGCAGCCCGTCCAGGGCGACTGCGGCTGCGGCGGCGTCCGCGACGACGACGGCATGCCGATAGGGCAGCAGCCGAGCCTCCCAGACGGCACGCTGCGGTTCGGTCAGCGAGATCACGTCAACCAGTGGAACCGCGGTGATGTCTTCGGCGCGCAGGGCCTGGACCTGGGCGACCGCGACGTCCTCACCTCGTTCAGCGGCGGCGAGCTCGTCGCGGGCGTCACGCAGCCGCTGTTCGGTGACCCCGGCGGCGCGTTGGGCTGCCTCGACGGCGTTTTCGGCGGCGGAGAGTTCCTGTTCGGCCTGTTCGACGCTCCGGCCGTCGGCGGCCGCCGCGGTCTGCCGCAGCCCACGGGCGGTGGCGGTGTGGAGTTCGATCTGGGCGATGTTGGCGGTCTGCTGTTTTCCCAGCGCGTCGACGGCTGCTTTGGTGTCGTCGTAGGTCTTCTTCCGGGTGCGGAAGTTCGCCTCGAGGGCTTTGTCGTCGCGCAGCCGGGCCAAGTCGCCGTCGGCGGTGTCGATCGCTGCGTCGAACTCGGTCTTGGTGGCGTCGAGGTTGCTGATGTCGTGGGCGAGTTCGTCAGCGAGGACGACACCGTCGACGAGATGGCGAGCGCACCGGGATCGCCAGTGGTCGTCGGCTTCGGCCCGCAGGGTCCGGGCCTGTTCCCTGGCGTGGATCAGATCTTCGATGACGGTGACCCGGGTGTTCCATGCCTCGTAGTCGGTGCGGGCCTGGCGGGCTTCGTCGGCGTGCTGGTATTCGACCTGCCGGGCCTTCTGTTCATCCTCGATCTCCCGGTTCAGTCCGGTCAGCGCCCCGATGGCGTCGAAGATCCGTTCGGGGGTCAGCTCGTTGAGCGGCTGGGCGAGCAGGTTCGCGGTTGCGCTGGCCCGCACCGACGTCGAGAGGAACGACACGCACCGCACCGTCTGCCCGTACAGGGTCCGAGCGAGTTTGTTGGCCCGCAGGTCGGTGCGGCCGTTGCTGCGCGGCAGCGCGTCCCACTGCCCGTCGGCGCCTTCCGCGCGATCGTTTTCGGTGTCACCGAACGCGACGTGCAGCCGCGTCGCCCACCGCAACTCCACATGCGGCGCCTGCCGGTTGATCCGTAGCCACACCGTCAGCACGCTGGCTTCCAGCTCGGGCAGGGTCTGCGTCGACGGCGGCACGTACACGCCGATGATGTAGCCGTGATCGGCGTTGGCGTGAACGACTTCCTGCCCCGCCAGTTCGGCTGTGAACAGCAGCTCGGCGGCGTCCTGCGCCCCGGATTGCAGTCGCCACTGGTCGTCGGCGTGCAGCAGGCTGATCCCGGCGATAAACGACGACTTCCCGGCG
Organism: Micromonospora sonchi; assembly: GCF_014646235.1. GTDB lineage: Bacteria > Actinomycetota > Actinomycetes > Mycobacteriales > Micromonosporaceae > Micromonospora > Micromonospora sonchi. The sequence goes on along the minus strand of NZ_BMNB01000004.1, from coordinate 12,669 downwards.
CCGTTGGAATCCGACGGCCCCTGCCCGGCCACGGTGATCAGACCGCGGGGAGTGATCGGCACCGGATGCGTTGACAGGCGAGAGATGTTAACCATCTGCACGCCGGCGAGCACGCGAGGCCCGACGATGTCGACGTTGGCGCTGCCGTCGGCCGTGTGCGGTGCCGTCAACGGATGTTCTCCCTGCTCGTGCGGTTTCGGCGTTCGCGAATCGCGGCGGCGAGTGGATGGCTCGGGGCAGCGGCGAGGATCAGCTGGTCCTGCAGCCGGCTGCGGGCGGCCGGGGTGAGCCGCAGCAGTTGCGGGCCGGGAACATAGCCGCCTTCGCCACCAGCGCGGTCGCGGCGGCGGGCCAGCAAACCGCAGCTGACGAGTCTGCTCAGCGCGGCCTTCCCGACGCCGGCGGGCACCTTGCCGTCCTTGAGCACGTCGGTCTCGGTGGTCACGAACCCGCTGGTCCACGCGTCGGCACCCAGCTGTTCCTCGCTGCGGGGAATCGCGACCGAGTACACCAGGACCAGCACGAGCACGGCCCGTTCGACCGGGGTCAGCGGCTGCCAGCCGTCGGCGGTCAGTTCCGCAGTGACGGTGTCGTCGTAGCCGGAGGTGAACCGGACGTCGTCGACGGCCACGAGGGTGCGGCCGGTACGGCGCAGCAGCTGTTCGAGTCGTTCCCGGCTGGTCGGGTCCTGCAGCGCGGGCAACTCCTGGCGGTGAACCGGTTCCCGGGAGTGTTCCAGCAGCGCGTACGCCGCCTCGACGTTCTCGCGCTGCCTGTCGGTCAGCGGGGCCAGTACGGTGTCGAACACCACGTTCCGCTCGCTGTTCATGCCTGCTCCTGCAGGTGGTCACTGGTGGGATGGTCGGAGGAGGGCAGCATGCGCCACATCTCCCGCAACGTGGACAGATCCATAGCCGTCCACGCGGATACCCGAGGGCCGAGCCGTACGTGCCCTGGCGTGGGCAGAACCCACCGTGACGTTTCCAGTCGCCGCAGGCCGGCTGTCAGCAGCCGACGCCGGCTGATCCGGTCGCGGCCCGGCGTCAGAGCGGCTAGAACGGTGTCGACCTGTTCGAGGCCAGCGAGGCGGCCCGGCCACGGATCGGCGGCCGGGTCGGCCCAGCAACAGCGCAGGCAGGCGGCCAGGACCCGCAGCGTGCCAGACAAGTCCGACAGCGTCATCGGTTCCTGCCCGTACTCGGCCAGCACGTGCGGGCCGGCGCCGGTGGGCAGGTGCGCAAGCAGCCACACCGACTGCGCGTCCGATTCCACCAGCCGGCGCATCCCGTCCGGGCTGCGGCTACCGGCCGGTTCCCGCTGCGGCCCACCGGAGCGGACCTTCGCCCACCACACCGCTGTGTCGCGCTCGTTCACGATGCCACCGTCACGTTCTGCCGCCGCAGCCAGCCGTCGCTCACCCAGGTCACCTCTGCGCCCGCGTCGACGCGTAGCCCGTCACCCCAGGTCAACTCGTAGGGCAGCTCGGGTCGCAACCCGATCGCGGTCAGATCGGACAGCACCCTGCGCCCGGAGGGCCAGTCCCCGGCAGCAGCCAGCAGCGCCGCGACGGTGACCTTGTCACCGCCGGCGAGGAATTCCTCCGCTCGGTCGACAAGCAGCCGCAGGTCACCGTCGATGTTCGGCAGGTCCCCCGGCCCGCCGTCGTCGATCCGCGGCCGCGGCGGCGGCGTGCGCCCGACGTCGGTGTGTAGCCCTTCCTCGACCGCAGTGAGCAGATCCTGGGCGGTGAAGAACGGGTCCGGGGCGTCGAACAGCAGACCGTCGACCGCAGCGGCCAGCTCGTCGATATCCGCCTCCCGGGCGAAGGTCCGCCACCGTTCCGCCGGCAGCAACCCCAGCGCCCTGGTCCGGCCTGCCTTGTCGATCAGCCGGCCCGCCGCGGCCGCCACCGCGTCGCGATACCCGGCGACGGCCAGCCGCAGGTCCGTGCACTCCGGCAGCAGTTGTGGCCAGATGTCGGCCGCCCGGTTGTGATAAGCGGTCGCCTGGTCCAGCAGCTCCTGGTTACCCAGCAGCGGCTCGGCCTGCTCGCGCAGCGACTCGACGGTCCCGGACTTCGCCAACTGCATGATGGGGTTCGCCAGCAGTCGGAACACCGTCGTCATCTGCACCAGATGATCGCGGCCCTGCTCAAGGGTGGTCGTCTCGTCATCGATGGCGAGCCGGGCCACCGACAGCAGCTGATGCAGCTCGCTCAGTCCGCCGGTGTGCGACAGCCGACGCAGGAACAGCAGCATTACGTACGGCGCGAACGCGGCCTGGTAGTACATCTCGTTAGGGCGTTCGTTGACCTTTGACACCGCCCGGTACGAGCGCAGCACCTCGAACCGTCGGCGCACCACGCTATCAGCGAAAGTTTGGCAGGCGGCACATACCTGCTCGATCGTCAGACCGGCCGGCCCGGCGAGCGCGAACGCGTTCAGGATGGCCTCGTCGATGTCGACACTGCCGGAGTCGTCGATCATGCTGCCGGAAGTGCGGGCCAGGACCGAGTGCACCTGCCGATAGATCGCCAAGACTGTCGAGTCTGCTACTGCCGCCTCGAACGGCAGCTCGTCGGGCCCGGTCACCGGTCACCGCCGACGACATCGCGGGTGGCCGCGAGCTCGGCCGGCAGGTCGGAGGTGACCCGGGTGGCGCGTGAGGTGGGCAAAGGTCTCTCTGGCGCTGTCAGGTGCGCAGTCACGGGATTATTCTGCTCTCTGCATCTGCGCCAGCACTTGCCCGAACGGTGCCGTCACGCGGCGCCCGTCCGCCGGTAGGGGCGACTCGCGAGCACGTCCGCCGTCGACCCGCGAACCGCGCGCCCACGGCGGAGAGGCAAAAGCCCAGTCGCAAGGCCAAACTCCTGCTGCCGGCGTCTCATCTGGTTCCCCCACTGGCCGGCGACGCTGCCATACCGCGCCTTTGTCACCGTAGCAACGCATTCATCATGCTCGTTAAATGCGTCAAAGCGTGGAACGCGCTACCAATACTCGTCCGAATGATCTTGCCAGCGCTCGGCGTGAACTGAGGTGCTCGGCCGTCCGGAGCTGGTACGGCACCTGTGCTCGGCCGGTGCATGGCACCGAGGACAGCTGTGGTCGGACCATGTCCAGATAGGTAACGCTGCTGTTGGATCGGCCTGCTTCCGGTGATGGTTGAGATGACGGGTCAGAGCGGCTCGTTGCTCATCCACGTCGAAAGAGGACTCGCTGTACTCCAGCCAGACTGATGGCTCCAGTACGTTGGCGGCTCGACCTGGACGCTCTGGGCAGTAGGTGCACACGGCGCAGTACAGGCGGCCACCCGAGCGTTGGATGTGTGGCTCGGCCACGCCCATCTCGGGGGAGGGGCCGTCGCAGTCGATGATGGGGTACGTCGGTAGGACTTCCACCTCCTGCTGGGTAACCTGACCGGCGACTGCGTCAGCGATGCGCTCCACCGCTTCAGCGATACGGCGGAGGTAGTCGTTCCCGCGGCCGTCATCGTTCGACCTGGGGAAGGTCATGTAGGGATGCGTCTGCCGGGGGTAGCTCACCGGCTCAGCGTAGCCAAGGGCCTTGAGAGCGTCAGCGGCGCGAACTACGGGTTGCCCGCCTTCGCTGCCATCGACCGTGGTTCGCGCGCCAAGTTTCGGGGCCTGTTGGTCCCGATAGGCCGATGTCGGCCATCGAGGCGGAGCTCGCTGGTGCTCCGTGAATACTCGGACGTAAGGGAACCGGGGGTGGGCAGGCCAGCTGAGCTGGTTTATCGCCTCTGCAAACGAGTAGTAATTGTGATGGCGTTCATGCCCGAGCACAACGTCTGCAGGTGCGGGCCTTGAACTCCACGATCGCCGCTGCCGTTACCGCACCAATGGACTGCATATGATCATCGATTGAGCATGACCGGTGAGGCCCGAGAGCCGGATTCGCCCCGCCTATCAAACCCCTGCGGCCCTCGGAAGTCGGTTACCTGACAGCGACGCACCCGATCGGCTGGTGTGCATGACAATCACCGCCGACCACACTCCACCGGGTGACTTACCAATCGCCTGACAACAACGCTGCGTGGCAGGGACCGCCACCGGCCACACAGCAGTTCACCCACGGTCTGCCACCGGCAGCACCGCCTCGCCGGAAACTCGGCATCGGCGCAATCATCGGTATCGTCACTGGGGTAATCGTCATCGCGTGCTGCGGCGTAACCGGGATCGTCGCGGCCGTGAGCGGTGAGCCCCAACCGGAGGCGAAGTCCTCGCCGACAGCCGCAGCGGTCGCGGCGACTGTTCCCGCTGCTGCGGCACCCACACCGGCGCCGACGACGTCAGTCCCCACCGCGACTGCTCCGGCTGCGACAACCGCCCCCGCCCTGCCGGCACCTACCGCGCCGCCCGCACCGACGAAGCTGGTCATGCCGAACTTGAAGGGTATGAACGCTGCGGTCGCCGACGACAAGCTCCGGAAGCTCGGGTTCACAAACATTCAGTACGGTAGCCAAGACGAGAACGACACACTGGTTCTGATACTGGCAAACTGGACGGTGACAAAGCAGTCAGCGAAGGCCGGCAGCAAGATGCTTCCGGATGACCTGGTGGTAGTGACCTGTACCAAGCAGAGCTGAGTCCGACGGGTAGCAACTCCCGCTGTGACCCTGATCGACAACGAACAACACGCCCCCACCGTGCTACGCGACTACGAGGACCATTTCGACCGACACCGACCACACCAGAGCCTGGATCAGCATCTACCCGACTGCGACCGACGCGGTCGTCGCGATCGACCAGGCGATCCGTCGGCGCCACTTTCTTGGCGGCCTCATCAACGAGTATCGACGAGTTGCTTGATCCGCTCACAAATCCGCAGCTCATGGCTTGAAACACAATTTCGAGAAGGTACAGGGAGTTCCCACCAGCATGCCCACAGCACCGACCACGCTCAGCGCACCAACCACGGGCAGCGGCATGTATCTCGCCGGCCTGCGTCTCACGAACTTCCGCTCGTGTCGCGGCGTGGAGATCAAGCTCCAGCCCGGCCTGACGCTGCTCGTCGGCGATAACAACTCCGGCAAGTCCAACGTCATCGACGCGATGCGGTTGCTGACCACGCCGCTGAGCGGGCGACGGGTCCGCTACCTGGAGATCGACGACGTCTCCACCGGTACGGATGGGCCGATCGAGATTGTGGGCGAGTTCGACGGTCTGACGCGGTTTCAGCAAGGCCAGTACATCGGCGCGCTCGATATTGCCACGAACAAGGCGTACTACATGACCCGGTTCCGGCCGAACGTGGACGTACCCCGCCGGTCCAAGCTGGAAAATCTGGTCGGGCGAGCCGCCGGGCCCGACGCCGAACCTGAGAAGCGCGACCAGATCCGGCACGTCTACCTGGCGCCGCTGCGCGACGCCAAGCGTGAGCTGGACTCCGCCACCGGCAACCGTATGGCGCTCATCATCAAGTACCTGACGAGCGAGGCCGACCGAACGGACTTTCTCGACCAGGCGATCGACGGGCTGCGCAAGCTCGAGGAGCACGATGTCATCACCGGCACCCAAAAGCGGCTGCAGGAGCACGTCAGCGACCTCACCGATCCGGTCCGTGGGCAGGTCATCGGTCTGAGCTTCCGCGACGTCCGGCTGCAGCGGCTCGCTCGTGGCCTGCGCCTCAAGATGGCCGAGCACGGCGTCGACCTTGCCGACATCGAGGACTCGGGCCTTGGCTACGCCAACCTGCTCTACATGGCGTCGGTCATCATCGAGTTGCGCAACGCCCAGGACGCCGAGCTCACGCTCTTCCTCGTAGAGGAGCCGGAGGCGCACCTTCACCCGCAGCTGCAGGCCGTGCTGCTGGACTACCTTCAGGAGCAGGCCGTCAAGTCGCTGCGCGACGACACGGACGGCCCGGCGGGTCGCATCCAGGTGGTCGCCACGACCCACTCGCCGAACCTGGCCAGCGCGGTGGGCATCCGCAGCATCGTGGTCCTGCGCACCCAGGAGACCCCGACACCGGAGATCACCGAGGATTCCTTGGCCACCGAGGTCGAGGTGGTGCCGACGGGCATCCAGCGCGGCACCGCCGCGATCGCCCTGTGCGACATCGACCTGACCGATGAGGAACGTCGCAAGATCGACCAGTATCTCGACGTGAGCCGTGCTGAGCTGCTGTTCACCCGGCGCGCGGTCCTTGTGGAGGGCGTCTCCGAGGCCGTCATCCTGCCGCCGCTCGCACGCCACTGCGTTCTCGATAAGACGGCACCCAGCTACGGGGCGAAGTGCCGCGAATTCCGGGCCGTGTCGATTATCAGCATCGGCAGCGTCGACTTCGGCCCGTACCTCAAGCTCCTCCTGCAGCAGGTCAACGGCGTTCGGCTCGTCGACCGGCTGGTGGTCATCACCGACGGCGACCCCGACGTCGCTGGCGAGGTCGACCAGGACGACGACCTCGACGATGAGCCCAAGGCCGGCGAGCCAAAGACGGAGGACGAGCCGGCCGCCACACTGAGCCGCAAGGACCGGCTGGAAGAGATCGGCACCCAGCTGAGCGCCGACTCGATCCTCGCCGTGTTCGCCGCCGAGTTCACGCTCGAGGCCGACCTGATGAACCCGTTCACGGTCAACGGCCCGCTGCTGGAGACCGCGTTCAAACGCCAGAAGCCCAGGTCGGGTAGGTTCTGGAGCACGCTCACGACGAGCACAAACCCGGCGGAGGTCTTCTACCGCAAGCTGCGCACCTCCAAGCGGTACATCGGCAAGGGCGAGTTCGCCCACGACGTCGCCGAGCTGATCCAGAGCGGCGGCACTTTCAAGTGCCCCACCTACCTCACCCAGGCCGTCCAGTCGGCGATGCGGTAAGCGGTCATGGACGAGATCGACTTCTCGCCGGCTCAGCGCGCCCTCATCGACAAGCCGGGCAGCGTCTTTGTCCCGGCGTGCCCGGGCGCCGGGAAGACCCAGAGCATCGTCGAGCGCTTCACCCAACGCCCCGGCGTCCCTGCTCGGCAGGGCGTCGCCCTGTTGTCGTTCACTAACGCCGCGATCAACGAGGCGCGGCAGCGGTGCGCCCAGCGGCCAGACCTCATCACGGCCCCGAACTACGTCGGCACGATCGACGGCTTCATCAACCGGTTCATCGTCACGCCCCTGTACAAGGCGCTGACGGGCCAGGTCCCCACGTTCAAGGACTCGTGGCACACCGTCCAGGGCACCACGTTCGGAGTGGCGGGAGCGCCGCTGGAGTTCCAGCTCGGCTGGTTCGCCTTCGACCACGACGGCGCCAACGCCCGGCTGGTTAACCACCAAGTCCCGTACGCCCAGCGAAGCACCGTGACCAACCTCCCGGACTGGCAGCGGAATAAGGCCAACACCAGCGCCTCGCGCCTGGCTCGCCGGTTCCTCGCGAACGGGGTGATGGACTGCGCGGCGACGCGGGTGCTGATGGAGCACTACCTCACCGACCCGACCAACCGGGCGCGCCTGGGCCAGCTGATGAGCGCCCGGTTCGGATCGGTCATCGTCGACGAGGTGCAGGACTGCGACAGCAGCGACATCTTCCTCATCAACTTTCTGCTGGACTGCGGCATTGAGACCGTCATGGTGGGCGACCTCGACCAGTCCATCTACGGCTTCCGCGGCTCCACCATCGAAGAGGTCCAGAACCTCGTCGGCCGGGTCCCCGAAGGAACCCGGTTCGACGGCAACTACCGAAGCTCCCCGGCGATCTGCGCCGTCGTCAACAGCTTGCGCGCCGACGCCGGCACCGATATTCCGCTCGGGAGATGGAAGGACGACCAGTACCCCGTCGTGGTCCTGCCCGTGAGCGGGTTCGGCCACGCTCGCTCGAAGATCATCGAGGTCGCCGAGTCGATGGGCTTCACTGACGAGGAAATCAAGGTGCTCGCCTACGCCGAGAAGGACGCCCGCGAGTGCGCCGGCGCCTCACCGCCGGGCGACAAGAGCGGCGGCAAACTCGTCCAGCTCGCCCAGGCCGCAGCAACCCTCCAAGATCTCCGCGCCAGCGCCCGGGCCCGGACCCAGGCCATGCAGACGATCGAAGGCATCCTCCGCGGGCTCGGCCACAACGACGAGCATGTGCTCGCCGACGCCGAGTTCCTCGACTCCGTCGGACTCACCCCACGCACATTCCGGAACGGATGCCTGCGGCTCGCCAGTAGAACCTCACCCTTCGGCGGCCCACCCAGCGCCTTCCGCGCCGAAATGCGCAACGGCATCAAGGCGATGGGGTGGGACGACTGGATCAACACCGGTAGCCTCCGCTCTCCGAACGGCGACACCTGGCCCGTCCTCATGGTCGACGAACCCGATGCGCTCGACTGGTCGACGATCCACGGCTTCAAGGGCCTCCAGGCAACGGTCACCGCAGTCGCGATCCCGCCGCTGCCGAAGCGCGCCACCTCCACCGACGGGGTCGGGCTCTGGAGCAAAGGCGATCCCGGCGAAAGCCGGCGGGTGCTGTACGTCGGCGCATCCCGCGCCCAGCGCCTGCTCATCCTGGTAACCGCCGATACGCAGGTGCCCACTGTAACGTCCTGCCTTCAACGGGACGCGGTGCCGTTCATGGTCGTCCACAACACCCGAGACTCCAGGGCACGAGCCTGACACCCAGCCTCATCGCCGCAGTTTCATGGCCTCGACCGCAGGCAGATCGCAGGCCGCCGCGTTCCGCATCCGGTGCGGCCGAACCGCGACACACCGGTTCCTCGCACACCATACAAATGCCTCCACACCGCGCCGTCGGGCAAGCCTGGGGCTTGAACCGCTTGGACGGCGAACTGACAGGCGGTGGCTACCCTCGAATTCGCGCCCGAGCCTTCCCTAGCATGTTCGTGGTGACGATGCGCCCATCGGCCGGTTCCGGATTCTGGTCTTCGCCTGAGGCATGGCAGTACCGATCGTTCGTACGCCGCCGGCGTGTCAGGCGCATCGACGTGGGCGGGGAGCCCGAGGGTAAAGGCGAGCGGGGCCGCCGAGCGGCCCAGGAGTTCCAGCGGCAGGTGGCCGCACAACAGCGAGCTGCCGGCCACCGAGCGATGACCGGGCCAGTCGCGTTGGAACTTCGGTTCATCTCGACGCGGCCGACACCGCCCGCGATTCACCGGATGGCGAAGTGGGCACTCGATGTCCTTGAACAGCCCGGTCCTACCGTCGCGCTGAGCGCCGATCGCCGGCCGCTGGTGTATCGCAACGACCGTCAGGTCAAGCTGCTGCACGTCTCTCTTGACCAGGCTTGGCCAGGAGACGGGCACCGGCCCGGACCCGAGGGCCCCAAGACGATAATCCATGCTCAGCCACTGCGAGACGCTGTCGAGGACCTACGCGTGTCCCACGAGTTGTCGACAGTCGGACAGCGGCACTTCATGGACCGAGACGTGTTCGGGGAGGACGAGGAAGACGATTACCCGCGCATCGGCCCACCTGAGGAGTGGGACACGGAGGTACCGCAGCCGACTGGCGATCCTGCACGGGACCGGTTCAACAAGTCCCTGCTGGCGTGGAGTACCTACCAGAATCTTGAGCTTGCCCAGAAGCGGTTACTGATCGCGATGGACCGACTGGTGGATGGCGCGATTTGGTCCGCGCCCTACCAGATCTCGGCGGCGGGCGCTCGCGACGGCGGCGGGACCCGGCGGCGGCCCGAGCTGCTCGATCTGGTCGAGCAGCACGAAACCGAGCCGTGGCAGGACCTGCTGTCGTTCCCATTGACGCTGCCGCTACCAGGCCTTCCGGAAAACACCGCCGATCGACGCACCTTCCGCGACGCCCTATACCTCAGCATGGAGGACTTTCGAGGTAAGTGGCCCGTCCTGAAAAACCTAGTCGTCCCCATCAAGGTCACCATGTTGGTGGTGCCCCCGCAGCAGGGAAAGGACCTCGACAATCTCGCCCTCGACGTGCTCCCAGCGGTCCACGAGGTGCTTCGGCCCCACATCGAGCCACGGCGCTTCACCCCCAGACTCCTTGCCGAGGGCGACCCGGCCGCCACGCAGACGAGACGGGAGCACGATCAAGCGCTCAAGCGGCTGAAGTCGCTCAACGCCCAGAGCGTCACCGCTTACCAGGTGGTCGAGCTGAAACGTCGTCCGGAACACCCGCCGCAGGGGCTTCTGAGGCTTACCCTCGGGCTCGGCGACGGGTACGACCATCACACCCAAAGCCTGTGGAAACGCACCGACAGACGGCTGTGGCGCAGGCTTCACGGGCTCTGACGAACGACCAAAGCGGCGAGCACGGGTCCGGCGTCCACCACAGTGACGGATCGCCTCGGCCCGACTTGGCACGGTGCAGGCGTCGGTCAGGGGATTATTCTTGTTCGTCGATGTCTGGCTCCTCGTCGGCTGATTGTGCGGTGCGGCGGTACTGGGGATGGTCTTCGTCCATCTGTATTGCCGCGTGCAGGGCGACGGGGTAGCGGGCGCGGCCGGACCAGTACATGGTTTGGTGACAGAGTTGGGCGGTAGCGAACGCGAGTGCCTCGTGGGAGACGCGGTCGTTGAGGGCGATGGGGAAGATCTCGGTGGCGGTCATCGTGTACCACGGTTCGGGCATCTCGCTCTTGCGGCGGTCTTCTCGATTCTCGGAGATGACGGCGCGTTTCGCGTCCCAGCGGGTGTATTTGGCGCCGAGCCGGCCCGAGTTTCCGCCGTCGTAATTGCGGGGAACGTTACACAAGAGCCATACCGGGGTGCCGAAGTCCGTCTCGATCTCGTACAGAGCGTTGGTCGTCTCACCTTCCTTTTCGCCGTCTCGTGTGCTGAGCACGCGGGTGTATGCGACCGGCGGGGGCACTCTGTCGTCGGCAATGTTGACGCGGATGATCGCGTCGGGGCGTTCATCCTCTTGGAGGCTGTAGCCGGGAAGCCAGTATTTGTTTTTGCCCGTGCCGGGGTGGCTGCTCTGCTTGCTGTTCTGTAATCCGTCCCAGATGCGTCGGGCACTGTCCTCGTCGACGGTGACGACGTAGGGTCGGCCGTCGAGCTCTTCAACGAGGTCCTCGAGGGCGCGTTCGATGACGGCGCCGATGTCGTCCCAGCGATGGCGGTAGGACTTCTTGCCGCCGGCCTCCTGCGGGTACTGGTTGGCGTGGAACTGGTTCTGGGCCGAGCGGTAGGGCTGCCAGCGAGGGACGGCCGAGCTCCAGCCACGCAGTTGCCACACGTCGCCGCGTTTCGCTGGCGGGACCAACGCGGTTGCGGTTACGACAATCTTGGGTGAGGTTCTCTCACCCTTGCGCTTGTTTTGCTGGCGGATGTGGAATCCGACGTGGGCGATCCGGTCGGGCCCATAGAGCGCGTGCCGCGGCTCGGGACGGAGAGCGTTAGCGATGCGGTCATCGATGATGCCGAGGGAGCGGTAGAGGTCGAGTAGCGCCATCTCGGTCGGATGATCGGGAGCTTTCGGCTGGATGACGCCCTGGGCGTTCTTCCCGAGCACGTATTGGCTGGCGATGTCTCTACCGGCCAGGATCGTCTTGGTCTGTGGTTTGGCGTCTATATCCTCCAGCTCGGCGGGTTTGAGGCCGGGAGCATCGTCGGCGGTGGGGATGTGGGTTTCGCACCAGGCGCCGACCAGGACGCCGCCGCTCGCGTCGAGCGCCGCGTCAGCCGGCTTCAACGCTTTCGTTCTGCCGCTCGGGCTGCCGTGAGTGAGGAAGTCGCCCATGAAGTGGAAGACCGCAGTGATCGTGCCGCCGTAGAGGTCGATCTCCTGGCCGTCGCGCGGGTCCAGTCCCTTGTTGTCGAGGTTGTACGTCTTGGCGAGGGTGGTGAGCATCCGTAGGCGGGTCTCGTCGCGGTACCAGAGGCAGACCAGGCGTAGCTTGGTGAAGCCGGCTGCTTTGACGGCGGCGGTGATGGAGGCGGGTTCGGGGAACGCGGTGCCCTTGCCGCGCAGCGGTATGTCGGACCCGGCTTCGCGTTCGGCCTTGCGCCGGTCCATCTCCGCCTTGGAGACCCTCTCGGGGTCGGTGGGGCGGTGAGGCAAGGTCAGGGTGGTGGCGCGTGCGACGAGCGGTTCGGCCAGGTCCTGGAACCGGTTCAGGATGTGCTGGTTGAGCACGCGTAGGTGGTGCATGCCGGTGCCGACACCGATGGGGAATTGGCGGTTCTTGGGCAGTACCGGCCAGATCTGGTCCGGCCGTTCACGGGGGAATCTCAGTTTGGGTTTGCCGTCCTTGACGGCCTTGGCGACAGCCTCGGCGCGGATCAGTTGTTCAGCCCGCGAGCGGGTCGCAATGGCTTTCAGGATGGAGTAGTCCATGTCGAGACGTCCGAGCGCTTCGAGCGCGTATCGGCTGATCGTGCGGGCTCCGCCGCCACCGTGCAGTGCCACTTCGAGGATCGGCCGATTCTTACCGGGTTGGATCGCCAGTACTTTCCTGCTGTAGATCAGCGAATCGGAGATGCGGGTCACCCGGGAGGTCACCATGAGTACGGGGGTGAGGATGTTCGGCACTGTTGCCAGGCTCAGAGCGGTACGGGAGAGGGCGTACCGGCCGCCTTGGTCGTTCTCCCACGGATCGTCGATGGCGATCAGTCCGCCGGTGACGCAGGGCTATTGCGTAGTCGGGTTACTCCTGGTTACGGCATCGATGAGTTCTGTAGATCGTCGGTTGGCGCGTCGGGTAGCTCGGGCGATGTTGGGTTCGCCATTGCTGCGGTGGTAGCCGATGGAGG
>NZ_BMNB01000003.1 GCF_014646235.1 Micromonospora sonchi | reverse complement strand
GCCAGAACCGGTACCTGATGCTCGTCGAGGCGATCGGTTCGCAGGGCCGCTACTTCCGCTCCTTCACGGCCACCAGCCTGGGCGGCACGTGGACGCCGCAGGCGACGAGTGAGAGCAACCCCTTCGCCGGTAAGGCCAACAGCGGCGCCACCTGGACCAACGACATCAGCCACGGCGAACTCATCCGCAGCAACGCCGACCAGACCATGACCATCGACCCCTGCAACCTCCAACTGCTCTACCAGGGGCGTTCCCCCAGCTCCGGCGGCGACTACGGCCTCCTGCCCTACCGCCCGGGAGTACTGACTCTGCAGCGCTGACAGCGTGCAGGTCCGGCTCGGGCACAGCCGGAACGGGCGGGCTCGGCACAAACCGAGCCCGCCCACCCCTCACACACCCCACCACCAGGAGGTACCGACAGTGCGACCACACGCACACCGCCCCCCGCCCTCGGGGGAAACTGCCGCTGACCGAGTGTCCCCCGGCATCCGGGGACGGCTGTTCAAGTTCGCCGCGGCCGGGATCGCAGCCGCCGTCGGGTTGTTCACCGTGACGGTGGCGACCGGGTCGGCGTCGGCCGCCGACAACCCGTACCAGCGAGGCCCGGACCCCACCCGGACCAGCGTCGCAACCGAGCGCGGCCCCTTTGCCAACACGTCGGTCAGCGTCCCGACCGGGTACGGCTTCAACGGCGGCAGGATCTACTACCCGACCGACACCAGCCAGGGCACCTTCGGGGCCATCGCGATCTCGCCGGGTTACACCGCGTTGTTCTCCGCCGAACTGGCCTGGATGGGGCCGTGGCTGGCATCGCACGGCTTCGTCGTGATCGGCATCGAGACCAACAGCCGTAACGACTTCGACACGGCGAGAGGCACCCAGTTGCTCGCCGCGTTGGACTACCTGACGCAGCAGAGCCCGGTACGCGACCGGGTCGATCCGAACCGGTTGGCCGTCTCCGGTCACTCCATGGGCGGCGGCGGGGCGCTGAGCGCAGCCACGCGTCGCTCCTCGTTGAAGGCAGTGGTCGGCATCGCGCCGTACTCGCCGTCGTCGAACCTGGCCAACGACCGGGTGCCCACGATGATCTTTTCTGGGCAGGCGGACACGGTGGTCACCCCGTCCTACGCCATCGGCCTGTACAACGGCATCCCGGCCGCCACGGAGAGCGTCTACCTGGAGGTCGCCGGTGCGGACCATGGGTTCATGGTCGGACGATCGAACCCGGTGATGATCCGGACCATGCTGCCGTTCTTGAAGATGTTCGTCGACAACGACGCCCGGTACAGCCAGTTCCTCTGCCCGCTGCTGGACAACAGCGGCGTGGTCACCTACCGCAGCACGTGCCCGTTGCTGCCGACGACGCCGACCACTCCGCCTCCGACCGGCACGCCGGGGCCCACCCCGTCCAGCACCCCGACCACGCCTCCGACCTCCTCCCCGCCCGGTTCGGCCAGCGAGATTGTCGGTACGCAGTCGGGTCGGTGCATCGACGTGCCGAATGCTTCGCGTTCGAACGGCACGCGGGTGCAGTTGTACGACTGCAACAAGCAGGTCAACCAGTCGTGGACGTACACCTCGAACAAGCAACTACAGGTGTACGGGAACATGTGTCTGGATGCGGCGGGTTCGGGTAACGGCGCTGCGGTCCAGATCTACAGTTGCCACGGGCAGACCAATCAGCAGTGGAATGTGAACTCCAACGGCACGATCAGTGGTGTTCAGTCCGGGCGGTGCCTGGATGTGTGGAGCACGGCCAACGGGGCGCAGGTCCAGTTGTACGACTGTCACGGGCAGACCAACCAGCAATTCCGACTCGCCGCCCTGGCAAGATGATCATTAGCCGACTCGACGAGTAACTTCGAGGGCGTGCAGGTCTGCAAGCCGGACGAGATCCAACCCACCTGAAACAGCCGGACTGAAACGGGCGGGCTCGACGTCAATCGGGCCCGCCCGGATCATGCAGAGACGTCGGCGGCGGCCCCTACGGGCTGCCGTGATCAACACCTTGGAGGGCGCGGAACTCGCCGCCCAGGTGTCCAGAAGCCCCGAGCCACTGGAGATCGCCGGCCGACACCTCGCCCGGCTGATCAACTCGTACCGATAGCCGGAGAGGAGCCGGCGGGAAGACCGGAGTTCGTCACCCGACGGTTGTTCCCGAGGTGCGGATCGCGGGCACCCGCACGTCGGTGGCCAGGCAACGCTGCCGCAGGCAGCCGTCCAACGAACCTGGATGGGTACCGCCGGGTGACTTTGTGGCAAGGCCTCCGCTGTCTGTCCGTTCAGGACGATCGTCAAGGTGCCTGGGTGCAGGTGAACAACGCGAGGCTTCCGGAGTGGACTTCCCTGATCGCCGGGTTGCAGCCGGGCCAGTGCGGGTCGATCCGGACGGTGGTGCTTGAGTTGCCGTCGGGCCGTGCTACGTTAGCTGCATGCGCATGCAGTCATCGAGCCAAGGGGCCGCCCTTGCGGGGGGTGCCAGTTCGGCCTGGTCGCAGGTCGCAGCTTTCGCCGCTGCGGTCGATGCAAGTCTGGGCAAGTGGCTCGCGGACGCCTACCGGGTGGGACTGACGGAGTACCGCGCGCTGGTGCATCTCAGTCATGCCGCCGACAAGGAGCTTCGAGTCAATGACCTGGCCCAACGGGTCGGTTTGAACCAGAGCTCGGTTACGCGGCTGGTGAGCCGGCTGGAGGCGAAGGGTCTGACGCGCCGCGACATCTGCCCTGACGACGGGCGCGGGGTCTACGCGGTCATCACCGAGCAGGGCGAGGCTCTGCTCGGGGAGGTGCGAGGCCCTTACGAGGAGCGGGCTCGCGAACTTCTCAGCAACGCAGCGGCGCATTTTCCTCAACTGGATGCACGGCAGCTGAGCCGCGCCCTGCGCGACATTGGCGATCTGGTCACTCCCTAGCTAGCGCCCCGAAGGTGTTGCCACGGCCCGATCAGACGACATTTCATGTATGTACATGCAAAGGGTGAGGGGCGCGATCGAATGAGGACAAAAATCGACGTATTCGTGGATTACGTGTGCCCGTACTGCTTTCTCGTGGAGGAAGCGGTGGCGGAGTTGCAGCGAGAGCGTGAGGCGGAGGTCGAGATCCGGCCGTTCGAACTGCGCCCCGAACCGGTGCCGACGTTGAAGCCGGAGGACGATTACCTGCCGCGGGTGTGGCGCGGGTCCGTCTACCCGATGGCCCGCCGACTGGGCGTGGCCGTCGCTCTCCCGTCGGTTTCTCCGCAGCCGCGTACCGCCAAGGCGTTCATGGTGCTGCAACTGGCGAAGGAGCAAGGCGTCGCCCAGGAATATTCGTCCGCGATGTTCGGCGCGTTCTTTCAGCAGAACCGCAACATCGGCGAGGACGAGGTGATCGTTGACGTCGCAGCCTCGATCGGTCTCGATCGGTCAGAGGTGCAACGAGCACTCGCGAGTGAGGAACGACGCTCTCGCCAGCTCGCCGACCAGCGGTACGCAGTCGAAACGGTAGGCGTGAGCGCCGTTCCCAGTTTCCGTGTGGGCGGTCAGCTCTACTCCGGGGTGCTTGACGCCGAGCGGCTGAAGAAGGCTGTCGACGACGCCGCCGGGCGCGAGCCGCTGCGATGAGTTGGACCAGGGCAGAGCTCGTCGCGCTCATGGCGGATGCGGTCGAGTTCAGCATCCGCCACGTTGAATCCGGCGGCCTACCGTTCGTCGGCGTCGTCATCGACGAAAACGGCTATGTCTCCAGGCATGGCGTCAACGAGGTCCACCGAACGGAAGACCCGACCGCACATGCCGAAATCATGGCCATGCGATCCGCGATGCGCGACCGCGACCTGAATGACTTGCGAGGCACCACGCTGCTGGCAACAGGCGAGCCGTGTGGTCTGTGCTACCGGTATGCCATCGACCATCGCGTCGAGAGGATCTACGTCGCCGTGGACAGCGACACCGTCGCCGAGCACGGCTTCGACTACCGCGGCAGCTACCCCGCATTTCACATCGACCGGCCACAGCTGACCAGCATCGTGCACCGGCTTCCCGTCGCGCGCCAACTGGAGCCGTTCGAACGCTTCCTACACCTCAACCGCAACCGCGCGCACCCCCCGACTCTTCCGCCAAAGGACTGAAAGGACCATCATGAGCTGGCTCTATCTGGGAATCGCCGTCATCTTCGAGGTCGCAGTCGGCCTCTTCGCCAGCAAGGCGAACGGCTTCACCCGCCTGTGGTGGACCATCGCCACACTCGTGAGCGGCGCGATCGCGACCTTCTTCCTCAGCCTCGCGCTCCTGACCTTCGACGTCGGCGTCGGCTACGCGATCTGGACCAGCGTCGCTGGCGTGGGGATCGTAATCGTCGGCGCGCTCTTCCTCGATCAGCGCCTGAACTGGAGGAAGGCCCTCGGCATCCTCATCGTCATCGGCGGCGTCGTCGGGCTACAGCTCAGCGGCGCCGCGTGACCCGCGTCCATCCATCGCACCACACCAACGAAAGGACTGACTCGATGACCGTGACGACAACCAGGAACGACTCGAAGAAGGCTGGGCCCTGGCTCGTGCTGCTCCTCGCCGGCGCGTTCGAAGTCGGCTATGCGCTCAGTGTCGGAGGAAGCGAGGGGTTCACGATCCTCGGATGGTCGATCTCCGCGTTCGTCTTCTTCCTCCTGACGTTGTTCTGCCTCAGCGTCGCACTCAAGACCATCGACGTCGGGATCGGCTACGCCGTCTGGGCGGGCATCGGCGCCGTCGGCGCGGCGCTCCTGGGCCCGGTGTTCTTCGACGAGGCGCTCAACCCGGTTCGCGCGATCTGGCTGGCCGTGATCATCGGCGGCGTCGTCTGGCTGAAGCTCGCCGACAGCCTGAAGCTCGATGCACAGAAGACCACGCCCGCCCCAGTATGGTCGCCCTGACAGCCGCCGATGCGGCCACGTCTCCGCCCAACTCGAGGTCGCCCTGACCCGCTGGCGCGTTCCCTGCCGAGCCGTCGCCCGTCATCTAGGCAGCAACGCCGGGCCACGGTGCGGAGGATCTCCCTGATCTGACAGGCCCTGCGAGCTGATCGCAGCTGCTCGGTAGGCGCTCGAACGTCAGGAAACTGGTCCGGATGCGCAGGGACCCATTCGCCGCAAAGGCTCCCAGCCTCCCCGGACGGGGCCAAGGTCGATCGTTCGCTAGGCGCCTTGTCTCCCTTGGGGAGGCTGGAAGGTCTACAACTGCCCGACAAGGAGATCCATCACTCGGTCCGATGGCGCGGCGGGCCAGGCCCTCGGCCGCGCGTGAGCTGACAGGGCCTCGAACCAGGGGGAATCGCCACGAGAGGACGAACTGCGGAGTGAGTCCGGCGCGGGCGGCGTCGGAGACCTCGTCTGGCGTGAGCGGTACGGTTACAACGTCGACCATCGATGCGTAATCGATGCCAACGCGGAGGCCAGCTCCCACCGGTCGGCGACTTCCGGTCCGAGCAACGAGCAGGCATCGCAGCATGATCTCGGATATGTGTGCGGCGTGTGGTCGTGGGCTGGGAAAACGGGGTCCCGGTGACGCGGGCGAACGCGGGTCGACGTGGGCCACGCCCTGCCACCCCAGGTTGATGCAGGTCGCCATTCGGCGTCGCTGTGCTCGCTTGCTAAAGACAGCAGACCACGTCGTTCGGTCATCGGTCGGCCCTCACCACCTAAGAGTGACCGCGAAGGGAACGAGGTCAGCCTGCTTGCGGGACGGGAGTCTGCCACAGGGCGCTGACTGGCATGGCGCGGAGTCTGTCACCGAACGGCAGCGTGGAGGCTCCGGTGTAGAGGACGATGCCGGCGATGAAGTCGTCGCCGAGGCGGTCGGCGAGTCGGCGTAGCCCGCGGAAGTCGTCGGGTCCGACGGTGGTGGCTGCTTTGACTTCGATCCCCACGACATGCCCGGATCGGTTCTCAAGTACCGCATCGACTTCGTACCTGCTCTGGTCGCGGTAGTGGGACAGATCGGCGAACTCCTCGGACCAGGTGAGCTGGCGGGACAGCTCGGACAGGACGAATGATTCGAGCAGCGGGCCGAACGGTGCGCCCGGCCGGAGCAGCGCCCGGGCGTCGGTAGCGATTTCGTTGGCGGCGATGCCCGAGTCGACGAAAATCAGTTTGGATGCGGCGGTGGTGCGGGTGCCCAGGTTGCGGGACCAGCCGGGGATCCGCTTGACCAAAAAGATCTCTTCCAGGGCCTGGAGGTAGCGGGCGATCGTCGGCCGGCTCAGCCCGAGGGCCGATTCGAGGGAGTTGGCGGCGATGATGGTCGCGGATCTGGCCGCGAGGAGGCGCACCAGCTTGCGTAGCTCCCCCTTGTGCTGGATGTCGGAGAGCTGCCGCACGTCGCGGTCGATGAGCGCTTGGACGTAAGCGTCGAGGAACCGTTGGCGGCGCCGCGGGTCCGCGCGGACTGTGGCCTCGGGTAGGCCGCCGCGCACGATTCTGGCCGCGTAATCGGCGCGGGTGACCTCCGATTCGTGTCGCAGGTCCGGACCGAGCGCGAAGATGGCATCGACGAATCCGTCCGGCTCTCCATCGAGTTCTCCCTGGGAGAACGGCCAGAGTTCGACGGTTTCCATCCGGCCGGGCAGCGCGTCCGGGGCAGCCACCATGCCGAAGAGGCGAGATGAGCCGGTGAGCAGGTACCGGCCAGGACGGGGATCCTCGTCGACGGCAGCCTTGATGGCCAACAGGAGTTCCGGAGCGCGCTGGATCTCGTCGATGACCAGGAGTTCGGAGGAGTCCACGAAGCCGACCGGATCGGTGATCGCCGCCGCCCGGTCCTGTGCCCGGTCGAGGTCGCGGCGCTCAGCAAGACGATCGCCGGCAACGATGCGAACCAGGGTGCTCTTGCCTGCTTGGCGTGCGCCGCTGATCAGTACGACGCGGG
The DNA here is from genome assembly GCF_014646235.1 of Micromonospora sonchi. Lineage (GTDB taxonomy): Bacteria > Actinomycetota > Actinomycetes > Mycobacteriales > Micromonosporaceae > Micromonospora > Micromonospora sonchi. The sequence goes on along the minus strand of NZ_BMNB01000003.1, from coordinate 276,033 downwards.
TATCGGCCAGGGCGGCGTCGACCTGCGCGGCGGCGTGGCGGGGGATCAGGCGCGGTGCGGACACACGTCATGATAACCGGCGCGGTTTCGATCTGCGAGGGAGCTCTCTTTCGATTTGCGGCACAGCCCGTGTTCGGAATGCGGCTCCTCGGTGTTCGATTTGCGGGCCATCGTCGTGCTAGCACTACGCACACGCGGGGTCGACGTCAATCGCAAGGGCGCAATGACGGGTCCTCGCGTGCTGGCGGCGCTGGACCATCCGTTAGAAGCCGCAGCGGGCGGTTGAGCGCATCGCTGGCCATCACGACACCTCGGAGCCGCCAGCGTTGGTGTGGTCGTGATGTGGTCGTGGGCTGGGAAAACGGGGGCCCCGGTGACGCGGGTGGACGGGGGTCAACATGGGCCGCGCCCTGCCACCCCAGGTGAACCCGCAGGTCGCTAGACTGGGCCCTCGCGCCCTCGTAGCTCAGGGGATAGAGCAACGGTTTCCTAAACCGTGTGTCGCAGGTTCGAATCCTGCCGGGGGCACCCTGCGAAAACACCCGTCTTTGATCTTGTCTTGTTTTGGGCCTGGGGTCACGGTGGGGTCACCGACCCAAAAGAAGGGGGCGCAGCCGGGCGTGTCGGCTGCGCCCCAAAGCGGGGTATGGGGTGGCTAGCTAGAGGAGAGGCGACGAACCTTGCTGCCGTCCACGTCCCGCTGCGTGGCACGCAGGAACGCTGCCGCGTTCCCTTCCTCGCGCAGCATGTCCACGACCTTCGCCGCGATAGGCAGCGCGAGCGCGACCATTCCCGCCAGGCCCGTTACCGCGATCGACAGGGCGATCCATGGGCGCATCGGCGGGTCCGTGGTGGCAACGATCGTGATCGTGACGATGAGGGTTCCGGCGGAGATGACGCCGCATGTGGCGCCGAGAATCCTCCACAGTTTGGTGGTGCTCATGGTGTGGTACTCCGTTCAGGCTGAGGTGGTGAGGCTGGCCCCGGTTGGGGGCGGTGCACCCTGCCGGGCGCGGGGGTTGTGTGGGTGTGGCTCAGCCTGACGGTGCTGTTGGTGGGTGGTGTCTGCCGCGCCGCTGGGTGCTGGTGTCGACGGGCTGCGGCTGCCGCAGGTTCGGGTGGGTGGGCGTGTCAGCGGTGGTGCCGTCGGGTGGGGTGGGCGACCCGGTGGGGGTGAGGCTGTCGGCGCCCATGTCGGGGCTGTCCGGCTGGTGGGGCTGCTGCTGGTCGCGGACGGCGCTGCTGGTGGTGTCGGCGGCGGTTGCGGGCGCGGCGGCGGGTGTCGGGGTGCGGTTGGTGGGTGCGGCGGCGGGGGCCTGCCACGGCAGGTGGTGCGCGCCCGAGCCGGTGCGGCGGGTGGGGGACCGGCGTTCCGGCTCGGGCGCAGTCTGCGGGCCGCTGCGGGCTGTGTCGGGGGTTGGTTTCGGCTTCGGTGCGGCGGGGGGCGGGCCGGGTTCGCCGGGTGTCGGGGTGGCGGGTGCGGCCGGGTCGGGGTCGGCGGGGGCCGGACTGTCGTCCAGGTCGGGGGGCGGTTGGGGCTGCTCGCTGGTGCGGGGTTTGGTGACCGCGTCCAGGGTGCGGCCGGCGGTGTCGGTGACCTTGCCGGCGGCGCGGCCTGCGACGGGCAGCGGCTCGGCCGCCTCGTTCACCGCGCCCGTGACCGTCTTGGCGGTGCCGATCGTCTTGTTGACGGTCTTGCCGACCGTGCTGGTGGTCTGGGTGAGGGTGTCGCGGACCGGGGTCGGCCGGTCTTTCTTGCGTTTGCCGGCGAGCGGGTCGAGGAGGTTGTTGACGGTGCCGGTGACTAGGCCGTCCGGGGTGTCGGCGCGGGCCGGGTCTTGGCTGGCGGTGAGGGCCAGGCAGATGCCTGCCGCTCCCGCCGCCGCGTAGAGGAGTAGACGCATGTTGGCTCCTGGGGACGCTGGGGAGGGTGTGCAGGGGCTAGCGTCCGGGTCGGTGCCGATGGTCGTGGAGTGTGCGCATTTTCGGTCCCCCCATGGATCGATCTTGCGTGACGGGTTGTGCACTGCGAGAAAGGTTCACATTGGCGAATGATTGCGTCGGAGAGTATCCGGCAGGCGTCTCAGAGCTTCGACCTGCCGTTCGCTCCCCGCTACCTGTTCGGTTGACCCCTGTTCGGGGGTCAGTTGTGGTGTTCCGGCGCGGTGCGTCGCCGCCGCGCTAGGTAGATCAACGTGACGGTGTGAGTACCCGATGCTGCCGAAACGTGAGCAGGATGCAACTCTCACTGGGGGGCCTGTCGAATAGTGCAAACCCCGCTGCTGCCCGTAACCGTCCAGTCAGGCCAGTCGTTAGGATGCGCCCGGCGCAGGCACAAACCAGCGGTCACCCGGCAACAACTCCACCACCCCCGGCGCGCGGTGCACCTCGAACACGGGCACCCCAATGTCGCTGATACGCAGCATGTCCCGCTCGTCCGGCGACGGCATCCGCACCTCAATCCGCACCACACCAACCATGTCGATCGGATGCTTGACCGGGCGTTGCCGCACACGGGTAGGTTGCCCGTGCCGTCTGACAACCAGACCTTCCGCCCGCAGCAGCGTGATCGCGGCCCGGACGGTCGAGCGGTTGATGCCGTACGTCTCTTCCAGCCACCGGTCCGAAGGGATCGGGGCGCCGGGAGCGAGGCGGCCGGTGTGAATGTCGCGGCGCAACATGTCGGCCAGCTCTTGATGGCCGATCGGCCACGGCTGGTCGGGTGACACCACGTTCGGCAGTCTCGGCCCGCCGGAGACGCGAGCAGCCGGCAGGCAGGGGGGCCTGAGTTGAACGGCTCAAGAAATGGACCGGCCCGCCTCCACGGGGGCAGAGGCGGGCCGGCGTTCTGGAAGTGTAGGGCGTGGGTCCGACACCCAGAGTGGAACTTATGAGGGCATCAGGCGGGCGGTCGCCAGCCGGCGGCGGTCAGGGCGTCCAGCACAGCGAGAGATTCGCAGTGCTCGCACGGCATGCCCGCAAGCGCCGGTTCGGTGGCCAGCCACTCGGGGCACGGCGGGGCTTCCCGCATCGCCTTGCGGGCAAGCTCCACGTCAGCCTCGGTGTACGGCTTCCCGACCGGGGTCGGGTGGTACCAGCCCACGTCGGTCTCGGTGTCCGGCGTCTCGCTCATCGATCGGTCCTCTCGGTCGGGTCGGGGGCGGGTCAGACGTAGTCGACGAGGATCCGCGCAGCCTCGGCCGGCGGGGTGTCTGGGGCGCAGATGGCGGCGCAGCGTCGACCGTGCTCGTCGTCGAAGTGCCAGCCGTACTCCGGGTCGTCGAGCCAGCGCAGCCAGACGATCTCGTCGAAGTTGGCGATGGGAATGTTGCACTGCTCCTCGTCGAGATCCAGGGCGCTGGTGTCGACAGGCACGTCGCGGGCGATGAGCTGGTCGATGACGGCGCGGACGTAGGCGGAGCCGGTCAGGTCGGGCATGGTGCGGTTCCTCTCAGGCCAGTTGGTGCGGCCCCTGCGACCGCGACAGGCTCGGCGAACGCTGCAACCCACCACGCGACCGGTCGGGCGTCGTGTGCGGCGCGTTGCTGCTGCGCGTCCTGCTCACTGACGGCGGAGCCCCGGGCGTAGCAGGTGCGGCAGGACCAGATCCAGCCGGACACGGTTTCCCACGCGTCAGAGTCGTGCGCGGGAGCGGTCACAGCGTCTCCCCACGTGCGAACGCCTCGATGGCGTCCAGGTGCCCCGGCTGCAACCCCGTCGATCCCTTCGGGCGGATCAGCAGCGCACCAGCGGCCACCAGCTCGTCATGCACCTCGCCGTAAAGCGGCACCTCCGTGTCATCCGTCCAGATGAGCCGGCGGACCTCGGCGATCACCTGCCGGGCAGCGGCCAGCTTCGCCATTGAGGCGGCGCGCCCGTTGATGTCGTCGGTGAACGCGCGGCCGAGCGGCGGCAGCGCCCACAGGCGCTCCAACTGGTCGGCGTACGCGCACCAGGTGGTGCACCAGCGGACCTCAACGGTTCCGGCTTTGTGGAGTTGGCGGATGCGGGTGATGAGTGCGGGAGCCCACCGCATCTTCCACTGCTGGCCGAGCGCGTAGGCGTAGCCGGTGCGGGGCTGGGCTGACCAGCCGGGACGGGACGCGTTGACGACCCCATCCACGTCGAGGAGCCACACCGGCGGCAGACTGGTTGTCATCGGCTCTCCTCGGGGTTGTCGCGGCATGTGGTGGTGCAGAAGTCCCGGCCGCCGTCGCGGGCGGTCAACCAGCCGCCGTTGGTGGTGGCAAGTCGGCGAACCTCGGTGGCGTTTCCGTCCCACACCCACGCGCTGTCGCAGCCGGGCCCGTCACAGCGGATCTCCGTCACCCGGCTGACGCTCACCTGCTCGCCCCGTCCGTAACTGCGGCGTGGGCGGCGTACACGGCAGTCGTCCACAACCAGTCCGCATAGTTGTTCACCCGCCGGTACGTCTTGCTGAAATGGTCGACACCGACGCTATGTCCGGCGGCATGCTTGGCGACTTGCGCGTCCCTGGCCGCGTCGGCGCCCGCTGCGGCTTGCGGCCACGACACCACACCGGATCTCCGGTACGCGGCGTGCATGATCGGGTTGACGGTGGCGGCAGCGTCGGCAAGCACATCCAAGCCGGTGATGGCAGGTAGCGCCCGCAGGCGGTCCGCTTCGGCGGCGAGTCCGGCCTTGTCGCACCATGCGGCGGTCTGCCCAGCCAGGTCGGCGAGCGCGGCGGTGGTCGACTCCGGTAGGCCGGTCACGGCGTCACCTCGCCGACCTGCACCGCCATCTGCGTCTCCCGGCCCTCACCGTCGCACTGCTCGCACATGATCGCTGGCGGGTTGGCCTGAAAACTCTCGGTGTGGAGAACGCAGATTGGGCGGGTGCGGGTGTGGCCATGCCCGCAGCGGCCGGTGGTGGTGTGGGTGGCTTCCCGACCGCAGGGGCCGAGGTTGATGCCCAGAAACTCGGTGACAATCGTGCAGACGTCGGCGGTCATCGGAGGATCCGGCCGAGGGCGAGCACGCCGAACACAGCGAGGAACAGCAGCGGCGGCAACAGCCAAACGGGAATGTCCATGGCGGGGCTCCTTTACGGGGTCTGGTCGGCTACCGCTCGGGCCGGGATTGCGGGATCCGGCCCGACGGCACGCCGGTCAGACGCCGGATGCGCTCCGCTGCTCACGCTCGTAGTTGAGGGCCAGGTCGTACAGGCGCTCCACCTCAGCCTCGCCCAGCCGGTCGATCGCCTCCGCCCACGAACCGGCCACCGCCGACGCATGCCGGCACGCCTCCCGCGCATCCAGGGCGGCCAGCAGGGGGTGGTCGCGGTAGCGGGCCGGGTAGTTGTCCCGCGCGTACGCGTACTCGCCTTCCTGCCGCACCTTCCACACGAACATCAGCGCGGCGCCCCGGTCCAGGTCGGTGAGATGGTCCCACGACGGCAGGCCGGCGGCGTCGAGCCACGCCTTCGGTTCGGTGTGGCTGCCGGCGCAGCGGTTGTTGCGGGGCCCGTGGACGGGCAGCAGCCACCGCTTGTGGCGCACCCCGTGCCGGTTGACGGCGGCGGGCTGGTTGTGCCGGTTGGTGAGCGGGTGCACCTCGTTGCAGGTCTGGCATGCGCCGTGGCCGGGCTCGATGGCGCGGTAGGTGGCGACGGTCTGGGTGTCGGTCATGCGTTCTCCCTCAGGTCAGTTGGTTGCGGGCAGAGCGATGGTGGCGACGAGCAGCGGGTGAGGCTGCCACGACACGTGGGCGTGCAGAACCCGGCCCGCAGCCGACGTGTCGGCGAACATGACCATGTCGTTGACGTTGCCGACCCGCGCGACAAGCTGCACCGTGCGGGCGTCGCTGCCCAGGTCGGCGACCATGTGGCGGATCACGTCGTCGGCCGTCCACGTGAACGTCACCGCCATCTGCTCGACGCCGAACGACGCCATCCGCTGTGCCACGTCCGCTGCCCATGCGGGGATGCGGGGGTCGGTGCGGTCCCGGATGGTGTGGTCGGGCATGGGCATGCCCTTCGCCGGTAGGCCCGCTTCGACCCGGGCGGCGGTGGCGTCAACCTTGGCGAGGGTGATTGGTCCGGCGTTGATGAGTGCCCGGGTGCGGCGGTCGTGGCTTGCGGCGGCCCATGCTTCGGCGAGGCTGGCGACGGCTTCCTCGCGGGTCTGCTTGCGGATGGGGGTCATGCGGTTCCCTTTCGGTCGGTCGGTCGTTGTTGCTCGGTTAGGGGCGCGGTGGTTCGCCAGGCACCTCGCAGCCGAGCGCCACCTTCCGGCCCAGCCAGCGCCCGTACGTGCTGTGCTCCCATGCCGTTCCGTACTCGTGCACGATCGGCGAGCCGAGGTCGTCCGGGTCGGAGCGGTAGGCGTAGTCGTCGTGGCCCACCGTCGCGCCCACCAGTGCCGCCCAGGCGTCCACCTCGGCCGGCGTCGACAGGTGCAGCGTCAGGTTGCCGTTGGCGGGCACACCAACCGACAGCGGCCGGGGAAGCCCCTGCGCGACGGCGCGGGCGTGGGCGGTCGCCTCTACCGGGCCGAGCGCAACCAGACGCGGGTCGCGCAGATAGCGGGCCGGGTAGTGCTCGGCGGCGTAGTCGTCGCCTTCGCTCTCGCGAGCACGGTCATGCAGCAGGGCGGCACCTTTGTCGAGGTCGGACATGTCAGCCCAGCCGGGAAGGTTCATGCGGCGCTCCGTTCGGTCAGTTGGTTTGCGCCGCACGGACGGCGGCCTTGTGCTCGGCGTGCCACCGCTTACGGGCGTTAGCACTCGTCAACGGTCCGGAGATCGCACCGCAGGAACAGACGGCCGGACCGACGGCAACGAACTGCCCGTGGCTGTCCTTGACACGCCCCTCGTAGGGGAGGGCGTGTCCAGCGAGACGAGTCGACTTCACAGGGTCTCCGTTCGTCAGTTGGCGGTGATGGGGGCGGCGTGGATGTCGCGGCTGTAGTCGTACGACCAGTCGCCGTCGCGTCGCCAGCCGAGCCCGGACAGGTGCCGATCGGCGGCGTGGCGCAGGTAGCCGGTCGGGTTGTTGTTCCAGTCGCCGTCGTCCGGGGTGCCGGTGACGTTGTGACGCTGCCGGCCGCCGCCGGTGTCGACGGTGAGGGTGGTGTAGAAGCTGCCGATGGCCAGGGACGCAGACGGCATGGGTCAGCCCTCCGTCGTGTTGCGGATGTTGGCGCGGCCGGACAGTTCGTAGTCGGCCTGCCACTGACGCCGCTCGGACCGCTTAGCGCGCTTCCGCAGGTAGCGTTTGCCGCCGTCAGCGTTCTCTTCGCCGCGCCAAAAGCTGCGGCCAGCGCCACGGGCTCGCAGGATCACACCTCGGCTGCTGGCCATCACTAGCTCCATTCGCAGGTCCAACTTCGCTTGCTCGTGTACGCCAGTGTACACTAAGAGGCAACGGATAACATCCGTGTCATGGCGAAGAGGGACAAGGTGATAGCGGTGGAGAAGAGTGTCAGAGACGCGCGGCAGTACTTCGCCGACGTTCTCTACGACGCCGCCGCAGGCAAGGTCACCTACATCACCAGCAGGGGCCGCCGGATCGCAGCCGTCGTGCCCCTGTCAGTCGCTGATGAGGCCGTGGAAGACAGCGCTGAACGCGACGATCCATCGCCTACCTGACCCGCACATGCGAAACGCCCCGCGCCTTCCTCGGCTGCGGGGCGTCTCTACATCTCGGGGCCGGTCAGCCCGACATCAGCACGGCGGAACGCCCCGACCGGTACCGGCACCATGCTCGGGCGGCGTCCACCAGCAGTCCCCGGTGGGCGGCGGGAGCCCGGTCCTGCTGCCGCTGCCACATGTCGGCCAGCGCCCCGGCGAACCGGGTCAACGACTCGCCGGACGCAGCCGAAAACGCGGGAATCTGCCCGGCCCACCCCTCAGCGTCAGCCGGGCTGTGCCCGTACCGGACCAGCCGAACAACCGTGAACGCGGTGTCCAGCCAGGCGGGGCCGACAGCAGGCGTAGCCCAATCCACCAACCGAGCCCCGCCGTCGCCGATCAGCCAGTTGCGGCGCGACATGTCCGTGTGGGCGAGCGTCGACCCGGCGACATGCCAAGAGTCGATCAGCCCCGACCAACGTGCGGCGAACGGGCGCACCGGAAGACCTGGGCGTGGCGCTGCCGCCAGGCCGGCGAGAACAGCGGCCACCGCAGACAGGTCAGCCGAACCCGGCCGCAGATCGGCGTGCCGGCCCGCAACGTGCTCGAAGCCTGCAACCAGCCAACCGTCCTGCTCGACATGCCACAGCAGGCGGGGTGCGATGCCCGGCAGGTGCGGGTTGACGCGGATTTCGTTGCGCAGCGTCCACGCCAACCGGTCGCCGACCAGGATGCCTTTGACGAACACGACGCCGCTGCCGGTTTGAAGGGTGGCGGCGAGGCGGCAGGTTGCGCCCGCCCCCGCAGGCGTCACCGACCGGACCGGGCCGGTGCGCGCGACAACAGCCCGACGAACGCTGCCGGGCAGGTCATTCCATGCGGTGTGCACCAGCACGGTCTACCACGCGGGCACCCCCGGACGCGACCAGTGCCGCGCCGGGGGTGCCCGATTCCGCGATAGGCGCTACCTGCCGGGCGAGTCGGTGCAGCCGGCGTGGCATTGGGTGCACTTGCTGGTGCAGTCGGCGGCGAGCCCCCACAGGTCGGGGTCGACCCGGTAGCCGGCGGCGCGGATCGCCGCGACCGTCTCCGAGATGGGTGCGCCGATCGGCTGCGGGCGGGAAGGACGCTCGTCGCCCGGCGCCGGTTCCGGCTGGTGGTGGATGAACCGGCCAGCGATCCGCTGGCAGAAGGCGGCGTAGTCGGCGGTGTGCAGGATGAACGTGTGCCAGCCGATGTCGACCAGTTCGGACGGCCCGATTGGGCGGGTGGTGGTGGCGCACGCGGCGAGGAACGCCAACGCCTGGTCGAGGATGCGGTCGGGCATGCCGTCGGGCAGCTCGGGGTGGTCGACGGCGATGCGGGCGGTGAGGGTGGCGAACAGGTCGGGGTGGATGAGGGTGCGGGCGTCGCTGCGGGTGTCGACGTCGGTCACGGCGGTCCTCCGGGTGCGGGTTTGTGGCTTCTCGCAGACTGCGAGTAACTGTCTGTGCTGGTTGCGCTTCCCAGCGTCGTATCTGCTGGTCACGATCGGTAGATGTCGGCTGTCGGCTGACCGTCGGCAGACACACACCGTGATCACCTGGGGGTTGTGGTGGCCGAATTCCGCGCACTACTACGGCTGCTGATGGCTCGGCAGGGCTGGACTATGCCCGCACTAGCGCGGCACTGCTCATACAGCCGTCAGTACGTGTGGGAGGTGGCGACCGGCAGGAAACGGGCGACACCGGAGGTGGCTCGCGCATTCGACGTCGCTTTGCGGGCCGGCGGCTCGTTGCTCGATACGGTGACAGCAGACGATGGAACTGTCACGGCGGAGGGCGACACCATGCGGCGCAGAACAGTCCTAGCGGGCGCGTCAGCAGCTGTCGGCGGAGCGCTAACAGGGGTGGCCGGGGTGCTGCTGCACATCGACCCCACCGAAGCTGCCGCCCCGGTCGGGGATGTGCGGGCAGCGATCAGGCAGGCTCGGGCTGATTTCGCAGCGGTGCGGCTTCGTCAGCTGTCAGCCCGCCTGCCGTCGCTCATCACGGCAGTCGAAGCGGCACGCGAGAACGCCACCAGCGGCCGGCGGGACGAGACGGCAGCGATGGCAGCCGACGTGTACCGGCTCACCGCCCGCCTGGCGACGAAGCTGCACGAGCATGGGGTGGCGTGGGCTGCCGTGGACCGGGCCACCCGGGCGGCCCACCAGTCCGGCTGCTCGCGTGCGGTCGCGCAGGTGGCCCGCGCCGCAACCGTGGTGTTGCGCCGCTCTGGTGACGGCGACCATGCGCAGCGGGTGATCGTGGACGCCGCGCATCGGTTACGCACAGACACCAAACTGGCTGACGGGCGTGACGCCAGCCTGTACGCGGAGATGCTGGCGACTGCCGCGTACACGGCTGCGGCCGGGGATCGGCGCGATGAGGCGTGGACGTGCGCGGGCGAGGCAGGCGCGGCGCTGGCCGCAGCACCACCAGGTCCAGGGTTCGGCGTCAACGAGTTGGAGTTGTTCCGGTCGGGCATTGCGAGGCTGCTCGGCGACTTCGGACAGGCGGTTGACCACGCCGGCCGGGTGCGTGTCGATCTGTTGCCGACGACGGAGCGGCGGGCCCGCTTCTGGCAGGACGCGGCGTTGGCGTGGTGGGGGCGAGGCCGGCGACGCGAGGCGTGGGAGGCGCTGCGGGAAGCGGAGCGGGTGGCGCCGCAGGAGGTGCGATACCGGCCGTGGGCACGCGATCTGGCGTCGGGGTTGCTGTCGACACCGGGGCCGCAACTGTCGGGGTTGCGGGAGTTCGCGGCCCGGACCGGGCTCGGTTAGATCAGCGACCCGAAAATCTCCGCGCCGTCTGCGCACACGATCCGCAGCCCGCCCGGCTTGGTCGAGCCACCCCACTGGGCGTAGGTTTCCACGCTCTTGACGCCCGGATGCGCGGCGCCGGTGGCGGCCTGGGCGAGCGCGTCAGCCCACTCGACCGGTGTGCGCGGGGATGCGTCCACGGCCGGCGACCGCACGGGGCCGCCGTCCCAATCACGCGGCTGCCCGTCGTGGGATGCGTCGGTGGTGCCGCCCAGCGCGAGCTGTAGCCGGATGCGGCCAGCAAACGTCAGACCGACCGGTTTCGGGCCGCCCTCCACAGACCAGCGGACCACCTCGCCCGCCCACGGCTGAAACGCCAGCAGCGCAGCAAGCCAACCCTCGCAGTATCGGATCTTCACGCCACGCCCTTCACCTGCGCGCCGTCAGCAGTGTTCCGGCCGGTCACCGCAGCCCGACCTGCCTTCCGTGCACGCCGCTCCGACGGCGCCACCTGCGAAATGCGCTGCGGGGTCACATCCAGCAGCGTTGCCGCGTCCCGCACCGACAGGGAATGCCGCGACAGCATCTGCCGGGCCAACTCGACTGTCTGCCGTTCCACCTGCTGTTTTTCGACCGCCACCCGGCTGCGGGCAGCGCGCACCTGGGCGGCTGCTTCGTCTAGGTGGGGGTCGCCGGTGCGGTATTCGTACGCCAGGCGGATGCCGGGTTCGGCGCCGTCGGGCATGTCTTCGAGCATGGCGATGGTTTCGCGGACGGCTTGGTCTAGGCCGGGCAGGTTGCGGGCGTAGGTGTGTGCGCCGTCGAGTTCGGGCACGTCGGCGAGCCATGCGTTGTATTCGCGGGTGACGACGACCCGGTAGGTGTGGTGTTGGTTCATCGTAGCCAGCCTTTCCCGAAGACCGGTTCCATGTCGCGTTCGATGGCTCGTAGGGTGCCGTTGGGTATGTCGCCGGGGTGTTGGGCGACGGTGGTGCGGGCGGTCACGTTTTCCCCGTTGTGGGTGGTTGACGCTTCGTACATGCGGTGGGAGCCGCGTTGGCGGGTGTGTTTGCCGCCGAGGTGTTCGATTCGTCGGTTGACTTCCCGCGCCTTCATACGCTACACGCTAGTAAAGCCGCTAGACAACTGTCAAGCGGCTAGACAGTACTGGTGGGGCGGGTTTCAGTCGATCGTGGCACCACTGCGAGGCGGCCTGCGATGTCGCCTGCGCGCTCCGGGCTAGCCGGCGGCTGCGACAGTTCCGGCATCGTCCTGGGGCCAGACCAGCACCACATGCACCTGCGGCTCACCCCTGGCCTGCTTGCGCTTGCGGCGGGCTGCGGCGCGGGCGTTACGGATGGCGGTGTCGCGCTGCTTGTCCCAGTACCAGCCGGGAACGAGGTAGCTGAATTCGTCGGCGTCGCTCGCGGTAGCCATGCGCCCATTATGCGATCACGTTACGTCACATGTCTATTGATTCCGGTCAGCGTTGCAGGTCAGCCGCGATTTCCTGATAGCCGGTGTGCCGCCGATACGGTTGCGCGAGCCCGCACACGAGGCATGGCCCGTCCGGCTCGGTGGCGGACGTGCGGTAGTCGTGGTCGACGTCCTGGGCGTCACCTGCGGTGCCGTCAATGCCGAGGCTGGCTCGCAGACGCTCCCCGGTGTCGTTGTTCATGCGCCGGCACCCCTCCGCTCGGATGCCACCTGCTCGTATCGGTCGAGTGCCCACCGCAGCCCGGCAACATCCTTGTCGGTGAGCACGTCCTGGCGGAGGCGGAGCCGAATGTCGAGGCGCCCGTCTTCGGTGACGGTCAGTTCGGTGCGGCCGGATTCGGAGCGGAACACGCCGAGGGCTGGCGGAGTATCGGGGTTGGCTGCGGTGAGGCGGGCGAGGGGCGTCCCGTCGGTGTCGCGCACAGTGCCGTCCGGGTCGACGGTGACACCGGGGGTGGCGATCGGGGGCGCTTCGTGGACGACACCGCCAACGACGGCGCGGGCAGAATCAACGCGGATGATTCTCGGGCTACCGCTCATACTCCTCATCCTGCCAGCAGATGCCGCCGGTAGACGTCGGCGTCCCACACCTCAACCGCCACCGTCCCCCACCCATACCAGCCGTCATCCCCCACCGACACGCGCAGACCATCGGCCGCCAGTTGACCAAGCTGCGCCTCACAGTCACCGGTGAGGTGGTAGGGCTGGGCGAGAATCAGCGCTGGCCTCCCACCCCAGTTCCACCGGGTGACATGATCCATCCAGTGGCCGAGCCGGTTGCAGATCCGCACCGCGCAGCGGCCTCTCGTCAACCAGTGCAAGCCTTGGCATCGGGTGTTCGCCAACCGCAGCCCGTTCGCGTCGGCCCAGTCGAGTAGCCGCAGGCGCGACTCGACGTCGATGTTGGGGCCGTACGGCCAGCCTTGCCCGGCGAGCACACCCAGCGCAGCAGCCCGGTCCTCGGTTTCGGCGGCGAGGGCACGCTGCTCGGGGGTGGCGTGCTGGCGGCAGCGTTTGATGTGGCCGGGGTAGAAGAGGCCCCGGTATTCGCAGCAGCGGGGCAGGTTTTCGCGGTCGGTCATGGCGGACTCCTGCGGGTTGGGGAGGGGTGCGAAGGTCTTATGCGCCAGCAGGCGGCCAAGTGCACAAGGTGTGTCAGCGGATGTGTTCGGCCCACAGAAAGTTTCGACCGCAGCCGCAACGGTAGCCGTCGTACTGGTGGTTCCAGGTGAGGAAGTGCAGGCCGACACGGCAGGTCACCCGCAACAGCCTCGTCTTGATGCCGGATATGCGCCGTGGTTCGCCTTCACGTGGCAGCGGGCGGTGACGGTGCGGCTTGGCGCAGCACACATCCCAGCCGGAATGGTCGGGGCAGCATTCGACACTGCGGGAGGTGGGGCAGTAGTAGGGGGTGCACGGCACCGCCCCGGCGTCGGCGAGCTGCGCCGCTCTGGCCACGATCCGGCGGGCCGTCTCATCCGACACCGTGCTGCGCAGGGCACGGACGTCGGGGTCGCCCAACGACGACACCTCAATCAGCCGCTCAACCGGCGAATCCGTCACCCCTCCACCTCCTCCGCAGACCTGATAGCGGCAACCTCGACGGCATCTAGACGACGCCAAACCCGACCCTCACCAGGCGAAGACACAAGCATCACCTTGCGCGGCTCCACCCCCAGCATGCACCCGTTGATGAGAGTGCGATCGTGCAGACACCCCCGATCCGAGCAGGCAACCCGCACCCGGTTCCCGGTCAACTGCCAGCCGCCCGTCTGCACGTACAGGGCATACCAGGGGTGGGCGGGATCCCCGGAGGCGTCGGCCGCATTCGGGTCGGCGGCGACGAAACCGCCGCAGTCGCAGCCCGCGTCGGGGCAGACATGCCCGCGTCGGCCCTCGGAGACGCGCTGCCGGTCCGCGTACCGTTCCTGCCTGCCCGCCACCATCGGGCATGCCTGCGACGCGTACACGGCGCACGGCGGGCACAGCGGCGGCTCATCGAAGGCGCGGGAGGCAACCTGGTTGGGTCCGCCGAATAGCACCGACAGGTGGCCGAGCGGGTTGCCGCACGTCTGGCACAGGTTTTCTTGCCAGCACCGCTCGTATGTGCCTTGGTGGGGGGTGCGGAAGTCCACGCCGCCGTCGCGGAGGCGAATGTTCACGAATGGGGCTGCGAGCCCGCCGACTATCGGCCTGTGCGCGCAGGATGCGGGGATCGGCGGTGCGGTCATTTTTTGTCGGCCTTCCGGTCGGGGTCGTCGGGGTGCCGCTCGGCCCGCAGCATGTATTTGGTGATGCTCTGCTGGTGTTCGATCAGGACCCGCAGCATCTCAACGTCAGTCAGGTCGTATTCGTCTTGCAGCCGGCCCAACTCGGCGCGGATCGCGTTGCTGGCCCGCTGGACGGGCATGGTGCGTGCGTGCAGTCTCACCGGGCCACCTGCCGGGCCGACACGGCAGCCTCCACGTCGTCGGCCAACTCCTGCGGACGGGACAAGTATCGGCCCACCTGCTCCGTGAAGCTGATGCCCAGCACGTTGACGCAGACAACGGCCCAAAGCTTGTCGACCACCTCACCGTCAGCCCAGCCGTGCTCACGCGCGAGGGCGGCAATGTCGGGGTCGGAGGCGACAGCATCGGCGATCGCGTGGTGCGGGAGGTCGGGGGCGCCGTAGCCGCGCAGCGCGGCGGCAGCGGCGTCCAGGTCGACGGCGGTCAGGGTATGGGTCATGGTCATGTCCTTCCGTCAGCGGAGCCGGTCGGCGAGCGCCGCGAATTCGCGCTCGATGTCGAACAGGCCGTTCGGGTCAAGGTGCATGCTGGCGGCAACCTCAGCCATCGCGCCGAGCGCCGCCGTCAACGCGGCGTCACCCATGCGGTCGGCGGCCTGCTTGCCGTAGGTGAGGATGACCGCCAGGTGCCGCAAATCCACGGCAGGCGGCTCGGCGCTGTCCGCCGGTGTGGCGATGTTCCATTCGGTGCCGTTGTCGTCGCGGTGCCAGCCTGCGTGCCCGTGCGGCAGGGCACACACGGGGGAACCGCCGGGGGTGAGGCCGGGGATGGTGGGGGCGTGGTCGCCGCAGCGGCCAACAGTCGGGTGAGGGTCGGTCATGGTCGTCTCCGTTCAGTTTGGGGTGATGACGTGGCCGAGTTCCCGGCAGCGGAATGTGGGCGGGGCGGGGTGGCGGTCACGGAGTCACCTCGGCCTGGAAACGCAGATCCCAGCCAGTAGTCGGGTCGCCGCCCACGTGGCGCAGCACGCAGCCGCGCGCCACATGGTCGACGCGCTGCCCCACCCAGCGGCGGGCAGTGCCGAGCAGGTAGATAACCTCGCCGTGTTGTGGGCCGCCCACCACGACAGCCTCGAACGCCTGATCCTCAATAGGCTGGACGAAGCGGCCGGTGTGCACGAACACCCAGCCATAGGCGCGGCGTTCCAGCACGTACCGTTCCACGGTGTCGTCGGCGCCAACGCCGCCGCGTCCGAGTCCACGGGTGGGGTAGTCGAAGACGAGCCCGTGTCGGAGGTCGTCGGCGGTGTAGTCCTGGTCGTTGCTGTCGCCGTGGAGTGGGCCGCCTTCGTAGTCGACCCGAATGGTGTCGAAGTGCATGGGTTCCTCCGGTCGGGTCAGCCGCGCTCGGCGGGAAGGTCAGGGACGGTTGCAGCCCAGCCAGACTGAAACACCAGCCGGTCGCGGTCCACCCCAAGCCGCTCACACAGCAGCTCGAACGCCAGGTTCGCGCCGGTCATGTGGGAGCCGTTGCGCAGGGCGTTGTCGATGGCGGCGAGGATCGCCGGCAGGTGCGGATCGTCGGCGGCGGCGGGTCCGCCGTGCAGCGGGCACGAGGCGAGGGCGCCGTTCGGCATGCGACGGCCGGCACGCACGCAGCAGAACGCGCAGTCCATCGGGTCGAAGTCGGTCACCGGTCGGCCTCCGTTCGGGCCGCTGGCCCGGTGTCGTCGCCGAACCCGCCCAGATCGTCCAGGTCGGCGGACGGGATGCCGGTCAGCAGAGCGACCGCGCTGCGGGTCGTACCATCCAGGCGGGCGAGCGCATCAGCTACTTCGGCGTTGAACTGGGCTGCGGTCTGGTCGGTCATCAGTTCGCCTCCTGTACGGCGTTGAGGGCGGCAGCGACAGCTTGTGCCTCCTGCCACTCGACCGCCGTGTCTTTGAAGCCTTGCGCCTCGTACAACACCTGCCCGTACTGGATGTCGTCCACATGCGTGGCGTCGAGCAAAGCCCGAACCACCATGATGCGGTGGTGGTGGTCGGGGGCGGGGCCGGGCGCGGGGTGCACCTCGCCCCACTGGTCTACGACGATGGCAGTCCACACACCAGCCATCGACTCGACGGCGGTCATCGGCTGGCCTCGGCGCGTCGGAGCTTCCGCAGCGCAGCATGGATCTCCTTGTGCAACTGCCGCGTCAACCGCAGCCGCTCCTTCGCAAACGCCACACCCGACATCGCCGACACCACCTCGGCTGCGGTCTCCTTCACCTCTAGCCCGGCAAGCGCCAGGTAGGGATCATTACCGGCCGCCCACACACCGCTGTCCGCCATGTGATCGTTGGAGGCGATCCGCAACTCCAACACGCAGACCTGCTCGTTCAGGCGCTGCAACGTCAACCACGCCTCGGCGAGTTCGACCGACCGTTGCGCTTGCGTCAAGTCCACATCGAGTTGGGCGCCGCGCCGGGTCAGGTATTGCAGTTCGTTCGGGTTCTCCACCGCGTCGGGGATTTTCGCGGCGATGGCGTCGATCTCGGCTTGTGCCTCTTTTTCGAGGGTTTCGTAGCGTTCTTTTGCCCGCTCGATGTGCGGTGTGAGGGCGTCGATTTGGGCGATCAGGTTGTTGCGGTGCTGGTCGAAGAGTTGCTGGCTGAGGTCGGTCATGGTTCCTCCGGGCTAGTCGGCGGCGGCGGTGCACGGGCAGGTCCAGTTGCCCATGCTGTCGGTGGGGCAGTCGGCCCCGTCGGACGGGTAGCAGCCGAGGATGCCGCAGCAGTCGCAGCCGGGACAGACGGGCTCGTTGGCGGCGGCGGTGGCGGGGTCGGTCATGGTGTCCTCCTGTTAGTGGTCGGTGGGGTTAGCCGCGCGAGACGGCAGCGGCGGCGGCATCCTTACGGGCAACAACCCCCGTTCCCTGACAGTGCCAGCACGGGGCTGGCGTCAACGCCCCCACGATCGCGTCCAGGATCGACGCCAGCTCGGCATCCCACCGCTCGCGTGCCTCAGCCCGGTTGCGGCCCGGGATCACATCCGGCACCTGCACCGACACCTCAAGCCGCTTCGTCTCCGTCACCGTCCGACCCCGCTGCAACTTCCGACCGGAACGGCCGGTGTCGCGCACAAACCGGGTGGTGTGCGGCTCGTACGGCACCTCCGTTGACACCCGAACCACCGTCGGACGCTCCCGGTCAACCCGCGCGCCGTCCAGGTAACGGGAGCCAACCACCGGAAGCGCGCCAGCGGCGTCCACAACAGCCTGCCGGAACCCTTCCAGGTGGCCGGGAAACAGGTGATGCAGCGCCCGATGGCGTCGCAGCTCGTCACGCAGGTTCGGCACCCACCGCAGACCATCGTCCGGCGGCGGCGCCCCCGCATCGTCGGCCACGATCATGGCGGCTGCCGGGAACAGGCAGGTGACCGGCGGCCCGTCCACGTACACGGCCCGGTAGAGCGCGGTTGCGGTGTCGTCATCCAAGCCGAGCCCGCCCAACCCGCCGACAGGCAGCGTGGCGGGGAGCTTCGCCGACTCCATACCGGGGTCGCACAGCCGGTAGCCGGTCTTCTGCGACGGGCCGGGCTGGGTGGCGGTCAAATCCTGCACACCGCCGGGCGCCTTATGCCAGCCGCCGTGCTGGTTGCTGGCCGGGTTGACGGGGGTGAGGGCGTCGCCCGCGCTGGTGGTCCAGGTGGCGACGCGGCGATAGGTGTCGCCGAACGGGTTGCCGGGCAGCAGATAGTAGGTGGTGTCGTCGTCGGTGAGAGCAACGATCTGGTGCTGCGGGTCGGTCATGGTGTCCTCCGGTGGGTTGTCGGGTCAGGCGACCGTTTCGGGCCAATGCAAGCGGCGAAACGTTCCAGCAGCCACAACCTCGGCGTTACTGCGGTTTCTGTGGTCCCGATGGGCGGCCGGGAAGTCGGGATGGCCAACCCAGATGCGGGCCAGCGCGGTCACCGTCACACAAGGAACACCACAGACTGCTTCGCAGGTGTAGCAACGCCCCGCGCTCACACCACCAGCCATGGATCGCAGGCCGTACTGCTCCTCAACCTCCCGGCTGCTCGCCCGCTCAGGGCTGTCGGGTGGTGTGACGTAGATGCTGTGTTCGGCCAGCAGTTCCCGAAGGGCAGCCACCCGGGCGACCGCAGCATCCCGGTCGGTGCCGTCGGGAAGTCGGCTCGCGGTCGCATCCTCCTCGGCGAGGCGGGCGTACACGAAGTCTTCGACTACGAACTCCCAGCCCCAGCTCGGGTCGTCGCGGCCGGTCATCGGCGCCCCTGCGTTCCGTCCACGCGGGTCAGCGACGACGTTTCGATGCCGTCCTCCACCCGCCCGCCGTCCCAGCGGACAGACGCCCGCCAGTAGGGGTCGGCGACATGCCCGTACCGGTCGCAGCGGATCACCGTGCCGACAGTGTTCGGGTCGCGCCAGTGGACGACGCGCTCGTTGCGCTCGGGCTCCCACTCTCGCAGCGGGGTGTGCTCCTGGTTGATGGTCATGGTGTCCTCCGGTTCAGTCGGCGTCAGCGGTGCACGGGCAGCGTTCCTGCCCCGTCCAGGGCGGTCGACGGGTCCACGTCGGGTCGGCACGTGCCGCACACCCGCGTCCGGGGCTCGGCCATCGCCGTCCGCAGCGACACCCCATCGGCGTTGTTGACCTGCCAGTAGGTGCCGTCCATACGGCCGATGTGGTCGTCGCTGAGCGCTGCGGGCACGTGCCGGCAGCCGGTTTCGTGAATGACGGTTTCGAGTAGGCGGGTGGTGTGGTTGCGGTTGTGGCGGGTCCGGTTGGCGATTACCAGGTCGCGGGCGAGGTTCGCCCACCGGTAGTTGAGGACGGTTTGCCGCAGGCGAGCGTTCTCGGCGCGGAGTGTGTCCAGTTCGCTGGTGTCGGTCATGGCGTCCTCCGGTCGGTTAGCCGCGTGAGACGGCGGGGGCGAGCAAATCCATCCGGCCATGCTCGACCAGATACGCCACCAGCCGCTGACGGGCCTCCGGGGTGTCGTTGTGCATGTGGTTGAACAGGGGGCGCTCCGCCTCGATCGCGGCCTTCTCGGCGGCCTCAGCCTTCTCCCGGGAGGCGAATCGCTCGATCGCGCCCCGGACTGCGAAGTCAGCCCACGATGACTTTTTCGCGTGAGACGACTGCCGAACATGCGGATCATTCGTGATCCCGATGTACAGCAGCGTGTCATCACCATCGAACCAGCGGTACAGCGCAGCCACCGCCGTGCCCTGGTTCCGTGCCACAAGGAATGCCAGGTCAGCGCGGTGATCCATGCCGACGCTGTCAACAAGTAGGGCGTGGATAGAGGCGTATCGCCGAGCAATCTGGTGGCGCCCACCGATCAGGCACTCCCGAAGCAGGGCGGTAGCCGCCTCCTGCACCTGCCGAGCGAAAGCGTCGTCGGCAATGGCGGTCGCCCACTCTTCGATCTGCCGCATGGGGTCCGCCGCCTCGGGTACGTCCGCAACGTACTGGTTCAGGCGCTCAATGCCCCCGACCTGGGCGAGCATGTTGATGGCCGCGAGGTCGTCTGCAACGACCTTCGGTGATACGTGGCGCCGCTCGCCGTTGAGTCGGTAGATGGATGCAACCAGCGCCTGACGTTCCGGCGAAAAGTGTGCTGGCCGGACGATCCACGAGGCGCGGATGATCACGGGCCGGGCGAGGAGCATGGCGCCGATCAGCCATTCCTCCGCCAAGTCTTTGGGGATGCGCGGGATCTCTCCGACTTTGCTGCCAACGTTGGTGCTGGCAGCGATGGTGTTGTCAGCGAACGGCAGCTTGCTCGGCCTCGCCTTCATCGCCGCTGCATCCTTGGTGAACAGGGGTTCGTCGCGGCGTAGATCCCGCAGGAAGCTCATCAGGTTCTGCCGCTCCATCCAGATCGGTCCCAGTTGGTGCGGCTCGGCTCTCTTGCTGGGGGCAAGCACATCGTCAATCGTCGCCTGGCTGACGGAGTCGGCCAGCTCACGCCGCAGCGTCTCGGCGGTGAGGTCGGTGCCCGCCTCGTGCATCCGGATCAGCGTTTCGCAGATCACGCGATGTTCGCCGTCGAAGTGTGCGGGAACCAGGTCATCGACGGCAGCGTCAAGCAGCGGTGATCCGCCGTCCACCAGAAGTCGCAGGGCGATGCGCTCAACGTTGTGTCGCCACTCGCGTCCCTCCGGGCGGTTGGCGTCCAGTTCTGGCACGTAGCCGAGGATGAGCGGCTGGTCCGTGTCGATCTGTTTCGTCATGTGCCGTCCTCGCTTCGTCGCCGCCCTTCGCGCCAGCGAAGGGGAGAGGTCTTATGAGTGATCTGATGAGTGGTTCTATGAGTGTTGGGCGGAAGTGACTTCCGGTATCGGCGGAAACCAGTTCCGCCATGTGCCGGAAGTGAGTTCCGGTATACGCGGAAACTAGTTCCGGTACCGGAAGTGACTTCCGGTATCTCGGCGAGCGTCACCACTCGTCTGCCCTCGCCTGCCGGAACAGCTTCCACCGGTCGTCGCCGAACTCGTGCCACACCGGGTCGCCTCGCTGCCGCTGGGACTCGTTCCACTCGGTGAGGCAGTCCAAGGCGACCCGCCCCTTGGTGGCCCGTGGCGTCGGGCAGAACGCCATCCGGTGCACTTCGAAGCTGACCTTCTGTCGGTCCCCGTCGACCTTCACGGTGCAGTTGCCCTGCGGGGTGATCAGCTTCTGGCAGTACAGGCAGGTGAACTTGCGGACGTGCGGCCCGTAGATCGGCAGGTTCTGCCACCACGGCGGGATCACCAACTGGTATTCGTCGGCGAGCTTGCGGTGGGGCGACCCGAAGCCGACCCGTTCGGCCATGCCCAGCCCGCGCAACACCTGCCAGGCGGTGCGGACGGTCCGCTCACTGAGCCCAGTCTCCCGCTCGATGCGTTCGTTGCTGGGGTGGCAGGACGAGCCGTCATCGAAGTCGGCGAAGTCCATCGCCGACCGGGCCACGGCTTTGACTGACGATTCCACGAGCAGGATGCGGACGAGCACGTTCCATCGGGCGATGAACGGCTTGTCTTCATCGTCGGGGGCGTGCAGCCGGCGGCTCACGGGGTGTCCGCCGGATAGGCCATCGGGATGCCTATGGCATGGCCGGGTACCCGTACAGACGTACGGGTGGAAGTGCCAAGTATCTTGGCCATGGGTCGGGGTACCTCCCGATCAAGGGGGTGGAGCCCAGGTGTTAGCCGCACCTGCCACCCCCGCCTTCACGTCATGGGCGGGTTGAGGTCAGCTGGCTGCCGGTCGCGCCGGCCTTCCGCCGCTGCGTCCCTCGCCGATCTGCTGGGCGCGGTTGCGGTGCTGACCGATGGCTTCGCCTACTTCGGTCCATGACATGTTGCGGCTGCGGAGTTCGAGGACTGCGGCTTGTCGTTCGGCGCGTAGTTCGCTGGTGATTTTGGGTAGGCCGTCTTTGCCGAGGATTACGCCGATAGCGCGTGCTCGTTCGGCGGGGTCGGCGAGGCTTCTAGCTGCGGCTATGGCAGCGGTTGGGTCGGTTGCGGGGTCGGTCATGTGATCAGTGTAGTGGGTGGGTGCGGAAAAGTGTAGTGGGGGGCTTGTGTTACCGTAGTGGCAGGGACTACAGTAGGGGTGTCGGCAACAAGGCAAGCAAGGGGAACACCATGTGGGATCAGGTCATCACCGTCAAGGCGCACGAGCTGCGCAAGAACGACCGACTCGTCAGCACCGCGCACCGCAACTACCCGGCCGGCATCATCGTCACCCGCACGCGTGTCGCGACCGACGGCCACACGGTCGGCGCGTGGCTCAAGGGGTTTCCGAAGCGCTCGCTCACCCAGTTCGGCGGCAATGACGACGTCCAGATCATCCGCCCGGCCTGACCGCAAAAACTGCTGTAGTGCCGGGGTTGACGTGAGTAGTTCCCGGCACTACCGTAGTTCCTAGCAATACAGCACGGCACGCGAGGTGCGGCTAACACCGAGCGAGCCCCGATCGGGAGGTACCCCGAGATGTCGAACGCTGTTCTCAGCGTGCCCGGCGACGCGATCACCTACCGCGCCGGACGAGCCACCATCACCCTCCAATACGTCCGGGCCGGCGCCTACACGGTCACCGTGTACCAGGGCACCCTGCGGGTGGAGGACAACTGCGGCAGCTACCCCACCGAGGGTGAGGCTCGGCTGATCGCACGCGGCTACGCCCACATGTACAAGGCGGAAGCCGACACCACGCCGGTCACGCTCGCCGATCTGGCGAAGCAGGGCACCCACCGTCAGGTCCGCCCGACGATGGCCGGCGCCCACCTCGCCCCCCTGTCCGGTCCGCAGCAGCGGGCGCTCGACAGCCACACCGATGGGGTGGTGTTCGTCGGCGACGGCATCACCGCCGCCACCCTCCGCAGCCTGGACCGTAAGGGCTACGGCAAGGTCGCGTTCGAGGGTCGCCGCAAGCGGGTCGTGTCGCTGGTGTTGAACGGTCGCGGTCTGGCCGCCGTCTCCAAGGCGGTGGCGTGATGGCCGACTTCAACCTGACCCTCGTGTGGGCCGACAAGCCCAACACCGCCAACGGGCACACGGTCATCGCGTGCACCGAAAACCAGGGCACCATCTGGTACTACTCCGGTGCCGCCGGCCGGGGCTGGACGATGATCGCGGTCACGCTCCACGCGCGTGAGGCCGACGGGTGGCAGCGGTTCCGGGTGGATCGGCGGGCCGCCGCGACCGATGTGGCTGCCTGGCTGGACGCGATCGCCGGGGAGGCGACGTCGTGAGCCCCAACGTGAACAGTCCGGCTGTGCTGCCCGCCGAGTCCCGTCGTCGCCGCACCCGTATCCACGGCGACGGGCGTAGGGAGTCCCGTACCACGCTCGCCGACGGACGCCGGGTGAACGTTCCGGTGAACGGGCGTTACGAGTCGCGGGTGGGTTGGCGGACGGACGCCGGCCTGTGGTGGACGGAGCCGATCCGGTGACCGGCGACGTGCGCAGTCTGGCCGCGCAGCGTGACCGGGAGCAGCGGGACAAGGACAACCGCAACGCCGCCGAGGTGGAGCGCATCCGCGCCGGACTCGGCAAGAACAACAGCAGGTAGCAGCACCGGGCGTCCCCGCGCCCACGTCGTGTCGGGGCCGCCCACGAACCGCCCAACCCAAACCGTGCACCACCCTCAACCAGGGAGAACTGTCATGTTCGCTTCCGCCAGCGTCACCATCGGCTACGCCCCGTCCGAGATCCGCCCCACCCGCGCCATCCGGGGCGCCGACGGGGAGCGGCAGACCGTTCGGGTCCGCCCGGGTCGCTCCAACAGCCGCCGCGCCGCCATCCGCGCGTCCCTCGGGTACGGCCGCTGATGGCCGCCGACGACCGCGCAGCCAGGCACGCACGCGCCGAGCGGGTCGCCTCCATCGCCGGCTGGATCGCCACCGCCGCAGTGATCGCGCTGGCAGCCGGCATGGTCATCCGCGCAGTGCGGCCGGGCAGCGTGTGGGGGGCTCTCGCCCCGCTCGGTGTGGTGCTGGTCGTGCTGTTCGGGGTGGCTGCGATGGCGGCGGGAAGCCTCGCCGACCGGTACAGCACCCCGCCCGCCGACGACACCACCGACCGCTGACCTGCACGTGAGCCTGCCGGGCTGGACCTTGTATTCCCGGCCCGGCGGGGTCAATCCAGGCCAGCCGCCAACCAGCCGATAGGAGAACCGCATGGGCAAGCACTACGCCACCGTCACCAGCTGGAACACCGACAAGACAGTTGAGGTCACCACCAGCCCCGCCGGACGCCTAACCGGCACGTGCAGCGACAACCGCTGCGAGCCGATGTCGTCGGCGGGCGGCAACAGCGTGATGAGCGATTCCCGTGAGCATCTGCGCTGGCAGCACCAGGACCGCCTGTAGCCGCTGACCGCCCGTTGGGTGCCTGTCTGCCGCGAGCCCCGGCACGTGGCAGACGAAGGGACCACAACGGACCTTGGAGGCCACATGTACCGCTACTTCATCTCCTACGCCTTCACCACCGCCAGCGGAAACAGCGGACACGGAAACACCGAACTGCGCCGAGCGCAGGCGATCAGCTCCTACGTGGATGTGCAGCAGATTGCCACTGAGTTGGCTCGGATGGACAACCTGGCGAAGGTGATCGTCCTCAACTTTCAGCCCTTCCCTGCCGGCTCTGACGAGTACCCGGCCTGATCAAGGAGGCACCATGACCGACCCGAAGCCGATGACCGGCCCCGAACACGTCAAGGAGGCGCTGCGCCTCGCCGACCTCGCCGACCAGAAGGAACACGCCCTGCCCGGCGGAAACGGCTACTACACGCCGACCGACGCCCAGCGGGACCGGTGGCTGATGCGCGCCCACCTTCACGCCAACCTCGCCCGCACCGCCGCGATGGTCGACACGCGGCGTTTCAACGACGGCACCCAGATCCGCTCCCGCAGCGACGAGCAGGCGTGGCACGAGGTGTTCGCGGCCGGAGGCGGCCGGTGAGCCTCTACCAGCGGCTGCGGTGGGTGTTGCGGCGGTGGATTCCGCTCACCCTCACCCACAACCAGGCCGCCCTGTACGACTCGATCACCGTGCACCGCAGCATCACCGGCGCCGACGATCGGATGCTGCTCGACCGCATCGCCGCCCAGCTCGGTGCCGACGCCCACGATGTGCGGGTGGTCGCCTGGCTGATCGGAGCCGACCAGTGACCGACGTCGGCCTCATGCCCGACCTGGACGACCACGCCGCGTGGCGCGCCATCCCACCACCGGTCGAACTCGGGCCCGCGATCGCCGCCATCAACACCACCATCGTCAACCTGACCGACCACCAGACGGCGATGGTGCGGGCGCGCTGCACCGAACTGGTTCGCGCCAACCCCGATCGGGCGTACCGGCTGATGCGCAAATTGGACGAGGTTCTGCATCCGGATGGGCCGGGCCAGCATCCGATCGCCGAGAGCGTCGGCTGCGTCGGGTCGGTCACCACCGTCAAGCCGTGGATGGACGCCGCCTACAACCTGGCGGGGGAGGGCGCCGAGTTGGTGTTTCGGGCGGTGGCGGCCCGCGACCACG
Source organism: Micromonospora sonchi (assembly GCF_014646235.1). Classification (GTDB taxonomy): domain Bacteria; phylum Actinomycetota; class Actinomycetes; order Mycobacteriales; family Micromonosporaceae; genus Micromonospora; species Micromonospora sonchi. The sequence goes on along the minus strand of NZ_BMNB01000003.1, from coordinate 250,901 downwards.
GCCTGATCTCGGACGGCCTGTTCCGCACGTGTGTGGGCTGGTGGGTTGAGCTTGGTTTGCCGGTCCCGGACCGGATCAGCGACCGGGATCTTGCGGTGCTGCATGCGTGGTGGGGCGAGCACGGAATGCGCGTCCCGAACGACGCCCGCCGGCCTGCGATGTGAGCCTGCGCGGCTCGGGCCGTGTGGTCCGAGCTTGCGCAGGGTCGCCGCAGACCCGCGACGACAACGACGGTGGGGGTGGCCCACGCCTGGAAAGCCGGCCACCCCCACCCGATCCCCAGTCAGAGGACCGACCCCCACAAGGCGATTCGAGCGCCGCAGGGGTTGGCCGACCACACCCCCAAGGAGGGCCGACCATGGGCCTATTCAAGCAGAAGGCAGACGAGTTCCTGCACGCCCAGCAGGACGCCAAGAGCAACCCGTCGCCCGGCAATCGGCGGCGGCTGGAAGAGGCGCGGCAGGCGCTCAAGGCGACGCCGGAGGCTGCGTGGCAGCGGCAGGCCACCGCCGGTCTGGCGCATCAGCAGAGCGTGTGGGACCGCGAGATCAACGGGCCGCGTTGATGAGTTTCCGTGACCTGGACCGGGCCGGCAAGGTTGCCGCCGCCCTCGCCGCCGGGGCCTCCGGGCAGCGTGTCACCTACGACAGCGCCCGCGACGAGTGGACCACCCACCACGGGCGGACCGTCGACAAGGACGACAGCACGCCGAAGGCCGGCAAGTGATCAGCGGCGAATTCAAGGCGGGGGTGGCCACCAACGGTCGCCCCCGCACCACCACCACCACCACCCGCCGCCCCGTCCAGCTCGAACCCGTCCCCGACCTCTGCCCGCGCTGCGTCCGGGACGCGCACCGCGACAACCGAACCGCCGACTGCAACGACTGCGAGGAGAACCGATGACCGTCAGCACCGCCACCGCCCGCCGCAATGTCGACCCCCGCGAAGCCGCCTTCGGCATCAGCGTGGGCGACCCGCTCACCGTGGACGTGGACGGCCACGGCTCCGGCTGGACGATCCTCGCCGTACACGCCGACAGCTACGACCTGTACCGGTACGGCCGGGACCTGTCTCGGGTGCCGCACGGCAGCGTCCACGTCGGCTGGTAGGACACTGCTGCCGTGCCGTTGTTGAGGATGCCCGGCTGCTGCTGGCTGATGCTCGTGCCTGGTCCGCTCGGCGATTTGGACGACGTGCATTGGCCGGTCAGCGGTCGGGCATCCGTGTACGAGATTGACGCCCTGCGGTGGGAGATGTTCGCCGCCGACCCGGAGCGCATCCCGCCTGAGGCGTGGATCAACGACGAACCGTGCCTGGTGCTGGCCTGCCAGCGGTGTGGGCAGCAGCTCGGGGGCGGGGAGCATTTCGCCGACGGCGAGCACGCGTGGTTGGCGGGGGAGCGGGACGGCTGGCTGGGGGACCTGTGCGCCGCCTGCCAGCCTGCCCACCAAATTCCATGACTCTTGGGTATTGCACTACTTCATGCCTCTAGGGTAATGTTCGTGGTGTCGGAAACGACACCAACACAACTCCACAGCGGACCCGCGCGAGCGGGACATCGGGGCCACCCCAGCGCCACGGGCGCGAAGGGAAACGCAAGCACCACCCAACCCACCCAGGGAGGCCCCCATGTCCATCACCATCACCCCCAACGCCGCCGGATCGCCCGAGGTCAACATGGCCAACGGCAACGCCGCCCAGGTGTTCGACCTGCTCGGCCTCGAATTCGACGGCGACTGGGGCAACACCACCGGCCCGGACTTCCTCGGCCGGGTACTGCTCGCCCTAGCCCTCCTCGACACCACCACCGACGTCGAGGGTCGACCCGAAGTGGTCGACGGGCGCTGGACCGAAGGTGGGCGCCGCCCCGGCTACCTCGCCGAACGGCTCACCCAACTACACGACCTGGCGCTGTGGGCGGTCGAGCACGACGCGGATGTCGAGTGGCACTAGCCGCTCACATGCGGCCCCAGCCGGACCAAGGCTGGGGCCGCGTCCGTTACGACACCATCGAGTGAGAGGAGACGTCCATGAGCGCCACGACAGACGTTCTGACCCCGGTCGAGTTGGTGCAGGTCGCACACGCCTGCGAAGACTGGGCCGGCAACTGGTACGGCCAGCAGGGCGGGTTCACGTTCGGCCGCTCGGACTGCGAGCGGTACGTGTCCGAAGGGCAGCTCTCGAAGCTGTGCGACCGGCACACGCTCAAAGTCGTGTGGGCTGCCGTCGCCGCGCACCTGAACGCGCACCCGGAGATCCTGGCCGCAGGCCGGCTCAGCGACACGCAGCGGGCCGAGAAGCAGGCCGCCAGGGATGAGGCTGCCCGTGCCCTGTTGGCGGAGGCTGAGGTGCCGTACCGGGACGGCCGGTGGGATGACGCGCTCGCCCTGATCGACCGGGCCGAGCTGGCGTCACCTGACGCGGTCAACTTCGACCGGTACCGGCAGGTTGTCGCGGAGAGGCGGTCGCCGTGACCGAACCAACGTTCGCTTACCCTACGGTCATGGACGCTGAGGGTGTTGATGCGCGGGAGTTGGCTCGTCTGGTCGGTCGGCTGCCTAAGATGCCGCCGGTTCAGCGGGCGAAGGCGGCGCGCGAGCTTGTGGATGTGGCTAAGCGGGTGTTGTCGCTGACTGCGGATGAGGCGGTGGTGGAGGCGTTGCAGTCGATGACGTACAAGGCGTTGGCTGCGGAGTTGGGGACGTCTGAGGCGTCGGTGAATAAGGCGGTGTCGCGTCATCGGAATCCGGGGATGCGGGATCGCCGCAAGTCATGACTCTTGAGTGTTGACCCTTCCATGACTCTAGGGTAATCTCTTGGTTGTTGGATAAGTCAACACAAGGGGAGCTGACATGCAGGCCACCGCCACGAAGACCGCCGGACAGGAACTCGCCAACACGCTCCGCCGGTACTTCAAGGTCGGCACCCGCACCCGCCGCTACCGCAACGGCAGCGACCTTCACGAGCAGATGCTCGAAGCGCTCCAACTCGCCAGCCAGTACCCCGGCTACTACAGCGAGCGCACCGAAAAGCCGCTGCGCGCCGGGTTCGGCGTGTGGCTGGCCTACACCAAGCACGTCGGCGGCTACCGCATCAACGGTGTCCTGCGTCGCCGCATCACCGAGATGAGCCCCTACCAGTTCGCCGCGTTCCTCGGCCGCATGGTCGACGCCGGTGTCACCAACGCCGGCCAGGGCGAGGTGTTCTTCCAGCGCATGACCCACGCCATCTGACCAGAGCCAACTCAGCAAGGAGCGTTATGAGCGACAAGTGGACGACCGTCACCGAAGCCGACCAGGTCACCGAAGAAATCCTCAACATCGCCGAGAGCATCTTCGACGGCTGGTACGCCGACAGCTCCCGCATCGACTGGGACGACTTCTTGGAGCGCATGGAGAAGATCCCGCTGGACGACGACACCACCCTCGATTTGGGCAGCGACATGGGCTCCCCGGCCATCAAGAAGATCAAGGCCCACATCCGCAACTACCGCAAGCTCGGCTGACCCCTGTCAGCCTCCGCATTCTGCCGTGAGGGGCGCCGGATCGGATCCGGCCGGAGGCACCACACCCAACCCGACCCGCAACCCGAGGAGCACACCATGCGCAAGGCCGACATCGTTCCCGGCGCCGAGGTGTACGTCGCCGAAGGCCCCGACTGGCGCACCACCCACCCCACCCGCGCCACCGTCGTGGACCCCGGCCCCTACCGCATCGTCCGCCGCCGCAGCGGCCCGTTCTACCTCGTGTCGTCGCACCCGGATCCGACCGGCAACGCGGTGCTCGTCACCTTGCACGAGCGGACCGGTGACCGCACCGAGGCTGTGCCGGCCCGCAACCTGCGCGGCCTGTGGACGGAAACCCTCAAGACGACCGGCCGGACTGCCGCCGACGTGAAGGGGATGGACGCGCTCATCTCCCACATTGCGTCGAAGCCGGGCGACATCACCGGCGCCGACCTGCTGCGTTTGGCTGCCGCCGACCCGCACGTCGACCACAACACGCTGGCCGTGCTCGCCGCCGCGACCGACCCGAAGGAGCAGTGACCGCCATGACCTACATCAACGCCGATCTGTTCTTCGCCACCGTAAAAACAGGCGACCAGTTCCGATGGAGGCAGAAGCCCGGCCAGCCCACCAACATCCACGACGGCACCGTGTGCACCGCCACCGGCCCCGCCCAGCGGATGGGCGACGACGAGCGGACGCTGTACGTGCCGTTCGAGTGGCCTGCCGGACGCCCCGGATACACGGATGGAGCGGTCTACCGGGACATGGCTGACCGCGAGGAATACGAGCTGCTACCCAAGGAGGACGACCGTGGCTGAGCGTCGCCTGCCGTATGCGCGCACCCTTGCCGTGCTGCGTGTCCTCGCCTGGCCCTACCAGTACCCGCCCCTGTCGTGGCTGGTCGCCTTCAGCAACTGGGTGGTCGCCAGCCGCCGCCGGTTCGCCGTCACCCTGATCGTGTGCTGGTCGGCCACCATCGCCGTGATTGTGTGGCAGGTGGTCCGTGGCTGAACAGGCCGTTGACCGTCCGGTGTGCGGCGAGCGAGCCGACACCCGAGGGTTCTTCCGCTGCCAGAAGAACGCCGACCACCACGGCGACCGCCACCACACCAGAATTCCCGGCGGCGACTACACGTGGGGCTACACCCCTACAGCAGACGAGATTGAGGCGAAGGACAACCGACGTGGCTGACCCGACCACTGTGCCGCCGTGGCGGTGGCTCGACCCCGCCCCGATCGGCGACCAGCCCACCCGCTGCCGCACCCGCTGCGCCGACCCGCTCGACACCGTTCACCGCTGCACGAAGCCGCTCAACCATCGTGCTGGGCACGAGTGGGCCACCGAGCGCGCGACCGGAGGAGGGGATCTGCATGGCTGACCCGACCGGCACGCATCGGCTCGCCGACACCGAAGACACCATCATCGGCGCCGTCGAAAACGGGCCCTGGGTACTCATCATCGACCCCAACCTGCGGCGCATGGTTGGTGAGTATGTGGCCGAAACCTGCCACAGCATCGCCGCCGCTGCCGGGCTGGACGCGGCAATGGAGTACGCGCACAACGCGATGCCGGTCCGGCTCGCCACCGGCGGCAGGCTGGTCGACGGCGACGCCCGTGACCGGTTGGCGCGGCATCTGTACCTCAACGCGTGGGGCGACTATCCCGACGCCGCCGACCGGTGGGACAACCGGCAGGTGGACGACAGTATCCGCAGCGAGTTTCTGGCCGACGCTGATGCGGCCCTCAACGTCATCAACGGAACGGAGAACTGACATGGCGAACCCGGCCCGGATACTCACCCAGCGGGACTGCACCGCGATGGCGGCGCTCGACACCATGCCGCACCTCGCCCAGCGGGTCCGCAACCTGCTCTCCCACGGGCGGCGCATCACCGTCGCAACCCGCCTCACCCACGTCGACATCCCGCCGGAGGTCACCGCCGGTTTGACCGTCGACCAGGACGCGCGCGACGGCGGTATCACCGAGACGGTGCGCGAGCACAGCCACCATTTCGGGGTGCTGCTGCGGCCCGGCCTGACGTCCGGGTTCGGGTTTGGGGCGTTCGCCTCGGACGGGTACCGCACCGAGAGCGAGGCGCGGAAGCTGTTCCACGCCGCCGAGAGCATCAGCAGTGACCCGTTCGCTCGGCGGGAGAACCTGACGGAGGTTCGGATCTCGGGCGGGCTGCCGGGGGATGGTCCGTCGACCACGGACAAGCTGATCGTGCGGCGCTGGAATTCGGCGGGCGTGTGCAAGGAGACGGTGGTCGTGTTCGATGCCGGCCCGAGCGAGGGCGAGTATCGGGCGGCCCGCTGGCTGTACGGCAACACTCTCGGGCCGGCGCATGTGGGGGACCGGTTGGAGGCGTGGGATCGGGGGAAGGCGGCGGATGCGGATGTGGAGTTGTGGTCTGCGCGGGCTGCGGAGCTGATGGCTGAGGTTGCCGCTGAGCCGCGTTGATCTGTGTTGGTGGGGGCCCGTCGCCGTGGTGGTGGCGGGCTTCTTCGTGTCTACCCCACCAGGGTTGTAATCATGGTGGCGGCATGTCATCATGGATGAGACAAGCGGACGGAGGGGACGCCATGAACGACAACAGCGAGCGCGACTGGGAGTGCGACGGATACCCGGAGCACACATACCGGACCACCTATGAAGGCCCCGACGGATGGCAGGGCGTGTGCAGCCGCTGCGGCGCTGAGGACTGGGTGCCCACTGACGGCAGCGAGGAGTCGTGACCATGGCCGCGCACACCGACACCGACTGGATCCGCGAAGGCGCCACCGTCGCCATCTACCGCGACAGCTACCACGGCGAAGGAAGCTACCGGACCACCACCATCATCAAACTCACCAAGACGCAGATCGTCTGCGACAACAACCAGCGGTTCAACCGTGAGCGTCTGACCATGCTCGGCAACAGCGGGTGGAGCGCCCCCATGCTCAAGCCGCTCGACGCGCCCGAGATCGTGCGAGTGCACAGCGCCGAACGGTTCCGTGAGGTCACCCGCCTCGCCGACGACCTGGCCCGCGATCACCGCAACGGGCGGCGTCGTGACGTGCTCGCGATGCTGGACGAGATCGAGCAGGCCGTTCGCGCCGCCCGCAAGTCCATCACCGGTGAGGGCCAGGAGTGACCGGCAAGACGGACCTGCTTGCCCAGCTCGCCGCCATCCCCGGCGAGCGGGCACAGGCCGCCGCCGCCTTCGACAAGCGAGAAATCGACCTGGTCGCCGAACTGCGCAGCATCAACGCCACCTGGGAAGAGATCGGCGCGGCGCTGGGTCTGGGCGGCCGGCAGAGCGCCCAACGCAAGTTCAAGCCGCTGATCGAAGAAACCCGCACCGTCCGTGTACGCCCCAACCCGAAGGTGACGCCGTGACCGCGCCCCGCCCCGTGTCCCGTGCCAGCCTCGCCTACGCCGGCAACCGTTTCATGTACGCCGCCGTGGCCGCCTTAATCCTCAAGCTCACCGTCGACAACGCCCTGCCCGGACCGTTCGTGTTCCTCGCCGCCCTGGGGGTGGGCTACGGACTGCTCACCCTCATCCACAACACCCGCCGCACCGACAGCCCCGAGGAGACGCCGTGAGCGACGCCCAATTCGACCGGTCGGCCTACGATGCCGCCTACAACACCATCGCCGCCTACCACACCCTCGCCGCCCACTGGCACATCGACATCGCCGACACCGCCAACCGAATCACCGTCGCCGTCTGCGAACTGTGGGACACCCTCAACTCGCCGGCCGGTATGAAGCAGTACGCACTCGACTCCAAGGTTCGGGCACCCCTTGTAATCGGGCTGCTGGCAGCAGTCGACGCCAGCGAATGGTCCCAGGTTCGGCCATTGCTGGACGCTGCGGTCGCTGCCGCCGCCCAGGCGCTGTGGGACGGCCCGGACGCTATCCGCTACGGCTACCCGCTGCCCGCCGACACCCCCGAGGAGACGCCGTGAACATTCTGTCCCGCCTGTTTCGCCACAGCGACACCGAAACCACCAACACCTACCCCGCCGACGGCGCCCCACCCATGGACGTCACCCGCAACACCGGCACCGTCCAGTTTCGGCCCGAGCGGGTCACCGTCGAGCACCGCAACGGACGGTTCGTGCGGATGGAGATCGCCGGCCCGGTCGTTGGCGGTCCGGACGGCTACCACGTGATCCGCCGCTTCGACCGTGAGCGGGACGTGCCCGAGTGGGCGCGCACCTACCTCAACGACAACCGACCGGAGGTGAACCGCTGATGGGCCGCCGCATCGTCCGCGTACCGCTCGACTTCCACACCCCGCTCCGCAAGGTGTGGCCCGGCTACCTCATGCCCGACAACCTGCAACCGGCCGCATGCGACACCTGCAACGGCAGCGGCTACTCCACCGAGGCCAAGCACCTGCACGACCAGTGGTACGGCAACGCCCCCTTCCGGCCCGAAGACAACGGCTCCACCCCGCTCACCCCCGACAGCCCCGCCGTGCGGAAGTTCGCCGAACGCAACGTCACCCGCAGCCCCGACTACTACGGCACCGGCGAGCACGCGATCCGGCGGGAGGCCCGCCGTCTGGCCGACCTGTGGAACGGGCAGTGGTCGCACCACCTCAACGAAGCCGACGTGGCCGCGCTGCTGGCTGAGGAACGGCTGGTCGACCTCACCCACACCTGGACGCGGGAGAACGGCTGGCAGCCCACCGACCCGCCCGTGGTTCCCACCCCCGAGCAGGTCAACGAGTGGCACATCCTCAGCCTGGGTCACGACGGCTTCAACGCCGGAGTGTGCGTCAAAGCCCGCTGCGAGCGGGACAGCCTGCCCTACGTGTGTGGGTCCTGCGCCGGTGAGGCCAGCGTGTGGCGCGACAGCGACCACAAGGCGGCCTACGAGGCGTGGGAGCCGACCGAGCCGCCGATGGGCGACGGCTGGCAGTTGTGGGAGACGGTCAGCGAAGGCTCCCCTATCTCGCCCGTGTTCCCCACCTCGGAGGGTTTGGTGTCGTGGATGTCGGATCCGGAGCGTGGCCGGGATTGGGTGCCGGGTGAGGTGGCGGCCAAGTTCGTGGCCGAGGGGTGGGCGCCGACGGGTGCCGTCACGTCCATGGATGTGGTGTCGGGTGTCGAGTTCGTGGGCACTCGCGAGGACGTGTCCGGCTGACCGCTGCCCGGCTTTGGGGCCGCTCACCTTGACGGGTGGGCGGCCCCTAGCGTTTGCCCAGGTCGAATGGCTATCCGATAGGCAATCCGGCAACCGGCGAATGGCTATCCGCCCACCGCACCCTCATCCTCCGACCAGCCGTACAACTCGGCCTCAGCCACGGCCTCAGCCCGCGCCGCCGCCAGCGCCCCGATCAGCGCGTCAACCTCCGCCAGCGACAGGCCGTACCGAGCCGTCAGCGACACCTCCGCCTCGCCCTGATCCGCGAGCCGGTACGTCACGTCGATGTACGGGTTTTCGCTCAGCCCGTCGAACTCGCGTGCCTGCACCTCGAACGTCGGGCCGTGTCCGGGTTCGACCTCAACCCGATGTACCGGCTGCACCTTCGGTGGCTCCACAGCCTCGCTCACGCCCCCTCACCGCCCGGCAGGGCAAGCCGGTAGTCGACCGAATTTCCGTTGCCTCGCGTCGCCAACAGACCCATCTCCACCATCTGGAACAGGAACATCGGCAACACGCTCGCCGCGAACCGGTCGTAGGCAAGCCGCCAATCAGGGGCGTCGTCCTCGTTGCGCATGCCGTCCGACAGCGGCCCCTCATAGAACTTGCGGGGCTGGTAGTCGATGATCTGCCCCTGGTTGTCGGCGGCGAGGATCAGGCCCTCAACGAGCGGCCAGATGTGGATGTTCCGCCGGCCCATCACAGTCTCGGCGTGCTTCTCCCAGGTGGGTGGGTCTACGAAGCGGGCGCCGGTGCGATAGCCCCATCCGTCGTCGTCGGTGGTGATCTGGTCGGGGGTCATTGCCATGGGGGTGTCTCCTTCGGGTTAGGGGTGGGTCGGGGAGTGTCTACACGGGTTCGAGGCCAAGCGTCAGCAGCCAGTCCCGCACCCCCTGATCCTCGTTCGCCGCGTACATCGGCTCCACGTAGGCACCGGGGAACCCGATCGGCTTCTTCCGCTTCATCCTGCGGAACGCGTCGTAGAAGGCGTCCACGGTCCACACGCCCTCGCCGAAGAGGCTGCCGTCGGAGCGTAGGCCCTCAGCGTTGACGAGGCTGAGGAACAGTTCGCGGTCGTCTGCCCGTTTGCGGGTGAGCTTTTCAGCGGTGCTCGCCTGCCGCTGTGGCGGTGGTGCTGGTGTTGCCCACGGATCCTCGAAGTCGTCTTCGTCGTTCACGCCGCCACTGGAAGGAGCGGAGCGACTGGAAGTGGGGCTGCTCTGATCTGATCTCTGGGGTGTTTCCCTGGTGTGTTCAGGTGGGGTGTTATTGCTCCGTCCATCTGGACGGGGGGTACCGTCCGCCTCGCCGGGGGGTACCGTCGAAATGGACGGTACCCCCTCCGCGTTCTCAACCTCATCCGGCGACGGCGGGATGTCCCGCAGCACGTAGTCACAGCCGGAGATCGACCCGTCGGCCCGATACCGGCGCTTGCTCGTCAACAGCCCGAGGTCGCGTAGCCGGGTGATGCTCTTCTCGGCGGTGCGAGCAGTGACATCGGCCCGAGCGGCGATCGTCGGCACGTGGGGGAACGCGGCACCCCACCGGTCAGCGAACGTCCGCAACGCGACGTACACGCGCAGGTCCGCGCCGCTGAGCCCTTTGCCCTTGCTGTCTTTCACGAGCAGCACCCACGCGGGGACCATGCCCCACGGGCCTACCTGGCTGCTGATGGTGTCCTGTGCCTGTTTGGCGGTTGCGGTGTGGCGGCTCATGGGGCCACCGCCGTCGTGTCGCGCGGGTCACGGCTGGACGGGATTGTCATCCGCACACCAGTACGGACGGGATACACTCGTACCCTCATCTTGGGTCGCCTCCTAGCGGCGATCAAGGGGCCGGGTAACAGGAGCGCCAACTCCTGCCGGCCCCGATTTTCGTTTGTGCCCCTATCTTACCGCCTGTCCGGATCATGCTCGCGGGGGTCGATGCGTTGCTGGCGTCCGTATCCTGGTGGCAGGCTCCGCTTTCACTACCAGGAAATCGCACGGCTGAGGCAGCGCCAGCGGGTGAAATCGCCGAACAGGGCGAGAGGTGCGTTCCCGCCACGGTAGGAGGGGTCGCACACGAGCGAGCCCCCGCCTAACGCGCAGGCAGGGGCTCGCTTCCTTTGTGCGCCTACGGCGGCTACATCACGGGCCGCTGGTCGCCATCTCGACCCGCCGCCGCCTTCTCCGTACGCAGCCGGCGCAGCTGGTCGTCTGCATCCCAGAGGACCGAAGTCGATCCGGCACCTAAAGCCGGGATGATCGCCAAGAACATGGCCGCTTCGATGCGACCCCATGTCGAGTTGATGTTGCCGGCGTCCACGCGCCAGCCGGCAACAACCCACCCGAACGCGGCCAGCGTCGCTGCCATCACGGCTGTGATCACCCAACCCTCAAACGGGAGCGCCTGCCCAGACTCTTTGCGGGCGTGGTGGAAGTAGACCAAAGCAGGTGGCACTACCACTACGGCGAACAGCGCCGCCAGCAGAGCTAGCCATCCTTCGGTGCTGTCGCGGGGTGCCCACGTCCATGCGATGAGGGCGGCCAGGAAGGTGAAGAAGATCCACGCCAGGCCGGGGATGGCCAGCCGCCAGCGGATGGCTCGGGTGGGTAACGTCATGACCGCGTAGCGTAGTTGGTCGATGGCTGCCGGGTAAGTGGGCGCACTGACCAATCCGACGCGGGCACGAGTGAGCCCCGGCCGGAATCCCGGACCGGGGCTTCACCGTCTGCACGGTCACGCCAACAGCCCGTCCCGCCACCGCCACGCGAGTTCAAGACAGCCAGCCCCGGCGGGGGCAACCGCCCCAGAGTCGAGCAGCCCTCGTACACCCTCGGCCGTGAACGGGAACCGCTCGGCGACGACCTGGCCCTCATCGTTGCGGTCAACAAAGTCGTACGCGAGCGCATCGAACACGTCGGCGTCGACCACCAGCACCGTCAACACCTCCCCAACCAGCGTCAACGCGTCCAGGGCCACACCGAGGCACCACACCCGCGCCGTCCCGTCGGCCCGCGCCGCATCGAGCACCCCGAACGGTCCCGACGTGTAGTCGACCGGCTGCCCGTGCCCGTCCGCCTCCGGCATCCCCAACAACTCTTCGGCCAGCTCTCGTTGGATGTTGCGCCACAGGTCGAAGTCGGCGGCACGCGCGGCCGGCAGCAGGCTCGACGGCTGGAAAATGCCCGACGGAATCACCTGCAACATGCCCCCAGCAGCGGCAACCGCTCTCGGATCGCGGCGGTGCATCAGAAACTCGGCCGAGTCCCCATCACGGCGGACCGTCAGCGTGGACACCGCCGGCATCACCGGACGGCGCCCCAGATCGAACGGCGAGCCAACCAGCCGGCGGAACGGCAGGTCCCGCAGTGTCGGATGCGACGCCGGCCGCCCGTCCGCATCCAAATCGGCGTACGCCAGCTCGTGCGCCAGCGACTCGAACACGTCCGCGCACTGAAAGTAGGTGGTGTCCCCGAACGCCATCGACGGCTGCGACCAGTCCACGCCGAGCATCCGCCACGCATGCCGGTCCTCAAACAGACGCGGCCTCGCCAAATCCCGCACCGCCGTCGTATACCTCGGGAACGGGCGCATCAACGACTGGTCGGGCAGCAGGCGGGCCGCCTCACGCTCCGACCCGTCCAGTGCGGGCAGCGGCGCATCCGGCCGCTCCACCAACTCGACCGCACCCAAGTCCACCGGCCCGTCCGGAATCCAGCCCGGACCGGCGATCAGACCCGTGCCCGACAGCCGGCGCTCCGGATACAACCCGGCCGCCGTCTGCGCCAAGGCGTGCCGGTTCGCGTTCAACGCCTGCCGGGTGGCCCGCCAACGATTCTGCGACTCGACCACCCGCTGATCCTGCGCATCTCCCACAAACCAGTCCTCTGCGCTCGACCCGACACGAGGGCGCGGCACCGGAGACGACAGACCAAGCTCGACCACCGACACCCCAAACACCTGCGCCAACATCCGCCTATAGCGGGGGACCGGAACCACCTCGCCCCGCTCCCACCGAGACACCTGCCCGGCAGTCACCGGCGACCCCAGCCGGTCCGCCACCTCCTGCTGAGTCAACGACGCCCGCTCGCGTAGCGCGGCGAGTCGGTTCGGTGCCTCAACGGTGGTCATGGTTGCCGCCCCAACATGGTCAACGCATCGACAAGCAGCTACCAGCGTATGGGCAGCATGTGATCGACGCCCACGGGCTGCTCACCGGATGCCGTTCCCGTGCGCTGCCGCAAACAACACGCTGGCAGGCATGACACGGCTATTCGGACGGTGGGGTAGCGGACTTGCCGACCTGACGCTCCCGGCGCTCATCCAGCAACCGGACGATGTCCGCAGGGTCGCACTCCCGCTGCGTCCGGTTGGGTGTCCACCGGTAGCCGATCTTCTCGTTGTCGAGCATCCGATGCACGGTGGTGCGGCCAATTTCGAGGAGCTTCGCAGCAAGGCCGATCTTCAACCATTCGCCTGCCCGTACGCGGCGTTCCAATTCGGCCCGCTCGTCTTGCAGACGTCGCGCCTTGCTGTCGTCCCCCATCGCCCCTGCTCTCCGCCGCTCGATTTGGTGGTGAGCGTACCGAGCGTTCCAAGGGTTCGCGATCACCACCGCCGCCATCGGCCACCATCCTCGGATATCGTTCCAACCGTTCAGGTCATGTCGCTTGTACCAACTGTTCCGAGTGTGCCATGCTTGGCCCTGAAAACGCGAGCGACTGCGCGCATTGACTGCCAACCAAGGAGGTGGGGACGATGATCGTGAACGATGATCTCGACCGTCTGCGCAAGACCGCGCGGATCGTCAACCGCCTCGCCTGGGCGGTCGTCGTCGGCATCATGGTCTACGGCGTACCCATCGTCTACGGCTACCTGATCAGCCACGGCATCCCCAAAGAAACCGCCTGGATGCTCAGCCTCATCGCAGACGGGGCCCTCGCCGTCGGCATGGTCGCCACCCCCATCCTCGCCCAGTACGGCGTCAAAGCCGGCTGGGTCGGCTCCCTCCGCTGGGTCGCCGGATTCGCCACCTGGGCGCTCAACACCGCCGGCTCGTGGTTCAAGGAAGGCGGTCCCGACCTTGGTGGGGTGCTTTCCCACACGTGGGGTCCGCTCCTCATGTTCTTCGCCGTCGAAGCCGCCGCACAGTTCCAGCGGAAGATCGCCGACGTCATCCGGGCCAAGGAAGCCAGCCAGAAGGCCGACGACGACCGCCACCGCACCGCCACCGAACAACTCCGCACCGCCACCGCCGAACTCGCGGAGGCCCGCGCCACCATCAACCAGATCACCGAAGACGCCATCGCCAAGGTGCAGCGCGCGGAGGCGGAGGCCGCCTCCATCCGCACCACCACCGAACGGCAGATCGCCGACATCCGCGCGGAGGCACAGTCGGAGGTCGACCGTATCCGCACCGAAGCCGAAGCGGAGGTGGGCATCCTCCGGCAGCGGAACGCCGACGCGGAGGCCACCATCGCCAACCTCCGGGCGGCAGCGGAGCACGCCACCGCCGAGCACCGGGCCACCCTGGCGGAGGTTCGTGCGAAGGCTGCGGAGGCTGTCGCCCTCGCGAAGGCGGAGGCGCGCACCACCAACATCTCCGACTACCGCACCGGAGGCGGACGCAAAACCTCCGGAGGCCGCAACAAGACCACCACCGCCGCGCCCGTGCGGGTATCCCTTTCGGACGAAGAGGCAGTTCAGAAGTGCCTCGCCGAACATCCGGAGGCCAACTACCAGTGGTCGCAGGCCGACATTGTGAAGATCGTCGGCTGCGGTTGGGGGCGGGCTCCGCGACTGTTGGAGGCCATCCAGCGGTGGCACTCCGCTGCCACCTCCGACACCACGACGGAGGACGCCACCGACGCCACCGATGACACCACCACCGGCCTGCCGGAGGTGACCAGTGCTTGACCTGTCGGAGCTGCCGGACGACCTCCGGAGGCGCATCCAAGCCGACGCTGCCGCCGTCCTCCGAGAGGTGTGGCAGAGCTTCCCGAAGACCTTCATCTACCTGACATCCGAGCCGGAGGAGGACACCACCGATGACCACTGACACCCTGCCCGCCACCGTCACCCGAGCCGCCGCCGTGGCCGTCCCCACCACCGGGGAGGTCATCGACCACACCAAGGTCATCAAGCACCGTGACTGGCGGCAGATCGCCTCCGAGTGGGTCGGCCTCGCCGCCGCGTTCGCTGGTGCTGCCGCCGTCGGAGGGTTCGCCACCAACACCCTCATCGACCTGTCGAAGGTCGCCGCCGTCGTCGCCGGTGCGCTGGTCGGCATCGCGATGCTGCTGGTCGCCGAGGTGGCCCGCGAAGGCCGCAAGTGGGTGTACGCCGACACCGACGAGCCCCACCCCAACGACCCGGCGAATACGCCCTGACCTGCGGAAACCCACGGAATTCGAGGATTCGATGGCATCGAAAATCTATGAGATCAACGTCTTCCACAACGGCAGGCCGGTGCGGGACATCAACCCGTTCCTGACCGCCATCGACCTGGACGACGCCAGCGAAACGAAGAGGGACCTGAACCGGCATCTGCTCGGCGCGGTGCTGCGCTCCGGTGCCCGCCGCGACCTGGCCCACGAGTTTCACCTGGAAGTGCGGGACATCGACACCGACGGGAAGGGCCGTGGCCCGGTGTTGTGGCGGTGGGCGATGCCGGCCAGCGAGGGGGAGTGATGGCCGGCAGGCGCACGAAACCCGAGGTCAACCGCCGTACGTGGCACGAGAACAAGGTGAAGGCGGCCCGTACCCCGAAGGAGGTGTTGTGGGCGCTGTGCCACTGGCTGGTGGCGGAGGCGTTCCACGCCGGACCGGACCATTTGCAGGCCACCACCGACCTGGTGCGGGCCCGGATCGCCGAGCTGACTGAGGCCAGGAAGGAGGCCACCCGATGACCGCGACGGTTACGCCGAGTGAAATTCGATCCCCTCGAAACGGCAGGGTGCCGGTGTTGGACAGCCCGCCTGCGCCCGCGCGCGCGGGCGCGAGGATACCGGTCACGTTGAGTGTTGGCAAGATTCGGCCGGCGCTGCTGGTCGCCAACGTCCGGAGGGGTTTCCGCCGGTGGTGGTTGTGGACCGACCGCCCCCTGTCGCTGGCTGCCACGTGGCGCACCACGGCTGTGGATGTGCGCCGGGTTCCCGCCCGGTCGGAGGGTTTGCGGCTCGCCTGGTTGATCTCCAACCACACCGACCGGTACCTGATGCTTCTGCTGCTGTTGGTGGCTCCCACGTTTTTGCAGGGGCCGCTGCGCTACCTCACCGCCCGCCCGGTGCGGCGGTGGCTGTTCTACCTCGCCTTCGCGGCTTTCGCCGCCACTTTCGCCCTCGGAAAGGGGTGACCTGTCATGTTCAACGTGGGTATCGGCTTCGGTCTGGTCATCATCGGCATCACCGCCCAGTACCTGATCGCGAAGCGCCTCAAGCACCAGAAGGTGTCGAAGGTGTTTTCGTGGATCGCGTGGGGGGCCGCCCTGCTGGGCGGGGTCGGCATGTCCAGCGAGTTCGGTAACGCCGTCGGCATCTCGTCCGGGGGGGCCGCCATCGCATCCCTGGCGGCGCTGATGTTCATCGTCGTGGACATCGCGGACCGGCGCCCGGACTGGCCGGCGTTCATCCTGATCGTGCTCGCGCCGACGCTGATGCGGATCACCGGCGGTGGTCTCGGGAGCGCGTACGACGCGCTGCTGATGCCGATCGACGGGATCATCACCGGCCTGCGCGCCTTCCTGGGGATGTGACCGGTGGGCCGGTTGAACGCCCACGCGGTGGCAGCCGCTCACAGCGTTGTGTGCGGCACCTGGACTCCGATGTCAGGAGACGGTTGCGTCGGCTGCGGTGCGGCCAACGCAGACGCCTATCTGACCAGCGGCTGTGCGGGCTGCTCAGTCGCAGGCGAGGCGTTCTGCTGGGCGTGTGTCGACCGTGCCGCTATCAGCGCGGACGAGTTGACCGTGTTTCCCGGCCGTGAGCGAAAGGGCTGACCGGTGGTCATCGACCCGATCTCCATCGGCGTCACCATCCTCGCGATCTACGGGATGTTGCAGCGCAACCCGGACTGGTCGGGTGGCCTGCTGCAAGAGTGGCAGGCCGCCCGCCGTGGTGAGGAGTCCGACGCGGCGAAGGCGCTGCGGAAGAAGCTCACCGACGCGGGTGTGGAGCCAGCGGTGGAGGGCGGGCCGATGCGCCGCCACCTGTCGAACATGTGGCGGGACTACTGGACGGACCGGGACCGCAAGCGCCAGTCGGATCGTGCGGAGCGGCTTGCGGATGAGGCCGAGCAGGATGCGCTGTCGTGGCGTGAGCGTCTGAACCGCCGCGTGGACGATGAGGCGGCCCGCAAGGTGCAGGGCTGGAAGGTGGCCGCCCCGGCGGATCCGCCCGCATCCGACAGCGACGGCGCCGGTCAGCCGCAGACGCCGGAGAACCCGGCCGGTGGCGACACGGCCGACCCGAAGCCCACCGACCCCGCCCCGCAGGCCGCCGAGGCGGGCGGGGGAGACAACACCGGCTCAGACAACGACGGGGAGCGGTGGGAGTCGACCACCGTCCACGACGACGACACCTACACGACCCGGCCCGGCCCTCACCCCGGACCGCCACCCGCCAGCCCGGCCGAGGACCGGGGACCGATCAGGGTGGACGCCACCGTCGGCGACCCCATCCGATCCGAAACCAGCACCACGCCTGCCGCACCCGTGGCGGCGATCACCGCAGGAGGAACCATGACCGCAGTAGCAACCACCCAGACCGCTGTTACCGGTGTCGTGTCCGGTGCCGCCGAGGCCCGCGCCATCCAGGCCGCCGTCGACCAGGCCACGCAGGAGTATGTGGCCACCCTGAACCGGCTGCGTGGCCGGATCGCCTCCCTGGGCGAGCAGACGATGGGGGTCGTGCAGATGTCCGGCCGGTCGCACGTGGTGGCGAACACGGCGGCGTCGGCTGAGGCGATGGCGGCGGCGGTGGCGAACGCCCGCGCGTGCACCGCTGAGGTGACGCCGCTGCTCGGCAACGTGGCCCGCGCCTTCGACCGCGTCAACAGCTAACCCAGAGGAGACAGATCATGGCAACGACGACGCACCGGCCGGCGCCGCTGCCCAACAGCGACGCCCGCGCCCGGCACACCCAGCCGAACATCGACGGGCACACCCGCAAGCCCGCCCCCACGCCGGTCCCGGTGGGGGCGGCCAAGATGCAGAACTGGTACATCGACCCGACTGATGACCGCCGCAAGCGCATGCCCTACGACGTGCCCGTGGACGGCGACAACCAGCGCACCGCACACCTGCGCTACCAGTGCCCGCGCATGCGCAACGTCAACGGCGGCGGCAAGGAACGCTGCGGCGAGTTCGAGTGGCTGCTGCCCGGCGATCCGGCGGTGCACTGCCGCGCCCACGGCGAGCAGCTGGTGCCGCCGAAGCAGCCCAACCGGCTGGGTGCGGTACTGCGGGAGACGCGCCGCATGTACGGCGACACGGCGAAGACGCTCGCCCTGCCCGCTGCCGCGTTCACCACCGAAGCCCTCGCCGGCCTCGCCGACGTCGCGCCCGCCGAGCTGGGCATCGCGGCGCTTCCGGCCGCCGGGCTCACCTATTACATGACGAAGCGGACCCTCACCCGCCGGGCTGTCGCCCGCAACCGCATCGAGCGGGGACAGCGCACCGGCCGCCGCGTCGTCCACATCAAACGCCGCGCCACCCGCGCCGCCCTCGCAGCAGGGGAAGGCGGGCTGTGGGCTGCCGCGCTCGCTGCCACCGACATCAACACGTGGGCCGGCAGGATCATCGCCGCCGCCGCCATCATCCGCTGGGCGGTTGGTGTGAAGCCGTGGTGGGACCGCTGCGAGCAACGCCGCATGTTCGCTGACTTGCCGCAGGTCGACACCACCGCTGTTGTGGAAACTGCCCCGCCCGTCGAAGCGCCCGACCCGGTGCGGACCCGCGCCGTCACCACCTGGGCCATGCTCATCGGCTGCCAAGGCGGCCCATTGGCGGGTACCGAACTGGTCGACTACGAGCAGCTACCCGCCTGCGAGGTGGGCGCCAGCATCCGCACCCGCCTGCCCAACTGGAAGGCGAAGGTTGTTGCGAAGGTCGACGGCTCCATCAACATGCGGGAGCAGCGACCCAACCTGCTCGGCCGTATCGCCGCCGCCTACAAGTGCACGTACGCCGATGTGTCGTTCTCCGCCGACCCGTCGGACCTGTCGACCGGGTGGCTGCGGGTGCAGCCCGACAACCCGCTCGCCGAAACGAAGCTGTGGCCCGGCACTGTTGCCAACGACTGGAAGAACGGCCGGTCCCGCATCGGCCGCTACGACGACGGCGAAGACATCTGGTACCAGTGGTGGACGAAAACCGGCGCCGCCCACGACCTCATCTCCGGGTGCACCGGCTCCGGCAAGTCTGAGCTGGTCGCCCAACTGCTGCTCGCGTCGCTGCACTCCAACGGGCTCGTGTTGGACTGGGTGGGTGACCCGCAGGGCGGACAGTCGTACGGGTCGTTGAAGAAGTCTGTCGACTGGTTTGCCCGCGACAAGTCCGAGATCACGCTGATGTTGCTGGCCGCGTTGAAGGAGATGTACCGGCGCAACGACGTGTTGTCGGCGAACGACATCAAGACGTGGCGACCCACCAAGAGCATGCCGCTGCTGGTGATCACCTTGGATGAGGTGCAGTCGTTCATTGACGATCCGACCATCTTGGAGATGGTGGAGAAGCTGGTGGGGATGGGCCGCAAGTGTGGGATCAAGATGCGGCTGATCACGCAGATTCCGGCCGCCTACAACCTGGGTGGCTCCACCTACATCAAGGAGCAGTTGAAGGCCGGGCAGACGATCATCTTCCGGGCGATGACTGATGTCGCGGGCCGGTCGGCGGTCGACGGGGACTGCCCCATCGATCCGACGGAACTGCCGGACGTGTGGGGCAAGCACACCTGCGCGGCCGGTGAGACCACGGCCGGGCTGATGTACATGCAGGGCATCAACGGTCGGGACGTGTACGGGCGGGCCGATTACACCGGCGACGACATGAGCGTGTGGCTGGTCGACGCCGACGGCCAGTCGACGCTAACCCCTGGGGTGTTCGGGCGTGAGGCGCAGCAGGAGTCGGGGCCGCTGTGGGGTGACCGGAAGCAGCGGGCCGAACTGCTGCTGGCTGCTGGCCGGTCGGACGCCGACCTGCTGTCGGGTGGGAAGGCCATCGAACTGTTGGAGGCTGCCGCCGTCACGCAGGCCACGCCTGCTCACTTGCGGGCTCCGCAGCAGCCGGCGCCGCCGATGACCGGTTCGGGTCGGGTGTCGCGTGAGGTGGTCTTCGACGCCGCCGTTCAGGCCGCCAACGAAGCAGGCCAGGTCACCAAAGACGAGTTGATCGCCCAACTGGCTCGCATGGGTGAGCAGATGAAGGACAGCACCCGAGACAAGGCGCTCACTGATCTGATGGCGGACAGGCGTCTCCGGCGCATCAAGAACGGCTTCTACGAGGTGCCCGGCAAGGGTTCGCCGTCCCTGTTCGACCAGGCGTCGGGGGCGGCGCAGTGACCGTACAGCGTTCGCGTCGTGTTCCTCGCCAGCGTCCTGCGGGGGAGCGCCGTCGTAGTGTCGTGTACGGCATCCCCACTCTGCCCGTCGACAAGACCACCGGGCAGATCATCCCTGGCAGGCCGCCGATTGTCGGCTACATCGGTAAGAGCGTGCAGACGGTCTGGGAACGCCAGGAGCAGCACCGCGCCGATCAGCCGTTCTCCGACACGATCTGCGGCGGGTCGTGGGTGATCGAGGAAGGCTACTGGACTGCCGACGAGTTGGCGGGCCGGGAGGAGTGGTGGATCCGCAACGGGGTGGCGCTCGTGCCGGGTCAGAAGCCGCAGCGGCCCGTCTACAACTACGACTTCAACTTGGACAACCCGGACCGCATTGAGGTGTGGCGGGCGAAGGAGCACCGGCAGGCCCGGGAGCCGGGCTGGCAGCCGCAGAATCCGCGTGTGCCCCGCCAGCGTGGCCCGCGCCCCGGAGGGCGTCCGGCTCGGCGCACTCGCCGTCGCGCTCCGGTGTGGCTGTCCCGGTGGTGGCGTCGCCATCGTGCCCGCGTCATCGGCTGGACGGCGGTGTGGGCGTTGATTGTCGGCGGGGTGTGGTGGCTGGGTTCCGGCTACTGGGCCAGTTGGGAGGAGCCCCGTAACGCCGCCGTGCTTGGGTCGCTGGGTTGGCTGCTGGCGTGGTGGCCAAACCGGAAACGCCGCCGCCGCCGCAGGTAGCCGGAGACGTGTGAGCCCCCGCGTGGACGTTGGTCCGGCGGGGGCTTCCGCGCTTCGGGGGCGTGAACTATTTCCCCGCGCTCAATAGTTCGACCGCCTGGGTTACGGGTTGAGCCGCAGCACCAACACATCCATGTCCGGGATCGCGCGCGGCCTGATCTGCCCGTGCTGCACCCACCCCATCCGCTCATACAGCCTGCGCGCCGGGGCCGCCGGGTTGGCGGCCAGCACCGCCCACGGCTCCCGGCGGGGTTGCAGCAGCATCGACAGGAGGTGCCGGCCCACACCCTTACTGCGGTAGCCGGGCAGCGCCATCCACTCCACCACGAAACACTTCTCCGCCTCCCGCAGCTCGGCGGGCGGCTCGTCCGCGTCCGGTTCCATCCACTCGCCGGAGGGCATCGTGTACCCGTACACGGCGCCCACCAGACGTTCCCCATCCCGTGCCGTGGCGAGCGCGAACCCGGGCTGCTTGAGGTGGCCCTTCCACCAGCGCCCGAACTGTGCGACATGCTCCGGCCCCTCGCAATACGGGGGCTCGGCGTACACGGTCGCGTACAGGTCACGGATCTGGTCGGTGTGCCGCGTGGCGGTTTCGGCGTCGGCGAGCGTCCACACAAGGTCAGCCATGGCGGGAAAGCCTAACCCGCCGGCAGGGCGGTGAGACGGTCCCGCAACTCGACAGCCTCCACACGGCGCCGCTCCCTCTCCGGCACAACAGCCACCACCGTGCGGGCCACCTGATACAGCAGCGCCGTGTGATCTGCCGCAGGCAGCGCATCCAGCACGTCAGCGGCGAACCGCAGCCCATCCCCGACATGCCCGCCCTGAATCAGGCACGACGCCCGGTGCATCAGCATCTGCGCCCGCTCCCTGCCCAACTCGGCCGGATACAGGTCAAGTGCCCGCTCTTGCGCCTCAGCCGCCGCCACCACATCACCGATGTGGGTGTACACAAACGATTCGGTGTGCCGCAACCGCACCTCCGGCCAGCCGAACATGCTGTCGGCGTCAGCAGCCACAGCGGCAGGCATTCGGTCAGTCATCGCCGCTGTCGCCGCCAACGCATCCCTCGCCTCAGCGACTCGACCGGCCACCGCCAGCGCCTGCGCCCGCCCCGACAGCACTCCCACATGCCCCACCGACACCCGGCTACCTGCGATAGCTACCGCCTCGCCGGCCCGATCCAGGATGGCGGCGGTTGGACGCTGCTCGTAGGTGCCGTTGACCACCTCCCAATCCCGCACCCACACCCGGCAGTCCGCATCCCGCGACTGGTCGGCGTGGTTCCGGGCTGTTCGCCACCACCGGCGGGCCATCCCATGCTGGCCGGCGGCGGACAAACCCATGGCCATGATCGCCGACAGGTGCGCGGCGACGCGCATGAGATCACGGTCGGCTGGGCTCGCTCCGATCTGGTGGGCGAGGACCGTCAGATCGGCCCGCAACTGCTCGGCCAGGTCGGCGGCTGGCAGGGTGTAGTAGTCACGCCCGTAGTCGGCGACGATCCTGTCCCACTCGTCTGCTTGTTTCCGGCCGGGGTCGAGACTGTGCCGCAGTGCTTCCAGGCCGATGAGGGGGCCGACCGGTGCGACGGCTAGGGCGCCCATTGCGCCGAGAATTGTGCGTCTGTGCATGTCTGGGCTCGCCTGCTCGCGGTGGTACGCATCGATCAGTGCACCGGCGGCGTTGAGTGCGGTGTCGCAGCGTTGCGCGAGGTCTGCGGTGGGTCGGCATTCGCCGCGTTCGACTCGCGCTAGGTGGCTGTAGTCGACGTGAACCTGTTTCGCTAGCCCTCGTAGGCCGAGTCCGGCTGCTGTCCGGTGCCGTCTCAGTGTGCTCCCAAAACCATCCATTACGCCCCCCAGCGTGTGGCTTGCGGTGTGGTGCCACATGCCACACCTGCCATAACGGCAGCGTATCGGCGATCGTGGACTCAGGCCCCCCTGTACGGGCGGGGTGTTTCGGGCATGACCGCGCCGCTCGACGTGGACAGTCGAGTCGCTAGAGCGGCTGCGAGCCCGCGAGGTTGTGGTGGCCGCGCCGTCGCCACCCGAGGCGTCACCCCCCAGGACGCCCGGCACGGCCACCACAACCCACAGACGCGAGGGGGAAACGACGTGGACAGACGACGGAACACCGGCCGAACACGGCAGGCGTGCCCCAACCGGATCGCCGCCAATCGGCCCGCAGCCCGGAGGTGGGCGCGGTGAGGATCGACCTCCGTGTGCCGGCCGGCACTGTGCTCATGCTGCGGCGAGGCGAGTGGTACACCCCCGGTGGTGATCCCGCCACCGAAGACGTGCTGATCAACGTTGTTGCTGTCGGTCAGGAAATGTCGGCTGGGCTGGTGTCCGCGCACGGCCACGACTGCAACCACCACCGGCCGGATTGCGGGCGTGACCACTGCTGGGAAGGCCGTGTGCTGGTGTCCGCCGTCCGCGCCGAGATGGGGCAGCCATGAGCCGCCTGGATGAGCCCATCGACGCAGGCAGTGTGGAGTTCTCGGCGGCGTTGACGTTGCGAGCCCACGATGAGGAGCGGCGTTGCTGTGTGTCCTGCCCAGGTAAGGGCGGGTGCAGGCAGGAGGCGTGGGCGCGCGAGCAGTTGCCCGACTGGCCGGCGCGCCGCCAGGTTGGCGAGTAGACCACCCCAATGGGATGCCCGGCGAGGGTCGGGCGGAGCAAGAGGAGCACAGCATGAAGCGTGGGTGGTTCAAGAGCAGCAAGAGCGGACCGAACTGCGACAACTGCGTCGAGGTGCGGATCGGTGAGGTGGTCGACGTGCGGGACACGAAGGACCGGTCCGGGCCGGTGCTGGCGTTCGCGCCCGACGCGTTCGCGGCGTTCGTGCGGTCTGCGGCGCGAGGTGAGCTGACCTCAGTCTGACCGTGAGTGCTGGGATGCCCCGTTGGCTGAGGCTGGCGGGGCTTCTCTCGCACACCATTCCGGTTACCTGCTACACAAAACTATGTGTCTTGTGTATGGTGAGGGAACAGGAGTTGAGCGAGGGAGGCAGAGATGATCGCCAAGCGGATCCCCCACAAGGCCCAGTGCGACCACGCCCAAACCCCCTACGCCCGCCGCAAGTGCCGCGCCACCAAACTCGCCGCCGCACAGGAGGCCACCATGCAAACCACCCCCACCCACCAGCCCGGCGACGAAATCGACATCGACGGCATCACCGTCGTACTCGCCCGCCGCAAGGGCAACAACGGCTACCGCTGGACCTGGTACGCACCCCAACTGGAAGAGGGCGGCGAACTGTACAAGGCCACCCCCGAAGAAGCCATCGACTACGCCCGCCGCGCCCTCGCCGGCCCCACCTGCGCCTGCGGCAACATCGCCACCTCCATCGGATCCACGGAGCGGGTCTGCACCGCCTGCCTCTGACCGGCCCCAACCAGACAGGAGCAAGAACATGCAGCTAACCGAAGCGCAGCGGGCCGCCCTACTCGACCGGGCCATCGAAGCGATGCGGGACCGGCTCGCCGCCGGCCCCAACACCGACCCGGCCGAAGTGACCCGCCGCAACGAGGTCGCCCGCATGGCCGTTACCGACGCCGTAACCCGGGCCGGGCACGTACACACCCTGATCTCGGTCGGTGCCGGATGCTCCGGCATGCAGGTGGTCCAGTGCATCACCGACTGGTCAGCGCAGGCGGAGGCGCTGCGGGTGGAGCGGCACGCGGCAGCCCGCTACGTGGAGCAGGTGAGGGAGGCAATCCAGTTCCACGCTCGTGTGCGGTCAGGCGCGCAGGGCAGGGGTGCAGTCAGCCAGATCGCGAAGGAGATCGGAGTGGAGCGCAAGACCGTGTACGCGTGGATCGACCAGGCCAGCGACGGCGAGTGAAGGGGTAGCCGATGACTAGGTTGGAGCAGTTGCGCCACTACACCCGCACCTACTACGCCGCCGCGACCCAACTGCGCACCTCCCGCGCCGCCCGCGAGTGGATGGAGAGCGGGCAGCCCGCCGAGGTGGCCGCGCAGTGGGCCAACATCGGATGCCTGCCGGCGGAGGCGCTGCCCCTCATCGCCTCCGGCATGACCCCGGAAATGGTGCTCGCCACCGACCCGACCACGGACGCGGAGCGCATGCAGCGGCTCACCGACCGGATGCAGATGCTCGACTGACACGACCCGCCACCCGCCCCCACCACCATCCAGGATGGACACCATGACCTGCCCGATCGACCTCGCCGACACCGCCACGATTCGCGGCATGCTCGCCGACGACACCCTCGCCGCCATCCAAAAACTCATCGACCACGAAATCAGCCAGGAGCGGGCCCCAGAGGTAGTGCCGCCCCCCGCACACGCAACCCTCGTTGCCATCATGGGCACCCAGCGCGATGTGCGCGAGGAGTACATGCGCACACACCTGGACGACTTCGGGCTCTCGGAGTTCGCTGAGAGGGCCGTGGAGCAGATGGTGCGGGAGGGGGCCGCCGCGTACAGCGCCGAGACGCCTGACCGCTGACCCGAGACGGGCCGGCACGAGATGGTGGAAGCACCTCGTGTCGGCCCTCTGCGACAGTAGAGCACCGTGAGCAGACGGTATGAGATCGGAGACGCCCATGCCCTGGAACTTCATGCAGGTCGAGATCGCCGCAGCCGATGCCCTGATCAAACCGATGATCGGCCCCGGTGAACTCGACCGCACCCAAGTACACGCCGAGATCCAATCCATCCTCGACCGCGCCCCGCAACTCGCCAGCGTCGCCGCCACGTGGCGGCGCGGGGCGAAAGACGACACCGTGTACGCCGGCCCGCTGATCTGGACGATCTACGAGCATCCGGCGGGGGAGGATCCGCGTCGGGCGGCGCTGGTGTGGCTAGAGGATTTGGCGGCAACGATGCGCGGCGCTGGCGTTGACGTGCAAATCGCGCGACTGCCGTAGGTGGCAGGGTGCGGTACGAGGTGGTGAACGTGGCGCCCGGCCACCGCCGCTACGAGGAGTTGATCGGGCAGATCCGCGCCAATCCCGCCCTGCTTGCCCGCATGTGGGCCGATGCGGAACACCGCTTGGACGAGCCACCCGGCAAGACGTGGACGGTCGCCACCGTGCTGTATGACGGCAGGTGGATACCGGCAGCATGGGCCGCCTGCATCGAGCAAGACGGCCTGCTGCGCTGCTGCGACAACTACGAACACCCCGGCTGGCGCGGCCATGGCCTGTACGCGGCGGCCTACCGGCACCGGCACGCCACCATCGTCGCGCCGAGCCGCCTGCCTGCGATCACCTACCTGTTCGCGCAGCCGATTCCGCTGCATGAGGCTGACGGCTGGTACCGCACCGGCGTGCGTGGGATATCCACTGCGGCCGGCGTCGAACACGAGTGGTGGGAGATGCGGCGCGAACCGACCGGCGCGCAGTCAAGCATGTGACCGATGCTGACACTCCACTCGACGGCCACCGATACGGTGCCCGCATGACACGCCTACCCCGCGCAGCCGCGCTCACCCTCACCGCCCTCATAGCCGCCACGCTCGCCGCATGCGGCAGCAGCGAGCCCGACACGACACCCAGCAGCGCACCCGCCAGCACCAGACCAGCCGCCGTCGAAGTCGAATGCGTCAGCGCTGAACGCGCCTACAACGCGTGGCAGACCGACCTGTTTGTGCCCAAGACCGCCGACGACTGGGCGGAAGCCAACGAAGGCCAGATCCAGATGGCAGCCGACCGGGGCAAGACGTTCCTAGACAACGTGTCCGGCTATGACAGCCAGCCGTCGAAGGAACTGGCGTCGGCGATCGCCGCCTACAACATGGAGGTCGCGTTCGTGAACTTGCAGCTCGGCTTGCACGGCGGTATCGACACGGAGGCTGCGACGAAAGCGGCGAGCGCCTTGCAGCGGGTGGAGATCGCTTTCCGGTCGTGGAAGTCGGCTGTCTGCTCGTGACACGACGAAATCCGGCCCCACCAGCCCGCCGAGACGGGAGGTGGGGCCGGTTCCGTGTGCGCCGCCAACGGGTACATGTACCGGTGTGGATCGGGAGCATTGGCGGCTGCTCGCGGTACGGCACGGCCGATGCGATGACGAGCCCCGCCGCTGCCGAGACTGCGGCGCCTACTGGCCATGCGTTTTCCGCCTGCGCGCCGACGTCGAGCTGGGCGACCGCACCTGGCCGCACCCCACCACCACGGCGGCGGCCTGAAAACAGCGAGAAGCCGGCCACCCGCCCGCGTCCGCTTTGTGGCGGCAGAACGCGGAACGGGTGGCCGGCATGGGGCGACCCTCGCTGGGGTGAGGGCGCCCCGCCTCCGGGGAGGAGCTACAGGCGGTCGACCGCCGGGATCATCCAGACGGCTGCGATCACACAGGCGATGGCGAGCCAGCCGAGGTTGACCCGCGACGGCACCCCGAACGCGTGGACGGCAGCGAGCACGACGGCAGCGATCAACAGCAGCGCGACCAGCAGCCCCACCGTCACGCCTCCGACTCGGCCGGCACGTCACCTGCCGGCTCCACCTGCGGGCGGATCCCAGCCAGGGCGAACCAGGCCAGCGCCGCACCGGACACCGCACCAGTCACACCGTCAGGCACTGACATGCCGTACTCGGCGACCAACGCCGCAGCGGCTGCGATGACGCCGGTGAACAGGGCCGGCGCCCAGGGGCGGGTAGTGAGGGCGATGATGGCCGACGCGATGAACGCGGTGATTGCCGCTGCCGCTCCGGCGTCAATGCCCGGCGTGTTGAGAGCGGCGAGAACGGTCAGGATGGATCCGACCGCGCCGACGATGAGAGCCGGCTCCCTACCGAAGATCTTGTTTTGGGTCATGACCCCTCCCAAGGGGTGTGTAATGGTTCTTCCGCCGCAACTCCCGCAACCGCCGCGCCACCTGATCAACCTGGTCGTCGTCAGCGCGTGCCGCCGCCAAGTCCTGCCGCGCCGCAGCAGCCTGCTCGCGGGCACGCACTGCCTCAGGCGACGGCCTGCGCTTACGACGCCAGATCATTACGGCCCGCCTCCCGAGCAAGGGATTGAAGCAGTTGCACCGTCAGATCAGACTGCGCGAGCAGTTTTTGGGTCTGCTCGTCACGTACCTTCACCTGCTCGTCTCTTGCCGTCAACGCGGCTTGCAGGCTGACGATCTGGGCGTCTTTGTCTTTGATCCGGTCCTCGTAGACGCTGCGGGACACGAGACGGCCGGTCAAGATGAGAACGACCCCAAACAGCAGGACTCCAACCGGCCCGCCTGTGCCGAGCAGCGCCGGTGGAATCTCCATGCGTGCTTCCCGTCAATCGTTGATACGTACGTCAGCCCTCAATGGTTGAGGGCCCGCAGGGGCCGACCGTTGCCGGCCTAGGCCGGCAACCCCGCGAAGGTTCCTCAGCGGGCGTCTTCGCCGGCAGCAGATCCCGCAGTTCGGCCAGCACCTGCTCGGCCGTCAGCCGCCCCGACGCGTACGCCTCCAACCGCTCGGCCAGCGCGGTGTCACGGTCGGCGTCGGCGGTAGCCGTTTCCCGCACCTCCGCCACAATCCGGTCACCCTGCTCGGCGACCGCCCGCAGCACCGCATCACTGTCACCGCCGGTGACCGCAGCGAGGATCGCCTCCTCACGCAGGCGGCTCGCGGCGAGCTGCGCCAGCAGCACATCGCGGCCCTGGATGACGTAGTAGTTGGTGGACGCCAGCACCCCTTCCACAGTGGTGGTGGGCTGCGAGTAGGTGACATCCCGGTCGGCGATGAGCCGAATCTTGTCGGTGAGCTGCATGCTGGCGTCCTTCACAGTTGGGGGTGCGGTCGGAGGGGCGGTGCGTCGCCGCCACGCGTCCAGTGTTTCGCCGTGCATCACGGACAGCAGCCCGTCCAAGGCGGCGGCGTCGGCTGCGAATCGGCGGATGACAGACAGGTGCAGATGCCACAGGTGTGACTTGTCGCGGCCCGGGTCGGGGCCGGCGTCTGCCCCGACGCCGAGTGCCCGGCCGCCCACCAGCACATAGCAGTAGACGGTCCGGCCGTCTTTGGTGCCGATGAACTCCCGCAGGACCGGCCCACGGTCGGTGTAGAGACGCGGATCCCGGGCGCGGGCAGCCACATCGAGCCGCCTTGTGTAGCGGATCATCGCCGCCGTTGACATGGTCAGGTCGATTGCCGACGCCAACTCCGCCGATCCCCGTTTGTCGGCGGCCACATCACGGCCTGAGGAGTAGTCGCTGCCGGGTAGCCGCGACCGGTATGAGTGGTAGCCGGGCTTGAGTGCGAGGATCCCACCCAGCAGGGCGGTTGGTTCGGCTGCGTCGAATTCGGTCCACATCCGCCACAGCGGGTCGGAGATGCGGGCCGGGTTGGGGTTACGTGCCGCCATCGGGCACCCCCTGCGGTAGGGCGATCACGTCCCAGCCATCACTGAGGGCGGCGGACACGGCCCGGTCAGTGTCGAGTTGTCGGGGTTCCTCTTCGCGGACCTGGAACCGGCCGTCGCGCCAGTCGTACAGCCAGCACACGCCGGCAGGCTTGTCGGCCACCAGCAGGCCGTCGGGGCAGCGGCTGACCGCCTGCTGGCCGTCGAGCGGGCCACCTACACAGGCACCCTCGAACATGGCCTACGGCTCCGGGTCCGGGTCCGGGTCCGGCTCGGGGTCCGGCTCAGGGTCGGGTTCGGGTTCGGCGGGCGGCTCCGGCGTGCCCGGCACGAACCGGAACACCGCCTTCGGCGGCTCCGGAATGATGTCGGGGGTGGGATCGTCCTGCGAGTACACGTTGCCGTCCGCCAGGTTGTAGTCCAGCAACTCCTGACGGTCACGCTCAGGCACGCTGTGGCGGCCGATAACCCAGCCGACCTCCTCGCCTTCCCACTGCTCGATGCGGAACATGCCGTCTCCCTTTCATCTCGATTCGGGTGCCGTCACAGCACCGGCTCAACCATCAACTTGCGGTAGGTGACGCCGCCGGTGCCGGACGTGACCGTGTGCATGGTGCGGATGTTGTAGGTGGTTCCCGGAATCAGCGTGTCCGCCAAATCTCGGTCCGATGCCGACAGCTGCGACGGGCCACCCGACACGACCGCCTGCCCGCACGAGATACCGCGCACCGACGACGGGCTCCAAATCACCGTGCCGGCGCCGACCGTGCCGCCCTGCCGCACCTCCCAACTCAAGCGGGTGTTGGATCCGGCCACGGACTGGGCGATCGACCCGCCCACCGTCACCCAAATGCCGCCCGACGGTGGGGCCACGAAAGCCCTGCCGACCACCGGACTGCCCGGGACGAAAGTGGTGGAGGTGATGTTGGCGAGTGTGGTGCCGTCGGCGGTGATGGTGCCGGGACACGTTTCGAGGTCGATGGCGTATTTGCGCCACGCCGTGCCGTTGTGCACCCGAATGACGCCGGTACTGTTTTCGTACACGCGCCGACCCGGATTGCCGGGCGGCAGCGTCGAAGAGGTCGGCGACACCATCTGCCCGTCTTCGCCCACATACCAGGCGATCTGCACGCACTGCCCTGCCCCGACCGTCGCCGTATTGAACGGCACGGTGACCACCGCCAGCGGCAGTTCCCACACGCCGGTGGCGGTGTTGGTGCCGTAGGTGGGTGACGGGGTGGTAGGCGACGCTGCGGGGGTGCCTTTGATGACAGCGATGGCGACGGTCCACGGGTTTCGGGTCAGCCGCAGCACGATCAAATCCCGGCGGGTGGTGCCGGAGGTGGTGTTGGCGTCCACGGTTTGGGTGAGTTCGGTTTCGCCGGACTCCCACCGGTAGCCCCTGATGAGGGCGGCCCGGGTGGCGCGGATCTTCACCCCCAGCAGCGACGAATCCGCGTACACGAGGTCCGACAGGTCGGGGGTGCCGATCAGCCCGTCCGGGGCCATCGGATGCATCAAATCCTCGTACTCGCGGGGCGTGACAGCCCTGTTGTTGTACGCGGTCGTCGGGTAGGCGTACTGCGCCACGAGGCACCTCCTCTCAGGCGGGGATTTCGACCAGGGCACCCCGGCGGGCGAGGGCGCGCAGTATTTGCTGCTGCACGGCTGCCGCCGGGTTGAGTAGTTGCGCGCTGTTGGCGCCGATGATGGGGCGGACGGTTTCGCCGTCGTCGGGGTCGACCGAGATTTCGACCGCCGCCACGATGTCGGGCACGTCGGGCATGCCCGGATAGGCTTCAACCGCGACGACGTCGCCGAGCTGGTAGTCGCCGTACCGCTGCCCGTCGATGTCGGCGGCCACCACCGCAAGGCGTTGCACTTCTGCGCTGTTGGCTAGTTCCTCATCGCCGAGCGCGGAAAGCTGGGTGGCGTTGTCGGCGCCGGAGCCGTCCACGAAAACTTCGATGCGGTGCTGGTCACCCGGCGTACCCCGTTCCAAAATCAGCCGGTTGGCTCCGGCGTCCTTGCCGCCGCAGATCGCCACCGTCGCTGCCGCGATCTCCGGCTCATGTTCGATCGACACCACGTTGCCCATCGACCGGCTGAACCAGATGCCTTGGGTCCTGTCCGTGGGCAGGTACACCTGAAACTCGATGCTCGAACCGACCTGCTGCGTCCTGAACCCGATGCGGGTCGGGGAGATCGCGGCAATACCGCGCATGTCGTCGGTGACCGGCTGGAACCGGGTCGACCACGTGACCGACCCGGTGGCACCGGCCGACGGGCCGAGCACCAGTCGGGGAATCCGCCGCGCCGTCAGGGCACCCGGTCCCGCGTTGAGGTTGACCAGATCGCGGATCAGCGCTTCCGGGTTGCCCGTGGCCGTCCACTTGGCGATGGTTTGCGCTGTCGCCGCCTGGGCGGGGTTCGGGTAGCTGAGCCTTCCTGCGATCAGCGCGAGGTCGTCGGCCCACCGGACCGTCAGATCACCCGCACCATCGAAGCCGTGTTCGTCGGCTGTCCACTGGTGGGGCGTGGATTCGATCGGCCCGGCCAGCAGGATTTCGCCGTTGCGTTCCAAGACGATGCGGGCCCGGGGTGTGCGGATCGCCTCCACAAGTTCGCGGGTTGACGGGGCCGTGATCTCGCCGGAGGACGGCTCGTTGTGCCTCAACGTGACGCTGATGGACGTCCAGTCATCGATCTGCTGCGAGATCGGCACAAGGTTATGGTCGGTGACCCACAGGATGTAGCGCGCCTGCGTCGGCGCCGCACCAAACACACCCATCGTCTACGCCGTGTGGTACTGGGGTCGGAACGTGAGTGTCACGGAGGTGCCCTCCGATCCGCCTGACGCCTCGAACTGCAAATGGTTGAGGCCCCGCCGCAGCCCCCACAGCGTGGAGCCCGGTCTGGTCAACGCGCCGCCGAGCATCTGCCCCGCCGGGCCGGTCACACGCCCGGGTCGGGTGGTGATGTTGATGAACTCGCCCGGCGCGAGAGCGTAGGTCAACGTGAACGTTTCGCCGGTCGTGTGGTTGGTGGCGGTGATCGCCGTGAGTGGTCCGGTGATCTGCCACGTCGGGTAGACGGGCACACTGCCCGGATTCCACATCTCCGTATCCCCGAGCACATCGCCGCTGGACACGCTGGGGAACGGGTTCAGATAGTCCAGGTTGGTGCCGTACCGCCGCTCCCACGTGACAGGTTCGGAGTCCCGCCAAAACCCGTCCGGGCACAACAGCGTGAGCACGGGCGTGTCCTCGGTCTGGCCCTGGCCGGGCTCACCATCCCACCCGGACTGGTAGTAGGCCAGCACCTCACGGGCACTGCCATCAGGACGAGTGAGCCGGAAAAGCCCTGGCCCGTCGTGCCAGGTGGCAGCGAACGATTCGGCGAGCGCCCGCCATTTGGTCAGGAACTCCATGTGCGTCTGGGCGCGCAGCCGTACCGGCCAGGTGAGGGTGCGTTGCCGGATCTTGACGCCGGTGACGGTGACACCACCCCACGAGCGGGGCCGTGTCACCACCTCACCCGGCGTGATCCCATACCCCGTCACCGAGTTGAGGGTGAACAGTTCGCGGCCCGGCGGGTTCAACGGCCATTCGTCGCCCGCCGGGCCGATCCACGTCGGCACGTACTCGCCCGGATCCACCTCCGCCACCACACACCCCCTCTCCGAGTCGGGCATGCGGCTTATCGGGGGCGGCGGATCCGGGCTCGCGCGTCCAGTTGCCGCTGGTACGCCTGGAAGTCGGCCAGTGTCATCCGGTGCGTGCCGTACACGTTGATGGTGTTGGTGTTCGTGGTTGACACGTCACCCTTGCCGGCTGCCGGCACAAACCTTCCGCCGTACCAGCCGGCCCCGACGGTCAGCAGATCCTCGCCCCTACGCCGGTCACCCCGGCGAGGCAAGAACATCTCCCCGCCGGTCTGCGGCTCGGCGAACCCGTACAAGGTTCGAGCGCCGCCGTACAGTCCGCCCTGCGACAGTCGGGTCAGGCTTGAACCGCCCGGCCCGTACACGCCGCCGATCAGGTTGGGTTGCAGCACGATCCGCCCGTACGTCTTGAGCAGCGAATCGATCTGCGACTTCGGCATGCCGGACCGAGCGAGCACCTGCCGCAGCTGTTTGATGTAGTCGTCGTAGACGGCGGTGGCCTTCTTCTTGTCCTTCGTCTGCTCAAGGACGGCCTGCGCCGCATCTTCGGCGTTCTTGAGGAACGCGAACATCTCGGTCAGGTTTTCGCGCCCCACCTCATCCTTGATGTCCAAGGTGGGTTTCACCAGCGAGAAGTGATCGGCCAGCCGGGCCAGCGACTCCTCGGCCGCGATCCGACCCTGCATCGCCGCAACGTTCTTTTCGCTCGACGGAAGCGCCTTCGGCGTCTTGCCCGGCACGTCGTAGACGGGACGCGACGACATCTCCTTCATCAACTTCTTGATGGTCGCCGCGTTGACGCCCTGCTGTTTCAGGCTGGCCTTCAACCTGGCGATGTGGTTGTCGTACGCCTTGTTCGCCGCCTTGACCGACCCGGTTTCCTCGTACTTGGCCTCAGCCGCAGCCTGCGCCGCGCGGATCGCCGACGACAACGCCGACCGGTTCTCCCGGCCCTTCGCCGTGCTGAGGGAGAAGCTACGCCCGTTCTCCTTCAACGACTTGTTCAGTTCTATCACCGCGTCGCGGGCACGGATGTACGTGTCGATCGTGTCCAACCGGCTGCCGCGCTCCCGAGGAGCCGGAGCGGGTGGTGGGGGTGCCACCGACACAAGCCCCGACGCTGCGGCGGTCGCCTGCATCAGCCCACCAGCCGCCATCGGCACAATCGCCGCCTTGTTCCAGCGGGCGGCCTCAGCCAGGATCTCCAGGTTGCGGCGCCGGTCACCCCGTCGCGGGATGTACGCCTCGCCTCCCGTTTGCGGCTCCGCGAACATGATCAAAGGCGGGTTGCTGGCCGGGTAGATACCGGCCTGCGTCACCCCACCGGCGGCCATCGCCGCCGGTGTGTGCACGCCACCCCACCTGTCTTTGAGGACCCTGCCGCCGGGCACCCGCAGATCACCAGTCGACGTCCACTTGACCGTTCCGGTGACGTAGATGTGCTTCGACTTAAGCGCGTCGATACGCCCCTGCAGCACCCGGACAGCAGCCTCGGCCTCGCTCGTGGTGGCGAAAAACGGGACCGTCTTGCTCGGCGGGATCCGCTTGAACGCCTCCTCAAACCTTTCGACCTTGCCGGTCGACTCAGGCAGGCCCGGCGTTGTCACCGGAACCTCTTTCAGCTCCGGCATCTGCGTGAACTTGCCGATCAGCACATCAATCTGATCGGCCGTCAGCTTCTTCTCGCCCAGCATTTTGCGGAGCCGACCGATGTAGCTGTCGTACACGGCGCTGGCCTGCTCGATCGACCCCGTTTCGGCGTAGGTCGTCTGCGCTGCTTGCGCCGCTGCTTTCGCCAGGTCGATGGTGAGTTGAAGGTTTTCGCGGCCTTTTTCGTTGTTGGTGTTGAATTCGCCGGTCCGCTTGTTGATGGCGAGCCCGTTTTCCTTCAACGCCGCCGACAGCCGGTCGATCGACTCCTCTGCCCTGATCTCCGCTTCGGCGGCGTCGATCGCAGCCCCGTTCAACTCTTCGAAAATGCTGATGAGGTCCCGTCCGTTGCGGACCGCGTCCCGCATCCCACCCGACAGCAGCTTCGTGCGGGCTTCCAGCTCAGCCACCGACCCGGCCCCGTTGTGCGCCGCAGCCTGTAGCCGCTCCAACTCCGACCACGCGGACGGCATCAACTTGATCAGGTCAGCCGTCGACAGACCCGACTCTTCGAGCACCCGCTGCCACATGGCGGTGGTGCCGGCCGTGTCGTCGGTGGTGCGCGCGTACTGCGACATCGCGGCGTCGAGCGCCTGGAATCGCTCCACCGAGCCGAGGAACGATCCGCCCTGAAAAATCTCGTTGATCGATTTGACGTGCGGAAACATCGACTCGAACGCGCGGCCGGTCTTCGCCAGAATTCCATCGCCAGCACCCCTGGCGGCCTTGTTCAGCCCTTCCAGGTTGTCCCCGAAGATGCGGGTCAACTCGCCGCCGACCCGCCCAGTCTCCGCGAAATTCTTAACGGCGGCGGTCATGCGGTCGACGTTCGCGGCAGCCGGCTCGAACTGCTCGAACACCACCCCCAGCAGCTGCAACCCGACCAGAGCGGTCACGGCCTTACCGGCGGCAGAGGCGAGCCCCGTCAGGCCGCGTCCCGCTTTCTGCCCGGCAGCGCCGAGCGTCGCTAGTTTCGTCGCCGCACCCTGGGCGGCAACCCCCATCGCACCGACAGCCGTGGTGGCCTTTTGGGCGACCGCACCCAATGTGATGGCGGCGATGACCACCGACTGGACAGGGTCCGGGAGCGCCTGGAACAGGCCGAACACCACCTGTAGCGCCTTCGACCCGGCAGCCAGGATGTCGAACATGGTGGCGAGGGCGTCGCGGGTCGCCGGGTCGGCGAGCGCGTCGCGGGCGATGCCGCCGAGCGGGCCGAGGACATCGGCCATGCCCTCATACGCCGTGGTGAGGGTGTCGACAATCCCGGCCACGTCGCGGGCGGACCGGCCCGACTTGATGTACGCGTCCAGCGACTGCGCGGCCCCCACCAGGGAGCTGTTCTGCCTGTTGACCGCCCCGACGACCTGGCCGGTGATGCGCATGATGTCGCCCAAAATGGACATCAGCGCGCCGCCGGTCTCCACCCCGGCGCGGAAGAACTCGTCCAGGGAGCCGGTCTGCCGTGCCTTCTGCGCGGCGGCGTTCATCTTGTCGATCGAGCCGACCAGCCGGTCACCGATCAGACGGACGAGCGGGTCGGCGGACATCATGAGGATCGCCCACGACCGGGCCAACGCGGCGGTGCGGACCGCGAGCTGGTCCATGAACCGGGCCGTCGAGCGGGACGCCACGGACACGCCGTCCAGGAACGTGGTGTCGGTGGCGGCGTCGGTGAGCGCGGTGAAGGTGCGGTCCCACGCCCGGCCGAGAATCACAGCCTCGCTGGTCAACCTCGGCAAAGTCGTGGTGGCCAACCGGTTGAAGTTGCCGGCAGCCGAGCCCAACGCGGCGTCCTGGATGGACTGCTGGAACGAGAGTAGTTGCGGCTTGAGGCGGCCCATCTCGTTGACGAGCGCCTTCGCCGACGGCGACAACCGGGCGAACGGGTCATCGACGTCGAAGATTTCGCCCAACGCGTCGGACACGCCCATGGTCGCCACTTTGAGCGTGCCCAGCGACGCGGCAGCACCGGTCAGCATGCCCGGCAGCGCAGCCGCCCCGGTTGCGGTCGCGGCCAGCAGCGGCGGCAGCAGCTTGAGGCTTCCTCCGGCGGCGGCTGCCCCACCGGCCACCACAGCGGTGCCGACAGCGACCCGACGCGACCAGTCATCGATCGCCTTCGCCGACTTGGTGAGGTCGCCAGCAGTCTTGCGGGACGTGTTGCCGAGCGCGTCCTGCGAGTCCCGCAAACGGCGGGTGGCCCGCTCCGCCTCCGTGGCCCCCGACACGTAGTCGCGGACCATCAGCCGGAGTTTGACGGACACGGTGCGGTCAGCCATCGAGGATCACCCCCTGCGTGCGGGTCGCCTCTGCGGCCTGTCGACCAGGGCAGCGGTGTGGATCACGAAACCGGACGTTTCGGGGGAGTCCTTGTGCCACTTCTCGTCCGCCTTGACCAGCACCTTGCACGAGAAACACTCGGTGGGCGGCTCGGCAACATACATGCGTTCGCTGGCCGGGTTGTCCGGATCGTTTGCCGGATCGGTGCACTCCGCCAAAGGCTGCCCACACTTGCGGCACAAGCTCGACTCGTGCCAGTCCAGGGCCAACATCCAGCCACGCTCGCGGGGATCCCACTCCGGTTCGCGGCGGGTTATCCACCGCAGCGGGCGGCCCTGCTCATCCCATGCGGTGACCTCGGTGTACTCGCGAGGCTCCCACCCGTCGAACCGGCGCAGGCTCACGCCCAGGGTGCGGGCTGCGGTCAGCTTCCGCCTCAGGTCGGGGTGCTGGCTGATCCGCTCAGCGAGAAAGGGACATCCTCCTCCACCCTGTTCAACAGCCACGCCGCCGTGGCGAGCTTGTCGAACTGGGCGTCGCTGAGAACCTTGTCGAGCTTCGCCCACCGCTCCGGCGACATCTCCGGCTCCACCACGCTGGCGCGTACCAGGGCGGGAAAGAATGTGGTCGAGTTGACGTTCATGCTGTCGCGCGGATCCAGCTTGCCGGTCTGCCCCTCACGGCGCGGCTTGTGCTGCGAGAACAGGTCCGCCCACTCCTGCCGGCCCAACGCCCGCAGCTTGAACGGCACGGTGTGGGCGCGCATCTTCTCTTCGAGGTCGTCCAGCAGCGACTGTTCCGGGTCCGGTTCGGGTTCCCGCTTGCGGGTGGCCAGCCGGTCGTCGCCCTCTGGCAGGTCATCGCCGTCGTCGGCGTGCGCGGCCCGCTCCTCGATACGCGCCTTCACCGCCTCGTACTCGGCGCGCAGCTTCCCGTTGAGGCACAGCGGCACCACGGTTTCGCGCGGCGACGCCTCATCCAACAGCAGATCGAAATCCATGGTCGCTCCCCAGCAACAAGATCAGCGAGAAAGAAGAAGAGGGGGTGGGTTGGCTGGCGACGCCCGGCGCACACGCCAACCCACCCCGAGGGAGAAAGAAGAAGGTCAGGCGCCGGCCACGATCGCGACGTTGTCCTGAACTTTGCCGGTGATGAACTGCTTCTGCGTGATTCGGTGCACCGAGTTCCGCGCCGGAGCGTTCTTACGTTGCGCCCCGGACTCGAACGGAATCACATCCACGATGTCGCCGGTAGCGAACGCGTCCTCCGAGTCGACACCCCACCGGGTGACCAGGAATCCGGCGGTGCCGGGCGGCAGGGTGGTGCGCGCTTCGTCGTCGTCCGGGCTGGCCGGGTTGAACACGTAGGTCAGTTCCAGCGTGTCGGTGTAGTCGCCGCGCGCCTCGAAAATCTGCTTCGAGCAGAGACGCGGGTCCTCCACCGTGTTCTCCGACGTTTCGGCGTTGTAGCCGTCACCAGTCAGATAGCACGACAGGTCCACCGAACTGACCGCGTTGACCTCGGTGACGGTCGGCGCGGCCGGGTCAGCGATCGCGGGCACGAACCGAACGGCGACGGTGCCGTTGGTGGTCACCGCCATGGGCATGGGCTGAGTCATCGACGGCCACCCTTCAGAGACGTGGTCTTGTCGGCGGCGGGCTCACTGCCCTGTCCGTCGGTGGGCTGCGGCTGCTCGACCGGCGCGGCAGAGTGAGCGGCCCGCTGTCCGGTGGCCGACTCGCCGGCCAGGTCGGTGCGGTGCTTCGTCCGCCGGGGGCGGCCCGTGTAGTTGAGGTCGTAGCCCTCCACCGGCTTCATGCCGTCACGGAGAGCGGTTTCGAGCACGTCGTAGCGGTGGCCGGTGGTGGTGTCCTCCACCCACACGTACGGGATGCGGGCGGTGGTGCGGGGTGCCCGCCGTCCGCCGATGCGGTCGTCGTCAGGCATGACAGAGTCCTCTCTTATGCGGTGAGCGGGCTGGAATGCAGCAGGAAAAACAGGGCGGTGATGTACACCTGCCGGCCGGGTGGGGACTTCACGGACGGGTCCGGGACCGGCGGGGCGACGGCGGCTTCCGGGTCCTGCTCGATGTCCCCACACCGCCTGCCGGGGATCGTGGGGCGTTTGCGGTGCAGGGCGCGGCGGGCACGATCGGCGGCACCGATCACGTCGAGCACAGTCAGCCCGACACACGTGATCTGGGTGCGGGTCCACACCTCGCCGCCGTCACCGGACAGCCGCTGCAACGCCGGGCTGCCGGGGGCGCCCCACACCACGTAGTGCGGGTAGGTGAGTTCGTCGTCGGGCGGCTCAGGCTCGCCGACGTGCACGTCGAAGGCAGTGCCGGCGCGCAGCAGGTCGGCGATGGCCTCAACGTGGTCAACCGACGGCTCGACGGACGGCACCAGCGGGGTAGTCACGGAGACCACCCCCGGACCGTTCAGCTAGTCGAGCGGATCGGCCATGGCGGCCACGGCGGCGGCGAAGTCGGGTGACACGCGGTCGAGAGCCGGACCCATGAACGCGCGGGGAGCCATCCTGGACGTGCCCCACTCCACGAATCGGGCATAATTCGCGGTTGCGGAGATAGTGGCCTCCATCGCGCCGTGCCGGCCGTCACCCGAAAAACTCGGCGGCCCGATACTGCCCTTCAAGTGACCGAAGCGCACGGGCACGAAAAGCTTCGCCCACTCCTCAACCTTGAGCGCGGACCGCCTGACCACCTCGGAACCCTTGGCCCCGACGCGGCCCTTCGCGGTACGCAACCGCAGCTCCACGGTGTTGAGTTCGTCGATGCCCTCAACCCACACCGACACCATGACTACGCCTCCTGCCGGTTGATGGGCTGTTCGATGTCGCAGCCGACCGTCCGCTGCCACGACAAACCGTTGCGGGGCACGTCCACCACCCGCAACCTGGCCCCGACAAGACTCGGATCAGATACCTCGCCGAGCACATCCACCACATCCCGCACCTGCGGCGCCGGAGCGTCGGCGGGCAGCCGCAGCAGATAGCCGCCCAACGCCACCACACGATCGGCTTGCACCGTCGGTGAGCCCCCGTCGTTGGCGCGCAACGCGGCCTGGCCCTGCCACAGCGGCGTCTCCCCGTCGAACGAGGTCACACCGGTCGTCTTGTCGCGGACGCCACCCACAGCGGGACGCGACAGCCGCACCTCCACCGTCATCGACGCCTCAACCGTCGGCCGGTGATGCTCCTCGAAACGGGGATGGATCAGCCGGGAGTTCGGCAACGGCATCAGTCACCACCTGCGGTATGCGGCCTGCGGATCGAAGTCGATGACAGAGATTCCCCACGCGTCGGTGCCGCCGATCAGGTCGTCCTCATCCTGCTGCGCCTGCTCCCGCAACGCGCGCGCCGACGCCCGCAACTCCGCCCCGACTGACGGGCCGTTGGTCGACAAGTCCTGCGTGGAAATGTGCTTGGCAATCAGCACCTCGGAGCGGGCAATCGTCTCCAACGCCAAAGCAGCAGCCCGTTTCACCCCCCGCTCGGCGGCGAGGAACGCCTGTAGCTCGGCGTCGGTGAACAAAGGTGCTGTCTCGTCCACGTCCGTGATCAGCAGCCGCACCATGCCCACATCGGTGGCCGGATCCAACGTGATCGGCGCGGCCGACGGCTCGTGGCTGCGCACCACAAACCGGCCCTCCACCGCATCCACAAACGCGCCGATAGCGGTGAGCCGGTACGAGTAGGCGCCCGCCCCAGCCGGCGTGTACGTGGCGGTGTGCACATGCCCGGCGGAGGTGACGGTCATGGGGGTGGTGGTGCCGTCCGGTGTGGTGACCACACCTGACACGGTCGCCCCGTCAGCCGGCTGGCCGGACGGGTCGAGCAGTGTCCATTCGGCGGCGATCTGCTGCCCAATCCAGTAAGCCCGCACTGTCACGGCAGCCTCACCTCCGACCTGCCTGCCGGTGTGCGGACGGTGCTGGTGGTGCCGTGGCGCAGGGTGCCGCGAGCCCACACCGGCACCGCCACCAGCGGATCGGCCGACAGGCCCGATATCCCGTCCAGGCTCGACGTCGCCGCCGCTGTGACCGCCGGCCCGGCGTCGAGCACACCCACCGCAGTCATGCGGGCCGACACCGCCACCACCCGCGTTGGCGTGGCCGCGAACGCCGACACCGCAGACATGCCCGACTGTCCGGCTACACCCACACCCGCCGCAGCGGACAGGGCGGACACCGCCGGCAGGTCGGCGGCTGCCTCCACCGGCGGCGCACCGACCGTCACCAGCACGTCGATGCCGTACCAGGCGCCGCCGCCGTTACCGGCAGCG
Source organism: Micromonospora sonchi (assembly GCF_014646235.1). GTDB lineage: Bacteria > Actinomycetota > Actinomycetes > Mycobacteriales > Micromonosporaceae > Micromonospora > Micromonospora sonchi. Next base: position 209,783 of record NZ_BMNB01000003.1, on the reverse strand, counting down.
AACCCGGCACCGGCCAGAAACCGGCCGTTGTTGAACGGGTCGCCGGGCGGCTCCACGTTGTGCTGGATCGCCGTCAGATCGCCGGCCGCCACCTCGCCTGAGGTGAAGAAGCCGGGGGTGGCCGTGTAGGAGGAGCCGGTGCGGTACTGGGCGCAGTAGTAGACACCCGCTGTCACCGGCACCGGCTCGGTGAACGGCACATCCGTCCACACACCAGACGTCACCGGCGCGGCACCGCTCTCAGCCAGCAGGGCGCCCGTCACATCCGACACCATCCGCCACCCCGACACCACCACCGAACCCGGCGACGGGGACGGCCCCCACACCCGCACACCGGTCCACACACCATCGGCGGCGGTGCGCCAAACCATGCCCAGTTCAAGGGTGGTGCCGTCGTCGTAGGTGGTGGCCGGGCCGGGGCTGCCGGCGAAGATGGACGCCACGGCTAGGTGATGGTCGCGACGATTTGCCCGACCGCGAACTGCACGGCGTCACCGTTCTGGACGGTGCGCTGCGCGGTGAGGGGGCCATGCCAGCAGCGGCGCGGCGGATCCGCCGAGTCGTACACTTCCACACCAACGACCGTCACCGCAGGCATGCCTGCGAAAACCACGGGTGTGCTGTTGGACGCTTCACCTGCCGACGCGGCACCGAACGTGACCGGCTGCCGCTCGTACGAGCCGCCCACCACCTCCGTGCCCGGCGTCACCCCATCACCGGCAGCGGTGATCAGGGCCAGCGTCATCGGCGGCGTCGGCGCCACATGCCCGGCGGTTCCGAGCGACGCGTCGAGCAGCCGGTTCGCCTCGGCTACAGCAAGACTCGCCACCGCAGGTCACTCCTCCCTGTCGATGACGCCCGCATCCACGCACGCGGCGATGATGTCGGCGCGGGACGCATCGGCTGGGTAGCTGACCCCAGCCACGTTGGCGTACGCCTGCCATGCGTCTAGGCCGGACCCCTTGCCGGAGCGCGGCGGGGAAGGCGGCAGCGACGGCGCGGGTTCGGTCACCTTCACCGGTTCGCCGTCGTCGTCTTCGTCGTCTGGCTTGTCCGGATCAGGCTCCGACACCGGAACCGCTTCCCGCTTCGGGCGAGACTCTGGGGCGGGCTCGGACACCGGCACCGGGCGGCCCGGCCCCCCACCGTCCGCCGAAGCGGCGGCAGGAAGCCGAGCGTCCAGCATGTCGGCGATGTCGCCGAGCGTGTCGAGGATCGCCGCCAGCCACGGCCCGTCAGTGCCGAACGGGGTGCCCAAAACTGGGCGGCTCCGTCCCACCGTCAGCTCTTGAGTCCGGTGCTGGCGACCGCCGACTTCGGGTCCATCAGTGTGCCGCCCAGCACCATGCGAACCCGGTACTGGATCGCGTCGTGCTCGAAGTCACCCTCCTCCGGCGCCACCGGCCCGCCGCCGACCCGCATCGCGTTCGGCGACTTCACCCACAGCTCCGGCGTCTCGTGCCCGATGAGGAAACCGAGTTCCATCGCGGGGCGGCCCACGTTCGGGTTCGCGAACACGTACCACGCCGAGTTGCCGCTGGTCGTGTTCACGATCGGCAGCCACGGGTTCACCACCACCTGGACGCGGTTGCGCATCCAGTTCGTGACCCGAAGCTGGTCGTTGGCGGTGCCGTCGCCGCCGCCGGTCGCGGCCAGGATCTCGGTGGCGTTGATGATGTTGTTCGCGGCGACTTCCAGCGCCGGGGGCACCACCAGCGTGACGCCTTCGACGTAGATGGGGCCGCCGTCGCTGTCCTTCTGCTGCCCGAGAACCTGCATGGCGTGCTGAAGCGCACCGATGGTGAGGTCCGGGTTCGCGGTCACCGTCGACCCGACCACCGTCGAGTTGATGATGTTGCGGTTCGCGGTGGAGAAGAACGTGCTGTTGGGGCCGGACGCGTCGGAGAACATCTGCGCCGCGAACTTCTCCTCCGTCCGCCGGGCCGCGTTCCCGAGACGGGTCGGCAGGTCGGTGAGCGCGTCCAGGTCGTCGTTGACCATGGTCTCCCACGAGACGGCGATCTGGTCGCCGTACTTGGCGACCGCGTACTCGTAGTGGCTGTCGGTGACGGCCCGGACCTTGTACGGGGCCAACTCCTTCACCTGGTTGAGGGTGGCCTCGCCGCCGTCCAGGGTGAACCGCTTGACGGTGCGGAAGTCCCGCACCCGGCCCCGCTTCGCGTACGACGGCCACTGCACCGGCCGCGTCTGGTAGGCAGCCAGCAGCTGCCGGTCGATGATGTCGCCGAACAGGTGCGTGAAGTCGCCCCGGGACATGGCCTCCTGGAAGGCGAGGGCGGCCCGCCGGTCGCCCTCGATCATGCCCCGGTACCGGCGGGTGAGGTCGAGCAGCCGCCGCTGATAGTCGCGGGACTCCTGGCGGCGCTGACGGCGGTTGCCGGACAGGAGGACGCCGTCGCCGCCGAAGATGGCGGAGGTGGCGGCGTTCTCGGTGCCGGCGTGGTAGGTATCGAGCTGGCCCAGCGTGGCGGTGCCAGCGTCGAGCAGAGCGGTAGACATGATGCGCTGGTCTCCTCAGTAGCCGACGCGAACAGGGATGGTGGCGGTCGCTCCCGAGGACACGCCGGCCATGGCAATGCCGAAGTAGACGCCGTTGGTGGAGTCCACGTTCAGCGGCGGGGTTTGCCCGGCCTCGTAGTACACCTTCGCTCCGGCGGTGATCGCCGCGTTGCCGCCGGACCCTTCGCCCTTGACCGGCAGGTCGAACACGCCGTTGAGCGCGCAGGTGGTGACACCGTTGGTGTCCTCGGTGGTGAGGGCGACGCCGGGAAGCTGCCCGAACAGCACCGGGTCACCGGACTGCGGGGTGGCGGGGGAGGTGCAGACGAGCGGCAGGGACTCGGTCCACATGTGCACGGTGTTCTTCGCCATGATCAGGCACGTCCCTTCGCGGCGATCTTCGCGGCCTCAGAGGTGAGCCCGAGCGTGTTGGTGAAGAAGTCGTCCAGCTCGGCAGAGAACCCTTCATCCTGCTGGGTGGCTTCGTCGGCGCGCTGGCCGAGGCCGTACGGCTGGCCGACACCGGCAGCCTCCAGCGCCTCCGCCCGCGCCTGCCGCACATAGGCGGCCTCGTCGGCAGCCACCTGGCCGATGCGCTCGCCGAGCACGGTCGTGTCGACGGCGCCCTCAGCGGTGGTGGGGATGCTGTCGAGGATCCGCGACTGGACACGCGGCCCGATCTGCGCGGCCACGTCGGCGTACTCGGGGGCACGCAGCGCGGCGGCGACAGCCTCCGACGCGGCGGACCGGTTCCGCAGCGCCGCGTTCTCCGCCTGCTGGGCGGTCAGCGCCTGCTGCACGGTGGCGAGCTGCTGCGTGACCGGGGCCAGGGCCTCGGTGAGCGCAGCGGACACGAGCGCCTGCACGTCCACACGCGGCTGCGCCGACTCGGCGGCCGGGGCGGGCGGGGTGGTGGCGGTGTCGGCGACCGGTGCCGTCCCCGCCTCAACCGGCGCACTGCCGGTCGTGGTACCCGACATGTCGGGCCCTCCTTCATCTGGTGGGTTGGGTGCGGTCGGCGGGGTGCCGTCCGACACGTCATCGGTGGTGGTGTTGCCGTCCGGCGGCGTCTCGGCCTCCGGGGCGGTGGATGGGGGCGGGGAATCGGCCGGGCCGGTGTCGGGGGCCGTCTCCTGCGCCTGCGCGGTCGACGGCTCGGGCGGGTCATCCCAGCGGGTCCGCTGAAAGAGTTGCGGCGCGTCCTGCTCGACGCGCGCCACCCACGCCTGCAATGCGTCACCGACGGCAGCCGACAAGGCGATGCGTTCCTCGCGGGTGAGCCGGCCGTTGCCGTACATGTTGTCGGCGAGTTCGGTCAACGCCAGATGTAGCCGCGATTCCAGCCACGCGCCGACGTTCTCGGCTTCCTCCGTCGGCACCTGGTTGCCGACGGATTCGAGCACCGAGATGATGCCGCCGCCCGCTGCTGGCTTCGTCACGAAATCGACTGACCTTCCCGATTCGATGCGTTCCACGACGAAGCATTCGCGGCCCTCGTACTCGCCACGGTCTCCGACCACCCACGCGCGGATCGACATGCCGATGTGCTCGGCCATGCTCGTCAACGTTTCCCGCCACGGGTGGAACAGTTGAACCTCAGCCACCAGCGACTGGGTTTCTTCGTCCCAGCGGGCGTCTTCGGTGAGCGCGCCGGCCAGGTTTTTGATCGACCCGGAGGGGCGGGCGGCGTCCTCTTCGTCGGTGGCGTGGTCAACGAACGTGAGGCAGCCTCGCGCCCATGCCCGGTTTTCGGCGGCGGCGCGGAGCACGTGGGCGGGGTAGGCGTTGCCGTTGAGTGAGACACCGGCGCGGATGAGACGGACGAGCATACGGCCGGTGGAAGTGACGGTGGCGCCGCCGACGGTGGCCTCTTGCACGCTGGTCTGCGCGGGCTGTCCGGCGTCGGTTTCGCCTGCGCCGACGTTGCGCTTGTCTCCGGGCCAAACTCCCGTAGCAATTTTGTGTAGCTTCGCGCAATATGCGGCGGGATCGCGGACCTTGCCTGTTAGCGCCCTTACGCACCGGCCATGATCACCGGGTGTATTCCAGCGGATCTTGACGGTCCCACCCTGCCCCGTCGTCCAGTACCTCAGACCACGCGCGGCGATCGTGTCGGCCTCGGTGACAGGTTCCTCATCGTCATCCGCGTCACCGACCGAATCCGGCTCGGCGGCCGGCGGCGCGTCGACCTCCGGCATCACCGGGGAAGTCGACTCCGCCGCACCCTCGGCTTCCGTTGCTGGCTCGTCCAGCGCAGCCGGCGCAGACTCGGCCACCGCGCGCCGGAACGCCTCATCGGAGAACCCGCGCACACGAACTGCGGTCACGGTTCGCCTCCCATCGTTAGCGCCTCTGGTCGGCGATCCGTTCAAGGTCAGACACCGGGCGGGGTGTGTAGCTATCTCGCCATGCGGTGTTGGTACGAAGCTGCGGGATGTCGTCCCACCCGATGCGGCCCGAGCGAAGCAACGCGAGGCGGCGGGCTCCCATCACCTGCCGCTGCTGGGCGGGAGTGAGGGCGTCCCACGCGGCTTGCCGGTCGGGGATGGCGTCGGAGGGCTCGTCGATGTTGATGCCGAGTTCCCGCCACGGCCGGACGTGTGGTGCCCTCCCACACCTGCCTTGTTGGTGGTCGAGAGGGCCAGCGGAGCCGAGTGGCCACACCGTGCCGTGGAGCGCCCAGCAGCTACTACAGGTGCGGGCGGCGCCTTTGCCGTTGACTGTCGCCAGCCAGATCCAGCCGCCGAGCACGTCGGCGTTGGCTTCGTGCGCGTACCGGGAAGCGACACGGTACGCGTCCAGGGTCTCCGTGCGAGCGATCACGGCGGCCCGCTGGCTGCCACCCTCGAACGCGCCTTGCACCGCCGCGACTGCCCGCCGTGCTGTTTCGATCGGGTTCGCGCCTACCTTCACGCCGCGCACCAGCTCGCGGCGGATCGCCGCAGCAGCGTCGGCGCCGAGCGGCCGGGACTGGGCGGTGATGGCCTGCCCCACCCGGATGCGGATCACGTCCAGGGCGGACGGCAGGATCCGCTGCGCTGCCCGGCGTTGCAGATCGTTGCGGTACGCGGCTGGCACCTGCGACGCAATGATGCGCGGCTCGCCGTCTGCGGTGGCCGCTATCGCCAGCCCGGCAGCAGCGGTGACAGTGGCGATGGTCGCAGCAGTCAGCGCGTCCAGTTCGGCGGTGGTGGCGTCGAGCGCGGCGGGCACCTGTTCGATGCGGCCGATCTCGACTGGTGTCGGCCAGCGTCCGTGCTGTGCTGCCCACGCCACCAGCACATCGACGGCTTCGCGCCAGGTGGGTGCGATGCGCCGCCACGCGTGCGTCCACTGCTCGGCGAGGTCACGTACGGCGTCGTCTGCGTACCCGCCCACGGCGGTTCGCATCGCCCGTAGGAGTTGGAGGGTGCGGGAGGTGACAGCCACCCGTCACCCCCGAACCCAGACATGGTGTTGGGGTGGCCGATCCGCCCGACCACCCCAACACGACTTCGCGGTCAGATGCCGCCGCGCTCCCGGTCCGCCACCGAACCCGGCGCCGGCTTGCCCTTCTGGCCCTTCACCGGGGCCGGCTCCCGCGTCGGGGCCTTGTACCCGTCACCCACGCCGTCGGCGGCGGTGCGGATCTCGCCCAGCAGCTCCGTCAGCCGGTCCACGTGCCTGCGCTGCTCGTCCGACAGGTCACCGTCCCGCAGCGCCTGCACCTCGCTGTCGGCCAGGTCGACGGCCTGAATGGTGGAGGTGTGCGAGCCGTCGATGGCGTCACGGACACCCGTGTAGCGGCGGTTCAGGTCGTCCAGTTCGTCACTCAGCTTGCCCATGACCACTTCCTTTGGGGTTGGTCCGCGCACATGGCGCTGCGCGGGTGGCGCTCCCCAGCAGCGGAGGTTATGCCCGCCTGCGTCGCCGGCTATTCCTCGGCAGGTCGGGCAGATTCAACGCAAGCTGCTCGACCACCGGCTCGTCATCGTCAGTGTTCGGCTCGTCCGGCTCGTCGGGCACCATCGGCCCCGGCCCGGTAGCAGCCGGATCACCGCCACGGCGTTGCGCGGCGGCAGGCGAGCCGAGCGGCGGCGTGTTCGGCCAGATGAAGTTGCCGTCCGCGTCGACCATCTGCTCGATCAGCTTGTCGACGTTCCGCACACCCAACGCGGTGAGCAGCTGACGCGCCACCACCTCGGGCGGAAGCGTCTGCGTCGAGCTGGCTTCCACGACCGCCGTCACAAGCTTCGCCATGTCCACGTCGTCCAGACGCGGCCACGTGATGTCAATCGTCGGATCCGTGTCCCCGTCCAGGGCGACAACCTGCTGACCCCAGTCGTCCACCGTCACACTGCCCGACAGGCGGCCCTTCGGCGCCAGCACCGACGCGGCGATCACATAGCGGAGCACCCGGTGCAGCACGGCAGCCCACAGATCACGCCGCTGCGTCATGGCCCGCTCAGTCGGATCATCCAACGTTTCGGCGGTCGCACGTGCACCGGTGATGCCGGGATCGCCGAGCAGCATCGTCACCGGGATGCCGAGCGCCGCAGCCACCATCGCGGCGAGGGGGCGGCCGGAGTCGGAGTCGAGCGTCGCGCCCGACTTCGACACGGCTTCCAACTGCACGTCGGGCGGCAACACAGCCGTCGCACCGGCGTGGTTGACCTCACCTGATGCTGGATCCCGTGACGGCGGCGACGCGAGCCGGGTACGAACTGCGGCGTTCCGGCCGCCGGGCGCACTGGCCTTCCACGCGTACCGGGACAGGCTGCGCATCAAACGCGCCCAGTCTTCCAAGAACTCTTTGTACGCCTTCGCCCAGTCCACCGCCGGATACGTGTCGGGGATGCCACGCTGCCAGCCCAACGGCTGGTTGACGGGCATGTGCAGCACCGGCGCCGCCCAATCCACCCGCCTGCCCGCATAGGTGGCGGGCTTCGAGGTGGGCCGGTAGTCGATGGCCGGATACAACTGCTCGCGCGTCTCCCGCACCGCGTTGCCTCGGGCATCCCGGCCGACATGCGTCCACCGCCGCCGGTAGTACCACGGGGTGTCGGCGTCCTCCGGATCGCAGATGATCTCGGCGATTTCGTCGGCCGGAAGAATCCGCGTCTGCACCCGCCCGGTCGCCGGCCGCGTGAACAGTGCGAAGAACACCTCGCCGTCGCAGCCGAGCCCGTACCGCTCCAACTGGTCCCGCGCCCCGGCACCCGTCAACGTCCGCTGATTGCTCGGATCATCCAGGAACGCTCGAATGACAGCCTGCACATCCTGCTGACCGTCCTGCCGGCCATTCGCGCGGGCGGTGATCTCCACACCCTGACCCCACACATACGAGCTGCGCAGGTTCAACGCGGAGCGGAACAGGGGAGACTTGATGGCGTACAGGCGGCAGATCGCCCGCATCTGCACCATCGCCTCAGGCGAAAACTCGTGCTCACCGGAGGCGGTCAGGCGAATCCAACCCGGCTCGTACAGTGCCCGTTGCAGGTCGGCGACGGTTTCCTGCAAGAGTTCGTTCTGGTTGGCTTCCTGCTCCAACCGGGTGACCAGCTTCTCCACCTCGGCATGCAGGTCCACCTCGCGGGACGGGGCAACCTCGGCGACAGCAGCATCAGACACCGGCCACCCCCGATCGGTCACACCAGCGAGATGCTGAAATCGGCGTCGTCGGCGTCCTCGTACACGTCTTCCGTCAACGGCGGCGAGGGCGCCCCCGTCAGGATCAGCGCATCCGCCCGGTCCGGCGACGGCAGGCCGCGCTTACGCATCTCGTCCTTCGACTCGATCTGCACCTGCCCGCGCGCTGTGTACCGGTACTTGATCGCCCCCAACTGTGCGGCAAGCTCGTCATCGTCCGGATCGAGGTCGATATCCCCGTCCTCGAACAACTGGCGGATTGCCCACGACCACTCGGCTCGCGCGTTAGCGAACGCATCCCGGTCATTCGCGGCGGCACCAGCCTGCATGTCGATTACGTCGTGGCCGGCTTCCACAAGCTGGTCGACAACGCCGCCGCCGACACCGACACCGTCTACCCGCGTCTCGTTCACGCCATGCTCGGCGATGGCGCGGACGGCGCAACCGGTTGTCTCGGTGGTGGACTGCTTCGAGTAGTCCCCGATGATCCGCGCGACCGGACCGCGCCGCAAACACAAGATGGTGCGGTCGGATCCGAACCGGGCCACGTCCACGCCGAGAATCGACCGGGGGCCAGGCTCACACGCGCGTTCCTGCGCGGCGCGGATCCACGACGGCGGGATCAGCACGTCCTCGCCGATGTCGGGGAACTCGCCGAGCACCTTGGAAGTGAACCTGGGTGACTCGACACCCCACCGGCGAATCTTGTCCGCCACCCAGCCGGCGTCAAGCATCAGCGGACGCAGACCGTCGGGCACAAACTCGGTCGACGGACCGAGGTCCAACTTGTCGAACAGTTCCGCTAGGCCGGGTTCTGCGGCGATCCGCTCGGCCGTCATGTTCGGCGTTTCGAGGCCGGAGATGCGGATGACGTTCCACCCGGATCCGGGCTTGCACACCTGATGGAACTCGGTGGCCGGATCGTCGGGGTTGCCGACGGCGAGGATGCGGCAGTCCGCGTTGGTGGTGATCGCCTCCACGGCGGTCCACAACTGGGCAGGGATGCCGCACGCCTCATCCAAGATGACCAGCACGTAGCGGCGGTGAATGCCCTGAAACCCGTGCTCGTCCGTGTCGGCCGGCTTGCGTCCGAAGCCGATCAGGGTTCCGTCGTCAAGCTTCCACTCATCCGACTGCAACACCCGGCCCGGTAGCGGCTCGCCACGGCTCGCGGCCTTCTTCGCGGCGGCGCGGATCTCTTCCCACAGGATCGCGTGCACCTGCTTGTAGGTGGGCGCCGTGGAGACAACGAATGCCTCACCGGGCGGGTGGGTGTCGAGCCACCACGCGGCTATCCGGGAGGCAATCCAGCTGTTGTGCGTCGGAATGAAGTGTTCTGTTGCGAGGTACAGCGCGCTCGGCGACGACACCTGGATGCACTTCGTCGGCACCGAGTCAACCGGCTCAACGCTGGCAATGGTTCGGATCGTCCGGCGGCTGACGTTGTCCGCTACCCACGCCGCACGCTTGCGCGCGAGGTGGAACGGGTTGAACGGTGACCGCCACATCAGCCGATACCGGGTGCCGGCGTCCGCGCCGTTGCACGTGGCCCTGCCCGGGTTGACATGCACGATGCACCCGAGCGACCGCACCAACTCGGCAAGGTCGTTAGCAAGACGCTCCGAGCAAAAGTCCGCACCGACGCTGTTGCGGCTGTTGAAGCCGTCGGTGTCCATGATCCCGCGTAGCAGTTCGATCCGCTGTTCAAGCGATGCCCGAAGGTAGACCATCGGGATGTGCTTGTTCCCGAGCACACCCAAGTCGCGGAGCCGATGCCGAAGCAGCGGCCGATCGGGAACCTCACCAGCCATCGACCAGTTGATCCGGCTCGCGGTCTTGCGCACGTTTTCGCCGAGCGCGGCGATCCGGTCAACGATCTCCCGGTCAGGTTCGTCGCACGCGATCTCTGGTTGGATCGATGTGCCGTCGCCAAGCCAGGCGCCGAGGACATACGGGTGGACTGGAAGATTAACCTCGGGGAGATCGAGTGGCCGGCAGACCGGTATAGCGTGGCGAAGTTGGCCGATGCCGGTTCGGAGTGTCGCCGCGATCTCCGGGGTTGACATGGTCTTGGCGAGAGTCCAGTGCTCGCGCCAGTCGGACGGGGCTGCCAGGCCGCGTTGCCGCCGCCGTTCCCTCAGCGCGTGGCGCTCGTCTAGGCGGATCGTGGACCACAGGTGCCCGGCGTCGGTGACGATCTCCTCGCCGTTGGAAAACCGAACCCGGTAGCAGGGTTCGTTCCAGACGGGCGTGACCGCCTCAACCTTGCAGGGCTGCCCATTCTCGTCCAGCAGTTCGTCGCCGGGCTGAACCTCGCCCATCGTCGTCCAGCCGGTTGGGGTGGGAAGGGGCGTATCGAGTGGCAGCCCTTTCCCGGCATTGTGGCAACTCTTGACAGCCGTACGCCGGTTATCCCTGACAGATTCGGCGATCTCCCGTTGCTTGCTCCACAAGAACTCGCCGAGCCGGTTTTGGCACCAGCCGACAGGGTCGTGGAGGTAGGGGGAGACGGGCGTCGGCTCGAACAGTCGGGCTGCGGCTTCCCAGGGAGAAAGGCTGGTGCTGTAGAGGCTGGTCACGCGCACCTCCTGCGGTTGCGCGCGACGGCGCCTCTCGCGCAGGGGCGGGGCGGTGCAGCCCGACCTGTGGTCGCGGGCATAACATTGGCCATGTCGACTCCTACCAGTCGGCCATGCCCCGGGGGTGTTCCCGCACCCGCCGGGGTCCTATTTCGTTGTACCTCGATCTTACCCTGCGGTGGCTACTGCTCGAAGTCTGAATGGCACCACCGTTGCGGCCTTCGTCTGCTGCTCGGGCGACAGGTCCAGGTCCCCGAGGATGGCTTTGATGACTCCGGCGAGCATCGCCCCCTGCTGCTCGGCCAGCCGCACACGCCGTTCTTCCAGCCCGGCCCCGATGGCCTTCTCGCACACCTTCACGAGGTGGGCTCTCTCGGCCCTCCACAGTTGAACCCAGACGTTGACCTCAGCCGCATGCTTCGTGTCGACGCCGGGGAACTCGCCGGCCTGCTTGTCGACTTCTTCGGTCTTGCCCCACACCACCTGATCGGGGGTGAGCGCCTGCACCTGCTCGTGAAGCCATGCGACAGCCCCGGCGGTGCGGTGCACCTCTTCGAGCAGGGCGTCGCGGGGGTCGATCTCACGCGGCAGGCCGAACGTCTTCACCGCTTGTTCGGCAAGCGCTTTCTGTCCAGCCACCTTGTGGGACTTGGTGGATCCGCCGTGCATCTTGCACCGGCCTGTACCGGGGTGATCGGTGCCCCAGCCTGCGGGGCGGGTGCACAACTTGCCAGCGCCCTCGCCGCGCCGCTTGCCGCCGCATTTGGGTTTGCCACGTTCGGCGGGCTGGTCTGCTGTTGCCATGACCAATCACCCGCCTTCCCAGTTACACGGTGATGAGGATGCGGGTTTGCCGGCCAGGGTTACGCGGGTTCAGCTTCGTGTCTCTGGCGGCGTCGAGCACGTCACCGAGCAGGTATTCGAGATGGCCGCGTCGCCGCTTGTTGGGCCGGGTGGTCAACGTTCGGCGTTGTCCGTCGGGGGTGACCCAGCCGCGTTCTTGCCAGTGGTTGAAGGTGGTGGTGGTGACACCAACTGCGGCTGCGGCTACCCGTCGGGGCACGTAGGCGTCGCGGTTCACGGCAGCACCCCTTGGGGAGTGGGCGAAGCCCCCGGCCGCTGGGGCTCGGGGGCTTCGTCGGGTTTTGGGGACACTGCTGTCCTCGCGCGCATGCTCCCACAGGAGTTCGATCTTTGGCAAGTGGTGGGGTTATGTGCGGGCTGCGGCGGCTTGTTCGTGCACGATCTCGGCCATCTGATCACCCGTGTACATGCGCCCGCAGTTGCCGCATTCGGCGTAGTCGTCGCCGGGCGCCTGCTGGATGGTGGAGATTTCGTGGCAGTGGGGGCAGTCGACGCCGAGCCAGTGGCGGGGTCGGGGGTCGGTTTCGCCCAACGCTGCGCGGAGGGTGCCGCGTAGTTGGTGGAGTTCGGCGGCGGTGTCGGCGATGCCCGGGTGGCCGGTGCATGCCTCATCCACGCGGTTGCCGGCGTATTCGGGGGTGTGGCCTGCGCGCAGCCACATGACGAGTTCGGGGACGGTCGGCGGCGGTAGGTGGTGGCCGGGCCACAGGGTGTCGCGCCAGTCGCGTACCACTTCGTCTAGGCGGGTGGCGACGGACAGGTTCCCGATCTGGTCCCAGGGGTGCTTGCGGGCTTGGGGGGTGGGGTTGGGGATGCGGGCCTCGTTGGTGAGGTCGATGTGGTCCAGGTTGGCGGGCGTGGACTTGGAGGGGGTGCCGGACACGTGGGGCTGGTCGGGTTTGGAGGGGATGGGGCCGGAGCCGCCGATCGTGGCGAGCGGGTCGGCCCACACGGTTTCTGCCCGGCCTTGGGTGTCGAGGCGTTGGTAGCGGCGCCGGCCTGCTTCGGCGGGTTCGGGGTTGGCGAGCCGTTCGTGCAGGTCGTGGAGTTCGCCGATCAACCGGCTGAGCCGCAGCCGGCAGCCTTCGCAGACAGGCCAGCGGTCGGGTGTGCGCGGGTCAAGGTTGGAGCGAAACGTCGGGCACAACGTGCATTCGTTGTCGGTGGTGTCGTGCATGATGTGGTCCCCCCGGTGGCGTTAGTCTGGCGGGGTGACCACGCGGCGGCTGCGTGGGATGCTGGTGGGTGGCGGTCCGGACCTGGGGAGGGAATCGGGCCGCCACCGTCTATGCAGACACGGTTTGGCCTCGCCACGCCGCCGCGATGTCGTGCCAGGTGAGCGGGGTTTCCGTGCCGAACGCCGCCGCTGCGAGGTTGTCGGGGCTGATGCGCAACAGCCACGCCGTCTCAGCTTTGCGGCGTAGCCCGGCCACGGCCTGCTCCCACCGCTCGGCCGGGGTGAGGGCAATCCACGACTGCTCGGCGGCGTCGAAGCCGTCAGGGTCTTCGTCCTGGTCGGGCAGGCTGTCGGGCCATGCGGCGATGTCTTTGTTGGGGAACCAGTCGCACACCGAGTAGGACATGACGATGGGGCCGCTGTCCGTCGAGCGGGCCAACTCTGCAACCTCAGCCCAGCCGTTGGGGTGGCCGGCGCGCTGCCGGTAGCAGGACATGCCCTGCCGAAGGACGCCAGCCTGTACGGCGGCGTCGATCTGGTCGGCGAACCAGGCTCGGTCTTCGCCCTCGATGAACGCGTGGACTTCGCAGTGCGCGGAGATGTGGGCCGCCAATTGGACGGCGGGCGTTCCGTGGGTGATGACCGTGTTGAGGTCGATGCTGAGTGTGCGTTCGGCTGTTGGGCCGCCGGGCAGGATGGCGTGAAGCTGGCCGTCGTCTACGGCGATGGCGGTGTCGGACCACTGGTCGAAGTCGTCGCCGTCGAGGATGTCAGTGCGCCAATTGACGGCTTTGCGCAGCAGCGACGGCCGTTCGGGGCTGTCATGCCCGAACAGGTTGCGCCGGTGTTGGGCGGCGGTGTCGCGTACGAGGATGTCGACGTGGGCGCGTTCGGCGCCGGAGATATAGCCGGTCTGCTCGACCGTGTGGAAGGCGATGTAGCTCACCGGCGGCTCCATATCTGTCCGTCAGGCGGTTTCGGGATATCCAGGGAGACGGCCCACGCGACCCGGCGTAGCTCGGCTGCGGTGGCTGCGGCGGCTAGGCGGGCAACCTGTTCGGCTCTCGGTTGGCGTACGCGCCAGCGAGGTTTGCCGTCTACGTCAACCACGGCGCAGCAGATGCGGCCGGTGAGCCGCTGTCCGCAGAGCGTGATGGTGCCGGCGTTGGGCTTACGTTGTTCGCTGTGCCGGTGGGTGAGCCGGTGCCAAAAGGCCGTCGGGCTGGGTAGCGCCGGCCAGGTCACTGCGGCCCCCATTCGGCGCGGTAACCGGGCTCGGCGGCGAACGGCGCGGCGAGCAGGCGAACAACGTCCCGATACGCCTCGGTGTAACCGTCGTGCCACCCCGGCCCGCTGTCGACGACTAGCCCGAGGATGTTCCGCTTGGCGGCGATGTCCGTACGTATGCGTTGCGGCCACCCGCATGAGCATGCGTCGAGGCTGACCGCGTACAACATGCCTGACGAGTCCACGGCGGGGCAGCTCGCGGCGTGCACCTCGGGTGCCTGCTGTTCGATGCGGTCGAGTACCCCGACAAGCCAGGTCACCAGTTCGTGGGTCACTGCTGCCCCCACATCTCCTGATAGCCGGGGCGGTCGGCGTACAGCGTGATGAGATCCTGTACGTCCGGGCAAGGCCACGACTGGCCGTGGCAGTGGTTGCAGACCAGAACATCCCAATGTGGTGCGGTGCGCACCCGGCAGTCACCCATGGCGTGCGGGGTGTGGCGGCCGAGAACACGCCGCTTGGCCCCCGCCTCGGCGACATCCCGGCTACGCTGCGCCGCGTTCGGCGGAAGCCGCCAGGCAGCCGTATTCCACCGATCGTCATCGCCTTCAGTGTTCAACGCTTCGGCGCGCAGCTCGGCGTCAGGACGTGTCCAGTGATGGCTGTCCACCTCCGCTGGCTCATAGTTTCCATACACAACAGTCCACAAGACGTGGTCGGCGTTCGCTGCCTGTTCGTCGTCGTCTATCTGGGCGTGAAGCCAAGCCAGCCGTTCGTCGGTCATGAGGTTAGCCCTTTCTGCTCGGTGCGAATCACCCGCTTCTCCAACTTGCGCACGTAGGCTGCGAGCACCTTGCGCGCCTTCCGGTCTGCACGTTCGGCTCCGAACACATACCAGCCGTTTCCGTTCGGCGCCCACCGGCTGGCGCCGTGCCGGACGTACACCAGATACCACCATCGACCAAGCCGCTCGACTACCGCTTCGGGCTCGGTCACTTGCTTCCCCGCTTTCGGAGTGCGTCCACGATCACGTTCCTCTTGGCCCGGACACGGGCGGCGAGCCCGTCGATGGTGCGCGCCTCCGGATGTGCTGCCGCCCGTGCGACCCGGATGGCGTTGTCACGCTCCAACATGACCAGCCGCAAAGTCTCCCGCCCGTTGGTGATGAACGCTTGGCAGGCGGCTGCCCGCTCTACCGGATCGGCGACCCGCCGTAGCGCGGCGATGGTGGCGTTTTCGCTGGCAGGCACCCTTTGATCATACGTGAGTCGTGTGGCATATAGTGCGGGCCGGCTCATTGTTGACCATTGCCACCCGCTGTCTCTATGTCGTTTCCGTTCGGACATTCCGTCTGCCAGTCGAGCAGCGTCGGCCCTTCCTGCGGCGCGGCCTTCGGCATGCGCGGCTGCGGTGGTGGGGTGAGGCCGTGGTCACGTGCGCAACTGCTGCCGAGCCCACCAACCAGCGGCCCTTTCGGCACCGGCCGGTGGCATGCCCGACACCAGCGGGGCGGCAGGCCAGGACTCGGCAGCAGCGGCAACGTCATCCGACTTCCCGCCTCCTAGGCGCCTGCTCCGCCTCGCTGATGCGCGGGTACAGGACGTTCAGGTACTCCCACAGGTACACGCCGAACCACTGCGCCGTGCAGTCGTACCCCTTGCCGCCGATCGACTTGTTGGGCAGCCAGCCGCGTTCGATCTGCCGCAGCCAGTAGACGCAGCGGGCCGACAACTCGGGTGGCGGTTCAGCCCAGTACGTGTAGTGGTCGGGGACGCGTGGTGGTTTCGGCGTTTCGAGTTCTACCCACGGGCCGCCGCCGCTGCCGGTCTTGCCTTGGCGGGTCACAGTCACGGGCGATCCTTGACGGGCGGTTGGCTGCGGTCGTGACGGTCGACGACCTTCCCCAACACCTCGCTGGCTTCCACCACGTCGCTGGTCTGGCCGGGCTGGTACAGGAGCGCGTTGAGCAGCACACGAGCCGCCGACACAACCTCAGCCAGAGACGGGCCGCCGGTCACGGCTTCACCTCGGCGGGCTCGTCCCCGTAGTCGATGTGCGGCATGCCGGCGAGCACCATCGCCCCGCAGTAGCCGCAGTGAAACTGCCCGATCGGCTCACTGGCGCGTAGCTGCGGCTCCCAAGGCCACGGGCACCTCTCGCCTTCCTCGTTGAGCGGTGCGGTGATGGTCAGATCCTTGGACAAGTCCAGTTTTGTGGCGTCGGCGGGTGCGATGTCCTGCCAGCGGCGCAACGTAGTGTCGGTCACGGCTTGCCTCCAAAGATCCGCCGCAGCAGCGCCACCAAAGCCCCCACCAGCGTCCGCCGGTAGGTGGCCTGGATGGCGTCCGGGGACACCGCGTAGAACTCGCCCAGCACACCACGCACCACCCGATGCCCGACCGGCACCGGGAACCACTCGTGCTCTTGGTCGTTCCACACGCTTGCGGTCGGGGTGGCGTCGTCTAGCCAGAAGCGGTGGTCACCAACCCACGCCCGGATCTGCTGGGCGCGGGCGGGGGTGCCGTCCCACAACATCGTGTCGACGGTGGTCGGGCGGCGGCGGAAACGCTCCACCGGCGGCATGGTTGTGGCGGTCACTCGGTCACCTCCCGGCCGTCGGCGCCAATCCAGGATCCGCGCCACACCTGCCGGGACACCACCGTCGCCGACTGCACCTGCGGCGCCAGACGGGCGTGGGTCGCATAGTGTTCGGCGGACTGCCGGTCGGTGTACGGGTCGTCGGCGTGCCGCAGGCTGGTCCGGCCGTCGCGGGTGGTGACCTGCACCGCCCACTCAGTGTGGGCGTTCTCGCCGGTGGTGGCTGCCAGCCCGGGGATGGCAGCCAGGAGAATCATGGCGATGTAGTCCTGCTCGAACCCCAGCGGGATGAGGCGCCCGGTTTCGGGGTGCCGGATGGCGTCCCATCCGGCTTGGATGGCGCTGCGGGCGTTGTCGTCGCCGACCAGGTCGGCGAGCTGCCGGGCGGGCATGGTCGTGTCGGTCATCGGTTCCCCCAAAAGTCGTTGAGCGCGGCAGAGGTCATGCCAGCGAGGTCGGTGTCGGTGGCGTCGTAGTCGGGATGACCCTTCGGCAACGGATGCTCGTCGGCGGTGTGGGTCGCGCCGGGCATGCGGCACCAGTCGCAGCCGAGGCGGATCAGCTCGCCGTCGTCGCCGGTGATCCACACGACCCGGTCGGGTGTGAGGTCGGCGAGGTTGCTGTGGATGATGTGCCGTCCGGTCTGGCGGCATTCGACTACGGCCCCCGCTGTGGTGCCTTCGGTGGATGCGTAGCGGGACGGGCAGTTGGTCGTGTCGGGCATGGCGTCTCCTCAGGTCAGACGGTGGCGGGGGTGAAGTCGGCCGGGTCCAGGTCGGGGTCGATGTGGCCCGGGTTGATGCCCCGCTTCACCAGCACCTCAGCAAGCCACTCCTCCCACTCCCCGTTCAGGGCGCCGGCCTCTGGGGTGAGATCCCAGATGAGGTTGGGTGCGTCGCCACTGTCGTCCAGGGCGGCAGTGGCGGCGGTGGCCGAGTTGGCGAGCACCGCCAGGTAGCCGATGTCGGGCCGCGAGCCGGGCTGCGGGTTGCGGGGCAGGTCGCTGGTTTCGGCCCGCAGTGCGGCGTACGCGGCCAGGGCGAGGGCCGCGTAGTGGCGGATCCATGCGGTGCGGGTGGCGTCGTTTTCGACGGCAGGAATGGGGGCGATCTTGTTGGCCTGGTTGATCAGGTCGATGGGGGTCATGGTCGTCTCCTCAGGCTGGGTGGTCGGGTTGATTCCGTGTGTCGGGCAGTCGGCTTGGGTGACGCGCACCGGGCCGCCGAGCGCGGCCACAAGCACACACCGCCCGCAGTCGTCGTACCGGTCCCACGGGGCCAGCCCGGCAGGCTCGTTTTCGATGCGGGCACCAAACAGGAACCGGTCGCGCAAGTCGTTGACGTCGCAGCGGTAGCGGTGGCCGGCGTAACGGTTGAAGAAACCCGCATCGACCTGGCCGAACGCGAGCCGCTGCACGTCGCAGTCTCCGCCAGCTTGGCCGGGGCATCCGTCGGGGTGTCCGATGGACCAGTCGCCGGTGTCGTCGAACGCGATCTCGTGGGACCAGTTGGGGCCGGTGGTGCCGGCTGCCGCAGTGTCAGGGGCGGCTCCGGCCCGCCGCCACCCGTCGGCAACTAGCGCGTCCAGCACGGCACGGGCCTCGGCGCGGGCCATCGGCGCGTCCTGGTCGGGGACGGCATCCATCGCGGCCACGCTGTCGTAGCCCCAGGATCGGGCGATCGCGGCGACGGCGATCGCCACGTCGGCGTCGGTGTACAACTTGTCGCTCATCTGCTTGCCTCCATCCAGTCCGTGTCCACCCCCAGCGCCGCCAGCACCTCCACCGGCGGCACCACATCCCCCCGCTCCCACAACGCCACCCGCCCGGGTGGCACCTGCAACAGACCGGCCACCTGCGCCTGCGACAGCCGCTGCCCGATCCGCCACTCGCGCAGCAGCGCCGGACGCGCGCCGGGCGGCAGCAGCGACAGATGCCGTTCGGTTTTGGGCCGGGCCGGCGGCGGTCCGTCGTGCACGACCGCGAGGCGACGCGGATGCCGGTACACGCGGCACCCCAGATCGGGGTCCGCCCACCACGGGGCACGCAGGCCACTGCTCGCAGGCGCGGTCACGCCGCCTCCCCGACCGGCTCGGGCCGCAACGGCAACACCACAACCTGCGCGAGCCGCCGCCAATACTCGACATTCGTCTCAATCACCTGCACCTCACCGACCATCCCCACCTGGGCGCGGGCCGCGTTCTCGTGCCGGGCGCACACATACCGGGTCATGCCGTCACCGGGATGCCCCGCCGACACTTCCCAGCGGGCGACAGCACCCGTCGCCAGGCCGCAGTAGTCACACTCCACCGGGCAGCCCCTCGCGCATGTCGCCGCCGCGCTCACCGCAGATAGGGCGGCAGAAGCAGCGCCCGACCGGCCCTTCCTCAGCGACCCGAGCCGCAATAGCACGCCGGTGCGCGTCGGCCGACTCTCGCGCGGCCCGCCGATTCTGCTCACGCACCTGCTCATCGGTGAGCGTCGCCCCGTCCAGGTCGCCGCCGAATTCTCGCTCAACGTTGGCCAGGTCCTCCGGCCGCATCCGGCCCAGGATCACCTGCCGGTCGAACCAGCCCCGATTCCACTCGTCCTCGGTGAGAACATCCTCCGGCCAGATCCGATCCGGATCCGCTAGCGCCCGCTGCCAGTAGTCGCGCCACTCTTCGCGGGTCATCTGCGGCGGCGGCTGATCGCCGGCCCGCCCGTACCGCTCGGCGTCGTCGTAGGTCACGGCACGTACCCCGGCTCACCGGGCAGGCTGCCGTACGGTGCGTCTTCCAGCGATGGGCAGCGGCACGCCTCACGCCGGCAGCGGCGGCAGCGGTGCAGCTCGTCCGGTTCGAGCCGACGCGGCTCCGGCGCTCCGGCGTCCGTCGCGGCGCCGGTCGGCGACTCGTCCATCCCCGTCACGCCGACCGCTCCGGGGCGGGCAGAGCGCGAAGCTCGCGGCGGCCGGCAACCATCGGGGTGCCGGCGGGGCCGATCCGCTGCCACGTCCAGTCCCACGACGCGCTCCACGACGTAAACCAATGCCGGCCGCATCGGGCGTGGTGGTAGAACGCCACCAGGGTGTCCCCCTGCGTCATCGTCGCGTGTGGCACCACAGTGCCGGTGAACCCCGACATCAGGCAGGTTTCGCAGCCGTCACTGAACGGTGGCCACTTGTCCATGTGCTCGCGGGCGATCTCAAACGACACAGTCACCTTGACCCCACCTCCTCCGGCAGGGCCATCGACATGAACCGGTTCAAGTGCAGCTGCGCCGCCACCTCCACCGTCCCGCGAGCCCCACCACGGTTCTTTTCCACGATCAGATCGGCTTCGCCGACACGCTTCGTCTTGTCGAACTGCTCCTCGCGGTGCACGAAAATCACCACGTCGGCGTGCGCCTCGATACCGCCCGACTCCTTCAAGTCCGTCAGGATCGGCCGCTTGTCGGCGCGCTGCGCGTAGTTGCGGTTCATCTGCGCCAACAGCACCACCGGCAAATCCAGTTCACCGGCCAGGTTCTTCGCCGACCGGGCAATCTCATCGATCTGCTGGTTGCGGGGCGCCGACGACGTCGACTCGATCAACCCCAGGTAGTCGATGACCACCAACTCAAGGTCATGCTGCTGCTTCAACCGGCGGGCGCGGACCCTGATGTCGGCCATCGTCAAACCCTTGCTGTCATCGATCCACAGCGGCGCGTCTTCGGTGTCGCCGCACATGCGGGCAATCGCCGTCCAGTCGTCCAAGTCGAGGGTGCCTTCGGTGACCTTGTCCGACGGCACCTGCGCGGCAGCGCAGATCAGCCGGTTGAACAACTCCTGCTCGGTCATTTCCAGCGAGAACACGCCGGTAGCCCGACGGTGCTTGAACGCCGCCGAGCGGACGAAGTCACCCGCACCCAGGGTGGTTTTACCGCCGCCGGGGATACCCGCAATGATGATCAGCTTTTGTCGTTGCAGGCCGTGGATCAGCCGATCCAAGTCGGAGATGCCTGTCGGGATACCGGGCGGACCCGCACCCTCCTCCGAGATGCGTTCGATCTCGTCCAGGGCAGGGCGGATGATGTCCCGCCACCGCTTCGGCCCACCCTCACCGGCCGCCCGCTGCGCCAGATCGGTGACCATGACGCGGGTGCGTTCCAGCAGTTCGGCGGGGCTGGTGGCCTCGCCGGACCGGATCGCCGTGCGGATCTGCGCCAACCCCGCATCCAGGTCACGCAGCACCGCCTTGTCGGCGACCGTCCGCGCAAAGTGGGTGGCCTCACCGACGGTGGCGGTCAACGGCACCGCCGCCAGCAACTCCCGCAGGTAGTCGACACCGCCCGGCAGCCGGCCCAACAGTTCCTTGTCAGCCAGATGCCCGGCGACACTAACCGGGTCGGTTTTGCGGCCCTTCTCCCGCAGTTCGGTGATCGTCTCGAACAGGATCGGGTGGCACGGCTTGTGGAACGACCGCGCCGACACGATCGCCTCAACTTCGGCGACAAGCAGCGGGTCGTGCAGCATCGACCCCAACACCACCTGCTCGGCGCCGTGGTCGTAGAACACGGTCACCGGCGGCGCGGGCCGCTCCTCCACGTCGGTCACTGGTCGACCCCACGCCTGCGGTCGGTGCCCTTCAACCCGATCTGCATGCTGGTTGACAGGCGAGACACCACCCGCTCATCCACCACGTCACGAAGCGTTTGGGCGTCCAGGTTGGTGGTGGCGATGGTGGGTAGCTGGTTGGCCCACCGGGTGTCGATCAGCCGGTACAGGGTGTCCTCGGTCCAGTCGGATGATTTGCCGGCCCCCAGGTCATCGAAGACGAGCAGATCCACGGTCTGAAAGTCGGCCAACGCGCGCAGGTGCTGGTCGTCGGGCTGCGGTCGCATGGCGGCGTTGAAGTCGGGGTGGCTGGTCACCGTGTAGGTCATGCGGCGGCAGCGGCGGGCCGACTCCAACACCACCCGCCGCAGGGCACCGAACGCGGCGTGGGACTTGCCGGTGCCGACGGGGCCGAGCAGCAGCAGCCCGGGACAGTCGGCCGGGTTGGCGAGATACCTGCGCACCCATTCGCGTACCTGCGGCAGGTCGGCGTCCGCCTTGCGGAAGCGGGGCGGCAGCAGCATCGCCAACGTTGCTTCGGCCTGCTCGGTGAGGTGGTCGGCGAGGTTGAACGCGGGCCGTGGGGGCACGGTGGTCGGGTCGATGCCGTGTCGTGCCATGACTTCGCGGGCGAGGTCGCCGAGGTCGTTGTTGCGGATGTCCACTGGCCCTCCTCTCAGAGTTTGATGTCGTAGCGGTCTTGGTTTTCGTGGCTATTGCGCAAGATGCGCGGGTTGGGGCTCATGCCGCCATTCATGCGTCCCTGCTGCACGCGCTCGGCGTCGAAGCGGCGGATCTGGTTATCGAGGCTTGTCCAGCCGTTGCGGCCGATGATGTCGGCAGCGCGAAGCACCTTCGCGGGATCGACCTTGTCTTCGACGAGGAGACGTTTCGCGTCTCGGCCGACCCTGTTGCGGATCCCCGAGGTGGGATCGTCCAGGCCGGCTTCGCGGGATGCGTCGATGAACGCCTTGATCACGTCGCTGGCGGTTACGCCGCTGCTGCTTGATGGCTTTCGAGGACGGGGAGGCGTCGGGGTGCGTTCGGAGGGCTGCTCGGGGAAGAGTCCGTCGTCGTCGGCTACGCCGGGGGCGACCCCTTCCGTAGGAAGGGTTATCTCCTCTCCTCTCATCTCATCTGCTATCGGTTTGCCATCGTTTTGCCATGGCACTTGCTCAGCGTTTGCTATGGCACTTGCCATAGCATTTGGCATGGCACTTGCTATGGCACTTGCCATCTCTCGGTCCGGTTCGGGCTCCGCCTCCCCTTTCGGCTCCCCGCCCTTCGACTTGCCGCCCGGCTTGCTCCACCGGGTCTGCGCGCCGCGCCTGCCTGCGGCCCGACGCTTGTCAGTCAGGTCGCGAACCTCACCCGCCGACCGCTGGTGCTGGAGGTAGTCGTGGACGACACCGTGCCCCGCCTTGGGCTGCTCGCAGCGTTCACAGTCGTGCCCGGCGACGTGCCACAGCCCCTGTTCAATGAGCGCTTCGGCGACCGACTCTCCGACGTTCGCCATCCGCATCACGCCACGCAGCGGGAAATGCCCGTCGGTGAGCGACTGGGCGCTGTAGCAGAGCGCCACCACGTACGCCCAGCCGGCGGCCGGGTCGTCAATGGAGTAGAGCTTGGGGTTGGTCGGCAGGTCCACGGACACGCGGACGTAGGGCCGTGGATCGGCGGGTGCCTCGCTGCGAGCGACCATGCGTGCTGGCTCCAGGGGTTGAGGGGTGGCTAGGCGGCGTTCTGGTCGGCGGCGATGTGGCGCCACCGGTCGCGGGGGCCGGGCTCGCTGACGGCGGTCGGCAGGTGGTTCTCCAAGGCGTCGCTGACGACGCGGTAGAGGCTGACTTTCTGCCGGTCGGCGACGCGTTGCGCGGCTTCCCAGAGGGGCACGTCGCGGTCGGGGATGTAGAGGGTCTTGTTGGGCACACTGATCTCCCGTGGTCGATTGCGTGGATGTACACGTGGATATCCAAAGACTAGTTGACCGTGGATATCCACGCAAGCCAGCGTTTGATCCGCTGGATATCCAGCCGCTACCCTCTGCACATGACGCCCGCCAACCGGCCGACCCACACGCCGCACCGACCCATACGGGTCGAGGACGAGCTGTGGAAGCCGTTCGGCAAGGTCGCGGGCGAACGCAACCGGTCCGGGATCATCCGCCAGTTCATCGCCTGGTACCTGCGGCAGCCCGGCGCACGCCTCCCCGAACGTCCCCCCGCGCGACGCCCGGACAAGCCAGAGACAGTCGACTAGCCCGGCGCCCCCGCAGCGTCGGGCTTTCGCGCTACCCCCACTCACGGCGCACCGTCCACCACAACCGTCGCCGCATCCACCACCGGCCCCAACCGCTCCCGCGCCTCAGCAGGCAGATACGTCACACGAGACGGCTCACCCAGCACGCCCACCACCACATCGACATGCGCGGCGGCGAGCGGGGTCCATTGGCGGGTGGTGACCGACCCGTCGGGGTGTTGGATGACGTGCATGAGCATGTGCCGCCCGCCCATCACGCCACCTCCGGCAGGTTGACGACGGTCACGGGGCGGCGCGGCGCCGGCAGCGGCGTGGGTGGCGACGGCTCGACCGGCGGCGGCGTGTACGGGGGCAGGCCGGCGAGACGCCGATAGTCGTCGTCCAACGCCTCCAACTGGGCGTTGATGTCTGCCAGCGTGACGGCCGGTTGAGGGCGGGCGGGCCGGCAGCGGTCGCATTTGTCGCGCAGGCACCAGTGGAGGCCGGCGACGTCAACACCCGGCTCGTGCATCACCACCAGCGCGGCTAATCCTCGGGCCATCTGGTCGAACGTGTTGGCGACCCGCGTGCGCTTGGCGCCGTTGCGGTTGGCGTCAACGAACTGCAACAGGTCACCCCGCTCACCGACAGCGCGTGCCGCGTCGGCAGCCCACCAGCGGGCGGTGACATCCCGGTCGGCGGCGGGCCGGGCCAGCAGGTCGGCCAGGTGCAGGGGGACGGCGAGGCGCAGCGACTCTACGAGGGTGGTGTCGTCGGCGAGACGTGTCACGTTCATTCCGATCGATGGACGGCGGGGAACGGGTTGGGGCGCGGCCCACCGGCAGGCAGGTCCGCGCCCCGTTTCCGCAGGTCAGGGATCAGAAAGGAGGTTCCTCATCGAAGTTGCCGCCACCCGACCGGGCGCCGCTCGCAGCCGGCGCGCCCGTCGACCACGGGTCATCGCCGCCGCCGTTGCCCTGGCCGTTGCTCGACCGCGCGAGCTTCTGCGGCCTCGCCGTGGCGAACTTGAGCGAAGGGCCAATGCCGTCGATCATCAGCTTCATCGCGGACCGCTTCTCACCCTCGCGGGTCTCGTAGCGTTCCGTCTTGAGCCGGCCGTACACGACGACCTCCGCGCCCCGCATCAGGGACTCGGCGACGTTCTCCGCTTCCTGCTTGAAGACGGTGCCGTCAACGAACAGGGTGTCCGCGTCTTCCCACTGCTGCGTTTCGGGATTCTTGCGGCGGCTGTTGAAGGCGAGACGTACCCGGCACACGGCAACACCGGAGGGGGCGAATCTGAGTTCCGGATCATCCAAGAGCCGGGCGGTGCCGAAGATCGGGGGAAGGCTCATGCTGCTGTCCTCTCGTTGGTGCGGCCGGTGGCCGCGTGGTTGGGGTTGATGTCGAGTTGGGCGGCCTGCGCGGCGATCTGCCGGGCCTGCCACTCCGTGATGCCGAACTCTCGGGCGAACGGCTTCCGACCGGCGACCCGCCCGGCCGCCTGCTCCCGGTCACACCACACCCGGTACAGGTGCGCCTGCTCGGCGGCAGTGAGCCGACCGACCGGCATGTCGCCGTCCAACGCCCAGCCCACATACCGCAGCGACACAGGCCGCTCCGGTATCGGCCCGGTCAGGCTGCCTTCCACCGGCCACCCGTCCGGGTCATCAATGTCGTCCCACGCGGCGAGCGGCACCCACCCCTGCTGGATGGCGTAGGTGCGGGCTTTGCGGCAGGTGCCGGGCGTCGCCTCAAGCTGGGCGGCGAGCCGGGCGATGGTGTGGTGGGTTCGGCGGGTGATCAGCTGGGTGCAGTGGGCTCGCCATTCTTTGACCGGGTTGATGCTGATGCCGAGGTGCCGGGCGAGTGTGGGGGCGCTGTGTCCGGCGTAGGTGAGTCCTTGGAGCCGGCGTGCGGTGCCGATGGCGGGCACGTAGTAGTCGGTGAGGGCGCCGAGGATGGCGGCTTTCTCTCGTGCGGCTTGGCGGATGCGTCCGCGTTGCTGGCAGGCGGGGCATCCTGCGGTGTAGCGGGGGTGCTGGTCGCATTTGCTGGTGTGGGGGCGTGCGGGGCGGCGGATGGCGCCGCCCCGCACGATGGTGAGGGTGGTCATCGGGACACCCTGATGGGCATGATCAGATACCGGTGGGGGTAGGTGTCCTGCTCGTCCCGCTCTCCGTCGTCCGCCTGCCCGCTGGTCACGGCGGGGGAGATGACAGCGGGCTTGAACGCGTCCAACATTTCGATGAGGGCGTGACCGCCACCCATGCTGGACAGGCCGCCAACCAGGTAGTCGGGGTTGAAGCCGATGGTGATCTGGTCGCCGGCCTTGTAGTGGCTGATCTGCATCGACTCGGACGCCCGCGCCTCCTCCGTGCCGCCCGCTTCCACCAAGAGCGTGTCGGAGCCGGGGGTGAAGGTGAGCAGCACGGGCGTGGTGCGCTCGGCCACCAACGCGACCCGCTTGACGACCTGCACCAGTTCGTCTGCCGGAACGACCGCTGACGCGGCGACCTCCTTGGGAAACAGGCTGCGGACGGGCGGATAGTTGGCGCCGTCGAGCAGCCGGGAGGTCATGCGCCGCCCGGCCGCCTCGAACCCGACCATGCCCTCACCGGCGCTGGCAGCGGACAGGGCCAGGGTGATCGGGTCGGAGCCGACGGCTAGCGTTTTCGCCACCTCGGTCAGCGTCTTCGCTGGCACGAGGATCTGCGTCGAGATGTCCGGGTCGGCGGGCTGCCACTCGATCTCACGGACGGCCAGCCGGTACCGGTCGGTGGCGAGCATGGACAGCTTGGTGCCGTCGATCTCGATGCGGACGCCGGTCATGAGCGGCAGCGTGTCGTCCCGGCTGGCGGCGATGGCGGTCTGCGCGACGGCCTGGGCGAACACAGCCGCGTCGATGGTGCCGACGCCCTCCGGCATGTCGGGCAGGGTGGGGTAGTCCTCCACCGGCATCGTCGGCAGCGTGAACCGGGCGGACCCGCACACGAGTTCCAGAAGGGCGCCGACAGTGGTCAACTCGACGGGCTTGGCCGGCAGCGCCTTGGCGATCTCGGCTAGCAGCCTGCCGGAAGCCAGCACCGAACCGGGGTCACCGCCGCCGCCGATGGCAACGGCGACTTGGGTGGACACCTCGTAGTCGAAGCCTTCTGCGGTCAACGTGTCGCCGTCGAACGTGAGTTTGATGCCGGCGAGGACAGGCACGGATGCTTTCTGGGGGAGGCTGCGGGCGATCCAGGCGACGATGTCTGCGAACTCGTCCCGGCCGATGGTGAGCTTCATGAGGCGGCTCCTTCCGTGGGAGCGGTCGTGGTGGGCCATGTGCGCCAGTTGATGTGGGAGCGGGACGCGGTCGGGCCGCGCTGCCCCTGGTAGTGCGACGACAGGCCGGCTGATCCGTACGGCCAGCGGGACGGGCCGGACAGTTGGAACACGCACAACTGGCCGATGCGCATGCCGGCGTGCAGCAGCAGCGGACGCGGCGCCAGATTGACCAGCTCCAACGTGATGTGTCCGGAGAAGCCGGGGTCGATGAAGCCGGCGGTCACGTGGGTGGCGAGGCCGAGACGCCCGACGCTCGATTTGCCTTCCACGCGGGCCGCCAACGTGGCGTCCAGGGTGACCCGCTCGACCGTGGAAGCGAGCACCATCTGACCCGAACCGAGCGGATACGTGCCGTTGTTGTCGGCCATGTCGATGGGGATCATCGGGTTGTCGGCGGCCGGGTCGATGACACCGCCGTGCGGCCACGCCAGCAGATGCCGATCCAACCGGACGTCGATGCTGGATGGTTGGAGTAGCTGCGGCTCGTGGGGCTCGATGATGAGCCGGCGGGCGCCGATGGCGCGGGCCAAGTCTTCGTCGCAGAGCAGCATCACGACACCTCCGCGTGCCGGCTGGCCGCAACCTCGGTGCCGTCCGGCAGCAGCGTGATCACGTAGTCGGCGAACACGTTCGGCGCGACCCGGCGAACCTGCCGCAGCATCTCCACCGCCAACTGGCGGATCTCCACGTCGGCGTGCTCGGTGGCGCGGATGTCGATGAAGTGGCGGACCGCCCGGTAGTTGCCGGTCACCAAAATCCGTGTCTCGGTGGCGTTGGGCAGCACCGCCCGCGCGGCTTGCCGGGCCTGCTTGCGCCGCAGGGTCGGGTCTGCCACCTCGGTGAAGTGGACTTCCAGCCCCGCCAGCAGGTCGTTGTAGGCGGCCTGCGCGTCGGCTGCGGCCTGAGCGAACCGCTTGTGTAGCTCCGGGTTAGCAGCGATCACGTCGGGTTCGACCATCGCCGCGTCCCGCTCCGGCACATACCGCTGCGACAACTGTGAGTAAGAAAGGTGGCGTGAGCGGATCAGTTCGTGAGTGAACGACCGGGACACGCCGGTGAAGTAGAAGCTGACCGACCCGTGTTCGAGCACGCTGAGGTGGCCGACTTCGATGATGTGGGCGAGGTAGCCGGCGTTGGTGGCGGTGGCGGGTCGGCCTTTCTTCCACGCCTCGTAGCAGGCGCGACCGCCGAATTCGCATAGCGCCTGTCCGCCGTCGGCGTCGGTTTCCCAGCCGGTGAGGTCGCGGGCAAGGTCGGCGTCGAAGTGGGTCCACGCGAGCAGGTGGACGGCCGGCTGAACGAACTCGGGCATCAGGACACCGCCGAATCCTGGAACACGATGTTGACGGCCGGTCCGGGGCGGTGGTTGCTGGCCCGCCACTCCTGCCCTTTGCGCGTGGGTTTGAGGACGCCGCCGGGGTAGACGGTGATGTGGCCGCCGTCTTCTGCCGCGTACACGAGGTCATCGATGTCGTTGCCTGCAATGTCGGTGTGCCGCCAGTTGGTGAAGCGGATTCGGTCGTCGCGGATCAGGTCGAGCAGGTGGTGCAGGTCGATGTCGTCCATGGGCTGTTCCTGGGGGGTGGGGCCCGCCCCGATGGTGGGGCGGGCCAGACTGGTGGTGGTCACGCGGCAACCTCGGTGGGGCTGGCCTTGTGGGCGCGGCGTTCGTCGGCGTCCATGCCGCCGAAAATCCCGTCATCGATGCCGGCCTCGATCGCGTAGTTGAGGCAGCCGTTCTTGGAGAAGGCGGGGCAGCGGCGGCAGACGTCCTTGGCCTGCTCGGCTTGGGCGAGGGCGGGGCCGCTGCTGCCGATCGGCCAGAACAACCCCGGATCTTCGTCACGGCAGACGGCGTCGTCCCGCCAGTCGCGGGGCCGGATGCTGCTGCGGCGGTCGGTGGTGAAGTTGAAGCGGCTCACGACGCCACCGCCCCAACGTTGTGACGGGCTGCCCGGCGGATTAAGACGTCGCCGTGGCAGAGCAGCCCCGGCTCGCACGGGCAGGCGAGATCCTTTCCAGCGAGCGTGTGCAGTTCGGCGAGGATCCGCAGGCGGCGGGCCGGCTCAACGTGCGCGTAGTCGCCGTCGAGCCACGCGTCGTAGGCGGTCACGCACACCTTGCGGGCGTCGGCTTCGTTGTCGGCGACCTCGGCGTCGAGGCAGTCGGCGAGGGTGAACGGGTTGCCCCACCGGCTGGTGCGGTCCACGATGACGGCGTTGTCGGGCCTGCGCCAGCCGGCGACACGCTTGCGTTGGATCCGCTGCGGGCTCACGCGGCCACCGCCACACGCTCGGCCGGGTACTCCCGGATCCGCAGGTGCTCCGGCCAGTCCAGCCAGTCACCGCCCTTACCGGAGCCGGCCCACACCTTCCCCAACTGCTTGACGAACACCGCCGTGTCGGCGGCACGGGCCTTGCCGATCAGATCCTCAACCCAACCGATCTCCATCGGGCGGGAACCCGGACCGGACTCGCCACCGATGATCAGCCAGTCGATGCCGGCCAGGTCGAGCGACGGCAGCGGTCCCAGCAGCGGCTCGGCGGAGATGAACCGGACGGCGGCCGGGGTGTCACGCAGGGCGTCGGCCCGGCGGACGTGCTCGTCGGACTCGACACTCGTGCCCAACCACGCGTTCGGAAGGGGCAGCATCTCGTCGGTGCACAACTGCGGCAGGCGGCCCATGTCCCGACTCAGACCCGGCACGTAGGCGGGGGCATACGGGGTGGTCGCCCACTCCATCGCCGACTTGAAGTGCACACCGGGGCGATGCCCGGCACCGCAGCCGCACAGGTCGGTGAGGATCCGCGCCATCCGCTCGGGCCGCTTGGTGAGAATCTGGAAAACGTGCTGCGGGGTGGCGGCCATGACCGCGAACACCTGCGCCAGGAAGTCACGCGGCACGCGGGCGTGGAACAGATCGGACATGCTGTTGACGAACACGGTGCGCGGCTTGCGCCACGACAGCGGCGTACCCAGCTCGTCGGGGTGGACGGTGAGCGCGAAGCCGGGGCCGGAGGTGACGGGGTGGCCGTCGTTCTGGTACTTGGCCTGCCCCATGGCCTTGAGGCGTCGGGCCATGCCGAGGGCGTAGCAGTTGTCGCAGCCGGCGCTGATCTTGTCGCAGCCGGTGGTGGGGTTCCAGACGGCGCCGATGGTGCCGGGCCGCTGGGTCCATTCGATGCTGGTGTCAGCCATTGGCGTACTCCTTGACGGGCATGGGGGTCGGGTTGGGGTTCATGGCGAGCTGCCAGGCGCGCAGCTTGGCGGCGGACACGTGCGCGGCGGCGAGCGGCGGCACAATCCAGCCGGTGTTCCGCCGGTACGCCTTCTCGCTGGCTTCGCGCTGGGCTGCGGCGAGGGTGAGGATCTGCGCGTCGGTGAGGTTGAGGACGGTGGCGGCGTTCATCGGGGGCTCCTTACGGTGGTGGTGTTGAGGGCGTGGGCGAGCGCGCACGCAAGGTCGAGCGCGTCGGTGCGGTCGAGCGGACGGGCGTTCAGGTAGATCCGGCCGGCGAAAATGGACACGGTGTGGCCGGCGCGGCTGGTATACGGCAAGCGATGCCAGCGGCACAGATCGGTAGCAGCCAGCAGCGCGATCGACAGGTCCAGGGCATCCGTGGCGGGCAACGCGATGCCGTCCAGGCGGATGGCGCCGTCGACCACCGCCACCGTGAAGACGGGGCTGGCGTACGGCAGCGCCACACGGGCGACGTCCAGCACGGCGAGGCTAGGCATGGGTTGCCGCCAGCAGATCCGCAGCACCCGCAGCCCGAACGGCGATCGTCGCGCCCGGCTGCTCACCGGGGCGGCAGTGCCGCTTACGTCCCTGGATCTCGACCACCCGCGAGTCGTCGGCGAGCACCCCGCCGTCAACGAGCGCGTCGAGCACGTTGCGGGCGTGCTTGTCGATGTCCCCGGACGAGCGGGTGGCAGGCCAGGTGATGCGCCGCTTCGGTGCGGAGGCTGGCACCGGAACCCGGATCTCGAATGCCACCGTGGCCGGCTCGTTGAGCGGGTTGCCGTGGTGCTGCTGACGGGCCGCCCACGCCATCTGCTGCCGCCACGTGCCGGAGCCGGCGACCTGCTCAACCAGCCGGCCCCGCCCGATGTGTTTGAGGCTGCCTTTCGGTTTGGGCATGCCGACGACCTCGATACGGGTGGTGGTCACTGGCCCTCACCTGCCAGCAGCGCCTGACGGCGACCCGAGGTGATGGCCCCGAACTCCCGAATGTCGATGCCCTTCGCGCCGAGCCGGATGGCTTCTTCGCGCTTCGCGTCAACCACGTCGTAGTGCCAGTGCACGCACGGCAGGAACGAGTGGCAGGGCCGCTTGCACGTCTGGAACCAGTCGCGGCGCAGACCCAGCTTGGCGGCGAAGTCGTGTAGTTCCTGCTCGGTGTCGGCGGTTAGGTGTGACCAGCGGCCGGAGATACGTCCGACGCGGGCGGGACGGCGGAAGTTGTCGACGTAGACGGTCACCACGCCACCGCCTCAGACAGTTCGTGCCGCACCTGACCCACAACGTGCTCGTCCGGCGTCCACAACCCGAGAGCGCCCCGCGCCGAAACCGGCTTCGCCAGCCTGCGCACGTTCGCCAACACCAGATGCTTGGCGACCCTGACCCCGTGCATCCGCTGGCCCCACGGCTCGCAGCAGGTGCCCGGCTCGCCGGTGAGGGTGGGGATCGTGTCGGCGTCGTGCACGTCAACCAGGTCGGCGACGGCGATGACCATGCCGTGGTCGAAGTGGGAGACGCTGCCTTGCCGAAGGTTGAGGGCCTTCTGAACGCGCGGGTCGAAGATGGCGGGGGTGTCGATCTGCTGGCTGGTGTGGACGAGCAGCGGACCCCGGTAGTTGGTGCCGGATGCGCGGTTCTCGATCGTCTTCGCGCCGGAGGCGATGCACGAGGCCCAGGGCTCGCGGACAGTGATGGCCTTCACGGCTTCACCGCCTCGGCGTCTGCCAGGCGACGCTCGGCGGCGTGACGGGCCAGCATGTCGGCGTAGCTCTCCACCCCCGCGCATTCGTGACCGATGCTGCGGTCGAACACCTTCTGCGCGTCACCGCGACCCGACGTGCTCCATCCGCAGTGCTTGCACATGACGCGGGAGCGGAACCCGGAGATGAAGAGGAACAGTCGATGCTTCATGCGGTCACCTGCTCGTCCGCGACCTCGGTCAGGGTTCCCTCGCCCGCCAGCAGCGCAGCCCACCCCAACGGCACACCCGCACCCGGCTCACCCGCCCACCAGCACGGCGGAGCCTGCGGAAAGGTGGTGCGGACGTACACGGTGCCGGTGGTGCCGCCAACCACCCGGTCGATGTCCGGCTCCGGGACCGCCGACCATGAGCACGGCTCCTGCTCCCGGCAGTCAGGGCAGCCGTAGCCGGAGCAGATGTCGCACGGCTCCTGCATGTTCGGCAGGGCGTCCACAGCGGCGATCAGCGCGGCCATGCGCGGGAACTTGGTGTTGGCGGGCTTGCTGAACTGTGCCCGCCACCGGCTGGCGGCGTCGGCGAGCGCGGTCAGCTTCTCGTTCTGGGCGCGTACCTCCGCCAGTTCGGCGGCCGGAACCAGCGCACCGGGCGTACCGGCCGACAGGTACGCCACCAGCGCGGCCACGTCCGCCTCATCGAGCTGCACCGAGGGGCCGTCGTTGCCGCCGGGCGGGGCAATCCACGCGCTGACGTGGCCGTCGTCGGTGCGCTCGATGTTGAGGCTGGCTCCGGCGGTGTCGTGGATGGTGAGGGCGGTGAAGTCATCGCCGTGCACGAGGTTGGCGGTCACGCCGCCACCCCCGCCGCCGCATTCAGCCCGGCCGCCATCGCCTTCGCCTGCGCGAACCGCACCGCAGCCGACTCGGCCTCGTTCCCCTCGCCGTCGATGTATAACTCCAACTCGAACACCTGATCGCCGGCCATGTGGACGCCGTCCGGCAGCCGCAGTCCGCCGTCGTCCTCGATCGGGGCGCAGGTGCCACGGGCGACACCGATACGGACCTCACCGTCGCCGCCCAGGTCATCGGCGGCGTCCTCGGCGCTCTGGTACACCCAGCCGTCAACGGACGCCAGGTAGGCGACCCACGGGCTGTCGTTGCTGGTCTGCTGGTTGGTCATGGTTTGCCTCCTCAGGCTGGGGTGTGGTCGTGGTTGGGGGAGAGGGAAGTCATGCCGCCGTCCGGGCACAGCAGCACCCAACCCCGGCGAATCAGCACCGGCGCCGTCTCGGCGTCCTGGTGCTCGCGGAGAATCCAGCCCATCCGCTCGGCTTCGGCGCGCGCCTCGCCGACCGGGTTTGTCACCCGACGGTGATGCAACTGGCAGGCGCCTAACAGCCAGGCGGCACCGTTGATCCGGTCGTGGGCGGCACCATGCCGGCCGCCCTGCTTCCGGTTCAGGCGGTGGTGGCGTTCCTGCTGAGGGCGGGGGCAGGCAGGCCACTCGCACATGCCGCCGGAGCGGGCATCCACGAGGTTTTTGACGGCGCGGGTGGGGCCGGTGTCTCGGCGCGGCTTCGGCTTCACATCCTTGGCGACGGTGCGGGACAGTCCGGCGCCGCTGTTGACCAGCGTGGACCACGGGCGCGACACACCCTGCTCGGCCAGCGCGGCAAGACGCTTCGCCGAGAACGGACGCAACCCGGTACGGCGCTCCATCACCGCTCACCCAGCACGCCGTGAACCTGCGCCACATTCTTCGACAGGGCCGTGATCACCACAGACTGCGAGTTCAACGTCCGCAACTGGTCGCTAGCCGTCTCCCTCGCCGCCGTAGCCACCTCGTACGCGGTGCGCTGATCGGCGCACCGCTCGTCCACCCACGCATCCCGGTCAGCGACCGTGTAGCCGCCCCGCTCGACACGGGGGCACTCCGGCGACAACATCAGCCGGCGGCGGGCAGCCTCGTACTCCTTCTTGGCGTCCACCTCGGCGTCGCGGAGGGTGGCGAGGCTTCGGGCGGTGTCGTGCATGGCGCGCAGCACCCAGCGCATGTAGGTCTGGGCTTCCAGCAGCGACAGGGAGTCGTATTCCGCTTCTTCCCACGCGTAGCTCACTGGATCTGGCCCTTCTCGACCTCGGCGAGGAACGTCGCCATCTGCCAGCCGTTGATCTCGTCCGACGGCTTGTTGAACCGGGCGCAGATCCGCTCCTCAAGTGCCGCCGAATTCCACTTCCGCTTGCCGGCGGCGGCCTGGATCTGCACCCACAGCGCGTCGGCGTTCGGCTCGTCAACGTCGGCCTCCACCGCCGGTTCGGCGGCAGGCGCGGCAGGCGTGTCGGCGGCGGCCCGCTCCTGCGCGGGCTGCTTCGGGGTGGCACCCAAGGCGGCGGCCCGGTCTTGCAGCTTTCGCTTCGCCGCCTCCGTCAACACCCCGTCGTCGCGGGCCTCATTCCAGAGGGTCTGCAACTGGGGGATCGACTCCACCTTGTCGGCAAGCCGGATCACGTCCGCTTCGGTCAGCTTCTCCCCATCATGCTCGGCGGCGGTGGCCTCGATGGCGGCAAGCTGACGGGCCGCAACCTGGCGGCGGTCGGCGGCGCGGAACGCCTCCAACATCGCCTCGGTGCCGCCCTGAATCTGACGGGTGGTGACGCTGTCGATGAACAGCATCGGCACCATGAACTCGTAGGTTTCGACCTTCTCCTGACCGTTCTTGATGATCAGGTGCTTCTCCTTGTGGGGCACCATCATCAGTTGAGCCGGAACACGGGCGTTGTCAGGCAGCGCGGCAATCCAATCCGCGACGTGCCCGCCCAACCCCTTGGTGGCGGCGTTGATGCCGTGGCTGTCGACCCGCCACACCCCGAAGCCGGGAACGTCGGCGAGCATCACCGACGCGCGCACGGTCGGCTTGCACACCTCGCCCGGCTTGAGGTCACGGCCAGCGGCGTACGCGGACTCTTTGACGGGCGCACACATGCACGGGGTGTTCCGCTTGGCCTCGGTGATGCCGTCGCAGCGGCGCTGCATCACCCCGCCGCCCCACATCTCATACCAGGGGTCGATCTTCTGGCGTGCTACGTAGACGGGCACCTGGGAGACGTTGGTGATGACCTCGAACTCCGGGCCGGACGATCCCTGCCAGTTGCGGACCTCGCCGCCGTACTGGCGGGCAACCTCCTCGATGAGGTGCCGGGCGGCGGACGTGAACCGCAGCGTCTGCAACTTCTCCGGGCGCATCCGGCCGTTGTTGCCGGGCACGCGCTGTCCGAGGCGGATGCGCCCAACCTCGGCAAGCTGCTTCTGGCGTTCCTTCAAATCGTTCAGAGGCATGGGTGTCTCCTCAGGGTCAGGCGGCGGCCGGGGCCGGCTCGGCGGGGACAGCGGCGGCGGCTTCCTTGGCGGCCTTCCGCTTGCGGGCGGCGATCGTCTCCGGCAGCACAAACGTGTGCGCGCTGACGGCGGCCGGGCCTTCTTCGATCAGCCACTTCGTCAAGCCGAGCGCGTACAGAAACCCGCGCCGGTAGGTTCGTTCAGTGGTCACGGCCAGGCGGACGGTCACACCGTCAGGCCGAAGTTGGACGAGCATGCCGCCGTCGGTGGGCAGCATCGGGAACTCTTCGTCGCTGTTCTTGATCCGCACGATCGGGGCATGCCGGTAGCCGGTGAGCTGCAACGCCTGCTCGGGATAGAAGCGGGGCTTCTCGCCCTCACGGGTCTTGAAATCGATTACCAGGTCGACGGTCAGACCGAGCTTGGCGGCCTTCTTCCACGGCACACCGGTCACGCGGGAGACGAGCTTCGCGGCAGCCTGCGACGCGGCGGCGTAGATGCGGATCACGCCGTCGGTGGTGCCGGCGTATCCGGCGCCCCGGTTGACGACCAGCGCTTCGGACAGCAGGAACGAATCGGGGGTCAGCCCGTACTCGACAACGAACGCCTGGAACGCCTTCACGTAGGGGGCGATGTCGTCGTCGTAGGGCTTGATCTCGCCGTGCAGCGCCCACCACTCGATCACGTCGTGTACGCGGGTGCCTTCGTCGGCGCGGCGGGCCGTGTTCGCCATGTGCCGTTCGGCCAGCCAGTTGGCGATGCACGTTTTGCATTCACGGCAAGCGCAAGCGTCGCAGCGGATGGTGTTGTCGTGGTCGCAGCGGTGGCTGGTGTTGCCGCACGGCTTGATCCGCGACGCGATGACGATGGCCGGCAGTTCCTCGAACACGGCGGCAACGGCCTGGTTGGCGGCGTACCGCAGCAGGGCGTCTTTGGCGATGACGCCGGTAACGGCGGTGCAGGACACCAGCCGGTGGTCGCCGAAGATGTAGAAGCGGCGGTCGCCGTCTTCGGTGACGCCGTGGAAGGTGGGGCCGGTGCGCGGCGCGGTGTCGGTCATCACCAGTCCTGGTTGTCGAAGCGGGCGTCGTAGTCGAGGTCGGCGATCAGGCACGCCCGCCGCGAGCAGCCGGCCAGCAGTGAGGCGACCGGCCCGCCGCACGTCGGACATGCCGGTTGGTAGCTGGGCGGCGGCATCGGCGACGGAAACGGGTTCCCCGGGGTGGGGTGAGGCATCGGCGGCAGCGGACGGTCAGCGAGCAGCGGCACGGCGGTCACTGGCCGTCCTCCCCAACCAGCAGCCCGCACAGCGGAAAGTCGTCCAGGACGCAGCCGTCCGAGTCGATGTCACCTTCGGGCGTCGGGATGCAGGTGCAGCGCGGGTCGGTCACGGCTGGCCCCCGAGCACGACGCGGGCAACCGCCACGGCCTGCGGCAACGTCGAAGCGGACAGACGCACGTACCACTCGCCGGAGTCGGTGGCAGCGTCCACCACCCGGTCGCGCGCCTCGTGGTGGTCGGCTTCCGCTTCCAGCCAGTCCGCCAACGCGGCGTTCAGGTCGGGGCGGGCGTACGGGTTCGGGTTGCCCACGACAGCGGCGAGGGCGCGAAGGTGGGTGGCTGCCTCACGCAGCATGTCGACGTCGGTCACGGCTGCACCTCCGACTCATCGCAGGTGCCGCAGTACACGCCGGTCGAACCCTCCGGACCGCACAGCCAGCAGGCGGCAGCCAGATAGGCGGTGTACCGCTCACGGGCGTCGGCCGGTAGCCGCTCGAAACGCTGCCGCTCCGCACCCGCCGCCACCAGGGTCAGCGGGCCGTGCTTCTCTAGCGCGTAGCGGGCCAGGCAGCGGGCGTCCCGGCCGACGTTGAGGAAGGCGAGGGTGGCAGTGTCGCCGTGCTCGGCGATGTAGGCGATCCACTGGTCGCCGTGGCGGTCGGCCCACCGGTCGCCGTCGAGGGGCGGCCAGTTGGGGGTATCGCGGCGGGCCTGAACGAGGTCGAAGCCAGCGGATGCGGCAGCCGTGTCAGCGGTGATGGTCATGGGTCAACTCCGATCCGAGTTGGTTTGGGCGACGGCAGTCATCGGGGCAAGCGAGCCGTGCTCGGCGATACGCCGCACCGCCCGATCCCAGGCGTAGCCCCAGCCCTTCGGGGTCAGCCGGGCCGACGTGGTTTCCTGGTCGCCGCGCGTGTTCGTCTCGTAGGTGCTGTGCTTCGGCCGCACCAACCCGGCCTTGATCGCTTCCGCGTACGGTTCGTTGCGGCGGAGACTGTCCGACCGGATGATCAGGCCGATGTCGCCG
Source organism: Micromonospora sonchi (assembly GCF_014646235.1). Classification (GTDB taxonomy): domain Bacteria; phylum Actinomycetota; class Actinomycetes; order Mycobacteriales; family Micromonosporaceae; genus Micromonospora; species Micromonospora sonchi. The sequence continues at coordinate 172,464 of NZ_BMNB01000003.1, read as the reverse complement.
AGGAAGTCGCGGATCTCGTCATGGCGCAGCCGCAGGCCGTGGTGTTCGTGCGCCCACAGTTGAAGGTCGTTGCAGAAGCTGGCGATAGCGGCGAGCCCGTCGGCGGCCCGAAAGTGGTCGGCCTGCTGGGCGCGGGGTTCCAGTTCGGCGATGGCGGTCTGCTGCTGCTCGATTTGCCGCGCCTGGTCGGCGGCGAGCTGTAGTGCGTCGGCGAACGACTGCGGAATCTGGTGGCGACCGTCGTTGGTGTCGAGTGCGTCGTACCGGCCGGTCTTGCGGATGGCCGGCAGCACGTCGTGGGTGATCCACCGCTTGAAGGTTTTCGCTTCCGGCTTGCGGCTGCGGAGGATCAGCGAGTAGAGGCCGGATTCGCTGATGATGGTGACGTTCTGCGCTCCACCGGGGGTACCCACACTGTGGGTGTCCTTTTCGTCCGCATCCAGGAGTGCCAGCGAGTTCTCCGGCTTGGCGATTTCCAGCACGGCGCACGCGTCGCGGCCAACAAACCACGGTTCGGCTCCCCGCAGGATGGTGCGGATGTTGTGGCCGGTGGCCGGGAATTGGAACACCTCGATGGTGGTCAAGGGGTGCGCTCCTAGCTTGCTCTGGCTTCCAGCACTTCCAACCCTTACGCTACCTTACAGACCTTCCAGAGTCTAGGGAGTTGTAAGGTGACGACATGACTGAGTGGCCGAAGATGGGCATCCAAACGGCCCGCGACAAGTTCCGGACCGTCGTGGACGACGCCCTGATCCGGAACACGCCCACCGCAATCGAGCGGCACGGCGAACCCGTCGCGGCAGTGATCCCCTACGGCCTGGCGCAACTCGTCCAGCAGGTCGGCGGCGTCGACCGCGCCGCCGAGATCCTGCGCGCGCACCTCAACCCGGAGCCCACCGAAGGCAGCCAGCCCAACACCTGACGGCCTGCCAGCCCTGACACGGGTAGGGGCCACCCCCACAGTGGCCCCAACTGCGCGAACCCGGTCAGCCACGCCGACCGTCCCGCTGTCGGGGCACCCTCGCCCGCCCCACCGCAAAGCCCCGCTGCGGCCCATCACACGGATGCCAACGGCCCGGCGCAGCCTGAAACGCTGCCCGGACCGGGCCCTGCACGGCGGCGTCCCGACGCCAGCGGCGCTGCCGGCGGACACGCACCACCAGCAGCGCCGATAGCCCGACTGCGACCGCCATCAGCAGTGCGCCGAGCACGTAGCCCCTCACCGCAGCGACCTCAGGTCCAGCACCCGTGTCAGCTCGTCCGGGTCGACGCTGCGGTTGCGCGGGTCACACACCGTGCCGGTACGCGGGCCGGTGCGGCGAGGCAACTCCACCGTCTCCGCCGACTCGACCGAATCCGCCTCGGGCCCGTCCACGTCCGCCTGGCAGCCGTCCGCGAGGTCGGGCCGCATCACCAGATACACGAGTCCCATCGCCAACAGCACCAGCGCGAGCATCACCACGAACGCCTGCCCGTAGTCGGCGGCGGTGATCCCGTACACCTCAATCGGCCGGTACGGGCGGTCAGACGACAACGGCATTCGGCGACTCCTCAACGTCAGGCATGGTGGGGGACAGCACGGCACACAACTCGGCCGCAACATCGGCGGGAAGGTGGACGCCAGCCCACTGGTGGGCGGCGTTGATGCGGGCGATGTAGCCGTTGCCCCACACCCGCTCCTGCTCCAAGTCGGCGAGCAGCTCGGCGGCCGACACGACGTGGGTGTGTTCCTGCCGCGCCTGGGTTTCGAGCAGCGTCATGATTCGATCCCGCAACTCGGCCTCTTTCGCGTCGCGGCGTTCGGTTTCGGCGCGCTGCTCGCGCAGCCGGCGGGCTTCCAGCGCTTCCAACTCGCGGACTCGCGCGGCCAGCCACGACCGGCTGCGCCACCAAATCGCCACACGGTGCAGCCACCTCATGCGGCACCTCGCCGAGACGGGACGGGCGGGATCAGCTCGGTGCGGTCCGGGTCGTCCAGCCGCTCCCGCAGCTCGCGGTTCTGGCGGTCGATCTCGACCGGGAACGGCACAGCCGGGGCGTGCGGGTTGTTGGGCCAGCCGATCGTGGACACCTTCTGTGTCGGCACGGCCGGGGGAGTCCGCAGGTTCCGGAAGTGCTGGGCGAACTCGGCGTCCACGGCGCTCATGTCGTCGGGCACCTTGGCCACCTGGGCCGGGCGTGTCTCCTCCTCGGGTACGGGCTCCGGCTGCGGCTCCTCTCGCGGCTCAGGTTCCGGATCCGACCGCTGCTGCGGCTGCGGCAGATACCACGGGCGCACACCGGCCGCACTCGCCTGCCAGCGTCGCGCCGCCTCCAACGTCGGGTCCGGGCCAACCGCGACAGGCCCCCGCGCGATCCGGGTCACATGCCACGCCCCCGCGAACAGCAGAATCAGGAGGCCGATCACGGCCACCACGACGATCGCTACGCCGAGTTTCTGTGCGGTGGTCAACTGCTCGAACATGGTCACGCTCCGATCAGGTCAGGGCTAGGCGGCGATCCGGTGGCGGGCGAAAGCGGCGGGCATGCGGTTGCGGTCAGCGACGCGGCGGCGAGGCCGGTAAGGGCCGGGGTTGGTGGCGGCGCCGGGGCGGGGCAGCCACACCGTGTCGCCGTCGCACTCACCGAGGCGGATCAGGTTGGCGGCGGGGACGCTGGCCCGCCCGACGGCAACGTCACGGACAGCAGCCGGCGTGTTGCGGGTTGCGAGATGCAAGATGCGTTGCATACGGGAGCGCAGAGACATGAGGGTGTCTCCCTTCGGGGGTGGTGGTTAAGCGGTGGAGAACGGACGCGGTGAGGCGACGTCCGCAGGGGTGGGCTTGCGGTTCAGCTCGGGCCAGTCACGGTCGTCCGGCACAAACCGGGACTCGTCCAGCCACCGGCCCGCGCCACGGCGGTCGTACTGCTCATCGATGTGGTCTTCGAGCGCGGCGATCCGGGCCTCCGCCCGCCTCAGCTCGGCGGCGAGGGAAACCAACTCGGCGTTCCGGTCCCGGCGGCGATCCCACCGGCCAGCCACGTAGGCGGGCACCATCTGCAAGGCGGCAGCGGCCAACCACACGTCGGCGAGCGCGAACGCAACCGACACGGCGAACGCCCCACCGCCGACCGCGAGGCCGACCCGGGCGGTCACGCCGCCACCCCCGCCGCCGTAAACAAGTCCACCGGCTGAACATCGTTGCCACGCCGAGACACCAGCACAGGAACAGACGCTTCGGCACCAGACTCGACAAGCCACAGCAGCCGCTCAACCGGCACATACGAACCGTTGTCCCGACGGCGACCCGGCATGTCCCAACCAGACCGGGCAGCCCGAGTTGCCGCATGTAACCAACCCGCCGCGCGAAGCGACGAACCCGACTCGTCAGCATGCGTGTACGTGATCGCCCGCCGGTAACCCATCGCCTTCGCGGTACGCCAACACGCCCCGTACAAGGCGGAGCAGGCGTGCGGGGTGCCGTCGGTGGCGACGCGGGTCACCTCAACGGTCAGCCCGTCGTCGTAGTGGCGGGCCACCGGACGCCCTACGGTTGCGACCCCAACGAGCAGGTCGGCGGATGCGACGCCGACAGCGAATCGGTAGCCAACGGGTGGGGTGTGGTGGCGGTGCCAGTCTGCGATGAACGCGACAGCTTGGTCGCGGTTGACCGGGACGATGTGCAGGGTCACCGCCGCACCCCCGCCCGGCGCAGGCTGCGGGACAGGATGGTCGGGTCGAGACGCGGCGACTCCTTACGCGGCCATGCATCAGCCCCCGTCGGCTCACGCGTCAGGGAGTCAACGCATCCGGTGCGCCCGTCGGTGTGCAGCCACTCGCCGGGGTTGAGCGGGTTGGGGCGGGTGATCGGTTCACCACAGCCACACGTGGCGACCTTGACGACAGTCCTCACGCCGCATCACCGCCCACAGGCACGATCTCCACCGTGCGGCGACCGGCCTTCACCGACGGCAACTCCTTGGCCCACCGGACCAGCCGCAGCTCCGCATCCGGCAGATCACCGGGGCCGATCGGCACCTCCACCACCGGGCGGCCCGGCGACGTCGGGGCCAGACGTAACACCTGCCCGTTCACCGGCCACCCCCCAACGGCAGCGGCAGCCAGCCGTGGTCGACCGCCACCACGCCGGCACCCACTAGCAGCGCACCCAGCAGGCCGACAACCGCCAGCAGCAGCCACGCGTGCCGGGACTCGACACGCGCCCACTCGGCCGGGCTGTCACGGCGGACAGCCTCAGCGCGCGTCGGAACACCGTTCGGGTCGATGCGAGTCACGCCGCCACCTCGCGGACGGCGTGGGCGTCCAACGCCGCGTACCGGCGGGCCACCTCAACGTCCACGTCGGGGGCGAAACTCGCGGCCAGTCGGTCCGGATCCCGATGCCCATAGGTAGCCACCAGGTCGGCGCGGGTCGGCTCGGGGCGGGCGTAGTCACCGGACGGAACCCAACCGCCGTCCCACACCTCACCGGCGAGGATGGCGGGCACCGCGCCGGGGTCAGACCAAGCGGCCTCATCCGACCACGACGGCAGCGGGCGCGGGTGGTTACGGAAGTCGTCCAGGGTGCGCAGCGTCACGACGGGCGGCGCATCGGCCTTTCGGCCGGTGTGCTCTACTTGAATAGTCACGTGGCTTGCTCCAATCGGTTGGTCACGTGCGGGCTAGTCGGACGCTCGCCGGGTCGCATCCGGTGGGCGTCCAGCCCGTTAGGGGTCGATCTGCTGCCGGACCCGCAGCGCGTACTCGCGCTCATCCAGCAGCCGAATTGCCTCCGGTTCGCCGTCGGCGATCACCGGCATCCAGTCGCCAACCCGGTCGACCGTGAAGTGGCCGGGCATCGTGCGGAGCCGCCTAGCCACCCCGCCGGGGCGAACGATGAGTTCGGCTTTCATGCGGAAGCCCTCCGCATCTCCACACCCGCGAGATGTGCGCGCTCGAAAAGCGCTGCGCGCCGCGCCCGCTCCCACGGGTCGATCACATCGGGGGACACGTGGGAATCGAACGGGTGCACATCCGGCAGCGGCACCGACGCCAGCTCGCCGAATGCCGGCGGCACGTCGTACTCCGGCCGATGCGCAAACCGGGCCTTGGCTCGGCTGCTGACCTCAACCCAATGCCCCCGGTACACCCACAGCGATGTGCCAGGAAGCCGATCGCGGATGAACAGGAAGATTTTCAGGTAGTCGGCGGCGCCGAACAGGGCGAGCGCGGGACGCTGCCCGGTTTGGCCCGCGTACGCCAGCACCTGACGCAGCCCGGCACGCCATCTGGCTGCGGGCTCCACCTCGAAAATGGTGGTGCTGGTGGCGACATCAGCGCGGCCGACGGGAAGCACGACCTCGCAGGCTCCGTTGACGGTGCGGGCTAGGGCGGCGATGAACGGCCCTTCGCCGGTGTGGGGGATTTGTTGGGGCCAGCGGCCGGAGTAGCTGCGTCCGTCTGGTGCGGTGACCCGCTTTCGCAATGAGCGAGTCATGCGGCATGCCTGCCAGTTCGGCGGCTGTGCAGCTTCCGGGACGCGGCGATCGCCGCCGCCACATCGTCATCAGGCGACGACACAGGCGGGGCGGCCTGCACCGACCGCCGCGACCGCTGCTCGATCAACAGGTTGACCTGGTGCAGGTACATGCGGCGGTGTTGACGTGCGGTGCCGTCGCCGATCGGAATGTGCTCGATGGTGCCGTTACGGCATCCGCGTTCGATCGACCGCAGCGACAGTCCGGTCATCGCGGCGACTTCCGGCAGCGTGTAGGGGCCGTCGATGCCGGTCATGCGGCTTCCAGCGCGGGCTGCCGGTCCTGGTCGACGGCGTCGAGGTACTGGCGGACCTCACGGTCGGTGCGGATGTGCAGGGGGTCGATGCCGAGGACTCGCGCCCATGCGGTCATGACGGTGGCGGTGGTCTGCTTGTTGCCGAGTTCCACGTTGTTGATGTGGATGGTGCTGATGGCGACGCCTTGGGAGCGGATGCCGTGGGCGAGCTGTTCGAGGGTGAGCCCGCGCCACTCGCGGAGGGCCCGGAGGCTGACTTGCGGTGGGATCCATCTGGGCATAGCGCTATCTTGCGCTAGCTAGCGCAGGAAAGCAAGGGAAAGCCGAGGTGGGTCGACGGCCATGTGGTCAAATCAGGGTCTAGTAGCCCTCCGTGGTTAGAGGGATACTCACGAAGTTGAATCAGACAGCTGGGGGGCTGCACGATGACGACTGTGCCGACCGCACAACGGGCCATGCCACGTAATGGCAACTGGACCTTTCCGAACCTTTCCGCGAGGATGGTTGCCGTGGCAGACCACAGCCCCGACTGGCGCCGACTAGGCCAACACGTCCAACGACGCCGCGAACAACTCGGCCTCACCCAAGCGCAAGTCCAGGCTGCCGGCGGCCCATCAACCGCCACCCTCCGCAACATCGAAAACGCCACACAAGCCAGCTACCGCAGCAGCAACCTGCGCGCCCTCGAACGCGTCCTCGAATGGCCCGACGGCACCATCGACGCCATCCTCAACGGCAACGAACGACCCACCGCCGCCGCCCCACGACGCACCCCGCTGCTCGCCGAACACGAACCCGAACTACGGCAGCTCGCCACCAACCCAGACATCTCCGAACACCTGAAAGCCTGGGCGCAGTCGATCCTCGACCAGATCGAACAACTCAGGCAGGCAGAGCAACGCGACGCCGCCGAACGCGGCCGGGCAGCCTCCTAGCCATCCTCATCCTCGGCAGCTATCCGCCGGGCACCCAAATCATCCAGGCGTGCCCGGTACTTGCCCTTCCACGCATGCGCGTAGATCGTCAACGTCGTCAACGGCGACGCATGCCCCAACCGGTCCTGCACCTCATGCAACTGCCAGCCGGCGCGAATCAGATCACTCGCGTGCGTGTGCCGCCCGTCGTGCAACCTCGGACGGCGACGCAGCACACCGGGGCAGCCGCACGTCGACACCTCCTCCGGCCGCAGCTTGCGCACCGGACCCCGCTTCGGTTTCGGTGGCGCGGGCGGAGGATGAACATCGCAGCGCATAGCCTCCGCCACCGCCTGCATCCAATGCCGCCGATTCAGGTTGTTCTCCGCCCACGTCGGCTCGGCACCCCGACGCTTCTTCTTCCCCGGACACGGAAAGACCAGATCGCGGGGCCGTTTGCCCTTACAGCGCGCGGCCAGCACCTTCGCCACCTCAGTCGACGTCGACACCACCCGAAACGACTTCGCCGACTTCGGCAACCCAATCCGGTCGCCCTTCTTCAACGCCCGCCGCACCCTGATCTCCGGCTCCGGGCCGTCCACCGTCACGTCCTGCACCCGCAACACCAGCACCTCACCCAACCGCAGGCCGGTGTTGACGAGCACAAACCACAAGTCCTGGATCAGCGGATCACAGCAGGCGTGAATCCGGTCAACCTCGGTGGGGGTCAAAAACATGCCCTCGAACGGCGTTGGTTTCGGCAACCCCACCCGGTTCTTCCGCGTCCCCGCCGGACGGGCCAAAGGGTTCGCGGGAATGAACCGGGGCACCGCCGCGCCGAGCACCAGATGCAGCACCGCGTGGGCGGCACGCACAGAGTTCGCCGAGATGGGCTGCCCACCCGGCTGCGCCTTGGTGCGGCGAACCCGCGTCGCCTTGAGCGTCTTCACCCACTCCTTGAGCACACTCTCGGTGATCTCGTGCAGGTACTTGTGGCCCAGGTAGGGCAGCACCCGCACGTTGAGCACCTGCATGTAGCCGGCGAGGGTGTCCGCCTGAATGTCATCGAAGCCGGGCGCGTCCGGGTTGACCGGCCGGCGGTCGGCTTCCCACAACTTCACCCACTCGGCGAGGGTGACCGCCCCGTCGGGGATGTTGTCGTCCTCGCCGAGGATGGCGCGCAGCACCTCGTCGCGGGTGATGCGATGCTCGTGCGCTTCCACCAACTTCTTGGCCCGTTCGGCGAGTTCTTTGGCCGCAGCAGGCTTGGGTGCGGTGAACGTCGCCGACTGTCTGGCGCCGGTCCGGCTGCCGCCGAGCCGCCAGCAGACCCGGTAGTTGGTGCCGCGTTTTTCGAGTGCCGCCATGGTGTAGAAGATAGCGGGATCCGGTGACCCCATGGGGTCACAAAGTGCGCCTTGCGTGCTGCTGGGTGCCGTTCGGTGTCGCTACAGCATGCGGGTTGACCTGCATGTTGGTGCCGGATGGCAGGTCAGCCTCATGTTCGGGAACCGATTCCTAAACCGTGTGTCGCAGGTTCGAATCCTGCCGGGGGCACCCTGAAGATCAGCATAAACGCCCTCTGGCCTGCGGACACGCTTCCCCATCGATCCTCCGAGGTGTGCAGCCGAATGCCACCCGAAGCCGCCGTTTGCAGCCGTCCGTGCAGAATACGTGCAATGATCTTGGACGTATCGGCAAGGCTGTTTGCCCAGCTCAGCGGTACGTCCGAGGGGGCCAGCAGACGCGGGCTGTTTGGCAGGATCATGGTCGTGATGATTGGCCAGCCGACACCGCCCAGCCGCGCCGACGTCGAGGCCCGGTTCACAGCCATCCTCGACGGCAGCCAGTCGCGCGATGAGGTCGACCGTTGGGCAACCCAGGTTATGCAGAGTCTGGAGTATGCCGAGGTTGATGAGACGATCTGGTGGGCACTCGGGATGCTCTCCGGCATCGATCTTCGCCACGGGCCGGGTGAACCGTACCTGCATGACGATGAACAGGTGCGCGGCTGGCTTGCAGAGTTCCGGGTACGGTGCACCGTCATCAGTTGAGCGCCGCCTCGATGCGTTCGTTCATCCGGCTGCGGTCCCCGTCGAGGCACTTGGCGTACACCCTGAGCAGGACGTCGACCGAGTGCCCGGCACGCTGCGCGACCTCCGGCGCCGGCAGCCCGGCGTTGAGCCACAGCGACACCCCGGCGTGCCGCAGGTCGTACGGGCGACCGGCCAGGGGAGAGGCCACCCGGTCCGGAGGCAGGCTGAACCGCCGCGCCTCCTCCCACACCCGTGAGTAGGTCGAGGACGCCACCACGTTGCCCTGCCTGCTGCGGAACAGCCGCCCGTCGACGCCCACCCCGAAACGGTCGATGTGCGCCCGCAGGATCGCCACCAGCTCCGGCGGGATCGGCACCTCCCGCGCCTCTGCGTCGCCCCGGTGCTTCAACCCCCGATCGTCGTGCACCTCGCCACTGTCGGTGTACCGCTTCCCCGCCGCCGGCCGGGACTTCTCCAACGTCAGCAGGCCCCAACCTTTCGCCGGAAGGTGGCAGTCCCGCTCCCGCAGGCCCAGCGCCTCACTCGGCCGCAGCGCCGCGAAGTACAGGCAGGCGTAGAAGGCGACCAGGCGCTCACCGCGCCGGCCGTCCTTGCCACGCTGCCCGACGTACGTGACCCCGACGAGCCGTTCCCGCGCCTGGCGGACGTTCACCACGACTCGGCGGTCAACCTCGCCGGACAGCTTCCGCCGGCTCGACCGCACCCGCAGCTTGTCGACTGGGTTGAAGTCCAACAGCTCCAGCTCGACGGCGTACTGAAGGACGTTGTAAAAGACCGAGCGTCGCCGCCTGGTCGTCGACGCCGCCGCCGGCCGGCCGTCCATCCGAAGGCCGAGCGCGTCCAACGCTGGCCGCACCACCGCGGCTTCCGCCAGCGCCGATAGTGGCAGCGAAGCCCGCTCCAACCAGCGCAACGCCGCCGCGACCTCCGCCGGCCGATCGAGTTGCCGAGACGCAGGCGGAAACTCCCACTCCCGCAACGCCCGCCGCAGGACCACCGGATCAGGCCGCCCGGCCATGTCCCGCACCAGCGCGGCCGTGACCGACGCGAGGGCATCCGTCGTGCTCTCCCGGGACTTGGCCGCCGCAGCTGGCCACTTCATGTCGAGGTACCGGCGGACGAACCCGAGCCAGCTCACCGACTCTTTCGGCGCAACCATCGACTCCGGCAAACCGGAGTCACCGTCGAACGCTTCGCCCCGGTTCGCCGCCTGCATCAGGTCCGACCGGAAGTTGTCCGCCAGCGCCCGGGTGCTGAACGTCCGCGACTTCGGCCCCGTTCCCACCACCCACCGAACGGTGTACGACTTCTTGCGGCCCGCCAGCGCGTTGACCTGAATGCCCCGGATACGCACCTCGCGCGACTTCACGCCGCCTCCCGGTGCTGCTTCAGCCACGCCCACAGGTCCCGCCGTTCAATGCGCAGCTCACCGTTGGGCAGCTTGATGCACTCCGGGGCGATGCCCAGCTCACGCCAGCGGTAAAAGGTTCGCCGTGACACTCCGTTGAGGACGGCAAGGACTTCCGGAACGGTCAGCAGCTCACTTTCCATGAGGGGTTCTGTCCTCCAGATCATCAAGCAGCAGGGGAGAGGGGAGCAGCGGTAGCCGAATCGGCACTGGCTGTTCGTTGCCTTGCTGTGTCGAGGTCTGCCCGCCACCGGATGCGGGCCGAGATGGCGCGTAAGAGTCGGTGTTCCAGCGGTGGGACGTCGGGGTCTTCGGGGCGGGCGAGTTCGAACCGGTATCGCGTCGACTCGTCTGCCTCGTCGGCGGCCTGGTCGTGTTCCTCGGTGTCGGCCATGCCGCCGGCGAGGATGGCGCGGACCCAGGCCCGGTTGTCCGCCCGGTGGTCGGCGAGGGTCTTCCCGGACCACTGCCGGGAGACGAGGACGCGCCGGCCGGTGAAGCCGAGGGTGGCGCGTTGGTGGACTTTCCCGGTACACCGGCCAGGGGTCAAGCCGGCCTTGACGCCGTCGGGCTGGACGCCGTAGAGGAGCCAGTTGGCGCAGGTCGGCGAGCAGGGCAGCACGGACAGTTCCGCGTGCAGCCGGTCGAAGTGCGCCTTCTGTGCGTCGGAGCGTGGCCGGGCCTGGTCGGTGAGGTCTTTGGTGACGTACTTGGTCACGTACCGGATGGACCGTTCCGCGTCGCGGGTGCCCTGCTCGATGCCGCGTGCGTCGATGCGGCCGAGGCGGGCGACGTAGGCGGGTCGGCTGTCGGGTTCCTCCAGGGCGTCGAGGGCTTCACCCCAGGTCGGTAGCGGCTCCCGGGTTTTCGGGTCGACGTACGCCTGGCGGTCGACGTCCCAGACCGGCGGCCTGTCCACCGGATAGACCGCCTCGTTGAACGACGGCCACCACACCTGGTGGTAGGTGGCTGCCGCGATTTGCTTGAGCAGCCGGCGCGGGAGGGTGCCGCGGATGGCGAAGTGTGCGTGTGGGGCGAGGCGGCGTTGCAGCTCGACGGCGCCCGCGTATTGGACGTTCCAGCCGGCCGCCCGGCGCACGTTCTGCCACCACCGGTCGAGAACCCGCGCGAAGTGGATCGCATCCAGGGCGGCCCGCCGGTAGTCGTACGCAGTCGGGTCGACCGGCGTGCCGAGCACGTCATCGTGCGGCCCGTGCCGTTGGCCGCACTCGCATGGCGCGATGTAGGGGCCGCGTCGTAGGTGCGAGTGCACCGGCCCGTGGGAGCCGAGCGTCAGGGTGACGAGCATGGACGGGCGGTGGGTCTTGCCGGCCCGCCCGGCGTAGGCCCGGCCGACCGTGCGCGGGTCGACAGGCAGCCGGGGCAGGTCGGGTGAGTCCTGACGCCGCCTGGTCGACCGCTTCCGGCGGGGCCGCTCGTCGCGGTCTTTCGGGGTGAGGTGCCCGCGCAGGCTCGTCTCTCCCAACGCCTCGTCCACTTCCGCGATGGCGGCGTCGATCTCGGCTAGGCGGGTGACCCGCTCGTCGGGAGTCATCGGCTGGTACTGGAGTGCTTCCCGTTCGAATTCCAGGTGTGCCCGCACCCGCACGAGGGCGAGGGCGTCTTCCCCGGGTTTGTCGGGGCGGATGGCGGGTTCGTCGGCGAGGTGCCAGCCTTCCCGGATCTGCTGGATCCGCAGCCGCCGGCCCCGCTCCGCGCACGGCTTGCACTTGACGGCGAGAGTCGCCCCGCAGGGCACCTCGACCACCTCGGTCACGCCGGTCACGGTGTCCGTGCGGCGCAGCGCCAGGGGACGAACGCAGACGCCGTGCTGTTCGGCGAGATGCTTGAGCGCCTCCTTGGCGAGCGGCTTGCGCATCCGGTCGGCCCGCGACCCCGGCCGAGGCCGCTCGACAGCGTCGGGGGCCGGGGCCGCGGTGGGGATCAGTTCGAGTTGGCTCACTGGTCACCTCCCGAACCGGCAGGGGTGCCGTTGCGAGGGGTGAACGCCGCCGCCGGGACAGGCACCAGCCCGGGACGCCGCTCGATCGACGGCACCGGCCGCAGGACCACCGGCCGAGGCTGCTCCTCGTCGACGTCCCGAACGACGGCCGCCGCCTGGTCGTCGTTGACCCGTACCGACGGCGCGTCACTTCCCGTCGCCTGGTCGTCGTTGGATGGCACCGGCAGCGCGTCGCCTCCGGTCGGCCCGTCGCCGCGTCGTTCGTCGGTCGGCTTGTCGACGGGCGCCAGTACCGGCGCGGTGGAGAAGACGAGTTTGGACAGGCCGAGGAACGCCAGCGCCGGGACGGCGGACAACAGCCAGCCGGACAGGCCCGGCTTGGCGACGGCGAGCTGCGCGGCGAGGGACAGTGCGACGGCGCAGACGAGCAGAAACATCGGGTACCCGATCGGGCCGCCCGTGCGGCGACGTTGCCGAATGGTCAGCAGCGCTGCCAGGGGTAGGAGTTCGGAGATGGCGGCGTTGGCCCAGCCGAACCAGTCCCCCGTACCGGCAGGCGAGTTCGCCATGGTCCAGTCATGCACGTGCGTGAACGACGCCGCCCCGGCCAGCCCGCCGACGACGAGGACGATGAGGACCAGGACGCCGCCCTCAATCCGTTGCGCGTTGGTCTTCACGCCGTCACCTCCTGCGCGTGGTCGAGTCGGCGGTAGGTGCGGCCGAGGGAGCGGATGTCGTCGTCGGTGAGGTAGGCGAAGCGGACCCGGACGGGTTCGCGGACGCCGTCGAGGACGACGAACCCCACCCCCGGCGACGTTTCGGGGATCCGGTCGCACAGCGCGCCCCGGTCGCGGGCGGCGTCGCCGAGGACCATGTCCACCTGCTCCGGTTCGGTCAGCCGCAGCCCGATGCGGGTCGGGAACAGGTCCCGGAACGGCAGCACGTCTTTGCGAGGGTCTTGGAGTGCGGCGACGAGGTGCACGCCGACCGCGCGGCCCTGGGACAGCAGGAGGCCGAGGGATTCCTTGATCCGATCCCGGACCTTCCGGTCGGTGATGTAGGCGGTCAACGCGGCCAACTCGTCGATGACCAGGACCAGCAACGGTTCCTCGACCGTCGGCACGTGCTGCCGCGTGACACCGCGCAGCCGAGCCGCCCGCATCCGCATTCGTTTCACGGCGTCATCGAGGGCGCCGGCCATGCCGTCGGCGTCGTCGTAGGCGAACCGGGCGAACAGCGGCACCCCGGCCGCCAGCTCCATCCCGCCCTTGGGATCGAACGCCCACACTTCGACCAGTCCGGAGCGGATGCCGCCGGCCAGGGACCGGATGAGCGACCACAACACCGAGCCCTTGCCCGCCCCGGTCGCCCCGGCGACGAGCACGTGTGAGCCGGCCAGCCGCAGCCGATACGGCTCGCCGTCCTCCCGCACCCCGAGCGGCAGCCCGCCCAGGTCGGGCACGTCCGCCACGGGCAAAGGTGCGACGGTGCCGGCGAGAGGGTCGCGGCGCATGAACCGGACCACCACCCGGTCAGGACGATCGGTGGAGCGTGCTTGCCCGGTGTCCTGGCGGAAGGCGTAGGCGAGGCGTTCCGCGGCCTGGCCCCAGTCGTCAGGGATTTGGCCGGGAAGCATCCGTACGGTCAGCTCATCGCCCCACCGATCACACTGCACCCGCAGCAGGCGAGGCACGTACCGGTCACCACCGAACACCGTCGCCAGCCCACAGGTGGCCATCACCGACGCCCACCGAGGCCGATACACCGCCAACGTCCGGACCCGGGCGACGAGGGGGTACCAGCCGAAGCGCAGCCACGACACCGGATGCCACCGCCACCACCCGACACAGCCGGCCGCAACTGTCGTGACGACGCCGGCCAGGACCAGGCCACCGAACTCGGCCCGAATCCACAGCGCGAGCAGGGCCGGGCCAGTGAGCCACCAGTAGCGGACGGCCAGGACGGTGAGGCGGAACAGGCCCCGGGCCAGCCACCAGAACACCAGCAGCCAGCCCGGCACCCGCCACGCGGGAAGACGCACATTCATCGGCGCCACGGGGATCTTGTCCCCCGGAATGACGTTGATCAGAGGCACACGCCACCCCCACGACGACCTCGGCCCAACGTGGCGATGCACGACCGGCACGACATACGCCGCAGGTCAAACCGACGCGGCTTCACCCACCGGCAGCAGCGCGGGCAGCGGATCGCGTAGACCAGACCGGAAGCCGGCGGCAACCCCAGCAGCGACCGCAACGCCGCTTCCACCTCCCGCAGCGCGTGCCGCAGGTCAGTCAGATGTGTACGGGCCACCAACAGCAGCGCCCCGACCAGCAGCGGCACGGCTGCGATCAGGGCAGGGTGAACTACGGTGGGCATCACGCCCTCCTTCACACACGAGGGATGGGAAAGCGCGGGAGCGGGCCGGGACTCTTGGCGGGGAAACGACCCGCCCCGCGCGCCAAAACGAAGCGATCAGGCAGCCGCCGAGCCCGGCACCACCGACGCCGGACGAATAGCCGAAGCCCGCAGCGAGTACGCCATCCGGGAACGGCAGTCACCCGAGGAACGGCCCGGCTTGCACCGCTGCGAATCGACGTACGGGGTCAGGGTCAGGCCCTCGAACTCCACAGCCGGCGGATAACCCGGCACCGTGGACGGCGGCGGCACCGGCTGCTGCGCCGCAACCACCTTCACCTTCACCTCAGTCGACCGACCGAACTTCCCGGCCTCCGGGTCCAGGTCCATCACCCGCACCACCCAAACCCGCTCCCCGGTCTCCTTATCCCGCGCCTGGTTATCCGCCTCACCACGCCGCTCAAAATCGATCTGCGGCGACACGCCCAGGCACAGCGCCCCAGCGGGGAAGACGTACTCGGACGGGACAGGCACCTTCAACGTCATCGGAACCACGTGGAAAGCCTCCTAGCCTCACCAGCCGTCACCCTGACAACCGGTTGAGTTAACAAGCTACGTCAGCTTGTAAGCACAAGCAAGGGTTTCGGTGAGCTGCGTTCACATAGGAGTGTCGGACGGTGGTGTCAGCCTGCGAGACATGGAACCTGTCACCGTGCATCGAACGGCGGTCAGCATCCTTTATGGTCACTTCGTCCTACGGGATGCATGGTGTGATGCCGGCGACGACGGCGAGTCGTACCGAGATTCACAGGATCAGGTCGCCGGCGCGTCCACGTACCAAGTCACCGTGCGAGCGCCTTCGGACCCGCTGAGGGTGGGCCTTGAGCTACGGATATGGAGCGGTGAGCCCGATCTCGATCGTGGCTCGTGGGACGGGCGTCGACAGCTTCAGGTGCACTGCCCTACCGGAGAACTACTCGTTGAGCAGATCACCGCCGGAGCGGCGGCAGAGATCACGCTCCCGCAAGGAGCCGGCGTCTATGGCGTCCGGGTCCACCGACACGGGCGCGACGACGCTCAGATGTTCCTGATCGACCTCTGGTGGCAAACACCGCTGCCACCAGACGACGATGACGAGGACTTCTACGGCGATCTGTGGAGCTGATCCAGTCAGGACACGGCGTAGGTGTCTTCGATCTCGTGGCGGCTGCCGGGCATGACCAAAACCGAGGTCATGATGGGATCGCCGGAGGCTTGGTGAACGGTGATGACGACGCTCATTGCCGGCTCGTCGGCCGGCACGTCCAGGGCGTCGGCCTCGTCGGGGCTGACGCGGCGGGCGGTCATGCGTTCGGTGGCGTAGTCGGCCCGTAGGCCCTTCTGCCGTGCGATGAGGTCGAGCAGGCCGCCCGGGATGGGGTCCGGCTTGGTGATGTCGGTGCCGACCGCGATGTCTACGGGCACGAAGGTGGAGATCAGATCGACCGGGCCGACTTCCGTGACGGTGCGGCGGCGGCGTTCGTAGACCGGTGTGCCCTCGGGGATCTTCAACTCGGCCGCGATGCGGGGCGTGGCGAGAACCGGGCCGACGTGCAGGATCTCCGTGTCGCCGGTCTCGTCCAGCTCGACGGCGTCGCGGGCGTACTCGGGTGAGGTGCGGCCGGCGGCGGGTCGGCCGCGTACGAAGCTGCCCTTGCCCTGCTGCGACTCGATCCAGCCGTCCTGCTTGAGGATGCCCAGCGCTTTGAGGACCGTCGGCCGAGAGACGCCGAACTCGTTGGAGAGCTGGTTTTCCGACGGCAGTGCCGCACCGGGCGCGTATTCGCCATCCTCGATGCGCTTCCGCAGCGTGTTCAACACGCGCAGGTATTTCGGCGTCGGAATCTCGTACGCCATCGCGGGCACCCCACCTATGAACGCTGCATGTATTACAGCAGCTTATGAGTTGTTTGCATGACAGAACAAGTCAGCTCAGCCGTTCGGCCGTCACACCCTCCACCGCAGCGGTCAGCCATCCCGACCACGACGACGCCTGCACCCGTTCCGGACGGGACGCGCCGGGCCACCGCCGAGGCAGGCAGCCGTACCGTCCGAACACCCGCAACGCCGCCCGTCGCTGCGAACACGGCTCGTCCACGCGGCAGGCAGGGCAGCGCCCGTCCGCGCTCGACGGCGTGTGCCGGTCAAGCTGCGACTGCGCGGCCCGCAACTGATCCCGCGCCGCTCCCGACAGGTACGTGGTCACCGGGCCGCATCCTTCGGCGCGAACAGCCGAGTCGGTACAAGGACCTGTGTGCGTTCACCGCGCTGGTGGCGTGGAGTGACCTTGGTGCCCTCGACCCAGATCCACTGCTCCCGCTCGGGGCGGTTGAGCACCAGGCGAACCCCGGTCACCCGCAACGTCACCGGTCCGTCGGCGGGGCGGTAGCGGTCAACAGCGTCGATGTACATCACCGCGCCGAGCCGTACCCGTATGTCAAACACCACGCCTCCTCGTCGTCCGCCGCACCGTCGTTGGCGGGTTGGGAATGATCTGTAGGCCGGCGATCTGCGCGAAGACCTCTCGCCGCGCCAACGCCTCCCCCGTGGCCGGGTTGATCGCGTAGCCGGTGAGCCAGACCCAGCCGTCGTACGTCGGCCGATCCGAGATCGCGGACACCCGCAGCCACAGCGCCCGGTCACCGCCAAACTGCACCGACGCCCGACGGTCCAACAGCACCAGGTCACCGGGTGCCGGAACCCCCGGCGGAAGCGAACGTGACCTGCGGGGCGCCGAGGCGGGCGGGCTCAGTTGGGACCGTCGTTCGGGTCGCGGTCCCATGCCAGCACCCACCCCGGGCCAGCCTCAGCAGGACACCGAACGACCGGACCCCGCACAGTCCAGACAGGACCGGCGGGCCAGCGAGCGAGTCCGCTCCGCTCCCCGGCCGATCGTCCGGACCTCGGAACGGGCGAGGGTGTACTTCCAGCCCGCACCGGAGCACGATTGGCAATTGGTCGATGCGTTCAGCCCCGTCATGCACACAGGTTGTGGCACGAACCACCCAGCGACCCGGAAAAACCTTCCGGGTTCGCCGCCGACCGAGGGGAGACAGTGAATCCATGCGCGGGACCACCACCACCCTGACCATCGGCGAACGCGTCGCCTGGTACCGCCGTCGACGCGGCCTGTCGCAAGAAGTTCTCGCCGGACTCATCGGCCGTACCGCCGACTGGCTCGGCAAGGTCGAGAACAACCGGATCGACCTGGACCGCCTGTCCGTCATCAAGTCGCTCGCCGAAGCCCTGGACATCTCCCTCGGCGACCTGCTCGGCGAACCCTCCCTGCTCGACTGGACCACGGACAGCGGCACTCACACCGTGCCCGCGCTCCGCGCCGCCCTGATGAACTACCGCGCTCTCGCCCCCTTCGGCGGCGGCACCGATGCGGAACCACCCAGCGTCGCCGTGCTCACGAAGGAAGTCGGGGCGCTCTGGGACGCCTACCAGGACTCGCGGTTCGGGTACGTCACCGGCCGGCTACCCGACCTGCTTCACCGCGCTCAGGTCGCCGCCGACTACCACGACGGTGACGACCAGGACGACGCCCGCCGGCTCCTCGGCCTCGCGTACCAGCTCGCGGCCACCCAGCTCACGAAACTCGGAGAGAGCGACCTCGCCTGGATTGCCGCCGACCGCGGCTTGTCCGCCGTCCGCCCGACCGGTGACCCGCTCATCACCGGCTCTCTGTTCCGATCCGTCGGCCACGCACTGCACGCCACCGGCCGCTACACCGACGCCGTACGCCTCACCGAAGACGCCGCCGCCTACCTGGAACCCCACCTCAGCAAGGCCACGCCCGCGCTGCTGTCCGTCTACGGCACCCTGTTCCTGTCCGGCTCCATGGCCGCCGCACGCGCCGACGACGCCGCCACCACCCGAACCTTCCTCACCGCAGCCGACCAGGCCGCCAGCAAACTCGGTGCCGACGCCAACCACCTCTGGACCGCGTTCGGCCCGACAAACGTCGCCATCCATCGAGTGGCCACCGCCGCCGAGCTGGGAGACCTGCAAGTCGCCATCGACCTCGGCCCCCGCGTCGACACCACCGGCCTACCCATGGAACGCCGAGTCCGTCACGCCCTGGAGGTCGCCCGCGCCTACAGCTCGTGGAACCGGGTCGACGACGCACAATCCATGCTGCTCGACGCCGAACAGATGGCACCCGAACAGGTCCGCCACCACTTCCTCAGCCGCCAACTCGCCCTCACCTGGGTCCGCCGGCAACGCGGCAAACCCTCCACCGAACTGGTCAGCCTCGCCCGCCGGCTCAAGGTGCTCGACTGACCCCAGCCCGTTTACGCTGTCCTGGTGACGGCCAACGAGACGCCACCCATGGCAACCCCACGCGTCGCCGCCGGCGCCCTCTTCCTCAACAACGAAGGCCACGTGCTCCTCGTACGCCCCGCCTACAAGAATCACTGGGACATCCCCGGCGGCTACGTCGAACCCGGCGAATCACCCCGCTCCGCCTGCATTCGCGAAGTCGAAGAAGAACTTGGCCTCACCACCCCAATCGGCCCGATGCTGGTCGTGGACTGGGCACCCGCCGAGAACGAAGGCGACAAACTCCTCTTCATCTTCGACGGCGGAACTCTGACTGCTCAGCAGGAACTTGCCATCCGCTTTGAGGACGCGGAACTCACTGAATGGCGCTACGTGGCTGCTGAGGCGCTGGAACAGCACGGACCGCCTCGACTCGCCCGTAGGATCCGCACCGCGATTGCGGCCTGTAGCGCTGGAGGCTCAGCCTACGCAGAGCACGGTGACGCAATCTAAGGGGCGTGAACGCTTCATGGACGAGTCAAGGCGGCCCGCTTCGCAGGCCGCTCGCGCCGCCGAACCTGGGCTGGGCGATGGTCCGCCGCCACGCCTCTGGCCTTCGGCCGCCAACGCGGCCGTGATAGACCGCCGGCGGCCCAACATACGAAGAAGCCCCGGGCCGCCACGATCGATGACGGATCCGGGGCTTCACGTTGGTCGAGACACAGGCAGTGCCAGCGGGGCGCTCGGGCGCTCTGGGATGGTGGTGCCATCCCGACAACTTCCGTCCGGGAGAGCCGAGCAGGTGGGGCCTACCCGGTCCACGATGTGCAAACGAAGGCCGACGGGATGGCTGCCAGGTGCAGCGGCGGGTATGTGCTTCTTTCAACCCGTCCGACTAACGCGATCTGCCGCAAGATCGCTGACCTTGAGCCTGCCTCCACCCTGCGACCCTAAATTGCGAGACGCAGGCCGACGCCATATGAGGATGCAGCCAGCTTTAATTGGGAAAAGGCTGAACTGCGACGGCGCGGTCAGATCTCAGCCGTAATGTCTGTTCTGCTTCCGACCGACTCAATGCCATGCTTGCCTTTCAGGCAGTCAATGACTGCCGCAGACATATCGGGGGATAGCTGCTGGAATATGGTCGCTATAGGGGGATTGGATTGACCAGCCCCAACGACAGTCGCAAGCAGTTCCACGGCTAGAGCGTGAGTTGCCGGATAGACATCTGCTAGTCGTCCCCAACCACGAATAAGTTCCGTGTTGAACTCGCCCGCAGCAGGGTCGTTGATGAGCCACAGCCATGCATCAGCCAGGGGGTCAAGAAGGCCTAGCTCACCTTGGGTGCCCGAACGGGTACTGAGATGGCCCGCCGCATGCAGCCACTCTGGATCGAGAAGCCCTGTCAGCGCGATGGTTCTCTCATGCTGGGGCCATTGTTCAACTACCGAAAGCACCCTAGTCAGTTTCGTCCTCTCAGCATGAGAACGCAGTGCATCTTGTACAGCCAGTCGGACTGCAGCAGTCTGCGCACGACTAGCAACGCGACGCAACCGCACGACGGCAACGGTGAACGAATTGTCGCCAACCTTGCCGCCACAGAGCCGGGCTACTTCGACGAGATTTCGGCTGCCGCCAGCCCAATCGTAAAGGCGCTTCTGTAATGCCTGGCCGACGTGCGGATCCTCTAAAAGCCCAGCCAGAGCCGCATAAGCCCGCCGATTCTGATCACGATTACCGCTCAACAAGTTGAAGAGCACATCGATTGCGGATACCCATCGATGGCGGGATGCAAGGCGATGAACTACTTCGATAAGCCGACGGCTCTCAGCGCTGTCAGTAGGTTTGCGCACCGACATGTCGGTGATCCAGGCAAAAAGTGCCTTCCTAATGTTAGGCCTTTGCTCCCAAAGATAGTCAACAACTTCGTCATGGTCCGCAGCTCGGGCCGATAAATAAATCCGGTCGCCGATTCGACGCGCCCCCACCTTGGAGAGCTGTTGACGTATGTCGGCACCCTCAAGGACCCTCGTAGGATCAACCGCTATGCCAAGCTTCTCACTCAGAGCGCCGGCCTCTTCCGAAAGCGTTTCAACCGTTGCTCCGCCCAGAACCGCTGCGGCTATAAGCAAAATTCGCTCGCCCGCACTACCCGGCACGTCCTTGGCGAGATGGTCAACAATGTATCGATTCCAGCGCTTCCATGATGCGGCAAAGCGCAGCAATTCCTCTTGCGATTCCGCATGCGCGATTATATCAAGTGCGAGGCTGACGCCGTAGTCTGGCGGGGCATCGCTGTCCTTCAACGCTTCGACGATCCCCGCCAGAGCCTGGACATCTAGGAGCTCTCCCCCAGGCATGGTAGTGCGTCGCGCCTCATAATCCAACCGGACCCGCACAACGTCGAGGACCTGAGGTTGGCCAATAGACTCCGTAATGTCGGCAAGTTCGTCGGCGTATTGTTGCCAGACTGCGGTGCTTGCGATGACGACTAGCTTTGCGTTCACCGCCTCTAGTTCGCGGCCATAGTCACGCAGATTGGCGGCAAAATCGTCAGATAATTCCTCTGCATAAGTAATGTCAAGCAAGTACCGAGCATTGCCTTCTCGCGGGAGATCAGGGAAATCATGCTCTCCCCAGGTCACGTTCAGCCTATGGACGGGTTGAGCATTACCGAGACACAACACCGACAACGCGCAAGTTTGCCGCCCTGTGCGGGGCTCCCCCATCAGCACAACTACGCCCGCGCCATGCCCGCGCCAAAGGATATGTTCTGCCCGCTCATAGCCTTGCGGTGGACTGAAGGCATGAACGGCGACATAAATGTCTCTGGAACTAACCACTACGCGAGGCACGCGAGCACGCACGTAGGTAACGTTCAGATCACGGCGCGCCTGGAGGATTGTTGCATTGGGGCCAGCTTCGGCGATCATTGCCCCAGCATCGGCGCCGGAGTTGTCGTCACCTTCCACTGCTTTGCCCGAAATGTATTGCTCCGTTTATGTCTCGGCCAGCCTGAATAGAAATACCGCCCTCCGCCACCGTGGCAGTCATTGGACGATTACTCGACGCTGTCGATGAATCCTCCTCATTGCAGAAGTCCCGGCGGATGGCGGGCCCGAACGCGGTTTCGACAACGGTCGGAAATTCTCGTAGCGACCTGGATAGATCCCAGCCGTCTCGGACCTGAATATCGAGACCTGGCCGCGCAGCGCGAAGTTCAATCAAATCGGTTTCAATGTCTTTTGCGTCGACAATGCATGCCATAACCACGATGAAACTAGTGACGACGAAAGGTTGCCGGACCTCGAACGCGGTGACCGCGCGTCGCAGGGCAGCTCCGTCGAATTGCGCCACACGCTTACATTGGTATGCGAAATAGGTCATACCGTCATCGGTGGCAATCACATCCCGGCCATCGTCAGCCCGGCCGGACCTGCCGTACAGCCGGGCCTCCCGGTGGCCGTCCACCATCGTGGCTACCTCTGCAATGAGCGCCTCGAAGTCATACGGCGACATGGCCTCAAAGGGCAAACGACTCGGCCTAGGGCGCGTAAGCGGCGCGTATCCTCCCGGCGGCATGGCCAACGCTGGTGCAGGGTCGAGGGAGTTGAATAGGCGTGCCTGCTCAGTATCGGGCAGATCGAGATGTCGATGTTGAGGAGTCACTAGTGGATTATCGGCTGAATCCCCTACCGCAACAGCAAGCCGTTTGCCATCTGTCACTATCCCGACACTTACTGAGGTGATCTCAGCAACGCATAAGGGTTGATTGGCGCGACACGGACGAAGGCCGGCGAGGCGGGCGGCAGTGGAAACAGGCGTGGAGCCATCGATAGACAGGTTCTTGCGACAGATCCACGTCTTCGAGAGGGCTCCACGTGATTGCCTATCGTGCCATGGTCGACGTCCCGAGGGAACTCGTGCAGTACCTCGCGCGTCTGCTGTACGCCCAGCGCCGCGCCTGCGGCACCCGCCGTGGCACTCGGGCGTTGACCTGCTACTACCAGGCGCTGATGGTGCTCGTCTGGTTCCGTAAGGCCGAGGACATGACCCTCCTGGCTGCCGGCTTCGGCATCTCGAGGGCGACCGCCTACCGCTACCGCGACGAAGGCATCGCCGTCCTCGCCGCCCAAGCGGCCGACCTACACACCGCCCTGCGCCGGGCCGCCGCCGACGGCTGGTCACACGTCATCCTCGACGGCAAACTGTTCGACTGCGACCGACTCACCGAAACCACTCTGTCAGTCAGGGGCGAGGTGATCGACGCCTGGTACTCCGGAAAACACCGCGACTTCGGCGCGAACATCCAAGCCGTCATGCGCCCCGACGGTCTACCGATCTGGACATCAACGGCGATGCCCGGACACCTACACGACACCAGCTGCGCCCGCGAACTCGGCGTCACCGCCGCCCTGAACTGGTCCGCCGCCGAACTCGACCTACCCACCCTGGCCGACTCCGGCTACGAAAGCACAGGCCACGGCATCAAAACCCCGATCAAGCAGCCCACCGACGGCAGCCCGCTCGCACCCGACAACCGCGCCTACAACCGACTGCTACGCGGCCTGCGCTGGCAAGGAGAACGCGGCTTCGCGATCCTGATCGGACGCTGGAAGACGCTACGCCACACGACCATCTGCCCACACCGAACCGGCGACATCGTCGCCGCAGCCCTGCACCTCACCCACTTCGAGTACAAATACCTACCGCAAAGTCGCTGAGATCACGTCTTGCGAACACGAACGCGGAAATCGAGGCAAGCATGGATGGCGGCCTCGCTGACTGCGGTGCTGTACGAGAGATGGAGGTTGTTTGGCCCTCCGGAGCCGGCTTGCGGAAGCAGGCTTCAAACCACCACGAGGGGCGTTGGCTGAAGACCGTCGTCCTGAGCGTCGTTGGAAAAGGCGCGGCATGATCGCGTCAGGTGTGGACCGGGAAGATGAGCGATGAACGTCGAGTTCTCTGTCGTTGACGTGTCGAAACTCAGTCAGATGACATCAAAACCGAGGCCGGAGGTGAGTCTCGGGAAGAGCCTGGGGGATATCCGCTTACTGCCCAGGTGGTGTCCGGCATATAGGCAGCATGAGCCCGGTCCAGGCTCTCGTATGGAACGTGTGAAGGCGGACCCCGATACCGTCCGTCGGGTGACCGGCGGCGAGAGGGAGGACTCCAAGTGGCGGAAACCGCGAGGAGCAGAGTACCGATGCGGGGACGCTGGCGGACTCGCCCGTAGTAGCTGTGAACCGCCTGCGTATCGCAGTGGGTCGGGGAGCCAAGGGGTGGGGTCGTTCAGGCTGGCGCGGGCGGTCAACCGTAAGGGAGGAACCGCGTGAGTCAGCCAGGGTTGGCAGGAAAGTCGCATGACATCCCCAAGCGGCTGATCTGGGCCGCGTGGTTGAAGGTGAGAGGTAACGGCGGAGCGGCCGGGGCCGACGGCGTGACGATCGAACAGTTCGAGACGAGGTTGGCTGACAACCTCTACCGGCTGTGGAACCGCATGTCGTCGGGCAGTTACTTTCCTGGTCCGGTCCGGGCGGTGGAGATCCCCAAGAAGGGTGGAACCAGAATTCTGGGCATACCCAACGTGATCGACCGGGTGGCGCAGACCGCGGCGGTGCTGATGTTGGAGCCGGAGGTGGAGAAGGTATTCCACGACGACTCCTACGGCTACCGTCCCGGACGGTCCCCGCTGGACGCGGTGCGGGTGTGTCGGCAGCGGTGTTTCAAGAAGGACTGGGTCGTCGACATGGACGTCAAGGCCTTCTTCGACTCCGTGCCGTGGGATCTGATGCTCAAGGCGGTGGCGCGTCACACGACCCAGCCATGGGTCATGCTTTACGTGGAGCGCTGGCTGAAAGCGCCGATGAAGATGCCCGACGGAACCCTGACCCACCGGAGCAAGGGAACACCGCAGGGCGGACCGATCTCCCCGTTGATCGCCAACATCTTCCTGCACTACGGCTTCGACACCTGGATGGACCGGGAGTTTCCCGGGATCGGGTTCGAGCGGTTCGCAGACGATGTGGTGGTCCACTGCGTGACCGAGCGCCAGGCGCACCAGGTGCGCCAGGCGATCGATCGCCGGTTCGCGGACATCGGGTTGCAGCTGCACCCCGACAAGACGCGCATCGTGTACTGCAAAGATGACCGACGCCGCCTGGACTATGAGATGGTGACGTTCACGTTCTGCGGGTACGCGTTTCGTCCCCGGAAGGCATGGGACAAGATCCGCGGGAAGGCCCGGACCGGGTTCCTGCCCGCGGTGGCCCCGGGGAAACTGACCGATATGAGCCGCAAGGTGGCGTCCTGGCGGCTGCATCGACGCACGACCGGCAACCTGGCAGACCTCGCCGAAGAGGTCAACCCTGTCCTTCGGGGCTGGTTGAACTACTTCACCGTGTTCTACCCGAGCGCGGTGAACCCGATCGGCAAGCGCATAGATCGCCATCTGATGCGCTGGGCGAAGTGGAAGTACAAGCGGCTCAAACGCAGCGACGACCGAGCGCGAGCCTGGCTACGAGGTGTCCGACAACGGTCGCCCGACCTGTTCGCGCACTGGGCGCTGCGATACACGACCTGACAACCTGAACGGCACGAGCCGGATAAGCCGAGAGGCTTACGTCCGGATCTGTGGGGGGCGGCGGGTGAGACTCCCGCCGCCTACCCGGCACTGTGCTAGTCCTCGCGGTGGTGCTACATCGCGGCCTGCATTTGATCGCGATCGGGCGCGGGCAGATGCGCGTGGCGAGCTTCGCGCTATCTAGCTACACACGGCGCGGCCGCTTAGCCAGACTGCTGGGATGACTGAAGAAGCGGCGGCGATCCCCGAGCCCTGGTCGCCAGCACATCACCCGGAGGCCATCGCCGTCTCCGAGGCGCAGTGGTGGGTCTGGACACTCCGGCTGTGCGCGCGCCGCCTTGACGAGCGGGAGTCAGGTCTGTGGCTGCTTGACTCGCGGCAGATCGACGCCCGGCAGTTCGCGGTTGCCCTGCGCCAGGTCGAGTACGCCGCCAGCATGATGCTGAAGGGCACGCTGCTCGACTGCTGCCCAACAGCTCGGGCGGAACTAGAGGCCGCCAGGGAGCGCTTCTTGACCAAGGTCTCGGGTGCAATCGCAGCCCGAGACATCCTGATCCACTTTCATGACTACGCCCTGGGTGAAGGCAATCGTCAACGTGAGCAGAAGCGGCGAGACGGTGCAGTAGCCGCAGCCCGCGATCACTGGGGTGGAGGGTACGACCCAGCCACCGGCGAGTTCAGGCTCGGGCCACATCGCATCAACATCAAGCTGGCCTTGGAGGAAGCCGAGGTTCTCTTCGCCGCCATCTATATGGCGGCGAAGGCTTTTGACGACTACCAGGCTGCCCAGCGGGCAGCCGGCGCCTCATAGCCGGAGGGACTGTCGGGTGGACCATGGTTGGCCAGGCGTTATGCGCTCCCGGCAGGTATCGCCTGTCTGTCCAGCCTGCAGGCGAGAGACGGAAGCCAGAGCCACACGTGACGCTTGTGGACTCAGTGGCGACCACGACAGCCAGTAGGGGCGGCAGCCAGATGAGTGCCCGAGGTGGGGACGCCACGAACGGTAGCCCAGCACTTGCAGGGCGGGAGGTTGCGGGGCCCGCAATCCGGCCAGGTTGATGAGGATCACGCACATGCCGTCACGCTGTCACCACTGCCGAATTACTCTCAATAGGATCAAGGCGCTCCGCGCGGCGCGGGCCGGGGCGCGGCAAACGGCTCCTGCGGAGCCGCCGCCCCGGCGCAGGGCGCCGGGGCGGAAAGTCAGACGGCCCGAACCCCACGCCCCGCCCCGCGGGTCACCCCTGGGTTAGTGAAGTGGACCCGGTGACGAGTCCCGAAGGTTGACCGGGACCAGAATGACACGTCGCCCCTCCGGTCTCTTCCCACCTTGTGACGTGTCACCGCAGACCGGTCTGCGGTCGGCCAGAGCGAGTTGCCGAACGGATTCCTTCAGCCGCTCCCGGGGTCCGCGGTGGGGAAGGGGTGATGGTGAGGAAGGGGCGGAAGGGTGGGGTGGGGTTGGGGTTAGAGCTGCCTCCGGCGGGGGCCAGACGACTCCAGGATGGAATTGCCGAACGGTTGCGGTTGTGGGGTGGTTGGGGGTGGGATGCCATCCCGCCAGCCACCGACCCAGGCAAGCCGAGCAGACCAGGGCCAGGGCGACAAGGTCGTACGTCCGGTAGGGCGCTCCACCTTGTCGCCCTGGCCCTGGCCCGCTCCACGGAGTGTGGGTCGGCGGCAGACGGGATGGCGAGGATGAGCTGCGAACGAACAGATCGGCCCTTGCCGAGCGATGAACTACCAGGTCGGCATTTTGAATAGACGCCCATCCTGGCCCTCGTCGTGGAGTGTGATAACGACGTCTTCAGGTGAGAGCGTCTGAGGACCGGCACCGATGGGCAGAGGAAGGTCGCTGTCGAGAAGCGAGACAATTGGCTGGAGTCCGAGATCTGCATACTTTCTAAAGACGCCGACCAGCTTCTCCCGCTTACGGGGCTCTAACTGTTCCAATGCGCCATCGTGGTAAACGAAGCGAGGGAACGGGACATCTAGGTACGTTCGAAGAAATGCGAGGTCGAAGGCAATGCAGAGAAGCTTCTTATATGACGTTCCACGGTCGCCACTCGTTGCCGTTCCGGCACTTCCTATGAACTCAGCCGTGAAGTCAAGCCCTCCTTGGTTGTTCATCCTAATCGCAATGATCGCGTTCTGTCCCAGCACCTCATAGATAATTTCCGTGAAGTATCGGCGCAGCCGCGCGAATCGGCTTCCTTCGTTCCGGCTAATCTCGTCGATTTGAGTTTCGACGGCAGTCTCAAGATGGCCGAACTCCTCCGCCAAGGTTCGTTGCTGACGCCGCAGGTCCGTGAGTCTCGCGGCTGCGGTTCGCTTAGCCTCAAGGAACCCCAATTCACCCTGAAGGTCTGCCAGTTCAACCGAAAGGCTCTTGTATTTGTCAAGCGAGTCGGAATTCCTGAGGAATTCAAGAGACTGAGCGCGCCTCAGATTGAGCGTCTCAAGCTCCTTACGGATCTCTACGAGCCTCGCTTGGCCTTCGGCTAGCTGCTCCTGAAGTGCCTCGCGACGCTCCTCGGTGATCGCCCGATTAAATGCGATGAGCTGCTCATACTCTCTCTTGATCTGATCGCCCAGGAAGACCCCAGCTTGGCGGAACAGATCCTCGGCATCCTTTGGCCGGAAGAGTACTTGCTCTTCGTCTAATGACTCGGCAATTCGCTGTATAAGTTGATTGAGTCGATAACTCTCCTCATTCAGGGCAGCAATCTGCGACTCGGTTTGGTCGATCAATTCAGACGTTGCGCGGGTGTCCTCCTCTTGGAAGTTGAAGGAGGAAAGAGCAGCCGTCTTTGCATCGATGTCGCGTCTCTTGACCGAAATCAAGCCGTCGAGCACAGATGGATCGACATCCTCGCCGCTCCACTCGCGAGTCAGGGTGGCGAGATCGGATGTAGCTGCATTGAGTTCTTCCCTCTTCTGGTAGAGCTCAATAACTGGGCCCGACTCCATCCCAATTAGATGCGCCACGAAGGGCTTCCAGTCCTGGTGCTTGCCAGAGAACTTACCCAGTTGGAAAACGTCTAGGTAGTCTCGCTGTGACCTGATCAGATATCCGACTACCTTGCGAAAACCCCAAGGGCGGAGCGCGTCAATAGCCAGCATGCCGTCGAGAAGCATCTTGGCGCGATCGAACGGCAATGCAAGATGATCCCAATCCGGGGCATCAAGTGCCGTTATGTCCTCGATTGATGATTCACTCCGCTTAAAGTCGATCTTGGATCCTGGATCGACCGGACGCCCGATGGTTAGGTATCCACCACCGGGCAACTCAATCTCCAGGTAGAAGGTAAACGCTGCGAACAGAGACCTATGCTTGAAAAGAAAAAAGCTGTTGCTCTTGCCCTTCAGTAGGCAGTAGTCAATTAGTTCCGCTAGGGTGGACTTGCCGAGATTGTGCGTGTCCAGAAGTCTGTTTGCCGGCACGCGAATTTCGGCCAGCACGGCAGAGAGGCCTTCGTTGAAGGTTACCGGCGCAAAAACCTCTGGCCTGTTCGAATAGAGCCTCTGAAGTCTCATTATTTCCCCGCATATTCGAAAAGGTCGGCCGTGGCGCGATACTCCACCAAGCCAAGCAGGTACAGCAGATTCATTGCGGGAGTGAAGAGAAAGTCGGAGCCGCGAGACGCTTTATCTAGAACCGCCTTCAGGTCACCATAAGGCACTGCCCGCTTTCGTCTCAACTCGGCAAGCAGCACCGTCGAGGCGGCTAAGACCGTTTGGTCCGGGTGAGAATGCTTATTGGGCCTGAGCATCTGGAGTTTCCCCAATATCGCAGTGCCAGTACATATAAAAAATCATCGCACGAGTCAGCCGTCGATTTCGCGACAGAACTCCGTCTCTCTTGAAGAGGAAGTCGACAAGGTAGTTAAAGAGCCTATCGAATGACTGATAATCTCTGCGGCTCGCAACTATCTTGAGCTGAAATTCCTCGACGGCCCCTTCATATAGGCGTAGCGCGTCAGTGTTGGCCGGATCAGCCAAGAAGCGCCCGATCCTGTGTGTCTCATGGAGGTATCGGTTTTTGAGTAACTTCGCAAACTCGGGCGTCATGCCGTTAATCCGATTTTTTTCGTCATACGTGACACGATCGACCACGGGGGCATCGTCAGGTGGTGGCGTTGCCTCTAGCCCCTTCGCGATTTCGAGGATGACCTCAGCGAGCTCATAACTCGAAACGAGGAGTGGGCCGTCTATGGGGTCGATTCGAGCTCGGCGAAGAATATCCGGATGCGCATGAAGCGTATCATCGATATATTCCACTCCTGCAAGGAATATCCGGCTTCTAGCTAGGCCCGTTTCATTAGCCAGTCGGTCCGTGATGAGCGGAGCTGTCACGCCACCCAAACGTCGATTGCTGAACAAGATATAGTTATGTAGCTCGTCATCCGCTACCAGTTTCCGAATCCGTGGGATTTCCTCTGATAGCACGGAGCTTTCACCGGGCCCACTGAAGTCGCTGTCACTAAAGTGAGCATTGGTAGCGTTTGTGTGCTTGGCTTGGCCGATCGTGATTCGAATCCAAGGATCGGCCGTGCTTGGGAACCTAGCGGCGGTGCCGTCGAACCGCGCATCCCGTCCGCCGTCGGGTCCGGCCGCGAAGGACTGGACTCCCTCCCCGAAGAGCATCCGCATGCACTGCACTACCAGTCGTTCGAACTGGCTGTCGTCCAGATCCTCATACGGGTACCCCATCCTCCCAGGCTACCGGCCGGATAGAGCGGGCGCGATCCTACACATCCGCGCGCGGTCGTGTTTGGATCCTGCGGTCGAGCTGGTAGACGCACCGATCGCGCGCAGCGGTAAGCACGTTCCTCCAAAGTGTCCAGACCATGCCATCCGTACAGCCAAGCCTGCCGGCGGACGCGGTCCGGGGTTGACAGCAGGCGACACGGCGAACAGGTCAGCGGCAGCCGCCGACGCCGGCCGACAGAAGTCTTGATCTTTGCAAGGCAGGGGTAGTGCGCTTGCGGACTGC
The DNA here is from genome assembly GCF_014646235.1 of Micromonospora sonchi. Taxonomy (GTDB): domain Bacteria; phylum Actinomycetota; class Actinomycetes; order Mycobacteriales; family Micromonosporaceae; genus Micromonospora; species Micromonospora sonchi. Next base: position 142,108 of record NZ_BMNB01000003.1, on the reverse strand, counting down.
CCTGCGGGCGGCCTCCGGCCGTCCTCGGGCGTCCGCAGCGCCGTGCAGAGTGCTTGCAATGATCTTGAAGGGCCGCGCCGATGGACATCCCGGACGCGCAGGTGGCAGCGACAGTGGGCGGCTTGGCTGACTCGCCTTCCTAAACCGTGTGTCGCAGGTTCGAATCCTGCCGGGGGCACCTTGAAGATCAGGGAAAACGATCCGTGAGCTGGCAATACGCACGATGCTTGATCGGCAAGCGTGTGCAGCCGTAGGCCATTGAAAGCGGCTGGTTGTCGTAGGTCGCGGAATATTAGCGGTCGGCCGGCCCGTCGTTGGCGGCAAGGACAGGCGGGAAGCCGAGGATCTGGCGGGGGTAGTTCCGAGTAGGCGCGCGACCCTGCGGGCTTGGCCCAACCTGTACCGGTCGCGCCACTTGGGGGATCACCAGATCTTCAACAGCCGGGTTGTGAACCCTGCGAAAGCGAGGGCTGCCAGGCCGAAGTGGACGACGGCGCCGAGGTATCGGTCATCCGGACGGAGCGGCTCCCGATAGAAGCCCTCCGGAAAGGCCTCGGGCCTGCCCTCGTGCACGTCCTGCGGGCGTCGTCTCCACCTGAAGTGGGCGAGCAGGTGTACTGAACCCGTCATGGCGAGGGACACAACGGCTAGCAAAAGGAGCAAGGTCACCACGGGGTCTCTCCGGACACACGATCGAGTGTGCTTACGAAGGCTGAACCTGTCATGGCACCTCGTCTGCGTCGCGGGGGTGATGCTGAACCACAAACTAGCCAATGCGTCGGCGGTTCGACTCCTGCCGGACCGCCCCGGTTGGATCACGTCACGCACCGGCCAAGGTCTTCATCATCCGGTCGACCATCGTCCGGGCGGGTCCCTCGTCGGTGAAGTCGTAGGAGACCTCCCGCCCTTCGTCACCACCAAGGCGACCCCGCACCCGCCAGAGCCGACCGTCAAACAGCAGCCAGATGTCTCGCCGGGCCATCCGGCCCCAGCTCCCGTTCCACCAGCGACCACGTAACTCCACCAGCAGCAGCGCAGTCGAACGCTTGTTCGATCCGGCGGGCTGCCGGCGAAATGGTTCAAAGTTTCTGTACGTCTATCAAGTGCGCCACGAGGCGCGGGTTTTCCGGTTGGAGGTGCAAGACCTTCGATGCCCAGGTCATCGTAGTGGCTGGGTGAAGCTGGCGGCAGCCTGATACACGGGACGGTGGGGAGGGCGGCGGCCCTAGACGGGCCACACGCGCCGCCGTCTGGGCGCGCGTCCGACGCTCCGTTGCCGCTCCACGCCGGCCACGCAACACGACGCCGGGTCCGTCGGCGGCTGGCGGCCGGCGGGCGGGTTGCGGTTGGTGCGCCGCCGGCAGGGGCGCTCCGGCTCCAGAGGCGACGACCTCGGGGCTCCGCCCCGAACCCCGGCCCTCCTCGCAGATCCGCCAGCATGTTGAGTTGCGCGTGTGACTAGTCGCGCGTGAGTCCTGGCGGCAGGGCGTCTTCGTCGGTCCCGATCCGGCGAGCGTTGACCAGCGGATTGTCGTGCAGGGCGGTGATCAGTGTGGTGGTCCCGCCGATGTCGGTCCAGGTGTCGTCCCAGAGGGCGGAGACGAGCCAGGAGTGGTCTGCAGGGAAGAACAGATCGGGTAGCGATCCATTGCCGGCGCGCATGTGGCCGATTCGCCAGGTGAGGGCTTGTTCGGGTCCTGCTTTGACCAGCACGTAGGGCCAGTTCCAGTAGAGGGACACCTTCGGTGCGAGGGGGAAGACGGTGTTGTGGGCGCCCGTGTCGAGATAGCCCAGCCACCAGGGCTGGTCAGGGGTGTGCTGGGTGAGTACGTCGATCACAGCGTGTTCATGGGCTTGGATGCTCACGTCGTCGGGCGGGTAGAAGGTGGCGTAGGCGTCGAACACCGGTGGTATCGCTGCGGTGATCGAGAAGCCTTCCGTGGTTTTGCCAGCGATCCAGGCGATGTCGCCGGCCGTACCGATCCGCCAGTTTCGCCCGTCCTTGGTGACCTCCATGGAATCCATCATGATGGGATCGACCTGGGTCTTGCGGGGTCTCGCGTCCTGGGGCGCGAGGCCCGGTTCTGGTTCGGTCGACATGCCTGCTCCACTCCTCGGCTACCCGCTGGGCGCGCCATGGTCGGTATTCACGAGGCCGGGTCTGTAGGCCACCACTTCGACTACGCGCACAGCAGCCCGGCGTGCAATTAGCGTGCCATTGGGCGAGGACAACAGGGGCACGACCGTTGTCATGCCTGAGGTGGAGGATCCGGCCTACTTCGAACGCGTAAGCCAGCCGCGCGACGAGGTCGACCGTTGGGCGACCCGGGCTATGCAGTGCCTGGAGTTTGCCGAGGTCGATGAGACGATCTGGTGGGCCCTCGGGATGCTTTCCGGCATCGATCACCGCCCGTCGAATTCCGGCAGGGCGCCAGGCCGAACTGGGTACCATGGCGACTTCATTCTGTGACCAACCAATCGGGAGCAGGCCGAATGACAGGGATACCTCCCGCCCCGCTGCTGTCGATCCTCCTCCTGCTCGTGGTGCTTGCCCTTGACGTATGGGTTTACGCGGACGCCAAGAAGCGACTGAGTCACGGGGAGCGGGTTTCCGTCTCGCTCGGGTCTTTCCGGGTGGAGACTCCGGAGGCATGGTTCCTGGGCTGTCTGATCTTGTGGGTGGTGTTCTTCCCGCTCTACCTGACAGCCACCAGGCGGAATCCGTTCGGTCGCAGCAGCGGGGGACAACAGCAGCGCCGAGGATGACGACGGTCACCCGAGATCGGGACCCCAGCCGGTCGAGCCCGTCGTCTTACCGGGTGGGAGAGCAGGCATGGACGGGGCTGACGAGGGCGAGCTCGTACGCCGCGTCGCGTGACCCGCACCTGCGACCACTGCTTGGGCGTCGGTGAGGCGTTGCTCGTCGGAGCGCTGGGACCGATCCCCGCTGATCGTGTCGGCCCAGTCGAGCAGGCGGTGCAGGTGGGCGTCGGTGGTGGCGGTGACGGTGCCGGGGTCGCCGAGCATGATCTCTCCGCTGCTGCCGTCGAGCGTGAGAACGGTTCCCTCGGGCAGGACACGATCGCCGGCTCGTACGCACCGGGTCATGGGGTCGACGGTGAGTGCGGTCGCGCCCACGACCGCGGGTTTGCCCATGGCTCGCGCGACGATGGCCGCGTGGCTGGTGGGTCCGCCTCGGCTGGTGATGGTGCCGGTGGCGGCGGCCAGGCCGGGCAGGTCGAGCGGCGAGGTGGTGGGGCGTACGAGGATGACCGGGCCGTCGGCCGCCATGCGGACGGCTCGGTCCGCCGTGACGGCGATGCGGCCGGTGGCGACGCCGGGGCTGGCGGCCCGGCCCCGGGCGAGAATGTCGAAGCCGCCATCGCTGGGAATGTGCGGGGTGTGGGCGAGGCGGAGGTGGTGCGGTGAGACGCGCCGGAGCGCCGTACGGCGGTCGATGAGGTGTTCGTCGGCGAGGTCGACGGCGACGCGGATCGCGGCGCGACCGGTGAGGCCGCCGGCGCGCACCTGGAGCAGCCACAGTTGCCCACTGTCGAAGGTGAACTCGACGTGGCAGGCGTCGCGGTGGTGCTGTTCGATCCGGTGCAGGGCGGCCCGTAGGTCGCCCCAGACCGCCGGTGCCCGGTGGGCGAGTTCGGCCAGCGGTCGGGTGGTCGACTCTCCGGAGACGACGTCGTCGCCTTGCCGGCCGAACAGCACGTCACCGTAGGGCGTCTGCTTCCCGGTGTCGGGGTCGCGGCTGAAGGCGACTCCGCTTCCGCTGTGCCGGTCGCGGTTGCCGAAGACCATGGCCTGCACGATCACGGCGGTACCGAGGTCGTGCGGGATGCCGTGCAGCTCCCGGTAGCTGGTGGCGCGCGGAGTGCGCCACGACGAGAAGACGGTTTCCACCGCCGTGCGCAGCTGGCCCATGGTGTCCTCGGCGCCTGTCGGGGCGAGCCCGAGATTGAGGATGGTGCTCATCATGCCGGGCATGGACACGGCGGCTCCGGAACGCACCGAGACCGCCAGCGGGCGGTCGCGGTCGCCGAGGCGGCGTCCGGTGGCGGCTTCGAGGCCCCGGACGGCCGAGGCCAACTCGGCGTCGAGGGCTTCCGGGAACCGCCCGTCCTTCAGGAAGGCGCGGCCGGCGCGGGTGTCGATGACGAAGCCCGGCGGCACCGGCAGGCCCAGCCGCCGCAGTACGAGCAGGCCGTGTGCCTTCGCGCCGAGCAGGTCCGCCGACCCGTCGACGTCGGTGGCGAGGGGATGGACGTACGTCATCGGGATCGCGCTCACCGGCGGGGCAGGCCGAGGGTGGCGAGGAGGTCTTCGTGCAGCTGGAACCAGATGGTGTGGTAGGAGTCCATGTGGTCGGTCAGGTGCTCCAGCGCGCCGGACCGGGCCCGGTCGAGCGCCGTGGTGAGCCGGGCCCGGTAGCGCGCGAATCGGGGCAGCGCCGCGGCCAGGTCGGCGCAGACGAGGTCGGCCCGCCCGTCGAGGTCGACGAATCGGTCCAGGACCCGAGCGTCGTACGCGCTGTCGGAGTGGTCGTTGGGCACCGTGGCTCCGTCCAGGGGGCGCAGGTGCCACGCGGAGCAGAGATCCAGCAGTTCCGGGTTCAGCACCATGAATTTTTCGTACGCCGCGGACACCGCGCCCCGGGTGCCGGCCGTGGTCAACTCCTCGGCGGTCCACCGGGCGTCCTCGGCCCGGCCCGCCTCGGTGAGGCCCCACGCGCCGAACTCTCCGGTGGAGCGGGTCGCCCACCCGGCCACGGCGAGATCGATCAGGTGGGATTCCGCGTCCGCCTCGGAAATCCCGGCCGCGTCGGCCACCCGGGACAGTTCCGCGAAGCCGATGCAGCGCAGCGTGTGCAGCACGATCGGCGCGCTGGAGTTCGTCATCGATTCTCCGACTCGGGTCGCGGCTCGGTCGAAGCGAGGGCGGTCGCCGCCGCGTAGGCAGCGCCCCGGCCGTGGGCTCGGGCCACGATCTGGCCGGCTCGCAGGCGTACCGCGGCTTCGGTCTGCTCGGCGGCTTCGACGCCGAGGGCGGCCGCCAGCGCGGCCTGGTCGTCGAGGACGAGGCGCAGGGCCGGCGTGAACGCCGGACCGAAGACCCGACGCAGGCAGGCGACGGTATCCATGATCCGCAGCCGGACGAGTGCGCCGCTCTCGGCCGGGTCTGTCGTCACGACCGTCACCGTGACGGTATCGCCGGGGCGGGCGGCGCGGACCGCTTCCTCGGCCGCGCTGAGCCGGCCGGTGCCGAGGACGACGACCAGACCGTCCTGGTCCAGATGCGTGGGACGGCCGGTGATCTCGTCGAGCAGCCCCACGGGCGGCGTCCAGGTGTCGCGGCACGCGGACGCGGCAGCGACGTAGGGCAGGTGGGGCGGATCCCAGGTGTCGTCCCCGTCGAGATCGGCAAGGTGCCGGCAGGCGCGCGCCACGTCGAACGGGTCGCCGAAGCCGGGTGCCGTCTGGGCGAGGTGACCCGCCCCGTTCAGCAACGTCAGGATCAACTCGGCCAGGCGTACCCGTCGGCCCGCGTTCCGGGCTCGGCAGGATTCCAGCGCGATGGCCAGCAGCAGGCTCTCCAGCCTCGTCACCTCGGCCAGGGCGGTGCGCCCGGGTTCGTCGTCGAAGACGCCGGTCAGGCAGAGGGATCCCAGCTTGCCGGCGGTGGGTGCGTCGCCGGTCAGGGGTAGCCGTTCGAGCCAGACCCGCGCGAACGCCTCCGCGCCCCCTGCCAGGTCGACCGGCTCGGCGGGGACGGTGCCGGGCGTTGCCCGGCCGGGCAGCGAGTCGAGCAGGACCGCCAGGTAGAGCGATCGCTTGCTGGGGAAGTTCGAGTAGACGGCGCCGCGGGTCAGTTCGGCGCGAGCGGCGATGCGGTCGACCTTGGCCTCGGCATAGCCGTGCTCGGCGAACTCCTCGACGGCGGCCGCGAGCACGGCAGCACGGGTGCGCTTCTGCTGTTGCGTTCGGGTCAGCCGAACCATCGGGTCCTTCTCACGGGAAGCACCCCGAAAGCATACGCCCATCATCTGGATGTCGTGAACATCTGGAGTTTCGAACGGCTGACGCGGAGGTGTCGACACGGTGGCGCAGGCCGTGTGACATGCGGTTGCATCGGGCACAGTAGATGCATGGCTGACGTGCCGGATGTTGCCGGTTCCACCGGGGAGTCCGCTGGCGGCGCTCCGGCGCGGGTCCGGGTCGCGATGGTCGCCGATCCGGGCCTGCTGCGGACGGTCCTGGTCGCGCTCCTCGACGCCACACCCGACTTCGTCATGGCGGGGGAGGTCGACCCGGACGGGGACGTGGAGCGCGTCCTCGCGGCCCGGCGACCCGACCTGTTGCTGATCGACTTCGACGCGGTGGGCGCGACCTCGGCGTCGGCGGACGCGTTCGATGTCGACGGTTGTGCCGTGGTGGCGTTGACCGCCCGCCGTACCGTTCGGACGCTGCGGCAGGCGCTCGGGGCCCGGGTGCGGGGGGTGGTCGCCAAGGATGTCCCGCCCGAGGAGATGCTCGATCTGCTCCGGGCAGTCGCCCGTGGGCAGCGGATGATCGACCCGCTGACGGCGCTCGCCGCCCTCGACGCCGCGGTGAACCCGCTGAGCGAGCGGGAGCGCCAGGTCGCGGTCGCCGCGGCGGAAGGGCTGCGGACCAGGGAGATCGCGGCGCGGCTCTACCTGTCTCCGGGTACGGTGCGCAACCATCTGTCGATGCTGCTGCGCAAGACCGGCGCGCGGAACCGCTGGGAGGCGGTCCAGCGGGCCCGGGACGCCTGCTGGATCTGAGAAGAGGACATCCACCTCCGGCGTGCCGGGCTGCGACACGCACACCCCGTCTATCGGGCAGGCGCAACTTTCAATAAGCTAGTTCGACCGTGCGTCATTGTTCACGTACGCCACGTCAGGGTCGGGGGCATGTTGGGGAGTCGCCATGGTCCGCACGCTGCTCGCGCTGAAGGGTGGGCTGCTCCGGGGGGCCCTCGCCCGTCTGCTCGCGGCTGAGCACGGCATCGACGTCATCGGGGAGGCGGACACGGCGCACGCCCTCCGTACCGCGCTCCGGGACGAACGCCCCGACGTCGCGGTCATCGACGCCGACCTCGTGCCGCTGCACGAGCTGACCGACATCGCAGACGCCCGACCGGAAAGCGCGTCCGCCGATGACCGGCGCGGATGGCTGCTGGTCCTGCTCGAACAGCGGCGGGCCGCCCGCGTCCCCCCGGTGCTCGCCGAGCACGGTCAACGGATCGGCTTCCTGAGCCGGGACGTGGCCCCGGGACACATCGCCGAGGGGGTACGCCGACTCGCCCGCGGTCAGGTGGTGCTGGACCCGGACCTGGTGGTGGCGGCGCTCGAGGTCACCGACAGTCCACTCACCCTCCGGGAACGGGAGGTGCTGGACATCGCCGCCGAGGGCGATCCGGTCCGGGAGATCGCCGAGAAACTGGTGCTGTCGCCCGGCACGGTGCGCAACCACCTTTCCCGAGTCATGGCGAAGACCGGGGCGCGGACCCGGTTGGAAGCGGTGCGGATCGCCCGCGAGTCGGGGTGGATCTGACCGGTTGCGTTCCGGCCGCCCAGTAGCCGACCAACTCCCGGTACGCGACCGACCGGGCCAGCAGCCCCTGGTGGCTGTCCAGGTGCGCCCGCCGGCCGTCGAGCAGCAGCACCCGGCGGGCGCGCAGCGCCGAACTGACCCGGTGCGCGATGACCAGGAGCGTGCCGGGCCGCTCGGCGAAGGCCGTCTCCAGCCGTGCCTCCGCCGCCGGGTCCAGGTGGCAGGTGGCCTCGTCGAGGATCACCACGGGCGCCGGGGCGAGCCAGGCGCGCAGTAGCGCCACCTGCTGGCGTTCCCCGGCGGAGAGTCCGTCCGGGTGCAGCGTGGCCTCCAGGCCGCCCAACCGTTCCACCAGCCCGGAGAGCCCGAGTCGCGCGGCGGCAAGGATGATCGCCCGGTCCGTCAGGTCGGGGCGCAGGTAACGGAGGTTGTCCCGGACCGTGCCGGTGAAGACGTACGCCTCCTGCGGGATCAGCACCCGGCGGCGGGCCAGGTCGGCGGGGCTCGCGCCGGCCACCTGCCGGCCGCCGATGTGGACCGTCCCGGACTGCGGGCGCAGCACCCCGGCGATCAGACCGGCCAGGGTGGACTTGCCGACCCCGCTCGCCCCGACGATCACCAGGTGGTCGCCCTCCGGCAGGTCGAGGTCGAAGTCATCGAGCACCGGGTCCGCGTGCGGCCCGTACCGGAAGGTCACCGCGCGCAGGGACAGCGCGGAAGCCGCCGATAGCGCGGCCCGAGCCGTCTCGGCCGCCTCGGTGGCGGGATCGACCGAGACGGCCGGATCGACCGCGACGACCGGGTCGGCCATTGCGGCCGGTGCGCTGGTGCGCAGCAGCCGGTCGAGGGTGACGGTGAACCGGAGTCCTCCGGCGGCGATGCCCTGCACGAGGGTGTGCAGCGCGGGCTGCACCCCGCGGACGACGTACACCAGGGCACCGAGCAGGGCGCCCGGCCCGAGGCCCTGCCGGACCAGCCAGGGAGCGGCGAGGAGCACCACCGGCACCGGCAGCCAGCCCCCGACGGCCAGGCTCAAGCCACGGGTGGCGGCCATGGTGGCCAGCCGGCGCTCCACCCGCGCCTGGGCGTCGATGTGGCCGCCGACCCAGCGGGTCACCTGCTCCCGGGCGCCGCTGACCGTGACGTCGCGATGGCCGGCGAGGGCGGCGACGGCTACCTGGCCGAGTCGTTCGTCGCTGCGTACGTACTCCCGCTGCCGGGCGATCATCGCCGGCAGCGCCGCCGCGAACAGCCCCAGCCCAGCCAGCACCGGCACCGCCACCAGCAGCGCCACCGGCGCGGCCAGGGAGAACAGGCCGATGAGGGCGGCCCCCGCGGCGAAGAGGAAGCCGCGGACCACCATGAGCAGCCCGGCCCAGGTGTCGCGCACCATCTCCACCTGATGCGTCAGGCGGGCGACCGCCGCGTCGTCGACCCGGCCGCCGGTCGCGCCGGCCAGCGCGCCCGCCGTCACCCGCCGCAGCAGGTCGTCGCGGAACGGTTCCACCAGGTCGCCGAGGCAGGCGTACGTCCGGTTGGTGCCGACCGCGCCGACGAGCACGGCGATCCCGAGCAGGGCCAGCCAGAGCAGCCCGATCGCCGGCCGGCCGGCCAGGAAACCGTCGTCCACGGCACGCGCGGTGAGCAGCCCGACCAGCGCCGCCGGCAACACCTCGGCCAGTGACCAGGCCGCGAGCCGCGCCAGTGCCGCCCGCTGCGCTCGTAGCGTGGCCCGGGTGAACGCACCGACCGATGTCACGACTGGAACACCGCCCGGTAGTCCGGGTCGTTCCAGAGCACGTCGTGCCGCCCGACGGCCCGGATCCGGCCGGCGTCCATCCAGGCCACCAGATCGGCGCGCGCTGCCGTGCCGACGCGGTGGCTGACCACGATCCGGGTACGCCGGTCGGACCGGTCGGTCAGCGCTCGGATCACCCGGTACTCGGTCACCGTGTCCAGGCTCGACGTGGCGTCATCGAGGACCAGCAGCCGCTCGGCCCGCAGGGCACGGGCCAGCCCCAGCCGCTGCCGCTCCCCGCCGGACATGGCGACCTCGGCCAACGGTGTGTCATACCGGTCGGGCAGCCGCTCGACGAACTCGTGAATGGCCGCCGCCCGGGCCAGCGGCACCGGGTCCACGCCGCAACCCACCGCACCGCCCACCGTCTCGGCGACCAGCACCGGTCGCTCGAAGCCGTAACCGACCGCCGTGTGCAGGGCCGCCTCGGTCAGCTCGGGCAGCGGCACCCCGTCCAGGCGTACCGCGCCACGGTCCGGGTCGCGCAGCCGGCCGGCGATGGCCGCGAGCAGCGACTTGCCGGCGCCGGAGGGGCCGACGACGACGAGCAGCGCGCCGCCGGGCACCCGCAGGTCGATCCGGTCGAGCAGCCACCGCCCGTCGGCACTACGTACGCCCACGTCTTGCAGCTCAAGGTAACCGGGTCCCGGAGGCAGCGTCCGGTGGCCGTGGGGGCGGACCGGTTCGGCAAGCACCTCGGCGGCCCGGCGGCTGCCGGCGCGCACCTGCACGGCCTGGTTGAGGGCGCTGACCACGGTGCCCAGGCCGGCGCCGAGCGCGGCGTACTGGAGTGCGGCCAGCAGGTCTCCGGGGGTCAGCCGGCCGGCGGCCAGCGACAGCCCACCGACGGCGACGATCCCAAGTTGCAGCAGCGGGCTGAGCACGGCCCCGCGGGTGGCCGCCGTGGCCAGCACGGCCCAGGTGCGCCGACCGTGCCGGTGCAGCTCCGTGACCGGGGTGAGGATCCGGTCGGTCTCCCGGTCCGTGGTGCCGGCGGCGGCGATGGTCCGTGCCCCGGCCAGCGCCTCCACCAGCAGGCCGGCGAGCCTGCCCTGCGCGCGCTGGTAGCCGGCGACGGCGGCGGAGGCGTCGGTGACGAAGCCGCGTAGCAGGACGCCGAGCAGCAGCAGCCCGACGACGAAGGTCAGACCGAGCCACGGGTCGATCAGGGCGAGCGCGACGAGGCTGCCCAGCGGCGGCAGCAGCACCGTGCCGGCCAGCACGAGCGTCGGCGCCGCCTGTCCCGCGTCGGTGACCTGACCGACCAGCCGGCCCGCCAGGTCGCCCACCGGATGGCGGGCCGCGGTGCGCGGGTCGAGGGCGAGGAGGTGCCGGATCAGCGTGTGGCGCAGGTCGGCCACGGACCGTGCGCCGGCCGCGCCGGTGCCGTAGTCGCCGACCGCGTCGGTGCCGACCAGGACGAGGACGAGGCCGACCACCACGGCCAGCCACCGACGGTCCGGGTCGCCGGTGCCGCCGACGGCGGCGTCGACGGCCCGGCCCAGGGCGGCCGGCAGAGTGAGCTGCGCGGCCACCCCGACCAGGCTCACCGCGGCCAGCGCCGGGGTCCACCAGCCGGCCGACCGCACGGCCCGCCACAGCAGCCGGTCCGGCTGCACGGGCCGCGGCCCCGGGCCGGCGTGAGCCGGTCCGGGGCCAGGAGCGGTGATCGTCACTTGCAGGTGGTGACGCTCAGCGAGCTGTCGCCGCAGAGCAGCAGGCTGGCCCGGCTGCCACCGCCGTAGTTCTCGGTGGGCGGCAGTTCCATTCCCTGGAGGTCGAGCAGAGCCATGACGTTCTCCTTCTCACTTGACGGTCGGATCGCGAGGTGGCCGTCGGAATCGACGGCCGTCGGTCACTTGCAGGTGGTGACGCTCAGCGAGCTGTCGCCGCAGAGCAGCAGGCTGGCCTGGCTGCCGCCGCCGTAGTTCTCGGTGGTCGGCAGCTCCATCCCCTGGAGGTCGAGCAGAGCCATGTCGGTGCACCTCCTCTCGGGCATCGTCGGGTCGGGGTCGCCCCGGGGTGACCCGGGGAGTTCGGTGGGCCGGTCAGTCGCCGGCCAGGGCAGCGCCGGGCGTGGGCGCCGCCGCAGGCATTGGAGTCAGGAACGGCAGGTGGACGGGGTGCTCCGGCCGGGTGGCCGCGATGGCGGCCAGTACGCCGGCGGTGCCGGTGGCCAGGTCCATGGAGAGCCGCAGCAGTTGGTCGCCGGGGAACGCGGTCACCCCCCGGTACGGCAGGGCATGCCAGGCGAGTAGCCGGGCCTGCCGGTGGGCCGCGTCGAGTTCGCCCCGTTCGGCCAGGTAGGCCACCATGCCCGCGCGTCCGGCGAAGAGCCCGGACTGGGCGTAGAACGGGAAGTCGGCGCAGCGGCGGATCGCGGTGGCCGACTCGTGCAGCTCGTCGTCGGGGCGGTGCCGCAGGTACTGGTCGAGCACCATGCCGATGCCGACGCTGCCCTCGGCGAGGTACGGCATGGTCCGCCAGCCCTCGTTGACCTCCAGGTGGCCGCTGTCGCGTCGCACGCACCGGCGCAGGTCCTGGCGCAGCGCGGTGGCGGCGTGGTCGAGCAGCGCCGGGTCGGGGTCGAGGTCGTACCGGCGCAGCAGCATCAGTGCCACCCCGGCGCCGCCGCGGAGCAGACCGGCGTACGGGTGGGCGCCCCCGCTCACCTCGGCGACCGAGTCGACGTCGCCGAGCCGGTCCACGACCAGGTCGACCGCCCGCCGGGCGGCGTCGGCGTACCGGGTGTCGCCGGTCGTCCCGGCGAAGTGGGTCAGGTTCAGCGCGACGCCGGACAAGCCGCTCATCAGGTCGGCACCGAGGCCCGCCCATGGCTCGTCGAGGCAGCGGTCGAGCAGGCGCAGCGCCTCGGCCGGGTGCCCGAGCCGGTCCAGCACGTACGCGATGCCGTGCAGCCCGTCGTAGAAGCCGAGCCGGCTGCCCGACGCGGGCTCGCGTACCCGGTCGACGAGCCAGTGTTCGTGGGCGGGATCGATGGCCACGCCGCTGGCGTGCAGCGCCCAGAGCACCCCGGCCGCCCCGTGGGCCAGGTTCAGCCCGCCGTCGCTGCCGGCGAACTGGCGGATGTCGCCGGGGTAGAGCCGGTCCTCGCGGTGCGGGGTGGCGGCGGTGGTGATCGCGGTGGCCAGCCGCTCGCGCAGTCCCGGCCAGTCGTCCGGCTCGATCCGGACGGCGTCGGGGGTCCGGCGGCGGGTGGGTGCGGTGTCGCCGAGGATCACGGCGACCGACTCATCGAACGGCTCGCGGGGGACGGGGAACTGCTCCACCACCAGGTCGGCCAGGTGGGCCACCTTCTCCGGGGCCAACCGCAGCATCGCGGTCAGCGGCAGGAAGAGGGCCAGGCGCAGGCAGGCCAGGGCGTACCGGTCGACGTCCGGGCCGGTCCGGTCCCGGGGGGCGGCGAAGGCCTGGTTGCGCAGCGCCGGGCGGGCGTCGGCGTCGGCGTCGGTGGCCACCTCGAAGTCGATCAGGGTCACCTGCCCGTCCTCGCCGACCATGATGTTGAACATGTGCAGGTCGCCGTAGACCACGCCGTGGGCGTGGATGGCCTCCACCGCCTCGGCGACCTGCCGGTGCACGTCGAGGGCCCACCGGGTGTACGCGGCGCGGTCGGCGTCGAGGTGGACCAGCGGGTACCGCTCGACGACCACCTTGTTGAGCGGACGGCCGGCGACGTACGCCAGGGCCAGGAACTCGTGCCCGCCGAAGCTGAACTCGTCGTGGACCCGTACCACGTGCGGCACGTCCGCGAGGCGGTGCAGCACCTCGGCCTCCCGGCGCAGCCGGCTCACCGCGTCGGCGCCGGTGGCGTCGAGCCCGGCGTGCGGGCGGGCCTCCTTCAGCACCACCCGGTCACCGGTGCGGGTGTCCCGGGCCTCGTAGAGGCCACCGCCGTTCGAGAAGTGGATCACCTTCTCGATCCGGTAGGGCAGGTCGGTGGTGCTGGCGGCGTTGCGGGCGGCCAGGTGCGGGGTGAGGAAGTCGGGGAGGGTGACCCAGTCTGGGACGTGGAACACCGGGTCCCGGCGGTCGGGGACCAGGGCGCCGGTGGCGTCCTCGATCGCGGGCACCACCTGACCGTCGGGGGAAAGGCAGTACCGGGCGGCGAAGCCGCCGTAGCGCAGGTAGACCGGGCCGTCGCCGTACCGCAGGTCGCTGAGGATGTACGGCCCCGGCTCGCCGTCGAGCAGCGCGGCCAGCTCCTTGGCGGTCAGCTCCAGCTCGGCGTCGTCGCGGGGGTAGACGGTGATGAACTTGCCGCTGCTGCCCCGGCGGGCGTACTTGCTGTTGCGCATGAGCAGCAGCTGCGGCCCGCGCAGGTGCTTGAACGGAATTCCTCGGGGCTGGCAGTAGTCCATCACCCGGGCCAGCACACGCTCGGCGTTGTCCAACCGGGCCGACACGTGGATCTTCCAGCCCTGCTCGGGGAGGAAGCCGTCGACCGGTGCGTGGACCAACCAGTCGTCCTTGACCTCGCGCTCCCATCCGGGCGCCGCCGGCCGGTTCGCGGCGTAGCCGGGCGTCTCGGTGTCCGCACTGGCGAGCGAATCGTAGAAGAGCGGGTCCACCGCGCAGTACGAGTCGTACCGTTCGTCCATGTCGGCTGCCTCCACCGGCTGATCGGTTGACGTCAATCCTGCGGGCGGCCGAGGGATGGGCAAAGTGCGATCAGTCATGAAGGAGCGGTGATTTTCGCACTGCGAATTCGTGACAACAGCGGAGTTTGAACTGCCGAACACCACGTCACCAGTCGCGACGCGATCAGTGCGAAAGAACAAAGACCCCCACCCCCACCCCCACCCCCACCCCCACCCCTCCCGCCCTCACCCCTCCCACCCCCACCCCCGCCCCTCCCGCCCTTCCCGCCCTTCCCGCCCTTCCCGCCCCTCCGCGCCGATCTTGCACTTTTCGTCGCCGCAAAAGGGCTGAAAGGGGGCATATAGGCGACCGTAAGTGCATGATCGACGGGCGCCGGGGGTCGGCGAGGGTTGGGGCGACGGGGGCTGGGGGCGACGAGGGCTGGGGATGACGGGTGACCCTCGACGACGTCGGGCTGGAGCCAGCGGGGAGGCAGGGGGTGGGAGGGGTGGGGTGGGGGGTGGTGGTGGGGGTCAGGCGAGTTGGGTGGCGGCGGTGACGACCTGGTCGATCAGGCCGTAGTCGCGGGCCTGTTCGGCGGTGAACCAGCGGTCCCGGTCCCAGTCCCGCTGGATCTCCGCCAGGGTGCGCCCACTGTGCTGGGCGATCAATTCCAGCATGGTCTGCTTCACGTGCAGCATGTTCTCCGCCTGAATGGTGATATCGGAGGCGGTGCCGCCCATCCCGCCGGAGGGCTGGTGCATCAGGATCCGGGTGTGCGGTAGTGCGTACCGCTTGCCGGCCGTGCCCGCGCAGAGCAGGAACTGACCCATCGAGCCGGCCAGACCGAGCGCCAGGGTCGCCACGTCGTTGGGGACGAAACGCATGGTGTCGTAGACCGCCATGCCCGCGCTCACCGAGCCGCCCGGCGAGTTGATGTAGAGGTTGATGTCCCGCTCCGGGTCCTCGGCGGCGAGCAGCAGGATCTGAGCGCAGATCCGGTTGGCGATCTCGTCGGTCACCTCGCTGCCGAGATAGACGATCCGTTCCCGCAGCAGCCGCTCGAACACCTGGTCGCCGAAGGTCCGTTGGCCGTCGTCCAGCATGGTGATCATGTCGTACACCTCCACACGCCGGTGGGCGACGTCTTCTCGCCCGGGTACCGGCTCACCCAGCCTGCGCGGCGAGTGCGGCCTGCTTCCAGCGGTTCTGCCGGCGGCAGATCCGCCCACGGCAGAACGGATGGCAGGGCCGCCGACGGCACCGTGGACGGGAACGACCGGCGACCGGATGCCGACGCGGCGACCAGCCGCGGGCGATGGTGCCGATGGGGGCGACCGGAGCGGCGAACACGAAGACCCGGAGACCGCCGATCAGGCTGCCGCCGTCGTGCCCGACGGCGGCGAGGCCACCGGTCAACCTGCGTCCACCGCCCAAAGCGGGTCCACCGAACCAGCGGCTGGTGAGCGACGGAGCGCCGAAGCCGGAGCCGTCGAGGCGAGCGACGGGATGCGCCGAGCCCTCCGTACCGAATCCGACGGGAGCAACCCGGCGCCCGGCTGGTAGGTAGCCGGCCTGGGGTGCGGCCGGCAGCCGTCGCTCGACCCGGCGCAGCTCGTCGCGGACCTCCTCCAGCAGGTCGGAGAGGTACAGGCCGAGCGCGCGGCAGATCGCCGCGAGCACTTCCGAGGAGGCCTCCTTGCGCCCCCGCTCGACCTCGGACAGGTACGGCACGGAGACGCCGGCGGCCTGGGCGAGCTCCCGCAGGGTGAGGCCCTGACGTTGGCGTTCCCGGCGTAGTACCGCACCGATCACCCGTCGCAGCAACGACATGCCGGGCCTCGCTTCCGCCGGTCCTGGCTGACCTCCCCATGATGCCCCGCCGCCGCCGAACATGCCGTCCCGCCTCCTTCGCCGCCCGGCCGTGCGGATTCCCCGCCAGGGGCTATGTTGTGGGCGTGCAGGCGACGGAGGCGGGGCAGGTTCCGCGGTGATCCATCTTCCCGCGCAGCGGCGCGGCCCGCTCGGCGCGCTGAGCCTGCGGTTGGCCGCCGCCGTGGGGCTGGTGCTCGCCGTGGTCACCGTGGTCTACCTGGAGCGGGACCAGTACCGCGATGTCAACGGTGACGGCATGACCCTGGTGGACTGCTTCTACTACGCGGTGGTCTCGCTCTCCACCACCGGGTACGGCGACATCGTGCCGGCCACCCAGGCGGCCCGGCTGGTCAACGTCCTGTTCATCACCCCGGCCCGGGTGCTGTTCCTGATCATTCTGGTCGGCACCACTTTGGAGGTGCTGACCGAGCAGTACCGGACCGGCCGCCGCCAGCACCGCTGGGAGAAGAGCGTGAAGGACCACATCATCATCTGCGGCTACGGGACGAAGGGGCGCAGCGCCATCTCCGCCCTGATGGAGAACGGGCTCGACAAGTCCCGAATCGTCGTGGTGGAGCGCGACGGCTCGGCGCTGCGGCAGGCCACCTCGAACGGCCTCGTCGCCGTCGAGGGGTCGGCGACCCGATCCTCGGTGCTCAACCAGGCACACGTACGGACCGCCAAGGCCGTGATCATCGCCACCGACAGCGACGACTCGTCGGTCCTGGTGGCACTGACCACACGCCAGATCACCGCCGGCCAGGTCCGGATCATCGCCGCCGCCCGGGAGGCGGAGAACGCCCCGCTGCTCAAGCAGAGCGGGGCGCACCACGTGATCGTGTCCTCGGCGACGGCCGGCCGGCTGCTCGGCCTGTCGACCACGGCTCCGCCGCTGATCGACGTGGTGGAGGACCTGCTCACCCCCGGTCAGGGCATGGCGTTGGCGATGCGGTCGGCCGAGCGCCACGAGGTCGGTCGGAACCCTCGTGAGCTGGACGCGCTCGTCATCGCGCTGGTCCGCCGGGGCAAGGTGGTCACCCTGGCGGACCAGGCGGGCGCGGTGGTCGAGACCGGCGACCTGCTGGTGCACGTACGCGACGACCGCCCCACCGCGAACACCCTGCCCTGATCTTCCCCGGCGGTCGTGCCGCCGGGGAAGGTCAGCTGATCGTCCAGGTGTCGCCGCTGGCCAGCAGGCCGGCGAGCTGCTGCTCCGGGGGCTCGGTCACCTTCGCCTTCGCCTCCGCCAACTGGTCCTGCACCACGCTGTCGTAGGACGGTCGGCGCACCGAGCGGAACACGCCGATCGGGGTGTTGCGCAGGTCGAATCCGGGCAGCCGGGACAGCGCGAACGCGTACGCCGGGTCGGCGAAGTTCGCGTCGTGTACGACGATCTCCTCGGCCGGGGTCGACGCGGTCTCGCGTACCTCCAGACCGAAACCACCCGGTGGGTGCACCACGCAGAACTGGCCGTCCTTGCCGAACGTGATCGGCTGACCGTGCTCCAGCCGGATCAGGTGGTCGTCCCGGGTCGCCGGGTCCTTG
This sequence comes from Micromonospora sonchi, assembly GCF_014646235.1. Taxonomy (GTDB): domain Bacteria; phylum Actinomycetota; class Actinomycetes; order Mycobacteriales; family Micromonosporaceae; genus Micromonospora; species Micromonospora sonchi. The sequence goes on along the minus strand of NZ_BMNB01000003.1, from coordinate 124,705 downwards.
AGCTGCTCGAATGCGCCGTCGTTGAAGATGTTGCAGTTCTGGTAGATCTCCACGAAGGCGGAACCCTCGTGCTCGGCGGCGGCGCGCAGCACCGACTGGAGGTGCTTACGGTCGGAGTCGATGGTCCGCCCGACGAAGGTGGCCTCCGCGCCCAGGGCCAGCGAGATGGGGTTGAAGGGCGCGTCCGCCGACCCGACCGGCGTCGACTTGGTGATCTTGCCGACCTCGGAGGTGGGGCTGTACTGCCCCTTGGTCAGGCCGTAGATCCGGTTGTTGAACAGCAGGATCTTGAAGTTGACGTTGCGGCGCAGGGCGTGGATCAGGTGGTTGCCGCCGATGGAGAGCGCGTCGCCGTCGCCGGTGACCACCCACACCGACAGGTCGGGGCGGGAGACCGACAGGCCGGTGGCGATCGCCGGGGCCCGCCCGTGGATCGAGTGCATCCCGTAGGTGTTCATGTAGTACGGGAAGCGCGACGAGCAGCCGATGCCCGAGATGAAGACCGTGTTCTCCCGGGGGATGTTCAGCTCGGGCATGAACTGCTGTATGGCGGCCAGGATCGCGTAGTCACCGCAGCCGGGGCACCAGCGCACCTCCTGGTCGGACTTGAAGTCCTTCGCGGTGAGCTTGAGGGCGACGGGCTCAGACATTCTTCAGGACCTCTTCCAGCATCGTCTCCAGCTCGGCGGCGGTGAACGGCAGACCACGGACCTGGTTGTAGCCGATCGCGTCGACCAGGTAGCGGGCCCGGATCACGTGGGCGAGCTGGCCGAGGTTCATCTCAGGGATGACCAGCCGGTCGTACGAGCGCAGCACCGCGCCCAGGTTGGCCGGCATCGGCGCGAGGTGCCGCAGGTGCGCCTGCGCGACCGGCAGGCCCCGCTGGCGCAGGGCCCGGCAGGCGGCGCCGATCGGGCCGTAGGTCGAGCCCCAGCCGAGCACCAGCACCCGGGCGTCCCCGTCCGGGTCCTCCACCTCGACGTCCGGGACCGGGATCGTGTCGATCCGGGCGGCCCGGGTCCGCACCATGTAGTCGTGGTTGGCCGGATCGTACGAGATGTCGCCGGTCTTGTCGGCTTTCTCCAGCCCGCCGATCCGGTGCTCCAGGCCCGGGGTGCCGGGAATCGCCCACGGCCGAGCCAGGGTCTGCGGGTCGCGCAGGTACGGCAGGAAGGTGGTGCCGTCCTCGCCGTTCGGCGCGGTGGCGAACTCCACCCGCAGGTCCGGCAGGGTGTCCACGTCCGGCAGCAGCCACGGCTCGGAACCGTTGGCGACGTAGTTGTCGGAGAGCAGGATCACCGGCGTGCGGTAGGTCAGTGCGATTCGCGCCGCCTCCAGCGCGGCGTAGAAGCAGTCGGAGGGCGACTTCGGGGCGATCACCGCCACCGGTGCCTCGCCGTGCCGGCCGAACAGGGCCATGTTCAGGTCGGCCTGCTCGGTCTTGGTCGGCATCCCGGTGGACGGCCCGGCCCGCTGCACGTCGACGATGACCAGCGGCAACTCCAGCGCCACCGCGAGGGAGATCGTCTCGCCCTTGAGCGCCACGCCGGGCCCGCTGGTGGTGGTCACCCCGAGCGCGCCGCCGTACGACGCGCCCAGCGCCGCGCCGATCGCGGCGATCTCGTCCTCGGCCTGCATGGTGGTGACGCCGAACCGCTTGTGCTTGCTCAGCTCGTGCAGGATGTCCGAGGCCGGCGTGATCGGGTACGCGCCGAGGAAGACCGGCAGGCCGGAGCGGACCCCGGCGGCCACGATGCCGAGCGAGAGCGCGGCGTTGCCGGTGATGTTGCGGTAGGTGCCCGGCGGCATCTTGGCCGGCTTGACCTCGTACCGGACGGCGAAGTCCTCGGTGGTCTCGCCGAAGTTCCAGCCGGCCTTGAATGCGGCGACGTTCGCCGCGACCAACTCGGGCCGCCGGGCGAACTTGCGCTCCAGGAACCGCAGGGTCGACTCGTACGGCCGGGAGTACATCCAGCTGAGCAGACCGAGGGCGAACATGTTCTTGGCCCGCTCGGCGTCCTTCTTGGACACGTCCTGCTCGGCCAGGGCGCCGATCGTCATCGAGGTCAGCGCCACCGGGTGCACCGCGTAGCCGGCGAGCGTGTCGTCGTCGAGCGGGTTGCTCGAGTATCCGACCTTGGCCAGATTGCGCTTGGTGAACTCGTCGGTGTTGACGATGATGTCGGCACCCCGGGGCAGGTCGACGAGGTTCGCCTTGAGCGCCGCCGGGTTCATCGCCACCAGCACGTTCGGCGCGTCGCCGGGAGTGAGGATGTCGTAGTCGGCGAAGTGCACCTGGAAACTCGAGACACCCGGCAGGGTGCCGGCGGGCGCCCGGATCTCGGCCGGGAAGTTGGGCAGCGTGGAAATGTCGTTGCCCATCTGAGCGGTCTCCGAGGTGAACCGGTCACCGGTGAGCTGCATGCCGTCGCCGGAATCACCGGCGAACCGGATGACGACCCGGTCCAGCTGGCGGATCTGCTTGCTCACAGCCGCACCTCGTTTCGTTGCGTGCCGCGCCGCGGCCGGCTGAACTGGCTGGTGACCCCGTCTTGCCCGGCCACGGGAACCTCCTTGACGCACCGCTGCCCCGGCCGTCCGGTGACCGTCCGGCCCGCTGTCGTTCCTCACCTGAGAGCCTACGTCGGATCGGGGTCGCCCTTTGCCCGCAGGTCCGTCGACTGGGATCGGATTGTGAGGGTTTATGCATGCTCTTGGGGGGTTTCGTCCACCTCGCCGTAATCCAGATCACCGCCGCCCGCCAACGCTGACGCTGGCGGGCTGTTCCGCGTACCGGTGATCGGCGCACCGGTCTCGCCCGACGGCAGCACGGTTGCCGCGAAAACAAGTTCACGACGCCGCACCGGGTCGGCCTGGACGGTAGGCTGACCGACCGTGACCGGTTACCTGGGCTCGTACGCGACGCTCGGGCTGTTGCTGCTCGCCGGCGTGCTGTTCCTGACCGTCGCGTTCGCGGCCAACCGGGTCCTGCGGCCCGCCCGGCCGGCGGACCCACCCGGCAAACGGGCCAGCTACGAGTGCGGCGTCGACCCGGTCGGGGGCGACTGGGCGCAGATGCAGATCCGCTACTACGTGTACGCCTACCTCTACGTGGTCTTCGCCGTCGAGGCGGTGTTCCTCTTCCCGTGGGCACTGGTCTTCGACCGACCCGGTTTCGGGCTGGTCACCGTGGCCGAGATGGCGGTCTTCGTCGCCGTCCTCGCCCTCGGCCTGCTCTACGCCTGGCGCCGCCGCATCCTCACCTGGACCTGACCCGACCCGTCGCCCCGGGCACCGACCACCTCCATCGGCCGGCCAACCGTCAGGCGAGGCCGCGCCGGGTGAGGACGGGTGGGCGGGTGCCCGCGACGGCGCCGACCATGTCGAGGACGCGGCGGGTCGGGCGAACCTGATGGGCCCGGAACACCCGGGCACCCAGCCAGGCCGAGATCGCGGTGGCGGCCAGGGTGCCCTCCAACCGCTCGCCGACCGGCAGGTCCAACGCCTCGCCGATGAAGTCCTTGTTCGAGAGGGCGACCAGTAGTGGCCACCCGGTGTCGGCCAGTTCCCCGAGCCGCCGGGTGATCTCCAGCGAGTGCCGGGTGTTCTTACCGAAGTCGTGCGCCGGGTCGACGAGGATCCCGTCGGCGCGGACCCCGAGCGAGACCGCGCGGTCGGCGAGCCCGGTCACCGTTCGTACGACGTCGGCCACCACGTCGTCGAAGGCCGCGCGGTGCGGTCGGGTCCGTGGGCTGAGCCCGCCGGCGTGTGTGCAGACCAGGCCGGCGCCGGTCCGCGCGGCGACCTGGGCAAGCGCCGGATCAGCTCCGGACCAGGTGTCGTTGAGCAGGTCCGCGCCGGCCGCCACGGCCTCCACGGCGACCTCGGCGCGCCACGTGTCGATGGAAATGACCAGCTCCGGGAAGGCGGTCCGGACCGCGGCGATGATGTCGACGGTACGCCGGATCTCCTCGGCGACGTCCACCTCGCTGCCCGGCCCGGCCTTCACCCCGCCGATGTCGACGATCTCCGCGCCCTCATCCACCGCGCGCTCCACCGCACGCAGGGCGCTGTCGGCGGCGAATGTCGCGCCCCGGTCGAAGAACGAGTCCGGGGTGCGGTTGACGATCGCCATCACCACCAGGTCGTCGGGGCCGAACGTCCGCCCACCGAGCCGTAGCACCCCGGCCACGTCGCCTCCTTCACGCCGTACGCCGCCGGCCGATCCCGCCGCCGCGCACCGCTGACGCTATCCGGTGGTCGCCGAGAGCCCCGGTTCCGTCCGGTACGGCGCGCCGAGTGGGGTCGCCCCGTTCCCGTCGGCGTGCCACGATCAGTGGATGGGTCAGCTTCTGCTCGTGCTGGTCGTGGCGGTCACCGTCGCGGCGGTCGTGTTCGGCGTGACGGCACTGGTCGGCGGCCGGGATCCCGGCCTGGTGCCGACCGAGGCGGACGGGCGGGCGGTGCCGCTGCCCGGCGACCGTCCGCTACGCGAGTCGGACGTGGGCGAGGTGCGCTTCGACACCGCGTTGCGCGGATACCGGATGGCTCAGGTCGACCAGGCGATGCGGCGGGCGGCGTACGACATCGGCTACAAGACCGAGCTGATCGGGGTCCTGGAAGCCGAGGTGACAGCGCTGCGGCAGGGGCAGACGGCCGAGGCCGACGCCCTGCGGCGGGCCCGCGAGCAGTCCGCCGGCCGGGCCGCCGAGCCGGTCACCGGGGGCGCTGAGCCGGTCGCCGGGGGCGCTGAGCCGGTCGCCGGGGACGCTGAGCCGGTCGCCGGGGACGCTGCGGAGGCCGCGCCGGCCGAGTCGGCCGATGCCGCGCTGGCGGTGGATCCCACGCCGGAGAGCGGCACCGAGTTCGCCGCTGTCACGACGGGCGGGGACTCCGCGGCGACGGCGGCCGACGCCGGACCGGCCACCGACCGGCCGGATGGCGCCGGGCTCGGCGACCGTGGGCATGGCGAGGTGGCGCCGGCCGATGCGGCGGACGCTCAGGTCGGGGCGCCGAAGGACGAGCCGGACGCTTCCGCGGTCCGCTCGAAGTCGACGTGAGCGAAGCGGACATTCCCGACGATCTCCGCGAGGCGGCTCGGCCCGGTGCCGGTGAGGTCACCGCCACCGTGATCGTCAACGCTCCGGCGGAGAACGTCTTCGCGGCACTGCTGGCCTGGGAACGGCAGTCCGACTGGATTCCGTTCACCAAGGTGCGGGTGGTCGAGGGCGATGGCGGTGAGGGCAGCCTGATCGAGGCCGTCACCACGCTCGGCCCGGCGGTGCTGCGGGACGAGATGCGCGTGGTCCGGGTGGATGCACCGTACGAGATCGGCGTGGTGCACTGCGGAAAGCTGTTGCGTGGCCCGGGTGTGTTGCGCTGCACCCCGCTGGCGAACGGCCGCAGCCAGGTGGTCTGGCACGAGTGGTTCCACGTGCCGGGCGGCCCGGCCGGCCGGGTGGCCTGGCCGGTGCTCTGGCCGGGCTCGAAGTTCAGCCTCACCCAGGCGCTGCGGCGCTTCGCCCGCCAGGTCGAGCAGGGCCGCCTACCCTGAGTGATCCACGCAGTTTCGGGGAAACTGCTGCCTCACCGGCACGCTGACACCGCAACTTCGGCGAAGTTGCTGCCTCACGGGCATGCTGACACCGCAACCTCGCCGAAGGTGTGTCGATCATCAGCCCGGAGTGGTGTCGATCATCAGGTTGTCGGGGGGCGGGCCTAGCCTGGACGGCGTGACTGACCTGGTGATCGGCGCCGACGGGCTGGCCCGCTGCGCCTGGGGGGCGAGCACCCCCGACTACGCGGTCTACCACGACACGGAATGGGGGCACCCGCTGCGTGGTGACGACGCGCTCTACGAGCGGATCACGTTGGAGGCGTTCCAGTCCGGGCTGTCCTGGTTGACCATCCTGCGCAAGCGGTCGGCGTTCCGGCGGGCCTTCGACGACTTCCGGATCGCCACGGTGGCGGGCTACGGCGAGGCCGAGGTGGCCCGGCTGCTCGCCGACGCGGGCATCGTCCGCAATCGCGCCAAGATCGAGGCGGCCATCGCCAACGCGCGGGTCGCCCTGGAGTTGCCCGAGGGGCTGTCCGCGCTGCTCTGGTCCTTCGCCCCGGCCGGACGGGCCCGGCCCGCCAGCCACGCCGAGGTGCCGGCGTTGACCGACGCCTCCACCGAGATGGCCAGGGCGCTCAAGAAGCGGGGCTTCCGGTTCGTCGGCCCGACCACGGCGTACGCGCTGATGCAGGCCACTGGGATGGTCGACGACCACCTCGAGGGCTGCCACGTCGTGCCGTCCGGGGCGGGCGTGATGGGATGAAGCCATGACAACCGACACCGCACGCCGGGTGAACGGAGCGAGCCACGCGGAAGGTACGGGCACCTGGGCGGTCCTGCTGCCCGCCGGGCGATACGACGCCGAGCGGCTCGTCCACCACGACACGCTGGAGCTGACCGGGCTGGAGGACGCCACCCTGCCCCGCCCGGGTGATCAGGTCGCGGTGCTGGCCGACGAGCCGCCTCGGCTGGTGGCGGTGGGCCGGGTCGCCGCGCCGACCGTCCGGCGCCCAGAGGACCCGGACGACCCGCAGTCCGACCGAGGGCCCGAGGCGCTGGTGGTGGCGTACACCCGGCGGGCCTTTGACGAGCCGGTGCCGGCCGACGCGCTGGCCCTCGGCGGCCCGGTGACCGCCCTCGATCCGGGCACCTTCCGCGAGCTGGTCGACCGGCTCGGCCCGCCGCCGCAGCGGCGCTCCTGGCTGGTCAGCCTGGACCTGCCGATCGAGGCCGACTCACCGGCCGAGGCGGTCCGCCTGTTCTGGGCGTACGTGCAGGAGTTGGGCCCGCGCGAGCTGCCCGCCTTCGTCTCGCCCTCCGGCGACGAGTTGGCCATGCAGGCGTTCGTGCTCGGCGCGGAGGCGAACCAGGATCCGGAGGAGGAGGACGACTGACGCGAGCGGCTCAGCGGCCTTCGAAGACCGGCTTCTGCTTGTTGACGAAGGCCATCGTGGCCGCCCGGTGGTCGCTGGTGCCGCCGCAGATCGTCTGCGCCTGCGCCTCGGCGGCCAGCGCGTCGGCCAGGGTGCCGGCGTCGGCCACGGAAAGCTGACGCTTGATCGCCCCGTACGCCACGGTCGGGCCGGCGGCCAGCCGGGCGGCGAGTTCCTGGGCGGCCGGCAGTACGCCCTCGTCGTCGTCCACCAGCCGGTTGAGCAGGCCCAGCTGGCGTGCCTCCTCGGCGCGTACCGGCTCGGCCAGCATCAGCAGCTCGACGGCCTTGGCGTGGCCGACCAGCCGGGGCAGCGTCCAGGACGCGCCGGTGTCGGCGGCGAGCCCCACCTTGGCGAAGGCCATCAGGAAGCTGGTCGACGGGCCGCCGACCCGAATGTCGGCCAGGAACGCCAGCGAGGCGCCAGCGCCGGCGGCCATCCCCCGGACCGCGGCCACCACCGGCTTGGGCAGGCTGGCCAGCCGGGCGGCGATCGGGTTGTAGTGGGCCTGGACGGTGTCCAGCGGGTTGCCGGCTCCCGTCTCCAGGGTTTCCACGTGCTCGCGCAGGTCCTGGCCGGCGCAGAACGACCCGCCGGCCCCGGCGAGCACCACCGCCCGGCAGCTCCGATCGGCCTCCAGTTGCGCGAGGACGTCCCGCAGCGCCTCCTTCAGCGCCACGTCGAGCGCGTTCATGGCCGTCGGGCGGTTCAACGTGAGGGTGGCGACGGCGTCGGTGCGGTCCACGAGCAGCGGGTCGGTCACGTCTGGCGATCCTTCGGTCGGGCTGGCTGGTTACCGCCGTCGAGGCACTGCTCGACGTACCGGTCCGCGGCCGGCCGGAGCCGGGCCGCGTGGCGGTCGAAGAAGCCCGCCGCGGCGATGCCGGGCCAGCGTTCGGGCAGCAGGGCCGGGGGCAGCTGCGGGTCCCGGAAGAGAAACGTACGCCACGCGTGCACCAACCGGAACCGGGCGGCGTACGCGTCCTCGTCGCCGCTGCGGACGGTGATCCCGGCCAGCGCCGCCCGCTGCTCGGCGACGAAGCGTTCGTACGCCCGGCCGATCTCCGCCAGGTCCCAGGCCCGGCGGACCAGGCCCATCGCGCCGGGAGTGCCGGCGGCGTGCGCGGCGCTGAACCGCTCGAAGCGCACGCCCGCCTCGCTGAGCAGCAGGTCGACGTCCTCGGCCGGCCGGGTGGCGACCCAGGTCTGCTCGTCGAGCGTGCCGTAGCCGAGGTAGCGCAGGTTGCCGGCGAGTCGTTGACGCTCCCGGCGCGCGGTCGGCGCGTCCAGCACCAGCAGGTCGAATCGGCCGTCCCAGGTGATCCGGCCGGTGCGGTAGACCCGGGAGGCGGCATCGTCCAATCGGCGAGCCGCTTTCGGTGTGATCGAATAGCCCGGTCCGGAGGCCAGCTTCAGCGGTTCGAGCCAGCCCTGGCGGACCATTCGGGAGACCGCCGTCCGGACGGCTGGTGGGGCGATCCCGAGGGGTGCCAGGAGCTTGACCAGGGCGGCGACCGGTGCGCGGCCACCCCGGGGCCGGAGGTGGTCGCCGTACAGGTCGAAGAGTGCCGACCGTGCCTGCATGACCGCACATTGTGACAGGCCGTCTCAGGATAAGCTAGATGCTGTTACATCAATGCTGCTTCAGTTTGGGTCCGGCGGTGTTCATCAGGGAAAATCGTTGGTCGACAACTCCCGCGCGCTGTGCGGGTGGTCATGACTAAGTGGCTGTGGGGCAACCCACCGACCCTGGCGTAGAGGTCTGAGGGGAGACAACATGGCGGCGATGAAGCCGCGGACGGGCGACGGTCCGCTGGAAGTCACCAAGGAGGGCCGGGGCATCGTCATGCGCGTTCCGCTGGAGGGCGGTGGCCGGCTCGTCGTCGAGATGACTCCCGACGAGGCGACGGCGCTCAGCGACGCGCTGAAGGCGGCCACCGGCTGATCAAGGCCGGTCCGTTGGCGACGTTCGCCGCCGCGGACGGTTTCGTCCGGCCCTGAGCCACCGGTACCGCCGGTGGCTCAGGGCCTCCACACCATTTCGTGGGCGTCCGACCCGCGATCTTCTTCAGGAGGTACGGCTCCGCGTGCTCGCCATCCGTCTGACCGCCGAGCCGGACCGGCTCGCCACCGTGGCCCTGCCCGTCCGACCGGGTGGCGTCGACGACGCGCCGGCCGAGCCGGTTCCGGCCGCCGTGGCGCTGCCCGACGGCGTGGCCGACACCGCCGCCGCGCTGGCCCCCCTCGCACGGCTGACCGGCCGGGCCGGTGAGGTCCGCGACCAGCTGCGACCGGGTGCTGTTCCGACCCGGCTGCTGCTGGTGGGAATCGGCGAGGGCGACGAGGCCGCCTGGCGGTCGGCGGGGGCGGCGCTGGTCCGAGCGGCCAAGGATGAGACGTATGTCACATTCAGTATGCCGGCGGGCGTGTCGCCGGAGGCGGTCCGTGGTTTTGTCGAAGGGCTGCTGCTCGGCTCCTACCGGTTCCGGCTGGGCGCCGACGCCGATGCCCCCGCGCTGACCGGCGTCGACCTGGCGGTCGCCGATCCCGACGCCCACGAGCAGGCGGTGGAACTGGCCCGGACGACCGCCCGGATGACCCGGCTGGCCCGGGACCTCACCAACACCCCCTCCTCGGTCAAGAACCCGCAGTGGTTCGCCGGCCAGGTCGCCGAGGCCGCCGCCGAGCTGCCCGGGCTGGGCCTGCGGGTGCGCGAGCCGGAGCAACTGGCCGCCGAGGGATTCGGTGGGATCCTCGCCGTCGGTGGCGGCTCGGCCAGCGGCCCGCGCCTGGTGGAACTGGACTGGCAGCCGGCCGAGGCCGCCACCCACGTGGTGCTGGTCGGCAAGGGCATCACCTTCGACACCGGCGGCATTTCGATCAAGCCGGTGCCGGCGATGAAGCTGATGCGCAAGGACATGGCCGGCGCGGCGGCCGTCATCGCGGCCACCCTCGGCGCAGCGGCGCTGCGGCTGCCCGTCCGGGTCACCGCGCTCGTCCCGATGGCCGAGAACATGGTCAGCGGCGACGCCTTCCGACCCGGCGACATCGTCCGCCACTACGGCGGGCTGACCAGCGAGACGACCAACTCCGACGCCGAGGGGCGGTTGGTCCTCGCCGACGCGCTGGCGTACGCCGTGCAGGAGCTCAAGCCGGATCTGCTGATCGACCTGGCCACCCTGACCGGGGCGAACGCGGTCGCGCTCGGCACCCGTACCGGTGCCCTCTACAGCGACAACGACCAGCTCGCCAAGGACCTGCTGGCCGCGATCGACGCGGCGGGTGAGTCCGCCTGGCGGATGCCGCTGACCGCCGACTACGTCGAGCACCTCGGTAGCGACTCGGCCGACCTGTACAGCGCGCCCACCCAGGGTGCCGGGTCCGTGCTCGCCGCGCTCTACCTGCGGGAGTTCACCGGCGACCTGCGTGAGCGATGGCTGCACGTGGACATGTCCGCGCCCTCCTGGTGCGAGCGGGACGACGCGGAACTGACCCGGGGCGCGACCGGCTGGGGCGTACGCGGGCTGTTGCGCTGGCTGGCCACGCTCGCCTGACCGGGTGGCTCAGCACCTGACTGCGGCGAGCAGCCCGCTGCCCACCGGCAGCAGCGCCGGAATCCAGTGCTCCGACTCGCGGATGGCCTTGACCGTCTCGCGCACCGTCACCGTGTCCGCGTCGCGTGCCGCCGGGTCGCCGATCCGGCCCCCGGCGAACGCGCCGTTGAGCACCAGCACACCTCCCGGGCGCAGCAGCCGCAGGGCGGCGTCCACGCAGGCGGTGAAGCCGGTCGCCTCGGCGTCGACGAAGACCAGGTCGTACGCGCCGTCCGCGAGCCGGGGGAGGACGTCCAGCGCCCGACCGGTGATGATCCGCGTCCGGCCGGCGGCGAATCCGGACTCGGCGAAGATGCGGCGTGCGATCCGCTGGTGTTCCACCTCGACGTCGATGGTGGTGAGCACCCCGTCGGCGCGCATGCCGCGCAGCAGCCACACGCCGCTGACCCCGGTACCGGTGCCGATCTCGACCACCGCACGGGCGTTGCCGGCGGCGGCGAGCAGGCGCAACGCGGCACCCGCGCCGGGGGTGACCGCGTCGAGACCGACTTCGCGGGCGAGGCTGCGCGCGGTGCGCAGCACGAGATCCTCCGTGACGTACGACTCGGTGAACTGCGACGTCGGGTTCGTCGAACTGCCGGAACCGGCGACCGTGGCGATGGGACACCTCCGGGCGGCGAGCATGATGTGCGGGGCGGGTGGGCACTGTGACTCTAGAGGCGGCCCGCCAGGGCCGCAGCCGGGCATCCACCCGCAGTGACAACCCCTGACCCGCGGAGCGCATCCGTGCAATCCTGGAAGCGGTGTCCCGTCGACCGCTCACGGGCGGCGCTCGATCGTGGGACGTGGATACCGGGGACGGAGTGGGAGGCACCGAGTGACCGACGGCTGGGACTGGCGCCAGCCCGGCGGGAGCGGCGTACCGGCGGGGCAGCCGGGGCCCGGGCACCCGCCGGTGGGTTCGTCGGCGACCCCGCAGCAGGGCGGCTGGCCGGCCGCGTCGCCGTTGCAGAGCGGTCCCGCGGCGGCGTCGCCATGGTGGTCGGACGCGCTCGCCGATCCGTGGCGGGACCCGCATGCCCCGGCGGCGGTGGTGATACCGGTGGCACCGGCCCCGGGATCCGAGCCGGAACCGGTCACCGACCCGGACGCGTCCGGGCGGCCGAGACTGCACCAGTTGATGCTCATCACGCTGGTCAGCGCCCTGCTGGCCGGCACGCTCGGTGGTGCCCTCGGGTACGTTTTCGCCGTCCGTGGCGGGGCGGTCGTGCCGGTCCTCGGCGCCCCTGAGGGCTCGGCCCCCACGCTCGCGCAGCGGCCGCCGGAGTCGCTGGCCGGGGTCGCCGAGCGGGTCCTGCCCAGCGTGGTGACCGTCCGGGTGGCCGGGGTGGGTGGCACGAGCGAGGGCTCCGGCTTCATCGCCAGCGCCGACGGGCACGTGATCACCAACGATCACGTGGTCGCGGGCGGCAGCGGGCGGGCGTCGGTGATCTTCAACGACGGTAGTACCGCCTCGGCGAGGGTGGTGGGCCAGGATCCGGAGTCCGACATCGCGGTGATCAAGGTCTCCCGCAACGGGCTGCGCCCGGTCGAGTTCGGCGATTCCGACGCGCTGGCGGTGGGCGACCCGGTGCTGGCCATGGGCTCGCCGCTCTCGCTGGCCAACACGGTCACCGCCGGCATCGTCAGCGCCCTGGACCGGACGATGCAGGCCGGTGAGCCCGGCGGGCCGACACGCTACTATGCCGCGATCCAGACCGACGCCGCGGTCAACCACGGCAACTCGGGCGGACCGCTGGTCGATGCGGCCGGGCGGGTGATCGGGGTGAACTCCACCATCAAGTCGCTGGTGTCGGATGGTCAGGAGGCGGGCAACATCGGTCTCGCCTTCGCCATTCCGATCAACCAGGCCAAGCGGATCACCCAGGACATCATCGGCACCGGCAAGGCCCGCCGTACGGTGATCGGCGCCCAGGTCGGCGGGCCCGGCTCGGGCAGCGGCGGCTCGGGCGTACGCCTCGCGGCGGTCGAGCCGTCCGGGCCGGCGGCCGGCGCCGGGCTCCAGGCCGGTGACGTCATCCTGAAGCTCAACGGCCGCCCGATGAGCGAGCCGACCGACCTGATCGCCCTGGTCCGCAAGTACGCGCCCGGTTCGGTGGTGACCGTCGAGTACCGCCGGGGCAGCACGCGGCAGAACGCCTCGGTGACCCTCGCCGCGGATGTGAAGTGACCACTCGCCCTCTTCTGACCGGGGCCCGACGTGCGTACCCTGGCCTCGGTAGCCGGGGAGGAGGCCCAGCGTGTTCGAGAATCTGAACGTGTGGGAGGTCGGTGCGCTGCTGCTGCTGGCGCTGCTGATCTTCGGCGACCGGCTGCCGGCGGTGATCGCCGACGGGCTGCGCATGGTGCGAAATCTGCGCAACATGGCCCGCAACGCCACCAGCGACCTGAGCAAGGAACTCGGCACCGACATCCAACTGGAGGATCTGCACCCTAAGGCGTTCATCCGCAAGCACCTGCTCAGCGAAGAGGACGAGCAGGCGATCCGGAAGCCGTTGCAGGGCATCTACGACGACCTCCGCGCGGACGTCACGAACGTGCACAACGACCTCAAGGAGGTGGCTACCGCGGCGGATCCCCGTACGCCCGCTGCCTCATCGTCCGGCTCCGCACCGGCCGGCGGCGCGGCCCCGGCTCCCCGCGCAGCCGGCTACGACGAGATGACCTGACCGCCGGTCCGCCGGCCACCGGTTGCGCCGATGGCCGGGGCGTGCGGGCCGGCCCGGTTGGTCAGCGACCGGCCGGCTTGAGGCCCAGCGGCTTGCCGAGCAGTGACTCGCGTCGCAGCGCGAGCCGGTCGGCGACCTGGTCCAGCGCCTTCGCCGCCGGTGAGTCCGGCTCGGCGAGCACGATCGGATTTCCGTCGTCGCCCGCCTCCCGGACCCGGGTGTCCAGCGGCACCTGGCCGAGCAGCGGCACCTGTGCGCCGATGGTCTGGGTCAGCGAGTCGGCCACGGTCTGACCGCCGCCGGCACCGAAGACCTCCATCCGGGAACCGTCCGGCAGCTCCAGCCAGGACATGTTCTCGATCACACCGACCACCCGCTGGTGGGTCTGCAGGGCGATCGCGCCGGCCCGCTCGGCCACCTCGGCGGCGGCGGCCTGCGGCGTGGTGACCACCAGGATCTCGGCGTTGGGCAGCAGTTGGGCCAGGGAGATGGCCACGTCGCCGGTGCCCGGAGGCAGGTCGAGCAGGAGAACGTCGAGGTCGCCCCAGTAGACGTCGGCGAGGAACTGCTGCAACGCGCGGTGCAGCATCGGGCCGCGCCAGACCACGGCGGCGTTGCCGTCGGTGAACATGCCGATCGAGATGACCTTCACGCCGTGCGCCTGGGGCGGCATGATCATGTCTTCGACCCGGGTGGGACGGCCGTCCGCACCGAGCATCCGGGGCACGGAGTGTCCGTAGATGTCCGCGTCCACCACACCGACGGAGAGGCCCCGGGCGGCCAGGGCCGCGGCCAGGTTCACCGTCACGCTGGACTTGCCCACGCCGCCCTTGCCGCTGGCCACCGCGTACACCCTGGTGCGCGAGCCGGGCTGGGCGAAGGGGATGACCGGTTCCTCGGTCGCGCCGCCGCGCAGCTTGGCCTGGAGTTCCTGGCGCTGCTCGGGGCTCATCACACCGAATTCGATCTCGACGCCGGTGACCCCGCTCACCGTGCTCACCGCGTCGGTGATGTCCGTGCGCAGCTTGTCCTTCATCGGGCAGCCGGCCACCGTGAGCAGCAGCTCGACCAGGACCACACCGTTCTCGCCGACCTCGGCGGAGCGGACCATGCCGAGTTCGGTGATCGGCCGGCGGATCTCCGGGTCGTTGACGGTGGCCAGGGCGGCCTGGACGGCGTCGTTGACGGTGCTGACGGGAGCTGACATGCCCGCAATGCTACGTCGGTCGGGATCCGGGACCGGACCAGCGGTGCCCGGTGTGACGAGTCGATCAGCTCTCCGGCGGGCGCCCCGCCCCGGGGCCGCCGCGGGCTCCGTCACCGGGTTGGTCGCGGGCTCCTCCGGGTTGGTCGCGGGCTCCGCCACCGGGGTGGTCGTCATCCAGCTCGTCGAGGGGCTCGTCGAGCCCGTCGCCGTCACCGGTACGCGGGACGGCCTCCGTCCGCTGCCGGCGCTCCAGCCGCCGCCGGCGCAGCGTCACCTCGTCCAGCTCCTCGGCCAGCCGGACCAGCTCCGAGCGGACGAAGTCCCGGGTCGCCACCTCGCCCAACGCGATCCGCAGCGCGGCGATCTCCCGGGCCAGGTACTCGGTGTCGGCCTTCTGCATGGTCGCCCGGCGCCGATCCTCCTCCAGCGCCACCCGTTCCCGGTCCGACTGGCGGTTCTGCGCCAACAGGATCAGCGGTGCCGCGTACGACGCCTGGATGGAGAGGATCAGCGTGAGGAAGGTGAAGGTGTACGGGTCGAAGCGCAGGCCCTCCGGGACGAGGGTGTTCCAGACGAACCAGAGCGCGAGGACCAGGGTCATGTACACGATGAAGAGCGCCGTGCCCATACCGCGCGCGATGCCCTCGGCCCACCGGCCGAAGGTCTCCTGATCGACCCGGGGCAGCCGCACCCCGCGCGGCTCCCGAGGCAGGTCCAGCCGCTCGGCGCGTCGCTGATCAGCCATCGCGGCGCTCCCTGGTGGCGGTGGCCGGGTTCATCGTCGCCTCCGAGGTGGTGCTCGCGCCGGCGCGATCCCGCCAGTCCCGGGGCAGCGAATGGTCCAGCACGTCGTCGACGGTGACGGCGCCCACCAGCCGGTTGTTCCGGTCGATCACCGGCATGGCCACCAGGTCGTAGGTGGCCATCCGGCGGGTGATCTCCGGTAGCGGAGTGGTCGGGCGCAACGGGTCGATGTCGTTGACCACCACCCCGCCGAGCAGATCGGCGGGCGGCTCGCGGAGCAGCCGCTGGAAGTGCACCATGCCGAGGTAGCGGCCGGTCGGGGTGGCCATCGGCGTACGGGCCACGAACACCTGCGCGGCCACCGCCGGGGACAGCTGCGGCTCCCGGATCCGCGCCAACGCCTCCGCCACAGTGGCGTCCGGCGGCAGGATGACCGGTTCGGAGGTCATCACGCTGCCGGCCGTGCCCGGGGTGTACTTCAGCAGCTGCCGTACCGGATTGGCCTCGTTCGGCTCCATCAGGTCGAGCAGCACGTCCTGTTCCGGCGGGGGCAACTCGCCGAGCAGGTCGGCCGCGTCGTCCGGATCCATCTCCTCCAGGATGTCGGCGGCCCGCCGGCGGCCCAGCGCGGCGAGGATCTCCACCTGGTCGCGCTCGGGCAGCTCACTCAGGACGTCGGCGAGCCGCTGGTCGTCCAGGGCCGCGGCCACCTCGTTACGTCGGGCGTCGGGCAGGTCCTGCAACGCGTTCGCCAGGTCGGCCGGGCGCATGTCCGACAGGATGGCCAGCAGGTTGGCGGTGCCGCGGGTGTCGGCGACACCGCTGAGCCCGCGTACCTTCTCCCACTCGACCTGCTGCAGGCTGCCCCGACGGGCGAGCCGGCCGGTCTGCTCACGGACGGCCAACCGGATGAGCGACCACTCGCCGCCACGGCTGCGCTCCATCGCGACGTCCACCACCGTCGCCGCCCGGCCCTCCGGCTCGACCTGCACCCGGCGGTCCAGCAACTCCTGGAGCACCAGCAGCTCGTTCGGACGCTTCTCGAACCGGCGCAGGTTCAACGTGCCGCTGCCCAGCACGATCGCGTCGGCATCGATGGAGGTGATCCGGTTGATGGACAGGAAGATCCGCCGACGCATCGGCATCTCGGCGACCAGCCCCACCACCTCGGGCGGCCGCTGGGCCGGACGCAGCCGGGCCACCGCGTCGCGGACCCGGCCAACCTGATCGCCATTGGGATCGAAGACGGCCACTCCGGCGAGACGGGCGAGGTATACCCGGATCGGCGTGCTCACGCGCACCAGCCTAAGGGCCTAGGGTTTATCAACATGTCGACCTTGGCTTACGAGATCGTGGACGTCTTCACCGACCGTCCGTACGCGGGGAACCCGCTCGCGGTCGTGTTCGGCGCCGAGGGGCTGGCGACCGAGCAGATGCAGCAGTTGGCCCGGGAGTTCAACCTGTCGGAGACGGTCTTCGTGCTGCCCGCCACCCAGGTCGGTGCCACCTACCGCGCCCGGATCTTCACCCCCACCGAGGAACTGCCGTTCGCCGGTCATCCCAGCGTCGGCGCGGCGGTCACCGCCAGCCGGCGGGGATTGTTCGGTGTGGGGCAGATCACCCAGGAGTGTCAGGCCGGAGTGCTGCCGATCGACGTGACCGAGGGCGGCGCGACGCTGACCGGTGGCAGCCCCACCCTCGGCCCCGAACTGGATCCGGAGCCGCTGCTGGAGGTGGCCGGACTGACCGCCGAGGACCATTGCGGCCCGCCGCCCCGGGTGGCCGGCTGCGGCCTGGAGTTCCCGTTCCTGCCGGTGCGCCCCGACGCCCTCGCCCGCGCACAGGTCGACGCGGCGGCGGCACGGCGGTACGGGATCGAGCATGTCAGCGTCTTCTCCTGGAACGCCGCCGCGCAAACCGCCCACGCTCGGGTCTTCGTTCCCGGCCTCGGTGTGCCCGAGGACCCGGCGACCGGATCGGCCGCGCTCGGCCTGGGGGTGTGGCTGGTCGCCAGCGGCCTGCTGCCGGCCGACCGAACCTCGTCGTACACCGTCCAACAGGGTGTCGAGATGGGCCGGCCGTCGTCGCTGGCCTGCACCGTCACCGCCGACGGCGGGGTGGCTGTGGGCGCCACCGTCGCCGGCCAGGTGATGGCGGTGGCGCGCGGAGAGATCCTGGTCCCGCCGTTCGTCGGCTGACGTCGCCGACGTCGACGGGCGAGTACGAGAGGATGTCCTGGTGACCGACGAGCGCGATCGCATTCCCCTGGTCGACGAAGCGATGAAGAAGGCATCCGTGGCCTGGGTCGCGGTGGCCGGTGGCCCGTCGTTCGCCCTGTGGTGCGTGCCACTGGAGAACGCGCTGTTCGTGGTCACCGGGCCCGGCGAGCAGGCCGCGCCGGGGTTGGCCGAGGCCGACGAGGCGCAGGTGACGCTCCGCGGTGACCACGGCGGCCGGATCGTGACCTGGCCGGCGCGGGTGACCCGGGTGGCCCCGGGGACCGACGAGTGGGAGACGCTGGCCCCGCTGGTGGGCGCCAAGCGGCTGAACGCGTCGGGTCCCACCGTGGACCTGGTGGCCCGCTGGGCCGCCGACGGTTGCGCCCTGCTCCGGCTGGCGCCCGACGGAGCGCCGATACACGGCGCGGAGCTGCCCGACGGATCACTCGCGGAACCGCCCCGGCCGGCACCGGTGGTCCGTCCGACCCGGCGGCCGTTCCGGTTGCACCGGGTCCGGCGCCGCTGACGCACGTCGAATAATGCCTGGTCACGGCGGTGCTGTGCGGGACCGTGAGCGACCCCTGACGCAATGTGCCGGCCGGTGACGTGTGAGGATTTCACCTCGTGCCTGCCGAACCGCACCGGCCACCGCTGGACCTGCTCACCACCGGAGCCCTGACGCTCGCCGTCGTCGCCGTCTCCTCGTCCGCCCCGCTGATCGCCTTTGCCGCCGCCCCCGCCCTGGCCGTGGCGTTCTGGCGCAACCTGATCGCGGTCACCGCGCTGAGCCCGTTCGCGTTGGTCCATCGGCGGGCCGAGTTCCGGTGGCTGGCCGGTGCCGGGCGGCGGGACGCCATGTTCTGCGTACTGTCCGGGATGGCCCTGGCGGCCCACTTCGCCACCTGGATGCCGAGTGCGAAGCTGACCTCGGTCGCCGCGGCGACGGCACTGGTCGCCACCCAGCCGGTCTGGCAGGGCCTGATCGCCCGGGCCCAGGGCCGGCGGCTGCCGTTGGGGGTGTGGGCCGGCGTGGGTGTGTCGGTCGTCGGCGCGATGCTGGCCACCGGCGCCGACTTCACCGTCTCCGGCGCGGCCTTCGCCGGAGACCTGCTGGCGCTGGCCGGCGGCATGTTCGGGGCGGTCTACGTCGCGCTGGGCGAGCGCGCCCGGGCCACCGTCAGCACCACCACCTACACCACGATCTGCTACGGCGTGTGCGCGCTGATCCTGCTGGTGGTTTGCCTGGTCGGTCGGGTGCCCCTGGGCGGCTTCGACACCGGGACCTGGCTGGCCGTGCTGGCCCTGGTCGCCGGGGCCCAACTGCTCGGTCACTCGATGTTCAGCTATGCGCTGCGGCGGATCCCGGCCACCACGATCAGCGTGCTGATCCTGTTGGAGGTGCCCGGGGCGGCGCTGATCGGCTGGGCCTGGCTGGGACAGCTGCCCGCCCCGGCGACCCTGCCGGGTCTGGCGCTGCTCCTGGCCGGCGTCGCCGTGGTGGTGCTCTCCAGCGCCCGGACGGCCCGCCGCGCCTCGTCCGCCCCCACCACCGTCGCGACACCGGTACGCGACTGAGGTCGGCCGGTCAGCCTGCCGCGCCGCCGCTGACAGGCAGGCCGACCGCGGCGGCGCTGGCCGTCCAGAGACGGGCGGCGAGCTGGGAGTCGGCCGCCTTGCGAAGCGGGCGACGGAGCCGGCAGTCGGCGTAGTAGCCGCCGTCGACCAGCCGGGATCGGTTCTGGTTGGCCAGCCAGACCAGGGTCTGTGCACCCTTCTCCGGGCTGCGCAGCAGCGGGAGCAGCCGCATGCCCAGGGCCACCACCCGGCTCTCGTTGCCGAACCGGGTCCGCACCACGCCGGGATGGAAGCAGTACGACGCGACCGCCGGCCAGCGCCGCGCCGCCTCGGCGGTGAAGAGGATGTTCGCCTGCTTGCTGGTGCCGTACGCGGTCAACGGTCGGTAGCGGCGCAGCTGCGCATTGAGATCGTCCGGGTCGAGTACGCCCCTGCGGTGCATGGCGGAGGCGGTGACCACCACCCGGCGTACCCGGTCGGCCAACAGGTTGCTGAGCAGGAACTGGGCCAGGTGATTGGCCTGGATGGACAGTTCGAAACCGTCGATCGTGGTGACGGGGTGGAGCGCGATCGCCCCCGCGTTGTTGGCCAACACGTCGATCCGGTCGTACGCGGCGCGTAGCCGCTCGGCCAGTTGCCGTACGTCGTCGAGCATGGCGAAGTCGGCCCGGAACGCCTCGGGCCGCTCCCCGGACGCCTCGCGCACCTCGTCGGCGGCGGCGCGCAACCGGGCCGGGTCGCGACCGACCAGCACCACCTGGTCGCCCCGACACGCCAGGCCGATCGCGGCGGACAGCCCGATCCCGGAACTGGCGCCGGTCACCACCACCAGCCGACGTTCAGTGAGTTCGTCCACAGGTTCATTCGCCCCGGTCACGGCATGAGGTTACCGTGGCGTCACACGTGCCTGTGCGATCGCCGGATCGGGCCGTACCGGAAGGAGCGCAATCGATGGCTGTTGTTGGGCGACCCCGCCGGTCCTGCCTGGCCGTGCCCGGATCCAGCGTCAAGATGCTCGGCAAGGCCCAGGGCCTGCCGGCCGACCAGGTCTTCCTGGACCTGGAGGACGCGGTCGCGCCGCTGGCCAAGGCGGATGCCCGCAAGAACGTCGTGGCGGCGCTCAACGAGGGTGACTGGGCGGGAAAGACCCGGGCGGTACGGGTCAACGACCTCACCACGCCGTGGACGTACCGGGACGTGATCGACGTCGTGGAGGGGGCGGGCGCCAACCTCGACTGCGTGATGCTGCCCAAGGTGCAGGACGCCGTCCAGGTGCAGTGGTTGGACCTGACGCTCACCCAACTGGAGAAGACGCTCGGCCTCCAGGTGGGCCGGATCGGCATCGAGGCGCAGATCGAGAACGCCGCCGGCCTGGTCAACGTCGACGCCATCGCCGCCTCGCCCCGCGTCGAGACCATCGTCTTCGGCCCGGCCGACTTCATGGCCTCGATCAACATGAGGTCGCTGGCGGTCGGCGGGCTGATCCCGGACTACCCGGGCGACCCGTACCACTACATCCTGATGCGGATCCTGATGGCCGCCCGGATGCACGACAAGCAGGCCATCGACGGCCCGTTCCTGCAGATCCGGGACGTGGACGCCTTCCGCGAGGCAGCGAAGCGCTCGGCAGCCCTGGGCTTCGACGGCAAGTGGGTGCTGCACCCCGGGCAGATCGACGCCGCGAACGAGGTCTACTCGCCGGATCAGGCCGACTACGACCACGCCGAGTTGATCCTCGACGCGTACGAGCACTACACCTCGGCGGCGGGCGGCATGCTCGGCGCGGTCATGCTCGGTGACGAGATGATCGACGAGGCGTCCCGCAAGATGGCGCTGGTGATCGCGGCCAAGGGTCGGGCCGCCGGCATGAGGCGTACCTCGACCTTCACACCGCCCGGGTGACCACCCCAAGGGCCCACCCGGACCGGAGTCGGGGCGGGCGCCTCGGCGTTCAGGCGGTGGACGAGTTCGCGATGGCGATCACGATCGCCACGACGTAACCGATGATCACCAGCGCGAGCAGGCCGGTGAGGATCCAGCCGACGATGATGGCCGCCTTCGCCATGCCCTCGCCGCCTTCGCCGGTCTCCCGGATCTGGCGCATGGCCACATGACCCATGATCGCGCCGATCGGCGCGGTGATGCACGAGCCGATCCCGACCAGGGAGAGGACCAGGGCGACGATGGCCAGCGTGTTCGTCTGCTGCTGGGGATGGCCGTAGCCCGGCTGTTGGGGATAGCCGTAGCCGGGCTGGGGCGGCGGCGGGTAGCCGGCGGGCGGGTACCCCGCGGTGCCCGGGGCGGGGGCGGCCTGCGTCCCGGCGTACGGGTCGGTCGGCTGGTACTGGACGGTCGGCGGGTCGTACCCGGCGGGTTGCTGCGGTACGGGCTGAGGGCTCACCGGCAGGGTCGGATCGGCCGGCGGGCTGGAAGGCTGGCCGGTCGACGCGGGGTCGGGCCAGCCGCCGGACGGCGGGGGCTGTGTCATCGGGCTCACTTTCGTCACGATGCTCGGACCCAGTCAGGGTAGCCATCACCGGGAAACCCTCGACGCGCCCGGTAACGGGTGCCGCATTGCTCGACGCCCCGGCAGAGGGCAGGATCTCGGCATGGGCATTGACGCGCGTGCGGCGGACCGGTCCGGCGGCAGAACGAGGCGGGACGTGAGCAGGCCCGGCGTGGCGCGACGCTCCCGCGCTGGCACGGCACCGGGGCCCGGCGGCGACGGTTCACCGGCCCCGCTGCCCGATCCGGTGACCATGCGGCTGGACGGCAAGGTCGCCCTGGTGACCGGTGCGGGCAGCCCGGACGGCATCGGGTACGCCACCGCGCGGCGGCTGACCGACCTGGGCGCCCGGGTAGCGATCGTCTCCACCACCCGACGCATCCACGAGCGCGCCGGCGAACTCGGCGTCATCGGGTTCGTCGCCGACCTCACCGACGAGGCGGAGGTCGGCGCGCTGGCCGACGCGGTCGCCGAACAGCTCGGCGACGTGGAGGTCCTGGTCAACAACGCCGGCCTGGCCAGCCGGGCCAGCCCGGAGGTGTTGCGTCCGGTCGCCCAGCTCAGCTACGACGAGTGGCGTGGCGAGATCGACCGCAACCTCACCACCGCGTTCCTGTGCAGCCGGGCGTTCATCGGCGGAATGGCCGAGCGGGGCTG
This sequence comes from Micromonospora sonchi, assembly GCF_014646235.1. Classification (GTDB taxonomy): domain Bacteria; phylum Actinomycetota; class Actinomycetes; order Mycobacteriales; family Micromonosporaceae; genus Micromonospora; species Micromonospora sonchi. The sequence goes on along the minus strand of NZ_BMNB01000003.1, from coordinate 102,524 downwards.
GGGCCGCATCGTGAACCTGGCGGCGACGGCCGGTCCGGTCAACGCGCTGCCCACCGAGGCGGCGTACGCGGCCGCCAAGGCGGGCGTGGTGGGGCTGACCCGGGCGCTGGCGATGGAGATGATCGCCGACGGGGTGACGGTCAACGCGGTGGCCCCGGGCACCATCTACACCGCCGCCTCCACTTTGGCGGAGATCAAGCAGGGCCTGGGTACGCCGGTGGGTCGCCCGGGCACGCCGGACGAGGTGGCTGCCGCGATCGCCTTCCTCTGCTCACCGGCGGCGTCCTACATCACCGGTCAGATGCTGGTGGTCGACGGGGGCAACAGCGTGCGGGAGGCCCGGTTCCGCTGAGCGGACGCCGTTGGCTCAGGTGCGGGTGCCGTCCGAGCCGGCCCAGAGCGCCAGGGCGAGCCAGCCGCAGCAGAACACCAGGTAGAACCCGGTGAAGATGTAGCTGAGGACCAGGCCCCAGGTGGCCAACTGGTCGCCCTCCTCGCCGCTGGTGCGCAACTGCCGCTTGGCCAGATGTCCGAGGGCGATGCCGGCGGGCGCGAAGACGAACGCGAAGACCAGCGACAGGACGGCCAGCACGTTGGTGCCACGACCGCCGCCGGGCGGTGCCGGCGGGCCGTACTGCCCGTAGGGCACCTGTGGGGCGTACGGCGGCTGCTGCCCCCACTGCTGGCCGTGCGGCGGCTGCCCCGGGTGCTCGTACGACGGCTGCCCGTAGGCCGGCTGCCCGTACTGCGGCTGTTCACCCCACGGCTGCCCGTACTGCGGCTGCTCGCCTGACGGCGGCTGCTCGCCCGACGGCGGCTCGTAGGGCGACGGCGGCTGGTCCGGTTCTGGCGGCTGGCTCACACTGCCGGACGCTACCCGCCGCACCGAGCCTTTTTGGCAGGAAATGTCCGCTGTCAACCTCGCTGGGCCCAGAGGATGTCGCTGTCGGCTGCTGTCGAGCTGACCCGTTTGCGCTATCACGACGCTTCAGCCGAGCGGCAGGCCCGGTCACCGCCATGACGCACCCCCAGCCGCCGCCACCCGCCCGCCCGCCGGTCACCGCGATCCGTTCGCGCTCTCAGCTCGACAGGGCCCGAGACCGACATGACGACCTTCGGGTCACCGCCCGCCACAAGTCAGGGACAGCCCGAGACTCCGCAATCCGTGCCATTCACCGGCTGGGATGTCCCGAGATGCGGCGACTGGCGTCGCTCACCGGTCCGGGCGCAACGGCATCCGCCCGGCCCCGCCGAGCGGCCGAGTTCAGCCCAGTCGGGTGAGATTGGCGGCGGCTCGCTCGACGGCCAGGCAGCGGTTCTCGACATAGTCGATGCCGGCCTCCTCGGCTATCTGGCGTGCCTCGGGAGAGACGATCCCGAGCTGCAACCAGACGGCGGGTGCGCCGATCGCCACCGCCTGGCGGACGACGTCGACGGCATCCTCGGCCGGACGGAACACGTCGACCAGGTCGACCGGGTGCGGTATGTCGGCCAGTGATCGGTACACCGGCTCGCCGAACAGTTCGTCGGCGGTCGGGTTGACCGGAACGATCCGCCAGCCGTACCGCTGCATCTCGGCCGGTACGCGGTGCGCGGCCTTGCTCGGGTCGCGGGAGGCGCCGACGACGGCGATCACGGCGGAGTCGGCGAGGATCTGCTCAGGGGAACGCACCCGCCGACTGTAACCGTGCCGTGCCGGCTCCGCCCGCCAGTCGCCCACCGCGCCACGGCCCACCGTCCGCCGTACCACCGCCCACCGTGCCGCCGCCCCACCATCCGCCGTGCCACCGCGCCACGGCCCACCGTCCGCCGCGCCACCGTGCCACCGCGCCGACGCGCCGACGCGCGCTGCCGGTCAGAGCAGGCTGAGCTGCACTGGCTCCGGCGCGGTGGGCGGCGACGCCCGACGGTGGTCACCCCGGTCAGGGCGGTGCAGGCCGTGGCGGCGGGCGGCGATGCGTACCCGTGCGGCCAACTCCCGTTGGTACGGCTGCGGCGCGTAGGCACCCGAGGCGTACAGCTCCCGGTAGCGGGGAACCAGGTCGGGGTGTTCCCGGTCCAGCCAGTGTGCGTACCACTCGCGGGCGCCGCCGGGTCGTAGGTGCAGCGGCAGCGGTGTCACGCTGGTGGCCCCGGCGGCGGCGATCGCCGCGACGGTGGCGTCGATGGACTCGTCGGAGTCGCTGAGGCCGGGCAGGATCGGTGCCATCAGCACCCCCACCTCGAAGCCGGCGTCGGCGAACTGGCGTACGGCGTCGAGCCGTCGCTGTGGGCTCGGGGTGCCCGGCTCGACCGACCGCCACAGCCCCTCCTCGAGGAAGCCCACCGAGAACGACACACCGACCCGGGTGACCTGGGCCGCCTGACGCAGCAGCGGCAGATCCCGCAGGATCAGGGTGCCCTTGGTGAGGATCGAGAACGGGTTCGCGAAGTCGCGCAGCGCCTCGATGATCGGCGGCATGAGCCGATAACGCCCCTCGGCCCGCTGGTAGCAGTCGACGTTGGTGCCCATCGCGACGTGCGCGCCCCGCCAGCGCGGCCCGGACAACTCCCGGCGCAGCAACTCGCCCGCGTTGACCTTGACGACCACCTGCCGGTCGAAGTCCGCCCCCACGTCCAGATCAAGGTAGCTGTGCGTGTTTCGAGCAAAGCAGTTGTGGCTGACTACCCCATCTGCGATGAAGTCGCCGGTCCCCGTGGTGATGTCCCAGAGGGGAAGGTCCAGCCCCAGCGGTTCGATTTTGGTGACACTGAGCCTGGCTCGGCACTTCACCGCCGCTCCCTCGATCGACCGCTTGCGGGTGATGGCGGGATCCGTGAGGTGAAAGAATCGCAGTCGTTCGATGAGGCCACCTGTGACCCGCAGGGTGCGAACCCGGTTAGCCAGCCCACGGTCCTCGAGCACGGCGGACAGGCCGATGTGGCGCAGCGCGTCTGCTGCCCGGGCGAGGATGGCGTCGTCACCGTTGGATATCCGCAGGATACCCTCGCTGCAACTGCCCTCGGCGTCGAAAATGCCCGCCAGGAAACCTCGGTACCAGTCGTCGTCGGGCCGCCCGGGCCACGCGATCAGATCTCGGATGACGTTGATTTTCGCTTCGCTGCTGGAACGGATGGCTCTCATCGCTCGGCGATTCGACCTTGCGGGCGTGAAGGAGAAGGACTTGGTGGGCACCCCGAACCCGTACAGGTAATGCTGGGTGCGTTGCAGTGCTTCCTCGTCGGCAAGCGCGAGCCGAAACCTGTGCACGGTGCCGTACGGGTACACGTAGGTGCCCAGGTGGCCGTCGCCGCGAATCATGCCGCAGAGATAGCCGCGGCGGTAGGCCTCGTTTTCCTTGGGCCCGGTCGTGAAGCGCCCGGTGCCGATCAGGCGGTTGTTGGTGGTGAGGTACGGTCGCTGCCCCTCTCCGCTCATGGTGCCGGTGACGTGTTTCCAACCCCGTTCGGTGAGGAAGCGGTGATCGGCGCTCGCGACCAGGGTCGTTCCGTCCTTCAGCACGACTCGGTATGCCGGTTTTACCGTCGACCACTTCGCAAGGACGGTGGTCACGACGTAACGACGGTATGCGCCTTGCCGTTCCGTTCCGTAGATGCGATCGCCCACCTCCAGATCCCGCATTGCCCTGGTGCGTCCGTCGGCCATCAGGATCGGCGTATCACCGGACAGGCAGTAGACACAGGCGTGGCTGCATCCCCGGTAGGGGTTGATCGTCCACTCGAAGGGGACGCGGGAGGTGCCGGGGACCTTGTTCAGGATCGACTTGGCCCGCACCTCGTAGAAGGTCATGCCGGCGAAGGCTGGGGTGTCGAAGGTGCGGACGATCGCGCCGGGCAGCGCCAGTGGCAGGGGTGGCGCCGCCGGCGCTGCCCGGCCGGGAACTTCCTCGACCGGGGGAGCGGTGAGGTTCTCCCAGCGCATGAGCCCTATTCGAACATACGTACGACATCGGTGCAAGTGGCGCGGCAGACACCGGAGCCTGGATCGGGGCCGTGACGGTGGAGGATGGAGGCATGGAGAGGTCGACCTTCGTCTACGACGGGGACTGCGCGTTCTGCACCCGCTGTGCCGAGTTCGTCGAGCGCCGGATCCCGACCCGTGCCCGGGTGCTGCCCTGGCAGTTCGCCGATCTCGACGAACTCGGGCTGACCGAGGCCGAGTGCGACGAGGCGGTGCAGTGGGTGGGGCTCGACGGCAGCCGCGCCGCTGGCCCGGACGCCATCGCCGCCCTGCTGGGCAGCAGCGGCCGGGTCTGGCGGATCGCCGGGGCCGGGCTCCGCTTCGCGCCGGTACGCGCCGCCGCCTGGCCTGTGTACCGCTGGGTGGCCCGCAACCGGCACCGGATGCCCGGCGGTACGGCAGCCTGCTCCCTGCCGCAGGCGGACCGGGAGCGTCTCTACGGCCCGCCGGGCGGCTGACCGGCGGGGACCTCCTCTGGTCGGCCGTCGGCCGGGGTGGCCGCTGGCGCGGCGGCCCCGGGCCTGCCGTGGCCGGATCGGCGGGCCAGGAGCCCCCGCAGCGCGACCAGCGGACGAATCTTCTCCAGGGGCAGGAAACTGGCCATGGCGACCAGGTGCGGGGCGAACGAGATGGTGATGGTCGCGATGGTGACCAGGTGGAACGAGTAGAAGAACCCCACGGTGGCGAGCCGCCAGCGGTCGGGTAGCACGAAGACCAACGGGCTGAGCAGTTCGAAGGCGAGGATGCCGAACTGGGCGACGAGCAACAGGTGGGGGACCTGCGCGATCAGGTCGGCCAGTTCGGTGCCGCGTCGGATGATCGCCTTGGCCAGCACCGAGCCGATCGCCCAGTCCAGGCCACCGAAGCGGAACTTTGCCCAGGCCGCGAGGAAGTAGGTGCAGATCACCGCGATCTGGGTGACCCGCAACGCCCAGCCGCCGGCCTCGCTCCTGGTCTGATCCCCGTGTCGGGCGCGGCCCGCGGTCGGCAGCACGGCCAGCGCGACGAGCAGGGCGAACCGGTCGTGGTCCACCTTCCCGTAGCTCATCGCAACGATCATCCACTCGAGGTAGAGCGCGAAGACGGTCCAACCGAGCAGCCGGGGAGCGCGACCGGTGGCCGCGAGCAGGGCGAGCAGCAGCAACGCCCAGAAGATCACGTTCACCAGTGCCGGGGTGGGGGTCGGCAGCGGCAGTACGCGCCCGACGAAGAGCGGCTGGTACAGGTCACCGGAGACGTCGACGCGGGAACGTACCCAGGGCGTGAAGATCAGCAGGTCGCCGACGATGAAGAGGTAGACCAGGGTGCGGAAGGCGGCGACGCGGCCGCGCGGCACCGGCTCGGTCAACCAGCGGCTCACGGGATGACCTGCCAGCGGACCACGGTCTCGTCGAACCACCGGCCGGTGGGCCGGCGGTCGGTGATGTCGTGCCAACGGATCACGATGCGGACCTCGGCCAGCTCCGGGGCGTCCGGGTTTCGTCGGGTGTACGCCTCGGCCACCTCCCGTAGCAGGTCGGGATCGGCGACGTAGCGCGCCTGCTGGCCCTCGATCTCGGCTCGGCGGATGCCGGTCGCGCGCTCCCCGAGGTCGACCAGCCTGCCCGTGCGGTCCATCCCCTCGACCCGGGTGTCGCGGGCGTCCGCGCTCGGCGCATCAGAGGTGGAGTACATCCGGAAGGGGCCGAACGGGAAGTGGTCGTCGTCGCCCCACAGGGTGCCGGCCAGCAGGACGGCCAGGGCGAGCGCGGTGGCTCCCACCCGGACCGCGCGGCCACGGCTCGTCAACGTATCCATCGGAGACAGAAGATACGGCACGCTTGCCAACGGAGGGCCGTGTCCCAGCCGTGCCGAGGGGCGGAGTGGCCATGCCGGGCAGCAGCAACGGCGGCCAGGTCCCGACCGAGGCCTGGCCGCCGGTGGTACGCGGTGTCAGTGCTTGTGTTCGGCGAGCTTCTTGCGTACGTCGTCCATGTCCAGCGCGCGGACCTGCTCGATGAGGTTCTCCAGGGCCGACTCCGGCAGCGCACCCGGCTGGGCGAAGACGATCACGCCGTCGCGGACGGCCATGATCGTGGGGATCGACCGGATGTCGAACTTGGCGGCGAGTTCCTGCTGCGCCTCGGTGTCCACCTTGCCGAAGGTGATGTCGGAGTGCTTCTCCGATGAGCGCTCGTAGACCGGGGCGAATCGCTTACAGGGGCCACACCACTCGGCCCAGAAGTCGACCAGCACGATGCCATCGCTCTCGGTCACCTGGTCGAAGTTGGCCGTGGTCAGCTCGACGGTTGCCATGCGAATTCTCCGATCACGCGGAACACCTACGTCTGGTTGAACCCGGCCGCGACCTATCGCATTCCCGCCCCGCTGCCCCCGAAACCCGGTTGCCCGGACCCGTTGGGGGCTTTGTCCGCATCGATCACCGTCGGTCCTGCGGGTGGCGCGCAAACTGCAAATGCACGTCGCATTTGCGTCACCAGCCGTGATGGGAGCGTTTCCACCTCGATTGATCGTTGATCACGCTACGAGCAGGTAACTTCGGCGCTGACGAGCGCCGATCCGACCTGCAGAGATCGCTTGATGGAAGATGATCAATCACTCTCTGTAATGTAACAAAAAGATAAATGTGACGCGGGTCTCTGTGCGACCGGACGGGCGTACGGCAGAATCTTGAAGCATCAGAGCGTGGGCGGCGGGTGCCGGGGAGGGCCCCGCCGCTCATTGCGTCCGGACCCGGTCGGCGGTCCGGGTGGCGGTGCCGATCACCTGATCGAGGACGCCGCGGAGGCGGGCATCGCACCTTTCGCTCGACGCGCGAGCACGGGTTCCCGGCGGAAGCAGGTTCGGGTCCCGCCCGGGCGCATATGCTGGCGCCGGAGGTCCCGCCATGAGCGCCAACGCCGGCCCCTATTCGACGACCGAGTGGGATCTGCTGACCGGCCTGCCGGGCCGGGTGATCGTGGCCGCTGCCCAGCCCGGTCCGGGACGACCGGCCCGGGGGGTGAGCGCCGGTGTCGCCGGACTGGACGCGGTGGCGGCCGGTCGGGCCTTCGACAGCGACCTCGTCCGGGCCGTGGTGGCCGAGATCTACGCCCGGCACGACGGCGCGCCGCTCTCCGCCGCGCGCACCGATCTCGTTGACGTGCTCGCCGCCTGCCGCACCGTGGTCCGGGTGCTCGACCGTCGCGCCGACCCGGCCGACTCGGCGGCGTACCGGCAATGGGTGCAGTCGGTCGCGGCCCGGGTCTGCGTCACGGCATCGGCGGCGTTTCCGGGCGCGGCGCTGGCCCCCGTCGAACGCCGTCTCCTCGACCGGCTCGGCGTCGCGCTGGGACTCCGTTAGCGTCCCGCGCGCGCTTTCTTCCGGGTGCCGGGCGGGTCCGGACGGCGGGCGACGCGGGCCCGGTGGCCGGGGCGTAACCTGCGTGATCGTGACCGGTGAGCAGCTCGACGTCGGCGTGGGGCCCTGGCCCGGAGATCCGCCGGACGATCCTCGGTACGACCCGGACCTGATCGCCGAAGGCGACCGGCGCAATGTCGTCGACCGCTACCGGTACTGGCGGCGGGAGGCCGTGGTGGCCGACCTGGACCGCCGGCGGCACGACTTCCACGTGGCGATCGAGAACTGGCAGCACGACTTCAACATCGGCACGGTGGTGCGCAACGCCAACGCGTTCCTCGCCGCCGAGGTGCACATCGTCGGTCGCCGCCGGTGGAACCGGCGTGGCGCGATGGTCACCGATCGCTACCAGCACGTACGGCACCACGAGACGATCGAGCAGTTCGCCGCCTGGGCCGCCGGGCAGGGCCTGCCGCTGGTCGGGATCGACAACCTCCCCGGTTCCCGTCCGTTGGAGACCACCACGTTGCCCCGGCGGTGCGCGTTGCTGTTCGGTCAGGAGGGTCCGGGACTGTCGGACGCGGCGCGGGACGCCTGCGACCAGCTCTTCTCCATCGCCCAGTACGGCTCGACCCGATCCATCAACGCCGGCGTGGCGAGCGGGATCGCGATGCACGCGTGGATCCGCGCGTACGCCGGCCCGCCGCCGGACTGAGCGACCGCCCCGAAAGCCGGTCCGGGCGGCGGACCGTGCCGGACCGGCGGTGGGCCGATCCGGCACGGCAATGAGGCCGCTCCGCTTGACGGCTCGCCGGTCCGGGGTGACGGTGGGGTGATGAGTGTTGCGGTGAGTTGCCCCAGATGTGGTGGATCGGTGCGGCCGCCGGATCTGATGCACGCCGAGTCCCGGTGCCTCGACTGCGGTCCGGTGGCACCGTTGCACGTGCCGGAGCGCATCGGCGCCGAGATCGTGGCCAGCGTCGTCGAGCGCATCCAGGCGGACGGGGAACGGCGACGGCCGGCGGTGCCGCTGTGGTGCCCGTGGCCGTTGCCGCCGGGCTGGACCACGACCGGCGTGGCCTGGGCCGGCGACGAACGGCTCGGAGTGCGCGCGACCGCCGTCGCCTGCGCCGGCCCGGCGCCGCTCGGTGGCGGCCCCGCCGACCTGGTCTTCGTGGCCGAGGATCCGGGGGTGGGCCTGGGGGCGCGGTACGCGGGGGTGCCCGGCCCGGACGCGGGACCGGAGCTGGCCGAGGCGTTGACCGAGCCCGGGCCTGGGCATCCCGGGCATGTCGGGCGGGCGGGGATCCGGGTGGGCGGCCATCCCACTCCACTGTGGCTGGTGAATTCGTTGACAGATCGAAGCGCGTACGCCGGCGAGGCTCGGGGATTGTGGCTGTATGCGATAGCCTGGCCGGCGAGTGCGGGGCATCTGCTCGCGGAGGACGTGGTGCTGCACGACCTGGTCGAGTGGATGCCATCCGGGCTCGTGTACGGCGCACCGTCTCCGTATCTGCACGGGAAGGCTTGACAAGCCCCCCGGAATGTCGGAGAACGGACGCAGATATTCACGGTAAGACACCACGCTGATACTCTGGGTGCCGCTGCGGTAATGGGACCCGGCGCCGCGCGAGAGGATGGCCCGCCATGGTCAAGAAGGTCCTCACCTGGGCCGGAATCGCATTCTTGATCTTCTTCGTCGCCTACCGGCCAAATTCCGCCGCAGACGTGTTCAAGTCACTGGGCGGCGGGATCATGGACATCGCCCAGGGCTTCGGCGACTTCTTCACCAGCCTGGTCGCCTAGCCGCCGATGGGAAGCCCCGCCGGCCCACCCTTCGATCCCGACGACCCCGACCGGGCCCGCCGGGAGCGCGACACCGAGCCGATCCCCCGGATCGATCCCGACGACGGTCCGGGCTACGGCTCCGGCCCCCGCCGTTCCGACAACCCCGTCTTCTCCGACGACGCGGGCTACGGTGACGGGCCGGACTACCCCGGCGACGGCCGGTCGGGGCGAGCCTGGGTGCGGGACCCCGAGGCCGGCTACCAGCCGCCGCAGATCTCCGAGGAGGAGTTGGCGGGGCTGCGAGCCGATGCCAGTGGGATGACCCCGCGCCGGGTCCTACCGCTGGAGGACGAACCCAGCTCGCTGGTCGCGCGCTACCTCTTCCCGACCGAGCGCTACCGGGGTGAGTGGAAGCGGCACTGGATCCACCTCACCACCCCGCTCATCGTCGGCATCGCCGCCACCTTCGTGCTCGGTTACCTCTCCGGCTTCCTCGCCGGGCAGGACGTCGGGGCGCTCACCACGATCGCGGTCCTGCTCTGGTTCGCGGTGATGGGCTGGGTGGCCTGGCGGGTCGCCGACTGGTGGTACGACCGCTTCATCCTGACCAACAAGCGGGTCATGGTGGTCAACGGCATCATCACCCGACGGGTCGCGATGATGCCGCTGACCCGGGTCACCGACATGAAGTACGAGCAGTCGCCGGCCGGCCGCGCGCTCAACTACGGCACCTTCGTGCTGGAGTCCGCCGGTCAGGAGCAGGCGCTGCGCGAGGTGAAGAACCTGCCCAACCCCAACGAGCTCTACCTGCGCGTCGTCGAGGAGATGTACGAGCCGCAGGCGGTCGAGGCGCGGCTGGGCAAGGAGCAGGACGAGGCCAAGGCCGACGACGGCGCTTGAAATCTTTCGGCCGCACATCGGAGCTGCCGTAAAACCTCTCGCCCTCGACCCGCTTGGTTCGGCATGGCAGGCTGCCTGGACGTAACCAGGAACGGAGGTGGCGCGTGGCCGACAGCGACCCGTTGGAGGACGAGTTCCGTGATTTCGTCACGGCCCGCTCCGGCGCGCTGCTGCGGAGCGCGTACCTGCTCACCGGGGACTGGGGCACCGCGGAGGACCTCCTCCAGACGGCCTTGACCAAGACGTACCTGGCCTGGAAACGGCTCGGCGGGATCGAGGCGATCGAGCCGTACGCCCGCCGGGTCATGGTGAACACCTCGACCAGTTGGTGGCGACGCCGCTGGCACGGCGAGCGCCCGACCGAGGTGATGCCCGAGCGAGCCGCCGCCGACGTGATCGAGCAGCAACTCGACCGGGACGTGCTCTGGCGGCACCTGCGCGCACTGCCCGCCCGCCAGCGTGCCGTGCTGGTGCTGCGCTTCTACGAGGACATGTCGGAGGCGCAGACCGCCGCCCTGCTCGACATCTCACCGGGCACCGTCAAGAGCCAGACCTCCCGGGCGCTGGCCACCCTGCGTCGGCGTATCGGCACCGAGGATGCGTTCGTGCTCCCCGGCTCCGAGGCCCCGCCCGCCGACGCCACGCGGGCGGTGACCGGCCGTTCCGGCGCGTCGGCGGTGACCCGCCGTCCCGGCGCGTCGGCGGTGACCCGCCGTCCCGGCGGAATGGCGACGGCCGGCCGATCCGGGCCGACCGCGGCGCGGCGAACCGGTGAAGCGCCGCGGGGCGGGCCCGGTGGTTCGGCCCTCGGCGCCACGGCCCTGGCCGAGCCGGTCGCCGCGCCGGACGGCGTGGCCGACGCGGTGCAGCCGGCGCCCCGGCCAACCGGTGATCTTTCCGGTCGGCCCGGACAGCGGCCGCCGGTCGTCGCGCAGCCGAGCGGCGCCCTGGCGGGAGAGCGTCGGTGAGCGTTGGTTCCGGAGACCGTGACAACCAGGAGAGGGCTCCGAGCCGTTCCTTGAACGTGGGGCAGAACGAACTGGAACATGCCGTCCGGGAGGTGTTGGTCCGGCAGGCGGCGACGCCGCGTGTCCCCGCCGGCGACCCAGCCACAGCGATCATCCGCCGGGCGAACCGCATCCAACGTTGCCGGACCGCGGCCGGCACGAGTCTGGCCGCGATGGTGGTCGTTCTCGCCACCGCCGCGGCGATGCAACTGAGCGGGGAACGGCCGCCGGCCGGGGGCACCGTGGTGATCGGTGAGCCGGACCTCGAGTCGACGGTGACCGGGGCCCCGACCAGCCCGACGACCAGCCCCGACACCAAGACCCCGTTCGCCGACGTCGACCTGGTGCTGGACGCGACGATCGCCACCGCGCAGGGACGACGGATAGCCCTCGTCGACACCGGCCGGGTCGAGCGCGCGCACCGCCTGGCCGACAATCGCGGCTGGCTGGTCATCGGGCCACCGAGCCTGGCCGGTCGCTACCTCTGGGCGGTGGCACCCGACGGCACCGCCCGGGTGCTGCTCGGCGGCGCCGACGAGATCGTCCTGGACGAGGAGGGCCAGCAGGTCGCCTGGAAGCAGGGCACGGCGCTGGCCGTCGCCAGGGTCGTGAACAAGGAGCTGATCACCACCGTACGCGCCGAGGCGCCGGCCGAAGCCGTGCCGCTGCGGTTCGTCGGCGGTGCCGTCCTGGTGCGGCTCGCTCCCGGCCGTCCCGGGCACGTGCTGTGGCGTCTGCAACCCGGCCAGCTCGACCCGGGCACCGACCGGGTCAGCACCCGAATCTTCGGCACGCTGCCCGACGGGCGCCTCGTCGGTGAGGTCACCGGGGAGTCGCCCGGGCATACCTGCGTGATCGTGCTCAACCCGGCGGGCCTCGCCCCGACCGGCTCGAAATGCGGTCCGGAGCTGGGCGGTGACGGGCCGGGCGCGGTGTCGCCGGACGGACGCTGGCTACTGGTCAACGGGAGGTCAGGGCGGCAGGAAAGGGTGGTACTGGTCGACCTGCGTCGGCTCGACCCGTCCGTCGATCCGGTTCCGGCGGGGCCGGCGGCCACCGGAGAGGTGATCTGGAGCGCGCCGGGCACCGCCTACTACGCCGATGCCGCCGGCCGCCTGGTCCGGATGGACGTCGACCGGGTGACCGCCGGTCGACCCGCCGATCCACTCGTCATTGCCGGCCTTCCCGACGGGATACGCCCGGTAGTGGTGAGCGGCGACTGAGGCCGAAGCCCGGTAGCCTCGGGCGATGATCGCCCGGATCGACCTGCACACCCATTCCACCGCGAGTGACGGCACGCTCAGCCCGGCCGAGCTGGTGCACGCCGCCGCCGAGGAAGGGCTGGACGTGGTGGCGATCACCGACCACGACACCACCGCCGGTTGGCAGCCGGCGCTGCGGGCGCTGCCGCGCGGGCCGCGGCTGGTACGGGGCGCCGAACTGTCCTGCCGCTGGTCCGGCGAACAGCCGCCGGTGCCGCTGCACCTGCTGGCGTACCTCTTCGATCCGGACTTTCCGGAGCTGGTCGCCGAGCTGGCCCGGGTACGGATCGCCCGCGCGGAACGGGGCGAGCGGATCGTCGCGCTGCTGCGGGCCGACGGCATCGACGTCAGCTGGCCGGAGATCCTGGCCGGAGCGGGCGGCGGGACGGTGGGCCGGCCGCACATAGCGGGGGCGCTGATCCGGGCCGGCCTGGTCGCCACCACCAGCGAGGCGTTCGGACCGGACTGGCTGGGGGAGCGGTACCGGCTGCCCAAGGAGGACATCGACGTCTTCCGGGCCGTCCGGCTGGTCCGGGCGGCCGGCGGCGTGCCGGTGTTCGCCCACCCCCGGGCCACCCGGCGCGGCCGGGTCGTGCCGGACGAGCTGATCGCCGAGCTGGCGGCGGTCGGTCTGGCCGGACTGGAGGCCGACCATGAGGACCACTCGCCCGCCGAGCGGGCGCACGTACGCGGCCTCGCCGCCGAGCTGGGCCTGCTGGTGACCGGCTCGTCGGACTTTCACGGCACCCACAAGACCGTCCGGCTGGGCGCCTTCACCACCGAATCCGAGGCGTACGAGCGGATCGTCGCCGCCTCGTCCGGCGTGATCGAGGTCGCTTCGGGCTGACCTGGGTTTCGATGCCGCCCGTCGCGGCTACGGTGACCGGGTGGATCTCAATCTCTTCGGCGGGGTCTTCGTGACCCTGCTGGTCATCATGGATCCGCCGGGCATGATGCCGATCTTCCTTGCGCTGACCGGGCCGCTGTCGGCGCGGGAGCGTAACCGGGCGGCCTGGCAGGCGGTCGCACTGGCGCTCGGTGTCATCGTGGTCTTCGCGGTGGCCGGCCAGACCCTGCTCGCCTACCTGCACGTCGACCTGCCGGCGTTGCAGGCGGCCGGCGGGCTGTTGCTGATCCTGGTCGCGTTGGAGCTGCTCACCGGCAAGACCGACGACCCGACCAAGCAGACCACCTCCAACATCGCCCTGGTGCCGCTGGGTACGCCACTGCTGGCCGGGCCCGGCGCGATCGTGGCGACGATGCTCTTCGTGCAGCAGGCCGAGTCGGCGGGGGACCACTTCGCCATCGCCATCGCCATCGTCGCGGTGATGCTGACGGTCTGGATCGTGTTGCGGTTCTCCGGCGGGATCGTCAGGGTCCTGCGTCCCGGCGGGATCGAGGTGGTCACCCGGATCGCCGGCCTGCTGCTGGCCGCGATCGCCGTGCAGCTCATCGCGGACGCGATCTTCGCCTTCGTGGCCGACTTCACCGGGGCGGCCTGACCGGCCGGCGCAAGTGTCGGGGGCGGATGGCAGGATCATCGGCGTGCGACGAACCTCCCCGACCGGACGACCCGCCGGCGGTCGTGCGCCCCGACCCCGCGACGCGCAGCCCGAGCAGCTCGGTTTCGAGGGCATGCCGGAGCGGCTGTTCGTCTGTACCCCGAGCAAACTCGGCGCGTACGCCGACTGTCCGCGGCGCTACCGCTACTCCTACGTCGATCGCCCGGCCCCGCCGAAGGGGCCGCCGTGGGCACACAACTCGCTCGGTGCCAGCGTGCACACCGCCCTGAAGAACTGGTACGCCCTGCCGCCCGACCGGCGTCGCCCCGAGGTGCTGCCCACGCTGCTCAAGGGCACCTGGGTGCGCGAGGGTTACCGCGACGACGAGCAGGAACGCGACGTCTACCGGCGGGCGCTGGGCTGGCTTGAGGCGTACGTCGACGGGCTCGATCCGGCCGACGAACCGGTCGGGGTGGAGCGGGTGGTGGCGGTGAAAACCGGCGTGCTGGCGTTCAACGGCCGTGCCGACCGGATCGACGCCCGCGCCGGCACCCACGGCCCGGAGCTGGCCATCGTCGACTACAAGACCGGTCGTGCCGCGCTGGACACCGACGACGCGCGCGGCTCGCAGGCGTTGGCGCTCTACGCGTACGCGGCCGAGCGGGTGTTCCGTCGGCCCTGCCGCCGGGTCGAACTGCACCACCTTCCGAGCGGCACGATCGCGGCGCACGAGCACAGCGCCGAGTCGCTGGCGCGGCAGGTGACCCGGGCCGAGGAGACCGCTCGCGACATCATGACGGCCGAGCGGTCCGTGGCCGACGGCGCCGACCCCGATGACGCCTTCCCGACCACGCCCGGGCCGCGGTGCGCCTGGTGCGACTACCGGCGCACCTGCCCCGCCGGTGCCGCCGCACCGGAAAAGGACCCGTGGGCCTCCGTGGAACGCCCCCCGACCCAGGGCTGAGCGCGTCAGTCGTCGGCGGCGCGGCGGGCCTGGCAGGCGGGACAGCGCCCCCAGAAGGTCACCTCCGCCTCGTCCACCTGGAAGCCGTGGGCCGGGCCCGGGTCGAGGCAGGGGGTGCTGCCGGCCGTGCAGTCGATGTCGGCGATCTCGCCGCAACTTCGGCACACCACGTGGTGATGGTTGTCACCAACCCGGGCCTCGTAGCGGGCGGGGCTGCCGGCCGGCTCGATCCGGCGGGACAGACCGGCGCGGGACAGGGCGCCCAGCACGTCGTAGACCGCCTGGGTGGAGACGGAGTCGAGGCGCTGGCGTACCCGTCGGGTGATCTCCTCGACCTCCAGGTGGCCCCCTTCGGCCAGGACATCGAGCACGGCGAGGCGTGGCCGGGTGACACGCAGGCCGCGCGACCGGAGAAGTTCCTCCCCTGCGCACATACGTCAATGACAGCACGGCGCTCGTGGCGCGACAACCGGCCCTCAGGCGCCCGGCGGGCCCGACCGGCATCGATCCGGCTGAACCCGGCCGATCGGTTTCGCGTGTGACCAGAAGAGTCCTGGGCGGGCGGAAGGCACCGCCGTACCCTGACGTTCCATCACCACCTACCGCCGGAGGTCCGATGTTCGAGAAGGTGCTGGGTCTACCCGGGCACGTGCTGGTCGTACACGCGGTCGTGGTCTTCGTTCCGCTGCTGGTGCTGCTCGCCGTCGCCTACATCGCGCTGCCGCGGTTCCGGTCGCGGCTGGACTGGGCGGTGGTGGCCTTGGCGGTGGTCGCGCCGGTCACCGCCTGGATCGCCGAGGAATCCGGCGAGGCGTTCCAGGAACAGCAGATCGCCCGGGGCTTCTCGGGGGAGATCCTGGAAAAGATCAACGAGCACGCCGAGTACGGCGGACTGCTGCTCCGCTACACGCTGGGGCTCGCCGTGGCCGTCATCCTGCTGCTGGTGGCGACCAGCGGCCACCCCCGGGCACCGAAGCTGCCGCGCTGGGTGCCGCCGGTGCTGTCGGTCGTGGTGGTGGGGCTGGGCGTGCTCGCCGTCGTCTACACCTGGTTGGCCGGCCACTCGGGTGCCGAGATGGTCTGGGGCAACACCTTCGACTAGGCCCGGTCTGCTGGCTCAGCGCAGCGCCCGGGAGCAGAGCAGGCAGACCAGCAGCAGCAGGACGGCGGCGGCGACCAGGCCCACCGCCCAGGTCACCCGCTGCGCTCGCTGCTCCTGGGCATCCAGGGCGGTCATGTCCTGCGCCGGGAGCTGCCGGGGCGGGTTCGGCCGAAGGTGCACCTCCGGCCGCCAGCCGGCCGGCGGAGCGATGGTGGGCGGTGGCCCGAGGTAGCCGGCCGGCCCGAGCGCCGGCGGTTGTCCGGGGCTGCCACCCGCCGGGGCGGGGCGATCTGCCGGGGCGGGGTGGCCAGCCGGGACGCCGGGCGCTGACCCGGCGCCGGAATCGGGTCGGCGCCACTGATCGTCGGGTGCCGGGCCGGAGCGGGGGGGCGTCACGCCCTGCGACGCTACCAACTGCTGCGCTACCCGGCGGTCAGGCCGCGCCGCCGCGGGCTGCGTTACCCTTGCCGCTCGTGAGTACGCGGGATACCGGCAGGCGGAGCGACGACGACCGCACCGTCGACCTGAGTGACGATTTCGTGGTGCTGCCCGAGCAGACCTCCGACGACACCGACCGTGGCTGGGGTGAGCCGGCGGGCGGCAACGACGACCGGTTGCTCGCCGAGCGCCCGCCGCACTGGGACTGAGCGAAGCGCCGGCTTCGGCGGCACGTGCTGAGCGCTTTCGGCGGCACGTGCTGAGCGGTGGCAGGTGTTAAGAAGGGGCCCCTTTACCGCACGAGGCGTTAATAAGGGGCCCTTCCTTGCTGCTTCAGGTGGTGGCGGTGGCCGGTGCCTT
Organism: Micromonospora sonchi; assembly: GCF_014646235.1. GTDB lineage: Bacteria > Actinomycetota > Actinomycetes > Mycobacteriales > Micromonosporaceae > Micromonospora > Micromonospora sonchi. Next base: position 85,900 of record NZ_BMNB01000003.1, on the reverse strand, counting down.
GCTCGCGCCTCCGGCCGAGGAGCCGCCGGTGGAGCCGGTCGACGAGGAGGTCGAGGTCGTCGAGCCGGAGGACGACGAGTCGGACTTCTCGGACTTGCTCGTGGCGGTGCCCGACGCGGTCTCCGAGTCGGAGCTGCGGGAGTCGGTGCGATAGAAGCCGGAGCCCTTGAACACGACGCCGACGGAATTGAACAGCTTCCGCAGCCGCCCCTCGCATGCCGGGCAGTCGGTCAACGGGTCGTCCGAGAAGGATTGCACCGCCTCGAGCTGGTGACCGCACGCGGTGCAGGCGTACTGGTACGTGGGCACGTTCTCCTCCGGATCTGGCACAGCCGATTGGCACTCGACGTATTCGAGTGCCAATGGTGCGTCATCGTCCCCCGATTCGTCCAGCGGAAGTGTGGGGTACGACACCCGAGGGGGGCGCCAGCTGGTGCAGACCACCGGTCGGGGTGACCACCGCGCGTACCGGCCGGTCGTGTGGCTCGGCGGGTAGCACGTCCAGCAGTTCGCCGTCGTACAGCGGCACCACCGTGCAGGCGGCCGCGGCCAACCGGGCCAGGGCCCGATCGTACGAGCCGCCGCCCCGGCCGAGGCGTACGCCGCGACGATCCACCGCCAGCGCGGGAAGCACGACCAGTTCGGCGGCGGCGATCGCGGTCACCCCGAGCCGGGGTGTGGCGGGCTCGCGGATGCCCCGGCCGGCGGCCACCATCGCCGCCGGCCCGGTCCACGCCGCCCAGTCCAGGTCCAGGTCGTCGCGGAGGACCGGCAGGATCAACTGCGCCCCGGCCGGCAACGCGTCGGCGAGCACCGCGGGCAGGTCCGGTCCGCCGGGCTCGGTGCCGACCGGCGCGTACGCGGCCACCCGGCCCGGCCGCAGGCGGCGTACCAGGGCGACCAGCTCGGCCTGCACCCGCGCCGCCGCGTCCCGCCGGACGGCCTCGGGCAGGGCCCGGCGGCGGGCGAGCAGCCAGACCCTCCGCTCCCGCTTCGCCTCATGGGTCACTTCCGCGTCCTGCGCAAATTCCGGCACGCAACACTCCTCACGCAACGCCTCCATCTCGGTTGCTCTGTGTCAGCATCGCAGGCGACGGTCGCAACTTCCGGGGGCAGGTGTTGACGCTACGCGGGCGGTTGACCGCAGCCTTCCTGGCTGTGACGTTCGGTCCGGTCCTGCTCGGCGGCGCCTTCGTCGCCGCCACCGTGGCGGCGGTGGATCGCAGCCGTGCCACCGAGCGGTTGGCGGTGGCCGCCGCAGCCGTGCGTACCTCGATAGACGCACTCTGCCAGCAACTGCGCGCCGCGGCGGACGCGGTCGCCGTCACCACCGACCACGCCGGCGTCGCCGCCCAGGTGGTCAACCGGGGCCTCGCCGCTGCCGTGCAGGTCACCGACGTGACCGGTCGGGTCAGCCACGCCACCCCGAACGCGCCGCCGGCGCCCTGGCGGGACTGCGCGGCATCGGCGCCGTTCGGCGGCCCCGTCGGGGCGCTGGTGGTCCGGGTGGAGTTACGCGACACCACCGGCGCGGCGCTGGGTACGGTCGCCGCGGCGCATCCGGTGGACCCGGCGTTCGTGGCGCGGCTCGCGGCGGTGACCGGGGTCGCGGTGACGTTGCTCGACAACGCCGTCCCACCGGCGCGGGTGACCCACAGCACCGAGTCTCCCGGCGGCCGGGAGGCCGTGCTCGCCGCCGCCGCGTCCCTGCGCGACGATCGCGTCACCAGCACCACCGACGGCCGCTACCTCCGCCGGGCCGGCCCGGCCGCCGGGCAGCCGCTGCCGCTGGTGCTCTCGGTGCCCAGCGACCAGCCGCCCGGCCTGTACGCGGTACTGGTCGGGGTGGTGCTGCTCGCCGCCCTGCTGGGGGTGGTCGTGGCCTGGCGGCTGGCCCGGGTGGCCACCCGACCGCTGGTGGAACTGGCCGGTGCGGTGGACCGGGTGGTCGCCGGTGACCTGACCGCCCGGATTCCGGTACGCGACGGCGACGAGATCGGTCGACTGGCCGACGCCGTCAACCGGCTGACCCGCGAGACCGGTGGCTATCTGGCGGCGCTGGCCAGCAGCCGGAACCAGTTGCGCGGGCACCTTGCCGTGCTCGGCGACACCCTGGCCAGCACCCACGACCTGCAGCGGATCCTGCGGGTGATCCTGCACAGCGCGCTCGCGGCGATCGGTGCCCGGGCTGGCGCGGTGCTGCTCACCGCGTCCGACGACGGCCTCGTCGCCGAATGCACCGAGGGATTCGACGGGCAGCGGCCCGGCACCGGACCGGTCCGGGTGCCGCTGGGCAGCGGGGTGATCGGCGCGGTCGCGGTGACCGGGGAACCCTGCCGGGGCCGCCTGGCGGCCGACGTGGGGCCGCCCAGCGAGCCGCCCTGCCGGACGTACATCGCGGTGCCGTTGGCCGGCCCGGCGGCGCGACCCACCGAGGGCCCGCCGACCGCGACCGGTGCCAAGGCCGCGCCGGCGCTGGGCGTGCTCGCCCTCTACGACCGGCTCGGTGGGGAGGAGTTCGACGACGACGACCTGGCCACCCTGCGTACCTTCGCCGGGCATGCGGCGGTGGCGGTGCACAACGTACGCGTCCACGAGGAGACCCAGCGACTGTCGCTCACCGACCCGCTCACCGGGCTGTGGAACTACCGCTACCTGCGCGAATCGCTGCGACGGGAGGTGGAACGGGCCAGCCGCTTCGGTCGGATGGTGAGCGTCCTCGTGCTCGACCTGGACCGGTTCAAGAAGGTCAACGACACCTACGGCCACGCGGCCGGTGACACGGTGCTGGTCGAGTTCGCCAGCCGGGTACGCGGCGAGATCCGGGAGGTGGATCTCGCTTTCCGGCAGGGTGGGGAGGAGTTCGTGGTGCTGCTGCCGGAGACCGACGTCCGCGGCGCGGCGATCGTCGCCGAACGGCTCGGCGCGGCCATCCGCACCGCCCCGGTCCCGGTGGTCGGACATGCCGGGGTCCGGGAGTCGATCCCGGTCACGGTCTCCATCGGCATCGCCGTCTATCCGGACCACGCCGACACCGGTCCGCGGGTGCTGGAGGCGGCGGACGAGGCGCTCTACGCGGCCAAGGCCGCTGGCCGGGACACCTGGCGGGCGGCACGCGCCCACCGAGGCGGCGAACCCACCGCGGTGGGTTCTGCCGGCACCGGCAGAACCGGTCAGGCGGGCGGCGCGTCTTCTGGTCCTCACCCGCCGAGTTACGGCCCTGGCCGATAGTCTCGCGACATGTCGGAGCACTCAGCGAACCCCTCAACGGCCGCCGCCACCGGCCGCCCCCGTGCCGTCAAGGCGGTCATCCCGGCCGCCGGTCTGGCGACCCGGTTCCTGCCGGCCACCAAGGCGGTCCCGAAGGAACTGCTACCGGTGGTCGACCGGCCGGTGTTGCAGTACATCGTCGAGGAGGCCGCCCAGGCCGGGATCGGCGACGTCCTGCTGATCACCGGCCGCGGCAAGACATCCATGGTGGACCACTTCGACCGCCGCCCCGACCTGGAGGAGCGGCTCGCGCAGAAGCCCGACCTGCTCGCCGCCGTCAAGCGGACCGAGGAACTGGCCGCCATCTACACCTGCCGGCAGCCGGAGCAGCTCGGCCTCGGCCACGCGGTCGGGTACGCCGAGTCGCACGTCGGCGACCAGCCCTTCGCGGTGCTGCTCGGCGACGAGTTCGTCAAGCCCTCCGAGCCGCTGCTGCCGGCCATGCTGGAACTCCAGGCCCGTACGGGTGGCGTGGTGCTCGCGTTCTTCGAGGTCGACCCGGCCGAGACGAAGCGGTACGGCATCGCCTCGGTCGAGCCGGCGGAGTCCGAGCTGACCGACATCGGCGAGGTCGTGAAGGTGACCGGCATGGTCGAGAAGCCGACACCGGAGGAGGCGCCGAGCAACCTCGCCGTGCTCGGCCGCTACGTCCTGCCCGGCAAGATCTTCGACGCCATCCGCCGGACCCCGCCCGGCAGCGGCGGGGAGATCCAGCTGACCGACGCGATGGAACTGCTGCGTACCGAGGGCACACCGGTGCACGCCATCGTCTACCGGGGCACCCGCTACGACACCGGCATGCCGCTGGGCTACCTGCAGACCGTGGTCCAGATCGCCGCCGAACGCGAGGACCTGGGCACCGAGTTCCGCAAGTGGCTGACCGACTTCGTCAACACCGACGCGTCGGGCGGTCCGAATACATGACCGCGCCGGCCGACGCCGAGGCGGCCGAAAACGGGTTGACGCGGCTCGCCGACTACCTGGGCAGCGTGCTGCGCAGGTTACGCGCGCTGCCTCCGCTCGACCTCGACCTCACCCAGGCGTACGGCAACGTCCTCGCCGAGGACGTCGTCGCACCGCACGCCTTCCCGGCCTTCGACCAGGCGGCCGTCGACGGGTACGCGGCGCGCTGGGAGGACATCGCCGGCGGGGCCCGGGGGGTGAGATACGTCCCGGCCCAGTCCGGCGGGCCGGGGGGCCGCACGGTGCGGCTCAACGTGGTCGGTGATCTCGGCGCGGCGAGCTGGCGGCCGGTCCGGCTCACCCCCGGCTCGTGTTTCTCGGTCGCCGCCGGCGCGCCGCTGCCGATCACCGCCGACGTGGTGGTGCCGGTGGAGTGGACCGACCAGGGCATGGCCGCGGTGGAGATCTTCCGCGTCCCGAAACGGGGGTACGGGGTACGCCGGGCCGGCGAGGAGGTGGCCGCCGGGGACGTGCTCGCCCGCTCCGGCACGTACGTCTCACCGGCCCTGGTCGCCGTGCTCGCCGCCACCGGGATCGGGCACGTGGTGGTCCGCCCCAGCCCACGGGTGGTCATCGTGGCCACCGGCGACGAACTGGTCGACGTGGGCCGGGGCAGCCAGCCCGGCCAGGTGGTGGACGCCAACTCGCACGCGCTGACCGCCGCGGCGGCGGAGGCGGGCGCCCTGGCGTACCGGGTGGGCATCTGTGACGACGACCCGGAAGGGCTGCGCGGGCTGCTGGAGGACCAGACCCTGCGCGCCGACCTGATCATCACCACCGGCGGCACCGGCACCGGGCCGGGCGACATGGTCCGCCGGATCCTGTCCCGTCGGGAGGGCGGCCGGGGCGGCCCGGTCACCTTCACCGATGTGGCGCTCTACCCGGGCACCGCGCTCGGGTTCGGCACCGTCGGCGCCGAGGAGGTGCCGGTGGTGTGCCTGCCGGGCGACCCCGGCGCCGCGATGATCGGCTTCGAGGTGCTGGCCCGCCCGGCAATCAACCTGCTGGCCGGCGCCGAGCCGGTGTTTCGCCCCAGCGTACGGGCGCATCTGCTGGAGACCGTCTCCTCACCGGCCGGGCTGCGCGAGTTCCGGCCCGCCCACGTCGCCGAACGGCGTGGTGGGGGATACACTGTCCAGCCGCTCGACGGCGGCCCGTTCACCCTCTCCGGCCTGGCCGAGGCGAATGGCCTTCTGGTCCTTGGCGAGCGGGTGACCGCCGCCGCCGCCGGTTCCACCGTGGACGTGCTGCTGCTGGACCGCCGACGGTGAATCGCCGCTGACGCTCGGGGTTGGAGGATCGGTGCGGTTCAGACGGGCACCCGGCTGGCCGGTGGTGCTCGCCGACGGTCCGGTGCTGCTGCGGCCCTACCGGCGTTCGGACGCGGCCGCCTGGTCGGAGGTGCGTCGCGCCAACCGCGACTGGCTGGCCCCCTGGGAATCGTCGCTGGCCGGTGACTGGGCCGAGCTGAACTCGCCGGCCACCTTCCGCTGGATCCACCGCGACCAGCGGCGTTCGGCGCGTACCGGCGAGGGGATGCCGTTCGCGGTCTGCCTGTGCGAGGGCGGCGCGGAGCGGTTCGTCGGCCACCTCAACGTGGGCAACATCGTGCGCCGGGCGTTCTGCTCCGGCTACGTCGGATACTGGGTGGACCGCCGGGTGGCCGGCCGTGAGGTGATCCCCACCGCGCTGGCGCTCGCCGTCGACCACGCCTTCGGCCCCGGTGGCCTGCACCGGCTGGAGGTGAACATCCGCCCGGAGAACCGGCCGTCCCGCCGGGTGGTGGAGAAGCTGGGCTTCCGCGAGGAGGCGTACCACGCGCGCTACATGCACATCGACGGTGCCTGGCGCGATCACATCGGGTACGCGATGACCAGTGAGGAAGTCGCCGCCGAGGGCGGCCTGCTGGCCCGCTGGCACCGGCTGCGCGCCAACGCCCGGTGAGGCGTCCCACGTCCGGGATCGGCGCGGCGCGGTTGTTCCAGGGGCGGTGACCCGTAACCTCAGGTAACTGCAAGCTGCGGCAAGCGCTGCCCGACCTGCACGATTCACGCCGCCGGCGCCGGCCGGTGGAAGATCCTGCGGCCGGGCGGCGGTTGCTCCGAATTCGGTGACGGGAGGGGTGAGGGTGCCGACCTCGGTGCTCCTCGCCGTCCTCGCCGCCGCCGGTCTGCTCGCCCTCGCCCCGGCGTTGGTCCGCCGGTACGACGCCGCCGAGCGGCTGGTGGCGGAGCGGGCGCAGTCGACGGCGCGGGTGCTCGAGCGACGTCGACGGCGCCGCACTGTCCCGGGTCGGCGCCCGGTCAACGCACCTCGCAGCCTGGTGGTCACCCTCAACGAGGAGGCCCGCTCGGGCGGGCTGGCCGCGCCGGTTTCCGGACCACCCGCCGCAGGCCGCCCCGGTCGGCAGAGCCGGCTGCGCGCCGTGCCGCCCGCCGCGAGTCGGCCCCGTCACCGTCCGGACCGGCGCCGCCCGCACACCCCCGCCATCTACCGCCGTCGCCGGGTGCTCGCCGCGCTGGTCCTGCTCAACGGCGTCGAACTGGTCGGCGTGGTGGTGGTCGGTCCCGGGTTCTGGATCAGCTTCGCGGTCACCGCCACCCTGCTGATCGTGTACGTCGTCCACCTGCGCGCCCGCGCCGTGGCCGAACGCCGCCGACGCCGCGCCCGCGCCCGCGAGGCCGCCTGGCTGGCCGCCCGCCAGGCCGAGGTACGCCGCGAACAGGCCCGCCGCGCCGCCGCCCGCCGCGAGGCGCAGCGCCGCCTGGCCGCCCAGCGGGAGTCCGTCCGCCGTACCGCCATGGGCCTGGACCGCCCCGCCGACCTGCCGGCGGCGGCCAGCGGCGGCTCGGTCTCCTACCGCCGCACCGGCGGCCTCCGCGGCCGCCCCTACGAAGCCGGCCGCGGCATGTAAGCAAGGGCGGTGGCGGCGGGGCGGATCCTGTCACGTCGGCGGCTGGGCGATGAGACACGTCCGTAACCGGCCCCGTCGCGTGCCACAGGACGCCGCAACTCGCGGCCCTTCCGCAGGGCGCCGCAACTCGCGGCCTTTTCGCAGGGCGCCGCAACTCGCGGTCTCAAGCGGCCCGGAAGGCCCAACCTGCCGCAACCCGTGCCATTCGAAGGACGGAAGACGGCGACATGCCGCAACCCGTGCCATTCGAAGGACGGAAGACGGCGACATGCCGCAACCCGTGCCCGCCCTGAGCACCCGAACACCCCGAGATGCCGCAACCCGTGCCACCCACCCCCAGGCACGGCGCCGCCACCCCTGGATCTCGCCGCCACCACCTATCGCCGGTCTCCCCCAATAACATCTCAGGCGGCCGCGGGACTTGATCTCTAGCCCGCGTGGCACCGCGATGTCGCCCGGGACCGGCAGGTGCACGACCCGCAACTTCGCCGAAGTTGCTGCCTCCGACGGTGGTCGAGGCCGCATCTTCAGCGAAACTGTGTGGATCTTGTTAGATCCGGCGGGCGGGGCGGTTCGCGACGGGGGTGGTCGACCTGTTAGCCTTGTCGCCGGCCCGCCCGGTGTCAGCCGGGTGGGACCGACGCCGGTCCGCCGGCGGAGGGGCTGTGGCGCAGACCGGTAGCGCACCTCGTTCGCATCGAGGGGGTCAGGGGTTCAAATCCCCTCAGCTCCACCCAGCTCAAAGGCCGTTTCCGCCCGTCGGAGACGGCCTTTTTGGCGTACGGGGTGGGCCAGGCATGTCACGATCGGTGCTCGACCGGACATGGAGTAGGCGTGGGCTCCGGGATCGAGCACGAGGAACGCTTCCGACGCATTTATGCGGCCAACTTCGAGCCGCTGTTGGCGTACGCGATGCGGCGCGTCGAGCAGCCCGAGGACGCGGCCGACGTGGTTGCCGACACCTTTCTCGTCGCCTGGCGGCGCAGCCGTGACCTGCCGCCCGAGGCAGAGGTCCGGCTGTGGCTGTACGGGGTGGCCCGGCGGGTGCTGGCCAACCACCATCGCGCCGGAGCGCGCCGGGACCGGCTGGGGGACCGGTTGCGGCAACGAATCCGGTTCGCCGTCGCCGTCGACCCGGGCAGCCAGGTGCCCGAACGACTCACCGTGCAGGCTGCGCTGGCTCGGCTGGGGAAGTTGGACCGGGAGGTGTTGATGTTGACCTTCTGGGAGGGGCTGGAGCCGCGTGAGGCCGCCGCGGTTCTGCGCGTCAGCCCGGCTGTGGTCCGCAGCCGGCTGTCACGTGCCCGGGCCCGGTTCCGAGATCTCGTCGGTGACGATCTCGGCCCGCCCGGACATGTACTCGACGTCATGCCAGCAGGCACCTGGGAGGAGGGCAGATGACCGACGAGCAGATGGACCGGATGGTCCGAGACGCCGACCCCTACCGACCGGAGATCATCAAGCACCTCGACGGGGCCGCGCAGAGCCTCCTGGAGGAGATCATGTCCGTACCGACTCTCGAAGCCGTCGCCGAACCGCCGGGCAGGCGCCCGCGCCCGCGCCGCGCCGTGCTGAGCGGCCTCGCCGGCGCGAGCGTCGCAGCCACTCTTCTCGCCGGTGTCCTGGTCGTCTCGGCCTTGCGCGACCGGTCGGACGAGCCGGTGACCCCGCCTACCGCTACGGAGGCGATGGACCCGACCAGTTATTCGGCGATGGTGCTGAAGGCGGCCGAGGAGAACCCGCGACTGCTGATCGACCAGCCTGGCTGGACGGCGACCACCGTGTACGGCTTCGCCGAGAAGGTAGGCACCATCGGTTTCAGCAACGGCGGACGGTATCTGGAGATGAACTGGTATCCGGCCGACCAGTACGACGGCTACCACAAGGATCGGCTCCACGTCAGCGAGCCGGAACCGGTGAAGGTCGATGGCTGGCCGGCCGACCTGTTCCGGTACAGCGCAAGCGACTTCGCCGTCATGCTCCGTCCCCGTGACGGTTCCTTCGTCGAGCTGCGTACCGGCAGCACCTGGACGCGGAGCGAGTTCGACCGGGTTCTCGCCGACGTGGTCCGCGTCGACGCCCGCACGTGGCTCGCCGCGCTTCCGGCTGAGATCGTCACACCGGAGCGGGTCAGCGAGCAGACGGCCAAGATACTCGCCGACGTGCCACTGCCTCCCGGCTTCGACCCCACCTCCCTGAACGACCTGGGCACCAACGACGCCTACCAGTTCGGCGCGAAGGTGATCGGCCGGGTCGGCTGCGGGTGGATCGCCGAATGGCTGCGTGCGAAGGAAGCCGGCGACGATGCCGCGCTCCAGCGGGCCGCTGAGGCGTTGCGCAGCAGCCACAAGTGGCAGGCCCTGCACCAGATGAAGGACGAGGGCGCCTGGCCGGAGGTCTTCTGGAAGGTCGCCGACGAGGTGGCCGCCGGGAAGCCCCCCGCGCAGTACGAAGATGGGCTGGGCTGCGAGTAGTCGTCCCTGATCGGGGCGCTGGAGATCAGCGGACCAGCGCCCCGATTGGCGTATGTCCTGAGTCGACTGTCAGGATTGCGACATGACGGTCCGACTTGCCGGCAGGGTTGCCTTGGTCACGGGTGGCAGCCGTGGTATTGGTGCCGCCGTCGCGCGACGGCTGGCCGAGGATGGCATCCATGTCGCGTTCACCTACCGCGCCGCGGAGACGAGTGCGAAGGCCGTGGTGGCGGACATCGAGGCGTACGGGCGCACCGGTCTGTCGATCAGCGCGGACAGCGCCGACCCGGCGGCGGTGGTGGGTGCGGTCGAGCGGACCGTCGCCGAGTTGGGGCGGCTGGACATCCTGGTCAACAACGCCGGGGTGTTCGCGGGCGGGCCGATCGAGTCGGTCAGCTTCGACGACCTGGACCGGGCCGTCGCGGTGAACGTGCGCGGGGTGTATCTCACCACCCAGGCGGCGGTACGTCACATGGGCGAGGGCGGGCGGATCGTCAACATCGGCAGCAGCTTCGCCAGTCGCGTCCCGGCCCCCGGGGTGAGCGCGTACGCCATGACCAAGAGCGCGGTCAACGGGCTGACCCGGGCCCTCGCCCGCGAACTCGGCCCGCGCGGAATCACCGTCAACCTGGTCCTGCCCGGCTCGACCGACACCGACATGAACCCGGCCGACAGCACCGACGCGGACGCGCAGCGGTCGCACATCGCGCTGGGCCGGTACGCGGCACCGGCCGACGTGGCGGCCACGGTCAGTCACCTGGTGGGCGACGGCGGACGGCACATCACCGGCGCGTCGATCGCCGTCGACGGCGGCGCCACCGCCTGAACGGTCGAACCGGTCCGGCCTGAGGACGGCTCGACCAGGTGAGGCGATCGAGCGGTATCCAGTCGGCCGCGTTCACGCCGCCAGGGTGGGCTCTTGTCGGAGCTGGGTTGCGGTGCGGACGAGCCCGGCGACGGTCCGGGAGCGGCTGTGCGGGGGCCAGGCGAGCACGGTGGTGACGTGCGGTGCGTCGGTCAGGGGGACGGCGGCGTGCGCGTTCCAGAGCCACGATCGGGACGAGGCGCAGAGCACGGCCATGGTGCGCCCGAGGGCGATCAGCTGAGCCAGTTGCGACTGGTCGTGGATCTCGGGGCCCGGGCCGGGTTCGTAGCTGCCGTCCTGGCGGGGCCAGCGGGCGACCGGCAGATCCGGTACGTCGTTGATGTCGGCCATGGTCAGAGACGTACACCCGGCGAGAGGATGCCCGGCGGGCAGGATGGCGATCTGTTGTTCGATCAGCAGATCCTCGGTGTCGAGCCCGGCGAGATCGTCGAAGGGCCGCTGCATGAGGGCGGCGTCGGCGCGGCCGTCGCGCAGCATTCGCGCCTGTTCTCCCATGCCGCACAGCAGCACGTCGACCTCGACCGCGCCAGGTTCGGCGGCATGGGCTTCGAGCAGCTTCCGCAACAGCTCGTGATTCGCGCCGGCCTTCGTCGCCAACGTCAGGTGGTTCGTGGCGGACGCGGCCCGGCGGGTACGGCGGGCGGCTGCGGTGGTCGCGTCGAGGATGGCACGGGCCTCGTCGAGCAGCACCTGACCCGCGCCGGTGAGGGTGACGCCCCGGCGGTTGCGTTCCAGCAGGGTGACACCGAGGCGCCGTTCGAGCTGCTGAATCGCCCGGGACAGGGGCGGCTGAGCAATGCCGAGGCGCTCGGCTGCCCGGCTGAAGTGCAGTTCCTCGGCGACCGTGACGAAGTACCTGAGCTCACGGGTCTCCAGCGTGTCCACGAAACGACGATACTGCGGTGATACCGGACGGGTATGACAGCGCACCCAAACGGTGTAACGGCGGCACCTGTTGCCGAGCCACCATCGGCGCCATGAGTGACAAGAAGACGGCGCTGATCACCGGCGCGAACAAGGGACTCGGATACGAGATCGCGGCCGGGCTGGGCGCGCGGGGTTACCGGGTGGGGGTGGGGGCCCGCGACCGTGCGCGGGGCGAGGCGGCCGTGCAGAAGCTGCTTGTCGATGGAGTGGACGCGTTCGCGGTCCCCCTGGACGTCACCAGCGACCGGAGCGCCGCCGAGGCCGCCGAACTGATTCAACGCCTCGACGTCCTGGTCAACAACGCCGGCATCTCGGGAGAGACCGGACCGGGATGGGTGCAGGATCCGACCACGCTCGACCTCGACGTCGTCCGCGCGGTCGTGGACACCAACGTTTACGGCGTGATCCGGGTGACCAACGCGATGCTGCCGATGTTGCGGCGCTCCGCCTCCCCGCGCATTGTCAACATCTCCAGCAGCGTCGGATCACTGACCTGGCAAACGGACCCGAACATCGAAGTCGGCCCGGTCATGGCGGCCTACTCGCCGACGAAGTCGTTCCTCAATGCCCTCACCGTGCACTACGCGCGGCAGTTCGCGGGTACGGGCATCCTCATCAACGCCGCCTGTCCGGGCCTGGTCGCGACCGACTTCACCGGCTTCCAGGGCCGGTCACCCCGGGAGGCGGCGGCAACTCCGATCCGGCTGGCCACCCTGCCCGACGGCGGCCCGACCGGCTCGTTCTTCAACGACGACGGCGTCGTCCCCTGGTGACTCGGACATGTCCCGGCATCGGGTGCCGGGCACCACCGGCCCGACCGAACAATGACCGTTGCGCGTCGATCTCTTGACGTCGCCGGGATGTGAACGTTATCAATCAGTTGACGGTTTGCGAGGCACGGTAACGAGGGGTGACGAGACATGCGACTGAAGCTCCTCGGCAGGAAGCTGGCGGCCACCCTCACCACCCTGGTCACGGCGACCACCGTCGCAGTGGTGGCACCGGCCGCCCCGGCGCTCGCCGCCGCCGTGACCTTCACCAACCCGCTGGCCGAGCAGCGCGCGGACCCGCACGTCTACCGGCACACCGACGGCTACTACTACTTCACCGCGACCGTCGGCGAGTACGACCGCATCGTGCTGCGCCGCGCGACCACGCTCCAGGGGCTCGCCACCGCCACCGAGCGGGTGATCTGGCGTAGGCACAGCACCGGCGAGATGGGCGCGCACATCTGGGCACCCGAGATCCACTTCATCGACGGCCGGTGGTACGTCTACTTCGCCGCCGGCCGGACCGACGACATCTGGGCCATCCGGCCGTACGTGCTGGAGAGCACCGCCGCGAACCCGCTGGACGGGCCGTGGGTCGAGCGTGGACAGCTCCAACCGGCGCGCAGCAGCTTCTCGCTCGACGCGACCACCTTCGTGCACAACGGCCAGCGCTACCTGGCCTGGGCCGAGTACGCCGGCAGCAACTCCAACATCTACCTCGCCCGCGCGGTCAACCCCTGGACGTACGCGGGCACCCCGACGCTGATCGCCACCCCCACGTACGCCTGGGAGACCCGGGGTTACCGGGTCAACGAGGGACCGGCGGTGCTGATCCGCAACGGCCGGGTGTTCATGACCTACTCGGCGAGCGCCACCGACGCCAGCTATGCCGTCGGGCTGCTCACCGCCTCGGCGGGCAGTGACCTGCTGAACCCGGCCTCGTGGTCCAAGCGCGCCACGCCGGTGCTGGCCAGCGACAGCCGGACCGGCCAGTGGGGCCCGGGGCACAACTCCTTCACCGTCGCCGAGGACGGCAGCGACGTGATCGTCTACCACTCCCGCAACTACGAGCGGTACCTCGGCAACGGCTACGATCCGCTGAGCGACCCGAACCGGCGGACCCGGATCCAGCGGGTCTACTGGAACGCCGACGGTACGCCGAACTTCGGCGTACCGGTGCCGGACGGCGTCACTCCGGTCCGGCTGCGTTCGCACGACCTGCCGGACCGCTACCTGCGGCACTGGGAGTTCCGGGTGCGGCTGGAGCCGAACGTCACCAACCTGGCCGATTCCCAGTTCCGGATCGTCGGCGGGTTGGCGGATCCGACGGCCGTTTCGCTGGAGTCGACCAACTATCCCGGCTACTACCTGCGGCACCGCAACCATCAGCTCTGGGTCGAGCGCAACGACGGCTCGAACCTGTTCCGCCAGGACGCGACGTTCACCCGCCGGGCCGGTCTGGCCGACGCGGCGAAGCTGTCGCTGGAGTCGGTCAACTTCCCCGGCCAGTACGTGCGGCACCGCGACGGGCTGCTGTACCTGGAGAGCGTCTCGGACGCGGCCGGGCGGGCGTCGGCCACCTTCGCGCTGGACTGACGTGAGTGTCGGGGGGCGTGCCTAGACTCCCGCGGCATGGCGACGGTGACCTTTGTGGACGAGAGCACGGCCGGTGCGCGTACCCCGGCCTGGGCCTTGCGGATCTTCGAGGAGCGGCTGACGCTGCGTGAGCTGATCCGGCGGCGGATCCACCAGGAGGTGGCCGAGCACAACGCCGCCACCCCGGCACCGCGCCGGCTGCTGGTGCAGCCCACCTCGATCGAGCGGACGCTCAACGGTGAGCCGGCCGAGCGGTCCCACCGCCGGGTCGACGCGCAGCGGCAGGTTGCCCTCGCCGAGGAGGCGTTCACCCGTAACGGCTTCGTGGTGCTGGTCGGCGACCGTCAGGTGGAGGAGCTGGACGACGAGGTCGACCTGCGCCGCGACACCGAGGTCACCTTCCTGAAGCTCGTCCCGCTGGTGGGTGGCTGATGACCACCACCACCGACACCGTCTGGTACGCCACCCGCGCCCGCGACCTGGTCGCCGCGAACGACCTGGCCGCGCTGGCCGAGCACCTCTACGCGCACGCCCGGCGCTGTGGGGACGATCCGGAGGTGTCCGCCGCGCTGCGCGCGCTGTCCCGGCCGGACGTGTCCCGGCTGATGCTGGCCATGATCGGCGTGCACCGGCGGGAACAGACGCGGATCTGGTCGGTGCTGGAGCTGATCGGGCAGCTGTCCCGCCGACTGCCCGCCGACCTGACGCCGGAGCAGCTTCAGGATCTCGCCGCGTACGCCGTCGAGGAGCCGTACTCGTTGTCGCCGGCCGCGCTGGAGACCGTGGCCCGGGGCCTGGCCGCCACCGGTCCGCTCTCCGCCGACCTGGTGGCGGTGCTGGTCGACCGGTCCGACGAGAGCCAACGACTGCGGCAACTGGTGGTCGGGCTGACCGGGCCGCATCTCGACCAGGACGATCCGTGGGCCGAGCAGATCCTGACCGAGTTGCCCACCCTCGATCCGGCCTGGCAGCGGCTGGTCGGGCACGCCAGCACCGCCACCACCGCTCGGCCGTCGGCCGGCTGGTCCAAGGAGGCGATCCGGCAGCTGGCGGGGTTCGACCCGGTCGAGGCGAGGCAGGTCCTCGATCGGTGGCTGATCGCCGCCTCCCGTACCCCGCAACACCCACCGTCCGCCATCAACGCGGACCTGCTGCGCGGCCTGCTCTGGCTGGTCGAGCGGGCCGACCCGGCGCCCGAGCAGGTCCGCCGGATCGGTGGCCTGGCCGAGGTGATGCTGCGCCGGCTGCCCGGGATCGGGCCGGCCTGCCCGAAGGTCGCCAACGCGGCGGTCGGGGTGCTCGGGCGGCTCGACGGCGAGGCGGCGCTGGCGCAGCTCGCCCGGTTGTCGGCCCGGGTCACCCACAAGGGCACCCGCAAGGAGATCGACAAGGCGCTGGACGCCCGAGCTGCGGCGCTCGGCGTCGGCCGGGACGAGATCGAGGAGCTGGCCGTCCCGGACTACGGCCTGACCGAGGTGGGCCGGCACGAGGTCAGCCTCGGCGGGTGCCGCGTGGAGCTGCTGATCGGGTCCGCCGGGGCCACCCTGACCTGGCACAACGAGTCCGGGCGGAAGGTGAAGAGCCCACCGGCGGCGGTCCGCCGAGACCACGCGGCGGAGCTGACCGCGCTGAAGGGACTCGTCAAGGAGATCACGGGCATGCTGGCCGCCCAGACGGCCCGGCTGGACGCGCTCTTCCTGGCCCAGCGCACCTGGAGCCTGGCCACCTGGCGGCAGCGCTACCTCGACCATCCGCTGGTCGGCGCGCTGGCCCGCCGGCTGCTCTGGCTGGTCGACGGGGTGCCCTGCGGCTGGGCCGACGGCGCGCTGCGTACGGTGGACGACACCCCGGTGACCGCCGCCGACGATGCCGAGGTGCGGATCTGGCACCCGATCGGCCGGCCGGTGCCGGAGGTCGTCGGCTGGCGGGAGTGGTTGGAGCGGCACCGCATCGTCCAGCCGTTCAAGCAGGCACATCGCGAGGTCTACCTGCTCACCCCGGCCGAAGAGGCCACCGGCACCTACTCCAACCGGTTCGCCGGGCACATCCTGCGCCAACACCAGTACCATGCGCTGGCCGCGGTCCGGGGCTGGACCGACCGGCTCCGGCTGATGGTCGACGACTCGTACCCGGCGACCGGCCGTGAGCTGCCCGGCTGGGGCCTGCGCGCCGAGTACTGGGTGGAGGGAGTCGGCGGCGAGTACGGCGACGACACCACCGAGAGCGGGTCGTACCTTCGGCTCGTCACCGATCAGGTGCGCTTCTATCCGATCGGTGCCGCGCAGAACTGGTCACACGCCTCCGGTGGCGGCTACACGGGCGCTCGGTGGACCGAGGCCCGACCAGCCGACCCGCTGCCGCTGGACCAGGTTCCGCCGCTGGTGTTCAGCGAGATCATGCGCGACGTGGACCTGTTCGTCGGGGTTGCCAGCGTCGGCAATGATCCGACCTGGTCGGACGGCGGCCCGCAGGGCCGGTTCCGGGAATACTGGTCGTCGTACAGCTTCGGGGAACTGTCGGCGACCGCCGAGACCCGGCGCGATCTGCTGACCCGGCTGCTGCCCCGGCTGGCGGTGGGTCGACGGGCCCGTGTCGACGGCCGGTTCCTGGTGGTCGACGGCGACCTGCGCACGTACCGGATTCACCTGGGGTCGGGCAACATCCTGATGAGTCCGAACGACAGCTATCTCTGCATCGTGCCGGACCGGGCCGCCGGCCGCGCCGGTGAGCAGCAGTTCCTGCCGTTCGAGGGGGACGGCATGCTGGCCGTCATTCTCAGCAAGGCGATGCTGCTCGCCAAGGACGCCGAGATCACCGACCCGTCGATCACCCAGCAGATCAGATCCGACGGCTAGCCGATCGAGCGGCCCACCTGCCACCCCGACCCGCGCATCGGCGCATCAGGGTCTGTCCGACGAGGGCCGCCGGCAGGTCACTCCCGGGCACCTGGGCGCGACCTGCCGGCGGGGCTCATCCGGTGGGGAGGGTCACCTGACGACTCGCCGGGCGGACCGGCGGGTGAGGGCGAAGCCGACCACGCCGGCCACCGCAGCCAGCATGCCGCCGGCGGTGGTCCAGACCCAACGGGAGCCGGCCTCGGGCAGCCAGCCGGTCAGGTCGAGGTTCCAGCCGTCGTCGTCGGAGTCCTCCGGGGCAGCCGTCGGCACCGCGTCGAGCACCGTGCCGGCGTTGGCCGGCGGCACCAGCGGCGCCTCCAGCTTGCCGTCCTCCGGGGAGGTGTCGGCGTCGCCGGTGGTGGAGATCAGCAGGTCCACGTCGATCGGCAGGCCGAGGTCGGGCTCCGGCACGTCGACCACCGTCAGGCGGACGTAGTACGTGCCGGGCAGCGGATCGGCGGACCACGGTTCGGCCCAGGGCCGGACCCGGCGCAGGGTGCAACCGATCGCCACGGTGCTCGCCGAGGCGTCGGCGGTCGGCGTCTGCGCGCCGGCCGTGCACGCCTGCCGGCGACGTAGGCCGTCGAAGACCTCGACGGCCCAGGTCGACCGGCCGCTGCGGTTCGCGGCGAGGGAGACCGTGGCGTTGATCTCGTGGGTCTCGCCTGCGGCGGCCGGGAACGACCAGTAGAGGTACTCGCCGGTCGACGCGCCGACCCGTACCGGCTGGCCGGCGGCGACCGGGGTGGCGCTCAGGAAGGAGGTGCCGGCCTTGGTCACGGTGACGGCACCGGGCGAGGGGATCGGAGTGGGCGCGGCGAGCGCCGCGGCCGGGGCCAGGGCGACGCCGGCCAGCAGCGCGGCCGGGGCCAGCGCGAGGCCGGCGGCCAGCCGGGCGGTCAGGGTTGCCGAGTGGGTACGCATCCTCAGTTCTCCCTCCAGGTCGCCACCCACCAGCGGGTGAGCCAGCCAGCGACGAGCCCGGTGAGCAGGCCGGCCACGGTCAGCAGGAGCAGCAGCACCCAGCCCCGGCCCAGGTCCGGGCCATCCGGGGTGGGTGACGCGGCGACCACGTCGACGGTGAGTTCGACCGGCATGCCGGGGTTCTTGGCGGTGCCCGGCTGCGGCGCGAACATGTTGCTGACCACCAGGCAGACGGTGGTGACGGCGGGGGCGGTGGGAGTGGGCGCGTCCGCATCGCGCTCGTCCGTCTCGTCGTCGGCCCCGGCCGACCAGCGCAGACCGGCCGAGATCACGTCGATACGGCCGCTGCCCGCGTCCACGCCGCGCACCAGTTCCCGGCCGTCGGCGGCGGTGGCCCGCAGCAGTACGCCGTAGTCCAGGTTGACCGGCCGGTCGAGCGCCATGCTGACCGAGGCGCGCAGCTCCTGTCCGGGCCGGACCGGCACCCGGTACCAGCGGTGCTCGGAGAAGCTCTCCCGGTCGGTGTAGACACCGGGTGCGAGCAGCGGCGCGTCCGGGCACGCCTCGGTGCCGTCGACCTTCGCCGGCGTCGTGGCGTACGTGTCACGGGCCCGGTCCACCAACTGCTTGAGCCGATCGGTCAGGTCGTTGGCGCTGTTCGCCGCCGTGTACGTGCCGCCGGTGGCGGCGGCGATGCAGAGCAGCTGCTTGCGTACCTTCTCGTCCGGGGCCAGGCCGAGGGTGTCCACCACCAGCGTGGTGCCCTGCGCCGCCAGTTCCCGCGCCACCTGGCACGGGTCCGGCGGGGCGCAGGTGTCCTCGCCGTCGGTGATCAGCACGATTCGCCGGGCGGTGCTGCCGGTGCCCAGGTCCTTGGCGGCCTCACGCAGGGCGAGCCCGACCGGGGTGAACCCGGTCGGGCGCAGCGTGGCAACGGCCGCCTTGGCCGCCTCGCGGTCCACCGGGCCGACCGGCACGATCTGCTGGGTGTCCAGGCAGCCCTGCTGTTTGTCCTTGCCCCGGTAGGTGGCGCCGAGCACCCGGATGCCCAGCTGGGTCTCGTCGGGCAGGGCGTCCACCACCTCGCCGAACGCCTGCTGCGCCACCGATATCCGGCTGCGTCCGTCGATGTCGGTGGCCCGCATCGAGCCGCTCACGTCCAGTACCAGCTGGACGCGAGGCGGCTCGGCGATAGGTTCCGCCCTGTCGTCGTCGGCGGAGGCCGGCACCGGGCCGGCCAGCGTGGTTGCCGCCAGCAGCCCCAGCAGGACGGCTGACGACCATCTCTTGTTGATCACCGGGCGGAGTGTAGCGAGGTCCAATCAGGACAAACGCGCCGGTCCGCTCCTCTGCCTTCGATGGCGTGCCGGCTACGGCTTCCAGGAGCCGGCGGTCTCGAAGAGGTGCTGGTACTCCAGGGTGCCCTTGGTGTCGGCGACGTCGAAGACCACGGTGCCGGAACGCTTGCTGCCGGTCCGCAGTTCGTTGCCCGAACCGAGCGGGTCTCCGCAGCCGGAGAGCGCGCCGACCAGCCCGTTGACCGTGGTGCCGTCGTCGGCCACCCACTCGAAGTAGAACGGGTTGATCGACCCGGTGCCCTTGGTCACCTTCGCCGTCACGTCGGCGATCAGGTACCGACCCTTCTCGGGCTTGGGTGCGAACGACTGGCAGGCCTTGGTGACCGTACGGAACTTCGTCACGGTGACCTCGACGGTGCCGTCGTCGTCGGTGATGACCAGGGTGTCGCCGGGCTTCATGTTGAACGTCTCGCCGCGGTCGGCCGGCGTGGTCGTTTCGGACGGGGTGGGCGGCGTGCTCCGGGCTGGCGCGCTGGTCGCCGGCGCCGGCGGAGCGTAGCTGGCGGCCGGGGTGGGCAGCGCCTCGGACACCTGGTCGGCGGTCTGCTTCAATCCGACGACGAGCGCGGCGATGCCGCCGACGCAGCAGAGCAGCGCCACGACCGCCACCACGATCACCACGATCAGCACCTTCCGGCCGCCGCCGGTCGGCTGCGGTGGGCCGAGCGGAGCGCCGGGGCCACCGGGCGGGTACGGACCGCTCGGCGGGTAGCCGCCTCCCGGCGGGTAGCCGCCCCCCGGCGGGTACGGGACGCTGGGCGGATAGGGGCCGCTCGTCTGCTCGGGAGCGCCCTGCGGGTACGGCATACCCGAGATGGGCGGCTGACTCGGCTGGTAGGGGTCGTGCGGCCCCGGTGGGGGCTGGGGGTGGCTCACCGTACTCCTCGGGCACCTGATGGCGGTCGCGAACCGCTTGACGCTACCGCGTACCGGCAACCCGGTTCGGCCACGTAAGGCCGATCGGCGGTGGCGAATGCTCCTGGTGGTGAAGCGCGGCGATCGCGGTGACCGACCGCGCGACGGAGTAACGCCGGGGCGTCTCCGGACGCTGCTGGGTTGGTGTGGGGGTGATGTGTGATCGACGGCGGGTGCTCGTCCGCCGTCCAGGGTGGAGGCGGAGGAAGCGTGACGAATGCGGATCATACGGGTGTGACGGTGCCCGAGGGGGACGGGAGCGCCGCGGCGGCACCGGGCGAGCACGCCCCGGTGTCGCCCGACTGGACGTGCGGGTCCTGCGGCGCGGACTGGCCCTGCGAGGTCAAACGTGACCGGCTCCTGAGCGAGTACGGGGCCGACCGGGCGATGCTCAGCGTCTACCTCGGGGCCTGCCTGGCGGCCGCCGCCGAGGACCTGAGGGGTCGCGGGTCGATCACGCTGCAGGAACGATTCTTCGGCTGGTTGCCCCCTCGACCGAAGAAGGAGTGAGCACAGGGTCAGTGGCCGGTCACCCGGTGGTGGTCGGCGACGGCAATCTCCGCCTTGATCGATGTTGGTCGGAAATCTGACCCACGCCGCCCGTTGTGCCGCTGGTCATGGGTGGTTAAGCTGCTGATGCGCGCCCCAATCGCCCGCTTCCCCCGTGGCAGGCGATCGGGGCGCGCCCTTTTGTGTCCGAAAGGGCCCACGCGCTCGGCGGGTGGGCCCTTCATCGTGTTCGCACACGGACGGCCCCGGGCGTCGACCCGGGGCCGTCACCGTGGTCAGATCCAGCGGCCGTCCAACCACATCCGTGTCGACCACTCGTCGTACGGAATGGCCTGGCCGACGAAGATCGGATAGAAGTAGGCGAAACAGAGGACGACGAGCACCAGGTACGCCCCGACGATCACCCCGCCGATCAGCTGGCGGTCCCGGCTGGCCTCGTCGTCGGCACCGCCCACTTGTCGGGTATCGCGCGGGCCGGCCGGTGAGGCGATCGCGCCCAGCACGTAGACCACCGCCAACACGAGGAACGGCAGCGCGGGGGCGGCGTAGAAGGAGAACATCGTCCGGCCGTCGAGGGCGAACCAGAACCACGGCAGCAACCCCGCGCCGACGAGCAGCAGGATGGTGCCGGCCCGCCAGTCCCGCCGGGCGAGGCCGAGCCAGACCAGCGCCACCAGCGCGGCCAGGAACGACCACCACAGCAGCGGTGTGCCGAGCAGCAGGATCTCCTCGGCGCAGCTCGCCTGCCCGCAGTTGCCTTCGCCGGTCCAGTGGAAGGCCACCGGGCGGCCCAACAGCAGCCACTGCCACGGCCACGACTGGTACTTGTGCGGATCGTCGAGCTGGCTGTGGAAGCCCAGCGCGGCCTGGTGGTACTGCACCAGGTTCCACAGCGGGCCGATCACCGGCGTGTCGCTGAGCCCCGCCCCGGGATACCGCTCGGCGAGCCGGTAGTAGCCCTCCTGGCTGAACAGCCAGCCCGACCAGGTCGCCACGTACGTGACCAGCATCAGCACGCCGGCGAGCACCATCTGCGGAAACCCGTCGAGCATGGTCGCCCGCCACGGCCGGGGCACCCCGGCGGAGCGGCGGGCGCGGACGTCCCAGAGCAGCATCAGCAGCGCGAAGGCCGGAACGAAGAAGAGCGCGCTCCACTTCACCGCGAAGGCGCAACCGAGCAGCACCCCGGTCGCAAACCGCCACCAGGGCCAGTTCCGCCACCCGCCCGGGGGGCGACCGGCGCGCCCCGGTGCGGTGGGATCGATCCCCGCCGCCAGGGCGTGGGCCCAGCGTCGGCGGGTCGCGTCCCGGTCGAGCACCAGTGCGCCGAACGCGGCCAGCACGAAGAAGAGCAGGAAGATGTCGAGCAGTGCGGTGCGGGACAGCACCAGGTGGAAGCCGTCGAGGGCGAGCAGCAGACCGGCGGCGCAACCGAGCACCGTCGAGCGGAACATCCGGCGGCCGATCCGGACCAGCAGCAGCACCGACAGGGTGCCGATGAGCGCGGCCGAGAAGCGCCAGCCGAACTCCGGCGAGGTGGTCCAGAGGTGTCCGGGCACCGAGATGCCGTGTTCGGCGTCGGAGTAGCCGAAGGCCCACTCGCCGAAGCCGATCAACCACTTGCCCAGTGGCGGGTGGACCACGTACGACGGACCGCCGTCCTTGTAGTTCCACTCCACGCCCTTGTCGATCAGCGCCCAGGCGTCGCGGGCATAGTAGATCTCGTCGAACATCTTGCCGGGCGGATGGCTGAGGTTGGCGAAGCGGACAATCGCCGCGATCGCCACCACCACCAGGGTGGCGAGCCACGAGTATCCGTCCACCCGACCCTCGACGGTGGCCAGCCGGCGCCGGATTATCTCCGGTACGCCACGCGGCGTCGGGTCGGTGGAGCCGGCAGTGGCCGCCTCGACCACCGGATCCGGCTGGTCCGGGCTGGCGCTCTGTGCTGTCGACGCGCTCGTCACTCGGCGATCGTAGGCTGCAAAGGGGCCAACGAGATACGTCGTCCTTGAATCCGGTACGAGCGTCGATGAAGGAGTGGCGGACCTGTGGGTGAAATGACCGGTTCCGGTCGCCTGGTGCTGCTGGGCGCTCCGCTCGGCAATCCCGCTGACGCCTCCGCCCGGCTGCGCGACGTCCTCGGCGCCGCCGACGTGGTCGCCGCCGAGGACACCCGGCGGCTGAGCCGGCTCGCCCGCGACCTCGACGTGACGATCCCCGGGCGGATCGTCTCCTACTTCGAGGGCAACGAGGAGCGGCGTACCCCGGAACTGGTCGAGATGCTCGCCGCCGGGCAGCTCGTCGCCCTGGTCACCGACGGCGGGATGCCGAGCGTCTCCGACCCCGGCTACCGGCTGGTCCGGGCCGCCCTGGACGCCGGCGTCCCGGTCACCGCCGCCCCCGGGCCCAGCGCCGTCACGACGGCCCTGGCCCTGTCCGGGCTGCCCTGCGACCGGTTCTGCTTCGAGGGGTTCCTGCCACGCGCGTCGGGCGCACGCCGCTCCCGGCTGCGGGCGCTGGCCACCGAGGAGCGGACCCTGGTCCTCTTCGAGGCACCGCATCGGGTCGCCGCCGCCCTGGCCGCCCTGGCCGACGCGTTCGGCGCCGACCGGCCCGCCGCGCTCTGCCGGGAGCTGACCAAGACGTACGAGGAGGTGCTGCGCCGACCCCTCGGCGAACTGGCACGCTGGGCCACCGAGAGCGACCCGCGCGGCGAGATCACCCTCGTGGTGGCCGGTGCCCCGGCCGCGCCCGCGACCCGCCCCGACGACGACGCGCTGCGCGCCGCGGTGGCCGAACGCGAGGCCGCGGGCCTCAGCCGACGCGACGCGATCACCGCCGTCGCGAGCGCCCTCAACCTGCGCCGCCGCGACGTGTACACCGTCGTGCATCAGATGTAAGGAAGGGCCCCTTATTAACGCCTCCGGTAGAGGAAGGGCCCCTTTTTAACACCGGCTGCCGGGGTTGCCGAACGCCGGCAGCCGGCTACCAGGCGGCGGCCAGGAAGCCGATCGTGATCATGAGTGGGCCGGCGAGCGAGGCGATGACGGCCCAGCGCCGGGCGCGCGGCTCGGGCAGCCGGGTCGCGCCGGTCCACCGCGCGATGCCCACGCCGCAACCGAGCACGGCCAGCAGGCCGAGCAGCCAACGCAGGTGGACGCCGAACCCGCGATCGACGTACGCGATGCCACCGTCCGGGCCGGTCACCCGGGCCGGCAGACTCCCCCCGGCCGCTGTTCGGTGCGCCGGCACCCCGCTGACCCGTACCCCGTGACTGCGGAACGTGCCGTCCGCCGCGGTGAAGATGCCCCGGCACCGCTGGGTCAGTCCGCCGCCGGAGCACCCCGTCACGACCACCGTGCCCGGGGTGGCATGCCCGATCGCCACCCAGAACGGACCGGCGCTGACCCAGGCGAAGAAGGCCGCCGCCAGGCTCAGCCCGATCAGCGCGGCGAGCCCCGGTAGCGGATCCGGGGGGTGGTTGCTGGTAGCCCGGCGACGGCGCCCCCGCCAGACACGGCGCCACCGCGAGCCGCCGTCGCCGGGCGCCTCCGGCCGCACCGGCGTACCGTCCCAGTGCACCTCCTCGATGGGCGCCCAGAACACGTCGTCGTCGGGCGTGCCGGCGTCGGGGATGTGCCGGCCGCCGGCCGGCCGGACCGGCACCCGACGGGGCAGCGCGTCCACCGGCGCGCCGGTGGTCGGTTCCAGCTCCGGCCCGGCCGACTCCTCGCCGCCCGCGGGCACGGTCCGGGGGTGGGGCGGCGCCACCGATTGGGTACGCGCCGGCGCGGCCGGATCCGGCCAGGGCTCGGTGGGAAGGCCGTCCTCGGGGCTGCGGGCGGCTCTGCTGCCAGTCACGCGGTTCATTGGACACCGACGGGCACGCCCGATCGGGCAGCTCAGACAGCGTGTCGGCGACAAATCGGACTGACGGTCGGCCCGACTCGGGCCGCGCACCCGTATTGGTTCGCGGCCACCCCGGGCGGGTCACTACGCTTGCTGGTCATGAGTCACGTTCTCGCGGCGGTCGCCTGGCCGTACGCCAACGGCCCGCGCCACATCGGCCACGTCTCCGGTTTCGGCGTTCCCTCCGACGTCTTCGCCCGGTACATGCGGATGGCCGGCCA
Source organism: Micromonospora sonchi (assembly GCF_014646235.1). GTDB lineage: Bacteria > Actinomycetota > Actinomycetes > Mycobacteriales > Micromonosporaceae > Micromonospora > Micromonospora sonchi. Next base: position 61,363 of record NZ_BMNB01000003.1, on the reverse strand, counting down.
CGACGTGCTCATGGTCTCCGGCACCGACGAGCACGGCACCCCGATCCAGGTGCAGGCCGACGCCGAGGGGCTGACCGCGCGTGAGCTGGCCGACCGGTACAACCGGGTGATCGTGGAGGACCTGTGTGGCCTCGGCCTCTCCTACGACCTGTTCACCCGCACCACCACCCGCAACCACTACGCGGTGGTGCAGGAGATGTTCGAGGGGCTGTACAGGAACGGCTACATCGTGCCGAAGACCGCCATGGGTGCCATCTCGCCGTCCACCGGCCGGACCCTGCCCGACCGGTACATCGAGGGCACCTGCCCGATCTGCGGCTACGACAGCGCCCGCGGTGACCAGTGCGACAACTGCGGCAACCAGCTCGACCCGATCGACCTGATCAACCCCCGATCCAAGATCAACGGTGAGACGCCGGAATTCGTCGAGACCGAGCACTTCTTCCTCGACCTGCCCGCCCTGGCCGACGTCCTGCGGCAGTGGCTGGACACCCGGCAGGGCTGGCGCCCGAACGTGCTGCGCTTCTCCCGGAACCTGCTGGACGACCTGCATCCCCGGGCCATCACCCGCGACCTGGAGTGGGGGGTGCCCATCCCGCTCGACGGCTGGCGTGAGCGCACCGACAAGCGGATCTACGTCTGGTTCGACGCGGTGATCGGCTACCTTTCCGCGTCCATCGAATGGGCCCGCCGCACCGGCGACCCCGAGGCGTGGCGGAAGTATTGGCACTCGAAGGACGGCGCGGACGCTGCCGCGTCTGCCAGCGGAGCTGGCGGTGGCGCCCGGACCTACCACTTCATGGGCAAGGACAACATCGTCTTCCACTCGATCATCTGGCCCGCGTTGCTCGCCGGCTACTCCGGTGAGGGCCGCCGCGACGGCGAGCCGGGCCAGCTCGGGCGGCTCAACCTGCCCACCGAGGTGGTCTCCAGCGAGTTCCTGACCATGGAGGGACGCAAGTTCTCCTCCTCCCGCCGGGTGGTCATCTACGTCCGGGACTTCCTCGAGCGGTACGACGCCGACGCGTTGCGCTACTTCATCGCGGTGGCCGGCCCGGAGACCAACGACACCGACTTCACCTGGGCCGAGTTCCTGCGGCGCAACAACGACGAGCTGGTCGCCGGCTGGGGCAACCTGGTCAACCGGTCGGTCTCGATGGCGGCGAAGAACTTCGGCGCAATCCCGCCGGTCGGCCCCGACGGGCTCACCGAGGCCGACGAGGCGCTGCTGGCCGTGGCCCGCGCCGGCTTCGCCACGGTCGGCGACCTGATCGCCCACCACCGGCAGAAGCAGGCCATCGGCGAGGCGATGAAGGTGGTCGCCGAGGCCAACAAGTACCTCTCCGAGCAGACGCCGTGGAAGCTCAAGGGCGAGGCGGACAAGCCCCGGATGGGCACCATCCTGCACGTCGCCCTCCAGGTGGTCAGCGACGCCAACACACTGCTCACCCCGTTCCTGCCGCACTCCGCGCAGAAGGTGCACGAGCTGCTCGGCGGCACCGGGGTGCACGCCCCGATGCCGGTGATCGAGGAGGTCGCCGACCTCGACGGCGGGCCGGGCTACCCGGTGCTGACCGGGGACTACACCCAGGGCGCGCGGTGGGAGTCCGTACCGATCGAGGTGGGCCGGCCGCTCGCGGCGCCCAAGCCGGTGTTCCGCAAGCTCGACCCCTCGATCGTCAACGAGGAACTGGCCCGGCTCGGCGGCTGACCCGCACCCGCGTGACGGGCGTGACCTCGGCGGAGGTCGCGCCCGTCGCGTCACCGGCCGAGACCGGTCAGGCTCGGGACCGGTCAGGCGCGGGCCATCGCCGGCGACCCGATGAACTCCATGATCGCCTGATTCACCTCGTCGGCGTTGGTCCACGGGGTGCCGTGCGGGGCGCCCTTGAGGGTGACCAGCCGGCTGTCGGAAAGCATCGGCTGAAGCCGCTGCCCGGTCTTCGGGTACGGCAACACCATGTCCTTGTCGCCCTGCACGATCAGCACCGGCACGTCGATCCGCGACACGTCGGCCCGGAAGTCGGTGCCCCAGGCGTCCACGCTGTCGTGGGTGCCCTTCGCCGAGGCGCGCGCCCCGATCTCCCAGTGCGCCCGGTACGCCTCCTCGCTGACCAGCCTGCCCTTGTTCTCGTCGTAGTTGAAGAAGTTGTTGCAGAACTGGGTCAGGTAGGCGAACCGATCGGCGATGATCGCCTGCTTGAACCCCTCGAAGAGGCTCGGGTCGACACCCTCCGGGTTGTCCGGCGCCTGCTTCAGGTACGGCGCCAGCGGCGCCAGCAGCACCGCCCGGTCCACCCGGTCCGAGCCGTACGCGCCCAGGTAGCGGGTCACCTCGCCGGTGCCCATCGAGTGGCCGACCAGGATCGCGTTACGTAGGTCCAGTTCCGTCATCAGCACGTCGAGATCGGCGGCGAAGGTGTCGTAGTCGTACCCGAGAGCCGGCTGCGCCGAATTGCCGAAACCGCGCCGGTCGTACGTGATCACCCGGTATCCGGCGGCGAGCAGCGGCCCGGAGATCTTCTCCCACGTCGCCCCGTTGAACGGGAACCCGTGGATCAGCACGATCGGCTGGCCGGAACCGTGGTCTTCGTAGTACAGGTCGATGGGCGCGGAGTTCTCCGTGCCGACGGTGATGAAGGGCATCGCGTCCTCCTGTCCAGGGGCGGGAGACCGAGCCTTCCCCGGCCGAGGACCGGTATTCCTGCGGATCGGCAGCCGTCCGGGCGCTGGCCGCCGCCGCGCACGATCCGCCGGGCCCGGCGCTGGCCCGCCGCCGCGCACGATCCGCCGTCAGAGGAGATACGGGTGGTCCACGATCTGGTCGGCGATGACCTCGGCGCCCGGTGCCCACGTCTCGTAGACGCCCCGCTCGTAGCACTGTGCCCCGAGGGCGGCCACCGCGTCCGGATCCGGGCGGCGCAAGCGCAGCCGTAGCCAACCCGACTCCTCACGAAGCACCAGGCAGGGCACCCCGCGCCAGGCGGCCAGCCGCAGCCGCCGGCTCGCCGAGTCGACCGGGTACCGGGCGGCCCGGGTCAACGCCAGCACGCGAAAACCGTCAGGGGGGTCGGCCACCGCCTCGTACTCCCCGCCCGCGTACGTGCCGACCAGCCGCGTCGATCGTGGCGCATCCCCGATCGGCACGTACTCCTGCTCCGGGGACAGCCCGGGCACCGCCGCCAGCAGGTGCCGCCACTGCGACCCGACCATGCGCAGCCAGCCGTGCTGCTCCGCCTGGTAGACGTAGAGGATCACCTCGACACCCTCGGCCGGGTACGCGAGCAGGGTGGCGTTGGCCGGCATCGGCAGTTCGGCGAAGTCGCGGGTGACGAACTCGGGCAGCAGGTGATGACTGCTCGGCGTGAAACCCGTGCCCAGCACTGCCGGTCCCAACCGGTCGCGGGCATTCATCGCGGCCAGGCCCCGGTACGCGGCGCCCGCCGGCACGTCGTAGTCGCCCGGGTCGGCGGCGCGCCACCGCAGCGCGTACGTCACGTCCCCGCCGTCCCGGCCGTCGCCGCCGTCGGTACGCAGCACGCCCGTGGTCGCGGGGGTGCGCAGGTGCGCCACGTCGTGCTCGCGATAGCAGAAGCCGTGCGGGAGCCAACCCCGCACGTATCCGGCGAGCTGCCGGGCGGAGAGGATCTTCATCATCCGCGTTCCCCGCCGCAGGCTCGCCGACGCCCGTACCGTGGCGACCAGCGGATCGTCCGCGGCGGCCGGCTGCTGGGCGAGCCGGTGCACCTCCGACCAGCCCCGCTCGCGATGCAGCGGCACCATCAGCGGCGCCTCCGGTGCCTCAACCGGCTCGGTCGCCCCGTGCACGGCGGTGACCTCGGTGACGTGCACGAACCGTCGCCACGGCAGCGTCGAGTTCGGCCGGGGCATCCACTCGAATCCGGCTGCCTCGTCAGCGCTGAACAACTCGTAGGCCGCACCGCGGGCGATCTCCTCGGCCGGGTACGTCGTCCCGCCGTACGCCACCCGTAGGCCGGTCCGCTCCGGCGCCGCGCCGTCCGCGCGGGACGTGACACTCACCTCTGCCCGCTTTCCTGGTCGTGAGCGCGAGGCGCCGGTCGCTGTGCCGTCCCCACGTCGTCACCTCGCTTCGCGCACCCTCCGGTGACCGTAGGGGGGCCGGGCGTAGCCGAGGTGAACCCCGGGTGGCGGCCGGGTGGATTCGGCCGGTGTGTGATGCTGTCGAGGAGATGAGCGAGCCGACCGAGTCCCGCAGCCAGCGCGCGGCCCGCCGCGCCGGCGAGTTCCCGCCCGCACCCGAGCCACTGCCGCAGCCGGTGCTGGACAGCCACACCCACCTGGACATCACCGTGAGCGAGGCCGGCGTACCGGCCGGAAGCGCCGCCACCGATCCGGTCGCCGCGGCCATCGACGTCGCCGCCATGGTGGGCGTCGACCGGCTGGTGCAGGTCGGCGTCGACGTCGCATCCTCCCGGTGGGGCGCCGAGGTGGCCGATGAGCATGCGGCCGTGCTGGCCACCGTGGCGCTGCACCCCAACGAGGCACCCCGGCTGCCCGACCTCGACGCCGCCCTGCGCGAGATCGAGGCGCTGGCCGCCCGGGACCGGGTCCGCGGTGTCGGCGAGACCGGGATGGACTTCTACCGCACCCGCGACGACGGGCGCGCCGCGCAGGAGGAGAGCTTCCGGGCCCACATCGCCATCGCCAAGCGGTACGGCAAGACGCTGGTCGTCCACGACCGGGAGGCGCACGCCGACGTGCTGCGCATCCTGGACTCCGAGGGCGCGCCGGACACGGTGGTGCTGCACTGCTTCTCCGGGGACGCCGAGTTCGCCGCCGAGTGCGTCCGCCGGGGGTACCTGCTCAGCTTCGCTGGCACCGTCACCTTCGCCAGTGCCGGGGCGCTGCGTGCGGCCGCCGCGCTGACCCCGCTCGACCAGATCCTGGTGGAGACCGACGCGCCGTACCTCACGCCGGTGCCGCACCGGGGACGGCCGAACGCGTCGTACCTCATTCCGCTGACCGTGCGGGCCCTGGCCGCCACCACCGGTGCCGACCTGGACGAGCTGTGCGCCAGCATCTCCGCCACCGGCGAGCGGGCCTTCGGCCCCTGGTGAAAGGAAGGGCCCCTGCTTAACGCCTCGCGTAGTAAAAGGGCCCCTTCTCAACACCGCAGGCCGGCCGCATACGCTACCGAGGTGACCGGTCTCCTCGGCCCGGCGGAGATCCGGGACCTCGCCGCCCGGCTCGGTGTCGCTCCCACCAAGAGGCTCGGCCAGAACTTCGTGCACGACCCGAACACCGTGCGACGGATCGTCACCACCGCCGGGCTCACCGGCGACGACGTGGCGCTGGAGGTCGGCCCCGGGCTCGGCTCCCTCACCCTCGCCCTGCTGCCGGCCGCCGCCCACGTGCACGCCGTGGAGATCGACGCGGTGCTGGCCGGCGCGCTGCCCGACACCGCCGCTCGGCACGCCGGCCCGGACGCCGACCGGCTCACCGTGCACCACGCCGACGCGCTGCGGATCACCGCCGCCGACCTGGCCGCCCCGGCGCCCACCGCGCTGGTCGCGAACCTGCCCTACAACGTCGCCGTGCCGGTGGTGCTGCACCTGCTCGCCGAACTGCCCAGCCTCCGGCACGGGCTGGTGATGGTGCAGAAGGAGGTCGCCGACCGGCTCGTCGCCGGTCCCGGCTCGAAGGTGTACGGCGTACCGTCGGTCAAGCTCGCCTGGTACGCCCGCGCCCGCGCCGCCGGGAAGGTGCCACCGAACGTGTTCTGGCCGGTGCCCAACGTGGATTCCGGTCTGGTCGCCTTCACCCGCCACGACCCGCCCCGCGCGGACGTGTCCCGGCAGCAGGTCTTCGCCGTGGTGGACGCGGCCTTCGCGCAGCGCCGCAAGACGCTGCGCGCCGCCCTCGCCGGCTGGGCCGGCGGCGCCGACCGGGCCGCCACGGCGCTCACCGCCGCCGGTATCGACCCCGGCGCGCGCGGCGAATCGCTCACCGTCGAGCAGTTCGCCGCCGTGGCCGCGTCGGCCGCGGGCGGCAACAACGGCGCGCAGTAGGCTGAGGCCGTGCCCGCCGAGGAGGTGTACGAGTGACCGCGCAGCCGATCGAGCCCGACGCGTGCGGCATGTGGGGCCCGGACCCGGTCCGGCAACGCCTCGCCAACCACACCATCGAGGACGTGCTGGCCCTCCCCGACGACGCCCCCGCGTCGATGCCGACTCCGCCGAGGAGCTGATCGTGACCAAGCCGTTCGACATCCGGCTGCCCGTCCGGGACATCACCCCGTGACCGAGGCCTGGCGACCGGAGGACGACGAGCCGCGTGGTGCCAGCGGACCGGTCCGGGTACGGGTGCCCGCCAAGGTCAACCTGCACCTGGGAGTCGGCCCGCTGCGGCGGGACGGCTACCACGAGCTGAACACCGTCTATCACGCGATCTCGATCTACGACGAGCTGACCGCCCGACGGGGCGACACGCTCACCCTCACCATGGAGGGCGAAGGCACCGGAGAGCTCGCCCTGGACGATTCCAACCTGGTCCTCCGGGCCGCCCACGCCCTCGCCGGCTACGCCGGCGTCATGCCGCACGCCCGGCTGCACCTGCGTAAGCAGATCCCGCTCGCCGGTGGGCTCGCCGGCGGCAGCGCCGACGCCGCTGCGGCCCTGGTCGCCTGCGACGCCCTCTGGGGCACCGGACTGTCCCGCGACGAACTGGCCGGTATCGCCGCCGACCTCGGCTCGGACGTGCCCTTCCTGATCCACGGCGGCACCGCCCTGGGCACCGGTCGGGGTGAGGCGGTCAGCCCCGTCCTGGCCCGCCCCACCTCCTGGCACTGGGTGGTCGCCATCGCCGACGGCGGGCTGTCCACCCCGCAGGCGTACCGCGAACTCGACCGGCTCCGCGAGACCGGCGCCGCCGGGCCGCCACTCGGCAGCACCGACGGGCTGCTCGCTGCCCTGCGGCAACGTGACCCCCGGGTGCTCGCCGCCACCCTCGGCAACGACCTGCAGGATGCCGCACTGGCCATGCGTCCCTCGCTGGCGGCCACCCTCAAGGCCGGCGAGGCGGCCGGGGCACTGGCCGGCATCGTCTCCGGCTCCGGCCCGACCTGCGTCTTCCTCACCGCCGACGCCGCCGACGCCGAACGCGTCGCCGTCGAACTGGAAGCCGCCGGGGTGTGCCGGCAGGCCCGCATCGCCCACGGCCCGGTTCCCGGGGCCCGGATCACCTGACCCGATCACGCGGGTGGCGCTCCGCGTACGCTGAGGTTCCAGGCGTCCCCAGGTGCCAGCCCGGCACCGGGACGCCTTGATCATGGGAGGTGGGGCGTGGCCAACATCGTCAACCTGGACCGGGTGTCCAAGGGCTATGGCGCCGCCGGGCCACTGCTCACCGACGTCTCGCTCGGCCTCGACGACGCCGACCGGATCGGCGTGGTCGGGCTCAACGGTGCCGGCAAGTCGACCCTGCTGCGGCTGCTCACCCGCACCGAGGAACCCGACGACGGGCGCGTCACCCACCGCCGTGACCTGCGGGTCGCCTGGCTGCCGCAGAACCTCACCCTCAGCCCGCAGGCGACCGTCCGCGACGTGGTCCTCGGCACCGCATGGCTTGCCGAGGACATGGGCGCCGAGCACGAGTGGGCCGGCGACGCCGGTGTCCGGGCCATCCTCGACGGGCTCGGCATGCCGCACCTCGGCCTCGACGCGGCGGTCGGGCCGATGTCCGGCGGCGAGCGCCGCCGGGTGGCCCTCGCGGCCCTGCTGGTCCGCGCCGCCGACCTGCTCATCCTCGACGAGCCCACCAACCACCTGGACGTCGGCGGTGTCGACTGGCTGGCCCGGTACCTGCTCGGCCGCAAGGGCGCCCTGGTGGTGGTCACCCACGACCGCTGGTTCCTCGACGCCGTCTGCACCACCACCTGGGAGGTCGCCGACCAGACCGTGCGGGCCTACGAGGGCGGCTACGCCGCGTGGACCCTGGCCCGCGTCGAACGCGAACGGGTCGCCGCGGCCACCGAGGCCCGCCGCCAGAACCTGCTCCGCAAGGAGATCGCCTGGCTGCGTCGGGGCCCGCCGGCCCGCACCTCGAAGCCGAAGTTCCGCATCGACGCGGCCAACGCGCTCATCGCCGACGTGCCACCGCCGCGCGACACCATGTCGCTGCAACGGCTGGCCACCGCCCGGCTCGGCAAGCAGGTGTACGACCTCCAGCAGGTCCGCCTGCACGCCGGCCCCAAGACCATCCTCGACGACGTCACCTGGCAGGTCGGCCCCGGCGACCGGGTGGCCATCCTCGGCGCCAACGGGGCCGGCAAGACCACCCTGTTGCGGATGCTCGCCGGCGTCACCCGCCCCGACGGTGGGCGGCTGATCACCGGCTCCACCGTGCGGCCCGCCTTCCTCTCCCAGGAACTCGCCGAGCTGCCCGGCGAGCTGCGCGTCCTGGAAGCCGTCGAGGAGGTGGCCCGGCGGGTACGCCTCGGCGACCGGGAGATCTCCGCCGCCCAACTCGCCGAGGTGTTCGGCTTCGACGACCGACGGCTCTGGACCCCCGTCGGCGACCTCTCCGGCGGTGAGCGCCGCCGGCTGCAGATGCTGCGCCTGCTCGCCGGCGAGCCGAATGTGCTGCTGCTCGACGAGCCCACCAACGACCTCGACACCGACACCCTCGCCGCCCTGGAGGATCTGCTCGACTCCTGGCCCGGCACCATCGTGGTGGCCAGCCACGACCGCTACCTCATCGAGCGGGTGGCCGACTCGACGTACGGGATGTTCGGCGACGGCCAACTGGTGCACCTGCCCGGTGGCGTCGACGAGTACCTGGCCCGGACCGCCGGCCAGCCGGGGCCGGCCCGCAGCGCGGCACCACCGGCCGGCACCGCGTCCAGCACCGCGACGGGCGACACCGGGATGAGCGCCGCCGAGGCCCGGCAGGCCCGCAAGGAACTGGCCCGGCTGGAGCGGCAGGTCGGCAAGCTGGAGCAGAAGGAGATGGCGCTGCTCGACCAGCTCGCCGCCTGCGCCACCGACTACACCCGGGTCGCCGAGCTGGACGCCCAGCTCAGTCAGGTACGCGCCGAACGGGAACAGGTCGAACAGGCGTGGCTGGAACTGGCCGAGGAGATTCCCGCCTAGGGCCGGCCTGACCCCGCGACCTGCGGCCATCCGGGGACCCGTGTGCGACGTCATATCGCGGGGTGCGGGAGAATCGGCGGCGACCCTCACCCAACGGCGTTGGAGACACAGACATGCATACCCCCGTCAACCACCCCGCGCAGCCGATCTACCGGGCGATCGGCGGGCTGACCGGTCTGTACCTGCTGGTCTTCGGTGTGCTCGGTTTCTTCGCCAGCAGCGGCGAGCCCTTCATCGGCCGAGGCGACACCCAGATCCTGGGGCAGGGCACGAACCTCGGCTTCTCGGTGTTCAGCGTCGTGGTCGGCGGCATCGTGCTGGCCGGCACGGCGATCGGCCGCAACCTCGACGTGCTGATCAACCAGTGGTCGGCGTACCTGATCATGGTGGTCAGCCTGGCCGGGCTCAGCTTCCTCCGGACCGAGGCGAACCTCTTCAACATGAACGTCACCACCGTCGTCGTGCTCATGGCGGCCAGCCTGGTGCTGCTGATGGCCGGCATGTACGGCAAGGTCGGCAGCGACGACGAGCACGAGGCGTGGCAGAAGGCTCGGCTCGTCCTCTGAGGGCTTGTCGGGGCTTCTGCTGGGGGTTTTTCGCCGGAGCCCGACCCGCTCCGGGCGGTCAGGCTTGATCCCTGCGCGGGTCGGGCTTCGGCGAAAACCGGTCGTGGGGACTCCGGCTGGGGGACAATTGTGGTGATTGTTCCCGTTGGCCTGGAGGAGTTATGGCGCGCTTGCCGGTGAACCACCCCGCGCGGCCCATCTACCGGGTGCTCTCCGGTCTGGTCGGGCTCTACATCCTCGTCTTCGGTGTCTGGGGCACCGTCCTGACCTGGGGAGAACCGCCGTTCGCCCGGGACGGCGCCTGGGCCCTCGGGCTCCGCGCCAACCTGGCCTTCGCGCTGGTCTCCGTGATCTTCGGGATCGTGCTCATCGTCGGCGCGTCCCGGCGCGGCAACCTCGGCCACTACATGAACCTGACCGCCGGCGTCGTCTTCCTGGTCACCAGCATCCTGATGATGTCGGTGCTACAGACCAGCGCCAACTTCCTGAACTTCTCCATGTCGACCGTGATCGTCTCGATGCTCTTCGGGCTGATCCTGATCGGCACCGGGGCGTACGACAAGGTCGGCCCGGAGGAGCACGCCGAGGAAGCCCGCAAGCACCGCTTCCACCCGGTCGCCGAGGTCCACCGCCGCCGCTGACCGCACCGACCGACGGCGATCCGGCCGGCCGGTCAACGTCCGACGGTGATCAGCCCCGGCTTCGCCTCCAGGTGGGACAGCCCGTTCCAGGAGAGGTTCACCAGGTGCGCCGCCACCGTCTCCTTGCGCGGCCGGCGAACCTCCAACCACCAGCGGCCGGTCAGCGCGACCATGCCCACCAGCGCCTGCGCGTACAGTTCGGCCAGCTTCGGGTCGTACCCCCGGCTGGAGAACTCCGCGCCCAGGATGTGCTCCACCTGGTGGGCGACGTCGTTCATCACGCTGCTGAAGTTGCCGGTGGCGGAGAGCACCGGTGACTCCCGCACCAGCACCCGGAAACCGCTCGCCTCCTCCTCGATGTACCCCAGCAGGGCCAACGCCGCCTGTTCCAACAGCTCACGCGGATGACCCGCGGTCAGCGCCGTGGTGATCCGATCCAGCAGGGACCGGACCTCCCGGTCCACCACCACCGCGTAGAGCCCCTCCTTGCCGCCGAAGTGCTCGTAGACCACCGGCTTGGACACCTTGGCCCGGGACGCCACCTCCTCGATGGAGGTGGCGTCGAAGCCCCGCTCGGCGAAGATCTGCCGACCGATCGAGATCAGTTGCTCGCGGCGCTGGGCCGCCGACATGCGCACCCGGGAGGTCGGCTTGGCCGACGCGGCCGTGCGTCGTCGAGCCCTGCCGCCGTCCTCGCTTGGACTCTCGGCCATCTCGTCACCTCGCCGGCGCTCGGTGACGCCCTGTCGTGGGGGGATCCTGCCTGCTTTCTGCCCGGTCACCCGAACATACTGTCAGGTAACTTGCCGCCGGGCAGCCGGTCACCGTCACGTCGCCGGCTGGTCCGCCGGCTTCGCCAGTTTTGCCGCGATCCGTTCCGGCTTCGGCCAGCGGACGTCCCAGGCCGCGCCGACCTTCTCGAACAGCCAGATCACCCGGGCCGAGATGTCGATCTGACCGCGCAGCACTCCGTGTCGGGCACTGGTCGGGTCGGCGTGGTGCAGGTTGTGCCAGCTCTCCCCGAACGACACCAACGCCAGCGGCCAGAAGTTGGCGGCCCGGTCACCGTGGCGCATCATGAACGGCCGCTCGCCGTACACGTGACAGACCGAGTTGATCGACCAGGTCACGTGGTGCAGCAGCGAGATGCGGACCAGGCCGGCCCAGAACAGCGCGGTCAGCGCACCCTGCCAGGACCAGGTCAGCAGCCCACCCATCAGCGCCGGGCCGAGCACCGAGGTGACCGCCAGCAGGGGGAAGAGCTTGCTGATCCGCCGGATGTCCGGGTCGGCCAGCAGGTCCGGGGCGAAACGTTCCCGGTTGGACAACTCGCGGCCGAACAGCCAGCCGACGTGCGCGTGGAACAACCCCTTGGTCAGACCGCCCAGGCTGGCGCCGAAACGCCACGGCGAGTGCGGGTCGCCCTCCAGATCCGAGAAGGCGTGGTGTCGGCGGTGGTCGGCGACCCACTGGATGATGTCGCCCTGCACGGCGAGCGAGCCGGAGACGGCCAGGGCGACGCGCAGCCAGCGCTTCGCCTTGAACGAGCCGTGGGTGAAGTAGCGGTGGTAGCCGACGGTGATGCCGAGGCCCGCCAGCACGTACCAGAAGGCCGTGACGCCCACGTCGACCCAGCTCAACCAGCCGCCCCAGGCGACTGGCACGGCGGCGATCAGCGCGGCGAACGGGATCACGACGAAGGCCCACAACGCGATCAGGATGCCGCGGGACTGGGTGCCCTCGGTGAGGGGCTTCGGGCCGGTTGGGCGCGAATCGATGAGAGCGGTGGACATGTCACCTCGCAGGGGACGGTGGAACGCGAATCTACGGCTACGTCACCGTAACTTACGGGACCGTAGATCACATCAGACAGCGACTCGGAGCGATGCCATGAACGTCGTACGCTCGTTCTAAGCTGCGCCGCGTGACCGACTTCGACGCCGCCGAGGTGCGCCGACTGCGCACCGAGGAACAGCTCTCGGTGCGCGAGATCCGAGCCCGCACCGGTCTCGGCCGCAACCGGGTGTACGAGTTGCTGCGCGGGTTGCCGGTGCCGGAGCGGACCCGGCGGCCCAACGCCAAGGACGATCTGCGCGCCGAGGCGGTGCGGCTGCGCGCGACGGGGCTCTCCGTGCCGGAGATCGCCGGCCGGCTGGCGGTGAGCCGGTCGACCGCCTATCTGTGGGTGCGGCACCTGCCCCTGCACCGGGACGAGGAGGAGGAGCGGCAGCGCCGCCGCGCCCACTCGAAGGTCATGACCGAGGCCCGGTGGGCGGCGCATCGCCGGGCGCGGGACGAGGCTCGGGCCGAGACGCACGCCTCGGCGGCCGCAACCGTGGGACAGTTGGACGACCGCGACGTGCTGCTGCTTGGCGCGGCTGTCTACTGGTGTGAGGGCACCAAGTCGAAGCCATGGCGCCGCGACGACCATGTGCAGTTCATCAACAGCGACCCAGGGCTGCTCGCGCTCTTCCTGCGGTTCCTCGAAACCTGCGGGATGGACCGCAGCGTGCCGACCTATCGGGTCAGCATCCACGAGACGGCCGATGCCGACGCCGCTGCCGAGTGGTGGGCGGACGAGCTGGCGCTGCCGCGTGACCGCTTCCGACGTGCGAGCCTGAAGCGACACCAGCCCGCCACCAACCGACGCAACGTCGGTGCGGGCTACCGCGGCTGCCTCGTGATCAACGTGCCGCGTAGCCGCGAACTCTACTGGCGGATAGAAGGTATGATCGCCGAGCTGTTCGGGTCCGTGACGACGCGTCGGAGCGTGCGTTGAGCGTGTGTCGCGACTTGACATGCCATTGGGGTGTGGGGTAACGGCAACCCGCAGGCCTTTGGAGCCTTGAACTCCTGGTTCGAATCCAGGCACCCCAGCACGGGCGGATCTGCCGCTGATCCTCGTGGCCGTGTCAACCGGGCCGGATTGTCTGGTTAGCATGGCCGCGAGAGAGTGTCCGTGTTCCGACGGGAGCCACGTCGTGTCCGAGCCCCACCCCCGCACCGTCGTCGTACTTGCCGCCGGTGAGGGCAAGCGGATGAAGTCCTCGTTGCCCAAGGTGTTGCACCCACTGCTCGGCCGGACACTGCTCGGTCACGCGCTCGGTGCGGCCGAGCCGCTCGCGGCGCAGCGCACGATGGTGGTGGTCGGGCACGGCGCGGACCAGGTCCGGGCGCATCTGGCCGAGGTCGCGCCGGAGGCCACCGCGGTGTTCCAGGCCGAGCAGCTCGGCACCGGGCACGCGGTGCGGATCGCGTTGGAGGCGGCACCGGAGGCGACCGGCACCGTGGTGGTGCTCAATGGCGACGTGCCGCTGCTACGGCCGGAGACGGTCAGCGCGCTGGTCGCGGCGCACGAGGGCGAGGGCGCGGCCGCGACCGTGCTGGCCGCGCAGGTGCCGGATCCGGCCGGGCTCGGCCGGATCGTGCGGGACGACGCGGGTCGACTGCGGCAGATCGTCGAGCAGCGCGACGCCAGCCCGGAGCAGTTGGCGATCCGTGAGATCAACGCGGGCATCTACGCGTTCGACGCGGTGCGGTTGCGGGAGGTGCTGGGCAAGCTCTCCACGGACAACGACCAGGGCGAGGAGTACCTGACCGACGTGTTCGGTCTGCTGGTCTCGGCGGGTGAGCCGGTGGCGGTGCACCTGGCGGCCGACCACACCGAGACGCTGGGCTGCAACGACCGGGTGGAGCTGGCGACGCTGCGCCGGCTGCTGCGGGACCGGGTCAACGAGCGCTGGATGCGTGCCGGGGTGAGCCTGCTCGACCCGGCCACGACGTGGATCGACGTGACGGTGGCCCTGGACCGGGACGCGGTGGTGGACCAGAACACCCAGCTGCGCGGCGGCTCGGTGGTCGGCAGCGGCGCGGTGGTGGGGCCCGACGTCACGCTGATCGACACGGTGGTGCACGCCGGCGCGACGGTGCTGCGCAGCCACGCGGTGGGCGCCGAGATCGGTCCGGGCGCCAGCGTCGGACCGTACGCGTATCTGCGGCCGGACGCGCGGTTGGCGGAGAAGTCGAAGGTCGGCACGTTCGTCGAGGTGAAGAACTCCGAGATCGGTGCCGGCTCGAAGGTGCCGCACCTGACGTACGTCGGTGACGCGACGATCGGCGAGCAGAGCAACATCGGCGCGGCGTCGGTGTTCGTGAACTACGACGGTGTCAAGAAGCACCGCACTGTGATCGGCAGCCACGCCCGGACCGGCGCGGACAACATGTTCGTCGCGCCGGTGGAGGTGGGCGACGGGGCGTACACGGCGGCCGGCTCGGTGATCATCGAAAACGTGCCGGCGGGCGCGATGGGCGTGGCCCGCGCGCGGCAGCGCAACATCGAGGGTTGGGTGCTCAAGCGGCGGGCCGGCACGGCGTCGGCGGAGGCGGCCGAGCGGGCGTCGCAGAGTGCGTCGCCCAAGGGGTCGGCCGCAAGCGAAGGTGAGGCAATCCACGGCGTCGGCGAGCCAATGGGACCGGCGGCCGAGGCGGGAGATACTGCAACCGAATAGTCCCCGGCCGACCACACCTCACGCCGGGTACCACCGACCAAAACGGGAGCAGACGGGCCCATGGGCAGCATCGTCGCCGAAAACCGCAAGAGCCTGATGCTTTTCTCCGGACGTGGCTTTCCGGAGCTGGCCAGGGAGATCGGTGAGGTGCTCGGCGTCGCGCCGACGCCGGCCGACGCGTACGACTTCGCCAACGGTGAGATCTTCGTACGGTTCAAGGAATCGGTACGTGGTTCGGACGCCTTCGTGGTGCAGTCCATCACGCACGGGGTGAACACCTGGATCATGGAGACCCTGATCATGGTCGACGCGCTGAAGCGCGGTTCGGCCAAACGGATCACGGTCGTCCTGCCGTTCTACCCGTACTCCCGACAGGACAAGAAGCACCGCGGCCGGGAGCCGATCTCGGCCCGGCTGATCGCGGACCTGTTGAAGACCGCGGGGGCGAATCGGATCCTCACCGTGGACCTGCACACCGCGCAGATCCAGGGCTTCTTCGACGGCCCGGTGGACCACCTCTTCGCGATGGACATCCTGGCCGAGTACGTGCAACGCAAGTACGCGGGTCGGCCGATGACCGTGGTCGCCCCGGACTCGGGTCGGGTGCGGGTGGCCGAGCGGTGGACCGACCGGCTGGGCGGCTGCCCGCTGGCGTTCATCCACAAGACGCGGGATCCGTTGAAGCCGAACCAGGTGGTGGCGAACCGGGTGGTCGGCGAGGTGGAGGGGCGGGTCTGTCTGATCGTCGACGACATGATCGACACCGGTGGCACGATCTGCCGGGCGGCGGACATCCTGCGGGAGTCCGGTGCGGCCGACGTGATCGTGGCGTCCACCCACGCCCTGCTCTCCGACCCGGCGACGGAGCGGTTGAAGAACAGCCCGATCAGCGAGGTGGTGGTGACCAACACTCTCCCGTTGCCGCCGGAGAAGCAGCTCGACAAGCTCACCGAGCTGTCCATCGCGCCGTTGCTGGCCAGGGCCATCCGAGAGGTGTTCGACGACGGTTCGGTGACCACCCTCTTCGGTGGGCTGAGCTGACCGCGGCGCTGCCGCCCCCGGTGGGCCGGCCGGCACGGCCGGTCCGCCCGGGAATCTGGGTGGGCGAGGGCGGGGACTGCCGCAAACCCGGGAATCCGCTCGGCTAGACTGGTGCGGTTGCCACGGCGAGGGTGCCCTGCGGGCCGCTGAAAAGCGCCGCACGGAGCACCGTGATCGACGCGGTGCTCCGGGCAGTCTGCTGACGCATGAGCCCCTGCGAGCCCCCCGCCCAGCACCGCCAGACGACAAGCTGCCGCAGCGAAGCATCAGGAGTTTCCCCGTGTCCGAGGTAAAGATCAGCGCCGAGCCCCGCACCGAGTTTGGCAAGGGTGGTGCCCGTCGTACCCGCCGGGCCGGCAAGGTGCCCGCCGTGCTGTACGGCCATGGCGAGAAGCCCAAGCACATCGCGCTGCCGGCCCGCGAGTTCGCGGCGGCCATCCGCAAGGGCGGCGCGAACCAGCTCTTCGCGATCGAGGTCAGCGACGGCACCCAGGCGTTGGCCCTGCCGAAGGCGATCCAGCGTGACCCGATCAGGGACACCTTCGAGCACGTCGACCTGCTGCTGGTGCGCCGGGGCGAGAAGGTCACCGTCGACGTGCCGGTCCAGCTGACCGGCGAGGCGGCGAGGGACACGCTGATCGTGCACGACCACGACACTCTCTCGGTGACCGCCGACGCGACCAAGGTGCCGGACCACCTGACGGCTTCGATCGAGGGCGCCGAGGCGGGCGTCCAGGTCACCGCCGCCGACGTCGAGCTGCCCGCCGGCGTCGAGCTGGTCGCCGACCCGGAGCTGTCGGTCGCCACGGTGACCGCCGCGCCGACCGCCGAGCAGCTGGAGGCGACGCTGCCCGAGGTCGAGACGGCCGACGCGGAGGTCGAGGCCGGGGTCGGCGAGGAGACCGCCGAGTCCTCCGAGGGTGCCGAGGCGGGCGAGCCGGCCGCCGCAGGTGGCGAGGAGACCGCCGAGGCGCGGACCGAGGCCTGATCGGTCCGCAGGCTGTGCGACAGGCGTCCCCGGTAACCGGGGACGCCTGTCCGCGTATCGGAACAGGTAGCGGAGGGGACGGGCGGTGACGGACGAGACCGGGCCGTGGCTGGTGGTCGGCCTGGGCAATCCGGGCCGGGAGTACGCGGGCAACCGGCACAACGTCGGGTTCCTGGTGGCGGACCTGTTGGCCGGTCGGCTGGGCGGGAAGTTCGGCCGGCACAAGCGGGCGGTGGCGGAGGTCGCCGAGGTGCGCCTCGGCTTCGGTGGCCCGAAGCTCGTGTTGGCCAAGCCGTTGACCTACATGAACCTCTCTGGCGGTCCGGTGGCCGGTCTGGCGCAGTTCTACAAGGTGCCGCCGGCTCGGGTGATCGCGGTGCACGACGAGCTGGACATCGACTCCGGTCAGTTGCGGGTCAAGTGCGGCGGGGGCGAGGGCGGGCACAACGGCCTGCGGTCGATGTCGAAGTCGCTGGGCACGAAGGACTACGTACGGGTGCGGTTCGGGATCGGCCGACCGCCGGGTCGGCAGGATCCCGCCGACTACGTGCTGTCGGATTTTGGCGCGGTGGAGCGCAAGGAGTTGGATTTCCTGGTGGACCGGGCCGCTGACGTGGTGGAGTCCGTGGTCATCCGGGGTGTGGAGCCGACACAGAACCTCTATCACGGCGGGTGACGGGAGCGCGGAGCATGAGCAGTCCACCGATGATCGACGGTGCGTTCGCCCGGTGGTTGGCCGCCCGCGCCGGTCAGGCGTTGTCCGACCTGCGGGCGGAGATGGGATTCGCCGATGCCGGTGCGCTGAAGTCGGCGGGGGACAAGGTCTCGCACGACCTGATCCGGACCGAGCTGGCGAGGTGGCGTCCGGGGGACGCGGTGCTCTCCGAGGAGGACGAGGGTTCCCGGCTGGCGTGGGCGGCCGAGGTGGGCAGCGGGACGCTGTCCCGGTTGACCGCCGACCGTGTGTGGATCATCGATCCGTTGGACGGTACGCGGGAGTTCAGCGAGGAGGGACGCGCGGACTGGGCGGTGCACGTGGCGCTCTGGGCGCGTAACGCGCCGGCGTCGCACGGTCTGGTCGCGGGCGCGGTCGCGTTGCCGGTTCGGCACCGGGTGCTGGGTACGGACGTTCCGCCGGCGTACCCTCCGATGCCTGTGGAGACGGCGACCGTCGGGGACGCCAAGCGGTTCCGGTTGGCGGCCAGCCGGAGCCGCCCGCCGGTGTTTTTGACCGACTTCGCCGAAGAGGTCGGGGCGCAGTTGGTGCCGATGGGTTCGGCCGGGGCGAAGATCGCCGCGGTGGTCACCGGCGAGGTCGACGCGTACGTGCACGCCGGTGGACAGTACGAGTGGGACTCGGCCGCGCCGGTGGCTGTGGCGACGGCCACCGGACTGCATGCTTCCCGTATCGACGGTTCTGCGCTGAAATACAACCAGGCGGATCCGCGCCTGCCGGATCTGCTGGTGTGCCGTAAGGATCTCGCCAGCCGGTTACTTGCAGCGCTGCACCGGCATTGCGGGTAGCCTGGCGCTACTTTCTGACATGTCCGACCGGAAAGGTCTGGAAAGCGGATGAGCGAGCGAACTGGGTCGTCGTCATGACCGTCACCCCGGCCTACCAGGTCACACACCTTGATGAGCTCGAGGCGGAGAGCATCTTCGTGATGCGCGAGGTGGTCGCCGAACTGGAGCGGCCGGTCCTGCTCTTCTCCGGCGGCAAGGATTCGATCGTCATGCTCCGGCTGGCGCAGAAGGCGTTCGCGCCGGCCCAGATTCCCTTCCCGGTGATGCACGTCGACACCGGCCACAACTTTCCCGAGGTGCTGGACTACCGGGACCGGCGGGTGGCCGAGCTGGGCCTGCACCTGGTGGTGGCCAGTGTGCCGGAGGCACTGGCCAGTGGGCTGGTCCGGGAGTCGGCCGACGGGATGCGTAACCGGATCCAGACGCCGGTGCTGCTCGACGCGGTGGAGAAGCACCGGTTCGACGCGCTCTTCGGCGGGGCCCGACGGGACGAGGAGAAGGCCCGCGCCAAGGAGCGAATGTTCAGCTTCCGCGACGAGTTCGGCCAGTGGGATCCGAAGAACCAGCGGCCGGAGCTCTGGTCGCTCTACAACGGCCGGCACCACCCGGGCGAGTCGATCCGGGTCTTCCCGTTGTCCAACTGGACCGAGCTGGACGTGTGGCACTACATCGCCCGCGAGCGGATCGAGCTGCCGTCGATCTACTACGCGCACGAGCGCGAGGTGTTGGAGCGGGACGGGATGCTCTACGCGGTCAACGAGTTCCTGCCGGCCCGCGCCGGCGAGGAACGGTTCAAGGCGCGGGTGCGGTACCGCACGGTGGGCGACGCCTCCTGCACGGCGGCGGTCCGCTCGGACGCCGACACGGTCGAGAAGGTCATCGGGGAGGTCGCCGCGACCCGGATCACCGAGCGCGGGGCGACCCGGGGCGACGACCGGGTCAGTGAGGCCGCGATGGAGGACCGCAAGCGGGAGGGCTACTTCTGATGACCACCGAAACGTTCGCGCCGGGAGACGCGTCGGACGCGCGAGCGGGTAACCAGGCCCGCCCGATGGATCTGCTGCGCTTCGCGACCGCCGGCAGCGTGGACGACGGCAAGTCCACCCTGATCGGCCGGCTGCTGTACGACACGAAGTCGCTCTTCACCGACCAGTTGGCCGCTGTCGAGGCGGTCAGCGCGGCCCGCGGCGACGAGTACACCGACCTGTCGTTGCTCACCGACGGCCTGCGGGCCGAGCGGGAGCAGGGCATCACCATCGACGTGGCGTACCGCTACTTCGCCACGCCTCGGCGCAAGTTCATCATCGCGGACACCCCCGGGCACATTCAGTACACCCGGAACATGGTCACCGGTGCCTCCACCGCGGACCTGGCGCTGATCCTGGTGGACGCGCGCAAGGGCCTGGTCGAGCAGTCCCGCCGGCACGCCTTTCTCTGCTCGCTGCTGCGGGTGCCGCACCTGGTGCTCTGTGTCAACAAGATGGACCTGGTCGACTTCTCGCAGGAGGTCTTCGAGCGGATCGCCGACGAGTTCACCGCGTTCGCCGCGAAGCTCGACGTCCCGGATCTGACCGTGGTGCCGATCTCCGCGCTGAAGGGCGACAACATCGTCACCCGCTCGGAGAACATGCCCTGGTACGAAGGCCCGGCGCTGCTGCACCACCTGGAGCGGGTGCACATCGCCAGTGACCGCAACCTGGTCGACGTCCGCTTCCCGGTGCAGTACGTGATCCGTCCGCAGTCGACCGTGGTCACCGACTACCGGGGCTACGCCGGCCAGGTGGCCTCCGGCGTGCTCAAGCCGGGCGACGAGGTGATGGTGCTGCCGTCGGGCTTCACCAGTCGGATCAGGGCGGTGGAGACCGCCGACGGGCCGGTCGCGGCGGCGTTCCCGCCGATGTCGGTGACGGTACGCCTGGAAGACGAGATCGACATCTCCCGGGGCGACATGATCTGCCGGCCGAACAACGCGCCGGCGGTTGCCCAGGACATCGAGGCGATGGTCTGCTGGATGGACGAGACCCGCCCGTTGCAGATCGGCGGCAAGTACGCGATCAAGCACACCACCCGGGCGGCGCGGGCGATCGTCCGCAGCCTGCACTACCGCCTCGACATCAACTCGCTGCACCGCGACGAGTCCGCGGCCGAGCTGCGTCTCAACGAGATCGGCCGGGTCCGACTCCGCACCACCGTGCCGCTGCTCGCCGACGAGTACCGTCGCAACCGCACCACCGGCGGCTTCGTCATCATCGACGAGACCACCAACCGCACGGTCGGTGCCGGCATGATCGTCGAAGCCGCCTGAGCAGCGCCTGCGGGCCTTCTTTCCAACTGCCCTGCCGACCCTTGCCGGGTGACCGCGACAGCTCCAGTGGCGTCCGTCTGGCCTGCCGGTCTCAGTCGAGGCGGGTGGCGCCGGGGGCGGGGGTGACGGTGGTGTGGGTGGGTGGGGTGAAGGCGCGGTCGGCGTACGCGGCGGTGACGGCGGCGGCCACCTGGTCGGCCTGAGCCGCCTCGACCAGGGCCAGTACGCAGCCGCCGAAGCCGCCGCCGGTCATCCGGGCGCCGAGCGCCCCGGCGGCGAGCGCGGCCTCGACCGCGGTGTCCACCTCGGGCACGGTGATGGCGAAGTCGTCCCGCATGGAGGCGTGGGAGGCGGTGAGCAGCCCCCCGATCTGACGGGACCGCCCGGCGCGTAGCAGGGCGACGCTGTCCAGCACCCGCTGGTTCTCGGTGACCACGTGCCGGACCCGGCGGCGGGCCTCCTCGTCGACCAGTCTGGCGAGCGCGTCGTCGAGCCCGTCCGCCGGCACGTCCCGCAGGGCGGTCACGCCGAGCAGCGCCGCCGCCTGCTCGCACGAGGCCCGGCGGTCCGCGTACTCGCCGTCGGCGTGCCGATGCGGGGCACGGCTGTCGATCACCAGTACGGCCAGCCCGTCGGCGTCCAGGTCGAACGGGATGTGGGTCACCTGTTCGGTGCGGCAGTCGAGGAAGAGGGCGTGTCCGGCCCGGCAGCGGATCGCCGCCGACTGATCCATGATCCCGGTGGGTGCGCCGACGTAGCGGTTCTCGGCCCGCTGGGCCAGCCGGGGCCGCTGCTCGGCGGGAAGGTCGAGGCCGCCGAGGTCGACCAGCGCGGCGAGCACGGCCGCCTCCAGCGCGGCCGAGGAGGACAGCCCGGCGCCCAGCGGCACGTCGGAGGCGACGGCCAGCCGGGCACCCGGCACCGGGTGACCGGCCTCGCGTAACGCCCACACCACCCCGGCCACGTACGCGGCCCAGCCGGTGATCCGGCCGGGGGCGGCCACCTCGTCGGGGCCGAAGTCGACCGTCTCGCCGGTCAACTCGGACCAGACGGTCCAGCGGCCGGCCGGGTGGGGCGCGGCGGCGACGACGGTGCGCAGCGGCAGCGCGAAGGGCAGCACGAACCCGTCGTTGTAGTCGGTGTGCTCGCCGATCAGGTTGACCCGACCGGGAGCCGCCCAGCGGCCGGCGGGCGGGGTCGCGTACACCGTCCGGAAGCCGGCGGCGGCGCGGACGGCGACATCGAGACGGTCGGTCACGGCCGGTCCAGGTGCGTGCGGTAGAAGGCCCAGGCGTCGGTGACCATGTCGTGCAGGGTGGGCTTGCTCGGTTCCCAGCCCAGCTCGGTGCGGGCCAGCGCGGCGGAGGCGACCAGTTCGGCCGGATCGCCCTCGCGGCGGGGTGTCACCTCCACCGGCACCGGGTGGCCGGTGACCTCGCGGACCACCTCGACCACCTGCCGGTTGGTGAAGCCGTTGCCGTTGCCGAGGTTGTACACGCGGTGCTGGCCGGCGGTGGCCGCGCCGAGGGCGAGCAGGTGGGCGCGGGCCAGGTCGGCGACGTGGATGTAGTCGCGGACGCAGGTGCCGTCGACGGTGGGGTAGTCGTCGCCGAAGAGTTGCAGCTTCTCCCGCCGTCCGGCGGCCACCTCCAACGCGATCGGGATGAGGTGGGTCTCCGGGGCGTGCCGTTCGCCGAGGGCGGTGTCGCCGTCGAGGTACGCCCCGGCGACGTTGAAGTAGCGCAGCGAGACGGCGGCCAGGCCGTGGCCGATCGCCTCGGAGGTGAGCGCCATGTCGACGGCGAGCTTGGTCGCCCCGTAGGTGTTGGTCGGGGCCTTCTGGGCGGTCTCCGGGATGGGCAGTTCGGTCGGGTTGCCGTAGACGGCGGCGGTGGAGGAGAAGACCAGTCGGGGTACGCCGGCCGCGCGGACCGCGTCGATCAGCGCCAGCGAACCGACGGTGTTGTTGTGCCAGTACCGCTCCGGGGCGACCATCGACTCACCGGCGGCGATCAGCGCGGCGAAGTGCAGCACGCCGTCGAAACCGGCCTGCGGGGTGAGCACCCGGGCCGCGTCGTGGAGGCCGACCTCGACGTGGATCGCGTCGGGGGCGAGGGCTTCCCGGTGGCCGGTCCGCAGATCGTCCAGGACGACCACCTCGTGACCGGCGTCGAGCAGCATCCGGGCCACCACGCTGCCGATGAAGCCGGCGCCACCGGTGACGAGCAGTTTCACGTCGCTCTCCTCCCGCCTGACCCGTCGGGTCGGCCTCGTGGTGCTCCCACCCTACGGCCGGGCCGCTGGCTACCATCACTGTCATGCGGGCAGCGCGTCGGCGCGGATCCCGGCGGCGGGAGCCGGATCGGCCCCGCCGCGAGCCAGGGCCGTTGGCCCGAGCCGTGGCTCGGGTGGTGGTCCGGGCGGCCGACGGCGCGCTGCGGCTCGTCACCGACCTGCTCGGCGCGGGAACGGCGGCCGGGCGTGAGCGGATCAGCGCGGCGGAACTGCGGGATCTGGTGGCCGCGAACACGGTGCTCGATCCGGTGGGCCGCCGCATCATCGACGAGGTGCTGGTGGCCGGGGCGAGTCTGGTCCGCGAGGTGATGATGCCCCGCACCGAGGTGGTCTTCCTCTCCGCGACGCTGACCCTCGCCGAGGCCGAACCGCTGGTCCGGGCCGACACGCACAGCCGGTATCCGGTGATCGACGGCACCCACGACGACGTGGTCGGCCTCGTGCACCTGCGCGACGTACTGCTGCGGCCGGACCGCGACCCGGACCTGCGGGTCGGCCAGCTGATCCGCGACGTGAAACGGCTACCGGCCAGCAAGCGGGTGCTCGCCGCGCTGACCGAGATGCGGCGGGAGGGGCACCACCTGGCCGTCGTGGTCGACGAGTACGGCGGCACCGCCGGCATCGTGACCTGCGAGGACCTGATCGAGGAACTGGTCGGGGAGATCCACGACGAGTACGCCGACCCGCCCGAGCCTGCGCTCAGCGGGCTCCCGGCGGTGGTGGACGGCCGGCTCAACCTCGCCGACTTCGCCGAGCGCACCGGTGTGCCGCTGCCCAGCGGACCGTACGAGACGGTGGGCGGGTTCGTGATGGCCCGGCTGGGGCGGCTGCCCGCGCCGGGCGACGAGGTCGCGGTGCCCGCCGAGCGTTCGGGCGAAGCGCTGCTGCGGGTGCTGACCCTGGAGGGGCGGCGGGTGGCCCGGCTCGCGGTCACCGCCCGCCTGCCGGAACAACGGCGGGAGAGCGCCGGTGGCGTCGACCGGGCCCGACCCGCCGGCCCGTCATGACGTACGCCGGGCGATGCTGACAGAATTGCCGGCATGTCCGATGTTCCCGCCCGCCCGCGCGTCTTCTCCGGCATCCAGCCGACGGCCGACTCGTTCCATCTCGGCAACTACCTCGGGGCGGTGCGGCACTGGGTGGCGTTGCAGGAGTCGCACGACGCCTTCTACTGCGTGGTCGACCTGCACGCCATCACCGCCGGCCACGACCCGAAGGTGCTGCACCAGCGGTCCCGGGCGGCCGCCGCGCAACTGCTCGCGGTCGGGCTCGACCCGGAGCACTGCACCCTGTTCGTGCAGTCGCAGGTGCCCGAGCACGCGCAGCTTGCCTGGGTGCTGGGCTGCATCACCGGGTTCGGCGAGGCCAGCCGGATGACCCAGTTCAAGGACAAGTCGCAGAAGCAGGGCAACGAGCGGGCCAGCGTGGGCCTGTTCACGTACCCGATCCTGCAGGCCGCCGACATCCTGCTCTACCAGGCCAACGCGGTCCCGGTGGGTGAGGACCAGCGTCAGCACCTGGAGCTCTCCCGTGACCTGGCGCAGCGGTTCAACTCGCTGTTCGGGCCGACCTTCACGGTGCCCGCCCCGCACATCGTGAAGGACACCGCGAAGATCACTGACTTGCAGGACCCGACGGCGAAGATGTCCAAGTCCTCCTCGTCGCCGGGCGGCATCGTCGACCTGCTGGAGGATCCGGCCCGTTCGGCCAAGAAGATCCGTTCGGCGGTCACCGACACCGGCCGGGAGATCGTCTTCGACACGGAGACCAAGCCCGGGATCGCCAACCTGCTGACCATCTACTCGGCGCTGAGCGGACGCGGCATCGACGACCTGGTCGCCACGTACGACGGCAAGGGCTACGGCGACCTGAAGAAGGACCTCGCCGAGGTGGTCCGGGAGTTCGTCGTACCGATCCAGGAACGCACCCGCTCCTACCTCGACGATCCGGTCCAGCTGGACAAGCTGCTCGCCGCCGGGGCCGAGAAGGCCCGCCGGGTGGCGGCGCCGACGCTGCTGCGGGCGTACGAGCGGGTGGGCTTCTTCCCGCCGGCGCGCGGCGAGTAGCCGTCCGTACCAGTGCGGGCGGTGGGGACGAGTCGGCGGCCGAAGGGGTGGCGCGAGGCGTGGATCAGGGGAACGGGGCACCGGCGGAGGCCGGCGACACCGTCCAGATCGGCATCGCGGTCGACATTCCCGAGCCGTGGGGCAGCCTGCTGACCCGGCGTCGGCTGGAGGCCGGCGACCCCAACACCGTGCCGGCCCACGTCACCCTGCTCGGGCCGACCGAGATCCCGGCGGCGGCACTGCCCGCGGTGGAGCGGCACCTCGACCGGGTCGCCGCCGCGCACCTCCCGTTCAGCCTGCACCTGCGGGGCACCGGCACCTTCCGGCCGGTGACCCAGGTGGTCTTCGTCGCGGTGGCCGCCGGGATCAGCGAGTGCGAGCTGCTGGCCGCCGCGATCAACGCCGCGCCACAGCTCCGCCGGGAGCTGCGCTTTCCCTACCATCCGCACGTGACGGTGGCTCAGGACGTGGCGTCGGAGGCGCTGGACCGGGTGTACGAGGACCTGGCCGACTTCTCCGCGATGTTCGAGGTGGAGCGCTTCACCCTCTTCTCGCACAGTGGACAGGCCCGGTGGCAGCCGCGGCGGAACTTCCGGCTGGGCGGTTGACCGACCCGGTGCCGGGTACGGGCGTGCCGAGGAGGCGTCGGCGAGGATGACCACGTGAACCTTCTGGGCCGGACCGAGGCCGCCATCGACCGCCGGCTGAGCGCTGCCCGCCGCCGGTCGCCCGCCTTCGGCCACCTGTGGCGGGCCGGGGTGCGCTACACCGATGTGCAGGGCGGTCGGCTGGCCGCCGCGATCGCCTACTACGGGTTCTTCGCCGTCTTCGCGCTGGCTCTGGTCGCGTACGCGGTCTTCGGCGCGATCCTGGACGAGAACGACGAGGTTCGTGCGGCGGCGGAGGATTTCCTCCGGGAGAACCTGCCCTTCCTCGACCCGGCGCACGTCGCGAAGAGCAGCGGCACCGTCGGTGTGGTCGGTCTGCTCATCCTGGTGCTGACCGGGATCGGCTGGGTGGAGGCCATCCGCTCCTCGCAGCGGCTGATCCACGGCCTCGACCAGCACCCCGGCAACCTGGTCGTCCGCCGGCTGGTCGACCTCGGCGTGCTGCTCGTGTTCTTCGTGCTGCTCGGCGCCTCGGTGGCGGCGGTGGACGCGCTGGAGTCGCTGCTGCGCTTCCTGCTGCGCAGCACCGGCTCGATCGCGTTGACCACGGTCAGCGCCGTGCTCAGCACCCTGGTCAACGCGGTGCTGGCCACCCTGTTGCTGGTCGCGGTGCCCCGGCTGCGGATGAGCCGGGCCCGGCTGCGGCCGGTGGTGCTGTTCGTCGCGGTCGGCATCACCCTGCTCAACACGGTCGGCCGGTACTGGGTGGGACGGGTCGAGCACAATCCGGCGTACACGGTGGTGGCGACCGCCGTGGGTCTGCTGGTCTACCTGTATCTGCTCAACCAGTTGGTGCTCTTCGGCGCGGCGCTGACCGCGACCAGTCGGCGCGGGCGGGTGGTGGATCTGGCTGCGCGCCGACCGGCCGACCTCGACGTGGACACCGGCCCGGGCACCCCGGGCGGAGCCGGCTGAACCGGCGGAAGGGAGAGGCGTGCAGATCTCGGTCGAGCCGGGTTCGCCGGTGCCGCCGTACGAGCAGGTGCGCGGGCAGCTCGCGGAGATGGTGGGGGACGGCCGGCTGCCGGTCGGCGCGAAGCTGCCGACGGTACGGCGGCTCGCGGCCGAGCTTGGGCTGGCGGTGAACACGGTGGCTCGGGCGTACCGCGAGCTGGAGGCGGCGGGCCTGCTGGAGACCCGCGGCCGGCACGGCACCTTCGTGGCACCCGGACGCGACGACGCGGTGGACCGGTTGCAGCGGCTCGCTGCCGGGTACGCGGCCGAGGCAGCCCGGCTGGGGGTGGCACCGGAGACAGCGTCGTCCCTGGTCCGGGCCGCCCTCGATGCTGCTCGCCCCGGCTGAGCCGGCAGGTTCCGTCCGCCGTTCCGCCGCCCTGCGCCGGGCCACCGCCCGCCGACTGCGGACCGTGGCCGGCGGAGTCACCTCGATCGGTGGGATGTGTCGAACCCGGACCCGGCCCGGGTGCGCGGCCAGGAAGATGAGCGCGTGGGGGCACTCGTGACGTTGGACCTGCCGGACGACTCGCCGATGCTGGACCTGCCGTGGATCATCACGTTCGGGCCGCTCGGCGACGTCGACGAGTGGGAGCCGGTGGTCTGCGGCCCGTACGAACGGCCGCACGCGTTGGCGTTGGCCGAGGCGGTGGTGGCCGAGGAGCAGTTCATCGCCGTGGTCGAGCCGCTGGTGCCGGCGGTCTCGGTGGAACAGATCCGCGGCGAGATCGCCGCCGCGCAGCTCGCCGCCGAGGACGAGGCGGTCGAGGTGGACCAGGCCGACCTCTACGGCGACTTCGAGGACGTCGTCGACGAGGAACTGGTGACCGAAGCCGACCAGCCGGCGGGACCGCTGCCCGCGCCGAGCGAGGCCGAGCTGCGCGCCGGCTTCCGTCGGCTCGCCGCCCGGCTGCCCGGCGCCACCACCTGAGCCGACCAGCCGCCGGCCCCGCCTGCGGCGGCACCCCAGGTTGATCAAGAGGTTTGCGTCACCGAACGGTCGGTTGGTGACGCAAACCTCTCGATCGCGGCGCTGACCCGGGGGTGGGGGTCAGCGGTGGGTGAACCAGGCGGCGGCATCGACCGGGAGCAGGTGCGCGCCGTCCTGCTCGGTCAGGGCCTCGCTGGCGACGACGGGTTCGCCGTACCCGGTGACCCGGGCCGGGGTGTCGCCGATGTTGACCACGCAGGTCAGCACGGCGTCGCCGGCGGTGCGGCGGAAGGCGAGCACCCCCGGGTCGGTCTCCAGCCAGGTGATGCCGCCGAGGACGGCCAGCGCCGGGTGGGTGTGGCGGATCCGCAGCGCCGCGCGGTACAGCTCCAGGGTCGAGCCGGGCACGTCGGTCTGGGCGGCCACCGACAGGGCACGCCAGGTCGCGGGGGCCGGCAGCCAGCTCAGCTCACTGCCGGCCGGCCCGAAGCCGTACGGGGCCAGCTCGCCGCTCCACGGGATGGGTACCCGGCAACCGTCGCGGCTCTCGCCGGTACGCAGGAAGGCCGGATCCTGCCGCAGCTCGTCGGGCAGGTCGAGCACCTCGGGCAGCCCCAGCTCCTCACCCTGGTAGAGGTAGGCGCAGCCGGGCAGGGCGAGCATCAGCAGCGCGGCGGCGCGGGCCCGGCGCAGCCCGACCTCCCCGTCGCCGTAGCGGGTGACGTGCCGTTGCCGGTCGTGGTTGGAGAGCACCCAGGTGGTCGGTGCGCCGACGATGGTCGCCTCGGCGAGCGCGGTGTCGATCACCTTGCGGAACGAGTCGGCCGACCAGGTGGCGTCGAGGAAGTCGAAGCTGAACGCCTGGTGCAGTTCGTCCGGGCCGATGTAGCGGGCCAGCCGCTGCGGGGTCTCGGCCCACGCCTCGGCCACCGCCATCCGGCCACCGGGGTAGCTGTCCAGGATGGGCCGCCAGCTGCGGTAGATGTCGTGCACCTCGTCCTGGTCGAAGTACGGCAGCCGGCCCTTGCCGAGCAGTTCCGACTGGCGCCGTCCGGTGGTCATCGAGTTGAAGCCGACGTCCGGCAACCCCTCGGCCTTGATCATGCCGTGGGCAACGTCGATGCGGAACCCGTCGACACCCCGGTCGAGCCAGAACCGGAGGACGTCCTCGAACTCGGCCCGCACCTCCGGGTGACGCCAGTTCAGGTCGGGTTGGGCCGGGTCGAACAGGTGCAGGTACCACTGGCCGTCGGGCAGCCGGGTCCAGGCCGGGCCGCCGAAGATGCTCTCCCAGTCGTTGGGCGGCTGCTCGCCGTTCTCGCCCTTGCCGTCGGCGAAGAGGTAGCGGGCCCGCTCGGCCGAACCGGGGGCGGCGGCCAGCGCCGCGGTGAACCAGGGGTGCCGGTCGGAGGTGTGGTTGGGCACGATGTCGACGATGATCCGCAGGCCGAGCGTGTGGGCCTCGGCGACCATCGCCTCGAAGTCGCCGAGGGTGCCGAACATCGGGTCGACGTCGCGGTAGTCGGCGACGTCGTAGCCGCCGTCCACCATCGGTGAGGTGTAGAAGGGGGTCAGCCAGAGCGCGTCCACCCCCAGGTCGCGCAGGTAGGGCAGGCGCTCGCGGATGCCGTTCAGGTCACCGATGCCGTCGCCGTTGGAGTCGGCAAAGCTGCGGACGTAGACCTGGTAGACGACGGCGGACCGCCACCAGTCGGCGTCGGAGGTCAGCGGCGAGGGGGTGCTGACGGTCATCGGTGAACCTCGTTCTGTGGCGCGGGACGGCGGCACCCGGCGTGGCAACGGTGGGACGCGCGGGCGTCTGAGAAGGATGCCGGGCCGACGCTGCAAGAGTCAAGCAATCCTTGCGCAAGGAAGGCGGGTGGATGCTCCGGGTGCGTCCGGCGTCACACCGGCTGGGTCAGATCCGGCGTCGCGTCGGGGTCGGCCGGCGTCAGGCCGGCACCGGGAGCGCGGGCGGGGTGGGGCGCTGCCGCCCGGGGTTCTCCGCGCCGTCCTGCCGCACCACCGCGGTCGAGCCGCGGACCACCAGCTCCGGCCGGAACAGGTACTCCGAGTGCGGGGCGCCGTGGCCGTTGATCTCGTCGACCAGGGCCCGGACGGCGGCCACGGCCATCGCGGTCACCGGCTGACGCATGGTGGTCAGCGGCGGGTCGGTGAAGGCCATCAGCGGGGAGTCGTCGTAGCCGACCACCGACAGGTCCTCCGGGACGGAGAGGCCGCGCTGCCGGGCGGCCCGGATCGCGCCGAGCGCCATCAGGTCGGAGCCGCAGACGATGCCGGTCGCGCCGCGTTCGATGAGCCGGCCGGCCGCCGCCTCGCCGCCCTCCACACCGAACAGCGAGAGCTCGGTCAGCTCGGCCAGCTCCTCGTCGCTCACGGCGAGGCGGCGCATCGCCGTCTTGTAGCCATTGACCTTGCGCTGCACCGGCACGAACCGGTCCGGGCCGGTGATCAGGCCGATCCGCCGGTGCCCCAGCGCCGCCAGGTGGGCCACCGCCAGCTCCGCCGCCTCCCGGTCGTCGCAGGAGACGAAGGGTGCCGGGAGGCCGGGTGCGTACCCGTTGATCATGACGATGGGCAGCGGCCGGGCGATCAGTGTCCGGTACCGGTCGTGGTCGGCGGCGGTGTCGGCGTGCAGGCCGGAGACGAAGACGATGCCGGAGACCTGGCGGTCGAGCAGCATCTCGACGTACTCGTCCTCGCGTACCCCGCCGGGGGTCTGGGTGCACAGCACCGGGGTGTAGCCGGTCGGCGCCAGGGCCGACTCGATGATCTGTGCGAAGGCGGGAAAGATCGGGTTGTCCAGTTCCGGCACCACCAGACCCACCAACCCGGCGCTGCGCTTGCGCAGCCGGGCGGGGCGCTCGTAACCGAGCACGTCCAGGGCGGTCAGCACGGCCTGCCGGGTCTCGGGTGCCACGCCGGGGCGATCGTTGAGCACCCGGGACACGGTGGCTTCGCTGACGCCGGCCTGTTGGGCGATGTCGGACAGGCGAGCGCGCATGGCGGCACTGTAGCTCACTGACAACTTCTTGCGCAGTGGCCGGCAAAAACTTGCAGAATCGAGCAGCGGGCCTTGGTGGCGTGCCCCGACGCCGCGCCCGCCTAGGGCCGTGAGCAGGTCGATTGGTGCGGTAGGTGGCCCGCAGGCGGGCGTGGAATGCCCGGGAAGATGCCAGTTTTCGGTCGCTGATGTTGCGGATGGGCCACGGTTGCGGCAAAGGACTTCGCAAAGGGTTTCTAGTCTCGAAAACTCTTGCTACTGTCCCGCCGTTACCCGGCAGGCAATTTAGGAGCGAACATGCGCCGCACAGCCAGGGGGATCGCCGTACTCGCCGCTGCCACCCTCGCCCTCTCCGTCGCCGCCTGCGGCGACGGAGACAAGGCAGCCGAGGAGCAGCCCAAGGTCGATCCCGCCGCCCTCACCGCAGAACTGACCTGGTGGGACACCTCCGACCCGCAGAACGAGGGCCCGGCGTTCAAGGAACTGATCGCCAAGTTCAACCAGACCTATCCGAACGTCAAGATCAACTATCAGTCGGTCCCGTTCGGTGAGGCCCAGAACAAGTTCAAGACCGCCGCGCAGGCCAAGACCGGCGCCCCGGACATCCTGCGGGCCGAGGTGGCCTGGGTGCCCGAGTTCGCCTCGCTGGGCTACCTCTACGCGCTGGACGGCTCCGAACTGCTCAGCGACTCCGCCGACTTCCTCGAGACCCCGCTCGCCTCCAACAAGTACGACGGCAAGACGTACGGCGTTCCGCAGGTCACCGACAGCCTCGCGCTGATGTACAACAAGGAGCTGTTGAGCAAGGCCGGCGTCAGCGCGCCGCCGAAGACCTGGGCCGAGCTGAAGACCGCGTCGCAGGCCGTCAAGGAGAAGGCCGGCGCCGAGGGTGTCTACCTCAACCCGGCCGGCTACTTCCTGCTGCCCTTCATGTACGGCGAGGGTGGCGACCTGGTCGACACCGAGGGCAAGAAGATCGTCGTCAACTCGGCGCAGAACGCGGCCGGGCTGAAGATCGCCAAGGATCTGATCGACAGCGGCGCCGCTGCCAAGCCCTCCGCCAACGACTCCTACGGCACCATGATGACCCTGTTCAAGGAGCAGAAGGTCGCCATGATCATCAACGGCCCGTGGGAGGTCAACAACGTCAAGTCCGCGCCGGACTTCGGTGGCCTGGAGAACCTGGGCATCGCCCCGGTGCCGGCCGGCTCGGCCCGGGCCGGTGGCCCGGTCGGCGGCCACAACTACGTGATCTGGTCCGGCATGCCGCAGGAGAAGGTGGACGCCGCCGTCGCGTTCGTCAAGTTCATGAGCTCCGCCGAGTCGCAGGCGTTCCTGTCGGAGAAGCTCGGCCTGCTGCCCACCCGTAGCTCCGCCTACCAGGTCGACGCGGTCAAGAACAACGCCGTGGTCGCCGCGTTCCAGGCGGTCAACGAGGCCGCCGTGGGTCGGCCGTGGATCCCCGAGGCCGGGCAGTTCTTCGGCCCGCTCGACCAGCTGGCCACCGAGGTCCTGATCCAGAAGAAGGACCCGCAGGCCGCGCTGGACGCCGTCGCCAAGAAGTACAAGGCCGAGGTCGTGCCCGGTTACGGGCTCTGACCCGAACGTCGACGCCGGCGCCGGCCGGTGACCTTTCGGCATCCCGGCGGGGTCGCGCGGCCGCCACGGTCACGCGACCCCGCCGGACCTTGAGCAGTGGAGCTGCTGATGACCACCGTGACCGCCGATTCGGCGCCGTCGTCGACGCCGCCCGGCCGATCCGCTCCTCCGTCCCGGCTGCGCCGCAGCTGGGAGAAGCACTGGTACGCCTGGGCGATGGTGCTGCCCGTCGTCATCGTCCTGGCGGTGCTGATCTTCTACCCGCTGTTCCGCGGGATCTGGCTCTCCTTCACCAACCTGACCGAGGCCAACCAGGTCGCCGAGATCTGCACCAGGTCGATCACCGGCGGCGAGGTCTGCACCGACAACCCCAACAAGTGGGAGTTCGTCGGCCTCGACAACTACCTCCGGGTGCTCACCGGCGAGGTCGGCGAGTTCTGGCAGTGGACCGGCACCACGCTGATCTGGACGTTCGCCTGCGTGATCTGCCATTTCGGCCTCGGCCTCGGGCTGGCCACCATGCTCAACCGCCCGATGCGGCTGCGCGGCCTGTACCGGGTGCTGCTGGTTCTGCCCTGGGCGGTGCCGGCCTTCGTCAGCGCGTTCGCCTGGAAGTTCATCTTCAACGAGCGCTTCGGCCTGGCGAACGCGGCGCTGGCCGCGATCGGCGTGGACCCGATCGACATGTTCGCCGACCGGTGGACCGCGTTGCTCACCGCCATCATCACCAACGTCTGGCTCGGCGTGCCGTTCATGATGGTGGCGCTGCTCGGTGGCATGCAGACCATCCCCGGCGAGCTCTACGAGGCGGCCGAGATCGACGGTGCCTCGGCGTGGCAGCGGTTCCGCAACATCACCCTGCCCGGCCTGCGTTCGGTCAGCATGACCGTGATCCTGCTCGGCACCATCTGGACGTTCAACATGTTCCCGATCATCTTCCTGGTGACCGAAGGTGAGCCGGCCGGCCAGAGCGAGATCCTGGTGACCGGCGCCTACCGGGCGGCCTTCGAGGGCATCCGCAACTACTCGCTGGCCTCGACGTACGGCGTACTGATCCTGTCGATCCTGCTGGTGTTCTCGGTGTTCTACCGGCGGGCCCTGCGCAAGCAAGGCGAGGTGTGGTGATGAGGAAGGTCGGCCGTCCGGCGCGCAGCCGGCGCAGCCCGGTGAAGTCGGTGCTGCTGCACGGCACGTTGATCCTGGCCTCGCTGATCGCGATCGGGCCGATCGCCTGGGTGCTGCTCTCGTCGTTGAAACCCGGGTACGCGATCCAGAGCAGCGAGCTGACCCTGTTCCGGGACACCACCCTGGCCAACTACAGCTACGTGCTGACCGAGACGAACTTCCCGCGCTGGTTCGTCAACTCGGTGGTCGTCGCGGCCTTCACCATGGCCATCGGCATCTTCCTGTCGGCCACCACCGGCTACGCGGTGTCCCGGTTCAACTTCCCGGGCCGCCGACCGCTGATGATGGTCTTCCTGATCACCCAGATGTTCCCGGTGGCCATCCTGATCGTGCCGATCTACACGATCCTGGCCCGGCTCGGGCTGATCAACACCATGCCGGCGCTGATCATCGCGTACCTGACCATCGCGGTGCCGTTCTGCGCCTGGATGTTGAAGGGCTACTTCGACTCCATCCCGACCTCGCTGGACGAGGCGGCGGCCCTGGACGGATGTGGGCCGTTCGCCATCTTCTGGCGGGTGGTGCTGCCGCTGGCCCGCCCGGCCGTGGCGGTCACCGCCTTCTACACCTTCCTCACCGCCTGGGGCGAGGTGGCGTACGCGTCGGCGTTCATCCAGACCGACAACAGGTTCACCCTGGCGTACGGGCTTCAGCAGTTCGTGCCGCAGTTCAACCCGCAGTGGGAGTACCTGACCGCCGCGGCCGTGCTGGTCACCGTCCCGGCCGGCCTGGTCTTCTTCTTCGCCCAGAAGCACCTGGTCTCCGGCCTGACCGCGGGCGGCACCAAGGGCTGACCGAACGGGACTACTACAAACCGTCGTTGATAGGGCAGGATGGGTCGGGTGGAACCACTTCGACTCATCCTCCTCTACGTCCACCTGGTCGGGTTCGCGCTGCTGCTCGGCGGCACGATCGCCCAATACCTCACCGGCAAGCTCCGGATCAACGCTGCCATGCTCTGGGGTGCGGTGATCCAGGTGCTGTCCGGCATCGGGCTGTCCGCGCCGCTGCGCGACGGCGACGAGCCGGCACCGGCGAAGCTTGTGACGAAGCTGGTGCTCGCGCTGCTCATCTTCGTCATGGTCTTCTTCTCCCGGAAGCGGCCCGAGGTCAATCGGGGGCATTTCCTCGCGATTGCGGGATTGACCCTGCTCAACGCAGCCGTGGCGGTCTTCTGGCGGTGACCGCCGGACCGCCTGCCCGCGCCTGAAAAACGGACCTTCCCGGCACCCGTCCACCCGCCTGCCGACAGCATGAGTGATTTGCCCCACCCCAGCATTACGTACGGGTAACAGGCCTCCAACAGTCGTGCACGATTGTCGGCCGGCAGGTGGGCGCGGGCGTACGCTCTGCGTCCGTAACGTGGGACGCCGGCGGCACAGCGCAAGCCGGTTCAAGGGCTGCACGCCGCATACCACGCGGTGTGCAATGGGAAGGGAGTCGTCTTGCGCTCGGTGCGTGGGATGCGGATCGCCTCGATCATCGCGGCGGGTGGGCTCGTGCTGAGCGCCGCCGCCTGTGGCGAGGCCCCGGATGAGGACAACAACGCCGGCTCCGGCGGCGAGAAGTACACCGCCTGCATGGTCACCGACGTCGGCGGTATCGACGACAAGTCGTTCAACGCCTCGGCCTGGAAGGGTCTTGAGCAGGCCAAGGCCGAGAACAGCAACATCGACATCAAACACACCGCATCCAAGGCCGAGGCGGACTACGAGCCGAACCTCACCCAGTACGTCAACCAGAAGTGCGACTTCATCCTGGCCGTCGGCGGCCTGATGCAGGACGCCACCGAGAAGATCGCCAAGGCGAACCCGGAGCAGCAGTTCGGCATCGTCGACGCCAACCCCCGCGTGGCCAACGCCTATCCGATGCAGTACGACACCGCCCAGGCCGCCTTCCTCGCCGGCTACCTCGCCGCCGGAATGACCAAGTCCGGCAAGGTGGCGACCTACGGGGCGGTTCCGATCCCGCCGGTGACCATCTTCATGGACGGCTTCGTCGACGGCGTCGCCCACTACAACCAGGCCAAGGGCGCCAAGGTCCAGGCCCTCGGCTGGAACAAGGAAAAGCAGCAGGGCTCCTTCACCAACTCGTTCGAGAAGCAGGACGAGGGCAAGAAGGTCAGCGACACGCTCGTCGCCCAGGGCGCGGACATCATCATGCCGGTGGCCGGCGGCGCCGGCCTGGGCACCACCGGCGCGGCCAAGGCCGCCGGCGGCAAGTACCACACCATCTGGGTGGACGTCGACGGCTGCGAGAGCACCCCGGACTGCGCCGCGATCCTCACCACCGTGGTGAAGAACATCCCGGGCGCGGTCAAGGAGGCCGTGCTGAAGGCCGCCGCTGGCGAGCAGCTCGCAGCCGACCCGGGCTTCGTCGGCACGCTGGCCAACGACGGCGTCTCGCTCGCCCCGTTCCACGAGTACGACAGCAAGGTCCCGGCCGAGCTGAAGGCCGAGGTCGACAAGCTGAAGGCGGACATCGCCGCCGGCACCGTCAAGGTCGAGTCGCCCGCCCAGCCGAAGTGACCGTCGCCGGCCACCCACGTTGAACCGGGGGTGGCCGGCAGAGCACGCCACAGATCGATCCGGCCGTTCCGGCGCGGGGGACGCCCACCGTGCCGGAGCGGCCGGTCCGCGCCACCGGTCGCCGGCCCTGCCGCGACCAGCTCTCCAGCGGCTACGCTGCACCATCGCTTCGCACCCCGGGAGGTTGCGCTGAGACTCGAACTGCGCGGCATCACCAAGCGGTTCGGTGATCTGGTCGCCAACGACCACATCGACCTGACGGTGGAGCCTGGAGAGATCCACGCCCTGCTCGGCGAGAACGGCGCCGGCAAGTCGACCCTGATGAACGTGCTCTACGGGCTCTACCAACCCGACGAGGGCGAGATCCTGGTCGACGGGAAGCCGCTGAAGCTGCGCGGCCCCTCCGACGCGATCGCGGCCGGCATCGGCATGGTGCACCAGCACTTCATGCTCGTACCGGTCTTCACCGTCACCGAGAACGTCATGCTCGGCGCTGAGCAGGTGCGCGGCGGCGTCGCCGGCTTCCTGGACCGTCGCCGGGCCCGGCGCGAGGTCGCCGAGGTGTCGCAGCGGTACAACCTGCGGGTCGACCCGGACGCGGTGATCGAGGACCTGCCGGTCGGCGTCCAGCAGCGGGTGGAGATCGTCAAGGCGCTCACCCGCGACGTCGACCTGCTCATCCTGGACGAACCCACGGCGGTGCTCACCCCGCAGGAGACCGAGGACCTGCTGATCGTGATGCGGTCGCTCAAGGCCGCCGGCAAGTCGATCGTCTTCATCACCCACAAGCTCGGCGAGGTCAAGGCGATCGCCGACCGGATCACGGTGATCCGGCGCGGCAGGACCGTGGGCACCGCGTCGCCGGAGGCCAGCCGCGACGAGTTGGCCGCGCTGATGGTCGGCCGTACCGTCCGGCTCACCGTGGACAAGGCCCCCGCCACCCCGGGCGAGCCGGTCCTGGAAATCTCCGGCCTGGTCGTCGACGACGAACGGCAGTGCCGCGCGGTGGACGGCGTCGACCTGACCGTACGCGCGGGCGAGGTGCTCGGCATCGCGGGCGTGCAGGGCAACGGCCAGACCGAACTGATCGAGGCGATCATGGGGCTGCGCCCGGTGCTTGCCGGCACGATCGCCCTCGAAGGCCGCCCGATCGACGGCTGGTCGACCAAGAAGGTGCTCCGGGCGGGCGTCGGCTACGTGCCCGAGGACCGCAGCGTGGACGGCCTGGTCAAGGAGTTCTCCGTCGCGGAGAACCTGGTGCTCGACATCTACGACCGGCCGCCCTTCGGTCGAGGGCTGTCGCTGCGGCCGGACGCGATCACCAAATCGGCGGCCGAGCGGATCGAGCAGTTCGACGTACGCACCTCGTCGGCGCAGGCGCCGGTCGGCACCCTCTCCGGCGGCAACCAGCAGAAGGTGATCGTGGCCCGGGAGCTGTCCCGGCCGCTGAAGCTCTTCATCGCCGCCCAGCCCACCCGAGGGGTGGACGTCGGCTCGATCGAGTTCATCCACAGCCAGGTCATCCACGAGCGCGACATCGGCACCGCCGTGCTGGTGGTCTCCAGCGAACTCGACGAGGTGATCGGGCTGGCCGACCGGATCGCGGTGATGTACCGCGGGCGGATCATCGGCATCGTCGGCCCGGACACCCCGCGCGAGGAGATCGGCCTGCTGATGGCGGGCATCACCCCCGACCGTGACGTGCCGGCCACCGGCGACGGCGAGGCACCGGCCCCCGATGGTCCAGGTAGCGAGGACGAGAAGGCATGACCACCCACCCCCAGCCGGGCTCCCCGGACAAGGAGCCGGCGAGCGAGGAGCAGGCGGCCCGGACCGCGCTCGGCGACACCGAACGCGCGCAGCTGGCCAGCACCCCCACGGCACTCCCGGAACGCCCCACGCTGGGGCGACTGTTCCTGGAGAACCTCTGGGCCGCCAACACGTTCACCGTGACCCTGCTGTCACTGGTCCTCGCGATGGTCGTCGGCGCCGTCCTGATGATCATCTCTGATCCGGACGTGCTGGCCACCTACGCCTACTTCACCGCCCGCCCGACGGACGCGCTCGGCGCCAGCTGGGGGCTGGTCAGCGAGGCGTACGCCAACCTGTTCAAGGGTTCCGTCTTCGACCCGGGCGCGACCACCGTCACCGCCGCGCTGAGCCCGATCTCGGAGACGCTCACCTACACCGCGCCGCTGGTCTTCACCGGCCTGTCGGTGGCGCTGGCCTTCCGCGGCGGCCTGTTCAACATCGGCGCCCAGGGGCAGGCCACCATGGGCGTCATCCTGGCCGCGCTGGCCGGTTTCCTGCTGCCGCTGCCGCCCGGGCTGCACCTGCTGGTCGCGGTGCTGGCAGGTGCCGTCGGTGGGGCCGTCTGGGGCTTCATCCCCGGCATCCTCAAGGCGCGCACCGGCGCCCACGAGGTGATCAACACGATCATGCTCAACTACATCGCGGTCTACTTCCTGACCTGGCTGATCGTGCAGAACGGGGTGCAGGACACGAGGCGGACCGACGCGATCAGCCGGCCGGTGGACGCCTCCGCCCAGCTGCCCCGACTGTTCGACGAACCGCTGCGGGCGCACACCGGCATCTTCCTCGCGGTGCTGGCCACCGGGGCGGTCGCCTGGCTGCTCAACCGCTCCACGCTCGGCTTCGAGCTGCGGGCGGTGGGTGCCAACCCGGACGCCGCCCGGACCGCGGGCATCAGCGTCACCCGGACGTACGTCCTGATCATGGTCTTCGCCGGGGCCCTGGCCGGGCTCGGCGGCTCGCAGATGGTGCTGGGCACCACCGCCGCCG
The DNA here is from genome assembly GCF_014646235.1 of Micromonospora sonchi. Classification (GTDB taxonomy): domain Bacteria; phylum Actinomycetota; class Actinomycetes; order Mycobacteriales; family Micromonosporaceae; genus Micromonospora; species Micromonospora sonchi. Next base: position 22,606 of record NZ_BMNB01000003.1, on the reverse strand, counting down.
CACTGACCCCGCTGGTGGTCGCCCAGATCGGCTTCGACGGCATCCTGGTCGCCCTGCTGGGCCGGGTGAAACCGTGGGGCGTGGCGCTGGCCGCGCTGCTCTTCGGCGCGTTGCAGGCCGGCGGCAACCGGATGCAGTCGTACTCGAGCATCTCGCTGGAACTGGTCACCGTGCTCCAGGCGCTCATCGTCATCTTCATCGCCGCGCCGGCCCTGGTGAAGGCGATCTTCCAGCTCCGGGCGGCGCGGGCCGCCCGGCTGCAGACGAGCCTCGCGAAGGGCTGGTGAGGCATGTCCACCACGGCTGTTCCCGACGTTGCGGTCGCACCCGTCGACGAGGGTTTCTGGACCCGGACCCGCAAGGTCGGTCTGGTGCTGGTGGCGCTCGGCCTGCTGGCCACGGTGCTGTTCGGCGCGCTCGCCACCGACGAGCCGGCCCGCTTCACGTTCAGCGAGGACGCCGCCGGGGCGGCGCTGGAGATCAACGGCACCTTCGGCGCGATTCTCTTCGGCCTGCTCACCCTCGCCGCCGGTGGCGCGATGCTGGCCGGATTGCCGAAGCGCTGGTTCATCCCGCTGCTCGCGGTGGGCCTGGTCGGCTTCGTGCTGTCGTTCCTGTGCTGGCAGGTCTCCGACGCCCCGACCGGGCAGAACTTCATGCCGCTGGTCAACATCGTGCGGGGCACCTTCCTGCTCGCCCTGCCGCTGATCTTCGGCGCGCTGGCCGGAGTGCTCTGTGAGCGTTCCGGCGTGGTGAACGTGGCCATCGAGGGACAGTTGCTGATGGGCGCGTTCAGCGGTGCGCTCTTCGGCAGCATCTCCGGCAGCGTCTGGGTGGGCCTGGTCGCCGCCGCGGTCGGTGGGTCGTTCATCTCGCTGCTGCTGGCCGTCTTCTCCATCCGGTACCTGGTCGACCAGGTGGTCATGGGCATCGTGCTGAACCTGCTGGCGCTGGGTATCACCGGCTTCCTCTACGAGCGGCTGATGCAGACCGACGCCGCGCGCTACAACAGCGCGCCCCGCTTCAGCAACTGGGAGATCCCGCTGCTGTCGGACATCCCGGTGCTGGGGCCGGCGCTGTTCCGGGGCAACATCTTCCTCTACCTCGCCCTGCTGCTGGTGCTCGTGATCCACATCGGGCTGTTCCGGACCCGCTGGGGGCTGCGGACCCGGTCGGTCGGCGAGCACCCCACGGCGGCGGACACCCTGGGCGTGAAGGTTCTCGGGCTGCGCTACCGCAACGTGATCATGGCCGGCGCGGTCGCCGGCATCGGCGGCGCCTCGTACACGCTGGCGCTCTTCTCGTTCACCAAGAACATGATCGGTGGTAAGGGCTTCATCGCCCTGGCCGCGCTGATCTTCGGCCGGTGGAGCCCGACCGGGGCGCTGCTCGCCGCGCTCTTCTTCGGCTTCGCCGACCAGTTGGCCACCTACCTGGGGGCGATCAACAGCATCATCCCCGGCCAGTTCCTGGCCATGCTGCCGTACCTGGCGACGATCCTGGCAGTGGCCGGGCTGGTCGGACGGGTCCGGGCACCGGCCGCCGACGGCAAGCCGTACATCAAGGGCTGATCCAGGGAGCGAACCATGGAGATCGACTGGGAGCGGTTGCGGGCCGCGGCCATCGAGGTGATGCGGCACGCGTACGTGCCGTACTCGAAGTTCCCGGTGGGAGCGGCGGCGCTGGTCGACGACGGACGGATCGTGGTCGGCTGCAACGTCGAGAACGCCGCGTACGGCGTGGTGCTCTGCGCCGAGTGCGGGGTGGTCTCCTCGCTGCACGCCACCGGCGGGGGCCGGATCGTCGCGCTCTCCTGCGTGGACGCCACCGGCGAGCCGCTGATGCCGTGCGGGCGCTGCCGGCAGCTGCTCTGGGAGCAGGGCGGGCCGGAGTGCCTCGTCGAGGCCAGGGGCGGCCCGCTACGGATGGCCGAGCTGCTGCCGCACGCCTTCGACGTGGCCGACCTCGAGGCGGTCACCGGCGAGCAGCCGGTGCCGGTGGTGCCCGACCGGCTGGCCGCCTGGCGCGGACGCGGCACCGTCTTCGTGCACGCCGACCTGTCGGCGGGACAGCAGGTCTGGACGGCCTACTGGGAACGCTCGGCCGGCGACGACGCGGGCGCCGAGACCGGGGTGCTGGAGGAAGGGCCGAGTTGGAACGATCCGGCCGAGGCGATCACCTGGGGGCTGGCGCGTACGCCCCGGGTGGTGGTGGTGGATCCGTCCGGCACCATCTTCTGGGCCGGTGAGGGTGAGCCGCCTGCGGAGATACCGGTTCGTTGGGGTTGAGCTTGCGCGGTGGTTGCGGCTGGGGCCGGGGCCTGCCGTACCCGGTGGTTGCGGTTGGGGCCGGGGCCTGCCGTACCCGGCTCCGGGCGGTCAGGCTTGATCCCTGCGCCGGGCACGGCAGGCCCCGGCCCGTCGTGGGCGCGGTCCGTGCGTGCTGAAGCGGCCCCGGGTCAGCTCGGGCGGCACGGTCGCGGAACGCATGACGTCGTAGCTCCGGCGGTGGGTCGGTGTGGGATGACGGTCGACTTGAATACTGATGGGACTCAAGGGTGAGTGCTTTTACTGCGGTTGATGTCATTCGGGTGAAGCGGGACGGGGGGGTGTTGTCGGACGCGCAGATCGACTGGGTGGTGGACGCGTACACCCGGGGGGCGGTGGCCGACGAGCAGATGTCGGCGCTGGCCATGGCGATCCTGCTGAACGGGATGACCGGGGCGGAGATCGCCCGGTGGACGGCCGCCATGATCGCCAGCGGCGAGCGGCTCGACCTGTCGTCCGTGCCTCGGCCGACCGTGGACAAGCACTCGACCGGCGGCGTCGGTGACAAGATCACCCTGCCGCTCACCCCGCTGGTGGCCGCCTGCGGCGCGGCGGTTCCGCAGCTGTCCGGGCGCGGGCTCGGGCACACCGGCGGCACGCTGGACAAGTTGGAGTCGATCCCGGGCTGGCGCGCCGCGCTGAGCAACGAGGAGTTCGCCGCCCAGCTGCGCGACATCGGCGCGGTGATCTGCGCCGCCGGGTCCGGGCTCGCCCCGGCCGACCGCAAGTTGTACGCGCTGCGCGACGTCACCGGCACCGTCGAGGCGATTCCGCTGATCGCCAGCTCGATCATGAGCAAGAAGATCGCCGAGGGCACCGGTGCGCTGGTGCTCGACGTGAAGGTCGGCTCCGGCGCGTTCATGAAATCGGTCGACGACGCCCGCGAGCTGGCCCGGACCATGGTAGAGCTGGGCGGCGCGCACCGCGTGCGGACCGTCGCCCTGCTCACCGACATGTCGGCCCCGCTCGGCCGGGCCATCGGCAACGGGGTGGAGGTCACCGAGTCCGTCGAGGTGCTGGCCGGTGGCGGTCCCGCCGACGTGGTGGAGCTGACCCTGGCACTGGCCCGGGAGATGCTCGACGTGGCCGGGTTGCCCGACGCCGACCCCGCCGCCGCGCTGCGCGACGGGCGGGCGATGGACGTCTGGCGGTCGATGATCCGGGCACAGGGCGGTGACCCGGACGCGCCGATGCCCGAGGCGAACGAGGTCGAGGTGGTACGCGCCGACCGGGACGGATACGTCGCGGCGGTCGACGCGTACGCCATGGGGGTGGCCGCGTGGCGGCTCGGCGCGGGACGGGCGCGCAAGGAGGACCCGGTCAGCGTTTCCGCCGGCGTGGTGCTGCACAAGCGTCCCGGTGACCCGGTCAGGGCCGGGGAGCCGCTCTACGAGTTGCGCGCCGAACAACCGGAGAAGTTCCCGTCGGCTCTGGCGGAGGCGGCTCGGGCGGTCACCCTCGCGGAGCGTCCGCCGGCGCCGCTGCCGTTGGTGATCGAACGCGTCGAGTGACGAGACCCTGGTCGGACCCCATGGTGCCGAGCCGACCGGACGACTACTCTCGCAGGCCATGGGGGACAGGCGGCGCCTGCGCCGTCGTGAGCAGACAGGGATGTTGCCGTGATCGTTCCCGCCCCCGATCCTCGGGAAGTGCGTGAGGCGAGCCTGGAGGAACTGTCCCGGCTGCGTCTGCCGTTGCCGCCGCCGCAGTTCCCGCTGGTCTGGGAACCCGGCGACCGGATCGAGCTGCGACCCACCGGGGAGATCGAGGCCCGGATTGCAGTGCTGCACCTCATCCTGGCCCGGTGCTTCGGGATGCCGCCCCAGGCGGCGATGAGTTGGCTGCTCGCCTCGCACCTGGTGGAGATGGTCACCCCGCCGGAGTTCCAGTTCGTCACCGGCGCCAAGGGCGACCACCGCTCCTTCGTCCTGCACCATGACGCGCTGTTCTCGCTGGCCTGGGTGCTCGGCCTGGCCAAGCAACTGGACCCCACCATGCCGGTGGACGAGCGGCTGGTCGAGCGCCTGCCCAACTTCGCCGAGGGGGAGACCTTCCGGCAGTGGCGCTCGCGGATCCTGGCCGCGCCGCAACACCCAGCGGATGCCGCCGCCCTGCTCGACCTGCACTACTGCCTGGACTGGGCGTACCTGGAGGTGGACCGCTCGGGACGGACGCTACCCGGTCTGGTGGACGCGAACGCGATCGGGCAGCGCCGGTGGGCGCTGGAGTGGGCGGTGATCCTGCGCGGGCCGTACCATGACGAGCCGCCCGGCTGGGAAGAGGTCGACCTCTCCACCTAGTGCGGTGTCCACTAACGTTTGCCGGGTTTCCGGTGCGCTGTTGTGGATCCTCGCCGTTGGGCGAGCGACTCCCCACCGCTCGGTGGTGGGGCGGGCCTCCGCGGGCCAACTGATCCGCTCGCTGCCCGGTGTGGGCGGCGGGGATCACGCCGGGACTGGCCGGCACCGGGGAGGTGTCGGCCGGCTCGACGGTGCGTGACCACCTCCGGCACCACAGCAGGTGCGGTGGGGGTGGTGGGTCCGCCGCCCGGGGTGCGGGTGGCGATGATGGCAGCCGCGACCAGGTCGCGGTGCCCAGAGAATTGGCAGTGCGGGCAGGTCAGGGTCCGCCCACGCGGCTTGGGTACCCGCCGCCGGCAAGCAGGGCAGGTGGAGGAGGTGCCCCGTTCGTTAACGGGATCAACGGTGATACCCGCCAGTGTGGCCTTGTCTTCCAGGACTTGCATGAGGCGGCCGATCTGCCACTGCCGTAGCCGCAGGTTGTGCCGCCGCCCCGCGTCGATGTCCAACACGCCGCGTGGGTTCCCGACCTTGAGCACACCGATTCGCTGCTGCACCGCCCAGGACACCACCGCTGCGGCGGCTTCGTGCTGGGCCTGCCGGACCCGCCGCTTGTGTCGGCCTTCGACCAGCCGGGCCCGTCGCCGGTACTTGCGCCACCGCCGCGAACCCCGCTGGCCCGGTGTCGGGGCCCGCCGTGAGACGGCGCGGCGGCGGGCTTTGGTGTCGGCCAGGTGCATGCGGTGCTCGGCGCGGATCGCCCGCCCCGACACCAACAGCCCTTCCCCGTCGGGGCTGGCGACGGCGTAGGGGTGGATGATCCCGAGATCCACCCCGGCCACCCGGGCCGGATCCGGCCCTTCACCGGGCGGATAGGTTGTCACCGGAACCTCGGCGGTCACGTCCAGGAACAGCCGACTGCCCTCACACAACAGCGTGACCGATCGGACCTGCTCCACCGGGTACGGCATCTTTCGCGCCAACCGCACCCACAACGGCCGGGCACCCTGAGCCATCGGGATCCGCACCCGACGTCCCTCAATGCTGAATGTGCCGTGGTACCAGCGCACCGGCACCAACCCACGGCGGCGCCGTGGGAACCGCGCCGACAGGTCACCGTCCTTACGGCGTTTCGCCGCCGCGAACCACGCATCCGAAAACCGCCGCAACACCGACCGGGCACCCGTGCTGTCCAACTCACCGAACGTGCCCGGCCCCGACCCCGACAACTCCCGACACAACTCCTGATAACCGGTCAACGGTGTGTCGTCACGGCGCCGCCGCCACGCGTTGATCTCCAACACGCACGCCCACACGTCACCCGCCGAACGCAGCAGCCCAAAACACCGCCGCCGCTGCCCAACCGTCACCCGCAGAGCGACACGCGCCGTGCGATAAACGACCCGAGCAGCGGCAGGATTCCGACGACGAGGCACGGACCACACCCAACACCACGGGTACGACAATTTGCCGCATCGGCCCAACCCGGCGAACGTTCATGGACACCGCACTAGCGTGGGCGGTGGACGTCGAGGCGTACCGCCATGGTCACCCGGACCGGCTCGCCCAGCTGGGCGAGCCGGGCGCCCAGTCCCGCCGGGTCGGCGTGCCAGGCGCTCGGGCCCATGCCGACGAGGGTGGTCACCTCCGCACCGGAGAGGATCAGCTCCTGCCGGTGCACGGTGGCCGACTCCTCGGTGAAGTGCCCGCCGAGGCTGGCCGCGACCCGGTCCGCCTTGGCCGGGTCGACCCGCAGCAGATCGAGGGCGTCGACCAGTTCGGTGAGGTGGTCGGCGGCCGGGGTCACCACCAGCAGCCGGCCGCCCGGGTGCAGGATCCGGTGGAACTCGGCACCGTTGCGGGGCGCGAAGACGTTCAGCAGCAGCGCCGCCGAGGCGTCCGCCAGCGGCAACCGCTGCCAGGTGTCGGCCAGCGCCGCGGTGACGCGCGGGTGGATCCGCGCGGCCCGACGCAACGCCGGCTTGGACACGTCCAGGGCGAGACCGGCCGCGCCTGGCAGCGCCGCCAGCACCGCCGCGAGGTGCCAGCCGGTGCCCGCGCCGGCCTCCACCACCAGCGGGTACGCCCCAGCGGGGCCGCCGTGCCTCCGGGTGTCGCCGTGCCTCTCGTCGTCAACCACTCCACCTCGTGCGTCGACGGGTAGGACGCTGCGGGCGGCGTCGGCGAGCGCGGCGGAGATGATGTCGTAGTGGCCGGCGGCCAGGAAGTCCGCTCGGGCGGCGACCATTTCGGCGGTGTCCCCGCCGTGCGGGGCGCGGCCGGCGAGCAGGTTGACGTAACCCTGCCGGGCGATGTCGAAACTGTGCCGGCGCGGGCAGCCCAGCGCCCGGCTCGCACCGGCGGTGATCTCGGCCAGGGGCTCGACGCAGACCGGGCAGCGCAGCCGGTCGACGACTCGACGATCCATCACCGCAGCAGGTCGCAGGCCGATTCCACGTGCCCGAGCGTACCGAGTGCACCGCCGCGGACTAGGGTCTGGTCATGGTCGCGAGGATCCGCTACGAGGACATCGTCAAGGCGCCCAAGGCGCTGCTGCACGACCACCTGGACGGCGGCCTGCGACCCGCGACGATCGTCGACCTGGCCGCCGAGGTCGGTCACGAGCTGCCCACCACCGATCCGGTGGCGCTGGGCCGATGGTTCGTGGCGGCGGCCGACTCCGGCTCGCTGGAGCGCTACCTGGAGACGTTCGCGCACACGGTCGCCGTGATGCAGACCGCCTCCGCGTTGCGCCGGGTGGCCCGCGAGTGCGCCCTGGACCTGGCTGCCGACGGGGTGGTCTACGCCGAGGTGCGGTTCGCCCCGGAGCAGCACCTGGAGCGGAACCTGACCCTGGACGAGGTGGTCGAAGCGGTGCTGGCCGGCTTCGTGGAGGGCAGCGCGCTCGCCGCCGAGGTCGGTACCCCGATCCGGGTCGGCACGCTGCTCACCGCGATGCGGCACGCGGCCCGGTCACAGGAGATCGCCGAGTTGGCCGTGCGGCACCGCGACCACGGCGTGGTGGGCTTCGACATCGCGGGTGCGGAGGCGGGCTTCCCGCCCACCCGGCACCTGGATGCCTTCGAGTACCTCCAGCGGGAGAACTTCCACTTCACCATCCACGCCGGCGAGGCGTTCGGGCTGCCCTCCATCTGGCAGGCGATCCAGTGGTGCGGGGCCGACCGCCTCGGCCACGGGGTACGCATCGTCGACGACATCACACCCGGACCCGAGCCGGTGCTCGGCCGGTTGGCGGCGTACGTGCGGGACAAGCGGATCCCGTTGGAACTCTGCCCGTCGTCCAACGTGCAGACCGGTGCCGCCGCCTCGATCGCCGAACACCCCATCGGCCTGCTGCGCGACCTGCGCTTCCGGGTCACCGTCAACACCGACAACCGGCTGATGAGCGGCACCTCGGTCTCCCGGGAGATGGCCCTGCTCTGTGAGGCGTTCGGCTACGGCTGGCGCGAGGTGCAGTGGTTCACCATCAACGCGATGAAGAGCGCCTTCATCCCGTTCGACCAGCGGCTGCGGATCATCGACGAGGTGATCAAGCCCGCGTACGCGAAGCTGCTGGTGTGAGGGCGACCGGGCCGCGGCGAGCGGGCGACTGAGCTCAGCGGGCGTGCGGATGCCCGGCGGCGAGCAGGCCCGCCACCTGGCGCAGCACGTCCCGGCCACGGGCCGCCTCGGCGCCCAGGCCGGTCTGCCGACGCAGCACCGCCGGTTCCGTGCGCAACAGGGTCAGGCCACGGCGGAGCAGGACCCCGGGCCCCTTACGCTGCTCGGCGAGGTCGCGGGCCAGCCGGCGGAGAAAGGTCGCGCCGCGCGGTCGCCGCAGCGCGTACGCCCCGGCGAGCAGGCCCCGACGCCGGCATTCCTCCACAATCTCGGCGGCAAATATCCCTTCGGCGACAAAGAGTGGCGAGTCGGCCAGTTCGAACAGTCGGTTGGCGACCCGCCGATCCTCGTTGATCGCATAGACCGGTACTTCTGCCCGGCCGTGCCGGACAAGTCGCGTAATGACCTCGACAGCAGTAGCCGCATCCCACGAACCGGGCGACTCCCAGTCGATCTGACCGTTCCGTCGCGGTAACGTTGGGTCATTGCCGTTCTTGTAAAAATCGTCCAGGCAAAGGACGGGTAACCCTGTTTGTTGAGCTATGTACGACTTTCCGGAGCCGGAGGGACCGGCAAGTAACACGACTCGGCGAGGGGATTCCATAACGTTCAGTGACTCCGGACAGACGGACCGCGAGCAAATTGCATCAACATCTCATCACACCTCCGGTTGGGGACAACCTGGGCTTTCTCTTTCCGGGACGGCGTGATGGAATCTCGGATGGTCCGACCCCGCCGGGTCGGCCGCTGGGCGTTGCCCGAGGCAACGCGGACGCTGCAATCACGAGGGCGGTGACGTGAGCAAACGGCCGAAGACGGCGGGCTCTTTCCTGTCGCGTCTGCGCCGGCCGGCTGGTCGGCTCCGCGACATGCCGATCTGGTCCAAGCTCGGTCTCATCATGATCGTGCCGACCATCGCCACGGTTGTCGTGGGCACCAGCGGCCTGATCGATCACCTGGAATCGCTGGGCAACGCCAACCGGGCCGGTGATCTCGCTGAACTCGTCGGGCACTCCGGCAAGCTGGTGGACGGCCTCCAGGACGAGCGGACCGCGGCCGTGTTGCTGCTCGGTGTGACGCCGCAGCCGGGTCGGGCCGAGCCGGCGGAGAAGAAGCGTTATTCCGCCCTCTACGGCGAGGTGGCGGCGCGGGTGGACGAGGCCAAGGCCCCCTACTCGCGGCAGCGGGGTGAGTTGAGCGACCTGCCCGACAGCCTGGATGCGTTGCTCAACCAGATCAACGAGCGCCTCGGTGACCTGCCGGGCACCCGTAGCCAGGTGTTGAACGGCAAGTTCAAGATCACCGACGCGCTGCAGTCGTACGACGAACTGATCAACCAACTGCTCGCCGTCCGGGACTCGGCCAGCCAGCTCGCCGGTGACAGCGAACTCAGCGACCGGATGCGGACCGCTGCCGCCGTGTCCCGGGAGAAGGAGTGGCTCTCCATCCGCCGGGTGGTGGTGCACCGCGCCCTGATCCAAGGCGGCATGAGCGCCACCCTGCGGACCGACTACATCTCCAGCGAGACCGGCCAGCAACAGGCACAGCAGAGCTTCAACGCGGTGGCCACCGAAGCGGAGTCGGAGTTCCACGCCCAGACCATCGGCGGCGGTGACCGCCGGCAGGCCACCATCTACATCAGTCAGGTCAACGCCGACACCTCCGAGAACCTCTCCGGCGTCTCCTTCCGGCCGGAGCAGTGGGACGCGGCGTTGGTGGCGAACGGCGAGCTGATCCGGACGGTCGAGCAGAAGTTCGACTCGGACGTGGTGGCGAAGGCTGGCGAGCTTCGCTCCGGCGTGCAGCGTCAGGTCTTCCTGGAGACCGGCCTGCTGCTGACCATGCTGCTGCTGGCCATCTTCCTGGCCTACCTGGTCGCCCGCTCGATGGCCCGTTCGCTGCGTGAGCTACGCGAGGGCGCGCTCTCCATCGCCCGGTACGGGCTGCCGCACGCGGTGGCCAGGCTGCGTGACCCGCAGGTGACCGGGCAGCTCTCCCCGGTGCAGTTGGCCAATCAGATCGCCGAGCCGCTGCCGGTGCGCAGCAAGGACGAGTTCGGCCAGGTGACCGAGGCGTTCAACGCCGTCCACCTGGAGGCGGTCCGCACCGCCGCCGAGCAGGCCGCGCTGCGGGCGTCCGTCGCGACCATGTTCGTCAACCTGGCCCGCCGCTCCCAGATCCTGGTCGACCGGCTGATCGGGCACCTCGACCGGCTGGAGCGCGGCGAGGAGGATCCGGACCGACTGGCCGAGCTGTTCCAGCTGGACCACCTCGCCACCCGGATGCGCCGCAACGACGAGAACCTCCTCGTCCTCGCCGGCGCGGACTCGACCCGGGTGCAGCGGGAGCCGGCCGCGCTGATCGACGTACTGCGCGCCGGTCAGTCGGAGGTCGAGCACTACACCCGGATCGAGTTCGGGGTGATCGACCGGGACATAGAGGTCGCCGCGCACGCGGTCAACGACCTGGTTCACCTCGTCGCTGAGCTGTTCGACAACGCCACCGCCTTCTCGCCGCCGGACTCGCAGGTGCTGGTCGAGGCCCGCCGGATCGGTGACCGCGCCTCGCTGTACGTGGAGGACCGGGGCATCGGCATCAGTGCCGAGCAGTTGGCCGACCTGAACGAGCGGCTGGCCACGCCGCCGCAGGTGGACGTCGCGGTGTCCCGGATGATGGGTCTGGTCGTGGTCGCCCGACTCGCGTCCCGGCACGGCGTCAAGGTCGAGCTGCGTCCGGGCAGCAGCGACCGGGGCACGGTGGCCGAGGTCGCGCTGCCGCCCACGGTGCTGGTGCCCCGGGCGCTCACCGGTCGGGGGCAGCATCCCGCCGCGCTGCCTGCCTCGCCGGCGCTGCCATCCGGGCCGAACCCGGCGTTCGGCGCGGCGCCTGCGCTGGGCGGCGGGACGACCGCGCCGACGCCGCCCGCGCAGCGTCCCGGTGGCTCGGGTAACCAGGTGACCCTGGGCGGCCGGCCCTTCGACCCGGCCAGCCGCAACGGTTCCGGCACGCCGGCCCAGGTGGCGGGCGCGGGAAACCTGCCCGCCTGGTCGGACCTGACCGGCGCCAGCGGGGTCAGCAGCGGAAGTGGCTTCACCACGCGCAACTCCAACGGCCAGTCGATCGATCCGCTGCCGCAACGCCGGGCCGCCGACGAACCGACCGTCACCGACCAGCAGCCGACCATCCCGCGCCAGCTGCCGAGCAGCCCGGAGGCCGGGCCGTACGCGCCGCCGGCAGTGTCGGCGCCCCCGGTCTCGGGCACGCCCTACTCCGCCCCGCCCTACTCCGCCCCGCCCTACTCGGCCGCTCCAGTCTCCGGCCAGCCCGTGTCGTCCGCCCCGATCTCGGCGGCGCCGATGTCGGGTTCGCCGGTCTCGACGCCGCCCGGTGGCCACCTGCCGCAGCGGCCCGTCTCGGCGGCACCCACGGCCGGGCCGGCGAACACGTACGCCGCGGCACCGCCGGCATGGCCACCGGTCGCCGGGGAACCGTCCGCGCCGCCCGCGCCCGAGCGGCTGGCCGCGGCGCTGGACATGACCACCGAGCTGCCGCGGGTGCAGCGCCCGGCGGCGCCGCCGCCCGCTCCCGCCCGGCCGGCCATGCCGCAGGCCCAGAACCGGCAGCGGTACGCGGATGAGACGATGGAGTTGCCGATTTTCCGGGAGCTCGAGTCGGCGTGGTTCCGCACCCGCCGTCCCGGCCCGGAGGAGTCGGCGGGTGCCCGGCAGCCGACGGCGAACGGCGCGACCCAGCAGCTTTCCGCGGTCGACACCACCGGTCGACCGGCCGCACAGCAGAGCCCGAGTGGGACGACAGGTAACGAGCCGATGGCAGAGACTCCGACGGCCGCGGGGGCGTCCGGCGGGTACGCGGCGGCGAGCGGTGGAGCCCGACCGGGCGCCGCCGAGAGCAAGCCGCCGTACCGCTCGGCTCCGCAGGAGAATGTGTGGCAGACTGCCGCCGACGACGGCTGGCGGGCGGCCAGCGCCGCCAGTCAGGTGCCGGATGCCGGAACCACCCAGACCGGGTTGCCGAAGCGTACGCCGATGGCCCAGCTCGTTCCGGGAGCGGTGGCCAAGCCGACCACCTCGGTGCAGCGGCGCAACCCGGAGTCGGTGCGCGGTCTGCTCTCCGCCTACCACCGGGGTGTCCAGCGAGGGCGTAGCAGCCACTCCTCGGACAGCAACCCGACCGGCCCGGAGGAGACCTCGGGCGGGCAGCAATCCTCGCAGTCTGGCTCAGGCCCGGTGGCCGGGAGCGGGCAGAAGGAGCAAGAAGGATGACTACTACGCAGGATCTCGGTTGGCTGCTGGCCAACTTCGCCGATCGGGTGCCCGGTGTCGCACATGCGGTCGCCGTCTCCGCGGACGGCCTGCTTCTGGCGTCGTCACGAGACCTTCCGCGGGACCGGGCGGACCAGCTGGCGGCGATCGCATCCGGGCTGGTCAGCCTGACCCAGGGCGCGGCCCGCTGCTTCGAAGGTGGCGCGGTGCTGCAGACTGTGGTCGAGATGGACAATGGCTTCCTGTTCCTGATGTCGATTTCGGACGGCTCGTCCTTCGCGGTGCTCGCCGCGCGCAGCTGCGACGTCGGGCAGGTTGGTTACGAAATGGCCCTGCTCGTCGATCGGGTGGGCGACGCCCTGACTCCGCAGCCACGTACGGCTGTCGGGATGATGGGCTGATCGTCGCGCCATCCGGTGAGACGAGCAGGGCGAGAATATTGCACACGACGGGTAGCGCCGGTGGGATCCGGTGTGGGGTACGAAGGAGGTGAGCGGCGACATGACCGATCGTGACGAGCCGACCGGCGCTCTGGTCCGTCCATACGCCGTGACCCGCGGTCGTACCCGTCCCCGCCTCGACATCGCCTTGGAGGCGCTCGTCGAGACAACGGTGCGCGGTCGGGCCGCTGCCACAAGCAACGGTGGCCATGGCCGTGAACACCAGTACATCGCCGCGCTGTGTGACGGACGGGTGCAGTCGCTCGCTGAAATTGCGGCGCGGATGCAACTTCCGCTCGGCGTGGCCCGGGTGCTCATCGCCGACATGGCGACGGACGGCCTGGTCGCGGTCCACGAGCCGACCATCCTGGACGACTCGGACGACGCGGTGGGCACTGAACTGCTGGAGAGGGTGCTGAGTGGACTTCGCAGGCTCTGACATGTCGCACCGCCCGCCGACCCCGAGCGGGCGCGTGACGTCGGCGAAGATCGTTATTGCCGGTGGTTTCGGCGTCGGCAAGACGACTCTGGTCGGCTCGGTTTCGGAGATCACGCCGCTGACGACCGAGGCCATCATGACCTCAGCCGGGGTCGGCGTCGACGACACCCGACAGGTGCCGGGAAAGACGACGACCACGGTGGCCATGGACTTCGGCCGCATCTCGATCGATCGTGACCTGATCCTGTACCTGTTCGGTACGCCGGGTCAGACCCGGTTCTGGTTCATGTGGGATGAACTGGTCCGGGGTGCGATCGGCGCGGTCGTGTTGGTGGATACCCGCCGCCTGGCCGACTGCTTCGCGGCGATCGACTTCTTCGAGCATCGGCGGCTGCCGTACCTGGTGGCCATCAACTGCTTCGACGGCATGCAGTACCACGATCCGCAGGACGTCCGGGACGCGCTCGCGATCTCCAGCGACGTTCCGGTGGTGGCCTGTGACGCCCGGAACCGGGAGTCGACGAAGCACGTGCTGATCTCGCTGGTCGAGTACGTGCTCACCATGCGTCGCTCCCGCGCCGTCGCCCCGGCCTGACGATCGCGCGCCGCGCCCGGTGACGGCTGGTGTCGACACCGGGCGATGGTCGCTGTCCATGGCCCCGGCACGGTCAGCTGAGGCGGTTCCAGGCGCCACCGTCCACTCGGTACACGCCGAGGGAGTGGCGTTCCATGCCGCTGTGCCGGATCGGCGTGAAGGAGTAGAGCCCGGCCATCCCGTCGGTGATCTGGTTCTGCAGGTAGGCCCGCAGCCGGCCCCGGTCCACGCTGTTGGCCAGCTTGGCGGCGTTGGTGATGAGCAGCAGGGCGTCCGAGGCGTACGGCGCGAAGCCGTTGTAGGCGCCGTGCCGGCGGATGTACTGCGAGACGAGTTCGCGGTACGCCCGCCCGGTGGCGCTGCTGTTGGCCAGGGTGGAGCCGCCCAACGAGGCCGGGTGGACGGCGTGGGCGCCCTCGACGGCGGGGACGTTGTGGTCCTCCAGTGTCTCCTCGGCGACCGCCCCGGCGTCGAAGAACAGTTGGCCGGTGAATCCGGCGCCGCGTAGCGCCCGTGCGGCGGCGCCGGAGTTCGGCGCGGTGGCCCATACCACCACGCCGTCCGTTCGCGCCGCCACGGCCGTTTCAGCGGCCCGCGCGAGGCCGTCCTCCGGCCGGGGTAGCCGTACCGTGTCGGCGAGCGTCACCCCGACGGTACGCAACGCCCCGGTCATGGCGCGTACGCCGGAGTCGCCGTGCAGCCCCTCCTCGGCCAGCAGCACGACCCGGCGCAGCCCTCCGGTGTCGATCACCCGAGCCAGTCTGCGGGCCACGTCCCCGGCATCCGGGGTCACCTTGTAGATGAAGGCCCGCTGGGCCAGGGGGACCGTGATCGCGTCGCCGAACGCCAGCGACACGAACGGCAGCCGCAGTTCCTGCGCCACCTTGATGACCGACATCGAGGTCTCCGCGAGCGTGCCGCCGAGCAGGGCGTGCACGTCGCCGCGTCGGCCCAGTTCGGTGGCCTGCCGGGCGGCGAGCCGGGGATCACTGCGGTTGTCCAGCACCTCGAGCCGTACCGTCCGGCGGAGATTGCCGACCGGGACGCCCTTGGCGTTCACGGCCTCCAGGCTGATGGCCAGCGCCCGCTCCTGGCCCACCCCCAGGGCGGCTCCGGGGCCGCTCAGCTCCAGGGTCGCCCCGATGACCAGTTCGGGTCCACCGGTGGCCCGGATGACGGTCGCCTCGGGCTCCCCGTCGCGCCCGCAGGCGCCCAACAGCAGGGTGCCCGCAGCAGCGGCGAGAACCCCCCGCCGGGTGAGCACGGATGGGCCGGTTGCCGGTGTTGCCATGACTCGCCTTCCCGCCCGGCGACCTGCCGCCGGCCGTTCTGCGGGTATGCTCCCGGCCCCAGCGACCCGGCGTCAAATTATCCGGGTGTGGGCATGAACACGCAGGTGAACGGGGGTGCGGGGGCGTCAGGAGCGGTAGCCGGCGGAGCGGTACTCGTACTCCCGATCGTCGTCACGGTCACCGGTGTCCCGGCTGAAGTCCCAGCCGCCGGCCGACTCCCGCCCCGGGCGGCCACCGACCGCGAACCCACCGATCTCCTGTCCCCGGCGCCAGCCGCGGAAGTAGCCGGTGGTGTTCTCGGCCAGGCTCGCCGCGTCCCGCACGATGCGTAGTGGACGCTCCTCGCGCAGCGGAGAACCGGGCACGAGGTTGGCCTGCGGCACGCGTTTGGGCAGCCCGGCCGTCGTCTCGGCGCCCACCGCCGGGCGGGCCGCCTGCTCGGCGGCCTGCCAGCCGCTGTCGGCCAGGGACGACCAGTCCAGATCCGCATCCGTGTCCTCGCCGTGCCCGACGAACCAGGCTGACCTGGCCTGAGCGAAGATCAGCAGGTCGCCGTCCCCGTCGTCGGAGATCGGTGGCGGCCGGCGCTCGGCCGGCGGCTCCGGCCGGCGGGCCGGCAGCGCGACGTCCAGGCGTTCGGACGGCGGCTCCGGCCGGCGGGCCGGCAGCGCGACGTCTAGGCGTTCGGACGGCGGCTCCGGCCGGCGGGCCGGCAGCGTGACGTCCAGGCGTTCGGACGGCCGGTCACCGCGTTCCGTGTTCTCCCGGTCCACCAGGCGCAGCGGCGGGGTGTCCAACTGGGATTCCGCCCCGGTGCGCAGTGCCCGGTCGGCCAGCGGCGCAGGCTCGACCAGCCGCAACACCGGGGGCTCCGGCGGCAGGTCGTCGGCGAGCCACGGTGGAGTCACCCGGCGCTCGGCGGCGGAGTCGTCGGCCGGCGGGTCGGCGGCGGCCCGCCGGGCGCCCTCGTAGGGACCGACGGCCGGGTCGTGCGCCGGACTGTCGGCCGGACTCTCCGGGTTGTTGACCAGCGGCCAGTTCGCCCGGGAACCGGGCGCGGGCGGCTCCTCCTGGCCGGGACGGGACGCCGGCATCGGGATGCTCAGGTCGGTGGCGCTGAAGCCACCCGTCGGTGCCGGCGGTTCACCGTTCGTCTTCGGCCGTGGCGGGATGACGGTGCGCTGGCGTTCGGCGCGCGCGCTGTTGATCGCCGCGGTGGTGAGGATCGGCCGGAACGGTTCGCCCGCCTCGGCGGGCGGCACCGAGCCGCGCTGCGCCGGCGCGATCGGGGTGATTCCGGGCGGGGGCGGCGGTGGCGTGGAGATCGGCCGGTTGGTCGGGCCGTCGATCCGCGACGGGGGCGGCTCGGGTCGCGACGGCGGCGGCTCGGGTCGCGACGGCGGCGGCTCGGGTCGCGACGGGGGCGCCGAGACGGGCGGGCCGGCGACCGCGGCCGGCGCCACCGGAGCGGGTGCGACCGGCGGCGGGGTGACCGGGGCGGGTGCCACCGGCGGCGGACCCAGCGGTCGGGGCGACGGTGGCGTCGCGCTTCCCGGTACCGGCTCGGGGCGGCTACGGCGCCCGCCGCTCGGCTCGGGCCCGGTGGGACGCACCGCACGTAGGCCGGTTCCGGAACCGGCGGTCGACAGTTCACCGGCCGGCTCACCACGCCGGTCGACGGTCCGCCGGCCGGGCAGTTGCACCGGCGCGGCCATGCGCGCGTGCAGCGCGCCGACCAGCGCCTGACAGCCGGCGTCACAGGCGCGTACGGAGGCGACCGCCTGCCGGATCGTCTCGGCGGCGGCGGAGGTGAGGGCACGGTTGACCGCAGACCGCCGGGGGGTCTCGGCGATCGCCACCCGTAGTGCGGTGACGGCCTCGTCGATCGCGTCGGCGTCGCCCAGGCCGTCGGCCGTCAGCTGGGCGGCGACGGCGTCGGCGGTGACCGCGGCGTCGCGGCCGCGGCCGGCGGCATCGGTGAGCATTCCCGGTTCGGGGAGGGCGTCCAGCACGGCCAGCGGAATCAGGTCGGCGGGGTCGGGGTAGGCGCGCAGCGCGGCCGGGTAGAGCTCGCGGAGCACCTCGCGGAGCGTCACCGCGGCGGAGTGCCGCCCGCTGGCCAGCGCCGCGTGCGCCGCGAGCACCTGCTTGTAGCCGGCGAGGTCCCGGGGCGCCGGCAGGGTCACCGCCGACAGCGCACCCGCCTGTAGCGCGCGGGCCAGGCCCACGGCCCGTCGTACGGCCGGGGGCGACTGCATCTCCTCGACCGAGTCGTCATCGGCGAACCGTTCGGCGAAGTCGTCGACCGAGTCGTCGTCGGCGATCGCCAACGGGCGCCCGGCGGCGCTGAGCAGAGAGGTGACGCTGTGGTCGTCGCTGTCGGCGGCTATCGCCGCGCCGCTCGGCCCGCCGGAGCGTTCCACGAGCAGCGTGACCAGCCGGGCGTAGCCCGCCGGGTCGTCGCCGATCTCGCAGACATTCAGCAGACGGCCTGCGTCGTCGACCACAGCGGACGTCAGCGCCGAACCGGCCGGAGCCGATCGGTCGGCCGGATCAGCCGAGGCCAGACCGCAGTACACGCGCACGAGCGCCACGGCGTCGTCCTCCTCCCGGACACAGGGCTACCTCTGCCAGAGACTGATGCTCCCTGGTGCGGGTCAGTCGCGCCAGTCCACGACCGCAGAGATCTTGCCGACAATGGTCCGCCAGCCCAGACTTGCGGTTTGTGCCCCGATTTTCTTCAATCGACGACGCCCCATGAATCCGCCGATCCCGCCATTGACCGAGGCCCGCAGTGCCTCGTCCAGATCGTCGAGACTGGAGCCGCTGGAAAGCATGTCGAGCACGGCGGGCAGGCGCAGCGCGTACGCCACGTCGCGGGCCACCTCGCCAGCCTCGATGAGCAGCGTCGGATCCCAGCTGTCGTGCCCGCCGCGGAGGTTTTCCACCACGAGATCGAGCTCGTAGACGTCCTCGGCGCGGGGCGCGATGTCGGCCGGTTCCACCCGTTCGGACAATTCATTCCAACTGTCCAGCTGAGACAGATCGTTGGGCGCGCCGGAGCGGACGAAACTCACCAGCGACTCGGGGGTCTTGAACAGCAGCAGGCGCCCCCGGTGGCTCAGGAATGCCGGCACTTCCTCGTCGCCGGCCTCGTCGGCCGCCTTCTCGTCGGTGTCGTCCTCCTCCTCGGTGTCGCCCTTCTCGGCGTCGCCCTTCTCGGCGTCGCCCGCGCCGCGCTCGGCCTGCTTCTCCTCGTCGTCGCTCTCGGCGAACTCCCGGGCGACCTCCTCGTCGAGGATGACGACCTCGTCGTCCTCGTCGTCCTCGGCCTCCACCACCTGACGGCGGGCCAGGAAGGGGTCGTCGGCGTCGCGTTCGGCCACATCGGTCGGGGTCAGCTCGCTGGCCGGCCGGTACGCCCGCAGGGTGTAACCGGTGCCGGCGGGCAGGGCGATCTCCACCGGGTCGATCCGCAGCTCGTCCCAGAGCGCGCGGGCCGCGTCGGCCGACACGGCGGCGTCCGGTTCGGCGGGGCCGGTCGTGTCATCGAGCTCTGGCTCGTCGGCGTCTGGCCGTTGAGGCGACTGGCGGGCCACGGTGACCTCCGTGTGCGTCGGGCTGCCCACCCACGGCGGGGTGCCGGTGGGTGACTCTGGGCACATACCCTAGTTGGCTGCGGTGGGTAACGGGTCTCCGCCCCGGTGGCGGCGCCGCCACTTGACAGGTAGCCTGTCTACTTATGAACGCCCAGGCGCTGCACGGACACCTCGACGCCTTGCTGCTCGCCGTGCTGGAGCGGGGCGCCCTGCACGGCTACGCCATCATCGAGGCGTTGCGGACCCGCAGCGACGGCCGGCTCGACCTGGCCACCGGCACGGTCTACCCGGCGCTGCGGCGACTGGAGCGGGCCGGCCACGTGGCCAGCGCCTGGAGCATCGTCAACGGCCGTGAGCGACGCACCTACGAGCTGACCGACGCGGGCCGACGCGCGCTGGCCGATCAGCGATCGGGATGGCGCGAGTTCAGCGCGACCGTCGCCCGCTTCCTCGACTCGGGCACCTCGTCCGCGCCGGCGGGCTGATCCACGGTGCTCAGCGGGTGGCGAGCAGCCAGGTGTGCGCCGCCCGGCCCAGCCAGACATGGGCGGCCCCGGCGGCGAGCATGCCGACGATCATCGGCGGCCAGGTGAGCGCCGCGTCCCAGAGCAGGATCGACCAGCCGAACAGCACCGCGGCGGCCAGCGCGCCCAACACGGCGGTGCCGGTCAACAGGCCACCCACCGCGTGGGCCAGCACGGTGAGCCCCGGGCGGGACGAGCGCGCGGTCGCTCCCACCAGCACCAGACCGGCCGCGCCGAGCAGGAACGCCATCGCCCAGATCCACTCCACCGACTGCGACACCAGCAGGTAGCCGGCGGGCGGTGGCGGGCCCTCGCTCCAACTCGAACCTTGCCAGGTCAGATCGCCGGCGATCGCGGCGGCTCCGGCGAAGGCGAGGACCCGCAGCGACAGACCGCGCAGCGCCGCCACCGCCAGCTCGGCCTGGTACGCCGGGGCGAGCTGCTCCGGCGTACCGAAGTCGGTGACGGCCCGCCGAGCGGCCTCGTGAACGGGCAGACCAACATCCCGGTACGCCTCGACCGCGTCGAGCAGCCCGTGCCGCGCCTCGGTCATCAGATCCGCCCGCACCCGGCGCGGCCCGCGTAGTCGGCCAGCCAACTGCCGCAGATGCTCGTCGACCAACACGTCATCCCGGACCGGCATGCGTCCACCCTGCCATGCGGCGCGAGCCCCAGCGTCCGGGGGAATCCCTGAGCCGATTCACCAGGGTTGCCCTGGATCTTGGTGAGAAGTGCCCCGGGGTGCTGGCGCAGCGGGCCCGGGCGCGCACGAGGATTCTGGAGGGCGTCGACAACGATCGGGCAGTTCACGATAGTTCGTGCCGAGTTCCGTCGGCGACGGCGTGGAGCTTGTCGGGGTTGGCCACGTTGTGGATGGTCGAGATGCGGCCCTCCGGGTCGAAGTCGAAGGTCAGCGTGGCGACCACGCGGTCCGGGCCGCGGAAGACCACGCCCGGGCCGCCGTTGATCCAGGTGATCTCTGCCCGCATCTGCCCGGGCTCGATGCCCTGATAGGTCACGGTGCTGAGCGCGGCGAACCAACGGGCCACGGTCTCCAGGCCGACCACCGGCTCGATGGCCTGGCGGACCTTGCCGCCGCCGTCGGTCCACAGCGTCACGTCCGGGGAGAGCAACTCCATGAGCGTGTTGATGTCGCCGCCCGTCGTCGCCGCGAAGAAGCGCTCGGTGACGTCGCGTTGGCGGGCGCGGTCGGCGGTGAAACGGGGCCGGCGGGCCTGGACGTGCTCGCGGGCGCGGTGCGCGGCCTGCCGGACCGCCGACTCCGAACGTTCCACCGCCTCCCCGATCTCCGCGTAGCTGAAGGCGAAGACCTCCTTCAGCACGAACACCGCGCGCTCCAGGGGGCTCAGCGTCTCCAGGACCACCAGCAGGGCCATGGAGACCGAGTCCGCCGTGGCGACGCCGTCGGCGGTGTCCGGGCCGGTGAGGATCGGCTCGGGGAGCCATGGCCCGAAGTAGGTCTCGCGCTGATGGCGGGTCGAACGAAGCCGTCCCATCGCTAGGTTGGAGACGATCCGGGTCAGATAGGCCTTGGGGTCGGCGACCTGGGAGCGGTCAACCGCCGACCACTTGAGCCAGGCGTCCTGGACCAGATCCTCGGCGTCGGCGGCGGTGCCGAGGATGCGGTAGGCGACGGAGAAGAGCAGGGTGCGGTACTGCTGGAAGGCGATCTGGTCGGGGTCGGCCTGCTGCGGCTGGGTCACTTGGCGCTCCGGATCCGGGTGTAGCGGCCGCCGTGCGGCCAGAACGCGCCCGAGGCGGGCATTTTCTTCATGCGGGCAAAGGCCGGCCACGGCGCGGCAGTGACCGCCTCCTTGTATTTCGCGGCCCGCTTGCCGGTCAACACGATCCGGCGCGGGCTGTCGTCTGGGTGGGTGAACTGCACGACGGCGTCGTTCCGGCCGAGGCTGACGGGTGTGTGGTAGTAGCCGAAGCGGAAGGGCTTGGGCTCTTCGCCGGCCAGCACCCGCAGGATCGAGAGGGCCGCATGCACGCCGGTGGGCATGCCGCCCTGGCAGGTCCCGTGCATCACGCCGTAGCCCTGACGGATCGCCGCCGCGTCGCCCACGGCGTAGACGTCCGGGTGGGAGATCGAGCGCAGCGCGCTGTCGGTGACGACGCGGCCGCGTTCGTCGACGGTCAGGCCCGCGGCGGCAGCCAACGGCGAGACACGGGTGCCGCTGGTCCACAGCACCGCGGCCGCCGGGATGCTGGAGCCATCCGCGAGCTCGACGCTGTCCGGCAGCACCTTGGTCACCTCGACGCCGCTGCACACCCGCACGCCGATCCGGGCGAGCGCCGCGCCCAGGTAGGCCTTGGCCTTCGGGTGCATGTTCGCGCCCGGCTCCTGCCGGCCCAGCAGCACCACCTGGAGCTCCGGGTGCCGCTCGGCGATCTCAGCGGCGGCCTCGACGCCGGTGAGGCCGCTGCCGCCGACCACGACGGTCCCGCTGTCGAGCCGGGTCAGCCGGTCGGCGAGGAGGGTGGCGTCCTCCGGGCTGTTGAGGGTGTAGGCGTGGTCGTCCACGCCGGCGACGGCGACGGTGTCCGCGATGCTGCCCAGGCCGTAGACCAGGGTGTCGTAGCGCAGGACCCGGTCGTCGTCGATCCGGACGGTCTTCGCCTCGGCGTCAACGGCGGTGACCCAGCCGCGGACAAAGCGGGCGCCGGTGCCGTCCAGCAGCTCCGGGATGTTCATCTCGGCCGTCTCCTGGCCGGTGGCAGTCATGTGCAGTCGGAGCCGCTCGGTGAAGGTGTCGTAGGGGTTGACCAGCGTCACTCGCAGGTTCCCGCTCTTCCTGGTGCGGGCCGCGAGCTGGATCGCGGCGGAAAGCCCGGCGTAGCCGGCGCCCAGGACCAGGACCTCGTGCTGCTGTGCTCTTGTCGCGTTCATCGCTCTGCTGTCTCTTCCGTGTCGGTCGTCCCCATTGGGCGGACGACCAGCAGACGCAAGCTGCCCTCTCGTTCGTGACGCGGCGGCTGATGTGACCTGCGTCACTTACGAGTGGGTGCGCCCACAACCGGCTCCGGAAGTCCCCCCCGTTACCTTTTTCGTGGCCCTGAGGCAAGGGCTCGCTGGTCACCGAGGCCGGTATGACTTACTGCCCCTGTCGTGTGCATGATCCGGGGGGTGTTGTCGCCGGTCTCGGTGGGCACTGGTGGACC
>NZ_BMNB01000002.1 GCF_014646235.1 Micromonospora sonchi | reverse complement strand
GAACGTACGAACTCGTGGTGCAACAACTTCGGCAAGATCAGACGCAACACCGAACGCCGCCGCCCATGCGTCGACTTCTACCTCGACGCGGCCTGCATCCTCATCACGATCCGCAGCCTCATCGTCCGAGCCTGGAAACACTACCGATGGGAAACCCGACCCCGCAGCCCTCGCATCCGATGACCTACTGGCGGACGCACTAAAGGGGGCAGATTTCCGGCGGCGCTTATGCGGCGCGCCGGATGGTTGACGTTTCACGGCCAGACCCAATGGTCTTGGCTCCACGTCCGTACACGGCAAGCCCTGCCGCGTTCAGAATGTTCAGGGCGGCGTTGCTGTCGGCGTGGCCGACCCAGCTGCACGATGTGCAGACGAACCGGGCGCCGTTGCGGGAGGCTGGATCACGATGTCCGCAGGCTGAGCATGTCTGGGACGTGCCCGCAGCCGGAACCTTCAATAACTGTCCGCCGCGTTCGGCCAGCTTGTACGCCAGTAGTTCAACGGTCCTGCCGTGGGCCTCGTTGCGCATCGATCGGTTCAAGCCGGCCTTCTGCCGCACGTTCACGCCAGGGGACTCGGCAGTGCCTTTGGCGCTGCGGGTCATGTTGCGGATTCGGAGGTCTTCCACCACCACAACCTTGTACTGCTGTGCCAGGGACGTGGTGGTTTTGTGCTGCCAGTCGCCCCGGCGGCGCTTGACTTTCGCGCGTACCTTGGCGATTTGGTGATAGGTGCGGTGCAGCCGGTTCGAGGTCGGCTCGCCGCGTTTACGTGCCCGCTTCTGTCGTGCCGCTGTGCGTTCCAGCCTGAGAAGCCGGACCGCTTCGGTCGGGCGGGTCCATGGCCCGTGGGGATGGTTGTTGCGGTCGGACAACGCCAAAGCGATGGTGATGCCCCGGTCCACGCCGACGGCGGGGCCGGGATGCTGCGCGGGGGTGGGCATGTCGACTTCGGTGCGGAACACGATGTGCCAGCCGAGCACGTCTTTGACCAGCCTCGCACCGGTGATGCGGCCCGGCTCGCGGCCAACCCCAGGGATGGGGCCGGACCAGCGGAACCGCACCACACCAACCTTTGGGATCCGAACCTGCCCGACGTGGCGGGACAGTCGAACCACGCCGAGGTCGCGCCCCTGCGGTACATCGACGGCCATCCGGGATCGGATCCGTGACTTGAACTCGGGGGCCGACGCGCGGCCTTCCCAGCAGTTTTTCCACGCTCGCACGTACGTCTTGAGTACCTGCTGGGCGGCCTGCGCGGGCAGGTCGGCGAGCCACGGAATGTCTTTGCGGGCCTGTCGGATCGCCCCATCGGCCTGCTTGAGGCTCGGTCGGCGATGTTTGCCGCCCCACGTCCACCAGGCGTGCAGCAGATTCCACATGGCCCGTGCGGCGTGGCCCTGCTCATCCAGGGCCGCGGCCTGACCGGGGGCGAGGCAGAGACGCCGAACGTAACCGTGGTTGACCTTCACGACGCGGCCCCCTTCCGCCACGGGCGCTCCCACTGGGTTTCGGTGTACCCCTGAATCGTCGCGGCGGACACGGTGCCAACCGAACCCACGAAGTACGACCGAGACCACAGCGTCGGTAGCCGGGACCGCAGGTGAGGGAATTCGTCTCGCAGAACCTTAGACGTGAAGCCCTTGAGTTGGTTCGCAATGTACGACGGCGAAGCGGTCGGGTCGGCGCGAACGAACAGGTGCACCTGGTCGGGCATGACTTCCAGAGCCACGATTGACCATCCGTGTTCGACGGTCTTCTGTTCGATCAGTTCTCGCAGGCGTTCGGCGACCGGGCCGGCGAGCACGGGGCGGCGGTATTTCGAACACCACACGAGGTGATATCCGAGGCTGTACGCCACCCCGCGACTCGTCTGGTGTCCGGCCACGAACCTAGTATAAAAGCGGCCCACATCTAACAAGCCGGAGCCGTACCGCACCGGCAACCGACTTTTCCGCCTGCCGGCCCGTCGTCCGGGGACTGTCCGACCCGATGGCTATCCTCACGCCTCGTGACGTCGCAGCTGAACGAGATGCCCGCTGACCTGGTGGAGTTGTTCGCGGACGAGGAGTCCCGGACGCGGACGCTGGCCGTGCCGCTGCCGCCCGGGGGGACCGTACGCGGCGACGAGGGCGACGGTGAACGACCGGTGTTGTGGGTGAGCGACGGTCCGGCGCCGGCCGGGCTGTGGTCGCGGCTGCACGCGGCACACGACGACTCCGCGCTCTGGCCGTTGCTGCTGGACAGCCTGCCCGGTGACCCGTCCCGCCCCTGGGACCGGGGCGAGCTCTGGCCGCGTCCGGCGTTCTCGTCAGCGGAGCATGATGTCGAGCGGCTGCTCGCCGGCTGGTGGGCGTCCTACACCGGCACCGACGACGACACGGACATGCTCGCCCCGGCGGAGCGGCTCGCGGTCACCGCCCCGTACGGCCTGGACTGGCCCGGCCTGGCGTCGGCGGCCCGGCCACGGGTGGCGCCGCAGCGGCATGCGGAGCACTGGGCCGAGCAGCTGTCACAGGCCCAGCCCACCATGCGCCTCGGCCTCGTCGCCGCAGCGTGCGGCAGCGACGCGTTGGCGGCCATGGGCTGGCAGGGTGCCCTCAACTACACCAACGACACCGGCAAACTTGCTGCGGTGTTGCGCAGCTGGGAGGACCGGTTCGGGGTTCGGGCGATCGGCGTCGGCTTCGCCGAGCTGTACCTCAGCGTCGCCGCGCCGCCGAAAGACCTCGCCGAGGCGCTGCCGATCGCCGCCGAACACTTCGCCTTCTGCCCGGACAACATCTGGCAGGGGCAGCGTCCGTGCACGCTGGCTGCCTACGCCGATCGCCTCGTCGACGCCCCGACCTGGGCGTTCTGGTGGGACTGAGCGACCTGCTCAGGCAGCGGGATGCTGCTCCCGATTGGTGGTGAGAGTGACCAGGAAGGCGGCGTGATCGGTGGTGCCGGCCATGCCGATCGACCTGGTGGACTCGATGTTGACGTCCGCGGTGGCCATGAACTGCTGCACCCCGCCGTCGTGCCGGTGCCGGTAGTCGGCCGGCACGCAGGAGCGTACGTCCGGTGCGCCGCCGTGCCGCAGGTTGAGGTCGCCGCTGACCACCGTGGGCTGGTAGCGGGCGCGGGCGTGCAACTGCGGGATGGCCACGCCGAGCAGGTGCGAGCACTGGGCCAGCGCCAGCGCGGCACTGGTGTACGCCAGGTGCGTCGTGCACGCGAAGTAGACGGTGCCGGCCTCGACGCAGAGCCAGGCCCGCTGCTCCGGGTCCGCCGGGTCCTGCGCCGGGTAGAACCCGTTGTGCACGGTGTGCCCACCCTCCGGCGCCGCGAGGTGCGCCAGCACCCCGACGCCGTACTGCTGCCCGTTGACGCAGCGGTACGGGTCGCCGGTGCGGCCGTTGCGCGCCGGCTGGAAGGCAGCCACCACGGTGCCGTCGTGCACCTGCACCATCGCCTGCTCCAACGCCGCCACGTCGCCGGAGCAGATCTCGTTGAGGGTGACCACGTCGGGCCGCTCGGCGCGGATCACCTCGGCGGCCCGGTCGACCGACCGTCCGGTGTAGCAGCCCTTCGCCATGCCGCTGTTGCACAGGTTCATCTGGAGCACCCGCAACCGGGTGGTCTCGGCCGGGCGGGCCACCGAACAACCGGCCAGCAGCGCGGCGACGAGGATCAGGCTGACGGCCAGCGCCGGCGAAATCCGGTACGGACGACCAGCCATGCACCTGCCCAATGCTCGCGAAGGGGTGGCAAGCGTACCGGCATCCGTGGCCCGACCGGTCGGCGTCATCGCTGTCCGCGATCGCGGGCCCGGATTCGGGTGACGACCTGGCCGGTTGACGGCACGTTATGAGGAAAGAGGTATGGCTCGGTCTATTTCCGCCCACCTTCGCGCCGTCCTAATCTGCGGCTGCCGGTGATCCCGGCGTTCCCCGACCGGCAGGAGAAGACGTTGCGAGTCACTGCGGTGTTGCGTGCGTTCACGGCCCTGGTCCTGACCTTCGTCGCTGTGGTCGCCGTCCCGACCACAGCTACCGCAGCCACGGCGGCGGCATCCGCCCTGGCGGTACCGGACATTTCGCTGACCAACACGAAGGCGCATCTGCAACAGTTCCAGGCGATCGCCTCCGCCAACGGCGGCAACCGACGCTCGACCACCGCCGGCTACACCGCCTCGGTGACCTACGTGTACAACAAACTGGTCGCCGCCGGATTCACCGTGACGCGGCAGAACTGCACCTCCGGCTGCACCAGCGGAGCCGGTCCGAACGTGATCGCCGACTGGCCGGGCGGTGGGGACCCGAACAGCGTTTACATGTTCGGCGCGCACCTCGACGGCGTATCCGCTGGTCCCGGCATCAACGACAACGCCTCCGGGTCGGCGACTCTGCTGGAGATCGCCCTGACTCTCGCGGCGACCAGGCCGAGCCTGACCAGCCGCGTCCGGTTCGCCTTCTGGACGGACGAGGAGCAGGGCCTCAACGGGTCGAGGTTCTATGCCAACACCCTGCCGACCGCGGAACGATCGAAGATCAAGGCGTATTTCAACTTCGACATGGTCGGTTCCGTCAACGGTGGCTACTTCATCAACCGGATCACCTCGGCCCCCGGTCAGACGCTGAAGGCCTACTACGACTCGATTGGCGTGCAGACCGAGGAGAACACCGAGGGTGCCGGCCGTTCCGACGATGCCCCCTTCAACGCGATCGGTGTGCAGACCTCGGGCGTGGCGGCGGGCGCGTCCCGGGTGAAGACCGCCGCGCAGGTGGCCAAGTGGGGTGGCACCCAGAGCGCCTTCGACCCCTGCTACCACCGGGCGTGCGACACGTACCCGAGCAACATCTCCGACACGGTGCTCAACCGGGCCGGCGACGCAGCCGCGTACGCACTGTGGACGCTGGCCGCCGGAACCCCGGCGACGGTGATCTGGTCGGACACCTTCGAGACGGCCACCGGCTGGACCACCAACCCCGCCGGCACCGACACCGCCACCACCGGCCTCTGGGAGCGCGGCGTCCCACAGGCCACCAACTCCAGCGGCCCCAAACAGCTCGCCGCCACCATCTCCGGCACGAACGACCTGGTCACCGGAAGGCTCGCTGGCACCTCCGCCGGCGACTACGACATCGACGGGGGTGCGACCAGCGTCCGCTCGCCCGCCATCGCGCTGCCCGCCACCGGCCCGCTGACGCTGAAGCTGTCCTGGTATTTCGCCCACGGCAACAACGCCACCAGCGCGGACTTCTTCCGGGTCTCCGTCGTGCACAGCGGCGGCACCACCGCCCTGTTCACCCAGTTGGGCAGCGCGACCAACCGCGACGCCGCCTGGGCGTCGGGCAGTTGGAGCCTCACCGGCTACGCCGGCCAGAGCGTACGGATCCTCATCGAGGCCGCCGATGCGGGCACCGCGAGTCTGGTCGAGGCCGCCGTCGACGACGCCGTCATCACCCAGGGGTAGGCCCGGCGCCGACGTCCTCAGCGGCCGCCGTTCCCTTGCCGGGACGGCGGCCGCTGGGTGTAGCGCATAAGTTCAGTCGCGCGGGATGGTGTGGCCGTTGGTGGCGAGCCACGTGTCGAAGGTCTGCAGCTCCGGATTGAGCCGGCGGACCTTGTCGAGGTCGCGGACGCCGGTGAAGTACGCATGGTGCTCCGTGTAGTACTGGAACATGTTCCCGATCTCGTCCGCGCCGGGGAAGCCCAGGTCGCGGTAGGCGTCGTGGGACAGCGGGCGGTAGACGACCGGCTCGCCGACCGCCCGGGACAGGCCTGCGGCGATCTGCTCGCCGGTGAGGTGCTCACCCGCGATGTGGACCGTGTGGCCGGCGTACTCCGTGCCGGCCTTCAGGATGCCGTACGCGGTCTTGCCGATGTCCTCCGCCGCGATGCCGGCGAGACGACTGTCACCCATCGGCAGCGACAGGGCCAGCACCCCGTCGGCGCCGCGGGTGGGACCCGCCGCACCGGTGGCCAGGCCCTCCCAGTAGAAGGCCGTCCGCAGGAACGTGGTCGGTACGCCGGCCCGGGTGAAGAATGCGTCCGCCTCCGCCTTCGCGTCGAAGTGCGGAACCTTGTACTTACCCTGCAGCGTGGGCATCCGATCATCATGGACCGGGATGTGGTCACGAACGTCCTCAAGGGTCGACCAGATGGCGTGCCGCAGGCCGGCCTGCTTGGCCGCCTCGGCGAGGTTCGCCGCCTCCTGCAACTCCTTCTCGGCAGACATGTGCGCCCAGAAGTTGGTGACCAGGAAAGCACCGTAGGCCTCGGCGAATGCCCGCACCAGGCTCTCCGGATGGTAAATGTCGGCCTCGACCACTTCGGCGCCGAGTTTCACCAGCTCCTGCGCCTTTTCCGAGGTGGGATCGCGGGTCAGCGCGCGGACGGTGAATTCGCTGTCGCGGTCGGCCAGGATCGCCCGCGCCAGCCCTCCACCCTGAGCCCCGGTCGCGCCGACGATCGCGATGATCTTCTTCTCGCTCATGTCCCACTCCTTGCCGCCTGGCCGGCCTTTCCGGCCCTTGCGACCGACTCAACCGGGCCGATCCATCGATAATTCCCGATTGGACTCCAGGCTCGTGGTGACGCGCGGTACACCAGAATCGGACCCGGTTCGGTCTCCGCTGGCGATCCTGTGGAAAAGCGGCGTGAGCACGGCTGCCGGCGCGCCAGGTCTATTTCGACCCCGACGACGCGTACCGGGCGTGGTGGGTCTTCGACTGGGACGCCAAGGACTATGAAGGTGCTGATCGGCGGCGGCACGGCGAGCCCGGTGTCTCAGCAGCACGTCGCCGAACTCGCCGACCGGCTGGCCGATGCCCGCCTCGTCACCATCACCGCCGGCCACCTGGTGCACGAGACCGCGCCGGAGGCCTACCTCGACGCGGTGACCAGGTTTCTGGCCGCGTGAGTTCCAACGGCCGTCGGACATCCTTCAGGCGGCGGGTGTCAGCGTGCAGGTCCGAGTGCAGAGGTAGGTACGGCCGCAAGTGCACACCAGGCCGTGGTCGACCTATGCCCGCCGGGCTACCGTTCGTAGATCTTGGACAGTTTCGGTTCGTGTGGGCTCGCAGAGTAATAACACGCTGGTTCCCGAGCTTCCGGTCGCGGATGTGGTATGTGAACGTTGATCGGGTAGCCCGTCGTTCTGGCGCTGGTCAGGTTCTGTTTCGGCGTGGCGGGACTGGTGTATCCCGCCGAGGCTGTCCGGATCCGCTTGGGTTCGAGCGGCTCGATGCCGGATGATCGTCTCGGGCACCTGGCTGGCGTGCGGGGAGCGGTGGTCGTGAGGATGCTGATGTCACCGTGACATGAATATGTCAGGGTGACATGACGCCTGTTCGGGATGTGCCTCTGGCCGGGCGACCCGGCGTACGGCCGATGTCCGGCCCTTCCACGCGTTACCCCGATCAACGTTGGTAGAGACGGCACTAGCAGGCAGGAGGCCGCGAATCCGGAAAACTACGTGTTATTACTCTGCGAGCCCTTCCGAACGGTGAGTGTCCAAGATCTGCATTTCGCGTCCCGTATTCCGGGATACGTGCATCAGCCGCCGGGCGTTGGGCGTCAGTCTTCGTCGGTAGGCCGAGGCTGCCGGTACTTGGCAATCCACTCTTCGATGTCCTCGGCCAACCACACCTTCATGCCGCGAAGTTCCTGGTAGGGCTTCGGAAAGGTGGGGTACCGGGCAAGCTGCTGGAACCGCTGCCGTGAGACGTTCAGGCGCTGGGCGATCTCGTAGGGCCCCATGAGCTGCCCCGGCCCTCGGTTCATGGCCCGAAGGTAGGTCGACCCGAGCTAGTCTGATGGCTATTGCCAGTTAACTAACCTGTTGGCTTACTGGGATCGTGGCCGTATGCCGCGATTCATCTCATACGGGGAGTATCTGGCCGCCGTGGCGCGGACCCTCTCGCGTAGGCACCGGCCGGTCTGGTCGTGGATCAGGTGGCGGATGGTTTGCCGCTGCGGGAACGAGTTGCCGTGCCGGGTTCGGCATCGGGTGCCGATCAATCGGGGCCACTGGCCGGGGGAGTCCGCATGACGGCGCACGGGCCGGTGCTGCCGATCTGGGTCTGCGCGGGGTGTGGATCGCTCTGGCCCTGCCGCATCCGCCGTCGAGAGTTGCTGATCGAGTACGAGGGTGCTCCGGTCTCGTTGTCGATCTACATGGCGTCGCGTCTGGTGTCCGCCTCGACCATTTCCGTTGATCATGAGGTTAGCGGCAGTGGTTGATCTTCAAACTGCCGCTAACCTCATGATCAACGCAGAGATGCAGGTGGGTGGGTCAGTCGCGTAGGGGGTACGGGACGAAGGTGCTGCGGTTTTCGTCCAGGTCGAGTTGGCGGCTGATGGGTGGGGCGGCTCGCTGGGGGCAGGTCATCCGGTCGCAGGTCTTGCAGCCGGGGCCGATGGGGATGGCGGCCTCGGCGGCGTGCAGGTCCATGCCGGTGGAGTAGACCAGGCGGCCGGCGTGCCGGGTTTCGCAGCCCAGCCCGATCGCGTACACCTTGCCGGGTTGGCCGTAGCCGCCGTGGTGGCGGGTGATGGTGCGGGCGATCCACAGGTAGCGCTGCCCGTCGGGCATCGCGGCGACCTGGGTGACCACCCGGCCGGGAGAGCTGAACGCCTCGTAGACGTTCCACAGCGGGCAGGTGCCGCCGGTGCGGGAGAACGGGAAACCGGTGGCGGACTGGCGTTTCGACATGTTGCCGGCCCGGTCGACCCGCACGAAGGAGAACGGCACCCCGCGCGCCCGGGGGCGTTGCAGCGTGCTGAGCCGGTGGCAGACCGTCTCCCAGCCCATCGCGTAGTGCTGGGTGAGCAGGTCGATGTCGTACCGGCGCTGCTCGGCGGCGGTCAGGAACTGTTCGTACGGCAGGATCAGCGCCGCCGCGAAGTAGTTGGCCAGGCCGACCCGGGTGAGGATCTGGGTCTGTACGTCGTCGAACTGCTCCGACTCCACGATCTCGTCGATCACGTCGGCGAACTCCAGCAGCGCGATCTGGGCGGCCATCCGCATGGCCTCCTGCCCGGACCGCAGTGACGTGGACAGGTGCAGGGTGCGCGTCTGGGGACGGTACCGGTGCAGCTCGTCGTCGAGGGCGGCGGCGTCCTCGCGGCGTACGCGAACGCCGTGCTGCTGTGAAAGACGGTCGCGCAGCAGCCCGCGGACCTCGCCGCGGCGCAGCCCCATCTGCGCGGCCAGCCGCTCCGCCTCCTCGTCCAGCTCCGGCACGTAGTTCTGCCGCCGGTAGAAGAACTCGGTGACCTGGTCGTGTGGGCTGCGGCCGACCCGTTCGCGGTCGCCGACCAGCTCGGCGAGTTGCTCGTCGACCTGCTGGTAGCGGCGGTGCAGCTCGATGACGGCGGCGGCGACCTCGGGCAGCCGGGTGGCCAGCTCGGTCAGCTCGGCCAGGCCGGCCCGGCCGGGCAGCGCCTCCCGCAGGCCGGTGACCAGCCGCGGGGTGTCGTGCGCGGCGAAGACCGCCGGGTCGACGCCGAACAGCTCGGTGATGCGCAGTAGCACCGGGACCGTCAGGGGTCGGGTGTCGTGCTCGATCTGGTTCAGGTAGCTGGGGGAGATGTTCAGGTGCCGGGCCAGCTCCGTCTGGCTGAGCGCCCGTTCCTCGCGCATCCGGCGCAGCCGGGCCCCGGCGAAGGTCTTGGCCACCGCCCTCACCTCCCTGGTCGCCGCCGACGGATTCCGGTCACATTAGCACTGCTGCGAATAGAGGCTTTCACAACTTCGCAAAATCGCCGGTCGACTTTTCAATAATTGGCCTTTTCCGTATCTCGACCTGTCCCGACCAGCCGTGTGACCGTGGAAAACACATCGGCGGCTCGGCGTCGGCGGGTGTGCCGAGCACGACTTGAAGGGGATGAGAA
The DNA here is from genome assembly GCF_014646235.1 of Micromonospora sonchi. GTDB lineage: Bacteria > Actinomycetota > Actinomycetes > Mycobacteriales > Micromonosporaceae > Micromonospora > Micromonospora sonchi. Next base: position 330,230 of record NZ_BMNB01000002.1, on the reverse strand, counting down.
TCGATGGTTACCGCGATCGAGCAGGTGCAGCGCGAATGGGACACCAACCCTCGGTGGCGGGGTGTGCGGCGTAGCTACCGCGCCGAGGACGTGGTGCGGCTGCGGGGGGCGATCCAGGAGGAACACACCCTGGCCCGGCACGGGGCGAACCGGCTGTGGCGGCTGCTGAACAGCGAGGACTACATCCACGCCCTCGGCGCGCTGACCGGCAACCAGGCGGTGCAGATGGTCCGGGCCGGGCTCAAGGCGATCTACCTGTCGGGCTGGCAGGTGGCCGCCGACGCCAACCTCGCCGGACACACCTACCCGGACCAGAGCCTCTACCCGGCCAACTCGGTGCCTGCGGTGGTGCGCCGGATCAACAACGCCCTGCTGCGCGCCGGCCAGATCACCACCGCCGAGGGGGACAGCTCCGGAATCGACTGGCTGGCGCCGATCGTCGCCGACGCCGAGGCCGGCTTCGGTGGCGTCCTCAACGCGTACGAGCTGATGAGCGCGATGATCGCGGCCGGCGCGGCCGGGGTGCACTGGGAGGACCAGCTCGCCTCGGAGAAGAAGTGCGGCCACCTCGGCGGCAAGGTGCTCATCCCCACCGGCCAGCACATCCGCACCCTGGAGGCGGCGCGGCTGGCCGCCGACGTCGCCGGGGTGCCGAGCGTGGTGATCGCCCGTACCGACGCGCAGGCCGCCACCCTGCTCACCACCGACGTCGACGAGCGGGACCAGCCGTTCGTCACCGGCGAGCGCACCGCCGAAGGCTTCTACCGGGTGCGCAACGGCATCGAGCCGTGCATCGCCCGGGGCCTGGCGTACGCCCCGCACGCCGACCTGCTCTGGATGGAGACCAGCACCCCGGACCTGGAGGTGGCCCGCCGCTTCGCCGAGGCGATCAAGGCCGAGTACCCGGACCAGTTGCTCGCCTACAACTGCTCGCCGTCGTTCAACTGGCGCAAGCACCTCGACGACGCCACCATTGCCAAGTTCCAGCGCGAACTCGGCCACATGGGCTACAAGTTCCAGTTCATCACCCTGGCCGGCTTCCACGCCCTGAACTACTCGATGTTCGACCTGGCCCGTGGCTACGCCACCGACGGCATGTCGGCGTACGTGTCGCTGCAGGAGCGGGAGTTCGCGGCCGAGCCGGCCGGCTACACCGCGGTCAAGCACCAGCGGGAGGTGGGCACCGGCTACTTCGACCTGATCAGCACCGTGCTCAACCCGGCCGCTGAGACCACCGCGCTGCGCGGCTCGACCGAAGAGGAGCAGTTCGCATGAGGTACGAGATCATCGGCCCGCTGGCCGAACGGTTCGACGAGGTGCTCACCCCGGACGCGCTGGAGTTCCTGGTCACGCTGGACAGCGAGTTCGCTGCCCGGCGGGTGGCGCTGCTGGACACCCGCCGCGCCCGCCGGGACCGGTACGCCACCGGCCAGTTTCCCGACTTCCTGCCGGAGACCGCCGGCGTGCGCGCCGACCCGACCTGGCAGGTGGCCCCGCCGGCCCCCGGGCTGGAGGACCGGCGGGTCGAGATCACCGGTCCGCCGGACCGGAAGATGACCATCAACGCGTTGAACTCCGGCGCCAAGGTGTGGCTCGCCGACTTCGAGGACGCCACCACCCCGACCTGGCACAACGTCATCGGTGGACAACTCAACCTGATCGACGCCCTGGACCGGCGCATCGACTTCACCGATCCGCGCGGCAAGCGCTACGCCCTGGGCGAGGAACTCGCCACGATCGTGGTCCGGCCGCGCGGCTGGCACCTGGTGGAGAAGGGCATCGTGGTCGACGGACGGCCGATCTCGGCCAGCCTGGTCGACTTCGGGCTCTACCTGTTCCACTGCGCCCGCCGGCAGCTCGCCGCCGGCGCCGGCCCGTACTTCTACCTGCCGAAGTTGGAGGGTCACCGCGAGGCGCGGCTGTGGAACGACATCTTCGTCTTCGCCCAGCACTACCTGCGCCTGCCGCAGGGCACCATCCGGGCGACCACGCTGATCGAGACGATCACCGCCGCCTTCGAGATGGAGGAGATCCTCTACGAGCTGCGGGAGCACTCGGCGGGTCTGAACGCCGGCCGCTGGGACTACATCTTCAGCATCATCAAGAACTTCGGGCAGTGGCCGGACTTCGTCCTGCCGGACCGCGCCGAGGTCACCATGGCCGTGCCGTTCATGCGCGCGTACACCGAGTTGCTGGTGCAGACCTGCCACCGGCGCGGCGCGCACGCGATCGGCGGGATGGCCGCCTTCGTGCCCAGCCGCGACCCGCAGGTCAACGAGACCGCCCTCGCCCGGGTGCGGGCGGACAAGCAGCGCGAGGCCGGCGACGGGTTCGACGGCTCCTGGGTCGCCCACCCCGGCCTGGTCGACACCTGCCGCGAGGTGTTCGACGCGGTGCTGGGCGAGCGCCCCCACCAGCTCGACCGCCGGCGCGACGAGGTGGCGGTGGCCGCCGCCGACCTGCTGTCGGTCGACAAGACACCGGGCCAGGTCACCGAGGCGGGGCTGCGCTCCAACATCGCGGTGGCGCTGCGCTACATCGACGCCTGGCTCGGCGGCGCCGGCGCGGTGGCGCTGTGGAACCTGATGGAGGACGCGGCGACCGCCGAGATCGCCCGCTGCCAGGTCTGGCAGTGGCTGCATCACGCCACACCGCTGGCCGGCGGTGGCTGCGTGACCGAGGAACTGGTCCGGTCGATGCTGACCGAGGAACTGGCGGCGCTGACCGAGGGGCGCGAGGGCGCCGAGCGGGAGCGCGCCGAGCAGGCCGCGCGGATCGTCGAGGAGACCGCGCTGGGCGAGGACCTGCCGTCCTTCTTCACCACTCCCGCGTACGCCCGACACCTGGGCCCACGTCGCAAGGACGCCGCGGCGGCCCGCTGAGGCAACCGGGGCGGGGCTCGTCGCCCCGCCCCGGGCGGGCCGTGGGCCGGGCCCGGGCCGTACGCCTGACACGGGAGAGAGTCACTCGCACGTGGTCACGTAGGTGTCACGCTTTGACATGCAAGCAGTGGCTTTCCTATCGTTTCCGGTGTGGGCGACGTGTTCAAGGCGCTGGCGGATCCGACCCGGCGTGCCATCCTCGACGAGTTGCAGGACCGCAGCGGCCAGGCGCTGTTCGAGTTGTGCGTCCGGCTGACCGGCAAGGGGTTCACCTCGACGCGGCAGGCGATCTCCCAGCACCTCGCCGTCCTGTCCGAGGCCGGCCTGGTGGTGGTGCGGCGCGAGGGCAGGTACATGTTCATCGACCTCGACACGTCCCCGCTCCGACAGATCTACGAGCGGTGGAGGGTTGACACATGCGAATCGGACACATGAGCATCTTCGTCGACGACCAGGACAAGGCGTTGGCGTTCTACACGGGCGTGCTCGGCTTCATCAAGAAGACCGAGATTCCGCTCGGGGGCCACAGCTGGTTGACGGTGGTGTCGCCGGAAGACCCGGACGGCGTGGAGCTACTCCTCGAACCAGATCAGCATCCGGCGGCGGCGGCCTTCAAGAAGGCCCTGGTGGCGGACGGGATCCCGTTCGCCATGTTCGGTGTGCCGGACGTGCCCGCCGAGTACGAGCGACTGAAAGGGCTCGGGGTGACCTTCACCCAGGAGCCGTTGAACATGGGCAACGTGACGACCGCGGTCTTCGACGACACCTGCGGCAACCTCATCCAGATCGCTGCCATGCACGACTGAGGCGTCTTTGACGCCGGGCGTGGCCAGGTCGCCCGGCGGGCAGACGCCGGCGCGCTTGTGCGCCCCCGTGCTGCCCGCCGGGCCGACATGCATGGGTCAGCAGTTGCGCAGCTCGGGGGACTGGTTGAGGAGTTGGCCGCGGACGGAGACGAAGCGGCGATAGGTGTCGGAGTCGACAGCGGACGGACGGAACGCCGCGACCCGGTGGCAGTTCTGGAAGGCCAGTTTGACGTCGAAGTGCCGCTCCAGGCTGGACCGGATCGAGTCGCTGGCCAGCGCCCGCAGCAACTGACCCCGTTCCACCTCGCCGGGCGGTGGGATCTCGTTGTCCGCGAACTCCGCGTCGGACGACGTCAGCTCCGCCGCCACTCGGGCGACGGTCTGCCAGGCGTACGGCAGGGACTCGCGTACGCAGGCCACGAACTCCTCGTCGGTGACCGGCCCCGACTCGGCGGCACGCAGCAGGTCCGGTGACACGGTGAGAGACATGCTTTCCTCCACTCGCTAACGACAATCATTGTCATGTGCATTGCGGAGTGAGCACATCACGTCACCCACAGCGATGTCAATGCTCCTGGCGGCGTGCCGCGGCACCGGAAACACGACGGTTGGCGTGACCACGGCGGCCGGCCCGAGTGCGCCAGGCGGTGACTTCAACCGGTTAGTCCGGCCAGGGCACGGGAATGCGATGGTCGCGTGGCAGATGAACCGTCCGCCACCGCCCACCTCACGGGGAGGTCGACATGGGTAACCAGGAGAAGCTGCACCAGATGCGGCAGCAGGCCCACAACGCCGGCATCCAGGGCAACTCCAAGATGACCGAGGCGCAACTGCGCGAGGCGCTGCGCAAGGTCGGCAAGGGCGAAAACCCGCAGATGGCCAAGCACCAGGCCGGACGCTGAGCCCAGACCCGGCGCCGGCACCTGTTGGTGCCGGCGCCGGCGTGGCTCGTGGAACGGCAGCAACCCGGCACCGTCGTGGCGGGTACGCCTCACCCTGTCCGATCCGGATCACCGGGACGGACCAGCCCGGTCTCGTACGCCAGGATCACCAGCTGGACCCGGTCCCGAACGCCGAGCTTGGTGATGGCCCGGCTGACGTGGGTCTTCGCGGTCAGCGGACTGATCACCAACTCGCGCGCGACGTCCTCGTTGGACAAACCGGCCGCGACCAGCCGCAGGACGTCCCGTTCCCGGTCGGTGAGCACCGCGAGCCGATCCCCGCCGGTGCCGGTGGTGACCGGCCGGTGGGCGAACTGCGCGACGACCCGGCGGGTGACGCTGGGGGAGAGCAGCGCGTCGCCGGCCGCGACCACCCGGACGGCTTGGCGCAACCCGTTCGGGTCGACCTCCTTGGTGAGGAAGCCGCTGGCGCCGGCGGCGAGCGCGGCGAACACGTACTCGTCGGTCTCGAACGTGGTGAGGATGATGACGCGGCAACCGGACAACCCCTGGTCGGACACGATCTGACGGGTCGCCGTAATTCCGTCCATGCCGGGCATCCGGATGTCCATGAGTACGACGTCCGGCCGAGTCGCCCGCGCGGCCCGGACGGCCTCGTCGCCGGTGGACGCCTCGCCGACCACGACGATGCCCCGGTCGCGTCGCAGCAGGCTGCGGAAGCCCGCGCGGACCAGTTGCTGATCGTCAGCGAGCAGTACGCTGACCGCCATCGTCACCTCGCCACCGGCAGCACGGCGGACACCTCGAAGCCACCGCCGTCGACGGGGCCGGTCGTCAGCGTGCCGCCCAGCGCCTCCACCCGGTCCCGCATCCCGGCGAGGCCGTGCCCCACGGTGGCGCCGGGTGTCGCCGTACCGTCGTCGCATACCTCGACGGTGACCCGAGTCGGCGCGTACCGCAGGGCGACGACGGCCCGGCCGGCGCGGGCGTGCCGGACGACGTTCGTCAACGCCTCCTGCACCACCCGGTACACGGCCAACGCCACCGGGGTCGGCACGGCCGATCGGTCGCCGCTCTCCTCCAGCGTCACCCGCAGCCCCACGCCCCGCACCCGTTCGACCAGGTCGGTCACGCCGTCCAACCTGGGCAACGGCGACTCGACCCCGGGTGTGGAGTCGTCGCGCAGGACGCCGACGAGCGCCCCGAGGTCCGCCATCGCCCGGCCGCGCACGTCCTGCGCCAGCCGGAGCGCGTCGCGGGCCTCGTTGGGTGCCGAGTCGACCGCGTCCAGCGCCACGTTGAGGTGCACGCCGACCACGGCCAGCGTGTGGGAGACGACGTCGTGCAGTTCCCGCGCGATGCGTACCCGCTCCTCGGCGCGGCGGCGACCGGCCGCCAGTTCCTGTTCGTGCCGCGCCTGCCGCACCCGGGCGGCCACCTCGTCCTGCCAGCGCCGCCGGTTGGCGTACGCTAGGGCGGCGGCCACCACCACCGCCAGCCACAACGCCTCGCCGCCGACCGCGACCGCGACCGACTCCGGGGCGCGCCCGGCGACGTTCGCCTCCCAACTGGTGGCGAAGGCGAGGGCGCTCACCCCGGTCGCCAGCGCCCAACCCACCCGCCCGGCCAGCACGGCCCCGGCGAAGGCGACGGTCGCCGGCCAGATCCACCCGACGTCGACCAGACCGGCGGCCCGGTACGCCGCGACGGTGGCCACCGACGCGAGGAGCGTGCCGACCGGCCACCGGGTACGCAGCAACAGCAGCGCGGCGAGCGTCTGCGCCAGCGCCAGCGCGCCCGCGACGGTCACCCGGCCGCCGGCCAGCGCCACGCCGGCCGGCACCCCGACGGCGGTGGCCGCCGCCAGCAGGCCGGTGAGCGCCCAGCCCGGCAGCGCCGGCCGTGCCGCCGTGCCCGGGTACGCCATTGTCCCGCCCGCTTCCACCATCGGCCGATTATCCGCCGGACCCAATGCGGGGCGCGGCCGGCATGCGGCGCAGCCCGACCGCCACCACCGCGAGCCAGCCGCAGTACGCCCACATCATGACCCGCTCGGTCAGCCCGACGACGGTGTGCTGGGCGCCCACCGAGAGACTCGGACCGCCGATCACATCGACCCAGGTCACCACGAAGACGGCGAACGTGGCCAGCGCCACGACCAACGCGACGGTCAACGCCTGGGCCACCGGCCGCCACCGCACGTCCCGCCGCCAGGCCCGGGTGAGCAGCGCCGCGGCCACCGGCAGGGCAACGAACGCGGTCAGCCCACCCAACCCGTGCACCAGCCCGGCGGTGGACGGCGGGCGGTCCCACTGACCCGGCGGGTCGGCCGGGAAGATCCCTACGATCAGCATTCCGGCCGCCCAGACACCGAGCAGCCCCAACCCGAGCCGCCCGCCACGGGCCGGGGTGGCCGATGCCACAGCTGGCACCCCGCTCGTTCCCGGCGCCCGACCGGATCGCACGACCAACAGGATCAGCAGCGCCGTGCTGAGGGCGAAACCCACTGCCGCGCACGGGATGAGCCAGCCGGCTCGTCCGTGCACGAAGTGGCTGGCCATGTGTTCGATCCAGCTCCACCGTGGGTTGAGCGTGTCCGCCGTGGCTATGGCGGACAGCGCCAGCGCCAGGCCGACCAGCACGGCGTCGGCCGTGAAGCGCGAACGTGACGGCCGGTCGTTCCCCGACGGCCGAGCGGACAGATCAGCAGCGTGCATTGGACACCCTTCATCGACGTGGCCCGAAAGCTACGGCGCAAACCGGGGGAGGCGCGTCGTACCGGCGGCGTCACCTTTTCCGACGCCAAAGGAGTACGGCGTACGACGATCGGAGTAGGTCGGTGGAAAGCACGTAACCTGTCAGTTACCACTTCGAGATCAGCCGGCCGGCGGTCAGTCGTCACCTGCGCGTACTCCGTGAGAGCGGTCTGGTGCGCGACACCGTGGACGGCCGCGAGCGCCGCTATGAACTGGACTCGACCCGGCTCCGTGAGCTGCTCCGGTGGCTCGCCGTACTCCAATGAGGAGCGGACAGCATGACACCCACCCCATCCGGGCGCCTCTTCGGCACCGACACCGGGCCCGAGCTGGTCGTCACTCGCGAATTCCGGGCCCCGATCGAGGCCGTCTGGGCCAGCCTGACCGAACCGGATCGCACCGCCCGGTGGTACGGGCGCTGGGCGGGTCGGGCCACGCCCGGTCAGAGCGTCCGGATGCAGATGGCCTTCGAAGAGGGGGAGCCGTGGTCCACGATGCGGATCGACGCGTGCGAGCCGCCCCGCCGGCTCGCCCTCGCCGCGCAGGACGAATCCGGCACCTGGCGGCTGGAGTTGCTGCTCACCCGGCGCGACGACCGGACGGAGTTGCGCTTCGTCCAGCACCTGGACACGGTCGAGGGCGTCGGCGAGATCGGGCCCGGCTGGGAGTACTACCTGGATCGGCTGGTGGCCGCCCACCACGACACGGCGATGCCGTCGTTCGATGACTACTACCCGGCGATGAAGACCTATTTTGATCAGTTGAGCCTTTCCCCTCGCTGATCTCCTGCATCGGCGGCTGGCCGGGTCGTCCAGATGTGATCGAAAGGCGACGCCGGTGCCGTTCGCTCCGTTTTGCCCTCTCTGGCCGGGGTACCGCCCTGAGGATCTGGTCGTTGTTCACCAGGGAGGTACCGGTAGAGATGGAATCGCGAAACCCCGCCAAGGCGGTCAAGGACGTCGTGGAATCCGCCGCGGAGAAGGTCTCCGACGTGCTGACCCCGAAGGTGCCCGGTGTGCCGGGCGAGCCGCCGCCCCTGGAGGAACCGACCACGCCGCACGACCCGCCGCCGCCGAAGCCGGAGCAGGGCAGCCCGCAGACCCGTACGCCCACCGGCGCGCGAACCGGCACGCCGTCGAGGGCAATGGGTCAGCAGGGGGCCTTCCTCACCACGGCCCAGGGGGCGCGGCTGCGCGACACGGACCACTCGCTGAAGGCGGGACCGCGCGGCCCGGTGCTGCTCCAGGACCACCACCTGCGGGAAAAGATCACCCACTTCGACCACGAGCGCATCCCCGAGCGGGTGGTGCACGCCCGGGGCGCCGGCGCACACGGCACCTTCAGCGCGTACGGCACCGCCGAGAACGTCACCCGGGCGGGCTTTCTCAGGAAGGGCCGCGAGACCGAGGTCTTCGTCCGGTTCTCCACCGTCCTCGGCTCGCGTGGATCGGCCGACACCGTTCGCGACACCCGGGGCTTCGCGACGAAGTTCTACACCGACGAGGGCACCTTCGACCTGGTCGCCAACAACATGCCGGTCTTCTTCATCCAGGACGCCATCAAGTTCCCCGACATCATCCACGCCGGCAAGCCGCACCCGCACCGCGAGATCCCCCAGGCGCAGAGCGCCCACGACACCTTCTGGGACTTCGTCTCCCTGCACACCGAGGCCCAGCACCACACCATCTGGAACATGTCCGACCGGGGCATCCCCCGCTCGTTCCGGACGATGGAGGGTTTCGGCGTACACACCTTCCGCCTGGTCAACTCCGCGGGCGAGACGGTGCTGGCCAAGTTCCACTGGAAGCCGAAACTGGGCGTGCACTCCCTGATCTGGGAGGAGGCCCAGATGCTCAGTGGCATCGACCCGGACTTCCACCGCCGCGACCTGTACGACGCGATCGAGGCCGGGGCGTTCCCCGAGTGGGAACTCGCCATCCAGGTCTTCCCGGACACCCCCGAGGAGACCTTCGCCGGCATCGACCTGCTCGACCCGACCAAGATCGTGCCGGAGGAGTTGGCCCCGGTGCAGCCGGTGGGCGGGCTGACGCTCAACCGTACGCCGACGAACTTCTTCGCCGAGTCCGAGCAGGTCGCCTTCCACGTCGGTCACCTGCCGCCGGGCATCGACGTCACGAACGATCCGCTGTTGCAGGGCAGGCTCTTCTCGTACGTCGACACGCAGTTGACCCGCCTGGCCGGGCCGAACTTCCCGCAGATCCCGATCAACCGGCCACACGCTCCGGTCAACGACATGCTGCGCGACGGCTTCCACCAGCAGGCGATCCACACGGGAATCGCGCCCTACCGGCCGAACTCGCTCGACGGCGGCAACCCGTTCCCGGCCGGCGACGACGACCACCCCTTCACCGACCTGCCGGTACGGGTGGCCGAGGCGCCTAAAATACGCCAGAGCCCCGCCTCGTTCGACGACCACTTCAGCCAGGCCCGGCTGTTCTGGCTGAGCATGTCCCCCGTCGAGCGGGAGCACATCATCCGCGCCTACACCTTCGAGCTGGGCAAGTGCTACCACCAGACGATCAGGGAGCGTCAACTCCAGTGCCTGGCCAACATCGACCCGGTGCTCTGCGCCCAGGTCGCCACCGGCCTCGGGCTGCCCACGCCGCAGCCGACGGTCCCGCTGCCCGACGTCACGCCCAGCCCTGCGCTGTCGCAGGTCGGTCGCGAGTGGCCAGCCGACGGCCGAATGATCGGCATCGTGGTCGACCCCGACGCCGACCTGGACACCGTCCGCCAGGTACGCCGCGCGGTCTTCGGTGCCGACATGGTGCCACTGCTGATCGCCCCGCACGGCGGCATGATCGGTGACCTGACCGTGCAGCGCAGCTTCGCCACCGGCCGCTCGGTCGAGTTGGACGCGCTGCTGCTCGCCGCCGCCCCGCCCCCGGCGTCGGACGCGCTGCCGGCCCGCGAGGCCAAGGCCGGCGCGGCACGCCCGGTCCCGGTGGATCCGCGTGTGCTGCTGCTGGTCGAGGAGTGCTGGCGGCACGCCAAGGCGATCGGTGCCTGGGGCCCCGGCGTCACCGTGCTGGAGCAGGCCGGCGTGATCGGCAGCCCCGGCGTGGTCACCGCCGACTCCGGCGACGAGGTCTTCACCGCCGTGCAGCACCTGCTCGCCACCCACCGCGTCTGGGAGAGGTTTCCCGCCTCGGTGTCCTGACCCGCCCGCCCCATACCGAGCGGAGATCTTGTTGCGGAAGTGCCCCCGCGTCGGTTGGGCGGTCAGTGCACCACGACGACGGCCGGTTCGGGTCCCGTCGGGGTGAGGCGGGCCGGGCGTACCACGAGCAGCAGCACGACCAGTGCCATGACCAGGCCACCGGCGATCAGCAGGGCCATCGCTACCGCGCCGTTGCCGAGCACCCCGACCAGGGGCGCGGTCACCGCGCCGACGCCGAACTGGACCGCGCCGAGCAGGGCGGAGGCCGTGCCGGCTGCCTCGCCGTGCCGGCTCAGTGCCAGGGCCGGGGCGTTCGGCATCGCCAGGGCGATCGCGGTCAGCGCCAGCCACAGCGACCCGAGCAGGGCCGGCAGCCCGCCGAACCCGGTCGCGGCGACGCCGAGCAGCACCAGTGCGGCAGCCGAGCCGATGAGCAACGCGGCCGTCAGGATCTGCTGCGGGGAGTAGCGGCGCAGCAGCCGTACGTTGCCCTGGGTGGCGGCGATCAGGCCGATCGCGCCCGCCCCGAACGCGAACCCGAACTGCTGCTCGCTGAGCCCGTACTGTTCCTGCATCACGAACGAGGAACCGGCGACGTAGGCGAAGATCGCCGCCATGGCCAGCGCCGCCACCAGCACCAGCCCGACGAAGGCGCGGTCGCGCAGCAGCGAGCGGTAGAGCCGGGCGGTGGACAGCACGCCGCCGCGCTGGCGACGCCCGGGTGGCAGCGTCTCCGACAGGCCGAACGTGGCGACCAGCATCAGCAGTCCGCCGAAGACCATCAGCGCTACGAAGATGCCCCGCCACTGCGTCCAGCGCAGCAGTTCGCTGCCGAGCGTCGGTGCCAGGATGGGCGCGGCGCTCATCACCAGCAGCAGTCGGGAGAGCAGTTGGGCGAAGGACGAGCCGCTGAACAGGTCGCGTACCACCGCCATGGCGATCACCGCGGCCGCCGCCGCGCCCAACCCCTGGACGACCCGCAGCGCACCGAGCACCGCGATGTTCGGCGCGAGAGCGCAGCCCAGCGAGGCCACGATGTGCAGTGCGGTGCCCGCGATCAGCGGTCTGCGGCGGCCGAGCGCGTCGGAGAACGGACCGATCACCAGTTGGCCGAGGGCGAGGCCGACCAGCGTGCCGGTGAGGGTCAACTGCACCGTCGACGAACTGGTGGCGAGGTCGTCGGCGATCGCCGGCAGCGCCGGCAGGTACATGTCGATGGTCAGCGGCCCCAGCGCGATCAGCGAGCCGAGCACGAGGATGAGCCGCAGGCGTTGCCGGCGGCTCATCAGGTCGCCGGGCATCAGCGCGTTCGGCGGGGCCACGGCGGTGTCGACGGCGGTCATCGGGCCGTGGTCGCCCGACCCGGACACGGGGCAGACTGTGGTGCGAAGGTCATATCTGGCTCCAACCCGCAATCGGCCGGCTGATTCCCGGCCGGCGCTTTGGTGCCGCAGCTCACAGCCGTGGAGCGGGGCTCGGCGCTCGACCCGAATGCTACCGGAATGCGGGCCAGTGCTCCGGCCTTCAGTCCGGGGGTGAAGGCCCGAGCAGTGCCTTGACCGGGACGGTTCTGCTGCTCGATGTACTGCTTCACGGCGCTCAGCGGTGCGCCGCCGATGGAGCCTGCGAGGTACGAACCGGACCAGAGTTTGTTGGCCTGGTAGTAGTGGTGTGCCAGGTCGGGGAACTCCTGCCGTAGGCGTCGCGAGGACACGCCTTTGAGTGAGTTGACCAGGCGGGCCACGGCCACTTTTGGCGGGAAGTTGACCAGCAGGTGTGCGTGGTTGTTCTCGCCGTTGAACTCGACCAGTTCGGCCTCGAAGTCGGCGCACACGTCTCGCATGATCGCCTCCATTCGGGTCAGGTGCCGGTCGGCGAACACCTCATGCCGGAACTTCGTCACGAAAACCAAGTAGGCATGCATCGCGAAATCGACCTGGGCCTGACGCACTTCGCGGTCCTGTCGGACGGCACGAAGGTGGCCGCGCCCACGTTTCTACGCCGTGCGGCACGCAAGCTCAAGCGGTTGCAACAAGCCCTCTCCCGCGAGCGGCGCGGGAGTCAGAACCGTAAGAAGGCCGTCGTGAGGGTCGCCAGGGCGCACGCCCGCGTGGCCGACACCCGGCGGGACTGGCAGCACAAGCTGTCCACGACGATCACCCGCGAGAACCAAGCGGTGTACGTCGAGGACCTTGCCGTTGCCGGACTCGGCCGGACCCGGCTGGCGAAATCCGTGCACGATGCGGGCTGGGCCAGCTTCACCGCCATGCTGGAGTACAAGGCCGCGAAGTACGGCAGGGCATTCGGCCGGGTGGACCGATTCTTCCCATCCACCCGCATGTGCTCGCAGTGTGGCCGCATCAACGACACGATGGCCTTGAACGTCCGGTCGTGGAACTGCCCCTGCGGGACCACCCACGACCGGGACGTCAACGCCGCCATCAACGTACTCGCCGCCGGACAGGCGGAGAGCCTAAACGACCGTGGAGCGCACGTAAGACCGGGACTCGCCCCGGCGGCGCGCAGGGAAGCGGTAACCCACCCGGACACCGCGTGTTCCACACGCAGCGTGGAGGGAATCTCCGTCCTTCAGGACGGAGAGGATGTCAATCCTTCGATGCCTGTCGAGCTGAGCCGTTTACGCCATCACGCGGAAGGCGGCCCGCCAACGGGTTCGAATCTTGCGCTCGAGAAATTCGGCGGGCCGGTGAAACCCGCCGCCGACCCCACGCGTCATCAGGCTGAATCGACCGAGGACCGCCAGCGGCAAGGCTGCCGGCTTCGGCGATCGAGGCAGCCGGGAGGAACTGTGTTGGTGCGTAGTTGGCTCGCTGATGCGGGTCTGGTGGTGTTGAGCGGCGCCGCCGCAGCGGTCTACGGCATGCTGCCGACGTCCCACGGCGCGGCTGCGGCGGTCGAGGCGGAACCGGCGGCCGCGGTGGTGCCGATGGCCGTGGCCAGACCGGTGGCCGCGGTGGCGCCGGTAGCCGCCTCGCCGTCCAAGCCGAGCGTGGAGCCGGTGCTCTCCGGCAAGCGCAGAGTCACCATCGTACGGGTGGGGGCGTTCGAGTCGGGGTTGTCGCTGCTCGACGGCGGGCGGCTGACCGAGGTGGACGACGACCGTGGCCGGCAGGTGTTCGTGCCGACTCCGCTGGGCTCGGGGGAGTTCCTGATCAAGGCGTACCACGGCGGCGGCACCGGGCAGCCGATCTGCTGGCAGGTGCGCAACCCGGGTGACACCCAACCGCTGTTCGTGCGGGGGGCCGCCTGCCGGGCGGACGACCAGGCCCAGCGGTTCGTCATCGCACCCGCTCCCGCCGGAGGTGCCCGTGAATACCTGATCAGCAACCGGTGGGCGTACCTGCGCGACTCGGCGCGTTCCGGTCTGATCCTGGAGGAGTTGGGCGACGCCCCGTCGGTCAGTAGCTTCCGGTTCAACGACACCGGACCGGCTCCGCGCCAGAAGTGACCGATGCGTGACGCTGCGGAGTTCGACGCCTTCTACTCCGCGTCCGTGCAGCGGGTGCTGGGACATCTGTACGCGATGATCGGCAACCGGTCCGAGGCCGAGGACGCGGTGGCGGAGGCGTACGCCCGGGCCTGGGACCGCTGGGCCGTCGTGCGCGAGTGCGACAGCCCGGAGGCCTGGGTACGGCGGGTGGCGTACCGGGTGGCGGTGAGTGCGTGGCGCAAGACCGTCAACCGGCTGCGCGCCCATCGCCGGGACGCGGCCGAACCGCGCGTGGATGCCACCTCGGTCGACCACGTCGCGGTCGTGACGGCGCTGCGGCGGGTCTCCGCCGAGCAACGCCGGGCCGTGGTGCTGCATCATCTGGTCGGGCTGAGCGTGGCCGAGATCGCGGCGGAGGTCGGCACCAACGAGAACACCGTCAAGACCCGGCTGGCCCGGGGTCGCCGAGCCCTCGCCGCGCACCTGACGGAAGAGGAGTGTTCCAGCGTGGAAGGGGGGCGTAGCCATGAGCTCTGACAACCGGCTCGACGACGCCCTGCGAATGTTGGCGGGGCAAAGCGGGCCGGCCGGGGTCCCGGCTGCCGCCGACATCCGGCGACGCGGCGCCACCCGCCGTCGGCGTCGACGGGTGGCGAGTGTCGCGCTCGCCGCCGTCGCCGTTGTCGCGCTCGGCACGGGTATCGCGCTGGCCCGCCCCGGCGAGACGCCGCACCGCACCCCCGTCGGCCCGGCCGGTCCGGTCAGCGAGTCACCCGCCTCGCCCACCGCCTCGCCCGTCGTGCCCCCGAACGACGACCCGCTGCTGTCCGGGCAGCGTCAGGTCACCGTCGTCCGGGTGGCCGCCGCGGAGGGCGGACTGTCGCTGCTCGACGACGGCCGGCTGGCCGAGGTCGACGGAGACGAAGGGCGCCAGCTGTTCGTGTTCACCCCCCAGGGGCCCGACACGTACCAGATCCGCACCGCCGAACCCGGCACCTGCTGGGATGTGCGGTCGTCGGGCAGCCAGCCGCTGCGGGTCGAGGCGGCCCCCTGCGCGACCGGGGAGCCGAGGCAGCAGTTCACGGTCGTACCGAACGGCGATTCGACGTACCTGATCAGCAGCCACTCGGCCTACCTGCAGAACTCCCGGACCCGGGGACTGATCCTCGAAGAGGCCGGCGACGCACCCGTGACCGCCCGGTTCCGGCTGGTCGACAACGGACCCGCACCGACCTGACCCCGCTCAGGCGGCCCGGATCAGGTCGGCGGCCCGCCAGGCCAGCGCCATCACCGGCGCGTTGAGGTAGCCCGAGACGATGACCGGCAGCACCGAGGCGTCCACCACGCGCAGACCGGTCACGCCACGGACCCGCAGTTGCGGATCCACCACGAAGTCGTCGTCCGGGCCCATCGCGCAGGTGCCCACCGCGTGGTAGCCGCAGTAGCCGAGCGCCAACCCGGCCTCGACGATCTCGTCGTCGTCCTGGACCGTCGGGCCGGGTAGCGTCTCGGCGGAGATCCGCTTGGCGATCGGCCCGGTGGCGAAGAGCTCCCGGGCCCGACGCAGGGCACCGATCGCGACCCGGCGGTCATGCGCGGCGTCGAAGTAGTTCGCCACGATCCGGGGCGCGGTGCCCGGGTCGGCGGAGGTGATGGCCAGGCTGCCCGCGCTCTCCGGGCGGGTCACCGTGACCTGGGCCATCAGCCCCGACTCGGACTCCAGCTCGATGGCGCGTCCGGGCCGCCGGGGCGCCGCCGAGAACGGCGCGATCAGCAACTGGGCGTCGGGGTGCTCGGCCTCCGGTGCCGACCGGATGTACGCGCCGAGGTCGTACACCGGCAGGGCGAGCGGCCCCCGGCGGGTGAACAGGTAACGCAGCATCTCCCTGGCCTGCCCGAGCGGGCTGCTCAGTCGCGGGTTGTAGCCGGCCCTGCCGACCAGCCGGAACTGCATCGGCGTGGTCCGGTGCTCCCGCATGCCCTGGCCGACCCGGCGCCGGTCGAGCAGCACCGGGACACCGGCTTGGCGCAGCGTGTCGGCTGGGCCGATGCCGGAGACCTGCAACAGCTGTGGCGTGGCGATCGCGCCGGCGGCGAGCACCACCTCGGCGGCGGCCCGGTAGTCGACCGTGTCCCCACCGCGGCGGGCCCGTACGCCGACGGCACGGCCGTTCTCGACGAGGACACGCAGCACGACGGTGTTGACGACGACGGTCAGGTTGGGTCGGTGGCGAACCGGATGCAGGAAGGCGTCGGCGGCGCTGCTGCGTCGACCGTCGCGGATGGTCGCCATCAGGTAGCCGATCCGCTCGTCCTCGCTGGCGTTCAGGTCGTCCACCCGGCGCCAGCCCAACTGCTCGCCGGCGGCGATGGTCTCCTCGCAGATCTCGTCGGTGCCGGTAGCGGTGGAGAGCCGCAACGGACCACCGGCGCCACGCACCTCGGAGGCGCCGAGCGGGTTGTCCTCCAGCCGCTTGAAGATCGGCAGCATGGTGTCCCAGCCCCATCCCGGGTTGCCGAGGCGTTCCAACTCGTCGTAGTCGAGCCGGTCGCCGCGGGCGTACACCATGCCGTTGATCGAGCTTGACCCGCCGATCAGCCGGCCGCGCTGCCAGATCTCCCGCTGCCCCGGGCGGACCTCGGCGGGGTAGTGCCAGGCGGTGCGCCGGTCGTCCATCAGCCGGCTGAACCCCTTGGGGATGCGCACCCAGGGGCTGCTGTCCCACCCGCCGGCCTCGACGAGCAGGACCCGAACGCGCGGGTCCTCGGTCAGCCGGTTCGCCAGGACGCACCCGGCCGCACCCGCACCGACCACGATGTAGTCGAACTCCGCCATCCGGCCCCCCTCGGCCCGCGCCCGAGTGATCCACAAACCGTAGTGCCTTGATCACCCCATGGGAAGCCCGCAGCTCGTGCAAGGAAGGGCCCCCTCTTAACGTCTGGTGTAGAGGAAGGGCCCCTTGTTAACGCTCCGGACCGCCGGGTGCGCGGTCGAGCGGGAGCCAGCGGGGCAGGTTGATGGTGTCGAGCACGTCGCGGGCGGCGGCCGCCACGGCGCAGTCGGGGGTACGGCAGAGCGGGCAGCGGCCGTCCGGGCCGGGATGATGCTCGCGCAGGGTCCGGCGGGCGGTGACGGTGAGCCGGTTGAGGATCTGGGCCAGGGTGAGAAACGGTGCGGTCATGCCCGGCTCACCCCCACGATGGCGGCGAGCGCGACGATCGTGCTCGGTGCCTCGGGGTGGTCGGCCGCGTGGGCGAGCACCTCCCGGGCGGCGGGCCGGTGGCGTACCTCGGAAGGTGCGATGAGGTCGGCGTCGAGCAACACCCGGGCGGCGCTGCCCGGATCCTCGGTCTGGAGGTAGGCGCGGGCGGCCTCGATCAGGTGCGCGGCGCGATGCTCGGGCGGCAGCCACCGCCAGCCGGCGCGCCCGACGGCCTCCCCGTGTCGGGCGATCGCGTCGTCCGCCGTACCCAACTCGACGCCCACCGCGACCCCGGCGAGCGCCACGGCGGTCGGTCCGAAGCCGGTGTGATGATGGTCGTGGCCGTCGCCGACCTCGGCGGCAAGGTCGGCGGCCTCGTCGATGCGCGCGGCGGCGGCCCGGTCGTCGCCCTGCCGGGCCGCCGCGAGCGCCGCCTGCACGAGCAGCGTCCCGCACAGGGAGAGCCGCGCCGCGTCGGGGTCGGCCTGGCCGATCCGGTACGCGGCGGTGAGCGCCGCCCTCCCGGCCGCCCGCGCCCGACCGGTGGCCCGCAGCACCTGACCGAGCTGCACGGTGGCGCTCGCCACCAGCACCGGATCCCCGGTGGCCAGGGCCATCGCCCGATCGGCGGCCAGCCAGGCAAGGCCGGTCTCGCCGAGCTTGACCAGCAGGGCGGCGGTCAGCCGGTACGCCTCCACCAGCGGCACCCGACCCGCCCGAGGATCGTGGGCGTGGCCGCGCTGCGCGCCGGCCAGCAGGTCAGGAAGCAGGTCGATCAGGGCCGGGTACCGCGCATGCTGGTAGCTGGTCCAGGCATGCGCGACGCCGCGCATCACCCGAGCCGCGTCCGGCACCGTGGGGCCCGCCGTCGGCCGCTCCAAAGCGATGTCGTACGCGGACAGCGCCGCCCCGATCAACTCCACGTCCTCGATCCGCGCCGTCACGTCAACGGGCCGGCTGTCCTGCCCGAGCAGCAACGCATGGTCGATCCGGAGCGCGGCGGCGATGTCCCGCAACGTGGAAACCTTGTCCAGCGCCCGTACCCCGCGCTCGACTTTGTCGACCCAGCTCTTCGACTTCCCGAGCCGATCGGCGAACACCTGCTGCGACATCCTCCGCCGCACCCGCCAGTACGCCACCCGCCGCCCGATCGGCACCTCACTCTCCACCCCGCCACCGCCGATCCGGTGCGGTCGGGCGGGATCTTCCCATTCTCTGACGTTCGACTTGATTGGTGAGCTTGATTTCGGCTGCCCTCCTGGCCTCGATCGTCAGACTGACGAGTAAGTGGGTCGGGGTACGAGTGGCCGGTCCGCCGTGGGAGCAGCGCGAGTGCCTGCGCCCACGGCGGCCTTGGCCGGTCCGCGTTTGCCGAACGAAGGACCATGCCGGTTCTGATGTTAGAGACCTTTGGTACCTAAGGCAATGATGGTCTTGAAGGAGGGTAAGCAGCGTGGTCCGATGGGAGTGCCGAACGAAGGAAGTTTCGACATGCCCATACCGACTGGTGGCTACCGCGAGGTTGCCGAAGACATGGCCGCCCGCATCAAGAGCGGAGAGTACGGTCCTGGCGACCGGTTGCCGACGTATCGGGAGCTTTCAGACCTGTATCAGGTCAGCGTGACAACAGTGCAGCGGGCGGTGATTATCTTGCAGGACCGTGGCTTGATCGTCGGTCTGCAGGGGCGGGGTCTATGGGTTGCTGAGCGCCAGGGACGAGAGTCGGGCGGCGGCCGTGACGGCCAAGGAGGCTGACCGCACAGTGGCGTGGTACTCATGAGCTGAAAAGGCAAACATGACCATCATCGACAAGATCGCCTGGATTCGCCTTGAGAACGGCGCGATCCTCAGCTCCCGATCACGCGGCAAGGACGTCTACTACATCCCCGGCGGCAAACGAGAACCAGGCGAAGGCGACATCGATACCCTCGTCCGCGAGGTCCAGGAAGAGCTCAGCGTGACCATCGATCCCAACACCGCCGAGCACGTCGGAACCTTCCACGCCCAAGCCCATGGTCACCCCGACGGGACGATGGTCCGGATGACCTGCTACACCGCCGACCACCACGGGGTTCTGCAGCCGAGCAGCGAGATCGAGGAGATGGTCTGGCTCACCCATGCCGACCGCCACCGGGTCTCCCCAGTCGATCAGATCATCTTCGATCACCTACACAAGACCGCGCGCATGCGCGCCTGTTGAGCTGATCCGTTTGCGTCATCGCGCCCCTCGGACAATCGACTTCCTGAAGCCAGTGGGAGGCGCATCCCTCAATCAATGTTATTTCACACAGACATAATTATGTCTCTGTGAAATAACGCCTTCAGTGAGTAGTAGCCCTACATCCGGCCCAGGCGGTGCCGGAGACGCTGCGGAACATTACAGACGGGATGAGGTGGTCGGTCGAAGGGCAGCCAACGCCTTGTTGATGTTCCACTCGGCCAGATCCAGCATCCACTGCCGGTTCGGGAAGTCGGTGTCCGCGATCCGCAGCGGGCCCTCGATCAGCGAGAGCACCTGCGCGTATCGGTAGAGTTCCAGCCGGTGCGGGTCGAGATCGACGGGGCGCAGCAGCGGATAGGCGTCGCCGAAGCGCATCCGCAGCCAGGCATGCTCCCATTCGACGTCGAAGTACGTCAGGCCCTCGATATCGATCATCACGGGTTCGCCGTCGGGCGTGACGAGGACGTGATCCGGTCCGAGTTCGCCATGCACCAGCCCGTACGTCCGGCGTTCGGTGACCGCGTCACGGAGTTGGCGTACGTGTGCGGTGATCCGATCGTGTGCCTCGGCGAGCCGAGAGTCGCGGACGGCCGTGGCCTGGAGGTGGCTGAGCGCCCGGTCCACGATGATGTCCTCGGTGCGTCGGCTCTGGTTAGCCGCGCCACGCTCGATGGCGGCGAGCTTGCCGTAGTTCGCGCCGAGCGTGGTGTGCATCCGACGTAGCGCGTCACCGAGCGCGGAGAGTGGCCTGGCGGCGGCGGCCGGATCACGTTCCAGCAGAGCTTCCAGCTTCACCCTGCCCGCATCCTCAAGCAGGGCGACGTCGGCATCGAGGTAGCGGCGGTCGCGGTCGAGCATCAGGAGCCGTGGAATCCGCACGTCGACGGCGGCGAGCGCCGCGTGATTGGCGGCGAACAGTTCCGCGCCGGAGGCGTCGGTGAACGGGTCGTCCGGGACGGTCGGCGACGGCGGCCAGTAGTTCTCCCCGGCCGCCCACACGTAGACGATCATCTGCGTTCGGTCGTCGAGGCGTAGCCGATAGACGCCCTTCTTGGTGCCGCCCGTCAGCCGGTCCAGCGTGACGATCCGGCGGTCACCGCCGAACTGGTCCGCCACCAGGTCGCGAAACTCGTCCGCCTGCAAGAACGTCCGCTTCACCGTCACCTCAGCAGAGGTCGAGGACGTCGACCGTCTGGCCGCCGCTTACGGCGGACCATAGCGGTCGGACCGCTGATGCGCGAAACTCCCTGACCGTTGTCGGCACCCGGTGGTCGAGTGCGGAACGGTGACAGTGTTGGACGGCGCAGGGCGCGGGGGCCAATCGCCGGAGGTGCATCCCTCAACTGAGGTATGTCACAGAGACATAATTATGTCTCTGTGACATCACGCCCTTTCAGGGAGCAGTAGTCCTGCGTCCGCCCCACAGCCTGTCGAGCTGATCCGTTTGCGCTATCGCGGCCCTCGGCCGATCGGCTGCCCGACCGCGTCGTCGGTCGTCCCGCCGGCGCCGCAGAACAGGCCGTCTTCGCGAAGGAACCGGTCGCCGCGATCCGTTTGTGCTCTCAGCTCGACAGGGCCGCGCACAGCACAAGGCGCCGCGACAGCCACCGGCCCGACTCAACCGCTCCGACGACGCAGGTCCCGTACGTCGGGTAGCTGTTCGAAGCCGGCGGACCGGTAGGTGGCGACGGCGCCGGCGTTGGCGCTTTCGGCGCACACGATCGCGCTCGACGAGCCCATGTCCCCCAGGGCGGCCGCGGCGGCGACGGTGATCGCCGTGCCGTAGCCGTGACCGCGATGCTCGCGGTGCACGCCCATCGGTTCGAGCAACCCGGGCCGACCCGGACCAGCCGACCACACCGTGGTGCCCGCCACCGCGACGCCGTGGCCGTCGTAGGCGACCAGGCACCGAGCCTCGGCGTACGGCGAGCCGGTGGCCATCGCATGCCACCGCTCGTCGGTGAACGTCGACCCGTCGAACGCCGCGCGCTGCACGTCGGCCCGCACGTGGGCCTGCTCCGGGCCGATCGCCTCGATCCGCACGCCGCAGTCTTCCACGGGCTCCGCGAGGTCGCGCCGCAGCGGTGTCCACGGCTCGTCGAGTTTCCACCCGTCGACGAGCAGCAGGTCGCGGAACACCCCGTCGTACCGCGCCTCGATGCAGACGCTCCCCTGTGGAAGGACGCCGCGTTCCGGCTGCGTCACGTCGGCGACCATCCGACGGGCCAGTTCCTCGTCGTGACCGGCGTCGGGGGCGATCGCCAGTCGCAGCAGGCCGGGACCGTCCAGCAGCCCGAGGGCGAGGATCTCTCCGTCGCGGCCCCAGGTCCGGAGCGCACCGGCCGTCGTCTCCGCTCCGAACCGCCAGTACCAGCCCAGGTCCCCCGGATGCAACTGCATCGGTGCCCCGTCGTGCTGCCACTGGCGCAGCACGCGCACGACCTCGTCCAACCCATCGACACCCGGTGTGTTCATCACAGTCGACACACGCTGATCGAAACACCCCCACCCCGTCAGCCGCAAAGGGTTTGCTCTCCACCCACGTCATCGCCTGAGCAGTGCCCTTGACGAAGCCCCGTGCGCCGACGACGCCCGGGCGATGCCGGCGGCGACGGTGGTCGCGGCGAGGACGGAGACGGCGGCGACCGGCCCGATCCAGGCCGGGCCGAGACCGACCGTGAGCACCGCGCCGCCGAGCGCGGCGCCGAGGGCTCCGGCGGCGCCGGCGACGGAGATGTTGACCGCGGCGACCAGGCCGGTGGTGGCGGCGTCGACCTGGCCCATCAGCCAGGTCTGGACCAGGGGTACGACCAGGAACGCCGCCGCCCCCAGCAGGGCCAGGCCGACCAGTGCCAGCGGTGGCACCGGCAGCAGGAGCGGCTGCGCGAGCAGAATCAGGGCCAGCGCGCCGACGGCGAGCGGCAGGCGGCGGGTGATCGCGTCGGGGCGTACCCGGCTGGCGAGCAGGTTGCCGGCGACGGTGCCCAGGCCGTAGCCGACCAGGCCGACGCTGACCCAGCCGGGGCTGAGCCCGGTGACGGTGCGCAGCATCGGCGCGACGTAGGTGAAGGCCGCCACGAAACCGGTCAGCGCCAGCAGGGTGACGCCGAGGCCGGCGAGGACGGGACGGCGGGCCAGCGCGCCGACGCTGTCCCGGACCCCGGCCGGCGGCGCAGCGGCGATCCGGGGGCAGAAGACGACCACGCCGAGCAGCCCGACGGCGGCCATCCCGGCCACCACCACGAAGGTGACCGGCCAGCCGTACGCCTCACCGATCAGGCTGCCCAGCGGCAGACCGAGCACGGTGGCCAGGGCGAACCCGCCGAAGATCCGGGCCACCGCGACGGTCTGTCGCTCGGGCGGCACGGCGGCCATCGCGACCTGGGAGGCCACCGCCATGAACAGCGCCTGGGCCAGCGCCGAACCGAGCCGGGCCGACAACAACATGGCGTACGACGTGGCCATCGCGCTGGCCACCGCCGACACGGTGGCCAGCGCCATGGTGCCGGCCAGTAGTTCCCGGCGCGGCAGCCGGCGGGTCAGCACGGCGGCCACCGGACCGCCCACGGTCACCACGATCATGTACGCGGTGACCAGTTGCCCGGCGGCGGGTACCGACACCCCCAGGTCGGCGGCGACCTGGGGGAGGAGGCCGACCAGCACGAACTCGGCGGTGGCCACGGCGAACGAGCAGACGAGAAGCACGTAAAGGATCACGGGCGGACGCTAAAGCCTCACATTGACGTTAGAGTCAAGTGATGCGGATCGGAGACTTGAGCGCGCGGACCGGGGCATCGGTGCGGATGCTGCGCTACTACGAGGAACAGGGCCTGCTGGCGCCCGTGCGCACCGACTCGGGATACCGGATCTACCAGGAGTCCGACGTGGACCGGGTGGCCCGCATCCGGTGCATGCTCTCGGCCGCGCTGCCCTCCGGTGTGGTCGGTGAGGCGCTGAAGTTCCTGCTGGACGGGCGCGCGGTGATCCCCGACGAGCCGGCCGACCGCGCCCGCCTGGCCGACACCCTAGAAGGCGAGTTGGACCTGCTGACCGAGAAGATCGAGTCGCTGCAACACAGCCGCGAGCTGCTCGCCACCATCGTCTCCGACGTACGCGGTGACGTGGTGGGACCCGGCCGGCCCGGTGACCCGGGCTGCGCGGTGCGCCGGTCGGTCCGCAAGGCGGGCCCGGCGATCGGCCCGGTCCGCTGACCTGAGCAGGTGTTAAAAAGGGGCCCTTCCTCTACCGGAGGCGTTAATAGGGGGCCCTTCCTTGCACCAGGCCTTCGGCGACCAGGTCGGACCAGAACTCCTCGGGTGGGGGTGGGGCGGCCAGCAGGGCGGCGTTGCGGCGTACCTGCTCGGGGTGGTCGGCACCGACGACCACGGCGGCGACCGCCGGGTGGGCGGCGGCGAAGGCTAGCGCGGCAGCCGGCAGGGTCGTGCCGTGTCGGTCGCAGACCGCGACGATCGCCTGTACCCGCTGAAGCACCGGAGGCGGCACGTGGGCGTACTCGTAGTGCAGGCCGGCGTGCGGACGCGGCACGGCCAGCAGACCGCTGTTGAAGACGCCCACATTGAGCACGGACACGCCGCGACGCTGACACTCCGGCAGCAGCGCGTGCAGCGCCGGCTGTTCCAGCAGCGTGTACCGGCCGGCGACCATGACCGCGTCGACGTCGGTCTCGACGACGAACCGGTGCAGCGCCTGCCAGTGCTTCGTGCCGACCCCGATCGCGCCGACCATGCCCTGGGCCCGCAACTCGTGCAGGGCCGGGTACGCCTGATCCAGGGCCGCCTGCTGATGGTCCTCCGGATCGTGGATGAGCACCAGGTCGACCCGGTCCAGACCGAGCCGGGTCAGGCTCGACTCCAGGCTGCGGCGTACCCCGTCGGCGCTGAAGTCCCACACCCGGCGGTGGTCGGCGGGCACCTGGAAGCCCTCGGGGTCGCGGCGGCCGGCCCCGGCGAGATCCGGCACCAGCAGCCGGCCCACCTTGGTGCTGATCGTGTACGCGTCCCGGGGCCGGGCGCGCAGCGCGGCGCCGAGCCGCCGCTCGGAGAGCCCGAGGCCGTAGTGCGGCGCGGTGTCGAAGTAGCGGATGCCGCACTCCCAGGCGGCCGCCACGGTGGCGTCGGCCTCGGCGTCGTCGATCTCGGTGTAGAGGTTGCCCAGCTGGGCGCAGCCGAGACCGAGGCGGCTCACGGTCACCGCCGACCGTCCGATCCGTACGCCGCTCATGCCGCGCCCGCCGATGGCGTGGGCAGCCGCAGACCGTGCATCCCGCCGTCGACGGCGAGCACGCTGCCGGTGGTCGACCCGGCGAGCGGGCTGGCCAGGTACGCGACGGCGGCGGCCACCTCCTGCCCGGTGGTGAGTCGACCGGTGGGTTGGCGGGCCCGCAGCGCGGCCAGTTCCGCCGCCGGGTCCTCGGCGGCGTCGAGCAGGCGACGCACCCAGGGGGTGTCCGCCGTGCCCGGGTTGACGCAGTTGACCCGGATGCCGGCGGAGACGTGGTCGGCGGCCATCGCCAGGGTGAGCGCCTGGACGGCTCCCTTGCTGGCGCTGTAGAGCGCACGCTGGGGCAGGCCGAGCCAGGCGGCGATGGAACCGATGTTGACGATCGCGGCGTGCGCCGAGGCGCGCAGGTGCGGCAGCGCGGCGCGGGTCACCCGCACGATGCCCACCACGTTGACGTCGAGCACCCGGTGCCACTCGTCGTCGGCGTTGGTCTCGACGGTGCCCAGTGCGCCGACGGCGGCGTTGTTGACCAGGATGTCGA
Organism: Micromonospora sonchi; assembly: GCF_014646235.1. GTDB lineage: Bacteria > Actinomycetota > Actinomycetes > Mycobacteriales > Micromonosporaceae > Micromonospora > Micromonospora sonchi. Next base: position 305,046 of record NZ_BMNB01000002.1, on the reverse strand, counting down.
TGCCGCCGAGCGCCTCGCTCGCGGCGGTGATCGCGGCGCGTACCGAATCGTCGTCGGTCACGTCGGCGGCCAGGCCGAGCAACGGCGCGGGCACCGCCTCGGGGTTCAGGTCCAGGCACGCGACCCGGGCGCCTCGCTCCGCGAGGAGGGTGGCGGTCGCCAGGCCGATGCCGGACGCCCCACCGGTGACCACCGCCGCCAGGCCGGCGAACTCCCGGGCGTCGACGCCGGTCATGCGGGCGCCAGCGTCTGATGTTTCGGGGATCCCGCCTCCGGCGCATCCACTCGCAGCAGCTTCACCCGTCGCTCCCCACCCAACGTCATATGGCAATGAGTCGGCGATACATCCGATGTCTATCAGGCGATCGTGGTGCTTCACAAGGTCGTCGATCAACGGTGATCGGCGCATGCCCCGGCCACCGATGGCCGGCACCGACCGGCCCGGGGCCGTTGGTCCCGGCGTACCGGGACTTCGGCCGCTGGCCCGACCCTCGTACCAGGACTGCACTGGAAGGGAGGACGAAAGGGAGTGAGGACGATGAGCTATCTGATCGTCGTGGGTGTGGACGGTTCCGATGGTGGCCGGCGGGCCCTGCGGTGGGCGGCGCGCGAGGCGGCCGAGCGCAATGGCACCGTGCAGGCGGTCATCGCCTGGCGGTGGGACGGCCTGGACGGCGGCGCCATGGTCGCGCCCAACCCGGTCGAGGAGAACGAACGAGCCGAGGCCCTGCTGGCTCGGGAGATCGCGACGATCACCCGGGACGGATCCGCGATTCCAGTGGCCGCCGAGGTTCTCGAGGGCCGCCCGGCCGACGTGCTGTCCGCCGTCGCGCGCAGGGCCGACCTGCTGGTGCTCGGCAGCCACGGCCACGGCCGGCTGCGGCACACCGTGCTCGGTTCGGTGAGCGAGGAGTGCGTACGCAAGGCCACCTGCCCCGTCGTCGTGATTCCGGTGCCAGCCCCGACGCCCACCGGTACCGCCGTGCCGGCCCTGCCGGGCTGAGCCCTGCGGCGGCGTCTTGCCGGCGTCTGCCATGCTCTGGGCCGTGACGACCGACCACCCCCGATCCCACCGCCGTAGCCGCAGACGCCTGCTGCGCCTGATGCTTGTCGTCGGTGCGGTCGGGGTGCTCGTCGCCGCTGCCGTGTTCGCGGTGCCGCAGCTGTTGCCGGCGGGTCCGCGACCCTTGTTCCAGATGCCCGTCGGCTGCGGCGAGACGTGGCAGATCGGCACCTACCCCGGGCACGGCGAGTACGACGTGGACTTCTTCCCCCTCGACGGCGACCCGTGGGGCCAGCCGGTGCTCGCCTCGTACGCGGGCACCGTCACCGTGGCCGGGATCAACGGTTCCCTCGGTGGGCGTACCCCCGACAACCCGGACGGCCCTCGGGGTCGCGGCGGCGGCTACTGGGTGAAGATCGACCACGGCGGCCGGTGGGAGACCCAGTACCTGCACCTGCTCGAACCGCCACTGGTGGAGGTCGGGCAGCGGGTCGCTCAGGGCGAGCAGCTCGGCCGGATCGGCAGCACCGGCAACTCCGGCGCGCCGCACCTGCACTACGAGCAGCGCCGGGGTTGGGAGAAGGTGGAGACCTGGTTCGACGGGCAGCCCTCCGGCATCACCCACGACGACGCCGAGTACACCGTGCGGCTGACCAGCAACAACTGTCCCGCCTGAGATCACGCGCCGGGCGATACCGCTCCTTCGCCGTCCAAGGCTTGAAAACCCGTCGAGCGAGGTCACCGTCCCACCCAGACCCTGTTGATCATGAGGTTGGCGGCAGTTGTTGCTCTAGACTGCCGCTAACCTCATGATCAACGGTGGGTGGGTGGGGTCAGGTTTTGTCGGCGCCTTCGTTGGCGTCGCGGACGAAGTAGCGTTGGAAGATCACGAAGATGATGGCGACGGGGATGGTGGCGAGCAGGGCGGCGCCGAGTTTGAGGGGGTACTGGGTGCCCTTGCCCAGTGAGCCGCTGACCAGGTCGGCGAGGCCCCGGGGCAGGGTGAACAGGCTCGGGTCCTGCACGGCGACCAGACTGTGCGGGAACTCGTTCCAGGAGCCCTGGAAGGAGAGGATGGTCAGCGTGATCAGCGCCGGCTTCGCCATCGGCAGCACCACCGACCAGAAGGTACGGAAGATGCTCGCGCCGTCGATGCGGGCCGCCTCCTCGACGCTGACCGGGATCGACTCGAAGAACTGCTTCATGATGAACACGCCGGCGGCGTCGGCGAGCAGCGGCACGATCAGCGCGGTGTAGCTGTTGTAGATGCCGAGCTGGTTGAGCACCAGGAACTTCGGGATCAGCAGCACCACACCCGGTACCGCCATCACCGCGATGACCGCCGCGAAGAGCCCGGAGCGTCCGCGGAAGCGCAGCCGGGCCAGGGCGTACCCGGCGAGCGAGCAGAAGAAGACCCGCCCGGCGGTGACCACCACCGTCACCAGCAGCGAGTTGCCGAGCCAGAGCGGGAAGTTGGTGCCGGCGAAGATCCGTACGAACCCGTCGAGCACGATCGAATCGGGGATCGGCGACAGCGGGTTGGCCGCGGCGTCGGGCTCGGTCTTGAACGAGTTGCCGATCTGGATGACGAACGGGTAGAGGAAGACCAGCGAGAAGAAGACCAGGACCGCGTACCCCAGGAAACGGGTGGCGAGGGTGCGCGGACCGCGGTCGCCGCGGCGCGCGGGCGCCGCCGGACGGTCGGCCACTGTGGTCATCGGGCGGATCCCTCCGATCTACGCCGCCGGCCCCAGCGGGGGCGGTCGGTGTCCCGGTCGGCCATCACCCGACGCTGGACGAGGGTGAACACGATGATGATCAGGAACAGGACGAACGAGATGGCCGCGCCGGAGCCGTACTCGAAGTCGCGGAACGCGGTGCGGTACGACAGGTAGGCCGGGGTGAGGGTGGTCTTGGCCGGTTCGCCCTGACTCATCACGTACACCTGGTCGAACACCTGCCAGGAGCCGATCAGACCGAGGGTGAGCACCAGGAACGTGGTCGGCTTGATCAGCGGCAGGGTGACGTGACGGAACCGCTGCCAACGGCCCGCCCCGTCCAGCGTGCTCGCCTCCTCCAGCGCGACCGGCACGTTCTGCAGGGCGGCGAGGAACATCAGCATGAACGTGCCGGAGGTGGTCCAGATCACCAGCGCGATGATGGACGTCATCGCGACGCTGGGCCCGCTGAACCACTCCCACCAGCTCAGGCCGAGCGGACCGCCCTCGGTCAGCGCGGTCGGTGGGGTGTCCACCCCGACCACGCCGAGCAGCAGGTGCAGTACGCCCCGGGAGTCGGCGAACCACTGCGGTCCGCTGATGCCGAACATCGCCAGCAGGTTGTTGACCGCGCCGGAGTTGGCGAACAGGAACAGGAAGACCACGCTGATCGCCACCGAGCTGGTGACGGAGGGGAAGTAGAAGGCGGTGCGGAAGAAGCTCTTGCCCTTGAGCAGCCGGTTGTTCACCACCAGGGCCAGGCCGAGGGCCAGCACCGTCTGCGTGGGCACCACCAGCGCCACGTAGTAGACGTTGTTGCGGATGCTGGTCATGAAGTCCCGGCGGGCCAGGCCCTCCGAGGTGAACAGCCGGGTGTAGTTGTCGGTGCCGACGAACGGCACCTCGCGGGTGAACGGGCTGCCCTGCCCGTTCCAGCTGGTGAGGCTGACCCAGAGCGCCATCAGGATCGGCAGCAGCAGGAACAGCCCGAGGATGATGATCACCGGCGCGACGAACAGCCAGCCCGCGATGTTCTCGTTGGCGCGTACGCCACCACGTCGGCGTCGGCCGGGCTCACCACTCACGCTCGTCGGTGTCGCCAGCACATCCGTCGCCACTTGCCCTCCCTTCGGATCGGGTGGAAGGAGGGGCCCCTTCTTAACGCCTGCGGTATAGGAAGGGGCCCCTGCAATCACTCAGCTGCCGCCGAGCACGGCCCGTGCGTTCTTGTCGTAGCTGGCGAGGATGCTCTTCGGGTCGCCGTTGGCCAGGCCCTGGAGGCCGGCCTCGAGGTCCTGCAGGACGCTGTCCATCTTCGGCGCGTTCACCGGACCCTGGGCGTACTCCGCGCCGTCGATGAACGGCTTGTCGGCGGGGAACGCCGAGGTGTACTGGTCACGGACCGACTGGCGGGACGGCATCACGCCGAACGCCTTGGCGAAGGCCATCTGCTGCTCGCCGCTGGTCATCGCCTCCACGAACTTGATCGCCTGCTCCTTGTACTGGGACTTCGCGGCGATGCCCCAGCACTGGGTGAAGGAGAGGGTGCCCTTGCCCGCCGGGCCCGCCGGCAGCTCGACCACCTGGTACTTGATCTTCGGGAAGTCGTTCTGCAGGGCGCCCTTGATCCAGTTGCCCTCGATGGTCATCACGGCCGAGCCCTTGCCGAACGCCTCACCGGACCAGCCTGCGTCGAGCTGCTTCGGGAAGCGGGCGAGGCCCTCGGTGACCAGTTCCTTGACGTACGTCAGCGCGGCCACGTTCTCGGCGGTGTCGCCGGTGGGCGTACGCCCGTCCTGGCTGAGCAGCCAGCCACCGTTCTGCACGAGGAAGGCGCCGATGCGGTCGCGGGTGTCGCCGAGCGCCAGCGGCACCATCCCCTTCGCCTTGATCTTCCGCGAGGTGGCGGTGAGCTGGTCCCAGGTGGTCGGCACGTCGGCGTCGGTCAGGCCGGCCTTGCTCCACAGGTCGGTGTTGATCTGGAGGGCGAGGGTGGAGAAGTCCTTGGGCGCGCAGTACAGCTTGCCGTCGTAGGTGAAGGTGGTGCGCAGGCTCTCGTGGAAGTCGTCGACGTTGCTGATCTTGTCGCCGTACGGTTCGAGCGCACCCACGCTGGCGTAGTCGGCGAAGCGCGCGGCGTCGACGTAGAAGACGTCCGGCGGGCTGCCGCCGGCCAGCCCCTGGCCGAGCTGCTGGGTCAGATCCTGTGCGGGTAAGACGGTGGCCTGGTTGCCCGAGGCGGTGGCCCAGGCCGCGGCGGCGTCCTGCACGGCCTTGGTCTCGGCGTCCCCGGAGGAGCCGATCATGATCTGCAGGTTGGCCGGTCCGGTGGACTGGGCGGTCTCGCCGGTGGAGTCGTCGAAGCCGCTGCCGCAGGCGGCGGTGCCGAACAGGGCGGCGGTGGTGAGGCCGGCGACGGCCACGCGGGTGAGGGCGCGAGGTGTCATCGTGTCTTTCTCTCCTGGGGTGAGGGACGGGATTTCAGGCGGGGTGCCGCAGGACCAACGCGGGTCGTAGCAGCACCTGCCGGGGGTCGCGGTGCGGCCCGTCGAGCAGGTCGGTGAGCAGGTCGACGCAGCGGGCGGCGGCGTCGCCGAGGGGTTGGCTGACGCTGCTGAGGCCGACCGCGGCGGCGACCGGGGTGTCGTCGAAACCGATCACCGGCACGGCGGTGCCGGCCGAGCGCAGCGTCTGGAGGGCGCCGAGGGCGAGCGAGTCGCTGGCGCAGACCAGGGCGCTGGGTGGGACGGGCCGCCCCAGCAACTCCCGCGCCGCCCGCGCGCCCTCGGCGATGCCGTCCTCGGTCTGGACGTCGAGTCCGTCGGGGTCCATGCCCGCGTCGAGCAGTGCGCGCCGCCAGCCCGCGCGGCGGTCGTCACCGACGCCGGAGCCGGCCGGCCAGCCGATGAACCCGGTGCGGTGGTGTCCGGCCGTGACCAGGTGGGCGGTTGCCTCGGCGGTGCCGGCGGCGCCGTCGACGTCGACCCAGCTGTGCGCGTGCGGGTGGTCCCACGGCCGGCCGAAGGTGACGAACGGGATCTCGCGTTCGGCCAGCCAGGCGGTACGCGGGTCGCCGTGGTCGGTGCCGGTGATCACGAAACCGTCCAGTTCGTACGCGCTGAGCAGGTCCCCGTACGCGGCGATCTCGCGGTCGACGTCGGGTGCGGTGTAGAGCATGACGCGGTAGCCGGACGCCTCGGCGGTCTCGGTGAGCCCGTGCAGGAAGCGGTCGAGCACCGTGCCGTTGATGCCGTCGCGGGTCGGTTCGATGCGGACCGCGATCAGCCGGGAACGGCCGGTACGCATCTGCCGGGCGGCCTGGTTGGCCCGGTAGCCCAGAGCGACGATCGCGTCCTGCACCCGCTGTCGCGTCTCCGGCCGCACCAGTTGCGGGGCGTTGATGACGTTGGACACGGTCTGCCGGCTGACCTGGGCGTGCCGGGCCACTGTCGCGATGGTCACCTTTTCTGCCACGTCATGCCTTTCGGGGGGCTTGAACGATCCAATTCGGATGAGGCAGGATTGGATCGTTCAAGTTGCTGGAGTGTTTCGGACTCTGCACCGCCCGGAAACGTCTGTCAAGGGGCAGTTCCCCCGATGAACCTGGAGCCGTACGTGACCGCACGTCACCTGCAACCCCTGCTGCACGACCTGGTGGGGGTCGTCCTCGCGCCGACCAGCGCACTCGGGGACCCCGCCGGGCAGATCCGGCCGCTCGGCGTCCAGGGCGTCTTCCATGCCGACACCCGCGTGCTCTCCCGCGCCGAACTGCGCATCGACGAGCGGGAGCCGGAGACGATCGGCCACGCGCCCGTCAGCGCCGACGCCGCCCGCTTCGTCGGCCTGGCCCGCTGGCTCGGCGACCCCGGCCCCGACCCGACCGTCCGGCTCGACCGGACCCGCCGCCTCGAACCGTACGGCCTGATCGAGGAGATCCGCGTGGTCTCCACCGCCGCCGTGCCGGTGCGGGCCACCGTCACCCTCGACCTCGGCTGCGACCTCGCCCCGATCGAACGGGTCAAGACCGGTTTCAGCAGCCCGCCGCTGCCCGCGCAAGCGCTCGCGTCGGACCGGCTCAGCTGGACCGCCGGCGGCACCACCGTCACCGTCACCGCCGAGGGGGCGGAACTCGACCTGGCCGGTGACCGGGCCGACGCGCCCCGCCTGACCTGGCCGGTCACCCTCGGCCCCCGGGAGACCCGGACCCTGCGCTGGCGGCTGGCCGTCACCGATCCCCGCGCCGTCGTCGCGTACCCGCCGGCGGAGCCGACCTGGTCCCGGCCGGAGGTACGCGCCGACGACCGGCGGCTGGACCGGCTGCTGCGCCGCGCCCTCGACGACCTGCACGCGCTGCGCCTGGCCGACCCCGACGCCCCGGACGACGTCTTCCTCGCCGCCGGCGTGCCCTGGTTCCTCACCCTCTTCGGCCGGGACAGCCTCTGGGCCGCCCGGATGCTGCTGCCGCTCGGCACCGACCTGGCCGCCGGCACGCTGCGCGTGCTGGCCCGCCGCCAGGGCCGACACACCGACCCGGCTACCGCCGAACAACCCGGCAAGATCCTGCACGAGCTGCGGCGCGGCGAAGTCAACCTGCCCGCCAATGGGCTACGCCTGCCACCGGCCTACTACGGCACCGTCGACGCCACCATGCTCTGGGTCAACCTGCTGCACGATGCCTGGCGCTGGGGGCTGCCCGCCGAACAGGTCGAGCCCCTGCTGCCGCACCTCGAGGCCGCGCTCGGCTGGCTGGGCGAGCACGCCGACGCCGACGGCGACGGCCTGGTCGAGTACCTCGACACCAGCGGGCACGGGCTGTCCAACCAGGGCTGGAAGGACTCCGGCGACGCCGTCCGGTTCCGTGACGGGAGCCTGGCCAGCGGGCCGATCGCGCTGGCCGAGGTGCAGGGCTACGCGCACGAGGCCGCCGTCAACGCCGCCGCGCTGCTCGACGCGTTCGGCCGCCCCGGCGCCGACCGGTGGCGCGAGTGGGCCGGCCGGCTCGCCGCCCGCTTCCGGGCCGCGTACTGGGTGGACGGTCCGTACGGCCCGCAGCCGGCCCTGGCGCTGGACCGGGACAAGCGCCCCGTCGACTCGCTGACCAGCAACATCGGCCACCTGCTCGGCACCGGCCTGCTCGACGCCGACGAGCAGGCACAGGTCGCCCGGCTGCTCGGCACCGACGCCATGAGCGGGGCGTTCGGGCTGCGGACCATGTCCACCCACGACGGTGGCTTCAGCCCGCTGTCGTATCACTGCGGCTCGGTCTGGACCCACGACACCGCCATCGCGCTCACCGGCCTGGCCCGCGCCGGCTTCCACGAGCCCGCCCTGCGCCTGGCCGACGGCCTGCTCGCCGCCGCCGAGGCGTTCGACTACCAGTTGCCGGAGCTGCACGGCGGCGACGAGCGGGATGTGCTCGGCCGGCCGGTGCCGTACCCGGCAGCCTGCCGTCCCCAGGCCTGGTCGGCCGCTGCGGCGGTGTCGCTGCTGCACGTCGCCGCCGGCGTCTATCCCGACGTGCCCGCCGGCACGGTACGCGTGGCGCCGCTGGCCGGTCCGCGCTTCGGCGGGGTGTCGGTGGCCAGGCTTCGGGTGGCCGACGCCGACGTCGAGGTCAGCGTCGACAACACCGGACACGCCACGGTGTCCCGGCTGCCGGCAGGGCTGACGGTGACCCCCACCGCGGTTCCGGCGCAGCGGACCTTCGCGCCGCAGCACGTCGCCGGGTGAACCGCGCCGCAGCGCGTCGCCGGGTTGAACCGCGCCGCAGCGGCTCAACCCGGCAGGTCGTGTCGGTACCGGCTCAACCCGGCAGGTCGTGCGGGTAGGGCGGGTCGGCGCCCGCGCGGGTGCAGGTGACGGCGGCGACCTCGACCGCGTACCGCAGGGCGGCGGCGACGTCCTCGTCGGGCCAGCCGCTCCCGGGCCGGTCCTCGTCGGGCCGATCGGCTGGGGAGCGGGACAGCCCGGCGAGCAGCCCGGCGGTGAACGCGTCACCGGCCCCGATGGTGTCCACGACGTCGACGACCGGCGCGGGCTGTCGGAACCCGCTGGTGCCGGAGACGGCGAGCGCGCCCTCGGCGCCCAGCGTCACGACGGCGAGCCTGGCGCCGAGGTCCTGCCAGTGCCGCAGCACGTCCTGCGCCGAGCGGCCCGGGTAGAGCCAGGCGATGTCCTCCTCGCTCGCCTTGACGACGTGTGCGAGGGCCACCAGGCCGTCGACCCGGGCGCGGGCCTCGGCGGGGGCGCCGACCAGACCTGGCCGGATGTTCGGGTCGAGGCTGACCAGCGCGCCCCGGTCACGCGCGGTGCGTAGGGCGGCGGCCAGCCGGTCGGCACCGGGGGAGCGGAACACCGCCAGTGACCCGGTGTGCAGGATGCCCTGGCCGGTGAGCGCCGGGGCCAGTTCGTCGGCGCGCCACTGCCAGTCGGCGGTGCCGTCGACGTAGAAGTCGTACGCGGCCACGCCGTCACCGGTCAGCGAGGCGATCGCCAGGGTGGCCGGGTCGTCGGTGTCGACGGCGTGGCGTAGGTCGACTCCGTTGGTCTCGGCGTGTGCCCGCAGCCGCCGGCCGAACCGGGTGGTCGAGAAGCGGGCGAGCAACGTGGTCGGTACGCCGAGGCGGGCCAGCCCGACGGCGACGTTGAGCGGGCTGCCGCCCGGGTGGGCGGTGAACCGGCCGTCCGGCTCCTGCACCAGGTCGACGACCGCCTCACCGAGCACCGTGACCGCCGCGCCGCCGGCGGGCCCGGCCGCCGGCAGCGTGTCCGCCGACGGCGCCTCAGCCATCGCGGGGCGCGGGAGCCGCCGGTTGGGTGACCAGACCGGTGGCGCGGTCGTAGCGGACCGGGATCGGGTCGGTGAGTTCGCCGACGAACTGACCGTCGACGTGGTCGATGAAGCCGATCAGGGACCAGCCGTCGCCGTCGGGGACCAGCCGCGGCGCGTACAGGTTCGGCTGGTCGATCGGTTGGGCGGCCGCCACGTCCCACGGGCCCCGCACCGTCGGCGCGGACACCGTCCAGAGCAGGTGCTCGGATCCTCGGCCGGCGGCGATGGCGTTGGTGCAGAACAGCAGCAGCGGCTGCCCGTCCACGACGGCGACCTGGGGCACCTCGAGGTGACCGAAGCCGGCCGGTGCGGAGAGCGGCGGCTGGACGGTCCAGGTCAGCAGGTCCGGGGAGGTCGCGTGACCGATCACGCCCCGCTCGTCGGCCGGCCCGTGGTTGGCGCGGGCGGTGATGAGCATGTGCCAACCGTCGCCGTCCGGATCGGGGAAGACCCAGGGGTCGCGCCACGCCTGCTCGTACCACATGTCGCGGTCGAGCAGTTCGTACCAGGTGGGGTCGGCCTCCACGATCAGGCCGTCCCCGTGCCGCTGCCACGTGAGCAGGTCGTCGGAGACGGCCAGGCCGATGCGCTGGACCAGCCCGTCCTCGGCTCGGCCGACGCCGGTGTAGAAGAGGTACCACCGCCCGTCCGGGCCGCGTACGGTGCAGCCGGTCCAGGTGGCCAGGTCGTCCCAGCCGGTGTCGGCGGGCACCAGCGCGTCGGCGACCAGCTGCCAGGAGCGCAGGTCGGTGGAGACGGCGTGACCGATCGAGGCGCGTCGGTGACGGCGGTGCGGGTCGAGCAGGGCCCGGGAGGCGCGCAGGAAGAACGCGTGCCGCTGGCCGGCGTCGTCCTGGGCGTACCAGCTGTCCCACACCCAGTGGTCGGGCAGACGTAGCATGGCCGGGAAGGTATCACTAAATCGGTTTAGCGCGCGACCCCCGAGCTCACATCGGCCGCCGGAGGGCCCTCACCCGGCGGGCGCGGCGAGGGAACGGTGCCGGCGGGCGCGGCGACGGATTGGCGGCGGCGCAGCAGCATGGGCACCAGCGACGGGCCGTCGTCGTCGCCGTCGAGCAGCAGCTCCACCGCCTTGCGCCCCATCTGCTCGTGCGGCAGCGCGGCGGTGGTGAGCCCGGGGCGTAGCCAGGCGGCGATCGGGTCGTCGTCGAAGGAGATCACCGAGATGTCGTCCGGGATGGTCAGGCCGACTTCGCCGAGCGCCTGGTAGACGCCGAAGGCGAGCCGGTCGTTCATGCAGATGATCGCGCTGGGTGCCGCCGGCAGATCCAGCAGCGTACGCGTCGCGGTGTAGCCGTGTTCCGGCAGCCACTCGGGGCAGAAGATCTCGGTCAACGGCCGGACGCCGGCGGCGGCGAGAGCGTCCCGGATGCCGTGCAGCCGGGCCTCGGCCGCGAGGGAGATCTCGGGGTCGCGTTCCTTCTGCCGATTGCGCCCGATCAGGGCGATCCGGTCCCGGTGGCCCTGGGCGAGCAGTGTCTCGGCGACGGTCGCACCGGCCCCCTGGTCGTCGGGGAGCACCCAGGGTAACCGCGTCGAGCTGGTGGCGTTGAGCAGCACCACCGAGCCGCCGAGGATCGCCGGCGGCACCGTCAGCCGCCGGGTCGCCATGGCCGCGTAGATGACGCCGTCGACCTGGCGGTCGAGGATCGCCTCGATCGCGTACTGCTCGAACGCCGCGTCGCCCTGCGTCTCGGTGATCAGCAGGACGTGGTCGCGCTCACGCGCGGCATCCAGGGCGCCACGGATGAGGCCGCCGGCGAACCGGGTGGTGGCGACGATGTCGGAGACGAACGCGATGGTGGCCGTCTTGCGGGTCCGCAGGCTGCGCGCGGCGATGTTGGGCCGGTAGCCGAGTTCCTCCGCCGCGGCGAACACGCGCTGGTGCGCCTCCGCGGAGAGTCGGGTGCCCTCTCGCCCGTTGAGTACCATCGACGCGGCGGTCTTGGACAGCCCTGCCCGTCTGGCGACGTCGGCCAGGGTTGCTCGGTTGCGGCCCATGAGTCCTCCGATCGCGGCGGCCCGTTCGGCGCCGCAGCTGCTCCCCATCATGATGCGTGGTGCCGCATGGTCGGTCACCGGTGGGAGCTGTCGGAGCGCGCACGTCCATTTCGTGAACTGACCGTGTCCGGACTGTGGCCAACTCGTCCTTGACAGTTTGTAACAACGCGCGCATGCTTTGCTAAATCAGTTTAGCGACGAGGTTCCGCCCACTGGGAGCGTCGCCCGACCCGCCGCGGACGAGTCAAGGAGCATAAAGGTGTCGGAGTTCACGACCAGATTCACCCGCCGCCGGCTGGCACTGCTGGTGCCGTTGCTGGCGGCCGGCCTGACCATCAGCGCGTGCAGCGCGCCCGGCTCCGAGCAGCCCAAGTCGGAGGACTCCGACGCCAAGGTCAGCACGGAGCTGGGGACCGATCCGATCACCCTGGAAATGTACGCCGAGACCGGCTTCCCATTGGCCAAGGCGCTCGCCGACGAGTTCACCAAGCAGCACCCGCACGTCAAGTTCAACATCCGCGAGGACCAGTTCACCGTCATCGTGGAGAACGCCCCGCGCGTGCTCGCCTCGGACAACGCGCCCGACATCATCCGGCTGCCCACCATGGTCGACCTGGTCAAGGACGGGCTGCTGAAGAACCTGGACCCGTACTTCGACGCGCACGGCTGGGACAAGTTCCCCGCCTCCCAGCTGGTGCAGCTGCGGCTCACCGACGGCGGCGCGGAGCGCGGCAGCGGCTCGCTCTACGGCATGGGCCTGGGCTACAGCGTCACCGGCGTCTTCTACAACAAGAAGCAGGCCGAGCGGATCGGCATGACCCAGCCGCCGGCCACCATCGCCGAGTTCGAGGAACTGCTGGCCAAGGCCAAGGCGGCCAACCTGCAGCCGATCATGCAGTTCAACAAGAACACCGCCGGCATCAACTTCACGCACCAGGCGCTGCAGAACCAGTTCGGCGACCCGACCCAGATCGCGGACTGGATCTTCCAGAAGAAGGGCGCCAGCTTCGACACCCCGGCTGCGCTCAAGGCCACCCAGACCATCCAGAAGTGGGCCCAGGCCGGCTACTTCCCGAAGGACGCCAACGCCATCGACTACACCGCGATGATGGGCGAGTTCATGAAGGGCAACGGCCTGTTCATGTTCAACGGCGACTGGGAGTCGGGGAACCTGGACAAGAACATGGCCGGCGAGGTCGGGTTCTTCCTCTTCCCGGGTGAGACCGCCGACGCCAAGAACGTGGCGATGTCCGCGCCGAACACCTTCGGCGTCGGTGCGCGGGCCAAGAACGCCGACGCCGCGGTGTACTTCCTCAACTGGGCGCACACCAACGACAAGGCCCGGGAGATCGCGGTGCAGATCGGCGGCTCGCACCCGGGCGGCCCGAGCGACCTGCCCCTGCCGGCGGTGACCGACGGTACCGTGCTGGCCGAGACCCTCAAGGCATCGCAGCAGCTCGGCGCCGACAACGGCGCGGTCGACTTCACCGCGAACGCGACCGGCGGCATCTTCGCCTCGGCCATCACCCCGGAGATGCAGAAGCTGATCGCCGACCAGCAGACCCCGGAGGGGTACGTGAAGGCGGTCCAGGCCGAGTACGAGAAGGAACTGTCTCGATGACGTCTGCCCTCGGCAGCGCCCCCGCCGGGTCGGGCATCGCGTCCCGGCCCGGCGGGGGCAACCCCGGCCCACCCGTGCGGCCCCACCGGAAACGGCGGTGGGGCCGCACGGCCCGGTGGATCGGCTGGGTGTGGGTCCTGCCCGCGCTGATCATGTACGCCGTCTTCGTGCTGCGCCCGCTCGCGCTGACCGTGCAGTACTCGCTGTACCGCTGGAACGGCATCGGGTCCGCCCGCTGGGTCGGGTTCGAGAACTACCTGACCGTCTTCACCGACCGCGACCTGCTGAAGATCATCTCGAACGCGTTCGTACTGATCGTCTTCTTCAGCTTCATCCCGGTCGCGCTCGGCCTGCTCGTGGCCAGCCTGGTGCGGCGGATCACCACCGGACCGGGTGGCACCCTGGTCCGTACCGTGCTCTTCCTGCCCCAGGTGATCCCGCTGGTGGCGGCCGGCATCGCCTGGAGCTGGGTGCTGTCCAGCAGCGGCCTGGTCAACCAGGCGCTGCGGGCCGTCGGGCTGGACGGCCTCACCCGCTCCTGGCTCGGTGAGTTCAACACCGCACTGCCCGCGGTCGGCGTGATCGGCACCTGGGTCATGCTCGGCCTCTGCACGATCCTGCTGGTCACCGGCATGAGCAAGATCGACCCGTCGCTCTACGAGGCGGCCCGGATGGACGGCGCCGGCCCGATCCGGGAATTCTTCGCCGTCACCCTGCCCAGCCTGCGCCAGGAGATCGGCGTCTGCCTCACCGTGACCGTCATCGCGGCCCTGGCCAGCTTCGACATCGTCTACATCTCCACCAGCGGCGGCCCTGGCATCCAGACCACCGTGCCCGGCCTGGAGATCTACCGGCTCGCCTTCTCGCAGCGGCAGGTCGGGCTCGCCTCGGCCCTGGGCGTGGTGCTGATGCTGCTGGTCCTGGTCTGCGTCCTGCCGATCCAACGGCTGACCCGAGGAGAGAAGGCGTGAACCTGAGCAGTCGCAGCGAACGGCTGACCGGCCGGATCTTCCTGATCGCGCTGGTCGTCGTCACCCTGCTGCCGTTCCTGAGCATGCTCTCGGCGGCGCTGCAACCCCGCGGCACCGTGCCCACCGGCCTGGCCTGGCCGACGGATCCGCAGTGGGGCAACTTCGCCGACGCCTTCACCGCCGCGAACATGGGCGCCCTGTTGAAGTCGAGCCTGCTGATCGTGGCCGGGGTGGTGCCGATCGGCGTACTCATCGCCACCATGGCCGGCTTCGGGCTCGGTCACCTGCGGGTGCCCGGCGGACACATCGCCTTCGGGCTGCTGCTGCTCGGTCTGACCCTGCCCTTCGAGGCGGTGGTCACCCCGATGTACTACCAGATGCGGGACATGGGCCTGCTCAACACCCGATGGGCAATCATCCTGCCGTTGATCGGCCTCTACATGCCGTTCGCGGTGTTTTGGATGCGGGCGCACTTCACCAACGTGCCGCCCGAACTGTCCGAGGCGGCCCGAGTCGACGGCAGCAACACCTGGCAGCTGTTCTGGCGGGTGCACGTGCCGCTGGCCCGGCCGGCGATCGCCTCGCTGACCATCCTGCTGTTCCTCTGGACCTGGAACCAGTTCCTGCTCGCCATCGTCATGGTCGACGATGCCACCAAGCGGACGATGGCCGGCGCGCTGGGCGCGTTCCAGGGGCAGTGGGGGACGGATCTGGTGCTGCTCTGCGCTGGATCGCTGCTTATCCTGACCCCTACCCTGATCGTGTTCCTGATCTTCCAGCGACAGTTCATCAAGGCCCTGCTCCAGGGCTCCGTGAAGGGATAGCGAGTTGACCGACCCGCAGATCCACGGTGACGTCGACGACGGCTTCGGCCCGGTCGCCGACGTGTTCCGCGACAACTTCGCCCACCGTGGGGAGGTGGGCGCCGCGGTCGCCGTCTACCTGCGCGGCCGCAAGGTCGTCGACCTCCACGGCGGGTTGGCCGACCCCCGCTCCGGTCGCCCCTGGAGCGCCGACACGCCCGCCGTCGTCTTCTCCGTCACCAAGGGGATCATGGCGATCTGCGCGTACCTGCTGGTGCAGCAGGGCCGGCTCGACCTCGACGCCCCGGTCACCCGCTACTGGCCCGAGTTCGGCCAGCACGGCAAGGCCGAGATCCCGGTCCGGTGGCTACTCACCCACCAGTCCGGCCTGCCGGCGCTGGACAAGCCGTTCACCCGCGAGGAAGTGCTCGCCTGGGACCCGGTGATCGCGGCGATCGAGGCGCAGACTCCGCTGTGGAAGCCGGGTACGGCACACAGCTACCACCCGATCACCTACGGCTGGCTGATCGGCGAGGTGATCCGCCGGATCACCGGCGAGATGCCCGGCGCCTTCTTCGCCCGAGCCCTCGGCGACCCGCTCGGCCTGCGTACCTGGATCGGTCTGCCGGCCGCCGAACGCGACTCGGTCGCCTGGATGCTGGGGCCCATCGGGGATCCCGGCCCGGCCATCGACCCGGTCTCCGAACGCGGCATCACCATGGGCGGCGCCTTCCCCTTCCCCGCCGACGAAAACAACCTGGTCAGCTTCAACGACCCGGCCATCCAGGCCGCTCAGGTTCCCGGCGCGGGCGCGGTCAGCACGGCCGAGAGCCTGGCCCGCCTCTACGCCGCCTGCGTCTCCGACATCGACGCACCACGGCTGCTCAGCACCGCGTCCGTCGACGACGCGATCACCGTGCGCGCCGCCGGCCAGCAGGTGTACGGGCACCCCGACGCGGGACACCGCTGGGGCACCGGATTCCTCGTACACTCGGTGCCGCGCCCAATGGTCGGCGAGCGCAGCTTCGGTCACGACGGCGCGGGCGGGCACCTGGCCTTCGGCGACGACACCCACCAGGTCGGCTTCGGCTACGTCGTCAACCAGATGGGCGGCGTCGACGACGTGCGGGCCAACCTGCTCAGCGACGCGGTGCGCGACTGCCTGGCGTGACCCATGGGCAACCGGGGGCGGGGAATGTCGATCAGTGACCGGGACCTGGCCATCAAGGCGGCGGAGGCCGGTGCGGCGGTCGTACGTGCTCACTACGGGACATCGGTGGTTCGTTTTGCGAAGTCGGCCGGGGACTTCGCCACGACCGCCGACATCGAGGCGGAAGAGGCCATCCTCGGTGTCCTGCGGGCCGCCCGTCCCGATGACCACGTGTGGGCGGAGGAGAGCGGGCGCAGCGGGACCGGCGGGAGCGAACGCCTCTGGTTGGTCGACCCGCTGTGCGGGACGCTGAACTTCGCCGTACACAACATGCTGGTCGCGGTCAACGTGGCCTTGCGGGTCGGAACGCGGGTCGTGGTGGCGGCCTCGGCGGACCCGTTCGCGCAGGAGATCTTCTGGACCGACGGCGTCGACGCCAGTGTGCGACGCGCGGGCGTCGATCAGCGGCTTGTTCCGTCGGCCGAATCGAGGTTGGTGGACGTCAATCTCGATCCACCGTTTCCCAACGAGTCGGTGTTCCGGGCCGCCCGGCTGCTCGCCCACGAGAGGTTCGTCGAGCGGTTCCGGCCGCGGGTCGTCTCGACCACGCTGGCGGTGGCGTGGGTCGCGGCCGGGCGGCGCGCGGCGTACGTGACCGACGGTCAGCTCCGCGACAGCGTGCACTTCGCGGCCGGCATCGCGCTCTGTGCGGCGGCCGGTTGCGTGGTGACCGGCATCGACGGCCAACCCTGGCACACCGGCCTGGGCGGTCTCGTCGTGGCGGCCGACGCGCGGACGCACGCGGAACTGTTGGCGCTCGTCGCGGACCAGCGGGCAGGTGGCGCTGGCTTGCCGCTTCCGTGATCCCACGAAAGCGGCAAGTGTGTCGGATCTGAAATCGGGTAATCGGCCCCGCTTCGACCGCAGGAGGTCCGGAGGAGGCCATGCCCACCAGGTGGACCCGACGACGACGCCGCGAGATGGTTCGCGATGGTGTCCTCGTCGCCTTCGGCATGGGAGTCGGAGCGGTCGGCTTCGCCGAGGCAGCCGATGTCACCGACCGTAAGCTTCCGCTGCGTGGTGGGGCCGCCGCCGTCATCGCCGATCGGCCCGACCTGTTCGGCGCCGGGCGGGTCCAGGTGACCTGGTCCGTCCCCACCACCGAGAAACTCGTCGCGCTCACCTTCGACGACGGTCCCCACCCGCGCTGGACCCCGATGGTGCTCGACATCCTGGACCGACACCGCGTGCCGGCCACCTTCTTCATGGTCGGCGAACAGGCACAGCGCCACGCCGACATCATCGGCCACCGTCGGATGAGCCAGCACGACGTCGGCAACCACACGTGGACCCACCGTGACCTCGCCCGTACCGACCCGGACGAGGCGTACGACGAACTCTTCCGCACCCACACCACGCTCACCGACCTCACCGGCCGCGAGCCCCGCTTCCTCCGGCCCCCGTACGGCCATCTCAGCGGCGGCGCGCTCGCCGCCGCGGCCCGGATGCGCTACGACATCGTCCTCTGGTCACAGCAGATGCGCGAACGCCAGTTCCGAGGCGATCCGGCCGGCCAGGCCCGCCACGTCGTCGACCGGGCGCAACCGGGCACCATCCTCCTCGCCCACGACGTCGGATCCGACGACCGCCTCGTCGCACTCGACGGCCTCCCAGACATGATCACGGGACTGCGTGCCAGAGGCTTCCAGTTCGTCACGGTGTCCGCGCTGCTGAAGATCCAGCGATGACACGGGGGCAAGGGTGTGCAGTCAGTCGAGGCAGAACTCGTTGCCCTCCGGGTCGGTCATCACGATGAAACCGGTTTCGAACGGCGGCGCGGGCTCGACACGGCGTACGCGCGCGGCCCCCAACGCGACGAGCCGGTCACACTCGGTCTCCAGCGCCGCCATCCGCTTCTCTCCCGCCAGCCCGGGAGCCGTCCGTACGTCGAGGTGAACGCGGTTCTTGGCGACCTTGTCCTCACCGAGACGCGGGAGCAAACGCGGCCCGAAACGCGGTGGCAGACGCGGTGCCACGAATCTCCGACCCGGCCCTACCCGAGCTCCTGCAGAGGCGTGGGCTCCACCCCCCACGGTACGGTGACCTCGACTCCTCGGGCACCGAACCGGAGCCACCAACCCAGCCGACACCCACTTGAGCAGCATGGGCGCGCGCCCACACACCATGATCCGGCATCGACCGACGGTGACCTGTCCGGCGGCGCGAATGCACTCGCGTCCGCAGCGAAAGCCGGCAACGCTGGGGCCGGACCCGCATCACGAGCCGCCTGACGCTCCGACCGGGGGGTTCATGGACAAACGCTGACTAGCCGACGGGGGTAGCGCTCCGCGCCCTCCCCGGCCGCTCTCCGTTCGTCACCCACCGCAGCGCCCACTCCGCCGGCCCGTACCGGTGCCGTCGCAGCCACCACGCGCTCACCGCGAGTTGCCCCGCGAAGATCAGCAATGCCAGCCCGGTCGTCCCCACTGGCGACACGCTCCCGGCCAAGCCAAGTCCGACACCGCTGAAGATGAGCAGTCCCAGCAGCGATTGCCCCAGGTAGTTGGTGAGCGCGATCCGCCCCGCCGGTGCCAGGGCCGGCCGCACGAACGCCAACCGCGGGCTGTGCATCATCCGCAGCAGCGTGGCCACGTACGCAGCCGTCAGCAGCGGCGCGGTCGCCGCGCTCACCGCCACGGCCAGCGTCTCGCCGTTGCCGCCGCCCAGCGTGTACACCACACCGCCCGCGATCCCTACGGGGAAGCCGATCCACTGGATCCGCCGCAGCACCGGCTCGTGACCGCGCACGCCCGCGAGGAGCCGTCGCCGGCCGGCGACCATGCCGAGCAGGAACATCGCCAGCGCCGTTGGCCCCTGGAACGTCGCGGACTGGAGCACCAGGAAGGGGAGCCCGGAGAGGTTGTGACCGATGACGTCGCCCCATCCGCCGAGCATCGCGGCCGTTGCGTTCTCGGCGTTGGCCAGTGCCTCAGCTTCGGTCGGCAGGAACGCGGAGGAGTCCACGAAGAGCCCGCTGGTCAGCAGGCTCAGCAGCACGATCCCGTAGAGCACGCCGGCGACGCGCAGCGCCGTCCGGTCGCAGACCCGCCGCATCCCGAGCAGGATCAGGCAGACCACCGCGTAGGTCATCAGGATGTCGCCGCCGTACAGGAGCACCGTGTGCAGGGCGCCGAGAATGAACAGGC
This sequence comes from Micromonospora sonchi, assembly GCF_014646235.1. Taxonomy (GTDB): domain Bacteria; phylum Actinomycetota; class Actinomycetes; order Mycobacteriales; family Micromonosporaceae; genus Micromonospora; species Micromonospora sonchi. The sequence goes on along the minus strand of NZ_BMNB01000002.1, from coordinate 285,720 downwards.
CGGCGATCCGGCGCAGCATCCGCGGCCCGAACGCCGCGCCCGCGCGCTCCGCCGACTCCATCTGCAGGGTGAAGCTGTACCCGAACAGGAACGAGAAGAGGATGTAGAACTTCATGTCAACGAACACCGCGGACAGTCCCCGCGCCAGGTTGTCGAAGAGCGAGGAGAACGCCGGATCCGAAACGAGATTACCGGGGTAACCGGAGGCCATGAAGGTGATGTTCACGACGAAGATGCCGAGCAGTGCGAAGCCTCGCACGGCGTCGACGTCGTGGAGGCGCTGCCCGGCGGGCGCCCGGTTCGCCGTGGCGCCCGCCGTGCTCGCTGATCCGTTCATATGCTTCCTCTTCCGCTCGATCCAACCGCGCACTTAATGTACTGGGGATACTATCCATGGGACACAATGAGTCGTCAACCGCCGGAGAGGTGCCCGCCGACTTGGCGCGGCTCTGGCGGCTCTCGGCGTCCGCACGACGCGGCCGGCCCGCCGAACTCGACGTCGGCCGGGTCGTCAACGCCGCGGTCGACCTGGCCGATCGGGAGGGCCTGGACGGGGTGACCCTCCAGAAGGTCGCGCAGGCGCTCGGCTTCACCAAGATGTCGCTGTACCGGCACGTGGGCTCGAAGGAGGAACTCGTCGAGTTGATGGCCGACCACGCCACCGGGTCCGCCCCCAGGCTCGACGCGGATAGCTGGCGCGACGGCGTGCACTGGTGGGCGGCGGCGATCCGCGCCCGGTACGCCGAGCACCCATGGCTCGTGGAGGTCCCGGTCCTGGGCCCGCCCCGAGGGCCGAACGCCATCGGCTGGATGGACGCGTTCCTGCGGGTCCTGCACGACACCGGCCTGGATCCGGGGACGAAGGCAGGCGTCCTTGTCGTCGTCGGCGGATACGTGCGCAACGCAATCTTGCAGGGTCGGCAGATGGCGGAGGGCCGCCGCGGCACCGGGCTCAGCCAGGCGGACGTTGAGCAGAACTACGGCCGGGCCCTCGCCGCGCTCGTCGACCCCGAGCGCTTCCCGGAGGCCGCGTTGCTGTTCAAAGCAGGCGTCTTCGAGACGGATCCGGGCGAGAACCCAGAGGACCAGGACTTCGTGTTCGGCCTCGACCTGATCCTCGACGGCCTTGAGGTAGCCATCGCGCGACTCAATCGATGACGGGCGCCAAGTAGTCGAGTGGCCGCGTCGCCACCCGTACCTGGCGTCATCGGCTGGATGTGGTTGCTCAGGCGTCCCTGACCGACCACATCGTCACACGATCGACTGGCGGACCAGCCGCCATTGCGATCCCGGCACCGGTTCTTGGTTTCCACGCTTCCTCTCCGGCACCTGCTGGAAGAACAGCCGCGGGCCGTGCCCCGCCGGATCCTCGATGGCCGACCTGGTGTTGCGCTGCTCCGGTGGTACGCCGATTCCGGCGAGGAAGTCGTCCCACGCGGCCAGCGGGTCGGCGCCGTCGGGCAGGTCGACTCCGGGCGGACCGGGATGCACGTAGCCCAGCGCCTCCCGCCAGAAGGACGACAGCGCCTTGGGTCGTGGGCGTCGAAGGTGACCTCGACGTGGCGGCTCATCGGGTTGCTCCCTGCGAATGGACCGGCACTGCTGGCTCGGTCGAGTGAACGGTCTCGGCGATGCGAGTCAGCCAGTGCAGATCGTTGGCCCGCGCCTCCGGGCTGGCCCCGGGGTCGAGGATGCTGTCCAGAAACTCGACGATGTCGTCAAGGTACCGTTCGCGGCGGTAGTAGCTCAGCAGGGTCTGGTCCGGTTCCATCCGCCCATAGCCCTGATGGAAGAGCTCGGCGCGACGTGCGTTGACCGGGTGGGCGCCGAAGTCCCGGCTGTGGACGAACATCAGGTCCCGCTCGCGTGGCGCGAGGATCGGCGCATCCCAGTCCACGACGTGTAACGGACCGTCGCCCTCGGCGATCAGGTTTCCGGGGTGAATGTCCGCGTGGCAGATCACGTGTCGCGCGTCCGGCACGCGGGAGGCAAGGTCGTCGACCGCTTCCGACAACCGGTGCAGCGCGGTGCCGTATCGGGCCCAGAAAGCGCCGAGGACCTCGCTCGCCGCCGCCCGCCCGCCGAGGGTTCGCAGCCGCTCGCCCGCGCGCGATCGGTACGTCTCGACGGGCAGAACGGCGGCGAGGTCGGCACTCGGCGTGATCGCGTGCAGCCGACCCAGGAACTCGCCATACTCGATCAACTGGCGGTCGGTGAGGCTGCGGTCCCACAGGTCGCCACCGTCGCGAAACGGGTAGAGCAGCAGTTGGTGGTCCCCGAACTCGTGGCCGACCCCACCGTCCGGCCGGTCGATCGGCGCTACGACCTGCCGGACTCCTTGCCTGCGGAGAAAACCGGGCAGTAGGACGGCGGCCGGGGTGAACTCGCCGTGGCGCACCTTCAGGAAGTAGCGGTCACCGTCGGGCGTGTCCACCCGGTAGGCCCACGTGTGCCCGTCGAGCCCGACCGGCATGAACACGAGAGCGGCGACGTCCACGGCCCAGGCGGCGGCCACCTCGACCGCCAGCAACCGCTCGTCGACGTCAGGCTTGTCAAGCACGGACCGCGGCCCGGCGTTCCACGTCGGTCCGGCGCACTCGCGAAACCATGACCTCAGTCTTTCAGTGCGATCAACCCAGTTTCGGTGCACGAGGGAACTGGCCGGATGCGGGCGACCCACCACTCACCACCGCGCCCACCATCCACATGGGTAACCGTCCAGCGGTGACGGTGAGCAGCGCAAGGTCGCACCGATCGCGTCCGCTTCGGCATAGGGAAGCGCCGAGCGCCGCTGGGCGCAACAAGCTAGCAATCTCAACGCCATCGATGTTAACGTTCGCATGTCCCTCCTCTGTGTGGCCTGCATCGGTTTGGTCGATACCTGGATGTGATCGCCAACATGACTTCGTGGCCCGGCGCTCGGGCCACCCCCGGCGATCCGCTCGATGGCGAGGAGCAAACATCTGATGTGTCGGGGTGGCCGCACCGGCTACTGGCGGCCGGAATTTGGATTTTAGGGGAAGTCCTTCGACGCCGAGGCGTTGACGGTGCACGGCGAGAGCCCCTAACGTCTGATGTCTAAGACACGTGAGCTTCCATCCCCGCCGCCGTGTTCTGGAGGGATCGCCATGTCCCGTCCCCCTGTCACCCGTCGCTCGGTGCTGACCGCCCTCGGCGCGGGTGGGGCCGCGGCAGCCGTGAGCGGCCTGGTGTGCCCGCTGCCCGCCCAGGCCGCCATCCCCGGCCCGTCCAACTACTCCGAGAGCTGGGCGTCGGTGGGCCAGCACCCGGCCGCGGCCGAGTGGTTCCAGGACGCCAAGTTCGGCATCTACTTCCACTGGGGAGTGTTCAGTGTGCCGGCGTACGCCAACGAGTGGTACCCGCGCAACATGTACAACGCCGGTTCGAACGAGAACAACCACCACCGCAGCACGTACGGCGATCCGTCGGTCTGGCCGTACCACAACTTCATCAACGGGGCGAACGACCGCTCGGGGCGGTTCGTGCAGTTCGCGCCGCGGCTGCGCTCGGCTGGCGGCAACTTCGACCCGAACGAGTGGGCGCAGCTCTTCGCCGACGCGGGCGCCCGGTTCGCCGGGCCGGTGGCCGAGCATCACGACGGCTTCTCCATGTGGAACAGCCAGGTCAACGAGTGGAACTCGGTGGCCAGAGGGCCCAGGCTCGACCTGCTCCGACTGCACACCGACGCGATTCGGGGCCGCGGGCTCAAGGTCATGGTCGCCATGCACCACGCCTTCAACTTCACCGGCTTCTACGGCTGGGTGCCGCAGCAGTCCGACCCCAGCCTGCGCAAACTCTACGGGCAACTGGGCACCGCCGCGCAGGAACAGCTCTGGTTCGACAAGCTGCGGGAGGTCATCGACCAGGCCCAGCCGGACCTCATCTGGCAGGACTTCGACCTGCCCCGGATCAGCGAGGCGCAACGCTTGCGCTTCCTGGCGTACTACTACAACCGCGCCGTGGCCTGGGACAGGGAGGTCGTCGCGACCTACAAGGACGGCCTGGAGCGCGGCGGCGCGGTCTACGACTACGAGCGCGGCGGCCCCGCCGAGCTGCGTGAGCCCTACTGGCTCACCGACGACAGCATCAGCAGCTCCAGCTGGTGCTACACCGTCGGGATCGGCTACTACTCGCTGAACCAGATGCTGCACTCGCTGATCGACCGGGTCAGCAAGAACGGCAACATGGTGCTCAACATCGCGCCGATGGCCGACGGCACCATCCCGTCCGGGCAGCAGACGGTCCTGCACGGCATCGGCGACTACCTCCGACGCTTCGGCGAGTCCATCTACTCCACCAGGTCCTGGAGCGTCCACGGCGAGGGGCCGACCAGGATGGGCGGCGGCTCGTTCGTGGCGCCGGCCGTCGGCACCGCGCGCGACATCCGGTTCACCCGCAGCAAGGACAACCGGGTGCTGTACGCGACGATCCTCGGCTGGCCGGGCAGCTCGGTCACCATCACCACGCTCGCGTCGAACCGGATCAACCTGAGCTCCCTGGCCGGCGTGCAACTGCTCGACTCGACCGCCGGCAGCTACGTGAACCTGCCGAACCGCACCCAGGACGCCACCGGGCTGCGGATCACCATGCCGTCGGCCGGTGCGCCGTTCAGCGCGTCCGCGTACGTGGTGAAGCTGACCTTCAACGGGCCGATCCCGGCCCTCGGCGGTGGGCCCACCGTCTCGCCGCCGGCCAGCGTCTACGCGCACGTCGGCTACGAGAGCGGCGTCGGCCTGTCGGTCGGCAGCTACACCGCGGCGCAGTTGCAGGCCGTCGGGATCGGGCTGCGGAGCATCTCGTCGGTCCGGGTCACCGCCGGCCACCAGATCGTCGGGTACGCGAACGACAACTTCTCCGGCGCCAACTGGACGTTCACCGCCGACAACAGCGATCTGCGCAACACCGGCAACAACGACGCCATCGCTTCGCTGCGGGTCACCTTCAACCCGGTCACGTACCAGCGGATCACGAACGTGACCAACGGGCTGGCGCTGGACAGCGGCGGGAACGTCGCCTCCGGGTCGCAACTGAAGCAGTGGAGCTGGGACGGCAGCACCAACCTGCAGTGGCAGCTCGTCGATCTGGGCACCGGCTATCACCGGATCGTCAACCGGACCAACGGCATGGTCGCCGACGGCTTCGGCCAGACCAGCAACGGCGCGGCGGCCCAGCAGGCGCCGTGGAACGGCAGCAACAACCAACAGTGGCAGATCACCGACCAGGGCAACCGGCGGTACCGGATCGCCAACCGGGCCACCGGCCTGGTGCTCGACGGGGGTGGTCAGGTCGCCTCCGGCTCGATGGTCAAGCAGTGGAACTGGGACGGGAGCACGAATCTGCTGTGGACCATCGCCGCCGTTTGAACGCTTCGCACTTGTGTGCCCGGCACCTGCCGCCGCGATCCGCACGGGTCGCGGCGGCCCGCGTCGGGCGACTTCCCGGATATGGAGGAACGACGATGAATCGTAGGGCTCTGAGCGTGGGGCTGACGGTGATGCTCGGCGCGTCACTCACCTTCGCGGCCGGTTGCGGCGACGGCACGACCAACGGGACCGGGTCGGGCGGGTCCGAGCTGCTCGTCGGCGTGGACTACCCCCGCTCCGACACCGACTTCTGGAACTCCTACATCAAGTACGTCCCGCAGTTCGGCGACGAACTCGGTGTCGAACTCAAGACCACGAACTCGCAGAACGACATCGCCAACCTCATCTCGAACGCCCAGACCTTCATCAGTCAGGGCGTCAAGGGCGTGGTGATGGCGCCGCAGGACACCGCCGCCATCGCGCCGACCCTGTCCCAGCTGGACAGCAAGAAGATCCCGGTGGTCACCATCGACACCCGGCCGGACACCGGCAACGTGTTCATGGTGGTACGCGCCGACAACCGCGCCTACGGCACGAAGGCGTGCCAGTTCCTCGGCACGAAGCTCGGTGGCAAGGGCAAGGTGGTCATGCTCCAGGGTGGCCTGGACTCGATCAACGGTCGGGACCGCACCGAGGCGTTCAACGAGTGCATGCAGAAGGAGTTCCCCGGCATCACCGTCTTCGGCGAGGCCACCGACTGGAAGGCGGACGTGGCGGCGTCGAAGCTGCAGACCCGGTTCGCCTCCGACCCGGACATCAAGGGCATCTACATGCAGTCGTCGTTCGCCCTGTCGGGGACCCTGCAGATCCTCAAGCAGCGGGGCCTTCAGGTGCCGCCGAGCGACCCCAAGCACGTCTTCGTGGTCTCCAACGACGGGATCCCCGAGGAGCTGAAGCTCATCGGTGAGGGGATGATCGACGCCACCGTCAGCCAGCCGGCCGACCTGTACGCCAAGCACGGACTGGAGTACGTCAAGGCGGCGATCGAGGGCAAGACGTTCCAGCCCGGCCCGACCGACCACGGCAGCACCATCATTCAGGTGCGTGACGGCCTGCTGGAGGATCAGTTGCCGGCGCCGCTGGTGTCGCTGGACGGCGCGCCGATCGCGGGTGAGCCCACCCTGAAGTTCGACGACGCCTCCCTGTGGGGCAACAACTGATGAGTGTCGCTCCGCAGGAAGCGACCGACGGGCTGGTCGACACCGGCCAGCCCGTCGTCGAGGCCGTGAACATCACCAAACGGTTCGGGTCGACGCTGGCGCTCTCCGAGGCGGGCATCGTGGTCCGCCGCGGTGAGACGCACGCGCTGGTGGGCCGCAACGGCGCCGGCAAGTCCACCCTGGTCAGCATCCTCACCGGGTTGCAGGCCGCCGATGCCGGCACGGTGACCTTCGACGGGCGTCCGTCACCACCGTTGGCCGACCGCGACGCCTGGCGCAAGCGGGTGGCCTGCGTCTACCAGAAGTCGACCATCATCGGCACCCTCACCGTGGCGGAGAACCTGTTCCTCAACCGGCACGCCCGTGGTCCGGCCGGGTTGATCCGCTGGTCGAGGCTGCGCCGCGAGGCGGAGCAGTTGCTGGCGGAGTGGTCGGTCGACGTCGACGTACGCCAGCCCGCCTCGACGCTCACGGTCGAGCAGCGACAGTTCGTGGAGATCGCCCGGGCGCTCTCCTTCGGCGCCCGGTTCATCATCCTCGACGAGCCGACCGCCCAGCTCGACGGCGCCGGCATCAACCGCCTGTTCAGCCGGATCCGGGATCTGCGGGCCCAGGGGGTGACGTTCCTGTTCATCAGCCACCACCTTCAGGAGATCTACGAGATCTGCGACCAGGTGACGGTCTTCCGCGACGCCCGGCACATCGTCACCGCCCCGGTGGCGCAGCTGAGCCGCCCGGCGCTGGTGGCCGCGATGACGGGTGAGGACGTGACCATGCCCGAGGCCGACCATCGACCGTTGTCCGCCGACGCGCCGATGCTGCTGTCCGTGCGTGACCTGGTCACCTCCTCGGGCGCCGAGCTGTCGCTGCAGGCCAGGGCGGGCGAGGTGGTCGGCATCGCGGGCGGCGGGGGCAGCGGCAAGGTCGAGGCGGCCGAGGCGATCGTCGGCTTGACCCGGCCGGTGGGCGGGACGGTCACCGTGGACGGCCGCGTGCTGCGTCCCGGTAGCGTGCCGGACGCCCTCGACGCCGGGGTGGGGCTGGTGCCGCAGGACCGGCACCGGGAGGGCCTGGTGCCGCTGCTGTCCATCGCCGAGAACGTCACGATGACGGTGCCGGGCCGCGTCGGGCGACACGGCCTCATCTCGCCCGCCCGGCGCGACGCCCTGGCCCGGGACACCATCGCCGACCTGACGATCAAGGCCGCCGGGCCGTACGTGCCGGTCTCCGACCTGTCCGGCGGAAACCAGCAGAAGGTGGTGATGGGTCGGGCGCTGGCCAGCGATCCGAAGCTGCTGGTCCTCATCACCCCGACCGCCGGCGTCGACGTGCGGTCCAAGCAGACCCTCCTCGGCGTGGTCGAGGAGGTACGCCGTCGCGGCACCACCGTGCTGGTCGTCTCCGACGAACTCGACGACCTGCGGATCTGTGACCGCGTACTGGTGATGTTCCAGGGGCGGGTCGTCCGGGAGATGGCCCATGGCTGGAGCGACAACGATCTGGTAGCCGCCATGGAAGGGGTGGATCTCCACCATGTCTGAGACGCTGTCCACCACCGCGCGACCACCGGCGGCACCGCCGTCACCACCGGGGACGTCGTCGCGGAGCCTGGCCATCGCCCGGCTGCGTGACCTGGCGCTGGTGCCGGCGATCATCGCGGTCGCGATCGTCGGGTCGATCGTCAACCCGGTCTTCCTCAGCGCCGACAACATCATCAACGTGCTGCAGAGCATGTCGGAGATCGCCATCGTGGTCCTCGCCCAGACCATCGTGCTGATCACCGGGAAGATGGACCTGTCGCTGGAGTCCACCTTCGGTCTCGCGCCCGGCATCGCGGCCTGGTTGATCGTCGACCCCGCGCTGACCCGAGGGCTCGGTCTCGACCTGCTGCCGGACGCCTGGGCGGTGCCGGTCGTCCTGCTCGTCGGCGCCCTCGTCGGCGCCTTCAACGGGCTGCTCATCGTCCGCTTCGGGCTCAACGGTTTCATCGTCACGCTGGGCATGCTCATCGTGCTGCGGGGGCTGCTCACCGGCATCTCCGGCGGCCAGACCTTCTTCGCGCTGCCGGAGTCGATGACCTACCTCGGCTCCGCCACCTGGTTCGGCGTGCCGGCCTCGATCTGGCTGTCGCTGCTGCTGTTCGCCGCCGGGATCGTGGTGCTCGGCTACACCCGCGCCGGCCGGGCGCTGTACGCGATCGGCGGTAACGCCGACGCGGCTCGGGCGGCGGGAATCCGTACCGATCGGGTGTTGTGGATCGCCCTCATCGTGGCCGGCATGCTCGCGGCGCTCGCCGGCCTGCTGATGAGCGGCCGGCTCGCGGCGGTGCCGGCGGCCCAGGGCAACGGCGCCATCTTCCAGGTCTTCGCGGCGGCGGTGATCGGCGGCGTCAGCCTCAACGGCGGCAAGGGCAGCGTCTTCGGCGCCTTCACCGGCGTACTCCTGCTCTTCATGATCATCAACGTGTTGACCCTGGCCGGAGTGCCCGCGCAGTGGACGAACTTCCTCAACGGCACCGTCATCCTGGTGGCCCTGGTGGTCTCCCGCATCACCGGAGGCAGGGCGCAGACATAGCCGGACCGGCCCGCCGGCCGGGCCATCACGAGGCAGACAGACCAGGCCCACCTGTTCAATCCCTCAGGAGTTTTGGTGAGTGAGCGCATCTCGTCCGTAGAAACCATCGACGTACGCTTCCCCACGTCCCGGCATCGCGACGGATCGGACGCGATGAACCCGTTCCCCGACTACTCCGCCGCGTACGTCATCCTGCGGACCTCCGCCGGCGCCGAGGGCCACGGACTCGTCTTCACCGTGGGCCGGGGCACCGACCTTCAGGTCGCGGCCGTGCAGGCGCTCGCCCCGATGGTGGTCGGTCAGCGGGTCGACGAGCTGGTCGCCGACCCGGGGACGCTGGCCCGTCGGCTGGTCGGTGACAGCCAGATCCGTTGGCTGGGACCGGAGAAGGGGGTCGTGCACATGGCCGCCGGTGGTCTCGTCAACGCGGTCTGGGATCTCGCCGCCCGGCGGGCCGGCAAGCCGCTGTGGAAGCTGCTCGCCGACCTCACCCCGGAGCAGTTGGTCGCCCAGGTCGACTTCCGCTACCTGCGCGACGCGCTCACCGAGGACGAGGCGCTGGCGCTGCTGCGAAGCGCCGATGGCGGGCGGGCCGAGCGCGAGCGGCGGCTGCGGGCCGAGGGCTATCCGGCGTACACCACGACCCCGGGCTGGCTCGGCTACGACGACGAGAAGCTGGCGCGGCTCTGCACGGAGGCGGTCGAGGCGGGATACCAACTGATCAAGCTCAAGGTCGGCGGGAACCTGGCCGACGACGTACGCCGGATGGGCATCGCCCGGCAGGCGGTCGGGCCGGACATCCGCATCGCGGTCGACGCCAACCAGATCTGGGGCGTGCCCGAGGCGATCCACTGGATGCGTGAGCTGGCTCCGTTCGACCCGTACTGGATCGAGGAACCGACCTCGCCGGACGATGTGCTCGGGCACGGCGCCGTCCGCAAGGCCCTCGCCCCGGTGAAGGTGGCCACCGGCGAGCACGTGCACAACCCGGTGATGTTCAAGCAGTTGCTCCAGGCCGACGCGGTCGATGTGGTGCAGATCGATGCCTGCCGGGTCGCCGGGGTGAACGAGAACCTGGCGATCCTGCTGCTGGCCGCGAAGTTCGGGGTGCCGGTCTGCCCGCACGCCGGGGGAGTGGGGCTGTGCGAGCTGGTGCAGCACCTGGCGATGTTCGACTTCGTCGCGCTCACCGGCAGCACCGACGACCGGGCCATCGAGTACATCGACCACCTGCACGAGCACTTCGCCGATCCGGTACGCGTCAGCGGCGGACGATACCTCGCGCCCAGCGCTCCCGGCATGAGCGCGGAGATCCTCCCCGCTTCCCTTGCCGAGTACCGTTTCCCGGACGGCCCGGCGTGGGCGGGCGTGCCGGCCATGGCGGGAGCGCCGACGGCATGATCATCGATGCGCACCACCATCTGTGGCGGCCCGAACGTGGCTACACCTGGCTGGCGGAGCCCGGACTGGCCGCGATCCGTCGGCCGTTCACTCCGGCGGATCTGATCACCGAGCTCACCGCGGCCGGTGTGCACGGCACGGTGTTGGTGGAGGGTGGCCGCTGCCACCCCGACGAGGCGGCCGAGTTCCTCGGCTACGCCGCCGACACCGCGCCGATCCTCGGGGTGGTGGCCTGGATCGACGTGGCGGCCGACGACGTGCCCGCCACCATCGCGCGCTACCGCCGGCTGCGCGGGGGCGAGTTGCTCGTCGGGCTGCGCTCGCAGGTGCAGGGGGAGGCGGACCCGGACTACCTCGACCGGCCCGACGTGCGGCGCGGGCTGGCCAGCATCGCCGACGCCGGGCTCGTCTTCGACCTGGTGATCCGGGCGGATCAGCTGCCGGCGGCGGCCCGGGCGGCGCGGGCGGTGCCGCAGCTCCGGTTCGTCCTCGACCACCTGGGCAAACCCCGCATCGACGAGGGTGAGGCGGGGCTGCGGCGGTGGCAGGGTCCCGTCGCTGCCCTGGCCGCGAACCCCAACGTCACCGGCAAGCTGTCCGGTCTGGTCACCGAGGCCGGGCCGGACTGGTCGCCGGACGACCTGCGCCCGTTCGTCGAGACAGCGGTGCAGGAGTTCGGGCCGGATCGTCTGATGTTTGGCTCGGACTGGCCGGTCTGTCTGCTCAGATCGGACTATTTGCGGGTACGCCGGGCGTTGGAGGCCGCCCTGCCGCCGCTGACGGCGTCGCAACGGCACGAGATCTTCGCCGGCACTGCGCTGCGCGTCTACGAGCTGACCCAGCGCGGCGTCCGCCCCGAACCGGCCGGGCCGTCGACATGAGCCGGCGACTACCCCTCGGCCGTCTTGGCGGCGAGCACCGTACGCAGCCACGCCTCGGAGGTGTTGACATGGATCAGTGCGCTGGCCTGGGCGAGCAGTTGGTCGCGCGAGCGCAGGGCGAGGTAGATCGCGTGATGCTCGTCGATCGTCTTGTGGGCCGCGTTGCCCTCTATCAGACCGCGCCACACCCGGGCCCGCAGCGTACGACCGGACAGCCCGTCCAGCAGCGAGGTGAGGGTCTCGTTGCCGGTGGTGGCGATGACGGTGTGGTGGAAGGCGGTGTCGAACTGGATGAGCTTCTCGGCGTCGTCGGCCGCCGCCCGCATGTCCTCCAGGATCTGCCCGAGTTCGTCGAGGTCCGCGTCGGTCATCCGCAGCGCCGCCAGGCCGGTCGCCATCGGCTCCAGTATCCGGCGTACCTCCATCACCTCCAGGAGCGTGTCGTCGCGCAGCAGTTCCACCGCGACGCCGAGCCCCTGCAACAGCAGGCGGGGGGCGAGGCTGGTGACGTACGTGCCGTCGCCGCGCCGCACGTCGAGCACCCGGGCCGACTCGAGCACCTTCACCGCTTCCCGGACCCCGCTGCGCGACAGCCCCATCTGGGCGGCCAGTTGCGGCTCCGGCGGCAGCCGGGTGCCCGGGGGCAGCTCACCGCTCTGGATCATGCTCCGGATCCGCGCGATCGCGTCGTCGGTCAGTGCCATTCACGCCCCCTTCGGACCGGCCCACCATGCGCCGTCGGCACGGGCACGCCGCCTGCGGCCGATGCTGGCGGCCCTCACCACTATAGAGACATCGGACGTTTGCTGCGTTCGCCGGCGTGGGCGAAGCTGACCGAAGCATCGGCCGGCCGCGGATCGGCCGCGACGCGCCGGATCTGGCACCTGACCGAGGAGGCGGCGTGAACCGCAGCGCACTGTACGTCGGCGAGCAGACCTTCGTCGTCGAGGAGACCGCACCGGTGCCGCCCGGTCCCGGTGAGGTGCGCCTCGACGTGGCGTACACCGGCATCTGCGGCACCGACCTGCACATCGCGCACGGCGCGATGGATCGGCGGGTCCGCGCACCGGCGGTGATCGGCCACGAGATGTCCGGCCGCGTCGCGGAGGTCGGCGCGGGCGTCGACGGTCACCGGGTGGGCGATCCGGTGACCGTGCTGCCGCTGGACTGGTGCGGCGAGTGTCCCGCCTGCCGCGCCGGCCACACCCACATCTGTCACCGGCTCACCTTCGTCGGCATCGACTCGCCCGGCTCGATGCAGCGCTCCTGGACGGTGCCGGCGCGGCTCCTGGTGCAGCTGCCCGAGGAGTTGCCCCTGGCGCACGCGGCGCTGGTCGAACCGACCGCGGTGGCCGTGCACGACGTACGGCGCTCCCGGCTCGTCGCCGGCGAGCACGCGGTGGTCATCGGCGCCGGCCCGGTCGGCCTGCTCATCGGTATGGTCGCCCGGCAGACCGGCGCCGCGGTGACGGTGCTCGAACTCGATCCACGCCGCCGCGCACTCGCCGCCGACCTCGGGCTCGCCACGGTGGACCCGGCGACGATCGACGTGGCCGAGTACATCTCGGAGGCCACCGGGACAGCGGGCGCCGACGTGGTGTTCGAGGTGTCCGGCTCGGCCGCCGGCGTCCGCACCGCCACCGACCTGCTCGCCGTACGCGGGCGGCTCGTCGTGGTGGCGATCCACCCCACCCCGCGCGAGGTGGACCTGCACCGGATCTTCTGGCGCGAGCTGGAGGTGATCGGGGTACGGGTCTACGACCGCGAGGACTACGCCGAGGCGGTCCGGCTGGTGCACGGCGGGCAGGTGCCCGCCGACCGGCTGATCACCCGGATCGTGCCGTTGGACGAGGTGGCACAGGCCTTCCAGGCCCTCGCCGCCGGGGGTGACGTCAAGGTACTCGTCGACTGTGGAGGGGACGCGTGAACCCGTTCGACCTGACCGGCCGGCTGGCCGTGGTGACCGGCTGCCGGCGCGGCATCGGCCTGGCGATGGCCGAGGCGCTCGCGGCGGCCGGCGCGGACGTGATCGGTGTGAGCGCCGCGCTGGAGGCGACGGGCAGCGAGGTGGCCGAGCGGGTCGGGGCGCACGGTCGCTCGTTCGTGCCGTACCGGGCGGACCTGTCCGACCGCGCTGCTGTCCGGGCGCTCGCCGGGTGGCTCGGCCAGCGGGAGCGGCCGATCGACATCCTGGTCAACAACGCCGGCGCGATCCGCCGTGCCCCGGCCGCTGAGCATGCCGACACCGACTGGGAGCACGTGCTGGAGGTCGACCTGTCGGCCCCGTTCGTGCTCGCCCGCGAGATCGGCCGCGACATGATCCGACGCGGCACCGGCAAGATCATTTTCACCGCCTCGATGCTGAGCTTCCAGGGCGGTGTGAACGTGCCCGGCTACGCCGCCGCCAAGTCCGGGATCGCCGGACTGACCCGCGCGCTGGCCAACGAGTGGGCGCAGCACGGGGTCAACGTCAACGCGATCGCGCCGGGCTACATCAGTACGGACAACACGCGGGCGCTGCGGGACCAGCCGGAGCGGAACCGGGCGATCCTGGAGCGGATCCCGGCCGGACGCTGGGGTCGCCCGGACGACCTCGCGGGGGTCACCGTCTTCCTCGCCTCCGACGCGGCCGCCTACGTGCACGGCGCCGTCATCCCGGTCGACGGTGGCTGGCTCGCCCGCTGAGGTCGTCCGTTCGGACGTTCATTCACATTCATTCTGGTGATGTTATCGATAACACGCTATGTTGTGATATGGGCGTGAATGGTAGTGCGATCCGGGCCGTCGACACAGGAGGGAGGGCAGTCGTGCGGCTGTCTGGTTCGGCATGGTCCGCGCCCCCCGCGTCACCGGCCGCCGGCGCCGAGCCGGCTGGCACCGGCCCGGCGTCGGGAGCCCTCGCGCCCGACCGCGCCGCGGCTCTGTTCGTCCGTCAGGCCGGGGGAGCGCTGCCGCGTCCGGAGCCGGCCGCCGTGCAGCGGCTCGTGCGGCTCTGCGGGCATCTGCCATCCGTGCTCGGGCTCGCCGCCGCTCTCCTGCGGGCCGACCCGAGGCGCACGGTCAGCGGTCTCGCCGATGACCTCGGTAGTGCTCGGGACCGGTTCCCCGGCCTGGACGGGGCGGCGCTCGCCGTGGCCGCCGTCCTCGATCTGTCCTACCGCGACCTGCCGGCCAGCCGGCGGCGGCTGCTGCGCTACCTCGGCCTGCACCCGGGCCCGGATTTCGACGTGCCGGCAGCCGCGGCCCTGGGCAACCTGACCCTGCTGCACGCCCGGCGGAGTCTGGCGGACCTGCGCGAACGGCAACTGCTCATCGAGAGCGGCGGCCGCTACCGGTTTCCCGACCTCGTCGCCGACCACGTCCACCGGCTCGCCGCCGAGGAACCTGTCGTGGTTCGCGACGCCGCCCTCGAGCGACTCCGCGACTGCGACAGCCGTGCGCGTGCTCGTCGCACCTCGGGCGAGAGCACCACGAATCAGCACTGACGTCGGCCGTTTCCGTCGACTACATCAGATGTATCCGGGTTCGGGCGGGCCCGAATCCGGTGGTTCGCTCCCGTGGGTCGGGCCGACCCGGTGCGCCCGAGCTTGCTGAGCGATGTCGGCAAGCCGCCGCGCCGTGCCGGGAAACTGCCAGCTCGAAGGGGGTAAGCCGAGAGTTCTGCGGCCAGCTCGATCGACCATTGCCTATCCCGTTGCGTGGCGGTAGCATTCGCGCAACACATCAGATGTCTGGCTGTTCTGAGTCTGCTGGCGATCAGTGGGGCTTCGGGCTTCGGGTGGCCGGATCGGTCACCGCTTGGAGGATCGATGTCAGACCTGACCCGACGACAGACTCTCAAGATCGGCGCGGCGGGTGCGGGTGGCACCCTGCTGCCGCTGCCCTGGACCGCCGCGGCCCGGGCCGGCTCGGCGGCACCGCCACAGGTGCTGGCCGCCGGCGACCTGGCGCTCTGGTACGACAAGGCCGCCGGCACCGACTGGCTGCGGGCGCTGCCGATCGGCAACGGCCGGCTCGGCGCCATGGTGTTCGGCAACGTCGACACGGAACGGCTGCAGCTCAACGAGGACACCGTCTGGGCCGGCGGACCGCACGACCCGAGCAACTCCCGAGGCCGGGGCGCGCTCGCGGAGATCCGGCGACTGGTCTTCGCGAACCAGTGGACCCAGGCCCAGAACCTGGTCAACCAGAACATGCTCGGCAACCCGGTGGGACAACTGGCGTACCAGACCGTCGGCAACCTCCGGCTGACCTTCCCCTCGGGCAGCGCCTCCCAGTACAACCGGCAGTTGGACCTCACCACCGCGACGACTTCGGTCACGTACGTGCAGAACGGGGTGCGGTTCCAGCGCGAGGTCTTCGCCAGCGCGCCGGACCAGGTCATCGCGATCCGGCTGACCGCCGACCGGACCGGCTCGATCAGCTTCACCGCCACCTTCGACAGTCCGCAGCGAACCTCGGTGTCCAGCCCGGACGGCACCACGATCGCCCTCGACGGCGTTTCCGGCAACCAGGAGGGCGTCACCGGCGCGGTCCGCTTCCTCACGCTGGCCAACGCCACCGTCAGCGGCGGCACCGTGACCAGCTCCGGCGGCACGCTGCGGGTCAGCGGCGCCAACAGCGTGACCCTGCTGGTGTCGATTGGCTCCAGCTACGTCAACTACCGCAACGTCGGTGGCGACTACCAGGGCATCGCGCGGGGGCACCTGACCGCCGCCCGGGCCAGCAGCTACGACCAGCTGCGCGCCCGGCACGTCGCCGACTACCAGGCTCTCTTCGGGCGGGTCAGCCTCGACCTGGGGCGCACCGCCGCCGCCGACCAGCCGACCGACGTGCGGATCTCCCAACACAACAACGTCAACGACCCGCAGTTCTCGGCGCTGCTGTTCCAGTTCGGCCGGTACCTGCTGATCTCGTCCTCGCGTCCCGGCACCCAGCCGGCGAACCTCCAGGGCATCTGGAACGACTCGCTGACCCCGTCGTGGGACTCGAAGTACACCATCAACGCCAACCTGCCGATGAACTACTGGCCGGCCAACACCACCAACCTGTCGGAGTGCCACGCCCCGGTCTTCGACCTGATCAGAGATCTGGCGGTCGCCGGGGCCCGTACCGCCCAGGTGCAGTACGGCGCCGGTGGCTGGGTCACCCACCACAACACCGACGCCTGGCGGGCCACCTCCGTGGTCGACGGCGCGTTCTGGGGCATGTGGCAGACCGGGGGCGCCTGGCTGGCCACCCTGATCTGGGACCACTACCTGTTCACCGGCGACGTCGAGTTCCTGCGGGCGAACTACCCGGCGATGAAGGGCGCCGCCCAATTCTTCCTCGACACCCTGGTGACCGAGCCGAGCCTGGGATACCTGGTCACCAACCCGTCGAACTCGCCGGAGATCGGCCACCACGCCGACGCCTCCATCTGCGCCGGGCCCACCATGGACAACCAGATCCTGCGGGACCTCTTCGACGGGTGTGCCCGGGCGAGCGAGATCCTCAACGTCGACGCCACCTTCCGGGCCCAGGTCCGAGCCACCCGCGACCGGCTCGCCCCGAACCGGATCGGCTCGCGCGGCAACATCATGGAATGGCTGTACGACTGGGTGGAGACCGAACGCAACCACCGGCACGTCTCCCACCTCTACGGCCTGGCCCCCAGCAACCAGATCACCAAGCGCGGCACCCCCCAGCTGTTCGAGGCGGCCCGCCGCACCCTGGAGATCCGCGGCGACGACGGCACCGGCTGGTCCCTCGCCTGGAAAATCAACTTCTGGGCCCGGATGGAGGAGGGCAAACGGGCCCACGACCTGATCCGGTTCCTGGCCACCCCGGCCCGGCTCGCACCGAACATGTTCGATCTGCACCCGCCGTTCCAGATCGACGGCAACTTCGGCGCCACCGCCGGCATCGCGGAGATGCTGCTGCAGAGCCACATCGGCGAACTGCACATCCTGCCGGCCCTGCCGCCGGCCTGGCCCAGCGGTCAGGTCAGCGGCCTGCGGGCCCGCGGCGGGCACACCGTCGGCATCACCTGGAGCAACGGCCAGGCCACCGAGGTGCTCGTCCGGCCGGACCGCGCCGGCACCGTCCGGCTGCGTGGTCGGCTGTTCACCGGCAACCACACCGTGGTCGACACCGCCGACGGCACTCCGGCCCGGACCACCCGGATCGAGAACGACCTGATCGAGGTGACCGTGGCGGCGGGGCGCACCTACCGGGTCACCGGCTCCGGCTCCGATCCGGGCCCCACCGCGCCGCCCCTGGAGCAGAGCTTCACCAACGCCAGCACCACCAACGACACCAACACCGGTGCCGGCAACTTCGACGGCGCCGGGGCCACGCTCTCCGCCCAGGCCCTCGCCCAGGCCGGCGTCACGCCGGGCAGCACGGTGAGCCGCAACGGGGTCAACTTCCGCTGGCCCAACGTGGCTCCGGGCGGTGCTGACAACGCCATCGCCTCGGGGCAGTCCATCGGCGTGTCCGGCACGGGCCGTACCCTCGGTTTCCTCACGACCGGCACCTACGGGGCGGTGTCCGGAACCGCGGCGGTGGTCTACGCCGACGGCACCCGGCAGACGTTCACGCTCAGCACCCCGGACTGGTACGGCGGGCCGCACTCCGGTGCCACCGCCGCCATCGTGATGGCGTACCAGAACCGGCCGGGCAACCAGCGGCACAACGTCTCCGCCTGCGTCTACTACGTCGGGGTGGCGTTGCAGAACAAGCCGGTGGCCCGGGTGGAACTGCCCAACATCAGCGCGCGTCCCGCGGCCAACGTGCCGACGATGCACATCTTCGCCATCGCGATCGGCGCCTGACGCGCCGCAGCCCCGGCGTGCCCCCGCGATCTTGCACTTTTGGTCGCCGCATAAGCCGCGAGATGCTCATTTTGGCGACCACAAGTGCATGATCGCCGCGTGCCCGCCGACCCTGGTGGGTTCGCCGGGCGCGACGTTCGGTGTCGCGCCCGGCGAACCCGACCGGGGGTGATCAGGACGTTCCGGCCGTGCGGCCCGTCAGCCCTTCCGTTGGGCCAGCAGCCACTGCAGGATGCTGCTGTCCTCGTACGTCGGGCCGTAGGCGGCGTGGTGGTCGGGCAGCGAGAAGGCCTCGTCGCCGTACTCGGTGTAGTGCAGCAGGTCCGCGATCTGCTCGGGCGTCTTGCCCTGCGTCTCGTACGCCGACCGCAGCGCGGCGTTCGAGTTGCGGGCGAGCGAGATGTTGAGCAGGTGGTCGTTGACGCCGTGGGTGATCCAGAGCGGGACCTCGCCGGCGGCGATGGCCTTCGCCTGGTCGGCGCTGACCTGGAAACCACCGGTGACCAGGCCGGCGGCGAACAGGTCGGGGCGCTTGGCGAACGCCTCCCACAGCAGTTGCGAGCCGTACGAGACGGTGGTGGCGTACACCCGCTCGGTGTCCACCGCGAAGTCCTTGGTGAACTGCTCGACCAGCTTGATCAGCAGGTCGCCCTCGGCGGGCAGGCCCACCCGCTGGTTCTGCGGGGCCAGCACGATGACGTCCTCGGTACTGCCGGTCCAGCTGGACTGGAGCCAGGCCGTCGCCGGGATGTCGGCCGCGATCTGGACGCCCAGGTTGTCGCCGTCCCAGCCCATGCCGTGACCGGGCAGGACCACCATCAGCGGGTACTTCTTGCCCGGCTGGTAGTTCTTCGGCAGGTGGTAGTGGTACGGCAGCACCACGCCCGCGTTGAGGTAGGAGCCGTACTGGAAGTCGTCGACGAGCAGGTTGACGGCCTTCTCGGTGACCCCACGTGAGACCTTCGGCGTGGCCTTGGCCAGCACCGGGCCCTTGCCCTTGCCGTTGCCCGGCTGGGCGTGCACGTCCTTGCGCTGCACCACCTGCGTCGGCAGGTCGCTGTTCACCTTGACGTGGCACAGGAAGGTCGGGCACTTGGAGAGGACGACCGTCCAGCCCAGGTTCTCGTCCGGGTCCAGTTCGACGATGACGTACCGACCCGGCACCGAGCTGCGGTCGGCGCGAGAGGTGGGCGCGTCGTTGGTGTAGGTGTGGGTGATCGTCCGCTCGGCGAGCTTCGGCAGGTCCTCGATGGGGTTGAAGCGGAAGTTGTACTTGGTGTCCGAGACGGAGAAGGTCGAGTTGTCCAGGATGCGGGGGTTGACCGTCTGCTCGTACTCGACGGCGACCGCGGAGACCTTCTGCCCGTAGGTGTAGACCGTGGTGATCGGCGTGATGCTCTTGATGCCGTCGGTGGCGCCCTGGCCCTTCGACGCGGCGTAGGCCGTGCCGGACGAGGCGATCGCCAGCACTGCGGCGAAGGCGATCAGGGTCCTTCGCAGTCTCATTGGTCCTCCTTGTCGACGCGTCCGTTCTGACCGGACACCGTCGTCTCGCGCCCCGGCGGTGGGATGGTGTAGCGGCAACGGTCGCTAAACTGATTTAGCAGAGCATCTGCTCCAGGGCTTCCGATGTCAAGGCCACGCCCGTGACGCACCGGAAACGCCGATTCGGGGTGCCTGGACCGACCCGAAATATGCTGATCCGGTCGCCCGTTCGGCGCGAGCCCGGGCTCCGTCGCCGAAAGTGCCGGCGAAATCGCGGTGCGCCACCGACCGTCGGATGTGGTGTATCGTCTCGTCTCGATAGGCGTTCACCGTCCGGCGCGCTGTCTCACCGACACCGCCCTGACCTGCGGTGATCCGGCTGGTCAGGGGAGCGGTTTGTTCGTTACGAGACCGTGACCGCTGGATGTCACGCCAGGTGTTGACCTGGCCATTGTGAGCGCTAACACTTGGCCTCCAAGTGCGACCCGCGAACCGGACCGACGGCGCGAGTTCCAGATTGGGGAAGCCAGTGAGCAGAAGAGTCCTGGCCGTTCTCGGCAGCGCCGTGCTGGCGCTCAGCATGGCGGCTTGTAGTGGCGAGGGGGCCGGCAGCGGTGGGAACGACGGTGACAAGCCCGCCGACCTGACCATCGGCGTCTCGATGCCGACCCAGACCTCCGAGCGGTGGATCGCCGACGGCAACTCGGTCAAGGAGAAGCTGGAGGCCAAGGGCTACAAGGTGGACCTGCAGTACGCCGGCGACGACATCCCCACCCAGTCGCAGCAGGTCGACCAGATGATCACGCGGGGTGCCAACGTGCTGATCATCGCGGCGATCGACGGCACCGCGCTGAGCGGGCAGTTGCAGGCGGCGGCCGACGCGAAGATCCCGGTCATCGCCTACGACCGGCTGATCCGGGAGAGCCCGAACGTCGACTTCTACGTCAGCTTCGACAACTACAAGGTCGGGGTCGCGCAGGCCACCGCGCTGCTGGTCGGGCTCGGCGTGCAGACCAAGGACGGCGCGAAGGGCGACGCGAAGGGCCCGTTCAACATCGAGTTGTTCGCCGGCTCGCTGGACGACAACAACGCCCACTTCTTCTTCAACGGCGCGATGGACACCCTCAAGCCGTTCATCGAAGACGGCACGCTGAAGGTCAAGTCGGGGCAGACCAAGATCGATCAGGTGGCGATCCTGCGCTGGCAGCAGGAGGGCGCGCAGAAGCGGATGGAGGACCTGCTCACGTCGAGCTACAACGACAGCGCCAAGGTGCACGGGGTCCTGTCGCCGTACGACGGCCTGTCGCGCGGCATCATCACCGCGTTGCAGAACGCCGGCTACGGCGGCTCCGGCGAGATGCCGGTGGTGACCGGGCAGGACGCCGAGATCGCCTCGGTCAAGCTGATCAACGACGGGGTGCAGAACTCCACCATCTTCAAGGACACCCGTCTGCTGGCCGAGCAGGCCGTGATCGCCGGTGAGGCGTTCCTCCAGGGCAAGACGGCGGAGGCCAACGACACCGAGACCTACAACAACGGGAAGAAGGTCGTTCCCTCGTTCCTGCTGCCGGTGCAGACCGTCTACAAGGACGACATCAAGCCGATCCTGATCGACTCCGAGTACTTCACGGCCGAGGAGGTCGCCGCCGGCCAGGCCAAGAGCTGACGGTGAGCGCCGGGCTCGGCGGCGGTGCCCGCCGCCGAGCCCGGCTCCTTTCTGGATTGGTTACTCTGCCCCACACGACGAATAGACCGCAGGACGGTGATCATGAGCGACCACATCCTCGAGATGCGTCGCATCACCAAGACCTTCCCAGGGGTGGCGGCGCTCCAGGACGTCTCGCTGGCCGTTGCGCGTGGAGAGATCCACGCCATCTGCGGTGAGAACGGCGCCGGCAAGTCCACGCTGATGAAGGTGCTCTCGGGCGTCTACCCCGCCGGCAGCTACCAGGGGGAGATCCTCCTCGACGGCAAGCCGGTGGACTTCCGCGGCATCCGGGACAGCGAGGAGCACGGCATCGTCATCATCCACCAGGAGCTCGCCCTGGTGCCGTACCTCTCCATCGCCGAAAACATCTTCCTCGGCAACGAACGCCGGGGCCGCAGCGGCCTGATCGACTGGAACCGCACCAACGCCGACGCCGCCGAGCTGCTCGCCTCGGTCGGGCTGCACGAGAACCCGGTGACGCCCGTCGTCCAGCTCGGGGTCGGCAAGCAACAGTTGGTGGAGATCGCCAAGGCGCTGTCCAAGAAGGTCAGGCTGCTGATCCTGGACGAGCCGACCGCCGCGCTCAACGACGTCGACTCGGCGCACCTGCTCAACCTGATGCGCCGGCTGCGCGACCAGGGCATCACCTGCATCATCATCTCGCACAAGCTCAACGAGATCACCTCGATCGCCGACTCGACCACGGTGCTGCGCGACGGCCGGACGGTGGAACGGCTCGACATGCGCTCGGGCGCGGTGACCCAGGACCGGATCATCCGCGGGATGGTCGGCCGGGACCTGGACAGCTTCTATCCCGACCGGGACTGCACGCCGGGCGAGGAGGTGCTGCGCATCGAGGACTGGACCGTGCGGCATCCGACGCAGGACCGTCTGGTCGTCGACGGCGCCAACCTCGACGTACGGGCCGGCGAGGTGGTCGGCATCGCCGGGCTGATGGGCGCGGGACGTACCGAGCTGGCGATGAGCGTCTTCGGTCGCTCGTACGGTCGGGACATCACCGGCCGGCTGTACATGCACGGCAGGCAGGTCCGGGCACGCTCGGTCGCCGAGGCGATCAGCAACGGCATCGCGTACGCCACGGAGGACCGCAAGCGCTTCGGGCTGAACCTGATCGACAACATCCGGAGCAACGTCTCCTCGGCCGGCCTGCGCAGGCTCGCCCGCTTCGGTTGGGTGCACGACAACGAGGAGACCAGGGTCGCCGAGGCGAGCCGGCGTGACATGAACATCAAGGCGCCGACCGTGCTGTCCGTGGTGGGCAAGCTCTCCGGCGGCAACCAGCAGAAGGTCGTCCTGTCGAAGTGGCTCTTCACCGACCCGGACGTGCTGATCCTGGACGAGCCGACCCGCGGTATCGACGTCGGGGCGAAGTTCGAGATCTACACGATCATCAACCGGTTGGTGGCCGCCGGTAAGGCCGTCATCATCATCTCCTCCGAACTGCCCGAGCTGCTGGGGATGTGCGACCGCATCTACACGCTGTCGGCGGGACGCATCACCGGCGTGGTGCCGGTCGGTGAGGCGACCCAGGAGAAGCTCATGGAACTCATGGCGAAGGACAAGGAACCCGCGCGATGACCAGCACCAAGCCCTCCTCGGGGGCGCAGACGAAGCCGGCCGAGAATGCCCCCGCCGCCGCGCTGCACGTCGGCACCAGCGATCCCCGTACGCTGATCCTGAACAACCTGCGGCAGAGCGGCATCTTCGTGGCCCTCGTCGTCATCGTCGCGCTCTTCGCGTTCCTGACCGACGGTCTCTCGCTGAGCCCGGGCAACATCACCAACATCGTCCTGCAGTACTCGTACATCCTCGTGCTCGCCATCGGCATGGTCATCGTGATCATCGGTGGTCACATCGACCTGTCGGTCGGCTCGGTGGTGGCGTTGACCGGCGCGGTCTCCGCGGTGGTCGTCATCCGGCAGGGGCAGCCCTGGTGGGTCGGCGTGCTGGCGGCGGTGGCCGTCGGGCTCGCGGTCGGCGCGTGGCACGGCTTCTGGGTGGCCTACGTCGGCATCCCCGCGTTCATCGTGACCCTGGCGGGCATGCTGCTGTTCCGCGGTCTTACCCTGCGGGTGCTGGACAACATCTCGCTCTCGCCGTTCCCGGCCGAGTACAACAAGATCGCGGCTGGTTTCCTCAACGGGTTGATGGGCGGCGCCGGATACGACGCCTTCACCCTGCTCATCGGTGCCATCGCGGTGGCCGGCTACGTGGTGAGCTGCTTCCGCACCCGGGTGGCCCGCATCCGCTACCAGCAGCCGGTGGAGTCGTTCGCGCTGTTCGTGGCGCGGATGGCACTGGTCGGCGCCGTGGTCATGTGGTTCGCCTGGCAGTTGGCGAATGCCCGGGGCCTGCCGATCGTGCTGATCATCCTCGCCGCGCTGGTGCTCGTCTACGGCCTGCTCACCCGGCGTACCGTGTTCGGCCGGCAGGTGTACGCGATCGGCGGCAACCTCTCCGCGGCGATGCTGTCGGGCGTGAAGGTCAAGACCGTCAACTTCTGGATCTTCGTCAACATGGGCTTCCTGTCCGCGGTGGCGGGCATCATCTTCTCGTCCCGGTCCAACGGCGCGCAGCCCGCCGCCGGCAACATGTTCGAGCTGGACGCGATCGCCGCCGCGTTCATCGGCGGCGCGGCGGTCACCGGTGGGGTGGGCACCGTGGTGGGCGCCATGGTGGGCGGTCTCATCATGGCTGTGATGAGCAACGGCATGCAGCTCATGGGCGTGGACCAGTCGTTGCAGTCGGTGGTGAAGGGGCTCGTGCTGCTCGTCGCCGTGGCCTTCGACGTCTACAACAAACGCCGCGCCGGCGCGACCCGTTGATGTAAGGAAGGGCCCCTTCTTAACACTCGCCGCCCCCACGCACCGTCGATCTTGCACTTCCGGTGTGATGTCGCGCGGTCCTCGCGAGCGACAGAAAGTGCAGGACCGACGGGCGGGGCGGGGATCAGACGCGGGACCAGCGTTGGTTGGCGGCGGTGTGGCAGGTCCAGACGATGACGGTGGTGCCGTTGGCGGTGCCGTTGTTGTTGACGTCCAGGCAGAGGCTCGGGAACCGGACACTGCTGATGGTGCCGTTGCCGTTGAAGGTCCACTGCTGGTTGGTGCCGCCGTTGCAGTCCCAGATCTGCACCGGGGTGCCGGCGGTGGCGCTCGTCGAGATGTTGAGGCACTTACCGAGCACCTGGAGGGCCTGGCCGCTCTGGGTGAAGCTCTGGTTGCTGTTGTTGTGGCAGTCCCAGATCAGCGTCGCGGTGCCGTTGGCGGTGCCGCTGTTGTTGACGTCGAGGCACCGGCCGGACGACTCGCTGCGTAGCCGGAAGGTGGTGGGCGGCGGCGGGTCGGTCGTCCCGCCGCCGCTGACCCGGTAGACCACCGTGCCGTGCGCCGGCACGCTGGCGGAGATCGCGCCGCTGGTGGTCGAGGTGCCATCGGTCCAGGCGTCGCGCAGGGTGAACGAACTGCCGGACTTGCCGATCGCCGCCGCCGTGGTGGAGACGGTGGTGGTGGAGCTGCCCTGGTTGAGCAGGGCCACGGCCACGTCGCCGTTGGCCAGCCGCTTGGCCAGCACCCGGCGGGTGCCGTCGTTGGAGACCTGCACGGCCTGCACCGCCAGCGGGTCCTGGTTGATCGCGACGAGATTCTGGTTCCGCAGGATGTTCATCGTCGCCGCGTTGGCGTTGCGGATGTCGTTACCCGCCATCAGCGGCGCCGCCATGATGGCCCAGAGGGCGAAGTGGCTGCGCATCTCGGTGTCGTTCATACCGCCGTTGCCGACCACGAGCATGTCCGGGTCGTTGAACGAGCCCGGGGAGGCGTACGAGGCCAGCGGCACGGTGACGTTGACGATGTTCTGGATGCCCATCGGGTAGCCGTTGGTCTGGCCGGTGTTCCAGGCGTTGGTGATGTCCTCGGTGGTCCGCCACATGTTGGCGATGTCGCCCCAGTTGCGCTGCGGACCGGTCTTCTCGTGGATGCTGTTCGGGTTGATGCTGTAGACGATCGGTCGACCGGTGGCCGCCAAGGCGTCGCGCATCAGGGAGAACCCGGCGATCTGGTCGTTGATGGTGCCCCAGGGCGAGCACCAGTCGTACTTGAGGAAGTCGACCCCCCAGGCGGCGAACTGCCGGGCGTCCTGGTACTCGTGTCCCAGGCTGCCGGTGGCGCCGGGCCACGCGCCGAAGTACTGGGCGCAGGTCTTTTCCCTGGGCACCTGGTAGATGCCGAAGAGCAGGCCACGGCCGTGCAGGTAGTCGCCGAGGGCCTTCATACCGCTGGGGAAACGTCCCGGATCGGCCTGGAGGTTGCCCTGCGCGTCGCGGTTGGGGTTGAACCAGCAGTCGTCGACGACGACGTACTTGTAGCCGAGGTCCCGCATGCCGGTGCTGACGATGGTGTCGGCCATCTGCCGGATGAGTGTCTCGTTGATGTTGCAGCCGAAGGTGTTCCAGGTGTTCCAGCCCATCGGCGGGGTGCGGGCCACACCGTTGTTGAGCGCCTGGGCGGGTTTCGGCGAGTGGATTCCGTCGACGACGAACGCGGTGAGTGTCAGTATCAGAACGCTCAGGGCGGCCAACCATCGTGGTCGTGCGCGCATTCGATCCTCCTCGGGTCACGGGGCAGACAGCCGTCGGCTGTCGAGCTGTCGGGATGGGTCCAGGCGTCGTGGAGGTGGGCCTGCTCGCCCGGATGAACGAAGCAACCGGGCCGTGGCGGGGACGCCTGCCGCCGACGGTCCGCCCGGGGATCGCGTCGGCCGGCACTGTCGTCGCGCCGGCGTCGGCCTGGTGACGTGGGCGCCGCACCCGGGCACCGGACGCATCGATGCCATGGATGTTATCGCTGACATCCAATCCTGTAAATCGCCCACGGTCGTTATGGGCTGGTGCAGCGGCTTCGGCAGACGCCAGAGGCTCACCGCCACATGCCGAAGTCGCATGTCAATCGGCTCGGGTGGCGGCGAATGCCGGCCCGGGTCTGATCGGATGGACGTGGGTCGGGTTGATCTGACCCGTTCCGGGATCGAGGATTGTTAACGCTAATATGCGTCGGCGCGGAGCCGAGATACCGCCGGGGGCGACCGCTCGGCGGCCGTCGAGCCTATCCTCGGGCGGCCCTCGGGTTCGCGTCCAGCTGACGCGGGCAACGCTCCGGAACCCGTGCCAGGTAAGGCTTTCCGCAGCTCCGGCGTCGCGCCGACTCCGGTCGACCGCAGCCTGTGACGTCGGCGTCCACGCTGGTCGGCCGCTCGCCTCGCTGTCCGGCCTCCAATGAGCAGGACATACAGCTCGTCGCGGTGGTCCGGGTCCGGTCGGGTCGCGGCGACATCTGTTTATCGTCCAGTCCCGCGTGTTGAACCGGACAGGTGTCCGGCTGCCCGGCGTACCTCCGGTCTGGCCTGGTCTTTCACTGGCCCGGGGTGGGGCAGCGTGCGGCGCAGGTACCCCGTGGGGGCGGATTCCGACTACGATTCCGGCCGCGTCGACCGTCCGGCAGGCCGTCGAGAGCGATCGATCGCCGGCTCGGGGCTGAAGGCGGGTGCGACCGCCGGGGCTGCACTCCGTTACGGAGCTGTTGCCGGCGGGTGTCTTGACGACGCGGGATGTGAGCGCTAACAATTAGGTCCGTCATCGGCCGGAGGTGAAGATGAGCGGTGTCGAAGCGGGCGACCGGTACGTCGTCGGGGTGGATTACGGGACTCTGTCCGGGCGGGCTCTGGTGGTCCGGATCCGGGACGGGGCCGAGCTGGGAACCGCGGTGCACGAGTACCGCAACGCGGTCATCAGTTCCGCCCTGCCGGACGGCGGCACGCCCCTGCCACCCGACTGGGCCCTGCAGGATCCCGAGGACTACCGCGAGGTACTGCGGCAGGCGGTACCGGCGGCGGTGGCCGCAGCCGGCGTTGATCCCCAGCACGTCATCGGAATCGGCATCGACTTCACCGCCTGCACGGTCCTGCCGACGCTTGCCGACGGCACTCCACTGTGCGAGGTGCCGGAGTTGCGTCAGCGCCCGCACTCCTGGGTGAAGCTCTGGAAGCACCACGCGGCCCAGCCGCACGCCGACCGGATCAACGCGCTGGCCCACGAGCGTGGCGAGCCGTGGATCGGGCGGTACGGCGGCAAGATCTCCGCCGAGTGGCAGTTCGCCAAGGGCCTGCAACTCCTGGAGGAGGACCCGGAGGTATACCGGCGGGCCGAGCGCTTCATCGAGGCCGCCGACTGGATCGTGTGGCAGTTGTGCGGCGTCGAGACCCGCAACGTCTGCACGGCCGGCTACAAGGGCATCCGCCAGGACGGCGCGTACCCGTCGACGGACTACCTGACCGCGCTGAACCCCGACTTCGGCGACTTCGTGGCCAAACTGGACGGTCCGCTGCTGCCGTTGGCCGACAAGGCCGGCGAGCTGACTGCGCGGGCCGCCGCGTGGACCGGTCTGCCGGAGGGGATCGCGGTGGCGGTCGGCAACGTCGACGCCCACGTCACCGCCGCCTCCGCGCAGGCACTCGCGCCGGGTCGGCTGGTGGCGATCATGGGAACCTCCACCTGTCACGTGGTCAACGGCGCGCACCCGGCCGAGGTGGCGGGAATGTGCGGCGTCGTCGACGGTGGCATCAGCACCGGCGCGTGGGGCTACGAGGCCGGGCAGAGCGGTGTCGGCGACATCTTCGGCTGGTTCGTCAAGCACGCCGCTCCGGCGGAGCTGGCCTCGCATCAGCGGCTCACCGAGTTGGCCGCCGCCCAGCCGGTCGGCGCCCACGGGCTGGTGGCCCTCGACTGGTGGAACGGCAACCGGTCGCTGCTGGTCAACCACGACCTCAGCGGAATGATTGTCGGGCTCACGCTGGCCACCCGCCCGGAGGACATCTACCGGGCTCTGTTGGAGGCGACGGCGTACGGCACCCGCATGATCATCGAGGCGTTCGTCGAGGCGGGGGTGAACGTGGACGACCTGGTGGTCGCTGGCGGCCTCACGTCGAACGAGCTGCTCATGCAGATCTACGCCGACGTCACCAACCGGCCACTCGGCATCATCGGCTCCGCTCAGGGGCCCGCGCTCGGCTCGGCCATTCACGCCGCGGTGGCGGCCGGGGCCTATCCCTCGATCCACGAGGCGTCGCAGGCGATGGGCCGGGTGCACGAGGCCGTCTACCGGCCGGACCCGGACCGGGCACGCGCGTACGACGCCCTCTACGCCGAGTACCGGACGCTGCACGACCACTTCGGTCGTGGCGGCAACGACGTGATGCTGCGCCTGCGGGCGATCCGGAATGCGGCCGTCGAGTCGGCCGCGTCGCAGCACGAGACCGCGCTGGAGGTGGTCGTATGACCGAGCGTGAATTGCGGGAGACCGTCGCCCGCCTGCACGGCGAGCTGACCCGCTACGGACTGGTGGCGTGGACGGCCGGGAACGTTTCGGCGCGGGTGCCCGGCCGCGATCTGATGGTGATCAAGCCGAGCGGCGTCGACTACGACGACCTCTCGGCGGACAACATGGTGCTCTGCGACCTCGACGGCGTACCGGTCGAGGGCGACCTGTCACCGTCGAGCGACACGGCGGCGCACGCCTACGTCTACCGCGCCATGCCCGAGGTCGGCGGGGTGGTGCACACCCACAGCACGTACGCGACCGCCTGGGCGGCGCGTGGCGAGTCGATCCCCTGCTATCTCACTGCCCAGGCAGACGAGTTCGGCGGGGAGATCCCGGTGGGCCCGTTCGCGCTGATCGGCGGCGACGACATCGGCAAGGGGATCGTCAGCACCCTCACCGGGCACCGTTCGCCGGCGGTGCTGATGCGTAACCATGGCGTCTTCACCATCGGGCCGACCGCCCGGGCCGCGGTCAAGGCCGCGGTGATGTGTGAGGACGTCGCCCGGACCGCGCACCTGGCGCGGGCGCTCGGGCAACCGGTACCGATCGCGCAGGCCGACGTCGACGCCCTGTACGACCGCTACCAGAACGTCTACGGCCAACGTCCCTCGCCTGCACCGAGTTCCTAGCCCGGATCACGGGCCACCGGCGACCCGCGATTCGAACCCGCACCACCACACACAAGATCCGCACCATCAGCAACCACCACCCGGCACGTCGCGGGCGGTGTTCACCGCAATTCCATCCCGAGGAGTATCGATGAGAAACATGCGAATGTCCCTCGCGCCTCGGCGCGCCGTCGCGGCTCTCGCCGCCGTACTGCTTGCCGGCAGCGTTGCCGCTTGCGGCAACAGCGACACCGGAGGAGGAGGCGACAGCGGCAACGACAAGATCGTCTTGGGCTTCTCCCAGGTCGGTGCGGAGAGCGGCTGGCGGACGGCCAACACCAACTCCATCAAGGAGGCCGCTGCCGAGGCAGGCTTCGAGCTGAAGTTCGACGACGCCCAGCAGAAGCAGGAAAACCAGATCAAGGCCATCCGCAACTACATCCAGCAGAAGGTCGACGTGATCGCCTTCTCGCCGGTGGTGGAGTCCGGTTGGGACACCGTGCTCAAGGAGGCCAAGGACGCCGGCATCCCGGTGATCCTGACCGACCGCGCCGTGGACTCGGCCGACAAGTCGCTCTACAAGACCTTCCTCGGCTCGGACTTCGTCAAGGAAGGCCGGCTGTCGGGGGAGTGGCTGGTCGAGGAGAAGAAGGCCGCGACCGGTGACGTGAACATCGTCGAGTTGCAGGGCACCACTGGCTCGGCCCCGGCCAACGACCGCAAGCAGGGCTTCGCCGAGGCGATCGCGGCCGACCCCAAGCTGAAGGTCATCGCTTCCCAGTCGGGTGACTTCACCCGGGCCGGCGGCAAGCAGGTCATGGAGCAGTTCCTGAAGGCCCACCCGAAGATCGACGTGCTCTTCGCGCACAACGACGACATGGGTCTGGGTGCCCTTGAGGCGATCACCGCGGCGGGCAAGGTGCCCGGCAAGGACATCACCATCATCACCATCGACGCGGTCAAGGACGGCATGCAGGCCCTGGCCGACGGCAAGTTCAACTTCATCGCGGAGTGCAGCCCGCTGCTCGGGCCACAGCTGATGGAGCTGGCCAAGAAGGTGCACGCCGGCGAGGAGGTGGCGCCGCGGATCGAGACCGAGGAGACCACCTTCACGCAGGAGCAGGCCAAGGAAGCCCTGCCCAACCGCAAGTACTGACCGACGCCCGGGGTCGCCGCGCTGAATGTGGCGGCCCCGGCGCGCCGCCCACCTCCCGACGGACTGGGCGCCTGGCCCGACAACCTGTGCCACGTCCGCCCGGTCGACCCACGGGTCGACCGGGCGGACGCGACGGAAGTGTCGTGGCCCATCCGTATCGATAGAACCCAGAAGAAGGTTTCATGGGATGACGGATAGCCGTCCGGTCCTGACGATGACCGGGATCAGCAAGTCCTTTCCCGGGGTGCGCGCACTCCACAACGTCGACTTCCGACTCTTCCCCGGCGAGGTGCACGCCCTGATGGGCGAGAACGGCGCCGGCAAGTCGACCCTGATCAAGGTGTTGACCGGCGTCTACGGGATCGACGCGGGCACCATCACCCTGAGCGGGGAGCAGGTGGCCTTCAGCGGGCCGATGCAGGCGTCCGCGGCCGGGGTCAGCACGGTCTACCAGGAGGTCAACCTCTGCCCGAACCTTTCGGTGGCGGAGAACATCTTCATCGGTCGGGAGCCCCGCCGCTTCGGCGCCGTGCACTGGGGCGAGGTTCGGCGACGGGCCCGGCAGCTGCTGGCCCGGCTGGACCTCGACATCGACGTCACCGCGCCGGTGGCGAGCTACTCGCTGGCGGTGCAGCAGATGGTCGCCATCGCCCGCGCGATCGACGTCCAGGCCCAGGTGCTGATCTTGGACGAGCCGACCTCCAGCCTGGACGCCGGCGAGGTGGCGCAGCTGTTCCGGATCATGCGTCAGCTGCGCGACGAGGGAATCGCCATCCTCTTCGTGACCCACTTCCTCGACCAGGTCTACGGCATCGCCGACCGGATCACCGTGCTGCGCAACGGCACGCTGGTCGGCGAGTACCCGACCGCCGAACTGCCGCAGCTCGCCCTGGTCGAGAAGATGATCGGTAAGGAACTCGACGTCCTCGAGGGGATCGAGGAGCACTCCCGACGGGATCTGGCGGCGCTGGAGGACGGGACCCCGTTCGTGGAGGTCTCGCAGCTGAGCCGCAAGGGCGCGGTCGCCCCGTTCAGCCTGACCATCCACGCCGGTGAGGTGGTCGGCCTGGCCGGGCTGCTCGGCTCCGGTCGCACCGAGGTGGCGCGGCTGTTCTTCGGCGCCGACCGGGCCGACCGGGGTGAGGTCGCGGTGAGCGGCAAACCGGCCGGCCTGCGCAACCCGGTGCAGGCCATCGAGCGCGGCATCGGGTTCTGTTCGGAGAACCGCCGCGCGGAGGGGATCATTCCCGACCTGAGCGTCCGGGAGAACATGATCCTGGCGATGCAGGCCTCGCGCGGCTGGCTGCGCCCGATTCCGCGGCGCCGCCAGGACGAACTGGTCGAGCAGTACATCAAGGCGCTGAGCATCCGGCCCGCCAACCCCGACGTGCCGGTGCGCAACCTCTCCGGCGGCAACCAGCAGAAGGTATTGCTGGCCCGCTGGCTGATCACCGAGCCCCGCCTGCTCATCCTGGACGAACCGACCCGCGGCATCGACGTCGGGGCCAAGGCCGAGATCCAGAAGCTCGTGGCGCAGCTCTCCGACGGCGGCATGGCCGTGCTGTTCATCTCCGCCGAGCTGGAGGAGGTGCTGCGGCTGAGCCACAAGGTCGCGGTGATGCGCGACCGGGAGATGGTGGCGCAGCTCAGCAACGACGACACTGTGGATGCCGACCGCGTCATGCAGACCATCGCCAGCGGTACCCCACGAGAGGAGGCGACCCGATGAGCGAGCGTGCCAAGTCCATGTTGAATCACCGGCTGTTCTGGCCGGTCGCCGTACTCGTGGTCATGCTGGTGGCCAACACCGTCTACCGACCCGGCTTCCTGAGCATCGAGGTCAACAACGGCCACCTGTACGGCACACCGATCGACATCCTCCGGCTGAGCGCACCCCTGATCCTGGTCGCGCTGGGCATGACCCTGGTCATCTCCACCGGCGGTATCGACCTGTCGGTCGGTTCGACCTGCGCCATCAGTGGCGCGATCGCCTGCCTCTACATCAGTCGGGCGCCGGATCAGAACAATCTGGTCACCGTGTTCACCGCGCTCGCCATGGCGCTCGGTGTGGCGCTCGCGCTCGGCGCGTGGAACGGCGTCCTGGTGTCCGTGATCGGCATCCAGCCGATCATCGCCACGCTCATCCTCATGGTGGCCGGCCGGGGCCTCGCCCAGTTGGTCACCGAAGGTCAGATCATCACCATCAACTCCGGCCCGTTCCGCGCCATCGGTCTGGGTCATTTCCTGACCCTGCCCCTTGCGATCTTCATCGCGCTGGGCGCGGCCCTGCTCATCGCGGGGCTCACCCGCCGCACCGCCCTCGGCATGATCGTCGAGTCGGTGGGCGGAAACCGTGAGGCCAGTCGTCTGGCCGGCATCCGGTCGGCGCGGATCGTCTTCCTCGTCTACGTCGTCAGCGCCGCGTGCGCCGCCATCGCCGGCTTCATGATGACCGCCAACGTCTCCAGCGCCGACGGCAACAACACCGGCCTCTGGGTGGAACTCGACGCGATCCTCGCGGTCGTCATCGGTGGCACGTCCCTGGCCGGCGGCCGGTTCTACCTCAGCGGCACCATCCTCGGTGCCCTGATCATCCAGACCCTCACCACGACGGTGTACGCCATGAACATCTCCCCGCAGACGGCGCTGCTGTTCAAGGCCGTGGTCGTCATCGCCGTCTGCCTCATCCAGGCGCCGGCCTTCCGCGCCAAGTTCAGCCGTCGCGGGCGCGGCACCCCGCCCCCGCCAACCCCGTCGCCTCAGCGGCAGAAGGAGGAGGTGCCGGCGTGACCTCGACCTCGCTGACCACCGGCCCGAGCTGGGCCCGGCTGCCCCGGCGGCACGTGCCGGTACTGGTCACCCTCGCCCTGCTGCTGGTCATGTACGGCATCGGCGTGTCCCAGTACCGCGCCTTCTCCAACATCCAGGTCATCTTCAACGTCTTCATCGATAACGGTTTCCTCCTCGTGGTCGCGGTCGGGATGACCTTCGTGATCCTCACCGGCGGCATCGACCTGTCGGTCGGCTCGGTGGTCGCGATGACCGCGATGGTCTCGGCATGGCTGCTCCAGTCGGGTCTACCGACGCTGCTGGTGCTGGTGATCGCGCTGCTCATCGGGCCGACGCTCGGGTTCCTGATGGGCTGCGCGATCCACTTCTTCGATCTCCAGCCGTTCATCGTGACCCTCGCCGGGATGTTCTTCGCCCGTGGGATGTGCACGTTCATCAGCGACGCCTCGATCCCGATCACCGACGGTTTCTGGACCACGATGTCGCAGTACCGGATCGGCGATCCCCGGGGCAACTTCGTCTCGGCCAGTGTGCTCATCGCCTTCGCGGTGGTCCTGGTCGCTGCGTACGTGCTGGCGTACACCCGGCTCGGCCGGAACGTGTACGCGATCGGTGGCAACCCGCAGTCGGCGTTGCTGATGGGCCTGCCGGTGGCGCGTACCCGGATCGCCGTCTACACGATCAGCGGGCTGTGCTCGGCGATCGGCGGGATCCTGCTCTCCTTCTACACGCTCTCCGGGGCGCCGCTGATCGCGGTCGGCATGGAACTCGACGTGATCGCGGCGGTGGTGATCGGAGGAACCGTCCTCACCGGAGGCTCCGGCTACATCTTCGGCACGGTGCTGGGTGTGCTGGTGCTCGGTGTGATCCAGACGTTGATCACCTTTGATGGCGGCCTCAGCTCGTGGTGGACCAAAATCGTGATCGGAGGCTTACTCTTCGCGTTCATCCTGTTCCAGCGTCTCATCGGCATCCGCTACAAGTGACCGCCCCTCTCGCGGAAGGCAACTCCCATGGCAACACACCCTGAACCCGAGGTCTGGTTTCTCACCGGAAGCCAGGCGATGTACGGCGAGGACACCCTCCGGCAGGTCGCCGAGCAGTCCCGTCAGATCGCCGCCCTGCTCGACGAGTCGCCGCACATCCCCGCCCGGGTGGTCTGGAAGCCGGTCCTGACCACCAGCGCCGACATCCTGCAGGTATGCCGGGATGCCGCCGCGCAGGGCGCGATCGGGGTCATCGCCTGGATGCACACCTTCTCGCCGGCGAAGATGTGGATCTCCGGCCTGGACGCGCTGCAGACTCCGCTGCTGCACCTGCACACCCAGGCCAACGTCCTGCTGCCGTGGGACGAGATCGACATGGACTTCATGAACCTGAACCAGGCCGCCCACGGCGACCGGGAGTTCGGGTACATCCAGACCCGGCTCGGGGTGGCCCGCAAGACCGTCGCCGGGCACGTCACCGATCCGCGCGTCGCCTCCCGCGTCGGCGCCTGGACCCGGGCGGCGATCGGCTGGTCGGCGATGCGTTCGCTGCGTCTGGCGCGCTTCGGCGACAACATGCGCGACGTCGCGGTGACCGAGGGGGACAAGGTCGAGGCGGAACTGCGCTTCGGGGTCTCGGTCAACACCTACGGGGTCAACGACCTGGTCCGGGTGGTCGACGAGGTCGCCGACGCCCAGATCGACGACCTGGTCAAGGAGTACGACGACACCTTCCGCGTCGCCGCCGAGCTGCGCCCCGGCGGCGAGCGGCACGACTCGTTGCGGTACGCGGCCCGCCAGGAACTCGGCCTGCGCGCGTTCCTGGACGCCGGCGGCTTCCGGGCCTTCACCACGAACTTCGAGGACCTCGGCGGGCTGCGGCAACTGCCCGGCATCGCCGTGCAGCGGTTGATGGCTGACGGGTACGGCTTCGGCGGGGAGGGGGACTGGAAGACCTCCGTGCTGGTGCACACCCTCAAGGCGATGTCGGCCGGTGCCGAGGGCGGCACCTCGTTCATGGAGGACTACACCTACGACCTGACCCCGGGCGCGGAGTTGATCCTCGGCGCCCACATGCTCGAGGTGTGTCCGACGATCGCCGCGGACGTGCCAAACGTGGAGATCCACCCGTTGAGCATCGGGGGCCGGGAGGACCCGGTCCGGCTGGTCTTCGACGCCGAGCCCGGCCCGGCGGTGGTGCTCGGCCTGGCGGACATGGGCGAGCGGTTCCGGCTGGTCGCCAACGAGGTCGACGTGGTGTCGCCGCCGCAGCCGCTGCCCCGGCTTCCGGTGGCTCGGGCCGTGTGGCGGCCCCGCCCGGACCTGGCCGGCTCGTCCGAGGCGTGGATCACCGCGGGCGCCCCGCACCACACCGTGCTGTCGCGGGCGGTGGGCGTGGAGGAGCTGCACGACCTCGCCGAGATGGCCCGCACCGAACTCGTGGTCATCGACGCCGACACGAACCTCCGCCGCTTCGCCGACGAGCTCCGCTGGAACCAGGCGTACTACCGGCTCGCCCGGGGCTTCTGACCGCGGCGTCGCCGCCGGGCCGGGTCCGACCTCGACGGACCCGGCCCGGCGGCCGCACGCCCGCGCGCCCGCGATCTGCCGGCGCGCCCGCCACCCCACCCGCCACGCCACTGATCTCCTTCCCCCCGGCGCCGTCGGCGTCGCCCCGTCAGCGGTGGGCCTCCGATGGGCCGCTCCGCCGCTCGCCGCTCGTGTGGACTTACGTCTTGACTAACGGCCTGTTATCGCTCACAGTCGATAGTGACGTTGGGCGATATTTGAGGCTGGCCGGGCCGTCGACGCCGCGTCGGAGCAGATACCGGGTCTGCGCCTCCCTTGGGCAGGGAAGCTCTGTTAGCGATCACATGGCCGCTCGTCGGCGGGCGACGCGTGTCGCCCCGCGGACGAAAACGCGCCGGTGGTCGTACGGCACCTCGTTCCGGAAGGAAGATCATGGCTACCTTGGACGGGATTGCACGGCCTGCGCCGGGTCGGCGCGGCTGGTTGCCGCGGGTCGTCGCCGCGGTGGTGGCGCTGATGGTGGGCGGTGCGCTGGCGGCGGTCGCGACCTCGCCGGCGGTGGCGGCGACGGTGGACACGAATGCCTGGTACGTGTTGGTGAATCGCAACAGCGGCAAGGTGTTGGATGTCTACAACCGGGCGACGAACGATGGTGCGCGGATCACCCAGTGGGCGCGTAATGACGGCGCCTGGCAGCAGTGGCAGTTCGTCGACTCCGGCGGTGGGTATTACCGGTTGCGGTCGCGGCACTCGGGCAAGGTGCTCGACGTCTACAACTTCTCCACCGCCAACGGCGCGTCGATCGTGCAGTGGAGTGACGGCAACGGGACGAATCAGCAGTTCCGGTTGGCCGACTCGGCCGGCGGCTATGTGCGACTGATCAACCGGAACAGCAACAAGGTGGTGGAGGTACAGAACGCCTCGACCGCCGACGGCGGCAACATCGTGCAGTACGACGACTGGAACGGCAACAACCAGCAGTGGCAACTCGTCCGCGTCGACGGCGGGACCAACCCCACCACGCCGCCGCCGACGACGACACCGCCGCCCAACCCCGGTGGCAACTTCACCAACCCGGTGGTCTGGCAGGACTTCGCCGACGTCGAGGTGATCCGGGTCGGGGACGTCTACTACATGACGGCCTCCACGATGCACTACTCGCCGGGCGCACCGATCCTGCGCTCCTGGGACCTGGTGAACTGGGAGTTCGCCGGGCACTCGGTGCCTCGGCTGGACTTCGGGACCAAGTACGACCTTCCCGCCGGACAACAGGCGTACGTGGACGGCATCTGGGCCTCCACGCTGGGCTACCGGCAGAGCAACCGGACGTACTACTGGGCCGGCTGCATTGACTTCTCCCAGACCCACATCTACACCGCCTCGGCCGTCGACGGCACGTGGAGCCGGCACGCCACCATCCCCAACTGCTACTACGACGCCGGCCTGCTGGTCGACGACAACGACACCATGTACGTCGCGTACGGCAACGGCACGATCAGCGTGGCCCAGCTCTCCGCCGACGGGCGCAGCCAGGTGCGGGCCCAGCAGGTGTACCAGACCCCGTCGAGCATCGGCACCCTGGAGGGTGCCCGCTTCTACAAGCGCAACGGCGCCTACTACATCTGGCTGACCCGCCCCGCCAACGGCCAGTACGTGCTGAAGTCCACGAACGGACCCTTCGGCCCGTACGAGCAGCGGCAGGTGCTGCTCAACATGCAGGGCCCGATCTCCGGCGGTGGGGTGCCCCACCAGGGTGGTCTGGTGCAGACCCCGAACGGGGCCTGGTACTACATGGCCTTCACCGACGCGTACCCGGGCGGGCGGGTGCCGACGTTGGCGCCGATCACCTGGACCGCCGACGGCTGGCCCCAGGTGCAGACGGTCAACGGCGCCTGGGGTGTGAACTACCCCAACCCGCTGCCGCTGCGCCCGGTCAAGCCCCTCACCGGCGTCGAGACGTTCGCCGGCACCACCCTCGGCCCGCAGTGGGAGTGGAACCACAACCCGGACAACAGCCGGTGGTCGGTGAACAACGGCCTGCGCCTGGAGACCGCCACGGTGACCAACGACCTCTACCGGGCCCGCAACACGATCACCCACCGCATCCAGGGGCCGACCTCCACGGCGACCGTCGAACTCGACTACTCGACGATGCGCGACGGCGACCGCACCGGGCTCGCCATGCTGCGCGACGTCTCCGCCTGGATCGGGGTCCGGCGCGACAACGGGGCGACCCGGGTCGTCATGACCAACGGGCTGAACATGAACAGCAACTGGGACACCAGCAGCACGGGCAGCGAGATCGCCAGCGCGTCGGTCTCCGGCGGCCGGATCTGGCTGCGTGCCAACGCCGACATCAGGCCGGGTTCCGGTCGGCAGGCGCGCTTCTCCTACAGCACCGACGGGGTCAACTTCGTCTCGCTGGGCAACGCCCTGACGCTCAACAACAACTGGACGTTCTTCATGGGGTACCGGTTCGCGATCTTCAACCACGCCACCCAGGCACTGGGCGGCGCGGTGACCGTGCGACGCTTCGAACTGGCCACGCCGTGACGTAGCGCAGGCGGCCCTCGGAACGGGTGCGGCGTTCTCCTCCGGCAGCGCCGCCCACCGAGAGAGGGAGGTCACCGGGCACCGGTGACGCGCGGGTGGCGCCCAACTCGGCGCCACCCGCGCACCCTGTCGCGGCCCGTGCCGTACTCCCACGAGGAGCACGGCACGGGCCGCGCCGTGCGTGCGAAATACGGCACCGGCCGTGCCGTATTTCCGTGCGAAGTGCGGCGCGGGCTCATTCGTGCTGCTGAGGCGGCCTTTCGCCGCACCTCGATGGGACACCTCCGGAACGTGGCCTGCCCCATTGGCGTCGGTCATGGCGCGAACTGCCGGACGCGCCCGACCTGTCCGCGATCGACGTCATCGCTGGCGTAGACTGTCGGTGATCTAGCGCTGGCCACCCGGCGGGCACGGACCGGGCGTGGGCGTTGCGAGAGGGATCGTGAAACAAGGCCGCTCCGGTCAGCGTCGACGGGCCGCGGCGACCCACGGGCGGGAGTATGAAATGGCCGTACGCGATCCTGCGATGACGGACGTGGCTCGCCTCGCTGGCGTTTCCCATCAAACGGTTTCGCGAGTGCTCAACGGCCATCCGAACGTGCGTGAACAGACCCGGCTGCGGGTCCAGGCGGCAATCGCCGAACTGGGCTACCGGCCGAACCGGGCGGCCCGTGCGCTGGTCACCGGTCGTTCTCAGGTGATCGGCGTGGTGGCGCAGAACACCACCCTCTACGGGCCGGCGTCGCTGCTCGCCGCCCTGGAGCAGACGGCCGCGGAGGCGGGGTTCGCGGTCAGCGTGGGCAGCGTGCGTGACCTCGATCACCGGTCGATCTCCGCGGCGGTGGAGCGACACCTGGCGCACCGGGTCGCCGGCATCGTGGTGATCGCGCCGGTGGAGTCGGCCGGCGAGGCGCTCGAGCGCCTGCCCAAAGAGGTTCCACTGGTGACCGTCGACGGTGATCCCCGCCGACCCATGCCGTTGGTGACGGTCGACCAGGCCGCCGGTGCCCGGGCCGCCACTCAGCACCTGCTCGACGCCGGCCACCGTACGGTCTGGCACGTTTCCGGGCCCTCCGACTGGTTCGACAGCGCGGGCCGCATCGAGGGCTGGCGGGCGGCGCTGCTCGCTGCGGGAGCGGAGATTCCGCCGTTGGTGCCGGCGGACTGGTCGGCCGCGGCCGGCTACCGGTGCGGGCAGATGCTGGCCCGGATGCCCGACGTCACCGCGGTCTTCACCGCCAACGACCATCTCGCGCTCGGGGTGCTGCGGGCCCTGCACGAGCACGGCCGCCGGGTGCCGAACGACATCAGTGTGGTCGGCTTCGACGACGTACCGGAGGCGGCGTACTTCATACCGCCGTTGACCACCGTGCGGCCGGACTTCGGCGCGGTGGCCCGGGCGAGCCTGGAGATGCTGCTGGCGCAGATCGAGTCGGACAGCGGCGGCGCCCTGCGCGAGACCATCGCCCCAGCGCTGGTCGCCCGCCAGAGCGTCGGCAAACCCCCCTCCCGCTGACCCCCACCCGACCCGACCCCGCACCAGGCCGTGTCGATCAAGAGGTTTTGGTCGGGCTTCGAGCTCCTTCTGACCAAAACCTCTTGATCAACTGACCGGGGGCCGGGGTGGGTCAGGTTGCGGTGCAGGTGGGGGTGCCGGAGGGGCCGGTGCCGGTGCCCTGGAAGCCGAACTCCGTGCTGGCGCCCGCGCCGAGTTGGCCGTTGTAGCTGACGTTGGTGAAGTCCACCGTTCCGGTGCTACCGCTGGCCTGCGCGTTCCAGGTTCCGGTGATCGTGGTGCCGCTGGGGAGCGTGACGCGTACGGTCCAGCCGCGGATCGCGGCGTTGCCGGCGGTGACCCGGACGGTGGCCACGAAGCCGCCGTTCCACGAGTTCAGCGACACCGACGCGGAGCAGGCACCGCCGGGCGGCGGAGGCGCGATCGTGGTCGGCGGCGGGTTGGTCGGGTTCGGCCCACTGACGCTGTTCAGCGCGTTGAGCACCGACTGGTATGCGGGCTTCTTGTTGCCGTTGCCGTCGAACAGCAGTGGGTTCTCCCCGCGCCGCCAGGAGTCACTGTCCCGGATGCCCCAGACGGTGATGCCGGTGCACCGAGTCACGGCGAGGCAGGCTCGGGTCACCCGCTCGTAGATGCTGGCCTGGTTCGACCCCTGCGCTACGTCGAGTTCGGTGATCTGCACGTCGACGCCGAGATCGGCGAAGCGTTGCAGGTTGGCCTGGTAGTCACCGGGGATCGAGGTGCCCAGGTGGGATTGGAAACCGACGCAGTCGATCGGCACGCCACGGTTCTTGAAGTCGCGCACCATGTTGTAGATGCCGGTCGACTTCGCGTTGATGCCGTCGGTGTTGTAGTCGTTGTAGCAGAGCCGGGCGTTCGGATCCGCCGCGCGGGCGGTACGGAACGCCACCTCGATCCAGTCGTTGCCGGTGCGCTGCAGGTTCGAGTCACGCCGCCCGCCGCTACCGCCGTCGGCGAACGCCTCGTTCACCACGTCCCAGGAGTGGATCTGCCCCCGGAAGTGGCCGGCGACCTGGTTGATGTGATTGACCATGGCGTTGCGCAGCGCGCTGCCGGAGAGGCTCTGCGCCCACCCGGGCTGCTGGGCGTGCCAGACCAGGGTGTGACCGCGTACCGACATCCCGTTGGCGCGGGCGTGCGCGACGAGCCGGTCCCCGCCGCCGAAGTTGAAGACGTTCTGCTGGGGCTCGGTGGCGTCCCACTTCATCTCGTTCTCGGCCACGATCGAGTTGAACTCGCGGTTGAGGATCGTGGCGTAGGCGGCGTTGGAGAGCTGGGACGAGTTGGTGGCGGTGCCGAAGTAGCGTCCGCTCTGGGCCGCCGCCGCGCCCAGTGTGCTGGCGGCGGCGTTGGCGGCGGGCGCGAACAACGCGGTGGAGGCGAGCAGTGCGGCACCGGCCGCGACGGAGATCAGTACGGTACGCGGCCGGAGCCTCGGCGCACCGACCGTGCTGGCTGTGTCCTTCATCGACTGGCCCTTCCGGTGGTGGTGGACGGGACGGCGGAACCCGATCCGGGCACGGCGGGGCCGCTCCGACGCGGACGTGGCGCGTCGGCGCCGAAGCAACCTTGAGCTGTGTCGATCACTCGTGGCAGCCGGCTGGCACGCGACGAATCGGTGCTGCCTACCGTCGAGGTGGCCCTTCCGCGCAACGTGGCAGCGCGCGGCGCCTCACGGATGCCGGCCCGGACAGGTCGCCGATGATCGGCGGGAACCGCCTCGGCCTGCTGGCCGGCGACCTCGGTGCAGGAGTGTGCCCGTAACTCCGTTGGCAGAAAACTAACATGTTATCGATAACACGTTCAAGTGACGGTCATGAATTGAATGCCGCCCGCCTGCTGCCTCCGATCGCGGCCCGGTACGCCCCCAGGGCAGCGCCTGGGGCGCGTACCACCCGCGCACCTGTCCCTAGATGAACCGCCAGCGGTGGTCGCCGGCGCCGTTGTCGTCCCAGAGAATGATCTGGGCGCCCTGGCTCGACGAGGCGTTCAGCACGCCGAGGACGCGCCCGCCGTTGGCGGACTGGATCCGGAAGTAGCCGTTCGCGCCGTACCGCAGTCGCCAGCGGTTGCTGGTCGCGCCGTTGTCGGCCCACTGCACCACGCGGGCGCCGTTGGCACTGCCACCGTTCTCCACTCCCAGCACCTTGCCGCTGTGCGAGTTGCGCAGCCGAAGGTAGCCGCCGCTGTCGACGACCGCGGTCCAGAGGTGATCAGCGGTGCCGGTGTCGCCCCACTGGATCACCAGACCGCCGTCGGCGGTGGACATGTTCTGCACCCCGAGCACGAGGCCGGTGGCCAGGTTCTGGATCCGGCGGGCACCGTTGGGAAGGAACCGCCACTGGTTGTCCAGCGTGCCGTTGTCGGAGTCCTGCACCACCCGGGCGCCCTGCGCGGTCGACCCGCCCAGAACGGCCAGCAGCTTGCCGCTGTGCCCGTTGCGGACCTTGTGCGAGCCGTCGCCGGAGTCCACGATGGTCCACCGGTGGTCGGCCGTGCCGGTGTCCGACCATTGCAGGA
Source organism: Micromonospora sonchi (assembly GCF_014646235.1). Lineage (GTDB taxonomy): Bacteria > Actinomycetota > Actinomycetes > Mycobacteriales > Micromonosporaceae > Micromonospora > Micromonospora sonchi. The sequence goes on along the minus strand of NZ_BMNB01000002.1, from coordinate 243,238 downwards.
CCTGCGCGTTGTCGGCGGTGGACATGTCCTGCACGCCGAGCACCTTGCCGCTGTTGGCGTTGCGGAACCGCACCGCGCTGCCGTCGACCACCAGTTGCCAGTCGTGGTCGGTGGTGCCGTTGTCGCCCCACTGCAACGCCGGGGCGCCGTCGGCGGTGGACATGTTCTCGATACCCAGCACCAGGCCGCTGGCGACGTTGACCAGGCGGAACGTGGCGCCGGCGGGGCCGGTCTGACCGCCCGTGCTCCAGTAGACGGTGTAGTTGTGCCCGTGCGCGTCGTAGAACGGGATCAGGTTGACCTGTGACCCGTTGGCGGTGGCGGTGAAGGTGAGCGCTGAGGTGCTGGTGCGGGTGACCGAGGAGGTGGCCAGCGCGGGTAGCGCCGACAGCGCGGTGTTGCCGTAGTTGCCGGAGAGCACGGCGGGGCCGTAGGTGAGCGCCACGACGTTCGGGTTGTCGTTCGTCGGCTCCGGGATCACCCGCATCGGCAGGCGTACGGTCACCGTGTCGCCCGCGGCCCAGGAGCGGGTGAGGACGGCGTACGTGCCGGGTGTGGTGGCGATGTTCTGCTGGGCGCCGTTGACGCTGACCGTGGCGCCCTGCGTCCAACTCGGGATGCGGATGCGCATCGTCCACGAGCCGCCGGCGTTGCCGGTGACGGTGAGCGTCGTGGTGTCGCTGGCCGGGTAGCCGGTGGACTGGGTGACCGTGATGCCGCGCTGCGACCAGTTCAGCACCGACGGCATGAACAGGTTCACCGTCAACGTGTTGCCGTTGTGGAAGTAGATCGAGTCCATCAGCGTGGTGTTGCTCTCCAGCCCGGTGCCCTGGCAGCACCAGAAGGAGTTGTAGTCCGTACTCCAGGTGCCGCCGCCCCAGGCCGGCCCCACGCCGCGCCGCCCGCCCGGTTGCAGCGGCGTGAAGTAGGTGATGTGGCCGTGGTTGTCGGCCGGGTTCTGCGCGCCGACGAGGTGGTTGAGCAGCGCCCGCTCGTAGAAGTCGACGTACGCGATCCGGTTCGGGTCGAGCAGCCACAGCTCCCGGGTCAGCTTGAGCATGTTGTACGTGTTGCAGTGCTCGCAGGTGTCGTTGCGCAGGTACCCGGAGATCGCGTTGGGCGCGCGGAAGTGCTCGGCCTGGCTGTTGCCGCCGATCGCGTACGTGCGGGTGTTGGCGGTGATGTTCCACGCGTTGCTGGCGATGTCGCGGTAGCGGGTGGTGCCGGTGGCCTTGAACTCGCGGGCCGCACCGATCCACTTCGGGATCTGGGTGTTGGCGTGCAGCCCGTTGAGTTGATCCTGGTTGGCGGCGAGCGGGTTGAAGACGGCGGCGTGGTCGAACCGCTGGGCGACGGTCAGCCAGCGGGCGTCGCCGGTCTGCTGGTACAGGTCGGTCAGCACCGCGTTCATGCCGCCGAACTCGGTGCCCAGCATGGCCTGCATCTGGGCCGAGGTGAGCCGGCCGGTACGCCAGTCGACCCAGCCGGCCAGCGCCAGCAGCACGTCGCGGGCCTGGGTGTTGCCGATGTGCCGCCACACGTCGAGCAGGCCGACGAGGGTCTTGTGGATCGTGTAGTACGGCACGTTGCCGTTGTTCAGGGTGCGATTCTCCACGGCGGTGAAGTCGGATTCGGGGTAGCCGCAGAGGTAGCCGGCGTTGAATCCGGCGGCGGCGTTGTTGGCCTGGCACTTGGCCAGCTCGGCCACCATCTGGTTGGCCTTGTCCCGGCAGGTGGTGTCGCCGAGCACGGCCCACATGTTCGACCAGGCGGTCAGGAAGTGGCCCTGGGAGTGGGTGCGGAAGGGGAAGGTGGGTGCCTCCCAGCCGCCGAGGGCGGCGGCGCCGCCGGTGGAGAGGCGGTGGTTGGCGCGGAAGGTGTAGAGCAGCCGGTTGACGTCGACGAAGCGCAGGTAGTTCAGGGTGCGGTTCTGGTTGTCCAGCCAGCGGCTGGCGGTCAGCCGCACCTGACCCAGGTCGAAGGCGTACGCGGAGACGCCGAGGTCGGGCCGGGCAGGCGGGATCGCCGCGTTGGCGGTGCCGCCGCGCAGGGCGGGGCCGACCGCGGTGGCGAGGGCCGCCGCGCCGGCGACCTGGAGCACGTGGCGGCGGTTGAGTGACGGGTTGGGCATGACGGCCTCCGGGATTCTGTGGGCAGGGGCGACCAGGTGCCGCCCCTCGCGCCGGCCCACACGCAGCCGCATTGGTCAATGCGACTGATGTCGATGTTATCGCTAACATAATCAGCCGTTGACAACATCGCAACCCTCGCAGTCCCGGTGCGACACATCGACGGGAAACCGTTCCGCACCGTCGACGACTTGACCCTCGACCGGGTCGAGGCCGGACAGTGCCGATCGCACGACACCGGCGAGGGACCTCACCGACATCGGCCGGCGTGCCCGACTCAGGGAGGCTTCGTGGTGGCGACAACGGGCAGTCGGACGGCGCTGCCGCGCACGTACTGGACGTGGCTCGGCGGTACGACCCTGTCCCTGCTCGGCGTGCAGACCATGGCCTTCGCGATGGCCTGGGTGGCGGCCGGGCAGGGAGGTCGCTTCGCTGCGCTGGTGATCAGCGCGATCGTCCTGCCCCGGGTGCTGCTGCTGTTGGTCGGTGGCGCGGTGGCCGACCGGTTCGGCGCCTGGACCGTCATGGTGGTCTCGGACGCGGTGATGATCGTGGTCATGCTGGTGCTGGCCGTCGCCGTGTGGTGGTCGGCCGATCCGCGGCTGCCGCTGCTGCTGGCCGCCCTGGCCATCGGCATCGTGGACGCCTTCTACCTGCCGAGCACCGGCTCGATGCCCCGGCGTCTGGTGCCGGCGGCCGGGCTGGCTCGGGCGATGTCGGCCCGCAACCTGGCCGGTCAGCTGGCACTGTTCGCCGGTCCGGCGGCGGGCAGCCTGGTCCTGGTCGCGGCCGGGCTCGCCGGGGCGGCCCTGGCCAACGCCACCACGTTCGCGTTGCTGCTGGCGGTCCTGGTGGCCCTGCGACCCTACGCGGTGGACGGCCACGACGGCGGCGTGCCGGAGCCGGCGCAACCGGTGTGGCGGGCCGCGCTGGACGGGCTGCGGGTCGCCGCGTCGGATGCCGTGCTGCGGCCCGCGCTGCTGCTGATCGGGGTCGCCGCCGGCTTCCTGCTGCCCGTCACCGGGCTGCTGGTGCCGTTGCTGGCGCAGGAGCGGACGTGGCCGCCGCAGACCGCCGGCGCGATCGTCGCGGCACTGGCGCTGGGCACGGCGAGCGTCGCGGTGCTCGTGCTGGTGCGTGGCGCGCTGGCCGACCCGCACCGGGCGGCCGTCGCCAGCCTCCTGGTGGCTGCCGTCGGCGTGGCCGCGCTGGGTGCCGCCTCCACCCCGGCCGGTGCGATCGCGGCCGGGCTGCTGGCCGGCCTGGGATCGGGCGGGTTCGCCACCCACGTCGGCCCGCTGGTACTGGCCGCCACACCCGCCACCCACCTGTCCCGGGTGCAGGCCGTGCTCGTGCTCGTGCAGAACCTGCCGCTGGTGCTCACGACGAACGCGCTCGGCTCGCTCGCCGAGGCCACGCGAGCCGCGACCGTGCTGTACGGCTGTGCCGCTGTGCTGGCGACGGCCGCGTTGGCGGCCCTGGCCCCATCCGCCCTGGGCGCTCGAACTCGGGCTGACCGGGCAGAAAAAGCGGCTGTCGCCAACGGCAATACCTGATGGCCTGGTCGATGCTCGCGCCGCTCGGCGACGGCCAGCGGGGCCGGCTGATCACCGCCACGGGTGAGGTGGAGCGGCTGCTGCGAGATTCCGCGTTACAACGCCGACCCGTACGCCCACCACTGGTTCGCCAAGCGGGTTGGCGGTGTTGCCGTCGAGAACTGAACGATGGTTCAATTCTCCGTTCACCCGCCGCGCGCTTGGAGTCGTCCCGTGACCACACACGAGGTGTTCAACCAGGTTCCACCCCTGGCCGGCCACGACGCCGCGGACGACCCGGCGCTGCTCGACGGGCTCGCCCGCGAAGGCGCCGGCTGGGCCACCGACGAGGTGCGCGAACTCGGCCGGCTCGCCGGCACCGAGCCGGCGATCGAGCACGGCCGGCTGGCCAACGAACACCCGCCGGTGCTGCGTACCCACGACCGCTACGGCCACCGGATCGACGAGGTGGAGTTCCACCCCTCCTGGCACGAGTTGATGCGCACCGCCGTCGGCCACGGCCTGCACGCCGCGCCCTGGGCCGACGACCGGGTCGGCGCGCACGTCGCCCGGGCCGCGAAGTTCTACACCTGGCGCCCCGACGCCGGCCACGGGTGCCCGATCTCGATGACCTACGCGGCGGTGCCGGCGCTGCGGCACGCCCCGGACCTGGCCGCACGCTACGAGCCGCTGCTCACCACCACGGCGTACGACTTCGGGCTGCGGGCGCCGCTGACCAAGCGCGGTTTGCTGGCGGGCATGTCCATGACGGAGAAGCAGGGCGGCTCCGACGTACGCGCCAACACCACCGCCGCCCGTCCGCAGCCCGACGGCAGCTACCGCCTGACCGGGCACAAGTGGTTCACCTCCGCGCCGATGTGCGACCTCTTCCTCACCCTGGCCCAGGCGCCGGGCGGGCTGACCTGCTTCCTGCTCCCGCGGGTGCTCCCCGACGGCAGCCGCAACCCGATGCGGCTGATGCGACTGAAGGACAAGCTTGGCAACCGCTCCAACGCCTCTAGCGAGGTGGAGTACGACGACGCGGTCGCCTGGCGGGTCGGTGACGAGGGTCGGGGCGTACGCACCATCATCGACATGGTCAACCTGACCCGCCTGGACTGCGTGATCGGCGCGGCGGCCGGCATGCGGCAGGGCCTGATCACCGCCGCGCACCACGCCGCCCACCGGCGGGCCTTCGGCCGGCACCTCGTCGACCAGCCGCTGATGCGCAACGTCCTGGCCGACCTGGCGGTGGAGTCCGAGGCCGCCACGGTGCTGATGATGCGCCTCGCCGGCGCGACCGACCGGTCCGCGCGCGGTGACGCGACGGAGACCGCGTTCAAGCGGATCGCCCTGGCCGTCGGCAAGTACTGGGTCTGCAAGCGCTGGCCGGGCCACGCCGCCGAGGCCCTGGAATGCCTGGGCGGCAACGGCTACGTCGAGGAGTCCGGCATGCCGCGGCTGTTCCGCGAGTCGCCGCTGAACTCGATCTGGGAAGGGTCGGGCAATGTCGCCGCGCTGGACGTGCTGCGCGCGCTGGCCGGTCAGCCCGAGGTGATGGCGGCGTTCCGCGCCGAGGTGGCGGCCGCCGCCGGCGCCGACCCGCGACTCGACGCCGCCGCGCGCCAGGCGCTGGCCGCCCTGGCCGACCCGGCCGACCTGGAGGTGCGGGCCCGCCGGGTGGTCGAACAACTGGCGCTGCTGCTCCAGGGCGCGCTGCTGGTGCGGTACGGCCACCCCGCCGTAGCCGACGCCTTCTGCGCCTCCCGGCTCGGCGGCGACCGTGGCCACGCCTACGGCACCCTGCCCGCCGGGGTCGACTTCGCCGCCATTATCGACCGCGCCACCCCCAAACTGACCTGATCCTGGAGAGCTTGGACATTTTCCGCCCCAGAGGGCCACTCCAATCCAAGATTCGCCGAAAGCGCCTGTCCCACGTGTGGGTGGGCGCTTTTCGCGTTTGTTCTTGAGCGGTGCTCGGGCGCTGTGGGAGGCTGATCCGTCGATGCGTTGTCGCGCGCGCGAGTGACCGTCGCCCGATGGGCAGCCGGGGCCGCCATGGCCTGCGGCGGGCGGCGGCAGATGAGTTCGTCGTTTCCTCGTCCGCCTATGCCGAGGCCCTCGAAGGGCCAGGTCGGGCGGATTTCGCTCGTGACCATAAGGACAACCATGAGAATCCCGAACAGGCACGGTGTTCGACGCCCCGCCCTTACGTCGCCGCTGCCCCGGCGCGCTCGCGCGGCGCTGGTGGCGAGCATGTTGCTCGTCACCAGCGTGTGGACCGGCATCAACGCCCCGAGCGCCGGCGCGGCGACCGCGCCGGTGACCGTCACCGTGAACGCGCGGGCCGGGCTGGCCACCGTGCCCGGCACCGCACTCGGCGTCAACCACGCCATCTGGGACCAGCACCTGGGCACCAACGAGACGTCGGACCTGCTCAAGACGGCCGGCGTGCAGATGATGCGCTACCCCGGCGGCTCGTACGCCGACATCTATCACTGGCGCGACCACACCGCACCCGGCGGCTACGTCGCTCCCGGCACCGACTTCGACACCTTCATGGCCGCGACACGGCGGGTCGGCGCCGAACCGATGATCATCGCGAACTACGGCACCGGCACCCCGGCCGAGGCCGCCGACTGGGTGCGCTACGCCAACGTGACGAAGCGGTACGGCGCCCGGTACTGGACGGTCGGCAACGAGAACTACGGCAACGGGCACTACGGGTCCGGCTGGGAGGCCGACCACCATCCCGACAAGAGCGCCACCTACTACGCGAACCTGGTGGTCTCCTACGCCGAGGCGATGAAGGCCGTCGACCCCACCATCAAGGTCGGCGCGGTGCTGACCATGCCGGCCAACTGGCCGGACGGCCTGACCGCCGGTGACGATCCGGGCCCCTGGAACCAGACCGTGCTCTCCATCGCCGGGCCGAAAATCGACTTCGTCGACGTGCACTGGTACCCGGGCGGCAACGCCGGCGAATCGCTGCCCCGGACCAGCCACATCCCCGACGCGGTCCACCTGCTCCGGCAGCAGATCGCCCGGTACGCCGGCCCGAACGCCGCGCGGATCGGGATCAGCCTCACCGAGATCAACGTGACGGCCGACGGCATGACCAGCCAACCCGCCGCGCTCTTCCTGGCCGACGCCTACAGCGGGCTGCTGGCCAACGGCGTCTTCACGGTGCACTGGTGGAACGTGCACAACGGCATCGGGCGGGTGACGACGGTGGCAGGGCAGACCGACTACGGCGACTTCGGGCTCCTCTCCAGCGGCACCTGCACCTCCGACGGCGCGGTCTGCGAACCGCCGGTGAACACGCCGTTCGCGGCGTACCACGGGCTGTCCATGATGAGCCGCTTCGCGAAGACCGGCGACCAGTTCATCCGCGCCGGCACCGACCAGCCGCTGGTGACCGCGCACGCCGTCCGGCGCGGCAACGGTGAGGTGGCGGTGCTGCTGGTGAACAAGGATCCGGACAACAGCTACCCGGTCACCATCGACTACGCCGGCTTCGCCCCGTCGAGCGCCGCGCCGACGGTCCACACCCACACCAACGGCGCCACCGCCATCGCCACCAGCCAGAGCGGCAGCGCGACCAGCCGGACGCTGCCGCCGTACTCCCTGACCACCCTCGTGGTCCGCCCGGCGGTTCCGGCGACCGGCGCACCCGGCGCACCCGGTCAACCCAGCGCCGGCGCGGTCACCGACCGGAGCGCGACCATTTCCTGGCCGGCGGCCACCCCGGGCGCCAGCCCGATCGCCAAGTACGAGGTCCACCGGCAGTTCGGCGCGGTCAGCGAGCAACTCGGCGAGACCGCCGGCACCTCGCTCACCGTCGGCAACCTCAACCCCGGCAGCAGGTACACGGTCAACGTGCTGACCCGCGACACTGCCGGTCGGGTCTCCTGGGCCTCGCCGCCACTGACCTTCACCACCGGAAGCCCGGCCGAGAGCGCCTGTGGCGTCCGCTTCACCAACGACACGGACTGGGGCAACGGCTACGTGGCGACGGTGGAGATCGTCAACAACACCGAGCGGCCGATCAACGGCTGGACGCTGACCTGGACCTGGCCGACGTCCTGGCAGCGGATCGGCAGCGGCTGGAACGCGAACTGGGAACAGACCGGCACCAACGTCCGGGTGACCAGCACCGACGACAGCCGTCAGCTCGCCGCCGGAGGCACGGTGAGCGCCGGCTTCGTCGGCGAGTACAGCGGCCCGAACGTCGTACCGACCGCCTTCCGGCTCAACGGCACGCTCTGCACCGCGCTCTGACGCCCGCGCGGTAGGCAACGACCGGTGCCCCGGCCGCAGGACGGCCGGGGCACCGGGGGACGGGTCGGGGTCAGGAACAGGCGGCCCCGTTGAGGGTGAACCGGTTGGGCGCGGTGTTGGTGCCGTTGTGGGTGCCCTGTAGACCGAAGCTGACGCTCTGGTTGGCCCCGATCGTGCCGTTGTAGGCGACGTTGCGCGCGGTCACCTGGTTGCCGCTCTGGGTGATGGTGGCGTTCCAGGCGTTGGTGACCTGCTGGCTGTTGGGCCAGGTCCACTGCACCGTCCAGCCGTTGACCGGGCTCGTACTGGTGTTGGTGACGGTGATGTTGGCGACCAGGCCGTTGTTCCACGAGTCGGCCGTGTACTGCACCCGGCAGGACGTCGAGCCGGGCGGCGGCGTGGTCGGCGGCGGCGGTGCGGTGGTGGGCGGCGGCGGTGCGGTGGTGGGCGGCGGCGGTGCGGTGGTGGGCGGCGGCGGTGCGGTGGTGGGCGGCGGGTTGCTGCCGGTCAGACCGAAGAACTCGATGGCGACCCGGGCCATGCCGGACGACGGGAGGCTGTGCCCGGCGCCCTGGATGGCGTACGCCTCCACCCGCACGGTGCCCGACGAGTCGGCGAAGCGGCGGCGGTTCCAGTTGGCCTGCGGGGTGTCAGTGGACGTGGGGTTCTGGCTCAACCCGGCCACGTTCGTCCACTGCTCGACCGCCTCCTGGAGGAGTTGGAAGGGGATCAGGTTGTCGGCGGTGCCGTGCCACAGCTGCACCCGGGGACGGGGCCCGCTGTAGCCGGAGTAGGCCTGCCGGACGGCGTCGCCCCACTGCTGCGGGGTCCGGTCCATCCGACCGTTGACGCACTGGCTGTTGGTGGGTGGGAAGTCGGCGGCGTTGGCGAAGCAGTTGAACGGTACGCCCATGAACGCCGCGCCGGCCTTGTACACGTCCGGGTAGAGCGCCATCAGGGCCTGGGTCATCATCCCGCCCGACGAGCTGCCGGTGGCGAAGACCCGCTGCAGGTCGCCGCCGTACTGCCGCTGCGCGTAGTTGACCATCGACATGATGGAGACCGGGTCGCTGCCGCCGTCGCGCCGCTTGGACGCGGCGGACCACACGTCGAAGCAGTTGCCGAAGCCGGCCTGCTGCGTCGCGGTGGGGTAGATGACCAGGAAGCCGTACTGGTCGGCGAGTCGGGCGAACTCACTGCCCGAGTAGAAGCCCTGGCCGGAGCCGCCGCAGCCGTGCATGGCCACCACGATGGCGGGATTGGCCGGCCGGTTGTCCGGCGCGTAGATGTGCATCCGCATGTTGCCCGGGTTGCTACCGAAGTTCGTCACCTCGACCAGGGACGCGGCGGCGGCCGGCTGTGCGGCCAGGACGACGCCCGTCGCGGCGAAGAGGAGCGCGGCGGCCAGCGATGCCAGCGCCGCTGTGGTTCGTTTCACGTTGACCTCCATGGAGTACGGATCGACACCGGACCCCGGCCACGGTGAAGACGGCGCCGACGCGCCCTTTGTCAACCGAGGAGTGAGGACCGGTATCGCGATGCGGGAGGTGCTGCCCTACGGAACACGCGTCCGTTCACCTCGCCCTGCCAACGGTGCATATCGTGCCAATCCGCAGCTCGCGCGTAGCCAAAGTATGCGCTTCCATCGATGGCTCGAGCAAGATGCTTGCAGATATCGATAGTTTCGGAATTCCATGATCGCGGTCATCCATGATCGAGCTTTCGGGTACGCCGCGATCACCCACCCGGGCAGCCACGACCGCCGCTGATCGGAATGCACTGCGTGATGCGGGGCGCCGGCTCCTCATCGCTCGGGGTGTGACCGACCAACGGTGCCGTGGCCGCGCTTCCGGCAATCGAGACGGCGACATAGATCAGCGCCACGCCCGCCAGAGACCAGAGGAAACGGCGCGTCCACTCCCGGTCGCCGACGAGCCCGGCGAGCAGCGTCCCGACCACCGGCAGCGCCAGATTGAGCAGCAGCGCAGTGCTCAGAATGGTGTCGGTGGTCGTTCCGAATCCCTCCGCCGCCGCCCTGGTCGGCAGGTACGGCGACGAGGTGCGCCGGATCAGACCCACGATGAGCAGGAACGGTACGCCGTAGAGCCAGGTGCACAGCAGTACGCCGAATCCGACGCGCTTCATCGACCACCGTGCCAGAGCATGCCGACCGCCGCCGCGGCCACGACGCTGCCCAGCGCCGCCAGGGTGCCGGTGACGATCGAGGAGGAGACCCAGCGCGCGAGCAGGGCGGTGACCGGCAGCGTGATGATCAGCAGAGCCACGAGAACCGGCCCGGCGATGATCATCAGCAGGATGACTTCCTGGCCCGGCGTCATGCAACTGAACACCGCTGCGCAGTCTCGATCCGGTGCAACTGGTATCCCGGCCCGACCGACGAGAACCGCGGCGATCACGGTGGCATACCACCCCAGCGCCACAAGCAGACTCAACCCGAACGACGCCCTACGTCGTGTCTTCACACCATCCATGCCCGCGAATCCTGGCACGGCATCGGGGCCTGGCGTATCCGCACGCGTACTCATTTCACACCGACGGGGTCACTGGTTCGATTCGGCGGCATCATCGACTGGTCGGAATCTCCGGCGCGGAACCGGCCGTGGATCTCGGCTTCGCGTATTTGCTGCTGCGCCGCCGGGTAGAGGCTGCGGTGCGTGTCGCCGCTGGGCTGCGGCGGTGGCGACGGCGTTCGACAGCTACGGCGGGTTTGATCCCGAGACGGCGTCGCGTGGTCACGTCCTCGCCGCACTTACCCGTAGACCTTGGACAGTTCCCGTTTCGCCGGAACGAGAACTGTCCAAGATCTACGTACCGTCTCCCGCGATCTGGGAGGCCCGGAGGCTATCCGCGCTCGTTCTGACTCCGTACAACTGGAAGACAAACAGCGCGTTGCCGTCGCTCATCGCGATCCGCTCGCAGAAGTTGACGCGTACGCCCCAGTGCTGCCGGGGCACGCAATCAGCGGCGGGTGCTGCGTTCGTCGTCCGGAAAGTCGCTCCTCAGATCAGGGAACGTCGGGATCGGGGTGCTCGGCCACGAAACGCTCGCCCGTTCCGTCGTCGACCGACCGAGACCACCTCTGGGCAGGAGCCGGCTGTGGAGGCGGTGGGTGCGGTCACGGATGAGCTGGTCCGACGCGTGGGCCGAGTTCGTCCCGTTCCTCGCCTTCGACGTCGAGATCCGCAAGGTCATCTGCTCCACGAACGCGATCGAGTCGGTGAACGCCCGCATTCGCAAGGCCGTGCGAGCTCGTGGCCACTTCCCGAACGAGCAAGCCGCGCTCAAGTGCGTGTACATGGCGTTGATGAGCCTCGACCCGACCGGCGCCGGCCGCCGGCGGTGGACCATGCGCTGGAAGGCACCACTGAACGCCTTCCAGATCGCCTTCGACGGCCGGCTCACCCCGGCCAACCACTGACCACCTCAACAAACCAAGATCAGCCGTTAACTTGACACTCCCGCTGTTGGCAGCTCAGCGGCCTGTTGAGGCATAGACTGTCATGAAAGTTGATTTTGTGTTCCACTGGTCAGCGTCCGGACCTGGACCCGCAGCCATGGCCCTTCCGCTCATCAGCCCAAGTGGATGGAGAATCGATGCGACGTGTCCTCGTTACGCTCGTTGCCGCGGCGACCATGCTGGCCGGTGCCGCGTGTGGTGCCGAGAAAGCCACATCCCCTGGCCAGCCCGACAAGGTCAACGTCGGCGTCATCGCCATCGCGGACGTGGCACCGGTCTACCTCGGCAAGGACAAGGGTTTCTTCAGCAGTCGCGACATCGACCTGACGCTGACGACGGCCCAGGGCGGTGCGGCCATCATCCCGGCCGTCGTCAGCGGGGATTACCAGTTCGGTTTCAGCAACACGATCTCGCTTCTGCTCGGCCAGTCGAAGAACCTGCCGTTGAAGGTGGTGTGCAACGGCAACAGTTCGACGGGAGTGGACGGCCAGGACTTCGCCGGCCTGTTCGTGCGGGCCGACAGTCCGATCCGGTCGCCGAAGGACCTGGCGGGCAAGACGGTGGCCGCCAACACGTTGAACAACATCGTCGACACCACCGTCCGGGCCTCGGTCCGGAAGGACGGCGGGGACGCGTCGGCGGTGAAGTTCGTCGAGTTGCCGTTCCCGGACCAGGGCCCCGCACTGCAGTCCGGCCGGGTCGACGCCATCTTCGTGGTCGAGCCGTTCCAGCAGGCGGCGCTCACCGCGGGGGCCCGGAAGATCGCGTCCAGCTATGTCGACGCGGCACCGGGCCTCACCGTCGCCATGTACTTCACCTCGACTCAACTGGCCAGCCAGAATCCAGATCTCGTCAAACGCTTCAGTGAAGCGATGAAGGAGTCACTGGCGTACGCGGACAGCCACCCGGACGAGGTGCGGACGGCGCTGGGCGGCTACACCAAGATTGCGCCGGAAGTCCGGGCGACGATGATCCTGCCCAAGTGGCCGGCCGAGATCAACCGCGACTCGGTGCAGGCGCTCGCCGATCTGGCCGTGACCGACGGCCTGCTCACCACCAAGCCCGACCTCGACAAACTGCTGCCCTAAACCACGGCCCGGGGCCGGCGCCCTTCCGTTGATCATGAGGTTAGCGGCAGTTTGAAGATCGAAGACTGCCGCTAACCTCATGATCAACGCGGTTATCGGTGGGGGAGGGGTGGGCATGGCAGGTTGGACGTACGACGACATTCCTGACCAGAGCGGGCGTACCGCGATCGTCACCGGAGCCAACAGCGGGCTGGGTTTCGAGACCGCGCGGATGCTCGTCGGCCGGGGCACGCGGGTCGTCCTTGCCTGCCGCGACCAGGGTCGGGGCGCGGCGGCCGCCGGCCGGCTCCGCGAGCAGTTCCCGGCGGGCGAGGTGAGCGTCGCCCGGCTCGACCTGGCCGATCTCGACTCGGTGGCCGCGTTCGCCGCCGCCTTCCGTGCCGACCATGACCGGCTCGATCTGCTGATCAACAACGCCGGGGTGTTGTATCCCCCGTTGCAGCGGACCCGGCAGGGCTTCGAACTCCAGTTCGGCACCAATCATCTCGGCCACTTCGCGCTCACCGGCCACCTGCTTGCGCTGCTGCGGGCCACCCCGGCGGCGCGGATCGTCACCGTCGCCAGCAACGCCCACCGCACCGGCCGGATCGACTTCGACGATCTCAACTGGGAGCGGCGGCGTTACCAGCGGTTCGCCGCGTACGCCCAGAGCAAGCTGGCGAACCTGCTGTTCGTCCTGGAGTTGCACGGTCGGCTGGCCGCGGCCGGCTCGCCGCTGCGGTCCACCGCCGCGCACCCCGGCTGGGCCTACACCGGCCAGCGTGGACACCGGGACAATTTCGTCAACACCGTCGCCCGGGCGCTCGCGATGACGACGCACGACGGGGCGCTGCCGACCGTGCGCGCGGCCACCGACCCGGACGCCGAGAGCGGCAGCTACTGGGGGCCGGCGCACCGTTTCCAGTACGCCGGCCCGCCGGTCCGAGTCACCACGACGAAGCGGGCGCGTGACATCGCCCTGGCGCGGCGGCTCTGGGTGGAGAGCGAACGGCTGACCGAGGTGACGTACGACCTACCGACGTGACGACGGGCGAGACGCGGCATCCGTTTCGGCGGAATGGCGGGGTCCAGGGGAAGCGGATACCGCCATCCCGCCGAAACGGTGTCGATCAACCGGCCGGGGTCAGCTGGCGGTGGGGATGGGATCGCCCTGCCGGCCGTCGCGTCGCCGGGCCAGCGCACCCAGCACGACGTCGACGACGAGGAAGCCGAGCAGGGGAACGCCGAACCCCGGCAGGGCCCAGCCGACCGCGGCGACCACCGGTACGCCGACCAGCAGCGCCCACCAGGGCAGCCCGCGCAGGGCGCCGCGGGCGGGCGGAGCTCCGACGAAAGCAGGCCGGTCACGGCGGGTGGGGCGCCGCTGCCACCACATGCGATAGCCCCAGACGATGACGCAGAGCAGGCCGACGGCGAGCGCGGCGAGCAGGATCTGGTTGACCGTACCGAAGAGCAGACCCATGTGCGCCTGCACGCCGAGGGCGCTGAGCTTGGCCAGCACCGGCCAGTCGGCGAAGTCGTTGCGGGCGGTCACCGCGTCGGCGTCCGGGTCGACGGCGACCTGGTCCCGCCCCACCGGCCAGGTGTTGTCGGTCTGGGCGACCGCCCAGGCGTCCCCGGGCTCGCCGGGGCTGATCTCGACCGGCCCGGACAGGCCGGCGTCGCGGGCCACCGCCAGGACCCGGTCGAAGGTGGCCGGGTCGACCGCCGCCGAGGCGGGCGCGCCACCGTGCTGGTGCTCGCCACCGCCGACGGCGGACGCGCCCTCCAGCGCGGTGGCCAGCGCGGGTCGCCGGGCGTCGAGCGCGTCCAGCCCGGCGGCGAGGTTTCCCCCGGCGAAGCGGGACCACGTCAGACCGGTCGCGGAGAGGATGAGCAGCCCCACGGCGAGCCAGACACCGGTGGTGGCGTGCCATCCCCGGGTACGCCGGACCCCCTTGCCGGCCGAGAGGTCGGGCACCAGCAGGTGCTTCACCCGGCCGCGTCCGGTGCGCCGGCGACGCCACCACAGCACGATGCCGCCGAGCGCCGGGACCCAAAGCCAACTGGCGGCGATCTCCGAGTAGTGCCGCCCGAGGTCGCCCAGGTGCAGATTGCGGTGCAGGTCGTCGAGCCAGGTGGTGGCGGGGTCGAGCCGAACCAGGTGGTGAGCTGCCCCCGCACCTCGCCGGTGTACGGGTCGACGTAGACGGTGTGTTGCCGGTCGCCCAGTTCCGGCAGCGAGAACACCACCCGCGTGGTGTGCTCTCCGATGCCGGGTGCCACGGCCGCGAGGGTGCCGTCCGGGTGGGCGGTCCGGGCCGCGGTGATCTGCTCGGCCAGCGGCCGGGGCTGGTCGCCGACGGTGGCCACGGTGAGTTGGTCGCCGTAGAGGGCCTGGTCCAGCTGCGGCGTGACGGTGTACGCCAGGCCGGTCAGTGCGGCCACCACCAGGAACGGGGCGACCAGGATGCCGGCGTAGAAGTGCAGGCGGAGCAGCATCGCCGCCAGCGGGGAGGGGCGTCGTGGCGGGCGGGCCGCCGGCTGGGCGGTGGTGGGCTCAGGGCCGGGCGTGGACTCCGGCATCGGTGCGCCGGGGGCTTCGGTCAGAGACATACACTTTTCCGATCGGACTAGAAGGTATTCGTGCGAACTGATCCGCGCCCCTCGGATCAGTGGTGCTGCCGTCGCCCGGATGCTCGCCGCTTCGAGCATCTGGTCGGATCAGTGGCCGGTCCGGCTCCCGCCGGTGTCGTTGCCGTTCCTATTTAGGACCGGAACTGACCTGACCGGCCCGTAGCGTCGATCGCATGATCAACGACATCGTTCCGTTCCGCCTCGACATCCCCCAGGCCCAGCTCGACGACCTGGCCGCGCGCCTGGCCAACACCCGCTGGCCCGACGAACTGCCCGAGGTCGGCTGGAGCCGTGGCGTGCCGGTGGGCTACCTCAGGGCGCTGGCCGAGCACTGGCGTACCCGCTACGACTGGCGTACGTACGAGGCGGAGCTGAACAAGTTGCCGCACCACCTCACCGAGGTCGACGGGCAGCGGCTGCACTTCCTGCACGTACGCTCACCCGAGCCCGACGCCACGCCGCTGCTCCTGCTGCACGGCTGGCCGAGCTCGTTCCTGGACTTCCTGGACGCGGCCGGGCCGCTCGCCGACCCACGCGCCCACGGCGCCGATCCGGCCGACGCGTTCCACCTGGTGATCCCGTCGCTGCCCGGCTTCGGCTTCTCCGCCCCGCTGTCCGGGCCGGGCTGGGGCAGCGAACGGATGGCCGGTGCCCTGGTCGAGCTGATGGACCGGCTCGGCTACCGGCGCTACGGCGTGCAGGGCGGGGACACCGGCTCGTTCGTCGCGCCGGCGATCGGCCGGCTGGCCCCCGAGCGGGTGCTCGGCGTGCACGTCAACGCGCTGCTCACCTTCCCGAGCGGCGCTCCGGGCGAACTCGACGGGCTCACCGAGACCGAGCAGCAGCGGCTGGCCGCGCTGACCGCCTACAACGACGGATACCTCCAGATCCAGGCGAAGTCGCCGCACACTCTGGCGTACGGGCTGCACGACTCACCGGCCGGGCAGCTCGCCTGGATCGTCGAGATGTTCCAGCGGATGACCGACCACCCCGCCGACGGGCACTTCGACGACGCGATCGACCGGGACCGCCTGCTGACCAACGTCAGCCTGTACTGGCTGACCGGCACGGCCGGCTCCGCCGCCCAGGTCTACTACGAGGACATCACCGACGACGGCAACGCCTGGTCCGACGATGGCACCGACGCGGCGGTGGGCGACTGGGGGACGGGGCAGCGGCCCACCGTGCCGACCGGCGTGCTGGTGTCCCGGTCCCGCGACGTCACCATCCGACGCCTCGCGGAACGGGATCACCACGTCGTGCACTGGGCCGAGTACGACAGCGGTGGGCACTTCTTCGCCATGGAGCGGCCGGACCTCTTCGTCGCCGACCTGCGTACCTTCTTCGGCAAGCTGCGCTGAACCCGGTCGGGGTCAGACCTGCGGCAGGCCGACGTAGTTCTCCGCCAGGCTGGTCGCGTACGACCGCGAGGTGGTCACGTACCGCAGGGTCGCCGACTGGAGCTTCGCCTCGTACGGGTCGTCGGCGTTGAGCCGGTGCAGCATGGAGGTCATCCACCAGGAGAACTGCTGGGCCCGCCACACCCGACGCAGCGCCGTGCGGGAGTAGCCGTCCAGCAGTTCGGTGCTGCCGTCGGCGTACCAGGCGGCGAAGGCGTCACCGAGCAGCGTCACGTCGGCCAGGGCCAGGTTCATGCCCTTGGCGCCGGTGGGCGGCACGATGTGCACCGCGTCGCCGGCCAGGTAGAGCCGCTGCCACTGCATCGGTTCGACCACGAGGCTGCGCAGCGGGGTGATCCCCTTCTCCAGGATCGGGCCCTCGTTGAGCTTCCAGCCGGGCACCGTCTCCAGCCGGGTGCGCAGCTCGGCCCAGATCCGCTCGTCCGGCCAGTCGGCGATGTCCTCGTCGGCGGGCACCTGGAGATACAGCCGGGAGATCTGCGGCGACCGCATGCTGTACAGCGCGAAACCCCGCTCGTGGTGGGCGTAGATGAGCTCGTCCACCGCGGGCGGGGCGGCGGCGAGCACGCCCAGCCAGGCGAACGGGTAGGTGCGCTCGTAGGTGGTCAGCACCCCGTCGGGCACCGCCGGGCGGCTGATCCCGTGGTAGCCGTCGCAGCCGACCACGAAGTCGCAGTGCAGCTCCTCCTCCCGGCCCTGGTGCCGGAAGTGGATCACCGGCGCCGAGTCCAGCCCGGAGAGGCGCTCGGCCGGCGCCTCGAACAGGATGGTCCCGCCCGCGTCGAGCCGGGCGGCGATCAGGTCCTTGACCACCTCCTGCTGCCCGTACACGGTGATCGCCCGGCCGGTCAACTCCGTCATCGGCACCCGGTGCGACTCGCCGTCGAAGCGCAGCTCGATGCCCTCGTGCCGCATCCCCTCGCGGTCCATGCGCGCCCCCAGGCCGGTCTCCCGCAGCAGGTCGACCGAGCCCTGTTCGAGCACCCCGGCGCGCAACCGGTGCTCCACGTACTCCCGGCTGCGGCTCTCGATCACCACGGAGGAGATGCCCTGCCGGTGCAGCAGGTGCGACAGCATGAGCCCGGCCGGGCCTGCTCCGATGATGCCGACCTGGGTACGCATCCGTGCCTCCTTGACGCTTGCGGTGGTGGGGGCGACATGGTCACCCGGCGCACCAGCCTGCCCGATCGCGTCCCGCGCCGCCGCTGTCGCTTTCCACTCAGTGGAAGGCTGGCTCGATCCGGGCATTCACCTGGCCGGAGCATGCTCAGGCGCTTCTCCGCTGCACTGGGCGAATCGAGGACTGCGCCGCCTCGGCCAACCGGGCGGCGACCCCGTCGGCCGCCGCGCGTAACGCCGGCACGAGCCGCTGCGGGTTGGCGCCGAGGCTGTGCCCGACGACGCCGATCGCGGCGACGACGACCCCGTCGGCGTCGCGCACCGGGACGGCGACCGAGCAGGAACCGAGGGTCATCTCCTCGTGGGTGAGCGCCCAGCCGCGCTCCCGCACGGTGGCCAGCTCGCGGGCCAGCCGGCCCGGCTCGGTCACGGTGTACGCCGTGCAGCGGCGCAACGGTCGGCGCAGGTGCGCGGCGACGACCTCCGGCGGGGCGTACGCCAGCAGCGCCTTGCCGACGCCGGTGGCGTGCAGCGGCAGCCGTCCCCCGGTCCTGGAGATGGTCGGCACCGACTTGTGCCCGGTGACCTTCTCCACGTACAGCGCCTCGTCGCCGTCCCAGACCGCCAGGTGCACGTTCTCCCGCACCGTGGTGTACAGCTCCTGAAGGTAGGGCAGGGCCACCTCGCGCAGCCGGGTGTGCAGCGGCGAGAGCAGCCCGGCCTCCCACAGCCGGACGCCGATGGTGTACCTGCCGTCGGCGGCGCGGGCCAGCGCCCGGCCGGTCACCAGTTCGGCGACCAGCCGGTGCGTGGTGGCCAGCGGCAGCCCGCTGCGCCGGGCGATGTCGCTGAGTGTCAACGCCGGGTGGGCCGCGTCGAACGCGCCCAGCACGGCCAGGACACGCGAGGTCACCGATGCGCCGGGGGTCCGGCTTCCGCCTGCCACGGCAACTCCCTTCCTCGCCCCGAACCGTGTGCGGCAGTCTCTCAGAACGGGTAGCGGGTGATGTCGCCCTGTACCGTCAGCCACTGCGTCTCGGTGAAGGCTTCCACGTTCGCCGCCGCCCCACCGAAGCGGGAACCGGTGCCGGAGGCGCCGACCCCACCGAACGGGGCCACCGCCTCGTCGCTGACGGTCTGGTCGTTGATGTGCACGATGCCGCTGGGAATGCGCTCGGCCAGCGCCATCGCCTTCATCACGTCGCGGCTGAGGATGCCCAGCGACAGGCCGTACTCGCTGGCGCCGGCCAGCGCCGCCGCCTCGTCCAGGTCGGTGAAGGTGAGCACCGGGGCGACCGGGCCGAAGACCTCCTGCGCGTACGCCGGGGTGTCCGGGGTGACGTCGGCGAGCACGGTCGGTCGGTAGAACAGCCCGTCGTAGGTGCCGCCGGCGGCCAGCCGGGCGCCCGCGTCCACGCTGGCCGTGACCAGTGAGTGAATCTTGTCGCGCTGCGCCTCGTCGATGATCGGCCCGAGCGCCACCTGTTCCTTGGCGGGGTCGCCGACCGGCAGGTGGTCGGCCTTGGCGGCCAACTCGGCGACGTACCGCTCGGCGAGGCTCTCGTGCACCAGGTGCCGGCCCGTGGTCATGCAGATCTGCCCCTGGTGCAGGAAGGAACCCCACGCGCCGGCCGAGACGGCGAGGTCCAGGTCGGCGTCGTCGAGCACCACCAGGGCGGAGTTGCCGCCCAGCTCCAGGTGGGCCCGCTTCAGGTGCCGGGCGGCGGCCTCGCCGACCTTGCGGCCCGCCGCGCTCGACCCGGTGAAGCTGATCACCCGCACGTGCGGGTCGGCGACCAGCGCCTCGCCGGTGGCCACGCCGCCCGGTAGCACGTGCAGCAGACCCTCGGGCAGCCCGGCCTCCTCGAAGACCCGGGCGATGCTCAGCCCGCCGCAGACCGCCGTGCGCAGATCCGGCTTGAGCACCACCGCGTTGCCCAGCGCCAGCGCCGGGGCGACCGAGCGGATCGCCAGGATCAACGGGGCGTTGAACGGCGAGATGACCCCCACCACGCCGACCGGTAGCCGGCGGGCCAGGCTCAGCCGCGGCTGAGCGCTCGGAATGATCTCGCCGAGCGAATGCGAGGGCAGCGTCGCGGCCTCGTAGCACTCCTGCGCGGCGGTGGTGGTCTCCAGGACGCCCTTCGGCGGGATCGACCCGGACTCGCGGACCACCCAGTCGCCGACCTCGGCGGCGTGCTGCTCCCACAACGCGCCGGCCCGGCGCAGCACGGCGGCCCGCTCGGTGTAGCCGGTGGCGGCCCACGCCTGCTGCGCGGCGGCGGCCCGGGCGCAGGCCCGCGCCACGTCGTCGGCGTCGGCCACGCCGACCAGGCCGATCTCCTCGCCGGTGGCGGGGGAGCGCACGGCGGCGGTGCCGCCGGCCGCCTGGACCCAGCCGTCGCTGTACAGGGTGCCGTGCCAGGTTCCGTTATCGAGCAGGGACATCAGTTTCCTCCAGGGGGGTGCGGGGGGTCGGGCGGGTGGTACGTCTTGGCCCGCTGGATCTGTGCGAAGAGGTGCCCACGAAGCTCGGCGAAGCGGGCCGACGAGCGCGTGGAGAGCTGGTCCCGCTCGGCGGGCAGGTCGACGGTGACGTCGTCGAGCACGAGCGTTGGCGCGGCGGAGAGCACCAGCACCCGCTGGCCGAGGTAGACCGCCTCGTCGATGTCGTGGGTGACGAACAGGGTGGTCACCCCGAGCCCCTGCCACAGCGACCGGACCAGATCCTCCAGGTCCGCGCGGGTCTGCGCGTCGACCGCGGCGAACGGCTCGTCCATGAGCAGGATGCGCGGCTCGTACGCGATGGCCCGGGCGATGGCGACGCGCTGCTGCATGCCGCCGGAGAGCTGCCACGGGTACGCGCCGTGCACGTCACCCAGACCGACCGCGTCCAGCGCCTGGTGCAGCAGCTCCACCCGGCGCGCCCTGGGCAGCTTCTTCTGCTTCAGCGGCAGCTCGACGTTGCCCCGTACGGTCATCCACGGGAACAGGCTGCGGCCGTACTCCTGGAAGACCACCGCCATGCCCGGCGGTGGCCCGGCGACCGCCTCGCCCTCCAGCACCACCTCGCCGCTGGTCGGCGCGAGCAGCCCGGCGATGCACTTGAGCAGGGTGGTCTTGCCGGCGCCGGACGGGCCGACCACGCAGACCATCTCGCCCTTGGCGACGGTGAAGGTCAGGTCGCGGATCGCCTCCACGCTGCGGCCGTGCCCCTCGTACACCTTGCGTACGCCGCGTACGTCGAGCAGCGTCCCGGTCATCGGTCTCCTCCCCGCTGGGTCTGCCGTAGGCCGAGGTACCAGTTCAGGGCGCGCCGCTCGAAGACCCGCATGGCGGTGGCGAGCAGGAAGCCGAGCAGCCCGAGCAGCAGGATGCCGGTCCACATCTCGGTGACGGCGAAGGTCCGTTGGAACTGGATGATGCTGAAGCCGAGCCCGTTGCTGGCGGCGAACATCTCGCTGATGACCATGAGGATGATCCCGATGGAGAGCCCCTGCCGCATGCCGGTGACGATCTGCGGGCTGGCCGATCGGATGATCAGGTGCCACAGCCGGGCGGGTCCGCGTACGCCGTAGCAGCGTGCCGTGTCGAGCAGGACCTGGTCCACGGCCCGGACGCCCTCGACGGTGTTGAGCAGGATCGGCCACACGCAGCCGGAGACGATGACCAGGACCTTCATGGTGTTGCCGATGCCGGCGAAGAGCATGAGCACCGGCACCAGCACCGGTGGCGGGATCGCCCGGAGGAACTCCAGCACCGGCTCGCAGAAGGCCCGCAGGCGGCGCGACGACCCGATGGCCACGCCGACGCCGACGCCCAGCAGCACGGCGAGGGTGAATCCGGCGAGCAGGCGCAGCAGGCTGGGCAGCACGTCGGTGCGGAGCCGGCCGGAGTGCAGCCACACGTCGTCGACGCTGGCCAGGATGTCCGACAGCGGCGGCAGGTAGTAGCTGTCACTGTCGGCGGTGAACACCCACCAGAGGGCGAGCAGCGCGATCGGCAGCGCCGCAGCGGCGAGGGTGTTCCGCGCTGCCCGGCGGAGCAGAGCGGTCATGCGGGCACCTCCCGGCGGATCGACGGATGCCACCTGAGCAGCAACCTTTCGAGCTGGCGGGCCAGTACGTTGACCGCCACACCGAGCAGCCCGGTGACGATGATCAGCGCGTACATCCGGGCGACGGCGGCGCCGGACTGCGCGACGCCGATCTCGTTGCCGAGACCGGGGGCACCGATCACCAGTTCGGCGGTGACGGCGAGAATCAGCGCCACGGCGGCGGCCAGGCGCACACCGGTGAGCAGGTACGGCAGCGCGGTCGGCCAGGTGACGTGCCGGATCCGGGCCAGCCGCCCGAGGCCGAAGGTGCGGGCGGTCTCCTGGGCGACCGGGTCGACGTCCTGCACGCCGTGCAGCACCTGGACGAGAACCTGCCAGAACGCGGCGTAGACCACCAACAGCAGCACCGATCGCAGGTTGGTGCCGAAGACCAGCACGGCCAGTGGGATGAGCGCCACCGAGGGGATGGGGCGCAGGAACTCGATCGTGGAGGCGGTGGCCTCCCGCAGGATCGGTGTGGCGCCGAGGACGAACCCGACGACGATGCCGAGCGCCACGGCGATGAGCAGCCCGAGGAACCACCCCCGGACGGTGTCCCCGAGGGCGGTCCAGAAGGCGGACTCGCCGGCGAGCTCCACCAGGGCGACCCCGATGCGGCTGACCGGCGGCAGGTAGCCCGGTGCGACGATGCCGAGCCGCGGCACCACCTCGAGCAGCGCGAGGAAGGTGGCGAAGCCGAGCACCCCGAGCAGCGCGGTGTTGCCGGGCAGCCGCGTGCGCCGGGTGCCGTCGACCCGTGGTGCACGGGTCGGTGGTGCGGGGGTGGATGTCACGCCAGCAGCTCCGCCACGGAGGGACCTTCCGATCTGTTCGCTGATCGAACGGCTGTTCTCATTCAGAACGTTTCCACGTGGCCTGGCTCGCGTCAACGGGCCGGCGCAAGATCAAGATTTCGGCAACTCGAGCCCCGTCCGCAAAACAATACAGTTCGCGGCGCGTTGACGGATGCTGCTGTCGAGCATTATGTTCGAGATAAGTACGTGAGTCCGCATGCCGAACACCCAGTCGCGCGGACGACCGAATCGCAGGAGGCGAGAGGCTCATGGCGAAGCTCGTCTCGTTGGCCGACGGCGTCGCGGAACTGGTCCGCGACGGGGACACGGTGGCGCTGGAAGGCTTCACACACCTCATCCCGTTCGCCGCCGGCCACGAGATCATCAGACAGGGACGACGTGACCTGACCCTGGTCCGGATGACGCCCGACGTCATCTACGACCAGCTCATCGGCGCCGGCTGCGCGCGCCGGCTGGTCTTCTCCTGGGGCGGCAACCCCGGCGTCGGCTCGCTGCACCGCTTCCGCGACGCCGTGCAGAACTCCTGGCCGGTTCCGTTGGAGCTGGAGGAGCACAGCCACGCGGGCATGGCCAACCGCTACGTCGCCGGCGCCTCCGGCCTGCCCTTCGCCGTGCTGCGCGGCTACACCGGCACCGACCTGCCGCGGCACACCACCAACATCCGCCCCATCGAATGCCCGTTCACCGGGGAGACGCTGACCGCCGTTCCGGCCCTGCGGCCCGACGTGACCGTGGTGCACGCCCAGCGGGCCGACCGCGCCGGCAACGTGCAGATGTGGGGCATCACCGGGGTGCAGAAGGAGGCAGTGCTGGCCGCGCACCGGTCGCTGGTCACCGTCGAGGAGATCGTCGACGAGCTGGAACCCGTACCCGGACAGGTCGTGCTGCCCGGCTGGGCGGTCACCGCGGTGGCGGCGGTGCCCGGCGGATCCCACCCCTCGTACACCCAGGGCTACTCCGTGCGGGACAACGACTTCTACCGGGCCTGGGACGCGATCAGCCGCGATCGCGACACCTTCGCCGACTGGATCGAGCGGCACGTGCGCAAGGTGGAGGTGCAGGCATGACGGACTACACGGCCGACGAGATGATGACCGTCGCCGCCGCCCGGCAACTGCGCGACGGCACCGCCTGCTTCGTCGGGATCGGGCTGCCCAGCACCGCGGCCAATCTGGCCCGCGCCACCCACGCCCCCAACCTCGTGCTGATCTACGAGTCGGGCTGTCTCGGGGCCAAGCCCGACCGGCTGCCGCTGTCCATCGGCGACGGTGTGCTCGCCGACACCGCCGACGCGGTGGTCTCCGTGCCCGAGGTGTTCAACTACTGGCTCCAGCCCGGCCGCATCGACGTGGGCTTCCTCGGCGCCGCGCAGCTCGACCGGTACGGCAACATCAACACCACCGTCATCGGTGGCGACTACACCGACCCGAAGGTACGCCTGCCCGGCGCCGGCGGAGCACCGGAGATCGCCGCCTCCTGTCGCGAGGTGGTGGTCGTCGTCCGGCAGGGCCTGCGGACCTTCACCGAGCGCGTCGACTTCGTCACCTCGGTCGGCTTCGGCGCCGGGCCGGGTGACCGGGAGCGATTGGGCCTGCGCGGCGGGGGACCCCGTACGGTGATCACCGACCTCGGCGTCCTCGAAGCGGACCCGGCCACCTGCGAGCTCACCCTCACCCGGCTGCATCCCGGCGTCACCGTCGAGCAGGCCCGCGCGGCCACCGGCTGGCCGCTCGCCGTCGCTGACGAGCTGACCACCGGCGAACCGCCCACCGCCGACGAACTCACCGTCCTGCGCGCCCTGGAAGCCACCAAGCGGTCGACGCCGAGCGGAGGGCCGGCATGAGCGAGCGGCAGCGAGCGAATCATCAGCTCAGTGCGGTGGTGCCTCATGGCGGCCCGCAGCGCAGCGGAGGGCCGGCATGAGCGACGTGTACGTGCTCGACGCCGTGCGTACCCCGATCGGCCGCTACGGCGGCGGCCTGGCCGGCGTACGCCCCGACGACCTCGCCGCGCACGTGGTCCGCGAGATCGTCGCCCGCAACCCCGGGCTCGATCCGGCCCGCATCGACGACGTGCTGCTCGGCGACGCCAACGGCGCCGGCGAGGACAACCGGGACGTGGCCCGGATGGCCGTGCTGCTGGCCGGCCTGCCGCCGTCGGTGCCCGGCGCCACCGTCAACCGGCTCTGCGGTTCCGGGCTGGAGGCCGTGATCGGCGCGTCCCGGGCCATCGCCCTCGGCGACGCCTCGGTCTGCCTGGCCGGGGGAGTGGAGTCGATGAGCCGGGCCCCGTGGGTGCTCGCCAAGCCAGAGCAGGGCTACCCCCGGGCGCACGAGACGCTGCACTCGACCACGCTGGGCTGGCGCCTGGTCAACCCCCGGATGCCCGAGCAGTGGACGGTGCCGCTCGGTGAGGGCGCCGAGATCCTCGCCGAGCGGCACGGGATCGGCCGTGACGCCCAGGACGAGTTCGCGCTGCGCAGCCATCAGCTCGCCGACCGGGCCTGGCGCGACGGCGCGTACGCCGACGAGGTGGTGCCGGTGCCCGACACCGACGTCGAGCGGGACGAGAGCATCCGGCCGACCAGCACGATCGAGGCGCTGGGCCGGCTCAAGCCGGTCTTCCGGCCCGACGGCACGGTCACCGCCGGCAACTCCTCGCCGCTCAACGACGGCGCGAGCGTTCTGCTGCTCGCCGACGCCGCCGCGGCGGAATCGATCGGCCGGGCGCCGCTGGCCCGGATCGTCTCCCGGGCGGTCACCGCGATCGAGCCGCATCTGTTCGGCATCGGCCCGGTGGCCGCCGCCGAGGAGGCGCTGCGCCGCGCCGGCATCGGCTGGGGCGATCTCGACGTCGTCGAACTCAACGAGGCCTTCGCCGCGCAGTCCCTGGCCTGCCTGGCACACTGGCCAGAACTCGATCCGAAGATCGTGAACCCGCAGGGCGGCGCCATCGCCCTCGGGCATCCGCTCGGCTCCTCCGGGTCGCGCATACTCGGATCGCTGGCCTGGCAGCTGCACCGCCGTGGCGGCGGCCGCGGCCTCGCCGCGATCTGCATCGGGGTCGGCCAGGGCCTGGCCGTCGTACTGGAAGCCTGACGGGAGCGAAATCCATGACCCAGGACACCACCGGCAAGCTGGTGCTGCCGGGCTACCGACGCGACGACGTCGACGCCCACCCGCCGCTGCTCAGTCCCGGCTACAAGTCCACCGTGACCCGTGCCCCGCGGCAGCCGCTGACCTACCTGCCGCAGCGGCTCACCGAGATCACCGGCCCGGTGCTCGGCGCGGGACGGCTCGGCGAACTCGACCACGACCTGACCCGCCAGCACGATGGCGAGCCGCTCGGGCAGCGGATCATCGTGCACGGCCGGGTGCTCGACGGCGACGGCCGCGCCGTGCCGCACACCCTGGTGGAGATCTGGCAGGCCAACGCCGCCGGCCGCTACCGGCACACCCTGGACAACTGGCCCGCCCCGCTGGACCCGAACTTCACCGGCGTCGGGCGTGCCATGACCGACGCCCAGGGGCGCTACGAGTTCGTCACGGTGCAGCCCGGCGCGTACCCGTGGCGCAACCACGACAACGCGTGGCGGCCCGCCCACATCCACTTCTCGCTGTTCGGCCGGGCCTTCACCCAACGGCTGGTGGCTCAGATGTACTTCCCGGGCGACCCGCTGTTCTTCCAGGACCCGATCTTCAACTCGGTCCGCGACGAGCAGGCGCGGCAGCGCATGGTCGCCCGCTACGACCACGCCACCACCCGGCCCGAGTGGGCGCTGGCCTACGAGTTCGACATCGTGCTGCGCGGCCGGGACGCCACCCCCTTCGAGGACGAGGACGACGATGAGTGAGCGCCTGGGCGTCACGCCCGCCCAGACCGTCGGGCCGTACCTGCACATCGGCCTGCGTTGGCCCGACGGCCCGTACGTGGTGCCGGAGGGCACGCCCGGGGCGTGCTGGATCCGCGGCCGGATCGTCGACGGCACCGGCGAACCGGTGGTCGACGCGCTGGTGGAGAGCTGGCAGGCCGACCCGGACGGCCGCTTCGACCACCCCGACGACCCGCGGGGCGCCCGACCCTCGACGGTGCCCGGTTTCCGCGGCTTCGGCCGCTGCGAGACCGACGCGCAGGGCCGGTACGCGCTGCTCACCGTCAAGCCGGGGGCACTGCCCACCCCGGAGGGGGAGACCGAGGCACCGCACCTGGCCCTGTCGGTCTTCGCCCGTGGCCTGCTGCACCGCCTGGTCACCCGGGTGTACTTCCCGGACGAGGCGGGCAACGCCACCGACCCGCTGCTCCGTGACGTCGACCCCGCCCGCCGGGACACGCTGCTGGCGAGTCCGGCGCCGGACGGGTACACGTTCGACATCTGCCTGCAGGGTGAGCATGAAACCGTCTTCTTCGCGGTCTGAGGCGCTGCTGCGCGGCCTGTCCGGCGCGGCCGACGTGGACGCCGAACTCGACGACCGTGCCCTGCTGCAGGCGATGCTGGACACCGAGGCCGCGCTCGCCCGGGCCGCCACCGACGTCGGTCTGCTGCCCGCGCAGATCGCCGACGAGATCGCCCGGCACTGCCACGCCGAGCGGTACGACCCGACGGCGCTCGGCGCCGCGGCCGACGCCGCCGGCAACCCGGTCGTCCCGCTGGTGCGGGAGCTGACCGCCGCGGTCGCCGAACCGGCCCGGCCCTGGGTGCATTACGGGGCCACCAGCCAGGACGTCCTCGACAGCGCCCTGGCGCTGGTGGTCCTGCGGGCCGCCGGCCCGCTGCTGCGCCACGTCGAGGCCGCGGCCGACGCCGCCGCCGGCCTCGCCCGGATCCACCGCGACACCCTCATGGTCGCCCGCACCCTCGGCCAGCAGGCCGCCCCGACCACCTTCGGTCTCAAGGCGGCCGGTTGGCTGCTCGGGCTGCACGAGGCACGGACCAGGTTGGCGCGGGTCCGCGAGGCCCTGCCCGCGCAGCTCGGCGGGGCGGTGGGCACCCTCGCCGGGTACGGGCCGGCCGGCCCGGCGGTGGTCGAACGCTTCGCCGCCCACCTGGGCCTGGCGGCGAGCCCGCTGCCCTGGCACACCCGCCGCCAGCCGGTGCTCGACCTCGCCGCGGCGCTCGGCGGCCTGCTCGCCGCAACCGGCAAGGTCGCGCTCGACGTCGGCCTGCTCGCTCAGACCGAGGTCGGCGAGGTCGGTGAGGGCGGGGAGGGGCGCGGCGGCTCCTCGGCCATGCCGCACAAACGCAATCCGGTCGACTCCGTCCTGGTCACCGCCGCGGCCCGGCGCGCCCCCGGGCTCGTCGGCACCCTGTTCGCCGCCGCCGGGCAGGAACACGAACGCGCCACCGGCGGCTGGCACGCCGAATGGGAACCCCTGCTCGAACTGCTGCACCTGGCCGGTGGGGCCGCCGCCCGCACCGCCCGGATGCTGACCGGCCTGCGCGTACACCCGGATCGGATGCGGGCCAACCTCGACGCCGGCGGTGGCCTGCTGCTCGCCGAGGCCGTCGCCGCCCGGCTGGCGCCGGCGCTGGGCCGGGCCGCCGCCCACGACCTGGTCAAGCGCGCCGCCACCGGGCCGGGATTCCGGGCCGCCCTGCTCGCCGACCCCGACGTGCGGGCCCACCTGTCCGTCGCGGACGTCGACGCGGCGCTGGACCCGGCCGGCTGGCTCGGCTCCGCCGGCCACCTGGTCGACCGCGCTCTCGACCTGCACCGGGACGGTACGCGGTGAGCGCCCGGCTGCACGCCACCGTCGACGGCCCGCCGCAGGCGCCGGTGCTGGTGCTGGGCAGTTCCCTGGGCACCACCGGGGCGATGTGGCAGCCGCAGCTGGCCACGCTGGCCACCCGGTTCCGCGTCGTCCGCTACGACCACCTCGGGCACGGCGGATCGAGCGCCCCGACCGGGCCGTACACGATCGACCTGCTCGGCCGCAAGGTGCTGCAACTGCTCGACGAGCTGGACGTCGGTCGGGCGCACTACGCCGGGCTCTCCCTCGGCGGCATGGTCGGCATGTGGCTGGCCGCGCAGGCACCCGAGCGGATCGACCGGCTCGCCCTGCTGTGCACCTCGGCCTGCCTCGGCCCGGCCGACGGTTGGCGGGCCCGGGCGGCCACCGTCCGCGCCGGGCGGCTGGACACCATCGCCGACACCGTGGTCGAACGCTGGTTCACCCCCGCCTTCGCCGCCGCCCGACCCGACACGGTCGCGGCCTACCGGGCCATGCTGACCGCCACCCCGCCGGCCGGGTACGCCGGCTGCTGCGAGGCCATCGCCGGCATGGACCTGCGCGCCGACCTGGCGGCGGTACGCGCCCCGACCCTGGTGATCGGCGCCGCCGACGATCCCGCCACCCCACCGGAGCAGGCCGCCGACATCGCCCGGCGGATCCCGTCCGCGCGGCTGGTCGTGCTGGACGACGCCGCGCACCTGGCCAACGTCGAACAGCCCGAGGCCGTGGCCCGCCTGTTGGCCGCCCACTTCGACCCGGAAGGCGGGATGACCCCGTGACCGACCAGCAGCGACACGACGCCGGGATGACGGTCCGCCGGCAGGTGCTCGGCGACGCGCACGTCGACCGGGCCGTCGCCGGCACCGACGAGTTCACCGCCGACTTCCAGGACCTCATCACCCGGTACGCCTGGGGGGAGATCTGGACCCGCGAGGGCCTGGACCGGCGCACCCGCAGCTGCATCACCCTCGCCGTGCTGGCCACCCTGCACCACGACGAGGAGTTGGCGATGCACGTGCGGGCCGCCCGGCGCAACGGGCTCACCCCCGCCGAGATCGGTGAGGTCCTGCTCCAGGTGGCCGTCTACGCTGGCGTACCGGCAGCCAACCGGGCCTTCAAGGTGGCCCAGGAGACCCTGCGGCAGGAGGTCGAGTGAGCGAGGCGGCGCGATCGGGCGAGTTCGTCCAGTCGCTGGAACGCGGCCTGGCCGTGATCCGCGCCTTCGACGCCGAACGGCCCCAGCTCACCCTCAGCGAGGTGGCGCGGGCCACCGGGCTGACCCGGGCCGCCGCCCGCCGCTTCCTGCTCACCCTGGTCGAGCTGGGTTACGTGCACACCGACGGGCGGCTGTTCTCGCTGCGGCCACGCATCCTCGACCTCGGCTACGCCTACCTGTCCAGCCTGAGCCTGCCCGAGGTCGCCCAGCCGCACATGGAGGCGCTGGTCGCGCAGGTGCACGAATCCTGCTCGGCGTCGGTGCTCGACGGCGACGAGGTGGTCTACGTCGCCCGCGTACCCACCAAGCGGATCATGACCGTGGGGATCAGCGTCGGCACCCGGTTCCCCGCGTACGCGACGTCGATGGGCCGGGTGCTGCTCGCCGCACGGCCCGCCGACTGGCTCGACGACTACCTCGCCGCCGCGCAGCTGCGCCCGTTGACCCGGCGCACCGTCACCGACCCGGCCAGGCTGCGCGCCATCCTGACGAAGATCGCCGCCCAGGGGTACGCCATCGTCGACCAGGAACTGGAGGAGGGGTTGCGCTCGCTGGCCGCACCGATCCACGGTGACGACGGGTCCGTGATCGCCGCGGTCAACGTCTCGGCGCACGCCAGCCGTGGCTCCTTCGAGATGATCCGCAAGGAACTGCTGCCCCCGCTGCTGGCCGCCGCGCGGCGCATCGAGGAGGACCTGGGCGCCGGCGCCGGCCGCTGAGTCGCCTGCGGCGAACCGCGCTCGCCGTGCCGTACCGCGTACCACCATGAGTGGGTGCGGGAAACGAGGCCGACGTGAGCGAGCTCCTGATCATCGCGCTGGGCGTCACCGTGCTGGTCGGCACCACCATCGGCGGCCGGTACCGGGTCGCGCCGCCGGTGCTGCTCATCTGCTTCGGCGCGCTGCTGGCGCTGCTGCCGCCGTTCGCGGAGGTGGTGCTCGCCCCCGAGGTGGTGCTGGTGCTGTTCCTGCCGGCGATCCTCTACCGGGAGAGCATCGCCACCAGCCTGCGGGAGGTCCGGGCGAACTTCGTGATCATCGCCCTGCTGGCGGTCGGGCTGGTCGGCGCCACGATGGTGGCGGTGGCACTGGTCGCGCAGCGGCTCGGGGTCGACCCGCCGGTGGCCTGGGTGCTCGGTGCCGCGCTCGCGCCGACCGACGCCGCGGCGGTGGCCGGGCTGGCCAAGCGGATGCCCCGGCGTCTGCTCACCACGCTGCGCGCCGAGAGCCTGATCAACGACGGCACCGCCCTGGTGCTGTTCGCCGTCGCGCTCGGCGTGCTGAGCGGGGGCGCGGTGCCGGACGCCTTCGACCTCGTCGAGCGGATCGGCCTGTCGTTCCTCGGCGGCATCGCGGCCGGCGTGCTGGTCGGTACGGTGGTGATCCTGATTCGCAGGCGGCTGGACGATCCGCTGCGCGAGGGCGCGCTCAGCGTGATCACGCCGTTCGCCGCCTTCTTCCTGGCCGACAGCATCCACGAGAGCGGCGTGCTCGCGGTGGTGGTCGCCGGCCTGATGATCGCCTTCGCCAGCCCCCGGGTGATCCGCGCCCGGTCCCGGCTGCTGGCCCTGTCGTTCTGGGACCTCACCACCTTCCTCGTCAACGGCGGGCTCTTCGTGCTGGTCGGGATGCAGATCCCGCGGGCGGTCCGCGGGGTCTCCAGCGTGTCGTTGGCGCGCGCGATGGTCATCGCGCTCGTCGTGGCCGGCGTGCTGGTGGCGGTGCGGATGCTCTGGCTGCACCTGACGGCGGCCGTCGCCCGGTTGGACCGGCGCAAGGCCAAGCGCGGCCAGCGGGTGAACTGGCGGGTGCGTACGGTCGCCGGCTGGGCCGGGTTCCGGGGCGCCGTCTCGCTCGCGGCGGCGCTCGCCGTGCCGTTGAACGCCGACGGCGGCCCGGTGCGGGAGCGTGATCTGATCATCTTCTGTGTCGCGGGGGTGATCCTGCTGACCATGCTCGTGCAGGGCGCCACCCTGCCGCTGCTGATGACCTGGGCCGGTCTCCGCGGCGACCCGGAGCACGACAGCGAGGCCCGGAAGGCGCAGGCGCACGCCACCCGGGCCACGCTCACCGCGTTGCCGGAGATCGCCGAGCGAATCGGTGCCGACCCGGAGGCGGTGCGGCGGCTCCAGACCGAGTACGAGAGCCACCTCGGCGCCGTGCAGGCCGAGCCGGAGGGCGACTCGGCGGCGGCCCGCGAGACCGAACGCCGGTTGCGCCTGGCCGCGCTCGAACACAAGCGACAGGAGATCACCCGGATGCGTGACTCCCGGGAGATCGACGAGGCGGTGCTGCGCGCGTTGCAGGCCAGGCTGGACATCGAGGAGATCCGCCTGCTGGGACCGTCGAGCTCCGACTGACCGGTGCCCGGACCGTGCTCACCCCGTCGGCGGGGCGGCGGGCAGGGCCAGGGCGACGGTGAGGTCGAGCAGCGTACGCGGATCGCTGAGCCGCTCGCCGTACAGCTGCCGGAGCTGGCCCATCCGGTAGCGCACGGTCTGCGGGTGAACGAACAGGTCGGCGGCCACGTCGTCGCGTCGGCCCTGATGCAACAGCCAGGAGCGCAGCGTCTCGGTGAGTCGTTCGGCGGTGGCGGCGGGCAGTTCGGCGAGGGGTTGCAGAACCCGGGCCCGCAGGTCGGCGAGGGCTTCGAGGTCGGCGCTGAGCAGCAGTTCGGCCAGATGCCGCTCGGTGTCCAGCGGCTCGCCGTCCGCCGGGTGGGCGATGCCGAGTTCCACGACCCGGGTGACCCGCCGGTAGGAGGAGCTGGCCCGGGTCCACGGGCGGGCGGGCCCGAGCACCGCGCGGCGTCGGTGCAGCACCCGGGCCAACTGCCGACGGTCGCCGTGGGCGTTCGGTACCAGCATCACCGCCGTCTCCTCACCCGGTTCTCGGGCGGACGACTCCTCGCTGCTCTCCAGGGTGCGTTCGTCCAGCAACGCGAGGACCCCGCGCAGGTTGGCCCGGGGCAGCAGGACGACGGTGAGGGTCTGCGGCGCGGGCCAGCCCGCTCGCTCGGCGCTGCGCCGCAGCACGTCCTCCGGCTCGCCGGCGAGCAGCTGCTGGGTCAGCCGTTCCAGGTTGCGCCGCCGGGCCCGGCCGACGCTGGCCAACTCGTCGGCGTGACCGGCCACGCTGGCCGCGGAGAGCTCGTCGATGTAGGCGAACATCAGCTCGGCGAACTCGGCGACGGTGGCGGCGGCAAGCCCGATCGCCACGGTGGCGGCGGCCATCTCCCGCCAGGAGACCCGGGCGCCGACCCGGTACGCGGCCAGCAGCGCGTCCATGCTGCGGCCGGCGCGGGCCTCGCCGCTGCCCAGCGCGTACGCGGCCTCCAACGCCGGGATCAGCGGCGTGCTCGGATCGGTGGCCTGGGAGCGTTCGAGCAGTTGCAGGAAGGTGCCCAGGGCGATCTGCACCGCATTCTCGATCTTGTCCCGCATCTGCCCGGTCAGGGTGCCGGAGTAGCTGGGCACCTCGGCCGTGATCGCGGATACGGTTCGCTCGGCTACCAGCGGTAGTCGATCGCGCAGCTCGCGGGCGACCCGCTCGTCCAGTTCGAGGCGGGCCGCCCGATGGGTGGTCCCGGAGGATTCCGCCACGGTTGTTCTCTCCGCACAAAAGGGGTGGATCGCTTTACCTTCGCAGGCCAAGATTCTATGCCAGCGCGCGGCGACCATCGTCGTATGACCACTACCGTCCCGCGGCCGCGCGCATCCGGGTCCCTGCGACGTCGCCTGTGGCGGCTGGCCGAGACGGTGACCACGCCGGTGCTGCCCGGGGATTACCTGGACCTGGTCGCGCCGCTGCGGGCCGGCACCGATCTGCGGGGCCGGATCCTCGCCGTACGCGCGGAGACCCCGGACGCGGCGACGCTGCTGATCCGGCCCGGACGCGGCTGGCGACCGCACGTGCCGGGGCAGTACGTGCGGCTCGGGGTCGACGTCGACGGGGTACGCCAGTGGCGGGCCTACTCGGTCACCTCCCGGCCCGGTCGGCATCCCGAGCCGATTTCGGTGACGGTCAAGGCCATCGAGGACGGCGTGGTCAGCAACCACCTCGTCCGCCGGGTGCGACCGGGCACGATCGTGCAGCTCGACCAGGCACAGGGTGACTTCGTGCTGCCGGACCCGTCGCCGGCCCGGGTGCTGTTCCTCACCGCCGGCAGCGGCATCACCCCGGTCGCCGGGATGCTGCGCTCCGGCGTGCTGGCCGGCAGCGACGTGGTGCTGGTGCACTCGGCGCCCACCGCGGCCGACGTCGTCTTCGGCGCGGAGCTGCGCCACCTCGCCGAGCGTGGCGCGATCCGGCTGGTGGAGCGGCACACCAACGTCGAGGGGCTGCTGGACGTGGCCGAACTCGACGTCCTGGTTCCCGACCATCTGGACCGCCAGACCTGGGCGTGCGGCCCGGTCGGGCTGCTCGACGCGGCCGAGGCGCACTGGTCGGCGCGGGGGTACGCGCAGCGGCTGCACACCGAGCGGTTCCGGCCCACGATCATCACCGCCGGTGACGGCGGGACGGTCACCTTCACCCGCTCGTCCGTCACCGTCACCGCCGGCGGTGCCACCCCGCTGCTGGACGCCGGCGAGAACGCCGGGGTGCTGATGCCCTCGGGCTGCCGGATGGGCATCTGCTTCGGCTGCGTGCTGCCACTGCGTCAGGGCGCGGTCCGGGATCTACGCAACGGGGAACTGACCACCGCCCTGCCGGGCGACGGCGTACGCGTGCAGACCTGCGTGTCGGCCGCGGCCGGCCCATGCGAACTCGAAATCTGATCGGAGAACCACCGACGTGACCGTCATCCAGAAGAAGGCCACCAACCCGATCGCTCACCTGAGCGCAGAGGACATCGAGACCCTCGGTGAGGAACTCGACGCCATCCGGCAACGGGTGATCGACTCCCGGGGCGAGCGGGACGCCGCGTACATCCGCAAGGTCATCTCGACCCAACGCAAGCTGGAGATCAGTAGCCGGGTGGTGTTGCTGTTCTCGCTGTTCCCGCCGGCCTGGATCGTCGGTACCGCCGGTCTCGCGGTGGCGAAGATTCTGGAGAACATGGAGATCGGGCACAACGTCCTGCACGGGCAGTGGGACTGGATGCGTGACCCGAAGATCCACTCGACCAGCTGGGAGTGGGACCACGCCACCCCGGCCGAACAGTGGAAGCAGTCGCACAACGAGCTGCACCACCGCTACACCAACGTGGTCGGCAAGGACAACGACCTCGGCTACGGCATCATGCGGGTCGACGAGGACCAGCCCTGGCACCCGGCCTACCTGGGCCAGCCGTTCTACAACTTCGTCAACGCCTGCTTCTTCGAGTACGGCGTCGCCGCGTACGACCTTGACCTGGGCACGAACCTGAAGGAGGGGCGGCACAAGCATCCGGAGTTCCGAGCCAAGCTCCGTGCGGCCGGCCGGAAGATCCGCCGCCAGGTCCTCAAGGACTACGTGATCCACCCGCTGCTCTCCGGGCCGTCGTTCTTCCACACCATGGCCGCGACGTTCACCGCGAACCTGATCCGCAACCTGTGGAGCCACTCGGTGATCATGTGCGGGCACTTCCCGGAGGGCGTGGAGACCTTCGAGAAGACCTCGATCGACGGCGAGACCCGCGGCGAGTGGTACCTGCGGCAGATGCTCGGCTCGGCCAACATCAGCGGCAGCCGGCTGATGCACATCATGACCGGCAACCTGTCGTTCCAGATCGAGCACCACCTCTTCCCCGACCTGCCCAGCAACCGTTACCAGGAGATCGCCCCCGAGGTACGGGCGCTATTCGACCGCTACGGCCTGAAGTACGTCACCGGTTCGCTGCCCCGACAGGTCTTCTCGGCCTGGTGGAAGGTCATCCGCCTCGCCTTCCCCAACCGCCGCCAGCCGGCCACCCCGGCGGTCGACGACCAGCCGACCCCGGTGCTCGTCGCCGCCTGAGGCTCCGGAACCTTCCGCCCCGGGCGATGTCGTACCCGCGCGGGTCAGCGGCGGCTGGGGTAGTTCTGGGCTGATCGGCGGCCTCGGAAAGAGGCCAGCACGATCACCGCGGCCAGGGCGATGATCCCGATGATGACCAGCCAGCGGACCGCCTCCAGCAGCAGCCCGAGCAGCACGAGGATTGCGGCGATCACGCCGACGGTCCAGAGCAGGGCGCGCATCTTCACCTCCCGACCGGGCCGTCCGGCGGGTCCGGACGGCTTGCCGGTGCAGCTACCCGGTTCCGCCCGGGTCATGCCGGTTGACCAGGACGGACGCGCTTGCGGCGGAGGACGGTGACGCACGGTTCCCGGGGGATCGACGCAACGCATATCCTGTGCCCCGACCGTACTCGCCGGAAGGGGCCGCATGCCGTCGCGGCAGGACCAGTTGCACTCGTACCAGTTCACCATCCAGCGGGTGGTGTCCGCCCTGGTGATGCGAGAGACCGACCCGGCGCAGTCACCGTTTCGCCGGCTCGCCGGTGCGGCGCTGGCCAGCATGCTGGTGGCGGTCATCGGGCTGGGCGGTTTCGCCCTCTACGGGCTGTTCGCCGGCGGCGGCGTGAAGTGGCGCGACGGCAATGCGGTCATCGTGGAGAAGGAGTCCGGTGCCCGGTTCGTCTACCGCGAGCAGCGGCTGCACCCGGTCCTCAACTACGCCTCCGCGCTGTTGATCATCGGAACGGAGCGGCCCAGGACCGTGCTGGTGTCGCGCCGCTCGATCGAGGGCGTACCCCGTGGCCTGCCGCTGGGCATTGCCGACGCGCCCGACTCGCTGCCGGCGGCGGCCCGGCTCGCTACCGATCGCTGGACGGTCTGCTCGATCGGCACGACCGACGACGGCCGACCGCAGTCGCGGTCGGTGCTGCTGATTGGCACCGAGGGGACCGATGGCCGGCCATTGGGCGAGGAGGCGCTGCTGCTGCGCGCCCCCGATGGCCGGCTGCACCTGCTCTGGCAGCAGCGACGTCACCTGATCCGCGACACCGACCGGGTGCTGGCCGCGCTGGCAGTCACCCGGGCCCGGGCCGTTCCGGTCGCCCCGGCCCTGCTCAACACGGTGCCCACCGGCCTGGACCTGGCGCCGCTGCACCTGCCCGGCCTCGGCGAGCGGTCCGCCCGGGTCGCCGACGCCCGGGTCGGCGACGTGCTGCTGGTCAGCAACTCCGGCGGCGCTCGACAGTACGCGGTGGTGCTGCGCGACGGGCTGGCCGGCATCACCGAGCTACAGGCGGCGCTCTTGCTGGCCCGGACCGGCCAGCGCGAGCCGGACCAGATCAGCCTCGGCCGGTTCGCGGCCCTGCCCCAGCTGGACGACCTCACGCCGACCGGGCCGCACGCCCCGCCGAGCGCACCGCCCCGACTGGCCACCATGGACTCGCCGGCGTTGTGCGCCCGGGTCGCCGACGAGGCCGGGCAGGTCGAGCTGCGGCTCGGCGTGGAACTGCCGGAGCTGATCACCGCCCCACGCGCCGCTCGCGGGCAGGTCGCCGCGGTGGTGGCCGACCACGTGTTGGTGGAGCCGGGGCGGGGCGCGCTGGTCGAGTCGGTGGCCGCGCCCGGCGCGACCGGCGGGGCGGTCTCCGTGGTCACCGATCTCGGCCGCCGGCACGTCCTCGCCGACGCCGGGGTGCCGGCCATGCTCGGCTACGGCGACGCCCGGCCGCTCCGGCTCCCGGCGGGCGTGGTCAGCCTGGTCCCCGCCGGAGCGACCCTGGACCCGGCGATCGCCCGGCAGGCGGCCGCCCCCGCGTGACGCGCGCTTGGCCGCATTGGCGTCGAGGCGCCGCCCGACAGCCCGAGGGACACATCATCGAAAGACGTCATGTCACAGAGACATGATTATGCCTTTGTGACATGACGCCCTTCAGCGAGTAAAGCTTCTCAGCAGGTGGGCTCAGGTAGACCCAGTCGGCGGCATGGGCCCGGCAGACGTCGAGCTGCGCGATGCTGGCGGCGGCGATTTCGCGTACGGCCGGGGGCACGGACCGGGGGTCGTCGAAGACCAGCCCGCCGGACGGGCTCAGCAGGGGCGCGGAGCCGCCCAGGCAGGCTGGGGACCAACTTGCAGCACGTGCGACACGTATTGGCACCCGTACACGGTCGGGCTGATCGACGTGGCCGCGATCAACGTCGGTACAACTGCCTGCGGCTTGGTCGCGTCTGCGACTGGTCACCGCTGGCAGGGCGGGTCGTATGGCGTGCCGGGGAAGTACTGCCGCCGTTGGCCCGGGGAGAGAGGGCCGTCGGATGCCTCGCAAAGCCGCCGGGTCAGACTGTCGACGTTCGGGTCTAGGAGGAGGATCTTGTAGTTGCCTGTGATGTACAGGGTGTTGCTGTCGGGGCTGAAGCCTGCCGACGAGAGGTAGACCGGCACTGTCGGAGCGGCTACCTCCGTGACGCGGGCCGGGTCAGTCACATCCCACAGCTGTAGTTGGCTCTCGCTGAATGTGACCTGACGGGAACCCCCACCGCTCTCGGCGACCACCAGCCGACTGTCGGGGCTGAAGGCGAGTTTGGCGGGGGTGTCGACAGTGATGTGACCCGTCTGGACCGGGTTTCGTACGTCTTCGATGTTCCACAGGTCGATGCTGTTGTTGGTTGCCGTCGCGAGGGTGTGCTCGTCGGGGCTCATTGCGAGGCCGCGCACGTTGCTCGGCGGGAGTGTCCCGGCGACCGGGTGTGCTGGGTCGCTGATGTCCCACAGTCGGACGGGCTTCAGATTGGGGCCGTCTCCGACCGCCGCGAGCCGACTGTCAAACCCATTCAATTGGGCGATATGGTCGGTGCCCAAGGAGGTGGGTCCGGTTGGCCGCCGGGGGTCGGTGACGTCCCAGAAGAGGATATCGCCGTTGGCCTGGCCGACGGCGGCGCCGGCGATGACGGCAAGGGTACGCCCGTCTTGGATGAAGAAGATGCTGTCGGCCACGTCAGGCTGCGGGATCGTGGATAGTGGAACCGGGGCTGCCGGGTTGGCGACATCCCACAGGTGGATCTGGTCGTCGTCGGTGTTGACGGCGATCGTGTGGCCGGCGATGGTCAGGTCGTTACCGATGGAGTGGAAGGGGGTTGTCTTTTTCCACCCGATCCGGCCCAGGGAGGCGCGCGGCACGGGGTGTGCCGGGTCCGTGATGTCCCACAGTCGCGCTGGCGCCTTCCAACTGAACTCAACCAGCAGGCGGTCATCGACCGCGCGCACGACCGGGTCCTTCGTTCCGGTGCTGAGGACGCCGACCTGCTGCGGATGTCGGAGTCCGTTCGCGCGCCACAACGTGAACTCCCCGTGGTCGGTGTCTTTGGGCAGCACCAGGATTTGGCTGTCGCTGTGAGTGAACTCGCGCACGTCGACAGCGCCCTCCACCGGCCATAGCGTATTGAGGGCGGGCCGCCAGAGCCGGATGAAGCTGTTCTCCTCGCCGATGCTGAAGACGGTTTCCGGGTCATCGCCGAACACTAGCTGGTTGATTAGCGTGGGCTCGGGGTACTCGGCGGTCGATTTCGGAGACGCTGGATCGCTGACGTCTAGGAGCTCGATGCGGTTGCCGGTCACGGCGGACACGCCCGCCGCGAGGGTGTGGCCGTCGGGGTTGAACTTCAGGGCCGCCACCGCCCCGAAACCTCTGTTGATGCTGTATTTGTGTGGCTGGGTGGGCCGGGTCGGATCGGTGGTGTCCCAAAGCTCCACCCCAGTACTGGTGTTACCGATCGCGAGTATCGGAGTGCGCGGGCTGAAGGCCACCGAGAGCGCGTGGGTGTCCGGGAGAGTGATCGTCGCCACTGGCCGCCGCGGGTCGGTCACGTTCCACAATCGGACGGCGTACTCGCCGTCACCTGGGTCGATCGCTGCGGCGAAGGTGCGGTCGTCCGCGCTGAGCGACACGGACCTGACGTCAGCCAGCCCGACGGGGAGCGTACTGAACTCGACCGGATGTCCGGGGTCGGTGAGATCCCACAGAGTCAGCGTCTCCTTGTTGAGGGCGAGCAGGGTGCGCCCGTTCGCGCTGAACGCGGCGTGGCTGGGACCGATGCCCAGCGAGCCGAGCGCCACCGGTTTGTTCGGGTCCGCAACGTTCCACAGTTGCTGAGCGGTGCCGGTCTGCCCTGCCAGCAGCAGTCGGCCATCCGGGCTGAGGACCACGTCCGATTTGGCCGGGGTGGGCAGCACGGCTGTTGTCCTGGGTCGGTTCGGCTCGCTGATGTCCCAAAGTCGGACGGTGTGGTCGTCTGCGGTGCTGACCAGCAGGTGCCGGCCCGGGTGGTAGGCAATCCGGGCCACCGCTGCAGTGTGCCCGTCGAGGTGGATGTCGTACGGTGCCAACGCGGCGTGGTGCAGGCTGGTTCGGGCCTCTGGCGTGTCGGCGACCCGGCGGGCGGCCAGCGCAAGCTGCAGGGCCAGTCTGGGGTCTGTGTCTCGAAGCCGATCGGCGGTCACGCTGGCGGCTTTGGAGGCGAGCAGGTCCCGCTGCTGGGCCGCCATTCGGCGCTGCCATATGGCCGTGCCGGCCCCGGCGACGGCCGCCACCAGGAGGATCCCCAGCGTGCCGGCCAGTAGCCGCAGCCGGGTGGTCCGGCGTTGCGCGGCGCGCCGCTCGGCGTGCGCTTGGGCGATGCTCGCCTCGAGGAACGCCCGCGCCTCGGCGGTCGTTCCGTGAACGTGACCGAACTCCTCGAACCACTGCTGGGCCGCGTCAAGTCGGACGCCGCGGTAGAGCGCGTCAGGGTCGTGGCCGTCGCGCTCCCATGCCTCCGCGGCCTCGTGCAAGCGCTGGCGGACCAACAGGCCGGCGCGGTCGGCTTCGATCCAGTCCTTCAGTCGAGGCCAGGCGCGCAGTAGCGCGTCATGGCTGAGCTCGGCGGTCTCGCTGTCAACGGTGACCAGTCTGGCCTGTACCAGCGCATCGAGCACCGTTGGCGCCGCTGGCCCGTCCTCGTGAAACTCGGTAAGGGGAACTCTGCGGCGGCTGTCCTCAGCGTCGTCGCCGAGCCGGACCATGCGCAGCAGAACCCGGCGCAGGACCACCCTGCCGTCCTCGTCGAGCCGGTCGTGGGTGCCCTCGGCGGTGCGGGCAACCGCATCCCAGATCCCGCCGGCCGCCTCGTATCCGGCCATGGTCAGCGTTCGGCCCACTCGCTTCTGCCAGGTGGACAGCAGCGCGTGCGACAGCAGCGGCAGCGCCGGGCCGGCGCCGGGCCCGCCGGCCCGCAGGTCCCGCAGCAGCAGATCGACAAGTCCCGGCTCCAAGGCCAGACCGGCGAGGTACGCCGGCTTTTCGATCACGTCCCGCAGTTCGCCCGTGGTCATCGGGCTGACCAGCACCTGGGCCTCGCGCAGGGCGTCAACCAATGCAGGGTATTGACCGCAATGTCCGTAGAAGTCGGCGCGCAGCCCGAGGATCACGACGGCGGGCGGGTCGTCAGCCTCGGCAGTGCGGGTACACGCGGCAGCGAGGCCCTCCACGAACACTTCACGCTGTCGTTCGTCGACGCAGAGCGTGAACAGCTCCTCGAACTGGTCGATGACCAGGACCAGCCGGCGCCCGTCCGCCAGCATGCCGGGTCGCCGCAGGTAGCTGGTGATCGACTGCGGATCTTCGGTCAAGGCCGTCTGAATTTCCTGCGGGTCTCCGCCGAATGTGTGGCCAAGTGCCCTCGCAAGCTCTCGTACCGGGTGCTCGCCGGGATTGAACAGCAGATGCGGCCAGCCCCGCACCTGTGGTGCGGCCGGCAGCCCTCGGTCCAGGGACGGTCGCAGTCCCGCACGCAGCAGCGAGGACTTCCCTGCTCCAGACGGGCCGACGACCATCACCGGTCCGTCCGCTGCCAGCTGGGCGGACAATCGCTCAACCAGTTCCGTGACCAGCCGGTCACGGCCGAAAAAATACCGCGCATCGTCCGCGCCGAACGAGGCCAAGCCCTGGAACGGACAGATGTCCAACGCCCGGTCCTCGTCCTCGGGGTCGACCGGCCGGCTGGGTTCTGAGGGCAGTTGGTAAGCCTCGTTGACCGCAAGTACCAGCTCACCAGCCCGGTCCCGCGACTGGCGGTGCGGCGGCGGGAAACCAGTGTCCCGCAGATGCCGCGACAGATACCGGAAAGCGTGATCCCAGGTCAGCAGCGGAGGCCCGCCGGGATCGCCCTCGCGCAGCAACCGGAGGAACCTATCGCTGAACGCGGTATGCCGCTCGCCCTCAGGCGCGAGCGCCAGCTCCTCCGGCGCGGCGGAGGCCAGCACGAAACCGCCCTGGGCGTCCGCCTGGTCGAACAATCCGGCCACCCCACCGAAGCCAGGACCCGCGCGACCGGAGAAGCAACAGTCCAAAACGAGGACGATCGACCGCGCTCGGGAGGCGGCGAGCCCTGCCCGCAGCACCGCGTAGGGGAAAGCCTTGAATTCCAGACCCCGCGTCAGATGGTCAGTGATCGCGGTGGCCAGGTACAGCCTGCCGTCGAGGCCGACGAGGCCGTGGCCCACGTAGTACACGATCAGCACGCTGTCGGCCTCCTCGGCCACTGCGGTAACCGCCTCTCCAAACGCGACCGGATCGCGCGGGTCGAGCAGAGTCCGCACGTTCCCGGGCGCGACCACGCGGCGCAGGACCAACTCCTCGGCCAGGTCATGCGCGGTGGTTGCCGCGGCGGGCACGTCCGGCAGGACCGAGCCCTCGACATGGGCACCGGTCGCCACTATCAGGACCCGCGTGGCGGGCGGCCCGGGCTCAACCATCGCTAGCCGGCACTTCGGCGATCGCGACGCGCACCTGACGTACCAGGGCCGCGACTCCGTCCGCGTCGAGGCCGTGCACGTCGGTGGCCCTGATCTCGATCGAGCTGCCGTCGGACAGGGTCACCCTGACCTCGGCACTGCCAGCGCGCCGCCGAATCCAGGAGACCAAAGCGCTGGCCAGCACCGTAGCGACCCCGCCGGAGCCCACCGCGACGACCAGGACGTCCGTCACGGTGCCCAGCGAGCCCGGTGTGGGCGGCGCTGCGTCCCGATCAATGCAACCGCTCAGCTCGGGCTCGACCCGCAACCAGTCAAGGAGGGCAGCGGCGTCGGCGCCCGCCGCCACTCGAATCCGCACCGCGTCATCCATTGCAGTCCCAAAACATCGACATACCACATTGTGGATTCCATGATGGACCACGGATCTTCGGATTGACCTCGATCCGTCAGGATTCCGATCCTCGGTCGCCCGTTTCGGCTTGACCGTTTTGCCCAGTTAAGGGGTGGAGTGTCGTGCCCCGGGTCGACAGCGAGCGCTGCCGGCCGTCCGCTGGACCAAGACCGCTGACCAGATTCTCGCCAAGGCACAACGCAAACCCTTCCGCGGGACGCTAGAGATCACGCCACAGGTGCGGCTCCTGGTAGGCATGCCACCCGCGAAAGAACCAGTCCGCCAGATCCCGCACCGCTCCAGGCAATCCTGGTAGTACTGCGCCGGCTGCGCCGAGGGAAGTTCGGGTGCGCGGTCCACTCCGCCACGAAGTGTGAGACCTCGTAGAACCCCTCAGCCATCCAGCGCGGCAAGTCGTCATGACCCCCGCGCTGCTCACAGGCCAGCCGCATCGCCTGCTCCAACCGGCTGAACGCCGCCCGGTCCCAGACGAGTCCACCGCGCAGTCGGAGCAGGAAGCTCCCATCCACGGACTCGAACTCTCGCCTCAGCACCGTCAACGCGTCGTCTACGGCTCCGGTGGCGCGAGGATCAGGCGGGCCGGCGCAGGAGGCTGACGGCGAAGTCCGCGTCGTCGCGCCAGGGACGCAGGTCCCAGGTGGCGAAGCGGTGTTCCAGCCGCAGGCCGGCGGTGGCCACGTCGGCGTCGAAGTCGGCCAACGGGTAGCCCCGGTCGGTGCCGAAGCCGACCGGGATCACCCCGTCGGGGCGCAGGTGCTCGGCCACCCGGCGCAGCACCGTCGCCTCGGTGCCCGGGGCGACGAAGGTCATCACGTTGCCGGCCAGCACCGCCGCGTCGAACGGCTCCACCACGCCGGCCGCCGCGAGGTCCAACTCCGCCAGATCGCCGACCAGCCAGCGGGGCCCCGGGTGGTCGGCGCGGGCGGCCTCGATGAGCACCGGGTCGGCGTCCACCCCGACCACGGTGTGGCCCCGGGCGGCCAGTTCGGCGCCCACCCGGCCGGTGCCGCAGCCGGCGTCGAGGATCCGCGACCTCGGCGGCACCAGCGTGTCGAGCAGCCGCGCCTCGCCGGCCAGGTCGGCCCCCTCGGCGGCCAGCCGCCGGAACCGGTCGACGTACCACTGGGAGTGCTCCGGGCCGGTGTCGGTGACCCAGCGGGTCGGGTTGCCCGTGCCGGCACTGCGCTCGCTCATCTGGCCACCGTATCCAGCCCGGGACCGTAAGTCGGCGCCGACCTCGGCTTCCCGGTGTTCGGCTGGACGGCGGCGCTGTTTGCTGGCCATGCTGGCATGGCCGGTGGTCTGCACGACGGGAGAGGCGCGATGGCTCGGGAGAACTACGAGGAGCAGCTCGATCGCCTCACCGGTCTGCTGGCGACGATGAGCCGGGAGGCCGGCGCGGCGATCCGGGGCGCCAGCGTCGCCCTGTTCGACGTCGACCGGGCCGCGGCCGAGGCGGTGGTGGCCGGCGACGCCGTGCTCGACCGGTACCGGGCCGAGGCGGAGGCGAGGATCCCCGAGGTGCTGGTCCGGCACCAGCCGGTCGCCTCCGACCTGCGGCTGGTGGTGTGCGCGCTGCGGATCGCCGCCTCGCTGGAACGGATGGGCGACCTCGCGGTGCACATCGCGAAGGTCGTCCTGATGCGGTACCCGGTGGGTGTGGTCCCGGCGTCGGCGGTGCCGGTGCTGACCGCGATGGCGGACGCGGCGGCCCGGATGGCGGAGAAGGCAGCGGTCGTGCTGGCCACCCGCGATCACCTGGACGCCGCGCAGCTCGCACTGGACGACGACGAGGTTGACGCGGCCGAGAAGCGGCTGCTGTCGCTGCTCGTCTCCGGCTGGCCGTACGGCGTGGAGTCGGCGATCGACCTGGCCCTGGTCGGCCGGTACTACGAGCGGTACGCCGACCACGCGGTCAACGTCGCCCGGCAGGTGGTCTTCCTGGTGACCGGGACGATCCGCCTCTGACCCGGCCGCCGTATTTCGGGCATTCGGGGCGTTCGCCCCCGCG
Organism: Micromonospora sonchi; assembly: GCF_014646235.1. Classification (GTDB taxonomy): domain Bacteria; phylum Actinomycetota; class Actinomycetes; order Mycobacteriales; family Micromonosporaceae; genus Micromonospora; species Micromonospora sonchi. Next base: position 198,590 of record NZ_BMNB01000002.1, on the reverse strand, counting down.
GTGTCACATCCCGACCTCGGCCGGCCACCACCGTGGCCACCAAGTTCATTTTTCGTTCACCTGCTGCCGGGGGTCCGGCTACCTGCGCCTCCTAGCTTGACTCGCGTACGGCCCGGACGGGCTGATGCACCCCGATAGAGAGGCTTACCTGGTGAACCGCAACGTGCTCTCGCGGCGTCTCCTCGCTGGCGTCGCGCTTGCCGCGCTCGCGCTTACCGGCTGTGGTAGCAACGACAACGGCAAAGAGCCGGGCGCGAGCGGCGGCGACAGCGCCTACGCGAACCTGTCCGGCGAGTTGAAGGCGTCCGGCGCCAGCTTCCCCGACGCGTACTACCAAGAGGTCGTCGAGGCCTTCAAGGGCGAGGCCTCCGGCGTGACCGTCACCTACAACGCGACCGGTTCGGGCACCGGCAAGAAGCAGTTCGGTGAGGGCCTGGTCGACTTCGCCGGCACCGACAGCCTGGTCAAGGAGAGCGACGGCGTGGCCGTCGGCTCGTTCCTCTATATCCCGACGGTGGCGGCACCCATCACCGTCTCCTACAACCTCCAGGGCGTCGACAAGCTCCAGCTCAGCCCGGAGACGCTCGCCAAGATCTTCCAGACCGACATCAAGACCTGGAACGACGAGGCCATCAAGGCCGACAACCCGGGCGTCGAGCTGCCCGACACCCCGATCGTCGTGGCGCACCGCTCGGACGGCTCGGGCACCACCAGCAACTTCACCAAGTACCTGGAGGCGGCCTCCGGAGGGGCCTGGAAGCTCGGCAGCGGTGACACCGTGGCCTGGCCGGCCAGCACCCAGGGCGGCGAGAAGAACACCGGTGTCGCGCAGATCGTGCAGCAGACCAGCGGCGCCGTGGGCTACGTCGACCTCAGCGACGCCAAGGCCACCGGCCTGAAGTTCGCCGCCATCAAGAACAAGGACGGCCAGTTCGTCGAGCCGACGCTGGACGGCACCACCGCCGGCCTGGAGGGCGCCGAGATCGCCGACGACCTGAGCTACAACCCGCTCAACGCCGCCGGCGCGACCTCGTACCCGATCACCGCGCCGACCTTCATCATCGTCAAGACCTCCTACAGCGACGCCGCCAAGGCGGAGCTGGTCAAGGGCTTCCTCACCTACCTGCTCAACGACGGCCAGGACCTGGCCAAGGAGATCGACTTCGCGCCGCTGCCCGCCTCGCTCAAGGAGAAGGCGCTGGCCCAGGTCGACAAGATCCAGAGCTGATCGACATCAGGATCGCTGGGCCTTCCAGCCGGGGACGGGATCGACACGATCCCGTCCCCAGCGGAGTCCCTGAGCTGGAGTGAAGATGACCGTGACGAACGAATCCCCCGCCGCCCGGCAGGCACTGAACCGGCGTGGCGGCAACGCCGTCGGAGACCGCCTCTTCTCCTGGTGGACACTCGGCACCGGCCTGCTGGTGCTGGCGATCCTCGGGCTGATCCTCATCACCACCGTTCGGGAGGCCTGGCCCGCGTTCGACGCGATGGGCCTGCGCTTCCTCACCGAGCGGATCTGGGACCCGAACCCGGCGGCCGGCGACGCCATCTTCGGGGCGCTGTCGTTCGCGTACGGCACGGCGATCTCGTCGCTGATCGCCCTGCTGTTCGCGGTGCCGGTCTCGGTCGGCATCGCGCTGTTCCTCACCGAACTGGCACCGCGCCGCCTGCGCGGGGCCGCGGTGACCGTGATCGACCTGCTCGCCGCCGTGCCGTCGGTGGTCTTCGGCCTCTGGGGCATCCTGGTCGTCGCCCCCGCGCTGGTCCCGGTGTACCAGTGGATGCACGACGTCCTCGGCGGCGTCCCGGTGCTCGGCCGCCTCTTCGGCCCGGTCGGCAGCGGTCGCAACTTCATGACCGCCGGTCTCATCCTGGCGATCATGGTCACGCCGATCATCACGTCGATCACGCGCGAGGTGTTCAGCACCGTGCCGCGCGCCGACAAGGACGCCGCTCTCGCGCTCGGTGCCACCCGCTGGGAGATGATCCGGGGCGCCGTCTTCCCGCACAGCTTCGGTGGCGTCGTCGGCGCGGTGATGCTCGGCCTCGGCCGGGCGATGGGGGAGACCATCGCGGTGGCCCTGGTCATCGGCGGGGCCACGAACATCACGGCCAACCTCTTCGCCCCCGGCAACTCGATGGCCGCCGTCATCGTGCAGCAGTTCGGTGAATCCACCGGCACCTTCACCGCGGCCCTGATCGGCCTCGGTGTCGTGCTGTTCGCGATGACGGTGCTGATCAACGTGTTCGCCCAGATGGTCGTCCGCCGGGCCGAGGCCCGGATGAAGGGAAGTGTCGCGTGACCGTCACCGCACCGCCCGCCACCCGCTCCGCCGCCGGCGGCCCCGACCTGACCCGGGCCTCCCTCGCCGGGCGGCGTCGGTTCACCAACCACCTCGCCACGGCCGCCATCTGGGGGGCCCTGCTGCTCGCCGTCATCCCGCTCGCCCTGGTGGCCTACACGGTCCTCAGCAAGGGCGCCGGAGTCATGAGCCTGTCCTTCCTGACCGAGGACATCCCCAACTCGTACCGCCGGGAAGGCGGCGGCATGGCGCCGGCGATCGTGGGCACCCTGGTCATCACCGGTGCGGCCGCGCTGATGGCCATCCCGCTCGGCGTCTTCGGCGCCGTCTACCTCAACGAGTACGGCAAGCAGAAGCCGCTGGCCCGGCTGATCCGGCTGATGGCCGACGTGATGACCGGCGTGCCGTCGATCGTGATGGGCCTGTTCGTCTACATCTCCTGGGTGCTGCTCGTCGGCGAGCAGACCGGCTTCGCCGGCGCGCTGGCGCTGGCCTGCCTGATGCTGCCGGTGGTCATCCGCAGCAGCGAGGAGATGCTTCGGCTGGTCCCGGACGAGCTGCGGCAGGCGAGCATGGCGCTGGGCGCCCGCAAGTGGAAGACCACCCTCACCGTGGTGCTGCCGGCGGCGATCTCCGGCATCACCAGCGGCTCGCTGCTGGCCGTCGCCCGGGCGGCCGGCGAGACCGCTCCGATCATCATCGTCACCGGCATCGTCTTCTCGCCCAACTGGAACCTGTTCGAGGGCTCCAACACCGCGCTGCCGGCGCAGATCTTCCGCAACGCCAGCACCTCGTTTCCCGCCGCCCAGGACCGAGCCTGGGGTGCGGCCCTGACACTGATCGTGATCGTCCTCGGCTTCACGGTCATCGCCCGATTCATCTCGAGCCGGTTCGCCATCAAGGAGCGCTGACATGGCCAATGACACCGATCTGACCATCCGCCCGTCCGTCGCGGTGCACGCCGCCGGTATCACCACCTCCGGCGTCGACACCGCCACCGCGTCGGTGATGCAGCTGCGCGACGTCAGCGTCTACTACGGCAGCTACGAAGCGGTCCGGGGCACCACGATGCCGATCCAGCAGAACCAGGTCACCGCGATGATCGGGCCCTCGGGCTGCGGCAAGTCCACGGTGCTGCGGGCGCTCAACCGGATGAACGACCCCATCCCCGGCGCCCGGGTCAGCGGCGAGGTCTCCTTCCACGGCCAGGACCTGTACGCCAGGGACGTCGACCCGATCCAGGTCCGCCGGCGCATCGGCATGGTGTTCCAGAAGCCGAACCCGTTCCCGAAGTCCATCTACGACAACGTCGCGTACGGGCTGCGGATCAACGGCATCAAGGGCCGGCTCGACGACCACGTGGAGGAGGCGCTGACCCAGGCCGCGCTCTGGGACGAGGTCAAGGACAAGCTCCGCAAGAGCGCCCTGGCGCTCTCCGGTGGTCAGCAGCAGCGGCTGTGCATCGCCCGTACGATCGCGGTCAAGCCCGAGGTCATCCTCATGGACGAGCCCTGCTCGGCGCTCGACCCCATCGCCACGGCGAAGATCGAGGACCTCATGTTCGAGCTGACGAACGACTACACGATCGTGATCGTCACGCACAACATGCAGCAGGCCGCGCGGGTCAGCCACTACACCGCGTTCTTCACCGCCGAGGTGGACGAGAAGCAGGTGCGGCACGGCCGGCTGGTCGAGTACAGCCAGACCGGCAAGCTGTTCACCAACCCCGCCGACAAGCGTACGGAGGACTACATCACCGGCCGCTTCGGCTGACCGACGGAACCGGAGCCGGTACGCGATGAACAACCTCGTCGAGGCCACCAGGGGTGACCATCGGGCCGACGGACGTTTCGTGCTGCTCGTGGTGGACGACGACGAGAGCGTCGGTGCCGCGCTGGTCACCCAGCTGGCCGAGCATCGGGTACGCGGACACCACTATCCGCACGCCGCCGAGGCCCTGCTGGCCGCGGGAGCCCTGCAACCGGACGCAGCGGTGGTCGCCGCCGGCCTGACCACCATGAGCAGCATTGAGCTGGTCCGGCTGCTCGCCGGCCGGGCCGGCATCCCGACCGTGGTCGGGGTCGGCGACGACGACGGAGGGATCGCCGCGGCCGGGCTCAAGGCGGGGGCCACGGCCGGCGTACGGCGGCCCTACCGGGCCGAGGAGGTGCTGCCGATCCTGCGCGCGATCCGCCCGGAGACCGCCGCCGCCCTCGATCCGCCGATCGAGCTGGGCGGGCTGCGGGTGGACCCGTCGACGTTCGAGGTGCGCCTGCACGGCCGGACAATGGCGCTGCCGTTGAAGGAGTTCAGGCTGCTCTACTTCTTCATGAGCCACGCCGAGCGGACGGTCACCCGTGAGCAGTTGCTGGCCGCCGTGTGGGGCGGGATCTCCGACGACACCTCGAACACCCTGACCGTGCACATCAAGCGGCTGCGTCGGCGACTCGCGCTGGACGGGGGACAGGCGCCGGTGATCGTGACCGTACGCGGGCTGGGCTACCGGTTCGTGCCGGCCACGCGTTCAGCCGAGCAGGACGAAGATCGGCGCCCCGACGAGCGGACCGAGCACGGTACCCGCGACCACCTGGCCCAGACTGTGGGCGGCCAACCGGACCCGTGACCAGCCGACCAGCCCGATCAGGGCCAGCAGTGGAGCCGCCGCCGGGCCGAAGACGTAGATCAGGGCGGCCACCGACGCGGCGCAGACCGCGGCGTGGGCGCTCAACTTCCAGACCTGGTTGACCGCGGCGACACCGGCCACGATGGCGAACATCGCCACCACCAGGGCGACCAGCGGACGCGGCGCGCCGAGCAGCACCAGCAGCGTCAGGCCGGCCAGGACGGATGCCATCCCGTGCAGCAGCGGCCGGCGGCGCTGGGTGCGTACCCCGATGTGGTGGTCGGTCAGCTGGCCACGCCGCACGCCCAGCCAGATGATCCCGTACGGGACGGCGGAGCAGAACAGCACGGCCAGCGCCCCCCAGCCGAGCCCGACCACGACGGCCGGTGCGGTGGCGTGCACGGCGACCACCATGGGCAGCACGGCGGCGAACACCGCGGGCGCGAACACCTCGGTGGTGATCCGGGCCAGCCGGTGGGAGGTGGCCCGGTCGACGACGGTGGACACGGGCCAACCGTACGCGTACGGGTGCCACCGGCGGGGCACCTCCGTTTGCCGGGGACGGGCGAGGGTAACCAGCGCGGCGCTGACGACAGGAGGCGGCGTGCGGTTTCCCCTTTTCGTCGACGCGGTGTCGCGTCGCTCCGGCCTGCCGCCCGAGCAGGCCGAGGCCGTCGCGCGGGCGGTGCTGCAGACCGTCGCGGAGCGGATGACCGGCCCGAGCACCGACCCGACCGGCTACCTGCCGGCCGAGTTCGGCGCCGCGTCGGCCCCGCAGGAGCCCGCGGACTTCCTGCGCCGGGTCGGTCAGCGGGCCGGGGTCGACCCGCAGCTGGCGGGCACCGGCGCGGCGGCGGTGTTCGCGACGCTGCGCGAGGCGGTCACCGTCGACGAGTTCCGGGAGATGGTCGCCCGACTGCCCGCCACCGCCGACGGCGCGATCGATCCGCTCGCCGGCCCCGACGAGGTCGGGCCGTAGCCGAAGCGGCAAGGCTTCGCCCAACCCTGCCGACACGAGGTGGCCGTCGACCGTTAGGCTGCCCGCCGTGGCAGGTCTGTTGAGGAACATGGCGGCCCGGGTCGGCGCGGCGATCCCGATCCCCCGGCGTGCCGGGCCGACCCCGGCTCGGGCCGCGCGGCCCCGTCAGGTCAACGCCCTGCAGCGGCGCGAGTTGTCGTACGCCCCGGAGCCCGACGGGCAGGCCGACCCGGGGGAGATCGTCTGGACCTGGGTGTCCTACGAGGACGACCCCCGGCAGGGCAAGGATCGGCCGGTGCTGGTGGTGGGCCGGCACAGCCGGACGCTGTTCGGGCTGATGCTGTCCAGCCAGCGTGATCGCGACGGCGAGCGACACTGGCTGGCCCTCGGCCCTGGCGAGTGGGACCGGGAGAAGCGGCCCAGCTGGGTGCGGTTGGACCGGGTGCTGACCATGCGCGAGGACGGCATCCGGCGCGAGGGCGCGGTGCTGGACCGGGCCCGTTTCGACCGGGTCAGCCAGGCGTTGCGGGCCGGCTACGGCTGGCACTGAGCAACGCCGCCGCCTGGTGCGGTCGGGCTGCCTACGCGGGGGCCTGGGCCGGTCAGCACTCGGCGAGGTGCGCGCTGCCGCGCAGCGCTCGGCCGGATCGGCCCGATCCGAGCCCCTTGGCCTCGTACATCGCCGCGTCGGCGCGGTCGAGCGCCTCGGCCAACTGAGCCCCGTGCACCGGTGCCAGCCCGACCGAGGCGGTCACCCGGAGGGTGGTCGCGCTCAGCGGGATCGGTGCGGCGAGCATGTCGCACAGCTGCCGGGTGGCCTGCTCGATCCACCGCCGGTCGATCGTGGGGCTGGCCAGCAGCCCGGCGAACTCGTCACCGCCGAGCCGTGCCACCGGGTTGTCGCCGGCGAAGGCGGCCAGCCGCTGGGCGACGCTGATCAGGACCTGGTCGCCGGCCGAGTGGCCGTACCGGTCGTTGATCTGCTTGAAGCCGTCCAGGTCCAGCACCACCGCGACCAGTGGGCGGCCGGTGCCGTCGGTGAGCAGCGCGGCGGCGAGGCGGTAAAAAGCCCGTCGGTTGGGCAGGCCGGTCAGCGGGTCGTGGCTGGCGGCGTGCCGCTCGGCGGCCAGTTCGGCCCGGAGATGCCCGATCTCGGCTTCGGCCCGTACGGCCCGTCGTCCCAGCTGCCAGGAGGAGAGCAGGGCTCCCGCAGCACAGATGCCGGATGCGACGGTCAGCGGATCCGGCACCGACCACTCCCTTCGCCCCGCCGCAGCGTCCAGCGCTGCCAGACACCTCGTTTCCCCTGGTGGCGGCCAGGTTCACGTAACAGAATGTGAGCGGCTGCGCACCGCTCACATGCGCTATCATGCTCGCTGTCCATTGCAGATGCAATAGCAGATGCACGTGCAGAACGATCGAGTCGACACCGTCCCTCGTGCCGCTACCGCTCCTCCCCACGGCACCGGCGCCCAACGGAGAGAACCCACGCACCCATGCAGCAGCCGCCGAACGGTGTACCCGCACACGAGTTGCCTCCCCTCGCCTGGCAGAAGAGCCGACGCAGCAATCCCAGTGGGAACTGCGTGGAGTTGGCGGAGTTGCCCGGTGGCGCGGGGATCGCCATGCGTAACTCCCGGCACCCTCAGGGGCCGGCGCTGATCTACACCGTGGACGAGATCGCCGCGTTCGTGCTCGGCGCCCGGGACGGAGACTTCGATCATCTGATCGGCTGACCCGACATCCCACCCGCGGGAATCGCCGCGCACGGGATGGAGGTTCACCTCACTGATGGTTCATGGCATGCTTACAGGTCGGTCGGGCCGGCTCACCGGTTCGGCCACACCGACGGCATGCGGAGGACGGCAGGTGACGATGGTGTCCGCCGAGCAGGGCCAGGCGGCCGGCCCGACCGTGCTGCGGATGTTGCTGGGCGGGCAGCTGCGCCGGCTGCGTGAGTCGCGCGGGGTGACCCGGGAGGACGCCGGTTGGGAGATCCGTTCCTCCGAATCGAAGATCAGCCGGATGGAGCTGGGTCGGGTCGGGTTCAAGGAACGCGACGTCGCCGACCTGCTCACCTTCTACGGCGTCACCGACGAGCAGGAGCGGTTCGCGCTGCTCAAGCTCGCCCGGGACGCCAACAGCCCGGGCTGGTGGCACCGTTACGGTGACGTACTGCCGTCGTGGTTCCAGTCGTACCTCGGCCTGGAGGCCGCGGCGGTGCTGATCCGCAGCTACGAGGTCCAGTTCGTCCCGGGGCTGCTGCAGACCTGGGAGTACGCCCGGGCCGTGGTGCTGCTCGGTCACTCCGGCGCCGACCCGGCGGAGATCGACCGCCGGGTGGATCTGCGGATGCGGCGTCAGGAGTTGCTGCGGCGCCCGCGCCCGCCCCGGCTGTGGGCGGTGGTCGACGAGGCGGTGCTGCGCCGACCGATCGGTGGCCCGCAGGTGATGCGTGGCCAACTGGAGGCGCTGCTCGAGGCCACCCGGACGCCCAGCGTCCGACTGCAGGTGATCCCGTTCGCCGCGGGTGGGCACGCCGCGGCCGGGGGTGCCTTCACCATCCTGCGCTTCGGCGACCACGACCTGCCGGACATCGTCTACATCGAGCAGTTGACCAGCGCGCTCTATCTGGACAAACGCGAGGACCTCGACTTCTACGCGCTGGCCATGGAGCGACTCTGCGTCGAGGCCGAGCCGCCGGAGAACACTCCGGACATCCTCAAACGGATCATCGCCGACATCGATTCCCCGTGACCGGCCGGCACGGCTGATCTCACCGGACCGGCTGCACGCCGGTTCACGCAATCACGTGCGTTGACATCCTCCGGCCCCTGCGGCTAGTCTCTGGATCGATCCAGACTGAATCGATCCAGAAGAGGGGAGGGCCCGGTGAAACCGACCCTGCGGGCCGTCGCCGAGGCCGTCGGTGTCTCGCGCAGCACCGTCTCCAACGCCTACTCCCGCCCCGACCAGCTCTCGACCGAGCTGCGCCGACGGATCCTCGACACCGCACGCCAGATGGGCTACCCGGGGCCCGACCCGACGGCCCGCTCGCTGCGGCGCGGCTTCGTGGGTGCCGTGGGGGTGCTGTTCACCTCGCGGCTGTCGTACGCCTTCACCGATCCCTTCGCGGTGCGGTTCCTCACCGGGATCGCCGAGGCTGCCGAGCGGCACGGCAGCAGCCTGCTGCTCGTGCCGCTGCCCGCCGACCCGGCCGGCGCCGGCAAGGCGGTGGAGAACGCCGCCGTCGACGGATTCTGCGTCTACTGCGCCGGTGACGAGGAGGGGATCCTCGACACCATCCGGGGTCGCGGGCTGCCGTTCGTCACCACCGCCGCGCGTCCCCGCGCCGGTGACCGGTGGGTGGGCATCGACGAGCGGGCCGCCGCCCGTTCGGTTGCCGAACACCTGGCCGGTCTCGGTCACCGCCGGGTCGCCCTGCTCGGTGACGACGTCCTGTCCGACGCCGCCACCGGGCCGTTGCGGGTGGCCGACGTCGCCGACGTGCCGCACCCGACCACCCGCGAGCGCCTCGCCGGCTTCGCCGATGCCTTCGCCGCGGTCGGCGTCGCCTGGCCCGAGTTGACGATCCTCTCGGCGCCCGGCAACACCCGGGCCGCCGGTGCCGCGGCCGTACGCGCGCTCGACGCCCTCGCCGAGCCGCCGACCGCCGTGCTGGCCTGCTCCGACGTGCTCGCCCTGGGCGCGCTGGACGCGCTGGCGGCGGCCGGCGGGCCGCGCCGGGCCATTTCGGTGACCGGCTTCGACGACATCGCCGAGGCCGCCACCGCCGGCCTGACCACCGTGCGCCAGCCCGGCGAGGAGAAGGGCCGCTCGGCGGCCGAACTCCTGTTCGACCCGCCCGCGGACGCCTCGGCGGGCCAGATCCTGCTGCCCACCACGCTCGTCGTCCGCACCAGCAGTGGACCACTACCGAGGAGTTGAACATGGAACAGCCCGCCGGCTTCATCTTCGCCGTCGACGCGGTCACGCGGCACGTCACCTCCGCCCGGCCGGACGCGCCGATCCGTCCCGACCCGCCGCGTGCCGCGCGACTGGTCGGCGCCCGCCGGCTCACCGCCGCAGCCCTGCACCGCCTCGCCGACCAGATCCAGCCCGCCCCGTCCCGCTGCGCCTGCTAGCGCGAAAGGAAGGGCCCCTTTTTAACGCCTGGTGCATTGAAGGGGCCCCCTACTAACAACTGACAGCTCGGCTCGACGACCGGCAGCCCGGCTGACGGCCGGGCTTGATGACCGGCGGTGCGGCCGGGGCGGGTGGTGGACCGGCCGGGTGACCGGGCAGACTTGACGATCATGTCGCCGTTAACGCCCAACCTGCGGTTGCAGGACCGCTACGTGTTGCACGACCGCATCGGCCTCGGCGGAATGTCCGAGGTGTGGCGCGCCGACGACGAGGTGCTGGGCCGGCTCGTCGCGGTGAAGGTGCTCGCCGGCGCGTTCGCCGTCGACCCGGACCTGCGGGCCGTCATCCGGCGGGAGGCCCGCGCCGCGGCCCGGCTCGCTCACCCGCACGTTACCCAGGTGTACGACTACGGCGAGGCGATTCTCGACGGCGGCACCGTGCCGTACCTGGTGATGGAGCTGGTCGACGGGCGCAGTCTCGCCGATCGGCTGGCCGAGAGCCCGCTGCCCTGGCCGTCGGCGCTCCGGATGGGCGCCGAGGTCGCCGCCGCGCTCGCCGCCGCACACCGCATCGGGGTGGTGCACCGGGACATCAAGCCGGGCAACGTCATGCTCACCGAGACCGGCGCCAAGGTGCTGGACTTCGGCATCGCCGCGCTCGCCGGCCCCCAGCACGCCGGCCCCGGCCCGAGCGGCGAACCGATCATGGGTACGCCCGCGTACATCGCTCCGGAGCGGTTGCGGGCCGGGGCACCGAATCCGGCCAGCGACCTGTACGCGCTCGGCGTGCTGCTGTACCGCACCCTGACCGGTGACGTTCCGTTGCCCGTACGCAGTTGGGAGGAGGCCGCCCGGGTGCACGCCCAGCGGCCGCCCGTGGCGCCGCCGCGGACGCCGGGGTTGCCCGCCGACGTCGCCGAACTGGTGTTGGCCTGCCTCGACCCGGAGCCGGCCCGGCGGCCCACCGCCGGACAGTTGGCGGCCCGGCTGCGTGCCGCGGCCGGGCCGACCGGCCCGGTGGGGTCGCCCACCGCCGTACTGCCGATCACCTCCGCTCCGGCCGGCGGCGAGCCGACGGCGGCCGTGGCCCGGCCGGCGCCGGCGCATCCACCGACGCTGATCGACCGGGCCGGCATGTGGTCCGCCAGGGCCACGCCCGCCGCCGGCGAGCCCACCTCCGTGCGCCCGGCCGCCGGCTCCGCCCCGGAGGGGGCCGCCACCAGTGTCTGGGCCGCGTCCGCTCGGCCGGCCGGTGGCCCGGCCCGTGGCAGCGGCCGTCGCGGGCGCGGCGCGGGCCGGAGGCCGGGGCGGAACGTCCCACCGGTCGGCGCGTTGGTGGCGGCCGGCCTGGCGCTGCTCGTCGGGGTGGGCGTGGTGCTCGCCCTCGGCAACGGCGACGAGGAGGCGCCGCCGAGCACGACCGTCACCACCGCCCCGGCCGATCGGGCCGCTGCACCGGCCTCGACCACCCCGACGGCACTGCGCCCCAGCCCGTCGGCGCCTCCTTCCGAATCAGAACCAGTGAGCCTGCGGCAGACCGCCGCCGAGTTCGTCGCCCTGCTCACCGAGGCGCAACTCGTCGGCGACGTGGACCGCAAGGTCGCCGACCGGCTGCGTAAGGATTTCACCGATCTCGCCCGGGGCAAGCCCAAGGACCGCGAGAAACGGATCGGGAAGCTGCGCGACCGCATCGAGGACGAGGCCGAACGCGGCCGGCTTCCCGCCGACTTCGCCGACCGCCTGGACGACCTGCTCGACCGGCTCGAAGAGACGCTGCCCGAGGACGACTGACCGACGTCGGGTCGGGCTCTCCGCGCCGTGACGGGATACATAGGACGTCGCCTCCCCGCTTGCGCAGCGTAGAGCCTTGTCGTCGCACGGAGCCGATACCGGTTGAGCGGTCCGCGGGCTCAGTTCGTAGCGTAGGGAGCATGATTCTCTTTCCGTACGCCGCCGAAGAGCCCGGCCGGTCCGGGCCGCCCCAGGACGGCCTCGTCGGTTTCGTCACCGATCTGGTGGAGCGGCTCGGCGGCCCGGGCGCGGGGCTGGCGGTGGCGTTGGAGAATCTCTTCCCGCCGATTCCGAGCGAGGTCATCCTGCCGCTGGCCGGGTTCGTCGCGGCGCAGGGCCGGATGAGCGTCATCGGGGCGATCTTCTGGACCACCCTCGGCTCGCTGGTCGGGGCGCTGGCGTTGTACTGGATCGGCGCGGCGTTGGGGCGGGAGCGGACGCGGGCGATCGCGGCGCGGCTGCCGCTGGTGAAACTCAGCGACGTCGATCGGACCGAGGAGTGGTTCCTGCGGCACGGCGTCAAGGCCGTCTTCTTCGGCCGGATGATTCCGATCTTCCGGAGCATGATCTCCATTCCGGCCGGCGTGGAGCGGATGCCGGTGCTCACCTTCGTCGTCTACACCACGCTGGGCAGCCTGATCTGGAACACCGTTTTTGTGCTGGCCGGGTACCTGCTCGGCGACAACTGGCACCTGGTCGAGGGGTACGCCGGGATCCTGCAGAACCTGGTCATCGTCGCCTGCGTGATCGGGTTGGTCTGGTTCGTGGTCACCCGGCTGCGCCGCTCGCGGCGGGCCGGTGGCCTCCGGTCCAACGACAGCGGTGCCGGGTTGACCGACGTGACGCCGAGCGGTGTGCCCGACCCGCATGGCCGGGGCACCATCTACCGCAGCGCCTGGGTCGACGGGACCCACCGCCCCGACCAGGACCTACCCCGCTGACCGCTGCTGGTGCCTCCGGTACCAGGTTCTTCGCCGATACTGCTGGGATGGGCGACTGGGTGGACACGGTCGGGGTGGTCGAGCTGCCCGGGGGCGTACGGGTGCGGGGGCGGCGCATCGCGGATCCGGCGTCGCCGGCCGACTTCAGTCTGCTGCTTGCGCCGGGTCCGTCGCCGCAGTGGGCGTACCGGCGGCTGCGGTGGCCGGACTTCTGGGTGCCGGTGGACCGGGCGGACGCCCTGGACGCGCTGCGTGAGGCGCTGCGGCGCGGGTACGCGGGCCAGCGGGTGGAGGTGGCCTGCCGGGGCGGCACGGGCCGGACCGGCACCGCGCTGGCCGCGCTCGCGATCCTCGACGGACTGCCCGCCGACCGCGCGGTCGACTGGGTCCGCGCCGCCTACCGACCCCGCGCGGTGGAAACCCCCTGGCAGCGTCGCTGGCTGCGCCGGCTGACCTGAACAGCGCAGGCAGTCGGCCCACCGCCGACCCGGCCCGCCCCCGCGGGCAGTCCCGCCGCCGAACGGCCCGCCGCGATCCAGGGATTTCCGTCGTTGGTGGATCTCCATGAGCGACAGAAATTCCCAGATCGCGGGTCTGCTGCTCAGCGGGTGACGTATTCGCGCAGGTGGTGGGCGGTGAGGGTGTCACCGTGGGCGACCAGGTCGGCGGGGGTGCCGGTGAACACGACCTGGCCACCGTCGTGACCGGCGCCCGGCCCGAGATCGATCAGCCAGTCCGCGTGCGCCATGACCGCCTGGTGGTGCTCGATGACGATGACCGTGTTGCCGGCGTCGACGAGGCGGTCGAGCAGGGCGAGCAACTGGTCGACGTCGGCCAGGTGCAGGCCGGTGGTCGGCTCGTCCAGCACGTACGTGCCCGCCTTGTCGGCCATGTGGATGGCCAGCTTGAGCCGCTGCCGCTCGCCGCCGGAGAGGGTGGTCAGCGGCTGGCCCAGGGTCAGGTAGCTCAACCCGACGTCGGCCATCCGGTCCAGGACGACCCGGGCGGGTCCGCTGGGGAAGAAGTCCCGGGCCTCGGCCACCGACATGCCGAGCACCTCGCCGATGTTCCTGCCGCGCAGGCGGTAGGTGAGCACCCGGTCGGTGAAACGCCGGCCCTCGCACTGCTCGCAGACCGAGGCGACGCCGGCCATCATCGCCAGGTCGGTGTAGACCAGCCCGATGCCCTTGCAGGTCGGGCAGGCGCCCTCGGAGTTGGCGCTGAACAGCGCCGCCTTCACCCCGTTGGCCTTGGCGAAGGCGGTGCGTACCGGGTCGAGCAGACCGGTGTAGGTGGCCGGGTTGCTGCGCCGGGAACCGCGGATCGGGGCCTGGTCCACCACGACCACCCCGTCGCGGCGGTGCAGCGAGCCGTGGATCAGGGAACTCTTGCCCGAGCCGGCCACCCCGGTCACCACCGTCAACACGCCGAGCGGGACGTCCACGCTGACGTCGCGCAGGTTGTGCAGGTCGGCGTGGCGGATGGGCAGGTGGCCGCTGGGGGTGCGGACCCGGTCGCGCAGGCGTACCCGGTGATCCAGGTGGCGGCCGGTGAGGGTGTCGGAGCGACGCAGTCCGGCCACGTCGCCGGTGTAGCAGATCCGCCCGCCGGCGGTGCCGGCGCCGGGGCCGAGGTCGACCACGTGGTCGGCGACCGCGATGGTCTCCGGCTTGTGCTCGACGACGAGCACCGTGTTGCCCTTGTCCCGCAGCCGCAGCAGCAGGTCGTTCATCCGGGCGATGTCGTGCGGGTGCAGGCCGACGGTGGGTTCGTCGAAGACGTACGTGATGTCGGAGAGGCTGGAGCCGAGGTGCCGGACCATCTTGACCCGCTGGGCCTCGCCGCCGGAGAGGGTGGCGGACTCGCGGTCGAGGCTGAGGTAACCGAGCCCGATCTCGACCAGCGAGTCCAGCAGCTCCCGCAGGTTCGCGGTCAACGGGGCGACCGACTCGTCGTCGATGCCCCGGACGAACTCGGCCAGGTCGCTGATCTGCATCGCCGAGCACTCGGCGATGTTGCGCCCGGCGACCCGGGAGGAGAGCGCGGCGGCGTTGAGCCGGGTGCCGCCGCAGTCGGCGCAGGTGGTGAAAGTGACCGCCCGGTCGACGAAGGCCCGGATGTGCGGCTGCATGGACTCGCGTTCCTTGGCCAGGTAGAGCCGGCGCACCTTGACGACCAGGCCCTCGTAGGTGACGTTGGTGCCGCCGATTTTGATCTTCGTGGCCGGCTTGTGCAGGAAGTCCGTCCACTGCTGCGGGGTGAAGTCCTGAAGCTTGACGTCCGGGTCGAACAGCCCGGAGCCGACGATGTTCTGCCAGTACCACGTGTCGACGCCGAAGTTCGGCACGGTGATCGCGCCGTCGTTGAGCGACTTCTCCACGTCCACGAGCTCGTTGACGTCCAGGTCGGAGACCCGGCCCAGGCCCTCGCAGGTCGGACACATCCCCTCGGCCAGGTTGAAGCTGAACGCGCCGGCCCCGCCGACGTGCGGGCTGCCGAGCCGGCTGAAGACGATCCGCAGCATCGCGTACGCGTCGGTGGCGGTGCCCACGGTGGAGCGCGAGTTGATTCCCATCCGCTCCTGGTCGACCACGATGGCGGGAGTCAGGTTGCGCAGCGAGTCCACGTCCGGCCGCGAGCGGCTCGGCATGAACGACTGGAGGAAGGCGCTGTAGGTCTCGTTGATCAGCCGCTGCGACTCGGCGGCGATGGTGCCGAAGACCAGTGAGGACTTGCCGGAGCCGGAGACCCCGGTGAAGACGGTGAGCCGGCGCTTGGGGATGTCGACCGAGATGTCGGCGAGGTTGTTCTCCCGCGCGCCGCGTACCTCGATGACGTCGTGACTGTCGGCGGCGGACCGTGCTGGCTGCTGCATGCGAACCCTTCGCGAGGTGAGGAACGGACTTCTCGCCCGGAACGGGCTTGGGCTGGCCTGGCCGCATTAAATTGTCTCATTAAACACCATGTGGAGGGTTTCGCGCCGGCTGTGCTGGGAGCGATGGCGATACGGGCGTGAAAGTCTCAAACGACGTGGAAGAGCTAGGCTGCCCGGGTGACGGATCGCGGAAGCAACCGGCGACTGCGGGCGGTCGACCTCGCCGCGACGGTCGGCATCTCTGTGCAGCAGGTGCGCAACTACGTCGATCTCGGTGTGCTGCCGTCGGTCGAGCGCACGGCGAGCGGCTACCGGATCTTCACCGAGGCGCACGCCCGGGCGCTCGCCGTGGCTCGGACGATGGCCGAGGGACACGGCTGGGCGCGTACCCGGGAGATCATGTCTGCGGTGCACGGGGGCGACCTGCCGACGGCGCTGGCGGCGCTCGACGCCGGCCACGCCGAGCTGGACCGCGAGCGCGCCGAGATCCGTCGGGTGCTCGGCGCGTTCGAGACGGTGGTGACCAGCCCGCCGGTCGCCGCGCCACGCCGCGCGGTACGCGTCGGTGCGGTGGCCGACCTGGTCGGGGTCCGCACCTCACAGCTTCGCTTCTGGGAGGCCCGCGGCCTGCTCCGGCCGGTTCGCGAGCCGGGCACCGGATACCGGGTGTACGACGAGGCCGAGGTGCGCGCCGCCCAGGTGGTGACACTGTTGCGCCGGGGCGCCTACCCCTTCGACATCATCGAGGCCGTGCTCGACGAGATGCGGACCACCGGCAGCCCGCAGCGGGTCCGCGCGGAGCTGGCCCGCCGCGAGCAGGACCTGCACCGGCGCAGCCTGCGGCGACTGGCCGCGTCGGCGGCGCTGCACGACTACCTGGGCGGGCTCGGGCCGTGACCGTCGCCTGGTCCGGTCGCCGCCCTCGCCGAGCGGCCCGGCGCTGTGGTCAGCGGTACCGCTGCCGCCCCGGCCCTGAACTGCGCCGATCTTGCGGTTAGGCTGCGTGTTCATGACAGTCCGGGCCCTGGCGGTCGCCCCCGTCGTCCTCGCGTTCGCGACGATCCCCGCGACCGGGGGTGTCGCGGCCGCCACCGAACGTGTCGCCGCCGTGGCGCCGGCCACCGCCGGATTCGTCTCCGTGGCGGCGACCAACGCGGCGACGGCCACCCCTGCGGGGGCGGGCGGCGCGGCGGCGCTGCCCTGCCCGAGGGCGGTGGCGCCGAAGGTGACGCGATCGCCGCGACCCACGCCACCGCCGTCCACACCGGAGCACCTGGTCGTCGGCGGGGACGCGCTGGCCACCCCGGGGCTCGTCGTGCCGCCGAACGCGCCGACGCCGCCCAAGGTGACCGCGACCTCCTGGTTGGTGGCCGACCTGGACAGCGGCGAGGTGCTGGGCGGTTGCGGCCCGCACGAGTACGCCACGCCGGCCAGCGTGCAGAAGCTGCTGCTGGCCGCGACCATGCTGTCCCGGCTCGACCCGGACGCCGTCGTCACGGTCACCCGCGAGGACCTGGACATCGCGCCGGGCAGCTCGGCCGTCGGACTGCTCGCCGGCGGTCGTTACCCGGTGCGGACCCTGTGGCTGGGGCTGCTGTTGCAGTCCGGCAACGAGGCGGCGAACGCGCTGGCCCGCCTCGGCGGTGGGCCGGACGGGGCGGCCGGCGGGGTACGGGCGATGAACGAGCAGGCCCGCCGGCTCGGCGCGTTGCAGACCCGCGCGGTCACCCCGTCCGGGTTGGACGCCGCGGGGCAGTTCACCAGCGCGTACGACCTGGCGCTGATCGCCCGCGCCTGCTTCGCCGACCCGGCCTTCCGCCGGTACGCGCTCACCGAGCGAACCCGGATCCCGGCCCAGAAGGCACTGCGCGGCAAGGGCTTCGAGATCCAGAACGAGAACCAGTTGATCTACCGCTATCCCGGTGCGCTGGGCGGGAAGACCGGCTTCACCGACTACGCCCGGCACACCTACGTCGGCGCCGCCGAGCGCGACGGCCGTCGCCTGGTCGTGACGCTGCTCGGTGCCGAGCCCCGGCCGCTGCGCGGTTGGGAACAGGGTGCCGCGTTGCTCGACTGGGGGTTCTCGCTGCCGCCGGCGAGCGCGGTGGGTCGGCTGGTGGAACCGGGGGAGCTGGACGCGCCTCCGACGGCCGGGCCCGACGCGCCGCAGCCGGGCGACGCGCCGTCGACGGACCCCAACGCCTCGGCCGCGCTCGACGACGCGCCGGGCACCGGAACGCTGGTGGCGCTGGCGGTCGGCCTGGCCGCGATCGGGCTGGCCGTGCTCGCCGGTCGGCGGGGCCGGACCAGCCAGACGAGCGGCGGCCCGGTGCGAGTTCCGGGACGCCGCACCGGATCCGACGAGCCGTAGCGCGGCTGTGACAACTGCCGGGGGAGCAGTCGTAGCGCTGCGCTGATCGTCTCGACAGACCGGGAACCTGCGTGCTGGTCGATTCGCCGGACCTACCGGAAATCACCCGATAGTGTCACTGGATGTGAGAGTCAATCGCCTCGCCGTCGCGGTGACCGCGGCGCTCATGACGTCGCCGCTGGCGCCCGCGACCGGTGCCCGCGCAGCCGCCCCGGTGCCGTGCCCGCGCCCGCCGCCGCCCGCGCCCGCGCCGTACCGGCCGGTGGCGCCGTCGCCGGATCCGGTGCAGCGGGCGGTGGGCGGCGCCCAGCTGGCCACCGCCGGGCTGGTCGTACCGTCGGGGGCACCGGCGCCGCCCCGGGTGGCCGCCACCTCGTGGCTGGTGGCTGACCTGGAGACCGGCGAGGTGCTGGGCGGTTGTGGTCCGCACGAGTACGCGACGCCGGCCAGCGTGCAGAAGCTGCTGCTGGCCGCGACCATGCTGCCTCGCTTGGACCCGGCCGAGGTCGTCACGATCACCGCCGGTGACCTCGACATCGAGCCGGGCAGTTCGGCCGTGGGGCTGGTGGAGGGTGGGCGGTACCGCGTCGAGACGCTGTGGCTGGGCCTGCTGCTGCGATCGGGCAACGAGGTGGCCAACGCGCTGGCCCGGCTCGGCGGCGGAGCGGACGGCATGACCGGCGGGTTGCGGGAGATGAACGAGCAGGCCCGCCGGCTCGGTGCGTACCAGACCCACGCCGCCACCCCCTCCGGTCTGGACGGCCCGGGGCAGTTCACCAGCGCGTACGACCTGGCCCTGATCGCCCGGGTCTGTTTCGACGACGCCCGTTTCCGGCGCTACGTGGCGACCCGGGAGGCGACCATCCCGGCCCAGCCGAGGCAGCGCGCCAAGGGCTTCACCATCGACAACGACAACCAGCTGCTGTACCACTACCCGGGGGCGCTGGGCGGCAAGACCGGCTACACCGACCTGGCCCGGCACACCTACGTCGGCGCCGCCGAGCGCGGTGGTCGCCGACTGGTGGTCACCCTGCTCGGGGCGGACGTCGTCGACCAGCGTGGCTGGGAACAGGGTGCCGCCCTGCTCGACTGGGGCTTCGCCCTGCCCCGGGACGCCTCGGTCGGCGCGTTGGTGCGCCCGGGCGCCACCACCGCCTCCGCGCCGCCCGCCTCGGTGCCGCCGCAGGCGCTGCCCGGCGGTGCCGCCGGTGCCGAGGCCTCCGGTCGGCGGGCGTTCGCCGGACAACTGCGATCCGTCTCGCTCGTCGTCCTCGCCGCCGGCCTCACCCTGCTCGCGAGTGCCCTGATCGCCCGCCGCCGGCGCCGGGCCGCCGCCATCCGCGGCAGGTGACCGCCGTGGCCCGCCGTACCCGGCCGATGCCGCGGTCGAGCCGCCAGGTGGCCCGGCGAGGCGGGCGACGGATCGGAGTCAGGGTGGCGGTGGGGATGCTGGCCGGGGCGGGACTGCTCGGTGGGTGCGTGCGGGAGCAGCCGCAGCCGTCACTGCAGGCGTCGCCGTCGGGGCGGCCCGGCTTCGTGGTGCTGTCGGACGTGGATCCACGGATCCAGACCGAAATCCGCTACGCCACCGCGCACAACTTCGTCGGCCGGGCCGTCGTCGGCTATCCGGAACCACTGTGTCTGCTCACCGGTCCGGCCGCCGCGGCGCTGCGCCGGGTGCAGGACGCCGCCCTGACCGTGGGCCGCAGCCTGAAGGTTTACGACTGCTACCGCCCCCAACGTGCGGTGCAGGACTTCCTGACCTGGTTCCGCCGCCCGCACGAGCAGCAGATGAAGGCAGAGTTCTATCCCCGGGTGGCCAAGGCCGACCTGTTCGACCAGGGCTACCTCGGTGCACCCAGCGCGCACAGCCGGGGCAGCACGGTCGACCTGACCCTGGTCGACGTGCCGGCACCCGGTCAACCTGGGTACGTCCCGGGCCAGCCGTTGGTCGCCTGCACCGCCCCGCGTGACCGGCGCTTCGCCGACAACAGCGTCGACATGGGCACCGGCTTCGACTGTTTCGACCCGCTGGCGCACGTCGGAGCGCGCGGAATCAGCGCCACGGCCACAGAGAACCGGGCCCTGCTGCGGCAGTTGATGACCGACGGCGGCTTCGTCGGCTACGACCGGGAGTGGTGGCACTTCCGGTACCGCGACGAGCCCTGGCCGGAGACGTACTTCGACCTGCCGGTCGCACGGCCCTCCACCGGCTGAGCCGGTCGGCCTTCGCCGCGTCGCCTCAGCTCGCCGGCCGCGTACGCAGCGGGAGCCAGGCGAGCACGTCGACGATCGTCGAGTCCCAGTACGCCCAATCGTGGTCGCCAGGGGTATCTGCTGCTGGCGTGTCAGCGTTGTTTAGCCCTTTGGGGTGCAGGGTGGGCGGGTGAATTTGAAGGAGGGGGCGGCTTCCCAGGGGTGTCGCGTGTGTGACTGCGCGGCGGCAGTACGCGGCGGGGAGGCTTCCTGTTCCCACGTATCGTCTCGGGTGGCTCATCATGGTCGGAGAGCCGCTGGCCGGCTCGGCGCCGGTTGCGGGGCAGAGCGCGGTGTACGCCTGTGTGTCGTCGGCTGACCGGAGGGCGGAGCTTGATCGGCAGGTGGCGGGTGTGGCTGTGTGGGCGACGGGGCAGGGTGTTGCGGTGGATTGGGTGGTGACCGAGGTCGGGTCCGCGCGTGACGGTCACCGTGAGAAGTTCCTCGCCCTGTTACGGGATCCGGCGGTGGGCACGATCGTGGTCGAGCATTGCGGCCGGTTCGCCCGTTTCGGTGCCGAGTATGTGGAGGCCGCGTTGTCTGCGCAGGGCCGTCGTCTGCTGGTGGTCGATGCTGCCGGGGTCGATGATGACCTTGTCGGGGACGTGGCCGAGATGGTGGCGTCGTTGTGTGTCCGTCGGTACGGCCGGCATGTCGCTGCGAACCGTGTCCGTCGGGCGGTCGAGGTCGCCTGCGGGTGAAGACGATTCAGGCGTATCGGTACGCGCTGGACCTGACCCCGGTTCAGGAGCGGGCGGTGTTGGCCCATGCGGGGGCGGCTCGGGTTGCGCATAACTGGGCGTTGGCTCGGGTGGTGGCGGTGATGAGCCAGCGGGCGGCTGAACGTAGCTACGGGGTCGCCGAGGCTGATCTGACGCCCGCGATCGGCTGGTCGCTGCCGGCGCTGCGGAAGGCGTGGAACGCGGCGAAGGACGAGGTCGCGCCGTGGTGGCGGGAGTGCTCGAAGGAGGCGTTCAACACCGGCCTGGACGCTCTCGCTCGCGGGTTGAGGAACTGGTCCGACTCCCGCACCGGGGAACGGGCTGGCCGGCCGGTCGGGTTTCCTCGGTTCAAGTCGCGTCGCCGCAGCACACCGAGTGTGCGGTTCACCACCGGAACGATCCGGGTGGAGCCGGGCCGTAAGCATGTGGTGTTGCCCCGGCTGGGCCGGTTGAAGCTGCACGAGTCGGCGCGCAAGTTGGCTCGCCGTGTGGACAACGGCACTGCCCGGATCGTGTCGGCCACGGTGCGGCGTGACGGCGGCCGGTGGCAGGTGGCGTTCTGCGTCGAGGTGGACCGGGCCAACCGGGCGCCAGCGTGCCCTGGCTCGGTGGTGGGTGTGGATGTCGGCATCACGCACTTGGCGGTGTTGTCCACCGGTGAGCTGGTGGACAACCCGCGTCACCTGGCCGCCGCGCAGGCCCGGCTGCGTCAGCTCGGTCGTGCCGTGTCGCGGAAGATCGGCCCTGATCGGCGTACCGGGCAGCGTCCATCGCAGCGGTGGGCCCGGGCATCCGCTCGGCTGGGCCGCGCGCATGCCCGGGTGAGCAATCTGCGTCGTGACGGCCTGCACAAGCTCACCACCCGGCTCGCCCGCACCCACGGCACGGTCGTGGTGGAAGACTTGAATGTGGCCGGGATGCTGCGCAACCGCAGGCTGGCCCGGCACATCGCCGACGCCGGGTTCGCCGAGGTTCGCCGCCAGTTGGCGTACAAGACTGAATGGAACGGCGGTCGGCTCGTGACAGCCGATCGCTGGTTCCCTTCATCGAAGACCTGCTCGGGCTGTGGCGCGGTGAAAGCCAAGCTGGTCCTGTCCGAGCGCACCTACACCTGCACCACCTGCGGCATGACCCTCGACCGGGATCTCAACGCCGCACGCAACCTCGCTGCCCTGGCGGCCGAGGTGGACACCGCCGGGAGTGGCCCGGTGGCCGGACGTGGAGCCGACCGTAAGACCCGCGTACGCGGGCAGGTGGCTACGAAACGTCAACCCGGCACGGCGACCGCCGGTCAGACCGGGACCGTCCCACCGCAAGGTAGGACTACCGATCACACGCTCACCAGAGCGCACTAAAGGTAACGGAGAAGTCCACCGTCACCGGCAGCCGGCACCCGCTTCGCCCGGGCCGCCTCCACGAAGCGCACGTTGTCCGGGTACGGGAAGTCCTCGGTGCCGCAGGCGACGTAGAGCGCGGGCGCGTTCGCGCCGGCCGGTCGAGCAGGGCGAGTGGACCGTCGTCGGTCCCGGCCAGCGGACGGTCCCCGAAGACCGTGTGCCACACCCGGGGATCGATCGGACGGGTCGGATGCCACCGACCTGGGGCATCACCACGGCCAGGCCGAGCGGGGCGACGTACCGCTCGATCGAGGTCCGTCGCAGCCAGATCGTGTGGTCATCGCTGAGCCCGTGCAGCAGGTAGAGCACCGGTGGATCGTCCGTGGTGCTCTCGGCGCCGGCCATGCCGATCTGGGACGGCGTCCGCTGCGGCAGGAGGACGGTCATCGAGGTGCTCAGGCCGAGCGTCTCGGAGAAGAAGTCAAAGTGGATCAGGGCCATGAAAGTCGACGGTAGCGGCATACCGGCCTGGCCGCCGTCCGGTCCGGCCGGGCGGGTGCTGGCGTTGATCGTCGCCCCGTAGGCTGTCGCTCATGCCTGCCGTACGTCAACAATTCGACGACGCACGGTGGCCGGTCGCACCGGCCCTGGTCGCCGAGGCGGGACCGGCCGGACGGTGAGCGGTAACCGCGTACCGGCTCAACGGGCCAACCGGGCTCGCACCACCCGCGGTGCCCGGTTGGTCGACTTCTGCGCCCGGCTCTCCGCGTCGCGTCCCTTCGAGATCACGATCATCGGGGTGATCATCGCCAACGGGGTCGTCCTCGGCCTGGAGACCTATCCCGACCTGGGCTCGGCACGCGTCGCGCTGCGTGTCCTGGAGTGGTGCTTCCGAGCCGTGTTCGTCCTCGAGATCACTGTCCGGCTGCTCGCGTACGGCCGCCGACCGCAGGACTTCTTCCGACACGGGTGGAACGTCTTCGATCTCCTGGTGATCATGGCGACCTTCATGCCGGGCCTGCACGGCGACACGGCGCTGCTGCGGTTCCTCCGGGTGCTGCGGATGCTGCGGCTGGTGCGGTTCTCGCCCGGCCTGCGGATGATCGTCACCGCGCTGTGGCGCAGCCTGCCCGGCGTCGGCGGTTTCCTCGCCCTGGGCATGGTGACGCTCTACGTCTACGGCATGGCCGGCTGGCTGATCTTCAGCGAGGCGTATCCGGAGAACTACGGCGACATCGGACGGTCACTGCTGACGCTGTTCGTGCTGCTGTCCCTGGAGACGCTGCCGGACCTCATCGAGGAGGGCGTCGCGTTCTCCCCGTGGACCCTGCTCTACTACGTCAGCTTCGTGATCATCACTGTCAACGTGCTGCTGAACATCCTGATCGCGGTCATCGTCAACTCGATGGAGGAGGCGCGCCGGCTGGAGATGACCGAAGGGCTCGCCCCGGGGTACGACGAGGACGGTGACGGGATACCGGACGAGGTGGACCGGATCGCGATCAGTCAACGGCTGGACGATCTGCGCACCCTCATCGTCGAACTTGAGCGAGACCTTCGCATTGACCGCGATGACGGACGCCCGCGTCGAACTGGGTAAGATTGAGTACACTAACCGCACACCAGCAGCCCGCTCCCCTCAGGGCGTCGGTTTTTAATCAGAATCACGCCGCGTGCGGACAACGGCCGTCACCAGATAGGGTCGTTACACCGACTGATGATCTTTGGGGAGGGCTGTGTGCTGGTGCTGGTGGCGGTTCACGCGCTGACAGCTGTGATCGCCCCGGTGCTGGTGCGGCTCTGGGGCAGGCAGGCCCTCTACCTGGTGGCGCTGGCCCCCGGCGCGACGCTGGTGTGGGCGCTGTCCCACACCAAAGGGGTCCGCTCCGGCGACCCGGTGGTCGAGACGGTGCCGTGGGTGCCGTCGCTCAACCTGGAACTCGCCCTGCGGATGGGCACCCTGTCCTGGCTGCTGGTCGTCCTGATCGGCGGGGTCGGCGCGCTGGTGCTCGCGTACAGCGCCCGCTACTTCCGGTCCGACGATCCCGGGCTCGGCCGGTTCGCCGCCGTGTTCGTCGCCTTCGCCGGGGCGATGCTCGGCCTGGTCGTCTCCGACGACCTGCTCCTGCTGTACGTGTTCTGGGAGCTGACCACCGTCTTCTCCTACCTGCTCATCGGCTACGACCCGGCCAAACGCGCCAGCCGACGGGCAGCCATGCAGGCGTTGCTGGTGACCACGCTGGGCGGCCTGGCGATGCTCGCCGGGTTCATCATGCTCGGCCAGCACGCCGGCACCTACCGCTGGTCCGAGGTCGCCGAGAACCTGCCCGACGGCGGCTACCTCACGGCCGCCGTGCTGCTGGTCATGCTCGGTGCGCTGAGCAAGTCGGCGATCTTCCCGTTCAGCTTCTGGCTGCCGGGCGCGATGGCGGCGCCCACCCCGGTCAGCGCCTACCTGCACGCCGCGGCGATGGTGAAGGCCGGTGTGTTCCTGGTCGCCCTGATGGGGCCCGCGTTCGCCGACACCGCGCCGTGGCGACCCGTACTTCTGACCACCGGCCTGCTCACCATGTTCCTCGGCGGCTGGGCCGCGCTGCGTCAGATGGACCTGAAACTGCTGCTGGCCTACGGCACGGTCAGCCAGCTCGGCCTGCTGATGGTGATCCTCGGTGGCGGCACCCGGGACACCGCGCTGGCCGGTGTCGCCATGGTGCTGGCGCACGCCCTGTTCAAAGCCACCCTCTTCCTCACCGTAGGCGTCATCGACCACGCCACCGGCACCCGGGACCTGCGGGAACTCAACGGCGTCGGCCGTCGCGCGCCGGCCCTGGCGGTGGTGGCCGGGCTCGCCGCGGCCTCGATGGCCGGCCTGCCGCCGATGGCCGGGTTCGTCGCGAAGGAGGCGGCGGTCGAGGCGCTGCTGCACGGCACCGGCGCCGACTGGGTGGTGCTGGCCGGCGTGTTGTTCGGCTCGGTGCTGACCGTCGCGTACACGTTGCGCTTCCTCTGGGGCGCCTTCGCCGACAAGCCCGACACTGCCGCCACCTCGGTCCGGCCGATCTCCTGGCCCTTCCTCGCGCCCGCAGCCGTGCTGGCCCTCGCCGGCGCTGCGGTCGGTGTGCTGGCCCCGGCGGTGGACCGCCTGCTCGCCCCGTACGCCGACCTCTACCGCACCGCCGAGCCCGGCTACCACCTGGCGCTGTGGCACGGGCTCACCCCGGCGCTGGGGCTGTCGGTGCTGGCCGTGGCCGGCGGTGTCGGGCTGTTCCTGCTGCTGCGTGGCGAACGCGTGCGGGCCACCCTGCGACTGCCGTTCGACGGCGCCGCCGTCTACGAGAGGACCGTCGGCGGGCTGGACCGGATGGCGGTGTGGTTGACCGGTGCCACCCAGCGTGGTTCGCTGCCGTTCTATCTCGGCGTCATCCTGGTCGTGCTGGTCGTCCTGCCGGGTGGTGCACTGCTGGCCGGCAGCCCCTGGCCGCAGCGCTTCCACATCTGGGACACCCCGTTGCAGGTGGTGGCCGCCGCCGTGGTCGTCGTCGCCGCCGTGATGGCGGCCCGCGCCCTGCGCCGGCTCACCGCGATGATCCTGGTCGGCGTGGCCGGCTACGGCATCGCGCTGATGTTCATCCTGCACGGCGCGCCCGACCTGGCGCTGACCCAGTTCCTGGTGGAGACCGTCACGATCGTCATGTTCGTGCTGGTGCTGCGCCGTCTGCCGGTGAAGTTCTCCGAGCGGCCGATGCGGGCCAGCCGCCGCGGCCGGATCGGCCTCGGCGTCGCGGTCGGCGCGGTCGCCGCCGGCATGGCGTACGTCATGGCCGGCACCCGCCAGGCCGTGCCCATCTCCGTCGGCTTCCCCGACGCGGCCGTCTCGTACGGCGGGGGCAAGAACGTGGTCAACGTGACCCTGGTCGACATCCGGGCCTGGGACACCATGGGCGAGATCGCCGTGCTGGTGGTGGCCGCCACCGGCGTGGCCAGCCTGATCTTTCAGCGGACCCGCGACCTCGGCCGACGTGGCGACATTCCCGGCGACGGCCCGACGGACTATTCCCGGCCACGCTGGCTGACCACCGGTGCCACCGCCCGTGCCCAGTCGGTCATCCTTCAGGTGGTCACCCGGATGCTGTTCCACGCCATGTTGCTGTTCTCCATATACCTGCTGTTCAGCGGGCACAACGCCCCCGGCGGCGGGTTCGCCGCGGGCCTGGTCGCCGGCCTCGCCCTGGCCGTGCGCTACCTGGCCGGCGGCCGTACGGAACTCAACGGCGCCGCACCGGTCGACGCCGGCGTGGTGCTCGGCGCCGGGCTGTTCGTCGCCGTCGGCACCGGTGTGACCGCGATGCTGCTCGGCGGGGAGTTCCTGCAGAGCGCCATGCTCGACTTCCATCTGCCGGTGGTGGGGCACATCCACTTCGTCACGTCGGCCTTCTTCGACGTCGGCGTCTACCTGATCGTCGTCGGCCTGGTGCTGGACATCCTGCGCAGCCTCGGCGCGGAGATGGACCGCCAGCACGAGACCGAGGACGACGAGGTACGGGAAAAGGAGCTGGTGTGACACCCAACCTCACCTACGTCCTCGTGATCGGCGTGCTCGTCGCCGCCGGCGTGACGTTGCTGCTGGAACGCAGCCTCACCCGGGTGCTGATGGGTGTCGTCCTGCTCGGCAACGGCGCCAACCTGCTGCTGCTCACCGGCGGGCGGGCCGGCGGAGCGCCGATCGTCGGCACCACCTCGCAGGAGGAGATGAGCGATCCGCTGCCGCAGGCGATGATCCTCACCGCCATCGTCATCACCCTCGGCATGACCGCCTTCCTGCTCGCCCTCGCCTACCGCAGCTGGCACCTCAACGGGCACGACGAGGTGCAGGACGACGTCGAGGACCGCCGGATCATGACTCTCGCGGAGCGCGACGAGGGCCCCGACGGCGAGGACACCGGCGACGATGACGACGACGACATGACGGCAGAGGACGAGCGGCGGCTGGCCGCCTCGGCGACCCCGGGGAGGTCCGGATGACGCACCTGGTCCCGTTGCCGGTGGTGATGCCGCTGCTCGGCGCGGCACTGACCCTGCTGCTCCTCGGCCGCCCCCGCGCCCAGCGGTGGGTCAGCCTGACCGTGCTCACCGCCACCGTCGCGGTCGCCGCGATGCTGCTGGTCGGGTCCACCCTGGACGGACCGCTCGTGGTGGAGGTCGGCGGCTGGGCCGCCCCGATGGGCATCGTGCTGGTCGCCGACCAACTCGCCGCGCTGATGCTGGTGGTCTCCGCCGCGGTCACCCTCTGCGTGCTGGTCTACTCGATCGGGCAGGGCATGGCCGACGGCGACGAGGAGACACCGCTGTCGGTCTACCACCCCACCTATCTGGTGTTGACCGCCGGAGTGTGCAACGCCTTCCTCTCCGGCGACCTGTTCAACCTCTACGTCGGCTTCGAGATCCTGCTGGTCGCCAGCTACGTGCTGCTGACCCTGGGCAGCACCGAGACCCGGATCCGGGCCGGCACCACCTACGTCGTGGTCAGCCTGCTCTCGTCGGTGATCTTCCTGGTCGCCATCGGACTGGTGTACGCCGCCACCGGCACCCTCAACCTGGCCCAGCTGGTCGACCGGCTGGACGCCCTGCCGGACGACATCCGGCTGGTGTTGCAGGGCATGCTGCTGCTCGCCTTCGGCATCAAGGCAGCGGTGTTCCCGCTGTCGGCGTGGCTGCCGGACAGCTATCCCACCGCGCCCGCCCCGGTCACCGCGGTCTTCGCCGGCCTGCTGACCAAGGTCGGCGTGTACGCGATCATCCGTACCGAGACGCTGCTCTTCCCGGGCGGGCGGACGTCCACCCTGCTGCTGGTGACGGCGGTGCTGACCATGGTGATCGGCATCCTCGGCGCGGTCGCGCAGTCGGACATCAAACGGTTGCTGTCGTTCACGCTCATCAGTCACATCGGTTACATGCTCTTCGGCGTCGGACTCACCTCGTCGCTCGGCCTGTCCGCGGCGATCTTCTATGTGGTGCACCACATCACCATCCAGACCACCCTGTTCCTCGCCGCCGGTCTGGTCGAACGCCGGGGCGGCAGCACCGCCCTGGACCGCCTCGGTGGCCTGGCCCGGTTGTCGCCGCTGCTGGCTGTGCTCTTCTTCGTACCCGCGCTGAACCTCGCCGGCATCCCGCCGTTCTCCGGATTCCTCGGCAAGCTCGGCCTGGTGCAGGCGGGCATAGACGACGGCGGTGCGCTCGCCTGGATCCTCGTCGCCGGTGGACTGGTCACCAGCCTGCTCACCCTGTACGCCATCGCCCGGGTGTGGAACCTCGCCTTCTGGCGGGCACCACATGCCGACATGCCGCGGGAAGACGACGCGCCCCGGGCGGCCCGCACCGACGGCGCGATGGAGCCGGGTCAGAACGTCGCCACGGCGCAGAACGCCGCCGTCATGCCCGGACTGATGATCGCGCCGACCGCCGCGCTGGTGGCGTTCGGACTGGTGCTGACCGTGGTCGCCGGGCCGCTGCTCGAGCTGAGCACCGACGCCGCCGACGACCTGCTGCGTCGGACGCCGTACGTCGAGGCCGTCTTCCCGGGAGGTACGCCGTGAGCGCCGACCAGATGACCCCGGCCCCACCGGCCGACCCGCCGAAGCCGCGACTGACCCGGGCCGCCCGGCGCCGTAACCGGATCATCGCGATGACCGGCCTGACCGCCATCTGGGTGCTGCTGTGGGGGACCCATTTCTGGGCCAATGTGATCAGCGGGCTGGTGGTGGTCGCCATCCTGCTGGCCGTCTTCCCGCTGCCGCCGGTGACCTTCGCGGGGCGGATCCACCCGCTGCCGATGCTGCGCTTCTGGCTGCGGTTCCTGCAGGATCTCGTGATCGCCTCGATCCAGATCGCCTGGCTGGCCCTGCGACCGGCGGGTGGGCAGGCGCGTAGCGCCATCATCGCGGTGCCGTTGCGGGTGAACACCGACCTCAACCTGACGCTCACCGCCGAGGCGCTGACCCTGGTGCCGGGCAGCCTGATCCTGGAGGCTGACCGCAGCACCGGCACCCTGTTCGTCCACGTCATCAACCTGCGTAATCGGGAGGAGCTCGAAGAGTTCCGGCGCGGGGTGTACGCCCTGGAGGCCCGCATCGTCTCCGCTCTCGGCTCACCCGACGAACTGCGCCGGATTCGCGAGAACCCGCCGGCGCCATCCGACCTGGAAGGGGCATCACGTTGACCGCCGTCGCCGTGACCGTCACCGCGTTGCTCGCCGTGGCCGGCGGGCTCACCCTGATCCGTATCATCCGTGGTCCGTCGATCCTGGACCGGGCCGTGGCCACCGACGTGCTGCTGGCCATCATCGTCGCCGCCATCGCCACCGAGGCCGCCTACAGCCGCGACGCCACCGCACTGCCGGTGCTGGTGGTCCTCGCCGTCCTCGGGTTCGTCGGGTCGGTCAGCGTGGCCCGGTTCGCCGCCCGGAGAAACGCCGGATGAGCCTCGACGCCGTGCTCGACGTCATCGCCGCCGCCTGCCTGGTCGTCGGCGCGTTGCTCAGCCTCGCCGCCGGGGTGGCCCTGGTGCGCTTCCCCGACCTGCTCACCCGGATGCACGCTGCGGCCAAGCCGCAGGTGCTCGGGCTGTTGCTGGTGCTGCTCGGCTGCGCGCTGCGGCTGCGTACCGGGGTGGACATCACCACGCTGGTGCTGGTCGGGGTGTTCCAACTCGCCACCGCGCCGGTGGCCGCGCACATGGTCGGCCGGGCCGGCTACCCGCACGAGTACATCCGTACCGATCTGCTGCTCACCGACGAACTCGCCGCCCATCTGGACCGGCTCGCCGGAGACCAGAAGGACTCGGCCCACGCCTGAGGCGGTTTGCCCCCGCTACCCCCCGCCGGTCCGGCCCAGCGGGGG
Organism: Micromonospora sonchi; assembly: GCF_014646235.1. Lineage (GTDB taxonomy): Bacteria > Actinomycetota > Actinomycetes > Mycobacteriales > Micromonosporaceae > Micromonospora > Micromonospora sonchi. The sequence goes on along the minus strand of NZ_BMNB01000002.1, from coordinate 168,346 downwards.
GTAGCGGGGGCAATATCAATTGCACCCGTGCCGGCCCGGCAATACTCTTCTCCGTGTCAGGGCGAAACGACGAGAGCCGGAAGGAGTACGCCGTGCCAGAACAGAAACCCAAGGCCAGCTGTCCTCTGCCGGGTCGCGCCCTCGTACCCGCCGGCAGACCGGCCACCTTCCCGGGCCTGGCTCGCTCATCTCGCCGCCGGCCCCCCGCCGCTAAATAGCGCGCTGCCTCTCCCTCTCTCTCCCCACCCCACCCCCGCCGTGCCCCCACGCCCGCACGTGGCCGTCGATCATGCACTTCTTGCCCGGTCAAAGGGTAGAAAAGCCGTGTTCTGGCGACCGTAAGTGCAAGATCGGCGGGGCCGTTCGCAGTTCAGGAGAAAACGATCATGGGATTCAACGTGCTCGCGGGGACGAGGGCGCCGGTGCGGGTGTGGACCGACCCGTACGGGATCGAACCGCAGGCCGCCCGGCAGCTGCGCAACATCGGTGCGCTGCCGTGGGTGCAGGGTGTCGCGGTGATGCCGGACGTGCACTTCGGCAAGGGGGCCACGGTCGGCTCGGTGATCGCGATGCGGCAGGCCATCTCGCCCGCCGCGGTCGGCGTGGACATCGGCTGCGGCATGTCGGCGGTCCGCACCTCGCTGACCGCCGCCGACCTGCCCGACGACCTGGCCGGGCTGCGCCGGGCCATCGAGGATGCGATCCCGGTCGGCTTTGCCCAGCGCGACAACCCGGTCGACCCGCGTCGGGTGCGTGGCCTGGAGCAGCGAGGATGGGACGACTTCTGGCGGCGCTTCGCCGACCTCGACCGGCGGGTGGCGCAGCTGGAGACCCGCGCTCGGCGGCAGTTGGGCACCCTCGGCGGCGGCAACCACTTCATCGAGGTCTGCCTGGAGCAGGGCGGCGTCAGCGCCGGTCGGGTCTGGCTGATGCTGCACTCCGGGTCGCGCAACATCGGCAAGGAACTGGCCGAGCGGCACATGGCGGTGGCCCGCCGGCTGCCGCACAACGCCGACCTGCCCGACCGGGACCTGGCGGTGTTCCTCACCGGCACGCCGGAGATGGACGCCTACCGCCGGGACCTCTGGTGGGCGCAGGAGTACGCCCGGCGCAACCGCGCCGTCATGCTCGCCGTGCTGATGAACCTGATGCGGGAGCGGTTCCCGCAGGTCGGCTACGACGAGCCGATCAGCTGCCATCACAACTACGTGGCCGAGGAGCACTACGAGGGGGTGGACGTGTTGGTGACCCGCAAGGGAGCGATCCGGGCGGGCCGCGGTGACCTGGGCATCATTCCCGGGTCGATGGGCACCGGCTCGTACATCGTGCGCGGCAAGGGCAACGAGTGGGGTCGGCGGCTGTTGTCGAGTCAGTGAATTACAGAATGCGGTGAACTTGAAGGAGTGGGCTGAGCGGGAAGGTGTTCATCCGGTTGCGGCGTATCGCTGGTTCCGGGAGGGCAAGCTGCCCGTGGCTGCTCGGCGAGTCGGTGGGCTGATCCTGGTGGAGCAAACTTGCGAGCCGTCGCTCTCAGAGATGGCGGTGGTGTACGCCCGAGTTTCGTCGGCTGACCGGAAGTCCGACCTGGACCGGCAGGTTGCTCGGGTGACGGAGTGGGCGACCGGTCAGAATATTGCTGTGTCGCGGGTGGTGACCGAGGTTGGCTCAGCGTTGGACGGGCGGCGGGGGAAGTTCCTCGCTCTGCTGCGTGACCCGAACGTCACTGCGATTGTGGTCGAGCGTCGGGACCGGTTCGCGCGTTTTGGCGCGGAGTGCGTGGAAGCTGCTCTGGCTGCTTCGGGTCGGCGGCTGCTTGTGGTGGATCCGGTTGAGGTGGACGACGATCTTGTGCGTGGCGTGACCGAGGTCCTGGCGTTGCTGTATGCCCGTCTCTATGGACGCCGCGCGGCTGCGAGCCGTGCTCGCCGTGCGGTGGAGGCTGCCACCGGGGATGCGGCGTGAAGACGATCCAGGCGTACCGCTTTGCTGTCGATCTCACCCCGGCTCAGGGGCGCGCGGCGCTGGCGCACGCGGGTGCGGCCCGGGTGGCGCATAACTGGGCGCTGGCGCGGGTCAAGGCGGTCATGGATCAGCAGACCGCCGAACGCTCCTACGGCATGCCGGAGGACATGCTCACTCCAAGCGTGTCGTGGACGCTGCCCGGATTGCGCAAGGTGTGGAACGCGAACAAGGAGCAGGTCGCGCCGTGGTGGCGCGAGTGCTCGAAGGAGGCGTTCAACACCGGCCTGGACGCGCTCGCCCGCGCGTTGAAGAATTGGTCGGAATCCCGGTCGGGGACACGGGCTGGTCGGCCGGTGGGGTTCCCCCGGTTCAAGTCCCGCCGCCGCAGCACACCGAGCGTGCGGTTCACCACCGGCGCGATCCGTATCGAGCCGGACCGTAAGCATGTGGTGTTGCCCCGGTTGGGCCGGTTGAAGCTGCACGAGTCGGCGCGGAAGCTGGCCCGCCGCCTGGACAACGGCACGGCCCGGATCATGTCCGCGACCGTGCGTCGTGACGGCGGCCGGTGGCATGTGGCGTTCTGTGTCGAGGTTGACCGCGCCGAGCGTCGACCTGCCCGGCCCGCATCGGTGGTCGGGGTGGACATCGGGGTCAAGCACCTGGCGGTGTTGTCCACCGGTGAACTGGTGGACAACCCGCGTCACCTGGCCGCGGCGCAGGCCCGGCTGCGTCAGCTCGGCCGGGCGCTGTCGCGCAAGGCCGGCCCCGACCGGCGTACCGGGCAGCGGCCGTCGAACCGGTGGCGGCGCGCGTCCTTGCGGCTGGGCCGCGCCTACGCCCGGGTGGCGAACCTGCGCCGCGATGGGCTGCACAAACTCACCACCCGACTCGCTTGCGAGCACGGCACGATCGTGGTCGAAGATTTGAACGTGGCCGGGATGCTGCGCAACCGCAGGCTGGCCCGGCACATCGCCGACGCCGGCTTCGGCGAGCTTCGCCGACAGTTGGCGTACAAGACCGAATGGAACAGCGGTCGACTCGTCGTGGCCGACCGCTGGTACCCATCCTCGAAAACCTGCTCGGGCTGCGGCGCGGTGAAAACCAAACTCGCCCTGTCCGAACGTACCTACACCTGCACCGCCTGCGGCCTGACCCTCGACCGGGACCTCAACGCCGCACGTAACCTCGCCGCCCTCGCCACCGAGGTCGGCCCTGCCGGGAGTGGCCCGGCGGCAGCACGTGGAGCCGACCGTAAGACCCGCATACGCGGGCCGGTGGCCGTGAAGCGTGAACCCGGCACGGCATCCGCCGGTCAGACCGGGATCGCCTCACCGCAAGGTGGAGCTATCAGCCGTGCGCTTACCAGAGCGCACGGCTGGTAACGGTACTGCTCGGCCTCGCACGGGGCGAGACGCCGGATGTCGCGGGCCCAGGCCAAGCGGACGTACAGCACCGCGGACCTGGCGGCGCAGACGTCCGGGGTGGAGTGCCGCAAGGACGCCGGGGTGATCGATGAGATCCCCGGCGCGTACAAGGACATCACCGAGGTGATGGCACAGCAGCAGGACCTGGTCGAGGTGGTGGCGCACCTCAAGCAGGTGGTCTGCGTGAAGGGCTGAGGACCCGACCGGCGCCCGCAGGGGGCGGGTGCCGGTCGTACGCCCCGATGGCTCAGCGGAGAGAGCGCCGGCATACGAGGCCGGAGACCCCAGGTTCGAATCCTGGTCGGGGCACCATCGGCATGGGCATGCCCCCGCCTTCGACGCGAAGCTCACCAGATGCCAGCACCGGCAACGAGCGCGGTGGTGGCCCGTTGACCGGTAACCTCGCCGACGGCGACGGCGTCGTCCTCGGGTAGTCGGAGACGGTGCGGGAGCAAGCTCCCGCACCGTCTGCTATCGCCAGTCGGTGTCCGCAGCCTGCTTGCGACCGGCGGCCATTCGCATCACGATCACGGTGTACATGCAGAGCACGGCAAGCCCGGCCCACCAAGGAAGTGGGAAGTACCCGGCCGACGGTGCGTAATGCGCGGTGACCTGCGGAAACTCCTCCATTGTCTGCTTGATGGCGACGCCGGCGGCCGGGGTGAGCCGCAGCAGCCACCCGGAGACCGTGTCGGGCAGTAGCGGGACAGCCGTGATGGCGTAGGGCAGGGCGACCAGCGACAGCCCGGTGAGGATCGCCGCCCAGCCGCGGCCCGTGCCACTCGCTGAGGTGCCAGCGCCCTATCAGCGGCTATGACGGTGTTGTTGGCCTCGCTGGTCGGCCGTCCGCCGGTTGTGCGGACGTGGGTGTTACGAGACCCGACTCGTAGGCCGTGATGACGGCCTGCACGCGGTCGCGGCAGCCGAGTTTGCGAAGAACCTCAGAAATATGAGTCTCGACCGTCTCCTCGCCGATGACCAAGTCCGCGGCGATCTCGGCGTTTGACAAGCCCCGGGCGGCGGCGAGCAGTACTTCCCGCTCGCGCCGGGTGAGCGTGGCGATCCGGTTGGCCCATGGTCCTGATGGGGCCCGTTCGGCGGCGTGCGATGGCACGCCTTCGGCCGGCGTGGCCGGTTCGGCGGGCTCGGCTGTCGGCTGTACGGATATCGAGGCGGCGCGAGTGGCCCGCTGCCGACGCGTCACAGCCCTGGTGAGCGCGGCGGTCAGCACGACGGCGCCTACCGCGCCCAGGTACGCCGCGATGTAGAACAGCCTTGTGTCGTCGAGCCACCGACTCGGGTCGCTGGCGTACAGATTGACCGGCCCGACGAGCGGCACGTTCCAGTACACCCCGCTCGTGCAGTAGGTCAGTGCCAGGGCGATCGCCAAGGCTGCGATCCATAGTGCGCGTTTGCGGGCGCCGTCGAAGACCGCAACCCCGAGCACGGCCAGACTGGCGAGCCACCAGCCCCACGCCATCGTTGCCGCCAACGGCGAGAGCACCCAGGGGACAGCCGTCAGTACGCAGGCCAGCCCGAGCCGATGCCGCGACAACGCGACCGCCATGATCGCGGCGAGGTTGGCAAGCCCGATCGCGATGCGACCAACACCCGGCACAGCGCTCGGGAGGTCGTCGAAAACATGCATCTGCGGCCACGGTGCCGGGGTCGCGAGGAGCACGAGCCCCACGACGAACGCGAGCGCCAATGGCGCAGCCCACGCGGCCAGGGCGGCCGGCAGGCCGGCTCCAGACACGGAGAAGCCGACCGAGCGCCCTGTCTGCGTAGCGCCCGACGGCAAATGTGGGAGGTCAGGGTTGGCCATGCCTGCGAGCATGCCAGCGATTCGGTGCCTCGCGCCTCCCGGACTACGGGGGTTTGCCTCCCCCGTGCGGGGGAGATCGGGCCGTGGCCCTCGCTCCGCCAACTCGAGTGCGAGCTTTCTGGCCATCACCGCCGTGCAGAATGGCACCGCCGAGCACCGCGCCGGCCGAGATCCACCACCGGCCTGCCGCCCGCGCCGTCGGGCGCACGGGTAGGTTCGCTGGCTGCTGTGCTGCGTGGTGGTGAAGGGCGCGTCGTTCGCCACGAGGCGCAGCCCCTCGATTCGTCTCTTGGCGGAGACGGTGAGGTCGGAGCCGGCGAAGTACTCGGCGACGCGCGTGACGGTCCCGATCGGGTACGGGTGGCGGATGCCCAGGGGACGTCGGATGTCCTCGCCATGCACGATCTGCTCGCCGAGCATCGCCAGCACCGGCAGAGGCGGCTTGGTGGTGCTGGTGATGACGCGGCGGAACCTGTCGAGAGTCTCGTCGGGGTCGCGGCCCATCTGTTCGGCCAGCCGCATGGCCACCTGCCGGTCGAAGTCGAACCGGCACCGGATCACACCCAGCATCCAGCGCACGGAGTTGAGGCTCGCCGCCGCGGTGAGATGTGCGAGAACTTCACGCACTGTCAGCTCCGAACACAAGGATGGCGCCGCCCACCGCTCGGCGGCCAGGTTCGTGAGGTCGGCTGCCAGAGCCGCCCGCTACGCGTGGATCAGCGACCAGAGGTCGGTGCTGTCGAGGCGGCCTGGTTTCGCCATCGGCTCGGTCATGTCAGCGGATCTCCTGTCGTGGCCGTCGGCCCGCCTGGCGCAGCCAGGTCGCGGTGTCGGCCGAGGGCGGGTTGTCACGCGTCGATGTAGACGGCGCCGATGACGTCGTTCCTCGCCAAACAGAAATCGATGGGGGTGATACGTGGCCTCCCGGAATGAGATGGCGCGCTGCTGCGTCGTCCCGTTCAGCCACGCCGAGTACCTGGCCAGCAAACCCAACTGACCGTCCGGCTCACCTCGTGGCGGCCAGGGTCACCGGGACGGCGACCAGGTTCGTACGCGAGCCGTCGGCGGCCGACACCTCGTACACCTCGATGGTGCCGGGTTGCTGGCGGGCCAGCCGGTAGCCGACGGTGACCCGGTAGGCGCCGCGGCAGCCGGTGCCGCAGGTGGCGGTGGTGAACGCGGTGGCGAGCTGCCGGCCGGCGGCGTCGAGCAACCGGACGCTGACGGTCGCCTCGAACACGTCGGCGGTGCCGAGCACGGTGACCGGGCTGGTCACCCGGTCACCGATGACCGGGCCGGTGACCACGATCGCGGGCAACAGGTCGGCGTAGTCGGCGCGGCCGGCCGGCGCGTCCCGGCCGAAGGCGACCCGCCGGACGGTGGGGAACTGGGTGAGTGTGTAGACCACCTGGGCCTCGCGCGTCCGGGCGGTGGCCGGATCGGGTGCGTCGGGCAGGCGGAGGGTCGCGACGCCGTCGGCGATCCGGCTCACCTCGGCGCCGTCGGGCAGCAGGGTGACCAGACCGGCCGCGGCCTCGGTCGGGGTCGGTCCGGCGGCCAGCTCGGTCAGGGCGAGCCGGGAGGTGGCCACCGTGGCCGGTCGGGTCCGTCGGGTCGGGGCGAGCCGCCCGTCGCGGACGTACCACAGCTCCAGGGTGAGGGTCGCGGGCCGGGTGGTGCCGGCGACGCCGGTGGTCGGCGGCGCGGGCGCGGGGGTGCCGCTGGGCGCCGGTGTGGTGGTGGCCGGCGGGCCGACGCTGGTGGGGGTGGCCGAGGTCGGGGCAGGGGCGGTGGGTGCCGGTCCCAGTGTTCCGGACCGCGACGGCGCGCAGCCGGTGGCCAGCAGCAGCACGATGACGACCGCGGTGACCGTCGGGCCGCTCGTTCGGCACGGCCTGACCGGCCGCCGGACCGGGGCCGTGGCCGCGTGCCGGCTCACCTGGCACCGCCAGGCTCGCCGCCGGGTGACCGCGGTGACGAGTGGGCGGCCGCTGATCCGATCTCCGTGTCCGGGGCGTCGGGCAGGTCGAGCCGGAACCGGGTGCCGAAGCCGGGGGCGCTGTGCACGGTCAGTCGGCCGCCGAGCAGCCGGGCGTTCTCCTGGGCGATGGCCAGGCCGAGCCCGCTGCCGCCGCCGGAGCGCGCCGGGTCGACCTTGTGGAAGCGGTCGAACAGGCGCGGCAGGTGCTCGACCGGGATGCCGGGACCCTGGTCGTCGACCTCGAAGACCACGCGACCGAGCCGCCGGGTGACGCGCGCCCGGATCTCGCCGTCGCCGTGTTGCACTGCGTTCGCGATCAGGTTGCCCAGCACCCGTTCCAGCCGGCGCGGGTCGGTGCGCAGCCGGACCGGTTCGCCGTCGCCGTCGCCGTCGCCGTCGCCGGCGACGGCGACGGCAACGGCGACGGCGACCCGGTCCCGCCAGCCGCGGGCGGCGAGGATCGCGTGCAGCAGGGCCGGCGCGTCCACGTCGGCGTCGGCGACGGCCACCTGCCCCGCGTCCAATCGGGAGATCTCCATCAGGTCCTCCACCAGCCGGCGTAGCCGGACCACATCGCTGACCAGCAGCTCGCCGGCCCGACGGGCGTCGGCGGGCAGTTGGTCGAGGTGGTCGCGCAGCAGGGAGGCCGCGGCCACCAGGGCGGTGACCGGGGTACGCAGCTCGTGCGCCACGTCGGCGGTGAACCGCCGCTCCCGCTCCTGCGCCCGGTGCAGCGCCGCGATCTTCGCCTCCAGTGCCTCGGCCATCTCGTTGAACGAGGCGGCCCAGGCGCTGAACTCGTCCCGGCCACGGACCGGTAGCCGGGTGGCGAGCAGCCCTTCGGTGATCGCCCGCGCGGCTCGGCTGGCCCGCCCCACCGGTTCCAGGGTGCGCCGGGCGAGGGTGTGCCCGACGGCGGCGGCGAGCAGCACCACCAGGACCCAGCCCGCCGCGAGGGCGTTGCGCAGCTGGTCCAGGCCGACGGCGAGATCGCCCTCGTCGGTGATGACGTACAGCTCGACGGTGGAACCGGGGATCCGGCCGCCCACCACGAGCAGCCGGGACAGCCCGCCGCGTTCGTAGCCGAGCTGTCCGGCCGCGACCGTGGCCCGCAGCTGCTCGCCCAGCGGCGGCGCGTACGCCGGATGCGACGGCCAGGCGTCCCCGGCGACGAGCACCACGTGCCGGCCGCTGCCCTCGAAACTGGTGAGCAGCTCGGCGCGGCGCTGCTCGGTCAGCGGCAGGAACTGACCGGCCAGCACCAGCTGGTAGCGGGCGTCGGCGGCGGCGGCGTGCAGCGAGGCGTCGTAGCGGGCCTGCCGCAGCAGCAGGTAGGACCCGCCGGCGAGGACCCCCGCGGAGACCCCGGCGACGAGCACGAACGCGACGGTCAGCCGGCGGCGCAGCCGGCCGGGGCGTACGGTGTCGGGGAGCATCGCCGCCGCCCGGTCATCCGGCGGTGAACTTGTAGCCGGCACCGCGCACGGTGCGGATCAGTCGCGGGTTGCCGGGGTCGTCCTCGACCTTGGCGCGCAGCCGCTGCACCGCCACGTCGACCAGCCGGCTGTCGCCGAGATAGCTGTGGTTCCAGACCCGTTCCAGCAGCAGTTCGCGGGTGAAGACCTGCCCGGGGCGGCGGGCCAGCTCCAGCAGCAGGCGGAACTCGGTGGCGGTCAACGGCAGCTCGGCGCCGTCGCGGCGGGCCACGAAGGCGCCCGGGTCGATCTCCAGGCCGCCGATCCGCAGCGGGCCCGGCTCCGGCGGGGCGACCGTGCGGCGCAGCACCGAGCGGACCCGGGCCACCAGCTCGGGCAGGTCGAAGGGCTTGCGCAAGTAGTCGTCGGCGCCGCACTCCAGGCCGACCACCACGTCGATGGTGTCGGTGCGGGCGGTCAGCATGAGGATCGGCACCGTGCTGCTGCGCCGGATCTCGCGGCACACCTCGAGGCCGTCCAGCCCGGGCAGCATCACGTCCAGCACAATCAGGTCGACCGGCCCGGCCCGCCAGGCCGCGAGGGCCTGCCGGCCGTCGACGGCGGTGTCGACCCGAAATCCGGCGCGGCGCAGCCCGAGGGCGGTGACCTCCCGGATGGAGGCGTCGTCCTCGACCACCAGCACGCAGCCGTCCATGATGCACCCAGGGTAGTCCGCGGGCGGCCGGGCGTCGCTCGGCGTGACGGCCGGGAACGGGGGACCGGCCGGCGCCGGACCCCCGCCCCCGCGGTCGGTCATTGCTGCCACTGGTGCGCCACGTCGAGCACGATCCGGCTGTGCGTGCCGGGGCCGGCCAGGAGGAACACCCGGAACGGCAGCCGCGCCCGCACGCCGACGGCGAAGGTGGTGTAGCCCTCGAAACTGCCGCCGAAGACCACGTCGCGCAGGGTCTGGTAGCGCACCACGTTGGCCACGTGGTCGCCGACCCGGTACAGCACCGTCGCGAGGTGCTCGTCGTCGTACGCGGGCGCGCGCAGCGACACCCGCAGCAGCGCGCCACCGGCGGTGTACGGCGACAACGCCAGCCCCTCACCGTCGGTGTACGTCTCGCCGTAGCCGACGGAGTAGCCGGTGACGGGGCCGTCGAACTCGAACACCACCCGGTCGTGGCACTCGTGCCGGCCGGTGCGTACCTCGACCAGCGGGGAGCTGCTCATCGGTCCGGCCGTCTTGTCCCCGCTGCCCCAGGTGATCCCGCAGTACGGCGCGTCGGCCGCCGTCCCGGGGGTGGCGGCCGCGGCTGCGGCGAGCAGCGCCGCGAACGCCACGACCAGCGCGGTCATGGTCCTTCTGATCCTCATCGTCGTCCCCTCTCCTCTCCGCCCGCCGCGTGCGGGCGGAGACCTCGTGGCTTCACTGTCGAAGTGGCGTGCCACCGGAGCTTCACCGTGACGTAACACCCGGGTAACAGCCGTCCGGCGGTATGACACTTTCGCGATGACATTCCGCCGACGGCGACCATTAACATTCACGCACATCGATTGCGGCGCGTCGGTGCGCCGCATAGTCCGCAGGGGAGTGCGTGATGATCCGACGACGACTGCTGCGCGTGGCCACCGCCGCGCTGGCGGCGGTGCTGGCGGCGACCGGGGTTCAGGTGGCGACCGCCACCGGTGCCTCGGCCGCCCGGACCGTCTACTACGACGCCAGCCGGGCCGGCGAGTTCCGGACCAACTTCGACCAGGCCGCCCAGATCTGGAACAGCCGGGTCAGCAACGTCCGGCTGGTGCCGGGCACACCCGCCAGCGTCACCATCCTGGTCGACGACGGCTGGCCCCGGGCGCAGGTCACCGGGCTGGGCTCCGGCCGGATCTGGATGGGATGGCAGGCGGTCAACCAGGGCTACCACCGCACCCGGATCGCCAGCCACGAGTTGGGCCACATCCTCGGCCTGCCCGACCGGCGTACCGGGCTCTGCACCGATCTGATGTCCGGCAGCAGCGCGCCGGTCTCCTGCACCAACGCCAACCCCAGCTCGGCCGAGGCCAGCCGGGTCAACCAGCTCTTCGCCGGCAGCCGCAGCGTGGCCGCCGCCGGCAGTTACACCTGGACCGGGGACTCCGACATCGGGACGTTCGTGGTCGGCGGTCGGCCGGCCACCGAGAACTATCCGTGGCTGGTGTACACCTCGGGCTGCACCGGCACCCTGATCAAGGCCAACTGGGTGGTCACCGCGAAGCACTGCTCGACCCCCTCGTCGGTCCGGGTGGGCAGCGTCAACCGCTCCAGCGGCGGCACCGTGGTCGGGGTGAGCCGGGCGGTCAACCACCCGAGCATCGACGTCAAGCTGTTCCAGCTGTCCAGCTCCGTCGGCTACGCACCGGCGCCGATCCCGACCTCGTCGGGGGCGGTGGGCACCGCCACCCGGATCATCGGCTGGGGGCTGACCTGCCCGGTACGTGGCTGCGGCTCGGCGCCGACCACCGCGTACGAATTGGACACCTCGATCGTGGCGGACAGCCGGTGCAGCGGCATCAACGCCACCTACGAGATCTGCACCGACAACCCGAACGGCAACTCCGGCGCCTGCTATGGCGACTCCGGCGGCCCGCAGGTGCGTCGGATCAACGGCGTCTGGAACGTGATCGGCGCGACCAGCCGCTCCGGCAACAACAACGCCACCTGCGCCACCGGCCCCTCCATCTACGGTGACCTGCCCGCCATCCGCTCCTGGATCAACACCCAGGTCGGTGGTCTCCCCGCCTGAGTCCGGTCCGCCCCTCCCACGCGAATGGGCGCGCGCGGGAGGGGATCGGCGGCGTGCGATAGTGGCTGGTCGTGAAGCGCTACGGGATGTTGATCCTGCCTTCGAGCAACCGGGTGTACGCCGCTGCCGCCGTCGACCTGACGCGGGCGGAGCTGAGGATCTTCGGTGACGCGCTGCTGAGCGGCCGGATCGGGGCGGTGGAGACCGACACCATCGGCGGTGTCCGCTACCTCACGTTCGACGTCGACGGCGGGCTGAGCGAACGGGACGCGGCGCTGCTGGGCAACCTGTCCAGCGCGTACGCGCTGTTCGAGTTCGTCGGCGACCTGCTGCGTCCGGTGCCGCTGACCCGGCTGGACCGCTTCGACGACGATCTGATCACCATTCAGAAGTACCCGGGCAAGACCAACGAACAGTTCACCAAGTTGCTGCTCAACGTCACCCTGCTCGCCTCCACCTGGGCCGAGGAACTGCTCACCCGGCGGTTCCGGGTGCTGGACCCGCTGTGCGGCCGGGGCACCACGGTCAACCAGGCGATGATGTACGGCTTCGACGCCGCCGGCCTGGACCGGGACGGCAAGGACTTCGAGGCGTACCAGGCGTTCCTGACCACCTGGCTCAAGCGCAAGCGGGTCAAGCACCGGGTGCTGGAGTCCGGGCCGGTGCGCCGGGAACGCAAGGTGGTCGGCCGGCGGCTGCGGGTGGAGGTGGCCACCTCGAAGGAGGCGTGCCGGGCCGGCGACGTGCAGATGGTGGACGTGGTCAGCGCCGACACCACCCGCGCTGGCGAGTTCTTCCGTCCGGAGAGCATCGACCTGGTGGTGGCCGATGCGCCGTACGGCGTGCAGCACGGCAGCCGTACCGCCGAGCAGGGCCTGGCCCGCGACCCGCTGGCCCTGCTCGCCGCCGCCGCGCCGGGCTGGGCACGCCTGCTGCGCCCCGGCGGTGCCCTCGGCATTTCCTGGAACACCAACGTGGCCCGGCGCGAGGCCGCCGCCGAACGCCTGACCGCCGCCGGCCTCACCGTCCTGGACCACGCCCCCTGGCGCTGCCTGGCCCACCGTGTGGACCAGGCCATAACCCGCGACATCCTCGTCGCCCACAAACCCTCCCCCTGACCCACCCCCACCCCCCACCCCTCGCCCCACCCCCTTGCGCCGTCGATCTTGCACTTTTGGTCGCCGAAATGCGGCTTTCGCAACTTATGCGGCGACAGAAACTGCAAGATCGACGGCGCGAGGGGTGGGGGGAAAGGGGGTGGAGATCGATTAATGTAAGTGTTAGCGTTCACAGAGGACTCGCGACGGGTGAAGCCGGTCGCGCTGGGGAAGCAGAGGGCAGGAGTTGATGATGCGTACGAGGGGACGATGGCTCGCTGCGGTCGCCGCGCTCGGTCTCGTGGTCGCCGGGGTGGCGGCACAGCCCGGTGCGGCCAGCGCGGAGTCCAACGGCGGGGTGCGGGTGATGCCGCTCGGCGACTCCATCACCGAGGGCACCCAGATTCCGGGCGGGTACCGCATAGGTCTGTGGCAGCGCCTGGTCAACGGCAGATACACGGTGGACTTCGTTGGGTCGCAGTTCAACGGGCCGGCCAGCCTCGGTGACCGTGATCATCAAGGGCATCCCGGTTGGCGCATCGACCAGATCGACGCCAACATCGTCGGCTGGTTGAACACCCAGCGACCGCGGACCGTCCTGCTGCACATCGGCACCAACGACATCCTGCAGAACTACAACGTGAGCAGCGCGCCGAACCGACTCTCCACCCTGATCGACCGGATCACCACCACCGCGCCCGACGCGGACGTGTTCGTCGCGCAGATCATCACGCTCACCAACAGCAACCAGGCGGCGGCCGTACGCACCTTCAACGCGGCGATCCCCGGCATCGTGCAGAGCAAGGTGAACGCGGGCAAGCGGGTGCACCTGGTGAACATGAACAGTGCCCTGACCACCGGCGACCTGATCGACGGCATCCATCCGACCGCCAACGGCTACGACAAGATGGCCGCGGTCTGGTACGCCGCGTTGCAGTCGGTACCCGGCAGCATCGGCAACCCGGGCAGTGGCGGTGGCGGAGGACAGGCCACCGCGATCGTCGGCGCCGCGTCCGGCCGGTGCCTCGACGTCCCGGGCTACAGCACCACCAACGGCACCCAGCTCCAGTTGTGGGACTGTCACGGCGGCACCAACCAGCAGTGGACCCACACGTCCAGCCGGGCGTTGACCGTCTACGGCAACAAGTGCCTCGACGCCGAGGGCTACGGCACGTCGCCGGGCACCCGGGTCACCATCTACGACTGCCACGGTGGGACGAACCAGCAGTGGCAGGTGAACGCCAACGGCACCATCACCGGCGTGCAGTCCGGCCTCTGCCTGGACGCCAACGCCGCGGGTACCGCCAACGGCACGAAACTCGTCCTCTGGACCTGCAACGGCCAGGTCAACCAGCAATGGAGCCGGCGGTAGCCGCGACCACCGCCGGCACCGATCGGAACGCTCCGGACCGGCCTCAGCGACCCTGGGTCTGAGGCCGGTCGGGGGTGGGACCGAAGGTGGTGAGGAAGCGGTCGCGGAAGGCGTCCATCGGCCAGACCGGTGCGGCGGCATCCGGCGTCAGGCCCTCCTGCCAGCCCCAGTCGGTGATCCGCTCCAGCACCGCCGGGTCCTTGGCGAGCAGGTGGATCGGCACGTCCGGGCTGGGGTTGTCGCCGGTGACCACCGGGGCTGGCTGGTGGTCACCCACGATGACCAGCACCGTGTCGTCGTCGCCGTAGGTCTCCAGGTAGGAGATCAGCGTACGCAGCGTGTAGCTGATCGAGTGCCGGTAACCGGTGCGGGCCTGTGCCGCCGGGGTGCCGATGACGCCCTGCCGGAACACCTCCCCGTCGTCGATCTCGTCCCACCCGACCAGCGAGGGCACTTTGGTCCACGGTGAGTGGCTGGAGACCAGCGACAACTCGGCCATCACCGGCCGGTCCCGCGGCCCGGCGAGTTCGCGCTGGTGGAACCGGTGCAGGGCGAACTGGTCGGGCATCGGCGCGAAGGCGAACCTCGGGCCCTGATAGCCCAGGTCGGGTCCACTGTAGAACTGCTCGTAGCCGTAGAACGCTCCCTCCGGCCACGCCTGGTTGACCGCCGGCATCATCCCGACCGTGCGCCACTGCGCCCGCGCGAAGGCGTCGCCGAGGGTGAACCGGTCGCTGGCGAGCAGGCTCTTGTGGCGTTGGTTGTTGTCGATCCACAACCCGGACAGCAGGGTGGCGTGCGCCAGCCAGCTCGCCCCGCCCACCGTCGGGGAGGTGAGGAAGCCGCTGCGGGCGGCGAAGCCCTCCGCAGCCAGCCGTTGCGCGCCCTCGTCGAGCACCCGCTGCACGGTGGCGAAGTCGGGGTCGGAGACGGCGTCCCGGCCGTAGCTCTCCACGAAGGCGATCAGCACGTTCTTGCCGCGCAGCCCGGTGAGCAGCTGGTCGGCGGGCACGTCCCGGAACGGGTCGACGCCCACCTCGGCGGCGAACGCCTTACGGTCGGCCAGCCGGGCCCGCACCTCGGACGCGTGCTCGTGCACCAGCGCGCTGGCGTTGGTGTCGGCCACCAGCACGCCGGTCACGATCCGGGCCTGGAACGCGGCGAGCAGCGCCCAGACCACCACCAGCGTGGCGACGACCCGGGTGGCGGCCGTGCGGTGCCGGTCCAGCAGCCCGGACAGCCGCACCGTGGACAGCGCGCTCAGCACGGGTACGGCCAGCAGCACCAGCCCGAGACCCGCCGCGATGGCGATCGCGCCGGACCGACCGATCGACTCGGCCACGAAGTCGAACGCCGCGCCGAGCAGCGACCAGTCCAGCACCAGGTCGAACGGGCGGCCCAACGACGAGTAGAAACCGATGTCGCCGACCTTCACCGCGACGATCAGGCCGAGCAGCACACCGGAGATCGCCGCCACCACCCGCCGGGCTCGGCCGGGCAGGGCGAGCAGCAGCGCGGCGAGCAGCAACGCCTCCAGCGGAATCCGCAGGAACGCGCCGGGTGCGATCTGCCAGGGCCGGTTGGGCAGGGTCAACGTGACCAGCGCCAGCGCGGCGGCCAGCACGCTGACCACCCCGGCCCGCACCCGGCGCCACCGGCCGGGCTGTTCGGTCGGCTCGGCAGCAGCGGACGTGGCCTGGTCGGAGATCGACAACTGGTTCTCCCGGATCAGCGCAGCGACAGGACGGGCGCGGGCGACAGGTCACGGTCCTCGGGCCCGTCGATGCTCCGCCTGCCGATCGGCACCGCCGGCACGAGCCGCGCCGGCACCGGCCGGTCGGCGCGGTGGCGCCACAACCAGGCCACGTCCCGGCCGAATGACTCGACCAGCATGCCCAACGCCACGACCAGCACCAGGGCCGTCAGCACCCCGGGCAGCACCTCGGAAGCGGCGACCACGAGCATGATCCCCTGGACCGCGGCGACCACCTTACGCCAGTACCGGGGCGGCAGTTGCGCGTCCATCCAGGACAGCAGCCAGCCGGCGACGAGGAACACGTACCGCATGACGCCGATGGCGAGCACCCAGGCCCCGACCGACGGGGCGACGTAGAGGCTCAGCATCAGCACCAGGAACGAGTCGACCTCCATGTCGAAGCGGGCACCGAGGGTGCTGACCGTCCCGGTGCGCCGGGCCACCTGCCCGTCGACGGCGTCCAGCGCCAGGGCCACCGCCGTCATCGTGACCAGCACACCGACCGGCGCGGCGCGGTCGGTGACCAGCGCGTCGACGATCAGCGCGGTCACCCCGCCGACCAGCAGCCCACGGCCCATGGTGACCCAGTCGGCCGGACCGAGCCGGGCCGAACCGGCGTGCCGCAGCCCACGAAGGAGCGCCAGGCAGGTCACGGCACCGTACGCCAGCCCGGCCAGCCAGCCCACCGGGCTGAGACCGACCGTCGCAGCGAGCCCGACCAGCGCAACGATCTGGACGATCAGCCCGATTTGCGGACCGGTTCGAACTGTGGACACCGTGCCTCCGTGTTTATGATCGACGACCCCTGTCAGGACATACGGGAAATACGACGGATCGGTTCGGTCCGGACGCAGGTAAGGGAGAAGTACCGGTGACGCAAGCGGCCCGCGCCTTCTGGCTCAGCGCCCCCGGCGTGGGCGAGATCCGCCCGGTGACGCTGCCGGAGCCGCGCGCCGAGCAGGTCCTGGTCCGCGCCCGCTACTCGGGGGTCAGCCGGGGCACCGAGACGCTGGTCTTCGCCGGTCGCGTGCCCGCCAGCCAGTACGCGACGATGCGCGCGCCGTTCCAGGAAGGCGACTTCCCCGCCCCGGTCAAGTACGGCTACCTCAGCGTCGGCGAGGTTGAGCAGGGGCCAGCGCGGCTGCTGGGGCGTACGGTGTTCTGCCTGCACCCGCACCAGAGCGCGTACGTGGTGCCGGCCGAGGCGGTTACCGTCGTACCGGATCGGGTGCCGGCGGCCCGCGCGGTGCTGGCCGGCGCGGTGGAGACCGCCGTCAACGCGCTCTGGGACGCCCCACCGCTGGTCGGTGACCGGGTCAGCGTCATCGGCGGTGGCATGATCGGCTGCGCGGTGGCGGCCCTGCTGGCGCGCTTCCCCGGCGTCCGCGTGGAACTGGTCGACACCGACCCGACGCGGGCCGAGGTGGCCGCCGCGCTCGGCGTCGACTTCGCCGCGCCGCTGACGGCCAGCGGCGGGCGCGACCTCGTGGTGCACGCCAGCGCCAGCGCCGCCGGGCTGCAACGCGGCCTGGACCTGCTGGCGCCCGAGGGCACCGTGCTGGAGTTGAGCTGGTACGGCGACCGGCCGGTGCAGCTCTCCCTGGGCGCCGCCTTCCACTCCGGCCGGTTGACCATCCGCAGCAGCCAGGTCGGCCGGGTCGCCCCCGCCCGCCGCGACAGCCGCAGTTACGCCGACCGGATGGTGATCGCCCTCGACCTGCTCGCCGACCCCGCGTTCGACGCGCTGATCACCGGCCGTTCGCCCTTCGCCGAACTGCCCGACGTGCTCACCCGACTGAGCGCGGGCGACCTGCCCGCGCTGTGCCACCTCATCACCTACGACGGAGAGTGATCCGTGTTCAGCGTGACCGTCCGTGACCACATCATGATCGCCCACAGCTTCCGCGGCGAGGTCTTCGGCCCGGCCCAGCGGCTGCACGGCGCGACGTTCGTTGTCGACGCCACCTTCCGCCGCCCCGACGTCGACGACGACGGCATCGTGGTCGACATCGGGCTGGCCACCGGGCAGCTCAGCGCGGTGCTCGGCGAACTGAACTACCGCAACCTCGACGACGAACCCGCCTTCGCCGGCACCAACACCACCACCGAGGTGCTGGCCCGGACCATCGCCGACCGGCTCGCCGACCGCGTACGCGCCGGCGACCTCGGCCCCGGTGCCCGGGGACTGACCGGGATCACGGTCACCCTGCACGAGTCGCACGTCGCCTGGGCCAGCTACGAACGGTCCCTCGACGCCGGCGAGGAGACCGCCTGACGTGCCGGTGCTGCACGTGATCCTGCCGGGCGACATCGACGACCCGGCATCGCCCAGCGGCGGCAACGGCTACGACCGGCGGATCTGCGCCGGGCTGGCGGCGACGGGCTGGACCGTGCGGGAACATCCCGTACCGGGTGCCTGGCCGCAGCCGTCACCGGCGGAGCACGCCGTGCTGGCCGGCGTGCTCACCGGCCTGCCCGACGACGCGCTGGTGCTCGTCGACGGGCTGGTCGCCTCGGTGGCGCCGGACACCCTCGCCGGGCATGCCCGGCGGCTGCGCCTGGTCGCCCTGGTGCACCTGCCCCGCGACGACGACACCGAGGCCCGGGCGTTGGCGTGCGCCACCACCGTCGTCGCCACCAGCGCCTGGACCCGCGAGCGGCTGCTGCGGCGGTACGCGCTGCCCGCCGACCGGGTGCACGTGGCGGCGCCCGGCGTGGATCCGGCGCCACCCGCGGCGGGCTCGGCGGCCGGCTCGGCGCTGCTCTGCGTCGCCGCGGTGGCCGCACACAAGGGACACGACGTGCTGGTCGAGGCCCTGGCCGAGGTCACCGACCGGTCCTGGACGTTGACCTGCGTCGGCGCACTGCACCGCGACCCGGCGTTCGTGGACCGGCTGCGCGACCGGCTGCGCGTCCACCGACTCGACGGGCGGGTCCGGCTGACCGGGCCGCTGACCGGCGACCGGCTCGCCGCCGCGTACGCCGCCGCCGACCTGCTGGTGCACCCGTCCCGAGGGGAGACGTACGGGATGGTGGTCACCGAGGCGCTGGCGCGCGGCATCCCGGTGCTCGCCACCGCCGTGGGTGGGCTGCCGGACACCCTCGGGCACACCGTGGCCGGCGACCGCCCGGGTCTGCTGGTGCCGCCGGAGGACCCGGCGACCCTGGCCACGGCGCTGCGGCAGTGGCTGGACGACGCGGCGCTCCGAGCGGACCTGCGCCGGGCCGCCGCGCAGCGTCGGGCCACCCTCGACGACTGGACGAGCACCACCACCCGGATCACCACGGCACTGAAGGAGGCGATGGCACGGTGAGCGAGACAGGTGCCGGCATCGATCTACCGCCGGACTTCGCGCAGTGGCTCGCGCTGCGGGAGCCGGCCGACGTGGCGGCCCGGTCGACCGAACTGGTCGACACGGTCCGCGCGACCCTGACCGGGGACGGGCCCTTCGTCGTGCACGACCTCGGCGCCGGCACCGGCTCGCTGGGGCGCTGGCTGGCGCCGTTGCTGCCCGGGCCGCAGCACTGGATCCTCCACGACCAGGACCCGGACCTGCTGGCCCAGGCCGCATCCGAGCGGCCCGGCGCCGCCGCCGACGGCACGCCGGTGACGGTGCGCACCCGCCGGGCCGACCTGACCCGGCTGACCGCCGCCGACCTGGGCGGCGCCGACCTGGTCACCGCCTCGGCCCTGCTGGACATGCTGACCGCCGAGGAACTCGAACATCTGGTCGCCACGTGCGCCGAAGCCGGTTGCCCGGCGCTGTTCCTGATCTCGGTGACCGGCACGGTACGGCTGACCCCGGCCGACCCGCTGGACGCCGAGGTCGCCGCGGCGTTCAACGCGCACCAGCGCCGCACCCGCGACGGGCGGCGACTGCTCGGCCCGGACGCCCCGGACGCCTGCGTCGCCGCGTTTGCCCGGCACGGCGTGACCGTGCGGACCCGGCCCAGCCCGTGGCAGCTCGGCCCGGCGCAGGCCGCCCTGGCGGCGCAGTGGTTCACCGGCTGGCTCGACGCGGCCCGGGAACAGTGTCCCGAGTTGACCGAGCGCACCCGCGAATACGGGCGACGCCGGCGGGCGGAAGCCGAAGGCGGCCGGCTCGGGGTAGTGGTGGAGCACACCGACCTGCTGGCCGTGCGCCGTTGAACCGGCGGCCCGTGGGTTACGTGCGTACAGTCAGGGAAGATCGTCTCGCCGGGGAGGCCGCGTTGGGGGATGAAGCTGGTGGCGTCACGCCCGAGGCCAACCCGACCGGCCGGTCGCGCTGGGGATGGCTGCGCCTGGCCCCGGGGCTCGCCGTGCTGGCGGGGCTGGTCTACTGGCTGGGCACCGGACCGTTCCTGGCCGGACTGCGGCTGATCGACGCGCCCGCGCTGCTTGCGGCCCTGGCCATCGGTGTGCTCACCACGGTCTGCGCCGCCTGGCGGTGGAGCCTGGTCGCCGGCGGGCTCGGCGTGCGGCTGCCGCTGCGGCGGGCGGTGGCCCACTGCTACCGGGCGGTGTTCCTCAACGCCACCCTGCCCGGCGGGATCCTCGGCGACGTGCACCGGGCGGTGCGCCACGGCCGCGAGGCCGGCGACATCGGCCGTGGCATCCGGGCCGTGGTGTGGGAGCGGATGGCCGGGCAGGTCGTACTGGTCGCCGTCGCGCTCGTGCTGCTGTTCGCCTTCCCGTCGCCGGTGCGTCCGTACCTGCCGGCGGCGGCCACGGTCGCGCTGGCCGTGCTGGCCGGCGTGCTGCTGGCCGCCCGGCTGCTGCCCGACTCCGGTGCGTCGCGCTTCACCCGCGCGCTGCGCACCGCCGTGTCCGACGTACGCGCCGGGCTGCTCGGCCGGCGCACCTGGGCGGGAGTGCTGTTCGCCTCCGCGCTCGCTGTCGCCGGGCACCTCGCGACGTTCCTGGTGGCGGCCCGGACGGCCGGCTCCACCGCCCCGCTGAGCCTGCTGCTGCCGCTGACCCTGCTGGCCCTGCTCGCGATGGGCGTGCCGGCCAACTTCGCCGGCTTCGGTCCCCGCGAGGGGGTGGCCGCGTGGGCGTTCGCCGCCGCCGGCCTGACCGCCGCCGAGGGAGTGGCCACCGCGACGGTGTACGGCGCCCTGGTGCTCGTCGCGAGCCTGCCCGGAGCCGCCGTGCTGCTGGCTCGACGTGTCCGTGTACCCGCCACCGTCTGACGAGGAGACGCATGTCCGAATCACTGCCTGTCGCCACCATCCGGACGCAGGTCACCGTGCCGCTGCGGTTCCCCGACGGCTACGCCACCACCGCCCGGCTGTTCACCTTCGACGGGCTGGTCGACGGCCGGGAGCACCTCGCGTTCGCCCTCGGCGAGCAGAACAGCGGGACCGTGCCGCTGGTCCGCCCGCACAGTGAGTGCCTCACCGGCGACGTGTTCGGCAGCCAGCGCTGCGACTGCGGCCCGCAACTGCGCGAGGCCGTGCAGCGCATCGCCGAGGTCGGCGGGTATCTGCTCTACCTGCGGCAGGAGGGGCGCGGCATCGGCCTGTACGCCAAGCTCGACGCGTACGCGTTGCAGGACGCCGGGCTGGACACGTTCGAGGCCAACGTCGCGCTCGGCCATGCCGAGGACGAGCGCGACTACACCGTCGCCGCGCAGATGCTCGCCGTGCTCGGCGTCGGGCCGATCGCGGTGCTGAGCAACAACCCGGAGAAGACCGAGCAGTTGAGCCGGCTCGGGGTGACCGTGACCGAGCAGGTGCCGACCGGGGTGTTCCTCTCCCCGGCCAACGCCGACTATCTCGCGGCGAAAGCCAGCCGCGCCGCCCGTACCGCCGACCTCCCCTTCGTCCGGTGACCGGCCCGCGGGCGGCGCCGCGGCCGTACGTGCTGCTCAGCTGCGCCACCTCGATCGACGGGTACATCGACGACGCCACCGACGAGCGGCTGCTGCTCTCCAACGACGCGGACCTCGACCGGGTCGACGCGGTCCGGGCCGGCTGCGACGCGATCCTGGTGGGTGCCGGCACGGTCCGCCGCGACGACCCGCGGCTGCTGGTGCGCTGCGATCGCCGCCGGGCCGACCGGGTCGCCCGCGGCCTGCCGGCGTCCCCGACCCGGGTGACCGTCACCGGCTGCGGTGACCTGGACCCGGACGCCCGGTTCTTCACCGTCGGCGTCACGGACCGGATCGTCTACTGCGCCCGCGGGGCGGTGGAGAAGACCCGGCACCGGCTGGGCGAGCGGGCCACGGTGGTCGACGTCGGCGACCCGGTCGACCTGGCGCTCGTCCTGGCCGACCTCGCCGAGCGGGGGATCCGCCGGCTGCTGGTGGAGGGCGGCGCCCGGATCCACGGGCAGTTCCTCACCGCCGGGCTCGCCGACGAACTGCACCTGGTGGTGGCGCCCTTCTTCGTCGGGGACCGGCGGGCGCCCCGGTTCGTCGGCGAGGGGCGGTTCCCGTGGCATCCGGGGCGACGCGCCCGGGTGCTGGAGGCCCGCCAGATCGGCGACGTGGTGCTGACCCGCTACGCCCTGTCGGAGCGCGGCGAGGCAACCTGACCGGCGTCGAACCGCGCCCACCGACAACCCGGCGCCGAACCGGCCGCCGCGATGTTAAGAGGGGGCCCCTGCTATGCATGAGGCGTTAAGAAGGGGCCCTTCCTTGCACTTGAACATCAGCTGGGCCCGCTTGTGCGGCAGGTCGATCAGGGGGCCGTCGACGAAACCGGCCCGCCGCAGCCGGGCGACGGCCTTGTCGTTGCGGGCGTCCGGCTCCATCACCAGCCGCCGCCGGCCAGGGTCGGTGAAGACGAACGCGATGAACTCGCCGAGCAGCGTGCCGGTGAAGCCCGGCTCGGGCCGCACCGGCGTGCCGATCAGCAGGTGGCCGCCGTAATCGCCGGCGCGGACCGGGTAGCACTCGCCGACCGGGTCGTGCTCCGGCTGGTAGGTCTGGAACAGCGCCACCGGCGCACCGTCGCGCAGCGTCAGGTACGCGTGGTGGGTGGGTAGCGAGTCGACGTACCGGTAGATCTCGGCGACCCGGTCCCGGTCGGCGTCGCGCATCCCCCAGAACCGGGCACGCTCCTGACTGACCCAGGAGTGGATCACGTCGGCGTCGGCGTCCGGGTCGACCGGCCGGAAGGCGACCACCCCGAAACCGGGGACGTGCCGCTCGTGCCGGTGCCGCTCAGTCACCGTGCTCCTCGGTCAGCCGATCCCAGTCGCTGACCACCTCGATCAGCTCGCCGCGCAGCCAGCGCGGCAGCTGGTCGTCGCGGTGCGGGCCGGTGCCGTCGGCGCCGAGCGGCACCACCCACCGGCTGCGCTCCCGCCGGCCGAGATCCCACACGTACCGGGCCGCCGGGCCGCGTAGGCACCGGTCGGTGACGCCGGGAACGCTCGCGGTGGCCAGCACGCAGTCGTGGTCCCCGGCGAGTTCCGGACCGTCCGGCGCGGCCGGGTCGGGCAGCGCCCGCCACGGCGCGAGCCGGTGCCGCTCGCCCCAGCGCCGGTGGTCACCGGCGGCGGCGACCTCCTCGACCGCGGCCCGCAGCAGGGCGTCCCGGTCGAGGCCGGGCAGGTCGGCGTGCAGCAGCGCCGGCAGCGCGTACCCGACCCGGGGCGGCAGCGCCAGCCAGGGCGCGAACACCTCCGGGTAGCCGGACGGGGCGTCCAGTACGGCCAGCGCCGGGTGGGCGGCGAGCCGACGGACCACCGCCGCCCGCAGGTCGGCGAAGGTGCCCGCGTCGACGCTGTCGGCGTCCATCCGGCGGTCCCAGCGCCGCAGGCGCTCGCGCAGCGCGACGGCCTCGACGCCGAGCCCGGGTGTCTCGGCGAGCAGCGCCAACAGCGGTTCGGCGGCGGCGAGGTGGGTGTCGGTGTGGATCGCCGCCATCTGCTCGGGGCGCCAGCCGGTGCCGGCGGCGAGCAGCTCCCGGATCCGGTCGGCGCGGTACGGCGGGGCGAACTCCACCCCGAGCCCGGCGGAGACGCCGCGCTCGTTGGCCATCACCGCCACCTGGTGGACCGGGGCGGCCGGCATCGGATGCCAGCCCTGCCAGGCATGGCGGGCCTCCCAGGCCGGCACCACCCGCAGCCCGTTGTCTGGGTGGCGCCGCGGCACCCGACCGGCGACCCGGTGCAGCAGCCCGCCGGCGGTGTCGGCGGCGAGCACCACGTTGACCGGCTCGACCCAGCCGTCCACCGCCGCGTCGACGTCGCCGACGGTACGGGCGCGCAGCAGCGCCGGCAGCACGGCGAAGCCGAGGTCGGCGGTGACCCGGGGTGGGTGCCGCAGGGCGACCGTCACCGCCGGATCGTCGTCCGGGCCGCCGGAGATCACCGGCCCCCGCTCGGTCTCGATCACCTCGACCTCGACCGGATCCGCGCCGGCCACCTCGATCGTCTCGACGTGCCGGTGTGCCGCCCGCCAGCCGTCCGGCCCGTACGCCTCGACCAGGCCGTCGCGGCGGCGCAGTCGTTCGGCGTACCCGTCCTGGTAGTCGGCCATCGCGTTGGTGATGGCCCAGGCGACCTCCCCGGCGTGACCGAAGTGCGCGATGCCCGGTATACCGGGCACGGCGAAGCCGAGCACGTCGTACTCCGGGCAGGCCAGCCGGATCTGCTGGTAGATGCCGGGCGCCTCGATGATCCGGTGCGGGTCACCGGCGATCAGCGCCGCGCCGGTGGCGGTGCGGTCGGCGGCCAGCAGCCAGCCGTTGCTGCCCGGGGTGAGGTGCCCCTCGGCAGCGAACAGCCGGGTGGCCCACGGGCCGAGCCGCCGGGTCACGTGGGTGCGCCAGAGCTTGGTGCCGAAGCCGGCGAAGAGCACGTGGTGGGTGAGCCAGATCGCCAGCGGTGTCCACGGTCGCCAGTGCCCGGCGGCCAGCCCGGTGGCGGCGAACTCGGGTGCCCGTGTCGCGCCGGCGGCCAGCCCGGCGTTGACGCCGTCCACGTAGCTGCCCACCCATCGCGCGGTGGCCGGGTCGAGGGCCGCGTGGCAGCGCCGCGCGGTGTCGTCCAGCCGGGCCCGGCGGGCGAAGCTGTCCCAGGCGAGGGCGTCGGGGCCGAGGAAGGCCGCGCTGCTGCCCTGCGACCGGTGCCGCTCCACCTCGATCTGCCAGGCCCGGTCCAGCGCGGTGACCCGGCCCTGGGCGAAGGCCAGCGCCTCGTGGTCGGCGGCGCGCAGGTGCGGGATCCCGTATGCGTCCCGGTACCGCCGGGCGGTGCGCTCGCTCACGGCGTCACCGTACCGCTGCCGGCGGCACCGGAGGTGGTGGTGCGGTGGCGGACAGAGTGACCTCCAGTGTGGTGCGAAACGCCGAACGACGCTTGACAGGGAGTTAGGTTAGGTTAGCCTAACTCCCGGCTGTCGTGGTCGATCGCGGCCGCCCGGCCCCACCACCCGCACCGACCGCAGCACCCGCCGCGCGCCGCGCCGGCGGCGGGTTCCGGCTGCCCACGGAAGGAATCCGATGACCCTGCCGGTGCACACCGCCGCGCCGATCCAGCCGACGGCCGCCCGGGCCCATCTGCTCAACGACGGCACCGTCGACGACTACCGCCGAACCGTGGCGGCCGGCGTCGACCGGGTGGCCCGGCGGGTGGCCCGGGTGACCGGCCCGTTCAGCGGCGTACGTCCGGACCGGCTGGCGCCGCGGGTGGAGGCGATAGACCTGGACCGGCCGCTGCACGACACCACCGCCGCGCTGGACGAGTTGGAGGAGGTGTACCTGCGCGACGCGGTCTACTTCCACCACCCGCGCTACCTCGCCCACCTCAACTGCCCGGTGGTCATCCCGGCACTGCTCGGCGAGGCGGTGCTCAGCGCGGTCAACTCCTCGATGGACACCTGGGACCAGAGCGCCGGCGGCACCCTGATCGAGCGGCGGCTGATCGACTGGACGGCCCGCCGGATCGGCCTCGGCCCGGCCGCCGACGGGGTGTTCACCAGCGGCGGCACCCAGTCCAACCTGCACGCCCTGCTGCTCGCCCGGGAGGAGGCCCTGGCCGGGGCGAGCCCGGCCGACCGGCGGCTCCTGCTGCCCCGACTGCGGATCGTCACCTCGGCGGCCGCGCACTTCAGCGTGCAGAAGGCGGCAAAGCTGCTCGGCCTGGCGCCGGACGCGGTCGTGGTGGTGCAGACCGGCCCGGACCGGCGGATGCGCCCCGGGGCGGTACGACACGAGATCGCCCGCTGCCGCCGCGCCGGGCTGCCGGTGATGGCGGTGGTGGCCACCGCCGGCACCACCGACTTCGGCACCATCGACCCGCTTGCCGAGATCGCGCAGGGGTGCGCCACCGCCGGGGTGTGGCTGCACGTGGATGCCGCGTACGGCTGCGGGCTGCTCGTCTCACCGACCCGCCGGCACCTGCTCGACGGCATCGAGCGGGCCGACTCGGTGACCGTCGACTACCACAAGTCCTTCTTCCAGCCGGTCAGCTCCAGCGCCGTGCTGGTCCGCGATCGGCGGACGCTGTCGCACGCCACCTGGCACGCCGACTACCTCAACCCGGCCCGGGCGGTCGCCGACCGCATTCCCAACCAGGTCGACAAGAGCCTGCAGACCACCCGCCGCTTCGACGCCCTCAAGCTCTGGCTGACCCTGCGGGTGATGGGCCCGGACGCGGTCGGCGAGCTGTTCGACGAGGTCTGCGACCGGGCCGCGCAGGCCTGGGAGCTGGTCGCCGCCGACCCCCGGTTCGAGGTGCTCACCCGCTCGGCGCTGAGCACGGTCGTGTTCCGCTGGCGGCCCACCGGGCCCGGCCCGGAGCTGGCCGACGCGGCCAACCTGCACGCCCGGGCGGAACTGGCCGCCTCCGGCCTGGCCGTGGTCGCCGGCACCCGCGTCGACGGCCGGCAGTACCTCAAGTTCACCGTGCTCAACCCCGCCACCACCCGCGCCGACATCGCCTACGTGCTCGATCTGATCGCCGAGCACGCCGGCCGGTACGCGCGCACCGCCGCCGATCTCACCTGCCCGGTCGGCTGAGCGTGCCGCCGGCGAACCCGAGCCTGGAGGGCCGGATGGCAAGCCACGACTTCATCGGGATCGGCCTGGGTCCGTACAACCTCGGGCTGGCCTGCCTCACCGCGCCGATCACCGAACTCGACGGGCTGTTCCTGGAGGCCCGCGACGACGTCTCCTGGCATCCCGGCATGCTGCTGGAGGCGTCCCGGTTGCAGACCCCGTTCCTGGCCGACCTGGTCACCCTGGCCGACCCCACCTCGCCGTACTCCTTCCTCGCCTACCTCAAGGAGATCGGCCGGCTCTACCCCTTCTACATCCGGGAGAACTTCTTCCCGCTGCGCGCCGAGTACGACGCGTACTGCCGGTGGGCCGCCGCGAAGCTGCCCAAGCTGCGCTTCGGTCACCGGGTCACCGCCGTCGAGTACGACCCGGCCGACGACCGGTACGTGGTCACCGCCGCCGTGGGGGGCCCGACCGTCACCCATCGTGCCCGGCACCTGGTGCTCGGCACCGGCACCCCGCCGCACCTGCCGGCCGCCTGCGCCGGGCTGACCTCCGACGCCGTGCACAACTCGCGATACCTGCAACACCGCGACGCGTTGCGGGCCAAGCGGAGCATCACCATCGTCGGCAGCGGGCAGAGCGCCGCGGAGATCTACCACGACCTGCTCGCCGACATCGACGCCCACGGTTACCAGCTGAACTGGGTGACCCGATCGCCGCGCTTCTTCCCGCTGGAGTACACCAAGCTGACCCTGGAGATGACCTCACCGGACTACGTGGACTACTTCCACGCCCTGCCCGAGCCGACCCGCTACCGGCTGGAAGCCGAGCAGCGGGGGCTGTTCAAGGGCATCTCCGCCGACCTGGTCAACGACATCTTCGACCTGCTCTACGCGCGCAGCGTCGACGCGCCGGTGCCCACCCGCCTGCTGACCAACACCGAGCTGACCGCCGTGACGTACGACGAGAACACCGGTGTGCACACCCTCGGGCTGCGCCACGTCGAGCAGGAACGGGACTTCACCCTGGACACCGAGGGGCTGGTGCTGGCCACCGGCTACCGCTACCAGCTGCCCGCCTTCTGCGAGCCGATCCGCGACCGGCTGCGCTTCGACGGCCACGGCCGGCTCGACGTCGCCCGCAACTACAGCGTCGACCACACCGGGCGTCGCGTCTTCCTCCAGAACGGTGGCACCCACACGCACAGCATCACCTCGCCCGACCTCGGCATGGGCGCGTACCGCAACGCCTGGATCATCCGCGAGCTGCTCGGCCGGGAGGCGTACCCGATCGAGAAGTCGATCACCTTCCAGGAGTTCGGGGCGCCCGCGTGAGCACCCTCGTGCACACCCGCCTCGACCCGCGGCTCGGCGAGTTCGCCCTGCGTACGCTCGATCCGGCCGCCGACGCGCCGCTGCTGCACCGCTGGGTGACCCACCCGAGGTCGGCGTTCTGGTTGATGCCCGACGCCGACGTCGACGCGGTGGCCGCCGAGTACCGGCGCATCGCC
This sequence comes from Micromonospora sonchi, assembly GCF_014646235.1. Classification (GTDB taxonomy): domain Bacteria; phylum Actinomycetota; class Actinomycetes; order Mycobacteriales; family Micromonosporaceae; genus Micromonospora; species Micromonospora sonchi. The sequence goes on along the minus strand of NZ_BMNB01000002.1, from coordinate 140,280 downwards.
GCGCATCCGCACCACGACGCGTTCCTGGGTTCGTGGCGCGGCGAGCCGGCGTTCCTCGCCGAACGGTACGACCCCGCCCGGGTCGAGCTGGTCGGGCTCCACGACGCCCGCCCCGGCGACGTGGGCATGCATTTCCTCTGCGCGCCGCCGGAGACGCCGGTGCACGGCTTCACCACGGCGGTGCTCACCACGGTGCTGGCGTGGTTGTTCGCCGACCCCGACACCGAACGGGTCGTGGTCGAGCCGGACGTGCGCAACACCGCCGTGCACGCGCTGAACGCGGCGGTCGGCTTCGAGGTGATCGGCCCGATCGCCAAGCCGGAGAAGACGGCGTTGCTCAGCATCTGCACCCGGGCCCGCTTCCGGGCCGCGACCGTAGCGAAGGAGCACTCTGGTGACCACGCCTGACCTGGTCGCCCACCTGCGACCGGAGACCTGGGAACGGGCCAACCGGCTGCTGGTGCGCAAGGCCCTGGCCGAGTTCAGCCACGAGCGACTGCTCACGCCCGAACCGGACGGCCCGGCCGCCGACCCCACCGGCCGGCGATGGTACGCGGTGACCGACGACTCGGGGGCGGTGCGCTACCGGTTCGCCGCCCGGGTGCAGACCCTGGAGCACTGGGACATCGACCCGGAGAGCATCACCCGGCACCGGGGTGCCGAGCCGCTGCCGCTCGACGCCGTCGACCTCTGCCTCGACCTGCGCACCTCGCTCGGCCTCACCGACCGGATCCTGCCGGTCTACCTGGAGGAGGTCACCTCCACCCTGGCCGGTGTCGCGTACAAGCTGGACCGCCCGCTGCCGAGCGCGGCGAAGCTGGTCGAGGCCGACTTCCAGGTCATCGAGACGTCGATGACCGAGGGGCATCCCTGCTTCGTGGCCAACAACGGCCGGCTCGGCTTCGGCGTCGACGAATACCACCGGTACGCCCCGGAGACGGCCCGGCCGGTACGCCTGATCTGGGTGGCCGCGCACCGCGACCATGCCACCTTCACCTGCGCCGCCGACCTGGACTACGACCGGCTGGTCCGGGCGGAACTCGGCGAAGCCACCCGCACCGCCTTCGCCGACACCATGGCCGGGTACGGCCTGGACCTGGCCGACTACCACCTCATTCCGGTGCACCCCTGGCAGTGGTGGAACAGGCTGGCGGTCACCTTCGCCGGTGAGGTGGCCCGCCGCCGGTTGGTCCACCTCGGCGAAGGGCCGGACGAGTACCTCGCCCAGCAGTCCATCCGCACCTTCTTCAACATCAGCCAACCCGAGCGGCACTACGTCAAGACCGCGCTCTCCGTGCTGAACATGGGCTTCCTGCGGGGGCTGTCGGCGGCGTACATGGCGGCCACCCCGGCCATCAACGACTGGCTGGCCGACCTGATCGCCGCCGACGACGTGTTCCGGGACACCGGCCTGACCATCATCCGGGAGCGGGCCGCCGTCGGCTACCGGCACCGGCAGTACGAGGCCGCCACCGACCGCTACTCGCCGTACCGCAAGATGCTGGCCGCGCTCTGGCGGGAGAGCCCGGTGCCCGGCCTGGCCCCCGGCGAACGGCTGGCCACCATGGCGTCGCTGCTGCACGTCGACGCCGACGGCCGCTCGTTCGCCGCCGAGCTGATCGCCGCCTCCGGACTGGCGCCGGTCGAGTGGCTGCGCCGCTACCTGCACGCCTACCTGACCCCGCTGCTGCACGCCTGCTACGCCTACGACCTGGCGTTCATGCCGCACGGGGAGAACGTCATCCTGGTGCTGCGCGACGGCGCCGTCGAGCGGGTGATCTTCAAGGACATCGCCGAGGAGATCGTGGTGATGAACGCCGAGGCGACCCTGCCGCCGGCCGTCGAGCGGATCCGGGCCGACGTCCCCGAGGACATGAAGCTGCTCTGCATCTTCACCGACGTGTTCGACTGCTTCTTCCGCTTCCTCGGCCCGCTCCTGGCCGACCAGGGCGTGACCGACGAGGAAACCTTCTGGCGCACGGTCGCCGAGTGCGTCACCGCGTACGCCGACCGGGTGCCCCACCTGGCCGACCGGCTGGCCCGCCACGACCTGTTCGCCCCCGAGTTCGCGCTCTCCTGCCTCAACCGGCTGCAACTGCGCGACAACCAGCAGATGGTGGACCTGGCCGACCCGTCCGCCGCGCTGCAACTCGTCGGCGCCCTGGCCAACCCGATCGCCCGCTTCGCACCGTCCTGACCCGGTGGTGCTGCCGACGGGCAGTTCGGCAACCGTAAGCCACCATTCGTAGGCAGAGATGTCTCGGGACGGTGGGAACTCCGGGGCGGCTGCGGACAGGTACAGGTGTGACAGCACAGATGCGGGCCCGGATCCGGGCCGGTGACACCGACGCCTTCGGTGAGCTCTTCGATGAACATGCCGATGCGATTCATCGGCATGCGGTATGGAGCGGGGGCGATCCGGCGCTCGCCGAGGATGTGGTGTCGCTGACCTTTCTTGAGGCGTGGCGGATCCGCGAATCCCTGCACCCGGACGGGGAAAGCCTGCGGCCGTGGCTGCTCGGCATCGCCACCAATGTGCTGCGCAATCGGCGGCGGGCGGCACGCCGGCACCGGGAGGCGCTACGCCGACTGCCGGTACACGAGACCGTCGCGGACTTCGCCGACGAAGTGGTCGGCCGGATGCACGATGCCGACCAGGTGGCCGCGGCCATGGTGGCGTTGCGGGCACTGCGCCGGGCGGACCGGGAGGTGTTCCTGCTGTGCGTGTGGTCACAACTGGACTACTCGGCAGCAGCTGAGGCGCTGGGCGTACCCATCGGAACCGTGCGCTCGCGCCTGTCGCGGGCCCGGACCCGGCTGCGGAGGCTGGCAGAGCAGGAACTGGCCCGTACCCGAATCATCCCCGTCAAGCAGGGAGAATACCGATGAGCGAGCCCAGCGCTCCCCACGTGCCGGCCATTGCGGCGGTGCGCCGGCAGGCACTGCGCCACCACCTGATCAACGAGGTCGCGCGGCCGGTCCGGCGACGACGGCGGATGCTGGTGCTTGCGCCGGTGGCGGGCGTGCTGGCCACCGCGGTCGCGGCCGGAGCGATCGCTCAGCCGTGGGCACCGAACAGCGCGCCGCTGATCGTTGCGGTCGAACAAGGGGAACACGCTGGCGCGATCCTGTTTCTCCACCGGATGGCCGCGGCAACCGCGGAGAAGCCGGGCCCCGGCGAGGGCGAGTACGTCTACATCAAGAGCCGGGTTGCGTTCGCCGAGTTTGGTGACGGTCCGGCCCGGCTGCAACCGGTGCACGAGCGGGAGATCTGGATTCCGCGGTACGAGCAGGGTGACGGCCTGCTCCGGCAGCCCTTTTTCGACCTGCCGATCATCGGTGCGATCCCCGAGCAGACGACGCTGACGGACGTGACGCCGAACGCGGAGATCGTCGATCTGCCCAGCGACCCGGACGAACTGCTGGCGAGGCTCTACCGGGAGCGGGACGAGCGCGGTTGGGGCAACAGCCGCGACGGTGCGGCGTTCACCGCGATCGGCGACATCCTGCGCGAGTCGTTGGTTACGCCACAGACCAGCGCCGTGCTCTACCGGGCCGCGGCCAAGATTCCGGGGGTCGAGTTGATCCGCGAAGTCACCGACGCGGCGGGCCGGCGAGGGGTTGCCGTCGGGTACACCGAACTGAACCGACGCGACGAGTGGATCTTCGATGAGCGGACGTACGAATACCTCGGCGCGCGCAGTTATCTCGTGGCGGACACCGCTGACGGGCCGGCCGGGACAGTGCTGGCCACGACCGCGGTGCTGCGACGGGCCGTTGTGCCAAAGCTCGGACAGCGCCCGTAGAGGTGACCGCCGGTGGCCTGGTGACAGAGGCTGTCGGCCAGGCCTGGGAAGCTGGTTCGGCTCTCCGCATGCGTGGTCGGTCAGTGTCCAGACAGGTCGGCGAGGTCGCGGTCCAGCAGTTTGGCCAGCAGGGTGTGTCGGCCGGGGTCGTTGTCCGGGGTGATGCCGCGGCTGGGCATTTCCACGGTCATCAGCAGGTGCAGGTGCATCCGGTACAGCGCCAGCCGGCGGCGCGCCCCGTCGTCGAACACCAGCGGCATGCCGGTGGTGTCGGCGTACCCGCGCAGGAACGGATGCTCCGGCTCGTCCTCGGCCCGGCGGAACAGCAGCGGGGAGACCAGGTCCAGCAGCGGGTCGCCGTAGAGGAACCGTTCGCCGTCGACCAGCCCGCACATCCGGTACGCGCCGGTGTCGTCGGGTGCGGCCGGCACGTCGCCGTCGGGCGCGGCGGCCGGTCCGCTCCTGCCGGTTGCGGCCAGCACGTTGCCGTCCCAGCCGTCGAAGTGCAGCAGGGCCGGCCGGCGTACCTGGTCGAGCAGGTCGGCATGCCGGGCCACGAGCGCGCGGATCCGTTGTGACGGCGTGGGCAGGGTGATGTCCCAGTCGGCCGCGTCGGCGAGCAGGTCGTCGATGATCGCGGCGAATGCAGCCGACCAGGTGGCGCCGCCGGTGCGGTCGGCGTCGTAGCCGAACCGGTCGCCGGTGATCCGGTGCAGGGTGGCCATCGCGACGCCGAAGTCGTAGCGGGCGGCGCTGTCGTCACCGTCCAGGTCGGGTAGTGCCCGACCGGGCAGCCACCCGGTGACCAGCCACTCGCCGAGGTGCGGATCCCGGCCGTGATGCAGCACGGGCGGCACCGGCACCCGCGGCGCGTGCTCGGCGACCAGCCGGAAGTAGCGCGCCTCGGCGGCGAGCAGGTCCGTCTCGTAGCGCAGCAGTCGCACGCTGGGCAGCGGGGCCACCTTGAGCACCACGTCGCGGCCGTCGTCCAGGCGTACCCACCACACCGCCGCGAAGCCGCCGCCGGTCAGCGGCCCGCAGTCGCGTACCCGCCCGTCGGGGCCGAACGACGCCCGCACGAATTCGGCCACGCCGCCCGGGGAGAGGAGCCGTTGGGTGGGACTGAGGATCGACACCGGGGTCAGGATACGCGCCCGGATGCCCGCCGTCTGTCCCGTGCCGAGCCGCGCTCGCGTTGCCAGAAACGTCACCGGGCGCTCAAGAATGAGCCCTTCCTTGCACCTGTGCGGAGCTGTCGCGGCGGACCAGTTCGGCGGCGAGCGACTCCACCCGGGGGCGGGTGCCGCCGGCGTCCAGGGCCAGCGCCATCGCCCGGGAACCCATTTCGACCAGCGGCAGCCGGACGGTGGTCAGCGCGGGGGTGACGTCGCGGGCGATCGGCATGTCGTCGAAGCCGAACACGCTGATCCGGTCGGGCACCGGTACCGCCCGGGAGCGCAGCAGGGACAGCGCGCCGATGGCCATCGAGTCGTTCAGCGCCGCGATCGCGGTCAGCCCGGGCTCCGCGTCGAGCAGGGCGGCGGTGGCGGCGGCACCGCTGTCGCGGTCGAACTCGGCGTACCGGATGCGGTGCTCCGGCAGTTCCCGGCCGTGCGCGGCGAGCGCCTCGCGCAGCCCGGTGAGGCGGTCGGTCGTGGTGGTCAGCACCTGCGGCCCGGCCACCACACCGATCCCCTCGTGCCCGAGTCGGCACATCTCCTCCCCGAGCAGCCGGGCGCCACCGCGATTGTCCGGCATCACCGCGTCGCCGGAGTGCTCGTGGCGGCCGATCACCGCGACCCGTCCGCCGGTGGCCTCGTACGCGGCCAGCTTGTCGTTGAGCAGCCGGGTGAACCCGGCGTCGTGGTAGCCGGACCCGGCCAGGATGATGGCGGCGACCTGCTGACCGCGCAGTAGCTCGACGTACTCCAGCTCCCGCTCCGGGTCGCGGTAGCTGTTGCAGATCATCAACAGCCGGCCCTGATCGGTGGCGACCCGTTGCAGACCCCGGGTGATCTCCGAAAAGTACGGGTCGGAGACGTCGTGCACGATGACGCCGACGGCGCCGCGGTGCGAACGGGCCAGGAGTTGGGCGTGGGCGTTCGGCACGTACTGCAACTCGGCGACGGCCCGCAGCACCCGCTCGCGCAGCTCGTCGGTGACCGGCTTGCTGCTGCCGTTGATCACGCGAGACGCCGTGGCGGGGGAGACTCCCGCCCGCCGGGCCACATCGGACAGCGTCGCCACTCCCGCCCCCTCCCGCGTCACGCCGGCCGCGTGCGTGGCGACCAGCGTCACGGTACCGCAGCGCAGGCCCCTGCCTGTTCCGTGGTTCGCGCAGGTCAAGGCCGCAGGTCGGTCCCCGGGCGCGTGATGCGTACGGCCTCGGCGCAGGTGCAACGCTTGTTAAGAAGGGGCCCCTCCTATGCACGAGGCGTTAATAAGGGGCCCTTCCTTCCACCCTTGCCGGTGTCGGACGGCTCACCTACGCTGACGGGAAAGCGCTTACCTAGGCGTGTGCGACGGGAGGACGCCCATGACCCGCAGGTCGATCGGCATCATCGTGAACGGCGTCACCGGCCGGATGGGATACCGGCAGCATCTGGTGCGTTCCCTGCTGGCCATCCGTGCGTCCGGCGGCGTGCCGCTGGCCGACGGCACCACCGTCTGGCCGCACCCGGTCCTGGTCGGGCGCAGCGAGACCAAGCTGCGTGAGATCGCCGAACGGCACGACCTGGACGACTGGACCACCGACCTGACCGCCGCGCTGGCCCGCGACGACGTCCAGATCTACTTCGACGCCCAGGTCACCCAGCAGCGGGAGAAGGCCCTCCGGCAGGCGATCGAAGCCGGCAAGCACATCTACACCGAGAAGCCCCTCGCCGAGGAGACCGCCGCCGCCCTCGACCTGGCGCGGGCGGCCCGCGCCGCCGGGGTCCGCACCGGCGTGGTGCAGGACAAGCTTTTCCTGCCCGGGCTACGCAAGCTCAAGCGGCTGCTCGACGGCGGCTTCTTCGGCCGGGTGCTGTCGGTGCGCGGCGAGTTCGGCTACTGGGTCTTCGAGGGCGACTGGCAGCCCGCCCAGCGTCCGTCGTGGAACTATCGGACCGCCGACGGCGGCGGCATCGTGGTGGACATGTTCCCGCACTGGCACTACGTGCTGGCGGAGCTCTTCGGCCAGGTGCGTTCGGTCTCCGCGGCCATCGCCACGCACGTCCCGCGCCGCGTCGACGAGGCCGGCCGGCCGTACCAGGCCACCGCCGACGACGCCGCGTACGCGGTCTTCGAGCTGGAGGGCGGCGTCATCGCCCAGCTCAACTCGTCCTGGGCGGTGCGGGTGTTCCGCGACGAACTGGTCGAGTTCCAGGTCGACGGCACCGAGGGCAGCGCGGTGGCCGGGCTGCGCCGCTGCCGGGTACAGCACCGGGCGGTCACCCCGAAGCCGGTGTGGAACCCGGACCTGCCGGTGACCGAGGACTTCCGCTCGCAGTGGACCGAGGTGCCGGACAACGAGGACTTCGACAACGGCTTCAAGGTGCAGTGGGAGGCGTTCCTGCGGCACGTCGCGACCGGTGAGCCGTTTCCGTGGGACTTCCTCGCCGGGGCGCGGGGCGTGCAACTGGCCGAACTGGGCCTGCTCTCGGCCCGCGAGGGCCGCCGCGTCGAGGTGCCGGAGCTGGCGCTGTGAGCGCCGCCGAGGTGATCCTGCCCGGCGGCCGGCGGCTGCGGCTGCGCGGTGGCGCCGGCCATCCCCGCCCCGACGGACCGTCGCGCAGCCGCATCGCGTACGCCGCCGCGCACGTCGTCGCCGACCCGCAAGCCGACAACACCCCGGGCGCCCCGGCCACCCTCGACTGGGACCGCACCCTCGCCTTCCGCCGGCACCTCTGGTCGTACGGGCTGGGGGTGGCCGAGGCGATGGACACCGCGCAGCGCGGCATGGGCCTGGACTATCCGGCCACCCGCGAGCTGATCCGGCGCAGCGCGGCGGAGGCCCGGGCCGCCGGCGGCCGGATCGTCGCCGGCGTCGCCACCGACCAGCTGCCGGCGGGCCCGGCCACCCTCACCGAGGTCACCGTCGCCTACCGCGAGCAGCTCGATGACGTGCAGGCCGCCGGGGCGGTGCCGGTGCTGATGTGCAGCCGCCACCTGGCCGCCGCGGCCCGCGACCCCGAGGACTACCTGCGGGTGTACGACGACCTGCTGACCGCGGCCGACCGGCCGGTGGTGCTGCACTGGCTCGGGCCGATGTTCGACCCGGCGTTGACCGGCTACTGGGGCAGCCCCGACCTGGACCTCGCCGCCGACACCGTCGTCGAGCTGCTCAAGACCCACGCGTCCCGGGTGGACGGGATCAAGGTGTCGCTGCTCGACGCCGGCCGCGAGGTGGCGCTGCGCCGTCGGCTGCCGGCCGGGGTACGCCTCTACACCGGCGACGACTTCAACTACCCGGAGCTGATCCGGGGCGACGAGGCAGGCCACTCCGACGCGCTGCTGGGGGTCTTCGCCGCCATCGCCCCGGCCGCCTCGGCCGCGCTGGCCGCCCTCGACCGGGGTGACCTCGCGGCGTACGACGAGATCTTCGCGCCCACCGTGCCGCTGGCCCGGCACCTGTTCGCCGCACCCACCTGGTACTACAAGACCGGCATCGTCTTCCTCGCCTGGCTGACCGGCCACCAGGACCACTTCACCATGGTCGGCGGGTTGCAGTCCGGCCGCTCACCGGCGCACCTGGCCACCCTGCTCACCCTCGCCGACGCCGCCGGTCTGCTGCCCGACGCCGAGCTGGCCGCCGCCCGGGCATGCGCCTTCTTCGCCGTCGCCGGAGTACCCCGGTGACCGGCCGGCGGGCGGCGCTGCGACGCTTCTCCTTCAACCAGGCCACCGCGCAGCACTGGCCGCTGCCCGACGTGGTGGCCGGCTGCGTCGCCGCCGGAGTGCCGGGGATCGGCCTGTGGCGGGAGCCGGTCGCCGAGTACGGTCTCGAGCGCGCCGCCAAGCTGGTCCGCGACGCCGGGTTGGCGGTGACCACGCTGTGCCGGGGCGGGTTCTTCACCGCCGAGGACTGGCGGGAGCAGAACCGACGCGCCATCGACGAGGCGGCCACCCTCGGTGCGCCGGTGCTGGTGCTGGTCTCCGGCGGCCTACCGGCCGGCAGCAGGGACATCGACGGCACCCGGGCCCGGGTGGCCGACGCCATCGCCGAGCTGGCCCCGCACGCCGACGCCGCCGGGGTGACCCTCGCCATCGAACCGCTGCACCCGATGTTCAGCGCCGATCGCTGCGTCATCGCCACCCTCGGCCAGGCCCTCGACATCGCCGAACGGTTCGACCCCGGCGTGGTCGGCGTGGTCGTGGACGCGTACCACGTGTGGTGGGACGACACGGTGTACGCCCAGATCGCCCGCGCGGGGGAGTGGATCGCCTCGTTCCAGGTCTGCGACTGGGTCACCCCGCTGCCGGCGGGGGTGCTGCTCGGCCGGGCGCTGCCCGGCGACGGCTGCATCGAGCTGCGCCGGCTGCGCGAGGCGGTGGACGCGGCCGGCTACACCGGCCCGATCGAGGTGGAGGTCTTCAACGCCGACGTGTGGGCCCGCCCCGGCGATCAGGTCCTCGCCGCCGCCGTCGACGGCTACCTCCGCGAGGTCATCTGACATGCAAGGAAGGGCCCCCTATTAACGCCTGCTGTAGTAAAAGGGCCCCCTGTTAACGTCGTGCGAGGCCATCATCTGCTGGTGCTTCTCGTGCCTGGTGGCCGCCGCGTCCGCATCGCCCAACTCCACCGCCGTTGCGTCGTAGGCCAGAGCCATGGCGGCCACTAAGCCTGAATCCGTGGATCGGGATCGGTGTGGTCTTCGGAACGGGGGCGGGTTGATCTTGCGGGTTTGAGGGCGTGGTTGATCCGCTGGTCCTGGTCCAGCCTGCTCGGTGGCTACTTGTCGGGCAGTTCGGGTGTGGATGCTGCGTGTGGTGTGTGCGGCGGTGGCGGTCGTTGTCAGGTGAACACGGCCTTCCACATGGTGAGCCAGGCGTCGGCGCGGGGCCAGCGGCTGGGTAGGTGCAGCACGGGCCGGCGTTGCGGCCGGGCGAGGCGGGCCGGGATGTTGATCAGGTGGGTGCGTAGGGTGGCGCCTCGGGCGACGGCGTAGCGGGTGGTGTTGGTGAGGGTGCCGGCCGCGCGGAGCAGGTTGTGGCAGATCGCGGCGAGGATGCACCAGGCGGCGTTGGCGGCGAACAGGCCGGATGGTTGGTGTGCCCAGGGGCCGTCGATGAGGTCGGACCAGACGGTTTCGCAGATGGCGTGCTGGCGGTGGGTGATGTCGGCCTGGTCGGCGGGTTCGGTGGTGTTGGTGAAGAACGGGTGGTAGCGCCAGACCGGAAAGAGGGGGTCCTGGGTGTTGGCGTCCAGGATGCGGCGGACCACGAGCCAGCCGGTGGTCTCGTGGCGGGTGCCGGCGAACGCGGTGAACGGTACTTCGGCGACGTGGGCGTCGGAGATCAGTTCGCCGGTGTCGGGGTCGACGACGGCACCTGGGTAGTGCACGGGCGTGTATGCCTTGTCATCGATGGCGGCGATGGCGGCGTCGACGGCGGGGTTGCGGGCGATCGCGAACGAGAAGGTGGCCCCGGCCTTGACGACCGTAGTGACGACCTTGCCGGCGCAGTACGCGGAGTCGCCGCGTACGAGGATGTTCGCCGGGTCCGCGCCGCAGGCGATCGCGGTGGTGATCGCTTCGGTGACCATGGACGCCGCGCCACGCGACGAGCCGGCGCGTCCGGCCCGTAACCGCACTCCTGCCACGACCGGCGCCGCGGTCTCGGTGCTGATGGTGACGGCGAGGGGTGACAGGCCCCGACGCAGGATGGTCTTGCCCGCGATCTTCGTGTGGCCGAACGAGGCACCCTGCTTGGCGTGCCCGTACACGGGACGCAGCAGCGAGTCGATGTCGACGAACACGCGGTCGTCGATGCCGTCCAGCACCGCCGTGCGCTGGGCGAGGGCCCCCAGGTGCCGGCGCAGCACCGCCTGAAGCTGCCGAGCGTGACCGTGGGTGAACTCGCGTAGGAGAATTCCCAACGTCGCGGCGGCGTAGACCCCACCGAACAGATTCTTCATCCCACCAGCGCGCACGAGGTCCAGGTCCTCGATGCTGTCCGCGCCAGCGGCCATCCCGGCGATGATCGAGGCAAGCTTCGCCGTCGAGTTCGCCGCCCTCGACTTGACCCGCTCGCAGGCGAACCGCACGTGCTCGTCCAGCAACTGTGACAGGCCGGTCTGCTCGGCCAGTTCCAGCAGCGGCACCAGTCCTGCCTGCGACACGAGATTGTCCTCGTCGAACACCGCGCTGTCCGCGCGCCAGGCATGAGATCCTTGCACCGAGAGTGCCCTTCCGAGCTGGTGAGATTCGTGTTCTAGACAAACCCGATTATCCCAGTCCAGAGGGCACTCTCGTCATATTTCCACGCCGCCCGGGCCATAGTGGACCAGCCCTCGTCCACGGATCCAGGCTAAGGGTTCCGTGGTCAGCGGTGCGGAGCAGCGCGGGTGGCGAGGGCGTCGACCAGCCGGCGGGTGGAGCCGGCGAGGTTCCACCGTTCGGCCAGCTCGAGCAGGCGCTCCGGGTCGGCCGGCGCGGCCGGCAGCTCGGTGGGCAGCGGCGGCAGCGGCACGTCCAGGGCGACCCGGACCACCTTCGGCGCCACCGCGAGGTAGTCGCGCGCGGCGGCGAGCTTGGCGCGCAGCCCGGGCGCGAAGCCGGAGCCTGGGTCGTCCAGGGCGGCGAGGATGCCGACGATGTCGCCGTACCGGTCGACCAGCCGCGCGGCGGTCTTCTCGCCGACGCCGGCCACCCCGGGCAGCCCGTCGCTGGGGTCGCCGCGCAGGGCGGCGAACTCGGCGTACCGGTCGGCCGGCACGCCGTAGCGGGCGCGCACCGCGGCGTCGTCGCAGTCCTCCAGCTTGGCCACGCCCCGCCCGACGTAGAGCAGCCGCACCCCGCGGGCGTCGTCGATGAGCTGGAACAGGTCGCGGTCGCCGGAGACCACCTCCACCGGCCCGGGCTGGGTGACCGAGAGGGTGCCGAGCACGTCGTCGGCCTCGTAGCCGGCGGCGCCGGTCACGGTGATGCCCAGTGCGGCGAGCACGTCGAGGAGCATCGGCACCTGCGGGGTGAGGGCGTCCGGCACCACCTCGCCGCCCTCCGGTGCCACCCGGTGCGCCTTGTACGACGGCAGCAGCGCCACCCGCCAGTCCGGCCGCCAGTCGTGGTCCATCGCGCACACCATTCGGCCGGGCCGCCGGGTGCGGATCAGGTGGGCGAGCATGTCGAGGAATCCCCGCACGGCGTTGACCGGCTGGCCGTCGGCGGTCTTCGCGGCGGACTCGGGGATGCCGAAGTAGGCCCGGAAGTAGAGACTGGGCGCGTCGACGAGCATGATCGGGGTCTGCTGTGCCACGCCCGACAGCCTGGCACACCCCACCGACGTTCAGGGCGAGCGGCACGATCGGAAGGAATCGGCTCGACCGCCGATGTGTCGACCTGGCCGGCTCGGCGGACGGGCGAGCAGACTGGCGTGATGAGCTTTCTGCCGGGTCTGGAGCTGTCCCGGCGCTTCCACACCGAGGTGGTCGCCCCGGTGATTCGGCGGAATTTCGCCGGCCTGCGGTACGCAGCCGGGCGCCTCGACGGTGGATCGGAACTGCTCGGCCTGGACACGCCCCGGTCGACCGACCACGACTGGGGTTGCCGTCTGCAACTGTTCGTCGGCCCGGCCGACGCCCACCGTGTTCCCGAACTGCTGGCCGCCGTGGACGCCGCGCTGCCGGCCAGGTTTCTCGGCCTGCCGACCCGCTTCGCCGACGCCGAGGACGTGCTGCTCGGCCTCGCGGGGGAGGACGGCGTACGGCACGGGGTGACCGCCCACGAACTGGGCGGCTGGTTCCACGGCCGGCTGAGCTTCGATCCGATGCGGACGGTGTCCACGCCGGACTGGTTGGCGACGCCGACCCAGCGGCTGGCGGAGGTGACCGGTGGCGCGGTCTTCCACGACGGTCTCGATGGTTCGCTCACCCGGGCCCGGGCTGCTCTGCGGTGGTATCCCGACGACGTGTGGCGGCACGTGCTGGCCGCCGCGTGGACCAGGGTGGCGCAGGCCGAGCATCTGCCGGGCCGGTGCGCCGAGGTCGGCGACGAGGTGGGCAGCCGGGTGGTGACCGCCGGCATCGTCCGCGATCTGATGCGCATCGGTCTGCTGACCCGGCGACGCTGGCCGCCGTACGACAAGTGGCTCGGCACCGTGTTCGGTCGGCTGCCGGGCGCGGCGCCGATAACGGCGGTGCTCGCCGACGCGCTCGGCCCCGGCGACTGGCTGTGGCGTCAGGCGGGCCTGGTTCGTGCGCTGGAGGCGGTGGCGGCCTGGACCGACGACACCGGCCTGGCGGCGCCGGTACGCGCCCGGGCGGCGCCGTTCCACACCCGGCCGTTCCTGGTGTTGCACGCCGACCGGGTCGCCGCCGCGCTGCGCGCGGAGATCACCGACGCCGAACTGCGGGCCCGGCCCCTGATCGGTGCGATCGACCAGGTCGTGCACAGCGTCGACGTGCTCACCCATGCCGAGCGGGCCCGCCGGGTGGCCGACGCGCTCGAAGTGGAAGGCGTCCATCCACCGGACCCAAACGAACGTTAAGCTGAGGGGGTGGGGATCGAGGATCTGTACCCGCCGCAGCGGCTGGTCGCCGCGCAGCGCGCCACCGCCGCCGCCGGGCTCGACGCGCTGCTGCTCAGCCCCGGCTCCGACCTGCGTTACCTGACCGGCTACGACGCGCACGCCGGTGAGCGGCTGACCCTGCTGGTGTTGCCCGCCGAGGGCGAGCCGACACTGATCGTGCCGACCCTGGAACGGCCGGCGGCGGAAGCGGCGCCGAGCACCGGGGTACGGATCGTCGACCATCCCGACGGCACCGACCCGTACCCGCTGGTGGCCGCCGCGCTCGGCGGGCCGGTCGACGCGGTGGGGCTGGCCGACCGGATGTGGGCCGAGCAGGTCCTCGCGCTGCGCGCCGCGTTGCCCGACGCCCGGCAGCGGCTCGCCTCCGAGGTGCTGCGGGAACTGCGGATCCACAAGTCGCCGGCCGAGATCGCCGCGCTCGCCGAGGCCGGCGCGGCCATCGACGCCGTGCACGCCCGCATCGGCGAATGGCTGCGGCCGGGGCGTACCGAGGTCGAGGTTGCCGCCGACGTCGCCGCGGCGATCCGCGCCACCGGGCACGTCACCGTCGACTTCGTCATCGTCGCCGCCGGCCCGAACGGCGCGAGCCCGCACCACGGCACCTCCGACCGCCCGATCGGCACCGGCGAGCCGGTGGTGGTGGACATCGGCGGCACCATGCCCTCGGGCTACCGCTCCGACTGCACCCGCACCTACGTCGCCGGCGGCCGGCCGCCGGCCGAGTTCCTGGACTACTACGCGGTGCTGCACGACGCGCAGCGCGCCGCCGTGGCGGCGGTCCGCCCCGGGGTGAGCGCGGAGGCCGTCGACGCCGCCGCCCGTGAGCCGATCGCCGCCGCCGGACACGGCGCCGCCTTCCTGCACCGCACCGGTCACGGCATCGGCCTGGACGGCCACGAGGAGCCGTACCTGGTGGCGGGCAACGACCGCCCGTTGGCGGCGGGAATGACCTTCTCCGTCGAACCGGGCATCTACCTGGCCGGGCGGCACGGCGCCCGGATCGAGGACATCGTCGTCTGCACGACGGACGGCGTACGACGGCTCAACACCACCCCCACGGAGCTCATCGCGCTATGACTGTCGACCGGATCCTGCCCACCGCCGAGGCCCACGACCTGCTGGAGTTGGCCACCGAGATCGCCGACCGGGAACTCGCCCCGAAGGCCGTCGCGCACGAGCAGCGCGCCGAGTTCCCCCGGGAGGTGCTGCGCACCCTGGGCCGGGCCGGCCTGCTCGGCCTGCCCTACCCCGAGGAGTACGGCGGCGCCGCCCAGCCGTACGAGGTCTACCTCCAGGTGCTGGAGATCCTGGCCAGCCGCTGGCTCGCGGTCGCCGAGGCGATCAGCGTGCACACCCTCTCCTGCCACCCGGTCGCCGCCTTCGGCACCGAGGAGCAGCGCAAGCTGCTGCCCGACATGATCGGCGGCGAACTGCTGGGCGCCTACTGTCTGTCCGAGCCACAGGGTGGCTCGGACGCCGCCGCGCTGACCACGAAGGCGGTCCGCGACGGCGACGCGTACGTCGTCTCGGGCACCAAGGCATGGATCACCCACGCCCAGGTGGCCGACTTCTACAACATCTTCTGCCGCACCGGCGGACCGGGCGCGCGGGGCATCTCCTGCCTGCTCGCCGACCGGGCCACGCCCGGCATCCACCCGCAGGCCGCCGAGCGCACCATGGGCCTGCGCTCCTCGCCGGTGGCGCAACTCGCCTTCGACGAGGCCCGGGTGCCGGCGGACCGGCTCATCGGTGGCGAGGGCAACGGCTTCACCATCGCCATGTCCGCCCTGGATTCCGGTCGGCTCGGCATCGCCGCCTGCGCGGTGGGCCTGGCCCAGGCGGCGCTGGACTACGCGGTGGACTACGCCCGGCAACGTCGGCAGTTCGGCCGCTCGATCATCGACTTCCAGGGGCTCGGGTTCACCCTGGCCGACCTGGCCACCCAGATCTCCGCCGCCCGGGCGTTGACCCTGGCCGCGGCCCGGCTGCGCGACGCCGCCCGGCCGTACTCGGTCGAGGCGGCCAAGGCGAAGCTGTTCGCCACCGACGTGGCGATGCGGGTGACCACCGACGCGGTGCAGGTGCTCGGCGGCGCGGGTTACGTGGCCGACCACCCGGTGGAGCGGTACATGCGCGAGGCGAAGGTGCTCCAGATCGTCGAGGGCACCAACCAGATCCAGCGTCTGGTGATCTCCCGGGCCCTGGCGGCAGACTGACCGACGGTCCGTCGTGAGTGACGCTCGGCGGGCGGGTCGTCGCGCTGACGGCTCGTACCCGGTAAGTTTGCACGCCGTGGAGGAGATCGACCGGGCCATCGTCGCCGCGCTGACCGCGGACGGCCGGCTGTCATACACGGACCTCGCGGAGAGGGTCGGCCTGTCGGTCTCCGCTGTGCACCAGCGGGTGCGCCGGCTGGAGCAGCGCGGCGTGCTCAAGGGGTACGCCGCGCGGGTCTCCTTCGAGGCGCTCGACCTGCCGCTGACCGCCTTCGTGGCGATCCGGCCGTTCGACCCGTCGCAACCCGACGACGCCCCGGAGCGGCTGGCCCACCTGCCGGAAATCGATTCGTGCTACTCGGTGGCGGGGGAGGACTTCTACCTGCTGCTGGTGCGGGTGGCCGGTCCGGCGGATCTGGAGCGGCTGCTCCAGGAGATACGTACCTCCGCCAATGTCACCACCCGCACCACGGTCGTGCTCTCCACGCCGTACGAGCACCGTCCGCCGAAGGTCGGTCCGGATACGCTCAATCACCGGCACCGTGGGTCGAACGAGCCCTCCGCCTGACCCCGTACGGCGACCGCCGCCGGCCTGCGGCGGAGAGTGACTGACCACTCACCGGTCGGGCGGCCCGTGATCTGGTCGAACGGGTCGAGCAGGGCTGAATCCAGCCACCCCCGGTGCGGTCGACTCGCGGCCGGCGAGGCTAGGATCCAAGCCGAATTTTGCGTTAGCAGGACCTGAACGAGGAGTCGACGTCGGGCCTACCGCCGGCGTCGACTCCTGTTGCCGCGGTACCCGGGTCGCCTCGCGCGCCTTCAAGGGGAGGATGAGATGTACCGATCGACGAGATGGCGGTTCAGCCGTACGGTGCCCGAGGTCCGCTCATGACTCGTATCCTCATCCGCGCCGGCAAGAGCCCGCTGACCGTGCTGTCGCACGAGCAGAGCCTGGCCACGTCGAGGCTGGGCGTCTTCGGGTCGAACTCCGGCAACATGCTCTTCTACAGCGCGGTGTTCCGGGCCCTGAGCGTGCCCGACGCCGAACTGGTCGCCAACTCGTACGTCCATGAGCGGCCCATCCATCTGGGCCGGTACATCGACCGGACGAATGAGGAGTTCGACCGGTTCGTCCTGCCGATGGCGAACTCCTACCGGGACACCTTTCTGCCGCACCTGGAGCGGCTCGCCAAGGTCATCGAGCGGCTGAAGATCCCGGTCACGGTGGTCGGCATCGGGGCCCAGCTGCCGTACGGCACCGAGTTCGACACCCTGCCCGACGAGTACAAGCGCGTCGTCAAGCGGTTCACCCGGGCCGTCCTCGACCGCTCCGCCTCAATCGGGGTGCGCGGCGAGTACACCGCGCGCATGTTGAAGTACCTGGGCTTCGGCGACGAGCACGTGCGAGTGATCGGCTGCCCGTCGATGTTCGGCAACGGGCCGCTGGGGCCGCTGGTGCGCAAGGTCGACCGACTGGCGTACGACAGCCCGATGGCCATCTCCTACACCCCGAAGGTCAAGGGGGTCGACCGGCTCGTCGAGGCCAACACCACCCGCTACCCCAACAGCGTCATCGTGCCTCAGCAGCATCACCGGCTCGCTCTCATGCTGTGGGGGGAGAACCCCGCCAAGATCGGCAACCCGCGGATGCCGATCCACACCGAACACCCGCTCTACGAGACCGACCGGATGCGCTTCTTCGTGGACGCGTCGACCTGGGTCGAGTTCATGGCCGAGCAGCACTTCGCCTTCGGCACGCGCATCCACGGCAACGTCGCCGGAGTGCTGGCCGGTACGCCCTCGGTGGTGCTGGCACACGACTCCCGTACCGTCGAACTCTCCGAGTACCACGGCATCCCCTACCGCCTCTACGCCGACCTGCCGCCCGACATCGACGCGCAACGGCTCTACGAGGAGGCCGACTTCGACGCCTTCGAGCCGCGGCAGGCCGAGACCTTCGCGACCTACGTGCGGTTCCTGGAACACAACGATCTCGAGCACGTCTTCCAGCCGGGCAAGGCGAACCCGGCCTACGACGCGGCGCTGGCCGCCGCCAAGTTCCCCGGGCCGGTCCACACCCTGATGGCCTCCGACGTCGTCGGGCGTCGCCAGGTGATGTCCCGCCTGCGTTGGCTGCGACAGGGGCACGAGGGCGATGTGGAGCGCAACGCCTACGCGTTCGAACCACCGTTCCGCGAACCACGCGGACAGACGTCACTCGAAGAGCGAGTGACCCGATTGGAGCAGGAGCTGAAGGTGCAGCAGAACTTCCTGGCGAGCTGGCGGGGCCGGGTCAGTCGGGTGTTGCGGATCAACCCGTCGTCGGTGGGGGCTCGGCGGTGACGCCGGGTCGTTCCGGGGTCGGCGGCTGGCTGGCCGGTCGACTGCCCGTCCTGGCGGCCGAGGTGACGGCCGTCGTCGCGCTGCTGCTGGCGGCGGTGGGCAACTCACCTCTCTGGGCGCTTCCCCCGGCCCTGGTCGCGGTCGGTCTGCTGACCTGGATGTGGCGGGGCGGGCTGCGTGCCGGCCAGGTCGCCGCCGAGGCGACCGTGGTGGCGCGCCTGCTCCTGCTCGCCACCGCGTACCTGCTCGGCGCGGTGCACGGCGGCTTGGATCCCTTCCTGGCGGTGGGGGTCGGCCTCGCCGCCGTGTCGATCCTGGGCGAGGCGCCGGTGATGGCGGTGTCCCGCGCCGTCTATCCCGTCTCGGCCAACCTGCCCGGTAGCGGGTTGCGACCCGCCCTTCGCCCCAACACGGCCCGGGCGCTGCTGGTCAACACCGTGGCGGTCGTCGCGGCACTGGTCTGCGGGTTCACCGGCCTGATCGGGGTGGTGGCGCTGGCGGTGTCGGTGGCGGCACTCGGTCTGATCGGGTTCACCGGGTGGCAGGCGCTGACCCGAGTGCGGACCCGACACAACAGCGAGGCGCGGTTGAAGGCCGCGCTGACCGCGTACGAGCCGGTCTTCCTCCTGCACTGGGAGGCGCCCGCCGCGACCGGCTACCAGGTCGCGATGTGGCTGCCCTACCTCGAGCGGCTCGGCAAGAAGTACTTCGTCCTGGTGCGCAGCGAGGCCAACTTCAACGAAGTGCTGCGGCTGACCACCGCCCCGGTGGTGTTGCGGGCGGGCCTGACCCAGCTTGACGAGGTCATCGTCCCGTCGCTGAAGGCCGCCTTCTACGTCAACACCGCGACGAAGAACTGCCATCTCATCCGCTACACCAACCTCAAGCACATCCAGCTCAACCACGGTGACAGCGACAAGGTGCCGAGCCACAACCCGGTGTTCCGGATGTACGACAAGAACTTCGTCGCCGGCCAGGCGGCGATCGACCGGTTCGCGGCCAACGGCGTGCACATGCCGGCGGAGATGTTCACGGTCGTGGGGCGTCCGCAGGTGGAGAACGTCGTCATCGGCACGCAGCCGATCGCCTCGATCGCCAACGCCCGGGTTCTCTACGCTCCGACCTGGGCGGGTTTCTACGCCGACTCCAACTACTCGTCGCTGCCCGTCGGCTACGACATCATCAAGGCGCTGCTGGCGCGCGGGTGCAGTGTCGTCTTCCGGCCGCACCCGTACTCTCAGCGTTCGGCTGAGCTGATCGCCCAGTGTGCACGCATCCGGGCGCTGCTGGCCGAGGACCGCAAGGCGACCGGGCGGCCGCATGTTTTCGGGGCCGAGGCCGAGGTGAAGATGTCGGTGGTGGACTGCTTCAACGCCTCGGACGTGCTGGTCTCGGACGTGTCGAGTGTGGTGGCCGACTACCTGTACTCGGAGAAGCCGTTCGCGATGGTCGCGGTCTCGGTGCCGGCGGAGCGGTTCACCGACGCGTTCCCGCTCGCGAAGGCGGCGTATGTGATCGACGCGCATGGCGGCCGGGTGCAGGGGCTCGAGCGGGTCCTCGACGACCTGCTCGGCAGTGATCCGTTGGCGGCCACCCGCCATGACCTCAAGAAGTACTACCTCGGGGACATCCCGGCGGAGGGGTACGCGCAGCACTTCCTCGACGAGGCCGGCCGCTACCTTTAGAACCATCGGCATCCACGGCTCCGGTCTGCGGCGTTCCCCGTCGGACCGGAGCCGTTGACGTCGCGGCCGACCGCGCTCGGCCACCGCGATCCGCTGCGAGGAGGATCAGTGCCGCGCCGCCGCCGCGGGAGACTCGGCGATCGGGGGGAGGGGCTGGTTCCAGCGTAGGATGACCCGCCGCCCGTGCTCCTGGCCGAGCAGGCTGATGGTGGCGGTGTCCAGGCGGAGCAGCCCGCCGGCGGAGGGCTGCAGGCCGACCCATCGGGCTCCCAGCACGCGCAGCGAGTGCGCGTGCCCGACCAGGGCCACCGAGCCCCGGTCGAGCAGCGGGTGCAGTGTGGTGAGCAGGCGGTCGAGGCGTTCACCGACCTCGCTCGGGGATTCCCCGCCCGGGCACCCGTCGGACCAGACGCTCCAGCCGGGCCGGTCCTGGTGGATCTCGGCGGTGGTGCGTCCCTCGTACTCGCCGTAGTTCCACTCGGCCAGGTCCTCGTCGGTGCCGGTGACGGTCAGCCCGGCCAGCTGCGCGGTGCGCAGCGCCCGGATACGCGGGCTGGTCAGCACCGCGACGAACTGCCGGTCCGCGAGGGCGGAGCCGAGCGCGTGGGCCTGCCGCTCACCGTCCGGGGTGAGCTCCAGATCGGTGTACGACGTGTGCCGGCGACTGGCGCTCCAGGTGGTCTCACCGTGCCGGATCAGCATGATCTGCCCCATTCATCCAGTTAACCACTTGCCCCAGGTCCGGAGGGCTCACACCAGCACGGGCCATATCACCTAGCTTCCTAGGATGCACTAGCGGATGTGTGCCATCCCAAAGGTTTCCGCGGCGCAAGCCAAGGGGAACACCAAGAAGGAAGGAACAGACCCGCCGCAGTGGCAGAGGAGGCGACATGAGCTTCACCGACAAGGCGAAGAACAAGTTCCAGGAGCTGAGCGGCACCGCCAAGGAGCGCGTCGGCGACATGACCGACAACGAGCGCATGCGAGCCGAAGGCTCCACCGAGCAGAGTGAGGCCCGGGTGCGTCAGAGCGGCGAGCACGTCAAGGACGCCGGGCGTAATGCCAAGGACGCCGTCACCCGGTGACCGTGCCGACGTCAGGGGCCGCCGAGTGAACTCGGCGGCCCCTGACGTGCGCTGGTGCGGGTCAGTCGTCGCGGTGGGCGTGCCACCACCGTTGTCCGGCCTCGGGCAGGGTGTCGATCGGGTCGTAGTAGGCGTAGCGCTTGCTGAGCGTGGCCAGGTCGGCGGACTCGATGGAGGTGCGGTAGTTCTTGGTCCAGTAGGAGATGCCGCGCTCCCGGTCGTACTCGGTGACCATGTGTACCCAGCGCTTGCCGACAAAGGGCACGTCGCAGACGATCCGCGGGGTGGCGTAGCCGGGCAGGTAGCCCATGATGTCGTGCTGGAGTTGCTGGGCGTGCCAGACCGGGACCCGCCAGTGCTCGGCGTTGGGGATCATGTCGCACATGTAGAAGTAGTAGGGCAGGATGCCGGCCTCGCCCTGGAGCGCGAAGCAGAGGTCGAGCAGGTCGGTGCTGGTGGCGTTGACCCCGCGCATGAGCACGCCCTGGTTGCGTACGTCGCGGACGCCGACGTCGAGCGCGGTCTGGGCGGCCCGGGCGACCAGCGGGGTGAGTGACTGGGCGTGGTTGACGTGGGTGTGGATGGCCAGGTTGACCCCGCGCCGGGCGGCGGTGCGGGCGACCCGTTCCAGGCCCTCGACGACGTCGGGCTGGAGCCAGTGCTGGGGCAGGCCCATGAGGGCCTTGGTGGCCAGCCGGATGTCGCGGATGGTCTCGATCTCCAGCAGGCGCATCAGGTACGACTCGAGGTTGCGCCACGGCACGTTGGCCACGTCGCCGCCGGAGACGACGACGTCACGGACGCCGGGGTGGGCCTTGAGGTAGGTGATGTGCGCGTCGTACCGGTCGACCGGCTTGAGCGTGAGCTTGAGCTTGTCGACGGCGGGGGTGGAGTTGCCCACCAGGTCCATGCGGGTGCAGTGCCCGCAGTACTGCGGGCAGGTGGAGAGCAGTTCGGCGAGGACCTTGGTGGGGTAGCGGTGGGTGAGGCCCTCGGCGACCCACATGTCGTGTTCGTGCAGTGAGTCGCGGGTGGCGTACGGGTGTGCGGGCCAGTCGGTGCGTCGGTCGGAGGCGACCGGGATCATGTAGCGCCGGACGGGGTCGGCGAGGAGCGCCTCGGTGGTCGGCGGCGCGCACGGCACCATCGTGTTGATCATCTGTGGCGGCACCAGCATGGACATGGTGGCCAGGGCGCGCTGGTCGGCTTCCAGGTCGGCGTAGAAGGTCTCGTCGACGGTGTCGCCGAGCACGGTGCGCAGCTGTTTGATGTTCTTGACGCAGTTGACGCGCTGCCACTGGGCGTTCTCCCACTGGTCGCGGGTGACGTGGCGCCAGCCGGGAAAGCGGGTCCAGTCGGGTTCGACGAGTGGGCTGCGGCGATATTCGTACGGTTGGCCGGTGGTGTGGGCCGAGGCCGGCTTGGGTGCCGGGATGGTCTGTACCGGCGGGTGGGTCTGGGTCACGACCCCTCCTCTGGCTGGTGCGGTTGATCAGCGAACCGAAGGCTACTGGAAAATATCCGGTGAAGTAATTAGTCTGCCGTAAGTTTTCCCGCTCGGCGAGTTCTGGTCGGAGCTTCGGGCGGCCGGACAGGGGGAGGTCGGCGTGACGTCACCGGTGGGTCTGCACCGTGTCAGGGAACCGGCGGGGGTGTTGCCACAGGCAGCCTGGCGGCTGGATCCGCGGCCGGAGATCGCGCCGAACGAGGTGCGGATCCGGGTCGAGCGGTTGAACCTGGACGCGGCGAGTTTCCGCCAGCTGTGGGAGAAGCACGGCGGTGACGGCGACGCGGTCCGCGCCGAGGTGTGCGAGATCATTTCGACCCGGGGGAAGATGCAGAACCCGGTGACCGGTTCGGGCGGCATGTTGATCGGCACGGTCGAGGAGGTCGGCCGGCGTTCGCCGTTGGGGTTCAAGCCGGGCGAGCGGGTGGCGACGCTGGTGTCGCTGACGCTGACCCCGCTGGTGGTCACCGACGGGCTGGCGCGCTGGGACGGGCGTAGTGAGCAGGTGCCGTGCGATGGGTGGGCGATTCTGTTCGCCCGGTCGATCGCGGCGGTGCTGCCGGAGGACCTGGACCCGCAGCTGTCGCTGGCGGTGCTGGACGTGTGCGGGGCGCCGGCGTTGACCGCCCGAGTGGTGTCGCGGTACGTGGCCGAGCGGCGGGATGCCCGGCCGGTTGCGGTGGTGGTGGTCGGTGGGGCGGGCAAGAGCGGTTCGCTGTCGCTGGCTGCGGCGCGGCGGGCGGGTGCGGGTCGTACGGTCGGGGTGGTGCCGGTGGCCGGGGAGCGGGACGCGCTGCTGGCGGCGGGTCTGGCTGACGAGGTGGTGTTGGCCGACGCGCGGGATCCGGTGGCGTTGTCCACGGCGGTGACCTCGGCGTTGGGAATGCCGGCGGATGTGACGGTGGTGTGTGTGGATGTGCCGGGCTGCGAGCACGGGGCGGTGCTGGCGACCGCGGACGGCGGCACGGTGATCTTTTTCTCGATGGCGACGAGTTTCGCGGCGGCGGCGTTGGGCGCGGAGGGCCTGGCGGCGGATGTGACGATGCTGGTCGGTAACGGGTACGTGCCGGGGCACGCGGAGTTGGCGTTGGGGTTGCTGCGTGGCGAGCCGGGGGTGCGTGGTCTGTTCGAGGCGCGGTTGGCGGCAGACTGAGGTCATGACGAACAACCCCTCGACGTTGTATCGCGGTGGCGTGCTGTACTGCCCGTCGGAGCCGTCGGCGACGGCGCTGTTGGTCCGGGACGGGCGGATCGCCTGGGTGGGTGCGGACGGGGATGCTCCGGCCGCGGACCGGGTGGTGGAGTTGGCCGGGGCGTTGGTGACGCCGGCGTTCGTGGACGCGCATGTTCATGTCAGTGACACCGGGTTGGTGTTGTCGGGGCTGGACCTGTCCAGGGTGCGGTCGGCGGGTGAGCTGTTGGACGCGGTGGCCGGGTTCGCGGCGGGGTTGCCGGTGGACGCGGTGGTGCTGGGGCATGGCTGGGACGAGTCGACGTGGCCGGTGCCGCGGCCGCCCTCGGCGGTGGAGCTGGGGCGGGCGGCCGGTGGGCGGCGGGTGTATCTGTCGCAGGCGTCGATTCATTCGGCGGTGGTGTCGTCGGCGTTGTTGGCGGCGTGTCCGGAGGCGGTGGCGGCGCCGGGGTATGACGAGTCGGGGTGGTTGCGGCGGGACGCGCACCATGTGGTGCGGGCGGTGGCGCGGGAGGCGGTGACGCGGGAACAGCGGGTGGCGGCGCAGCGGGTGGCCCTCGGACGCGCGGCGTCGTTGGGGATCGCGGCGGTGCACGAGTGCGGTGGGCCGGAGATCTCCGACGAGGAGGATTTCACGGGTTTGTTGGCGCTTTCCGGTGTTGGGGTGCCGGAGGTGTACGGGTACTGGGGTGAGTTGGGTGGTGCGGCGCGGGCGCGGGAGTTGGGTGCGGTGGGGGCCGGCGGTGATCTGTTCGCCGATGGGGCGTTGGGGTCGCGGACGGCGCATGTGTCGCAGGCGTACGTCGATGGTGCCGGGTGTGGCCACGGGTATCTGAGCGCGGAGCAGGTGCGTGATCATCTGCTGGATTGTGCGGCGCACGGGATGCAGGGCGGGTTCCACGCGATCGGGGATGCGGCGATCTCGACGGTGTTGGCGGGGTTCGCGGCGGCGGCGGAGACGCTCGGCACGGATCGGGTGCGTTCGGCGCGGCATCGGGTGGAGCACGCGGAGATCATGGATCGGCGGTTGATTGCCGGGTTCGTGGAGTTCGGGGTGGTGGCGTCGATGCAGCCGGCGTTCGACCGGTTGTGGGGTGGTGCGGGTCGGATGTATGAGACGCGGTTGGGGTTGGCGCGGTCGCTGGCGTCGAATCCGATGGGGTCGATGCACGCGGTGGGGGTGGCGTTGGCGTTCGGTTCGGATTCGCCGGTGACGCCGCTGGATCCGTGGGGTTCGGTGCGGGCGGCGGCGGCGCATCACAATCCGGTGCAGCGGATGAGTGTGCGGGCGGCGTTCGCGGCGCATACCCGGGGTGGGTGGCGGGCGGTGGGTCTGGACAGCGAGGGGGTTCTCGCGTTGGGGGCGCCGGCGACGTTTGCGGTGTGGTCGACGCCGGCGGGGGTTCAGGGGGGTCTTCCGGTGTTGCAGGCGTCGGATCCGGAGGCGCGGGGTGCGGAGGATCCGACGCCGTTGCCGGTGTGCCGGGCGACGGTGTTGCGTGGTGAAGTGATCTACGAGGAAGGGTCGTCGTGGCTGAGGTGACCAGTCGGCCGGTCGGGAAGCTGGCTCTGGATCCGGCGTTGGTGGGGCGGGCGCGGGAGTTGGCGCGGCGGGTGGGCCGGCCGGTGGTGGAGTTGGCGCGGGGCCACACCACGGTGTCGGTGGAGCGGGCGGTGCTGCGGCTGGCGGGGGTGAGCGGTGCCGATCCGGATGGTATTCCGTGGGTGAACCGGCTGGTGGACGCGGTGGTCGCGGATGTGGGGTTGGGGCATGGGGTGGCGGTGCCGGTGTTCGACGCGTTGGCGCGGGAGCAGCTCACCGATGTGACGTTGTTGGCGCAGCAGGCGGCGGCGGGGTCGGTGCGGTTTTCGGTGCCGGCTGGGCGGGCGGCGACGGCGGCGCGGCGGGCGGCGCGCAGGGCGGTGGCGGTCGGGGTTCGGCGGATCGATCGGCGACGGGCCGAGCGGGAGCGGTTGGTGCGGCGGTACGGGGATCCGGCGCGGCGGCCGTGGATTTATCTGATCGTGGCGACGGGGGACATCTACGAGGACATTCCGCAGGCGCAGGCGGCGGCGCGGGCGGGTGCGGATGTGATTGCGGTGATCCGGTCGACGGGGCAGTCGTTGTTGGACTATGTGCCGGAGGGGGCGACCCGGGAGGGGTTCGCTGGGACGTACGCGACGCAGGAGAATTTCCGGTTGATGCGGGCGGCTCTTGATGAGTCGTCGAGGGAGCTGGGTCGGTATGTGCGGCTGACGAATTACGCGTCGGGGTTGTGCATGCCGGAGATGGCGACTCTGGCGGGGCTTGAGCGGCTGGACATGATGCTCAACGATTCGATGTACGGGATTTTGTTCCGGGATATCAATCCGGTTCGCACGTTTGTGGACCAGCGGTTTTCGCGGCAGGTGCACGCGCGGGCGGGAATCATCATCAACACCGGTGAGGACAATTATCTGACGACCGCGGATGCGGTGGACGAGGCGCACACGGTGACGGTGTCGCAGCTGCTGAACGAGTACTTCGCGCATGAGGCGGGGTTGGCGGACTGGCAGTTGGGGTTGGGGCACGCGTTTGAGATCAATCCGGATGTGCCGGAGTCGTTGCGGTTGGAGTTGGCGCACGCGTTGTTGGCGCGGGAGTTGTTTCCGGAGGCGCCGTTGAAGTGGATGCCGCCGACGAAGCACATGACCGGTGACGTGTTCCGGGGCAATCTGCTGGACGGGTTCTTCAACCTGGTGGGCACGATGACCGGGCAGGGGATTCTGTTGGTGGGGATGATGACGGAGGCGGTGGTGACGCCGTGGCTGTCGGACCGGGACATCGCCTTGCAGAACGTGCGGTATGTGCTGGGGGCGGCCGGTGGGTTGCATGAGGATTTCGTGCCGGCGCCGGGCGGGTTCATTCAGCGGCGCGCCAACCGGGTGCTGGCGGATGCGGTGGGTTTGTTGGAGCGGATCGGGGAGCAGTCGTTGTTGACGGCGATCGCCGAGGGCACGTTCGGGATCATGCGGCGGCCGGCGGACCGGGGTAAGGGTTTGGACGGGGTGGCGCGGCACGAGGTCGGCTACTACAACCCGGCCACCGAGATCCTGGAGCATTCGGCATGAGCGAACGCACCGAGCGAAGCGAGGGCCGTGAGGGCATGCCCAGCCAGCACAGCATGACGGAGAAGACCATCGTGCGGCCGTACGGGGACACCACCGGTGACGGGATGGTGCAGGTGTCGTTCACGTTGCCGGTGCCGCACGACAGACGGGCCGAGGGCGCGGCGGTCCAGTTGGCGAACAAGATGGGCATCGACCCGGCGTTGTTGGTGCACGCGAAGCCGATGGGCGAGGGGTTCACCTTCTTCGTGGTGTACGGGCGGGTGAATCATCTGGTGGACCTGTCGGCGGTGCGGGTGGTGGAGCGGGGTTATCCGCTGCTGTCGGCCCGGGAGGTCAACGCGGTGGTCAAGCGGCAGTTGCGGCGCAAGTTGTCGGTGGTGGGGGCGTGTATCGGCACGGACGCGCACACGGTCGGCATCGACGCGATCCTGAACGTCAAGGGTGTGGCGGGGGAGAAGGGCCTGGAGTATTACCGGGAGTTGAAGGTCACCAATCTGGGTGCGCAGGTGAGTGTGCCGGAGTTGGTGGAGGCGGCGCGCGTCGAGCGGGCCGACGCGGTGCTGGTGTCGCAGGTGGTGACGCAGCGGGACGCGCATCTGCACAACACGCGGGAGATGTCGGCGGCGTTCCGGGAGGCGATGCCGGTGGGGCGGCGGCCGCTGCTGGTGGTGGGTGGGCCGCGGTTCGACGAGTCGCAGATCGCCGAGTTGGGGGTGGATCGGATCTTCGGTCGGGGTACGACGCCGGGTGAGGTGGCGTCGTATCTGGTCCACGCGTTGGTCACGAACAAGAGGGCAAGGGTGGCATGAGCGATCCACGGTTGGGTGTGTCGGTGACGCATCGGCGGTATGTGCCGTACGGGCACGCGCACTACGCGGGGAATCTGGTCGATGGGGCGTACGCGCTGGGGTTGTTCGGGGATGTGGCCACGGAGGTGTGTATCCGCACCGACGGCGACGAGGGGTTGTTCGCGTCCTATTCGGATGTGCAGTTCAGGGCGCCGATGAGGGCCGGTGACGTGGTGGAGGTGGTGGCGACGGTGACCCGGCTGGGCGCCCGCAGCCGCACCCTGGACTTTGTCGCCCGGGTGGTTTGCCGGGGCCGTCCGCAGGGGGATGGGTCGGCCGCGGAGGTGCTGGATCCGCCGATCGTGGCGGTGACGGCCACTGGCACGGTGGTCGTGCCCGCGTCGGCGTGAGCGTGGCGGTCTGCGCCGACGTCGGTTCCACGTACACGAAGGTCGCGGTGGTGGATCTCGACGGCGGTGGGTTGGTCGCGGCGGCGGCGGTGCCGACCACGGTCGGTTCGGATGTGTTGCACGGTCTGGACGCCGCGGTGGGTGCGGCCTGGCCGGGGCCGGGGTTGCGGGGCGCGCCGTGGTACGTGTGTTCGTCGGCCGGCGGTGGGTTGCGGCTGGCGGTGGTCGGCTACGAGCCGCTGGTGACCGCGCGGGCGGGCCGGCGGGTGGGTTTGTCGGCGGGGGCGGACGTGGTGCACGTGGCGGCGGGGCGGCTGGGTCGGGCGGAGCTGGCCGCGTTGCGGGCGGCCCGCCCGGACGTGGTGCTGCTGGTGGGCGGCACCGACGGCGGGGACGCCGAGACGCTCACCCACAACGCGACGCGGCTGGCGCGGGCCCGCTGGCGGGTGCCGGTGGTGCTCGCCGGCAATGTCGACGTCCGGGAGGAGTTGCACGCCCTGTTGGTGGGGGCGGGGGTGCCGGTGACGGTGGCCGACAATGTGCTGCCCCGCATCGGGGTGTTGGCGCCGCTGTCGGCGCGTTCGGCGATCCGGCAGGTGTTTCTGCGGCATGTCATCGGTGGTAAGCGGCTGTCGGCCGGTGGCCGGTTCGCCCGGCTGGTGCGGGCGGCGACGCCGGACGCGGTGTTGACCGGGGTGGAGGTGCTCGCCGAGGTGGTCGGCGGGGACCTGGTGGTGGTCGATGTGGGTGGGGCCACCACGGACGTGTACTCGGTGTTGACTCCGGACGAGCGGGCCGGCGGGCCGGGCCGGGAGGTGGCCGGCGCGTTGTGGCGGGCGCGGACCGTCGAGGGGGATCTGGGGGTGCGGTGGAGCGCGCCGGGGGTGGTGCGGGCGGCGGTCGAGGAACGTCTCGTCGCGGCGGGGGCGGAGGACGGGTTGGTGGCCGCGGCGGCGGTCCGCGCCGCCGATCCCGGGTTTTTGCCGGGGGATGTCGCCGCTCGGGCTGTGGACGCGCGGATCGCGGCGTTGGCGGCGACGGTGGCGGTGCGTCGGCATGCCCGTGGGGTGGGCACCGGGGAGCGGGCCGGGCGGGATCTGCGGGACGTGCGGTTGCTGGTGGGTTCGGGTGGGGTGTTGCGGCACGCCCGGCACAACGAGGCGGTGGGGGTGCTGGACGCGGTGTTGGCCGACCACGGCGGCGGGTGGGCGTTGCCGCGGGCGGCGCGGCCGGTGGTGGACGTCGACTATGTGCTGGCGGCGGCCGGGTTGCTCGCTGTCGCGCATCCGGTGGCGGCGCGGGCGGTGCTGCGTCCGCTGCTCGGCTGAGTGCGGCGGATCGGTGCGACACGCCGGGGTGGCGCGGCGACTCGTCGGGGGTGGGTTGACAAGGCCGGGGGTGGGCCACGTACCGTCTTTGAGTCCTACCACGGGAAGCGGCCGTTGTTCGCTTCGTCCCTTCGTCCGCTGGCCGAGCGACAGGTGTTTTTTGGTCGCGGCGGCCAGGTCCAGCGGGCGGGGGTCGGCGGGGCGGCGCGAACCGGGCCGCGGTTATCGGTGTTTGGGCAGGGTGAGGTGCGTGGCCAGTAGACAACGGCCTGACGGGGGCAGCCAGCCGCCGTCCGGTCGGTCCGAAGGTCGTCGTGCCCATTCTCGCCGCACCGGCCGGGAGGGGCCTGGGAGCATCGGGGCGCGGCGTATGCCGCGCCCCGATTTCATGTTCCGGGGCGGGTGCGGTCGGGTTGACCGGTGGACGCCGCCGGTGGGCGGGTAGCCTTCGGCGCGTGATCGCGCCTGACTCGCCCGTGGCGACCGTGGACCGGCCCGCCGGCATCTCGCCGCGGCGTCCTGAGCCGGCCCCACAGCCGGTGCGTCTGCCGGTGGCGGTGGCCATGGCGGTGGCGGCCGGGCTGGCGCTGTTGGTGGCGTTCCCGCCGTACGGGTGGTGGCCGATGGCGCCGGTGGGGGTGGCGCTGCTGGCGGCGGCTGCGCACCGGCGGCGGCTGCGCGCCGGCGCCGGTTTGGGCTTTCTGACCGGTGTGGTGCTGTTCGCGCCGTTGCTGGCGTGGACGAATCTGCACACCGGTTATCTGCCGTGGGTGTTGCTGTCGCTGTTGCAGGCCGGCTATCTGGCGGTGCTGGGCGCGGCCACGGCCTGGGTGTCGCCGTTGGCCGAGCGGGTTGCGGCGGTGTGGCCGGTGGTGACCGGTGTGTTGTGGGTGGGGCAGGAGGCGTTGCGTGGCCGCACCCCGTTCGGGGGGTTTCCGTGGGGCCGGCTGGCGTTCGGTCAGGACGGGTCGCCGCTGCTGCGGCTGGCGGCGCTGGGCGGCGCCCCGCTGGTCACGTTCGCGGTGGCGGTGACCGGCGGGCTGCTGGTGGCCGGTGTCTGGTGGCTGCTGCGGGCGCGCCGGGACGCCGCCGTCGGCCGGCGCTGGTGGGTGCCGGTGGCCGGCTGCGCCGCGGCGGTCGTGGCGGTGGCCGGCGGTGGGCTGGTGGTGCCGGTGGGCACGGCGGGTTCCGGCCGGAGCGTGACGGTGGCCATCGTGCAGGGCAACGTGCCGCGGCTCGGGCTGGACTTCAACGCCCAGCGGCAGGCGGTGCTCGACAATCACGTCGACGCCACGATCGCGTTGGCCGGTGAGGTCGCCGACGGCACCCGGCCGCGACCGGACCTGGTGGTGTGGCCGGAGAACTCCAGCGACATCGACCCGTTGCGCAACCCGGCCGCCGGGGCCCGGATCTCGGCCGCCGCCGACGCGGTGGGTGTGCCGATCCTGGTCGGGGCGGTGCTGGCCGGTCCGGGTCAGGGGCAGGTGCGCAACGTGGGGCTGTTGTGGCGTCCGGGCGTCGGCCCGGACCTGGAGCAGTTGTACGTCAAGCGGCATCCGGTGCCGTTCGCCGAGTATGTGCCGCTGCGCCGCATCGCCCGGATGGTCAGCGACCAGGTCGATCGGGTGCGGGCGGATTTCGTGGCCGGCACCGAAGCGGGTGTGCTGCGTACTCCGGCGGTGGTGCTGGGTGACGTGATCTGTTTCGAGGTCGCCTACGACGGGCTGGTCCGCGACACGGTCGTCGGCGGGGCGCAGCTTTTGGTGGTGCAGACCAACAACGCCACGTTCGACGTGGCCGAGGCGCGTCAGCAGTTGGCCATGGTGCGGTTGCGGGCGGTGGAGCACGGCCGGTCGGCGTTGATGGCCTCCACGGTCGGGGTGTCCGGGTTCGTCACCGCCGACGGGCGGGTAAGCGACGCCACCGGGTTCAACACCCGCGCGGTGGTGGTGCGGCAGCTGCCGCTGACCGAGGGGCGCACGCTGGCCACCCGGGTCGGGGTGCTGCCGGAGGTGCTGCTGGCCGGGCTGGGTGTGGTTGCGCTGGTCGGTGCGGCCGTGCTGCGCCGCCGCGCGGGCGTCGGGTCCGGCTAGGGTCCGCCGGCTCGGCCCACGGCCGGCACGAGAGGGGGGCGGCGGTGGCGCAGGGCAGCGGCACGGCGGTGCCCGGGGTGGGGCGGGTCCTGGTGGTGATCCCGACCTACAACGAGGCCGACAACGTCGAGGTGATCGTGCGGCGGGTGCGCCGGGCCGCGCCGCAGGTGGAGATCCTCGTCGCCGACGACAACAGCCCCGACGGCACCGGTGCGCGCGCCGCGGAACTCGCCCGTGCCGATGCGCGGGTGCATGTGCTGCACCGCGGCGGCAAGCAGGGTCTCGGGGCGGCGTACCTGGCGGGGTTCGCGTGGGCGCGGCAGCGCGGCTACGACGCGGTGGTGGAGATGGACGCCGACGGTTCCCACGCTCCGGAGGACCTGCCGGCTCTGCTGAGCGCTGCCCGCGACGCCGATGTGGTGATCGGGTCGCGGTGGGCCCGTGGCGCCCGGCTGCTCAACTGGCCGTTGCGGCGGCTGGTGTTGTCGCGGTGCGCCAACCTGTACGCGCGTCTGGCGTTGGGGATGCCGGTGGCCGACGCGACCGGCGGTTACCGGGTCTACCGGGTGGGGGTGTTGGACCGGATGGATCTGGGGTCGGTGTGTTCGCAGGGCTACTCGTTCCAGGTGGAGTTGTCCCGGTTGGCGCATCGGGCCGGGGCGCGGATCGTGGAGGTGCCGATCACCTTCGCCGAGCGGGAACGCGGCGCCAGCAAGATGAGCCCGTTGATCGTGGCGGAGGCGCTGTGGCGGGTCACCGGCTGGGCGGTACGCGACCGAGGTGCGGCGGTGCGGCGCGGCTGGCGCGAGGCCACCCTCGGGCGGGCGCGGTGGCCCTGAGGGGGTCCGTGTCATGCTGGGCGTGGGTAGACGGTGGCGTCCGTCGGGCGTGCCGGGACGACGAGGCGCCGTGAGGCGGATGGGGTGATATGCGCCGGACACTGAAGTTCGTACCGTTGGTCCTGCTGCTGTCCGTGGCCGCGGAACTGGCCGTGTTCGTGGTGGTGGGTCGCAGCGTCGGCTTCGGCGTGGCGACGCTGCTGGTGTTCGCGGCCTCGCTGCTCGGGCTGGTGCTGCTGCGCCGTGAGGGGGTCCGGGCGTGGCGGGGGTTCCGGGAGGCGGCGCGCTCCGGCCGGCCGCCGGGCCGCGAGGTGACCGAGGGGCTGGTGGGCCTGCTCGGCGCGTTGTTGCTGGCCGCCCCGGGTCTGGTCAGCGCGGTGGTGGGAGTGGTGTTGCTGGTGCCGCCGGTGCGTCGGTTGGCCCGGGTCGGGATGCAGCGTTCCGCCGAGCGTCGGATGTCGTCGATGGCCGCTGGTGACCTGTTCGGGCCGCGTCGGGTGCGGGTGTACCGGGGTGCGCCGCAGGAGCCCGCGGGGCCGCCGTTCGAGCCGGCCGCCGGCTCGGGGCAGCCCGTCGAGGCGGCGGAGCCGCCGGTGGTGGACGGCGGCGGGGCCATCGAGGGTGAGATCGTGGAGCCGCGTAACCGCTGAGGCGAGGCCGCGACCGGAAGAAGACACGACGACGCCCCCGGGAGTTCTCCCGGGGGCGTCGTGTCGGTACGGGTCAGGCGCGACCGCGGCGGGTGCGGACCTCCTGCAGCCGCTCGGCGAGGATGTCCTCCAGTTCGGCGATGGAGCGCCGCTCCAGCAGCATGTCCCAGTGGGTGCGCGGCGGCTTGGCCTTCTTCTGCTCCGGCTCGGTGCCGTCGACCAGCCGGGCGACGCTGCCGTCGAATTTGCATTCCCAGGTGCTGGGCACCTCGGCGTCGACAGCGAACGGCACCTCGAACTGGTGTCCCTTGGCGCACAGGTACTCGCGGGTCTGCCGCGGTGCGAGCTCCGTGTTGCGGTCGGACTCGTAGCTGACCGCGCCCAGCCGGCTACCGCGCAGCATACGCTCGCCCATGATCGACTTCCCCTCTTCGGTGGTGCTGGTCCTGTCGGTACAACGGTCCGTGCCCGCCCGGCCATTCCCGCGGCCCTGCCACGGCGGCGTTCGCGCGCTGTCAACGGTAGCCGGCCACGGCGTACGCCCGGCCGGTCGGCACGGCGGACCGTCGCCGCCAGCGGGAATGGTAGCCGGTCCGGTGGCCGCGGCGGGCATGCCGTCGGCGTAAACCCGCCGCGTCGTCAGGTGAGGTGTGGGGTCGGCGGCAACGGCAACGGCAGCCCGGGCAGGCCGTCGAGGCTGCGCGCCACGTGGTCCTTGCCGGTGAAGTAGGCGCTCAGCGAGGCGTCGTCCTCGCGGGCGAAGCGCCGCGCGTGCAGGTCCCGGTCGGCGTCGTAGGTCATGAACGGCACCGCGTAGCCGCAGGTGTCGCGGATCAGTTCGGCGTGCACGACGATGACCGCCCGCAGCCCGTGGGCGGTGGGGTCGATGTCCGGGAAGCGGGCCACCAGGGCGGGGAAGCGGGCATCGTCGCGGAACACCGCCTCGCCGCGGCCGTGCACCCGCACGATGTTCGGCGGGCCGGAGAAGGCGCACCACATCAGCGTGATCCGGCCGTTCTCCCGCAGGTGGGCGATGGTTTCGGCGTTGCTGCCGGCGAAGTCCAGGTAGGCCACGGTGTGCTCGTCGAGCACCGCGAGGCTGCCGCGCAGGCCTTTCGGGGAGAGGTTGATGGTGCCGTCACCGGTCAGCGGGGCGGTCGCGGTGAAGAAGATCGGCTGCGCCTCGATGAAGGTGCGTAGCCGGCCGTCGATGCGTTCGTGTGTCTTGCCCATGCCGCCATCATCGCCCGCCCCGCCATCCCCGCCATCCCCGGCCTCGGCCACCGCGATCATGCGGTTGTGGGCGGGGTTTCGCCCGCTGAGTCCGTCTTGTGGGGCCGCATTGTGGAGCGGGTCAGGGCGGTGGCGAGGTCGGCGACCTGGCCGGCCAGTTGGGCCACCCGTTGCCGAGCATCGTCGCGATCCGATTCGGTCGCGTGCAGGCGCGCCGTCAGCTCGCCGTGCCGGTGTTCGGCGGCGGCCAGGCCCGCGTGCGCCGTGTCGAGGTCGGCCCGCGCGGCGGCCAGTTGCGCGGCGGCCTGCCGCGCCGTCGCCTGGGCCCGGTCGTGCGCGGCGGCGGCCAGCGCCCGCGTGCGCTCGAGCTCCGCCTCGAGCGCCGCCACCTGGGACCGGGCCTGGTCGGCGGCGGCGCGGGACTCGGCGAGTTGCGCCTGTGCCTGGTCGGCGGCGGTGCGCCACCGGGCCGTCTCCGCCCGCTGCTGGTCGGCCTCGGCGGCGGTACGGGCGACGTCGGCGCGGGCCGTGTCGCGTTCGGCGGTCAGCTCGGCGCACCGGCGGCGTTCGGCCTCCAGCTCGGCCTCCAGCTCGGCCTGCAGCGTCGCCGAGCGGCTGCGGGCCTGATCCCGGTCGGTGTCGGCCTGCGCCCGTAGGGCCTCGGCGGCGGCGGCGGTGCGCCGCGCCTCGTCCCGGTCCGCTTCGGCCTGCCGGGCGCGCTCGTCGGCGGCCTCGGCCCGCGATCCGGCGCGGGTGGCGTCGGCGCGGGCCGTGTCGCGTTCGGTGAACGCGGCGGCGGTCTCCTTGTGGGCCCGGGCCGCGGCGGCGGTGGCGTCCTCGGCCTGGCGGCGGGCCTCGTCGCGTCCGGTCTGCGCCGCCGCCACCGCCGTGGCCGCCTCCGCCCGGATCTGGGCGAGCTGATGCTCCACGCCGGCGGGGGACAGTTCGGCGTGCAGCGCCTCGGTCAGGGTCGTCACGATCTGGTCGAGCCGGTCCACCGCCTCCCAGGTGCGGGCGACCTGGCCGGGCAGGCCGGGGGCGTTGCGGTGGCGCATCCGGCTGTTGCGGGAGGCCCGCTGGCAGGCGCCGTCGTTGTCCCGGCAGTAGCGGAACGGACGGCCGGCGCCGGCGCGTTGCGGCACGTCGCGTCCGCAGTGGGCGCAGGGACGGGTGTCGGTGGCGGGCTGGGCGTCCATCGAACGCGCAGTCTAGTCGGCGGCCGGGATCACCCCGCCGTCGCGACGGCGGCCGTGCTGTCGCCCACGGTCAACCGGGGTGGCAGGAGCGTGACCTCCGGCGTCGGCTCGTCGCCCAGCTTGCGCATCAGCAGCGACACGGCCTGCCGGCCGATGTCCTCGGCCGGCACCGGCACGCGGGTGAGCCGAGGGCTGGCGTGTTCGGCGAACTGGTCCGGGCAGACCGCCACCACCGACACGTCGTGCGGTATCCGCCGGCCCAGCGCCGCCAGCGCCGCCTGCACCGGCCCGACCGCCGCCTCGTTCTGCACCACCAGCCCGGTGGTGTCGGGGTGGCGCGCGAACAGGTCGACCACCCGGCGGTGCACCTCGGCGGCGTTCTCCTCACACGGCAGCGCCACCGCGTCGACGCGGTGGCGGGCGGCGGCGGCCAGCACACCGGCGCGGGTGCGGTGCGCGAAGCCGGTGCCGCGGTCGTAGACGGCCGCCGGTGCGCCGAGCAGCGCCACCCGCCGGTGGCCGTGCGTCACCAGGTGCTCCACGCAGACCTGACCGGCCCGGTGGAAGTCCAGGTCCACACAGGTCAGCCCGCGGCTCTCGGCGGGCAGGCCGATGAGCACGCTGGGCCGGCCGAGGGTGCGCAGCAGCGGAACCCGCCCGTCGTGCAGCTCCACGTCCATCACCAGCAGCCCGTCGACCAGGGCGCCGGCGGCGATGCGGTGCAGCCCCGCCGGCCCCTCGTCTGAGGTGAGCAGCAGCACGTCGTGGTCGTGGCGGCGGGCGGAGGTCACCACGGCCGTGGCGAACTGCATCACCACCGGCACCTGGATGCCCGAGCGCAGCGGCAGCACCAGCGCGATCACGTTGGCCCGCCGGCTGGCCAGGGCGCGGGCCCCGGCGTTGGGGTGGTAGCCGAGCAGTCGGATGCTGGCCAGCACCCGGTTGCGGGTCAGTTCGGAGATGGCGCGTTTGCCGCTGAGCACGTACGACACGGTGCTCACCGCGACGCCGGCGTGCCGGGCCACGTCGGCGATGGTGGGCTGGCCGGACGGCACGCGGCCGCGCCCGCTCACCGGGCCCCGCTGGCGGTGTGCAGCCGCGGCCGCCGCTGCACGGGTTCGCCGCGTACGGTCACGGCGCCGACCTGCCGCACGTCGGTCGCGGACCGTCCGACCAGCACGGTGTGGGTGGCGTCCTCCACCACCAGGGCGCCTCGGTCGCTGTCCCACCAGGCCAGTTCGGTGGTGTCCAGCCGCAGCGTGACGGTCTGCCGCTCGCCGGGGGCGAGGGTGATCCGGGCGAAGTCACGCAGCTGCCGCAGGGGCTGCTTGACCCGGGAGCGGCGCTGCCGGGTGTACAGCTGCACCACCTCCGCGCCGGTCCGGTCGCCGGTGTTGGTGACCTCCACGCTCACCTCGACCTGCTCGCCGGCGGCCACCACGGGCGCGCTGAGCCGCAGCCCGGAGTACTCGAAGCGGGTGTAGGACAGTCCGTGCCCGAACGGGTACAGCGGATCGCCCCGGTAGTACAGGTAGGTGGAGTCCGCGCCGATCACGTCGTAGTCGAGCAGGTCGGGCAGTTCGGCGGCGTCGGTGTACCAGGTCTGGGTGAGCCGGCCGCCCGGCTCGGCGTCGCCGAGCAGCACCTCGGCCAGCGCGGCGCCGTGTTCCTGGCCGCCGTGCGCCGACCACAGCACCGCCGGCAGGTGCTTCTGCGCCCAGCCGATGGCGTACGGGTAGCTGCTGGTCACCACCAGCACGGTGCGCGGGTTGGCGGCGTGCACGGCGCGTAGCATCGCCTCCTGCCGGGCCGGCAGGGCCAGGTCGATGCGGTCCTCGGTCTCGCGGCCGCCCACCATCGGGTGGTTGCCCAGCGTCACCACCGCCACGTCGGCGGCGGCGGCCAGCGCGGCGGCCTCGGCCGCGCCGTCGGCGATCAGGTCGATGGCGAAGGCGGTGCCGTCCCCGTCGACCCGCAGCCGGCCGTCGTCGTCGACGGTGACGTACCGGTCGGTGGCCAGGTGGCGCAGCAGCACGGTGCCGTCGGGCAGCGGATCGAACTGGAAGGTTTCCCGGACCACCCAGCCGCCGGGCCCGGGACGGTCGTTGACCAGGGTGCCGTCGTCGGCGGCGCCGACGTGCCGGCCGTTGCCGACGGCGCGCAGCGCCACCGTGTCGCGGCCCCAGTCGTGGACGTCGAACCAGGCGGGGTCCGCGCCGACGGTCAACGCTCCGCCGTCGGGGTCGTCGGGGCAGCCGACGTACCCCTCGGCCACGCGCAGCGCGATGCGGTCGGCGCCCGGATGGGTGGTGACCTGCGGCAGTCGTTCGGCCAGCGCCTGGTAGGTGGTCACCGCGTACGGCAGGGTGCCGCTGTACCAGTCCTCGTACACCACGTCGGCCAGCGGGCCGAGCACGGCGACCCGCGGCTGCGCGGGCAGAGGCAGCAGCCCGGTGTTGTGCAGCAGCACGACGGACTGGCGGGCCGCTTCCCGGGCCAGTTCGCGGTGCGCCGGGCAGTCGATGATCTCCGGTGTGGTCTGCGCGTACGGGTCGGTGTGCGGCGGGTCCAGGTCGCCCAGGCGCAGCCGGAGGGTGAGGACGCGGCGTGCCGCGCGGTCCACGTCGTCGGCGGTGATCAGGCCGCGGCGCAGTGCCTCGGTCAGGCGCGCCACGGTGGGTCCACTGTCGGCGTCGTCCTCGGTGAAGCTGTCGATGCCGGCGCGCAGGGCGGCGGCGAAGCCGCTGACGTGGTCGGGCAGGTGGCCCTGCACGTCGGCGATGTTGCTGATCGCGCCCGCGTCGCCGACGACCAGCACCTCGTCGGGGGCCCATCGGCGCAGCTCTGCGTTGATCAGTGGGCTCAGGTGCGCCGGCACCCCGTCGACCAGGTTGTAGGAGGCCATCGCGGCGATCGCCGCGCCGGCGGCGAGGGGGGCGCGGAACGCCGGCAGTTCGTACTCGTGCAGCACCCGCGGCGGCAGGTTACTGGAGGTGGTGGCCCGGTCGGTCTCGTTGTTGTAGCCCAGGAAGTGTTTGACGGTGGGGGCGGTGCGCAGCCGTTCGGGATGGTCGCCGCGCAGGCCGTGGGCGTATGCGGTGGCCAGCCGGCCGGTCAGCCACGGGTCCTCGGACCAGCCTTCCTCGTTGCGTCCCCAGCGCGGGTCGCGCAGCGGGTTGACCACCGGCGCCCACACGTTGAGCCCGACCCGGTCGGGGTCGGCGTGGTGCTTGGCGCGTACCTCGTCGCCGGCGGCGGCGCCGACGGCGCGCACCAGGTCGGGGTTCCAGCTGCTGGCCAGGCCGATCACCTGGGGGAACACGGTGGCCCGGCCGAGCCAGGCGACACCGTGCAGCGCTTCGGTGCCGGTCCGGAAGCCGGGCAGGGCCAGCCGGGGCACCGCCGCCTGCCACTGGTGCAGCAGGCCGATCTTCTCGGGGAGGGTGAGCTGGGCCAGCAGGTCCTCGACCCGGGGGTGGGGTGTGGTGTGGTCGGTCATGGTGAGTCGCCTTCCGGCGCCCGGCGCGCCGAGTGTCGAAGCGCTTCGACGACGGATGGCCGAGCAGCGTCGCAGGTCATGGTGGGGTGGCGGTCGTCGGCCCGGACGCTGGCGAAGCGCTTCGACACACCGCGGAAAGCAAGCCGCCCCGGGTGCCCGAACGGGGCGGCTCGATTCGAGGTTGGCACCCCGGAACCGGTCAGGTCAAGGCTGGCGGCCGGCCGGCCTCGACGGTGGCCAGTGCGGCGGTCGCACCGCCCAGCGCCGCCGCGGTGGTCAGGGTGGAGGCGTCCAGCTGGCAGCCACCGGCGTGGGGGGCGTGGCTGCGCGCGGCCAGCTCCGAGCGGGCCGCCGGCAGCAGCCAGGGCGCCAGGGTGGCGAGGTGGTCGCCCAGCACCACCACCTGCGGGTTGAGCAGGTCGGCCAGGATCGCCGCGCCGCGCCCGACCTGCCGGCCGGTCTCGGCGAGCCCGCCCAGCACCGTCGGGTCGCCCTGCCGGGCCAGCGCCACGATCCGCGTCAGCTCCGGCAGGTAGTCGGTGAGCGGGTTGTCGTCGTCGGCGGTGTCGGGCAGCAGCCGGCGCACCACGGCGGGCAGCCCGACCAGCGCGGTGAGGCAGCCGCGGCGCCCGCAGCGGCAGGGCGGGCCGGTCGGGTCGAGGCACAGGTGGGAGATCTCGCCGGCGAAGCCGCGCCCGCCGCGCAGCAGCCGGCCGGCGGCGATGATCCCCGCGCCGACGGTGATTCCGCCGGTCAGGTGCACCAGGTCGGTGCTGCCGGCGTACGTGCCGTGTCGCTGCTCGGCCAGGGCGGCGAGGTTGGCGACGGTGTCGACGCCGACGGCGAAGGACGGCTGCCGCAGAGCGGCGCGCAGGTCGGCCGCGACGGGCACGTCCCGCCAGCCCAGGGCGGTGGCCAGCGGCACCGCGCCGGTCGGGTCGACCAGCCCCGGCACGCCCACGGTCAGCCCCAGCACGGTGCGGCCCTGCGCGCTGACGCGCCCGATCGCGCGGCGGGTCAGCGCGGCCAGCGCGCGCATCGTCTCGGTGGGCGGGGCCGCGGCGGCGGCGAAGGCGCGCCGCCAGGTGAGCAGCCGGTTGCCGCCCAGGTCGATCGCCACGGCGACCAGTTCGTCCGCGCTGATCTGCAGGCCCAGGGCGGCGTACGGTTCGCCGTCGAGCACCAGCATCGTCGCCGGCCGGCCGACCCGGTTCTCCGTCAGCCCGGTCTCGCGGACCAGCCGCTGGTCGATCAGCTCGCTGACCAGGCTGGAGACGGTCGCTTTGTTGAGCCCGGTCCGCGCGGCGATGTCCGCCCGGGAGCAGGGGGCGTGCAGGCGGACGTGGCGCAGGACCACCGCGCGGTTGGCGACCCGGACGTCGCCGAGGTCGGTCGGCTGCGGTTCGTTGTGGATGCTGATCACGATCTGCCCGCTCCCTGCGTCGCCGGCGCGGCGCGCCTTCATCATCGCGTGCGGCGGCGGGACCGATCATGGTGCCCGGCGCTTCACCGCGACCCGGTCCTCGGCGGCCAGTCGCGCCCTGTCCTGCGGGGCGGTGATTCGGCTGGACCCCCAACTAATCCTAACCGGGCATTCCCGCCGCGCAAACCCGTCGGTGACGGCCTGCCGTGCGGCGCCGACCGCGTCGCCGGCGCCGCACAGGGTCGTTCAGGCCGCGTCGGGGAACAGTCCCGTCGATGCTGAGGTGCTCACCACCTCACCGTTGATCAGCGACCGGGCCGGCCGGTCGGCCTCGTCGACCCCGGCGAGGACCAGCTGCCCCACCCGCAGCGGTCCACGCGTGCGGATCCGCAGCTGCGCGCCGTCGCGGACCGCCTCGATGACCGTGTCGCCGTCGACGTCGTGCACCACCGTGGTCCCGTCGACGGCTCCCCAGCTGATCAGGGTGACCTCGCCGAACGGGCCGTCACCCACCGTGTCGCCGCCGGTCACCAGCGGCAGCAGCGCGCCGTGGCGCACGTACACCGGCGCCCGGGACAGCGGCACGGCGACCCTCAGGTGCTGTCCGCCGGCGTACCGCTCGCCGGTGGCCGCGTCGATCCAGTCGTCGCCGACGGGCAGGTAGACGTCGCGCCGACCGGACGGGTCGATCACCGGCGCGACCAGCAGGTCGGTGCCGAGTCGGTACTGCAGGTCGGTGGTCCAGGCCGTCGGGTCGTGCGGGGTGTCGACCAGCAGGGCCCGCATCATCGGTACGCCGGTTCGCGCGGCCCGCACCGCTTGCGACCACAGGTACGGCAGCAGCCGGTAACGCAGCCGCAGCGCGGCCACCACGTGCCGTTCCGCCTCGGGCGGAAAGTCCCAGGGCAGCCGGCTGCTGGTGCCGTGCAGCCGGACCAGCGGCGACAACGCCCCGAACTGCGACCAGCGTACGTAGAGCTCCGGCTCGGGAACGCCGTGGAACCCGCCGGTGTCGTGGCTCCAGAACGGCACCCCGGACAGGCCGTGGGACAGGCCGCCGCGCAGCGTGCTGGCCAGCGCCGGCCAGGTGGCGTTGACGTCGCCGCTCCACTGCGCGCTGTGCCGCTGCCCGCCCAGGTACGACGAGCGGGCCCACACCGTCCGGTGGCCGGCCACCTCCTCGGTGACCCGGGCGACCACGTCGTTGAACATCAGGGCGTACACGTTGTGCAGCTCGAGGCCGGTCATCCCGTTGTCGGCCACGGCGTCGGCCGGCACCCCCTCGGCGAAGTCGGTCTTGAACACCGCCACCCCCTGCTCCAGCAGGGACCGCAGCAGTGAGCTGAACCACTGCACGGCGGCCGGGTTGGTGAAGTCCACGATGCCCGAGGCCGGGTGGGTGCCGTGCCAGACGTCGGCGACGTACGTGCCGCCGTCGGGGCGGCGCAGGAAGTAGCCGGCGCGCTCGGCGTCGGCGTACAGCGGGCTGTCGGTCATCAGGTACGGGTTCATCCACAGGCAGACCCGGAAGCCCTGGTCGGCCAGGGTGCGCAGCATCGCGGTCGGGTCCGGGAACGCCTCGGCGTCCCAGCGCAGGTCCGACCAGGCGCCGGCCACCTGCCAGTAGCAGTCCAGGTGCA
Source organism: Micromonospora sonchi (assembly GCF_014646235.1). Classification (GTDB taxonomy): domain Bacteria; phylum Actinomycetota; class Actinomycetes; order Mycobacteriales; family Micromonosporaceae; genus Micromonospora; species Micromonospora sonchi. The sequence continues at coordinate 98,507 of NZ_BMNB01000002.1, read as the reverse complement.
GCACGTCGCAGGGGATGCCCCGCTGCCGGATCCGGCGGGCCCGCTCCAGCACCTGCTGCTGACTGTCGGGGTAGAAGCCGGAGGAGACCCAGGTGCCGAAGGCCCACCGGGGCGGCAGGTACGGGCGGCCGGTGAGCAGGTTCAGCCGGTCCAGCACCTGCGCCGGGGTCGGCCCGGCCAGCACGTAGTAGTCGAGCAGGTCGTCGGGGACCAGGATCTGCACCGCGCTGTGGGTGGACTGGCAGACGTCGAACTGCACCGGCAGTCCGCTGTCGACCAGCAGGCCGTAGCCGCGGTTGGACAGGTAGAACGGGATGTTCTTGTGGGACCGGTCGGACTCGCTGCCGAAGGCGTCGAAGTTCCACATCAGGGCCCGCTGGCCGCGCTTGTCCAGCGGGGTGAACTTTTCGCCGAAGCCGACGAACCGTTCGTCGCCGGGGGCGAGGAAGCTCTCGTGCCAGGCGACGCGGACTCCGTCGGCCGTGGAGCGCCCGAACGGCAGGGTACGCCGCCGGCCGCTGATGTCGCTCGTGCCCGGATCCTGCTCGACGAGCACGGCGCCGTCGGCGCGCAGGAACCGGATCCGCCACGGGTCGAGGGTGATCTCGGCGACGACCGGGCCGGCGGCCACCCGTACCTGCCGGTCGTCGACGGTGACCGTGGCCGGGTAGGGCTGGGGGTGCACCAGCGCCACGGCGCGGGCGGAGCGGCTGCGGGCCTGCGGGTCCTCGGCCAGCCGTACCCTGATCACTCCTTCGCCGGCCGCGTCGACGCGCACCACCATGGTCGCGCCGTCGGCCAGCGCGGCCTTGAACGTCGCGCCGTGCGGGTCGGTGCCGGTGACCTCGGCCCGGCTCACCACGGCCGGGCCGTCCTCGCCGGGGGCCCGCACGGGCAGGTCGGGCGGGTCGGCGACGAAGGTCTCGTACGGCACCAACGGCGGTCGGTACGGCATGGGCGTCTCCTCGACGAGGTCTTCCGGCGGTGCCGACAGTTTCTTTAACTCACCAACGAACTGTCAACGAGGGGCATCGATTCCGAAAGTATCGGCGGCGTTGACATGGGTAAAGCCCGTACCTAGTTTGGTCAGGACTTCAACTAAATGGGGCGGTGGTGGCATGTGGACCGACGGCCGGCTCTGCTACGGCGGGGACTACAACCCGGAGCAGTGGCCGGCACGGGTGTGGGCCGAGGACGTCGCGCTGATGCGCCGGGCCCGGGTCAACCTGGTCACCGTCGGGGTGTTCGCCTGGTCCCGCCTGGAACCGACGCCCGGCCGGTACACCTTCGACTGGCTCGACCAGGTGCTCGACCTGCTGCACGACGGCGGCATCCGGGTAGCGCTGGCCACCCCCACGGCGTCCCCGCCGCCCTGGTTCTCGGCGGCGCACCCGGACGCCCTGCCGGTCACCGCCGACGGGATCCGGCTGCACCACGGCAGCCGGGACACCTACTGCGCCGCCGCGCCCGCCTACCGCGCCGCCGCCCGACGCATCGCCGCCGCCCTCGCCGACCGGTACGCCCACCACCCGGCCCTCGCCGGCTGGCGCGTGCACAACGAGTACGGCACCACCTGCCACTGCCCGCACGCCGCGACCGCGTTCCGCCGCTGGCTGGTCGCCCACCACGGCGACCTGGCCAGCCTCAACGACGCCTGGGTGACCAGCTTCTGGAGCCAGCACTACACCGATTGGGCGCAGATCGGTACCCCCCGGGCCACCCAGTACCTGGCCAACCCCGGTCACCTGCTGGACTTCCGTCGATTCTGGTCGGACACCCTGCGCGGCGCGTACGCCGAGCAGCGCGACCTGCTGCGCGCGGCCAACCCGCGGCTGCCGGTCACCACCAACTTCGTGCTCGGCGACTGGGTGCCGGTCGACCACGCCCGCTGGGCCGCCGAGGTGGATCTGGTCGCCGTGGACCACTACCCGTCGGCGGTGGACATCGGCGCGGAGGAGCAGACCGCGCTGGTCGGCGACCTGGCCCGGGGCTGGGCCCGGCACGGCGCCACCCGCCGCCGCGACCCGGCGGCACCCGGCACCGGCCCGACGCCGGCTGCTGACCGCGCCGACGCGTCGGCGCCGGTCTGGCTGTTGATGGAGAGCGCCCCCAACCAGATCCACACCGCCGGGCGGATGCACACCAAGGAACCCGGACGGATGCTGCGGCACAGCCTCGCCCACGTCGCCCGCGGCTCACACGGGGCGATGTTCTTCCAGTGGCGGGCCCCCACCGGCGGCGCCGAACGCTTCCACTCCGCCCTGGTGCCGCACGCCGGCCCGGACAGCCGGGTGTTCCGCGAGGCCGTCGCGCTCGGCGCGGCGTTGGCGCGGCTCGCCGAGGTACGCGGAGCCGTCGAGGCGTCCGTGGCGCTCGCCGTCGACGCCGCCAGCGGCTGGGCACTACGCCATCCCGGCCTGCCCTCCCGCCACCTCGACCACCACGAGGAGGCCGCCGCCGCCCACCGGGGACTGTGGCACGCCGGCTACGGCTGCGACGTGGTCGTGCCCGGCGACCCCCTCGACGGGTACCGCCTGCTCGTGCTGCCCGCCCTCTACCTGGCCGACGACGCCACCGCCGGCTGGATTCGCGCCTACGTGCACGGCGGCGGTCACCTGCTGGCCACGTATCTGAGCGGGGCCGCCGACGAACACGCCCGGGTACGCCTCGGCGGCTACCCGGGCGCGTTACGCGACGTGCTCGGCGTGCGGGCCGAGGAGTTCCACCCGCTGGCCGACGACGAGCAGGTCGACCTCTCCGACGGCGGCACCGGGCGGATCTGGGCCGAGACGCTGCGCCCGGCCGGGGCGCAGGTGGTCACCGCGTACGCCGGTGGGCTGCTCGACGGCGCACCCGCCGTCACCCGGCACCGATACGGCGCCGGAACCGCGTGGTACCTGTCCACCCGACCCGACGAACACACGTACCGCCGGCTGCTGGCCGCCGCGGCGCGCACCGCCGGCGTCGGACCGGTCTGCCCCGGCGCGCCCGACGGCGTGGAGGCGGTCCGCCGCCGCGCCGGGCACCGCAGCTGGCTGTTCCTGCTCAACCACACCGACCGGGAACACCGCGTCGCCGCGCGGGGCGTGGAGCTGCTCACCGGGGCATGCGTCGACGAGGCGGTGACCCTGCCGCCCGGCGGCGTCGCCGTGCTGCGCGAGCAGACCGGGTGACCCGCGTCAGCCGGTGGCGGCCACGGCGGCGCGGGACCGGTCGGCGGCGATCCGCACCGCCAGCGCGGCCAGCACCGTGCCCATCAGCAGCCGCTGCACCCGCAGCCACAGCGGTCGCCGGGTCAGGAACCCGGCGATGCCACCGGCGGTCAGCACGATCAGCGCGTTCACCGTCAACGCCACCGCGATCTGGGTCAGCCCCAGCAGCAGGCTCTGCACCGCCACGTTGCCCCGCGTCGGGTCGATGAACTGCGGCAGCAGCGACACGTACAGGATCGCGATCTTCGGGTTGAGCAGGTTGGTGACCAGGCCCATGGCGAACAGCCGCCGGGCCGGATCCGGTGGCAGCGGCGCCGGGGTGAACGGCGAGTGCCCGCCGGGACGGATCGCCTGCCAGGCCAGCCACAGCAGGTACGCCGCCCCGGCCAGCTTCACCGCCGTGTACAGCGCCGGCACCAGCACGAACACGGTGGCGATGCCGGCCACCGCGGCGCCCAGGTAGACCGCGAAGCCGGCGGCGACCCCCAACAGCGAGATCAACCCGGCCCGCCGCCCCTGGGTCACCGACCGCGACACCAGGTAGACCATGTTCGGCCCCGGCGTCAGCACCAGCCCGAGCGCGACCAACGCGATCCCGACGACGCCTGCCGTACTCACCATGTCTGTGCCCCCCGTCGGCGCGTTCTCGTTCTCCGCGAGCCTACGGCAGCGGGGAACGCCCGCGGCGGCCGGTGACGCTCTGCTCCGGGTAAGCGTCGGTCGCGTTACGGTGGCCCCGGGAGGTGGGTGAGGTGCACAGCTGGGAGGCGTCGGTCGAGGCGCAGATCCGATCGGCTCAGCAACGCGGTGAGTTCGACAACCTGCCCGGCGCCGGCAAGCCGATTCCCGGCCGAGGCCTGCCCTACGACGAGTCCTGGTGGATCAAGAGTTTCCTGGAGCGTGAGCAGGTGCCCGATGACCTGCTGCTGCCCACCCCGCTGCTGCTGCGCCGCCGCATCGAGCGCCTGCCCGCCGAGGTCCGCGAGCTGCCGACCGAGCAGGCCGTACGGGCCTGCGTCGCCGAACTGAACGCGCAGGTGCTGGCGTGGCTGCGCAACCCGTCCGGCCCCCGGGTCGCGGTGCGTCCGGTCAACGCCGACACCGTCGTCGCGCGCTGGCGGGCCGACCGGGGCGCCACCACCACCGCGCCGTCGGCGCCCGCCACGCCGTCACCGACGCCCCGGCGTGGGTGGTTTCCATTTCGTCGCCGCCGCACCGTCTGATGTTGTCGCGCCGGCAGCGGCGCGACTAAGGTCCATCGGGTGACTGCCGGGTCGGCCATGGGCCACGAGTGGACGGAACACCCGGCCCGCCGGTGAGCCGGGCCCGGGCCCGCGGCCCGCCGCTTTCTGCCATCTCCTGCGCGCCTGCACCAGGCGCCTGCTGCTGTTCTCCCGCGCGTTGTCTGCAGCGCGCTGCTCGCCGTGGCCACCGGCGTCCTTCACCGTGGCCGACTCCTGCCACCGCAGAAAGCAGAGCATGCCGAACGACTTCAACCAGCAGATCATCGACGAGTTCCGGGCCAACGCCGGCCGGGTGGGCGGCCCGTTCGAGGGGGCACGCCTGATCCTGCTCACCACCACCGGGGCTCGCACCGGCACCAGGCACACCACCCCGGTCGCCTACCTGCCCGACGGCGGCCAGCGGATCCTGGTGATCGCCTCCGCCGCCGGCGCCGACCGGCACCCGCAGTGGTACCACAACCTGGTCGCCGACCCGCAGGTCACCGTCGAGGACGGGACGTTCACCTATCCGGCCCGCGCCGAGGTGCTCACCGGCGCCGAACGCGACCGGCTCTTCGCCCGCGCGGTGGAGGCCGACCCCGGCTGGGCCGACTACCAGGCGAGGACATCCCGGGTCATCCCGGTGGTGGCCCTCTACGAGCAGGCCGGCGGGCCACCCGAGGCGTCCTCGTGGGGCGCGGCGCTGAAAATGGTCCACGACGCGTTCCGCCGGGAGCTGGCCATGATCCGGGCCGAGGTCGACCGCTCCGGTCCCGGCATCGGCGCGCAGCTGCGGGTGAACTGCCTGACGGTGTGCGGCGGCCTGGAGGCGCATCACCGCCACGAGGACGACGGCATGTTCGCCGGCATCGGCGCGCAGCGCCCGGACCTGGCGCCGGTGCTGGACCGACTGCGGGGGGAGCATCGGCGGGTCGCCGAGCTGGTGGCGCAACTCCAGCAGACGGTCAACGCCGAAAGCGCCGACCGAGATCAGGTCCGCGCGCAGGTCGCCCGGCTCGTCGCCGACCTGGAGGCGCACCTGGCGTACGAGGAGGAGCAGCTGATCCCGGTGCTCGACGGCGTCGGCTGACGCCGCTGCCGGCGGGCGGACGGTGTTGCTCCGTCCGCCCGCCGGCCCCCCGTCCAACCCGTGGCCCCGGCGTTCGTGCTGCCCGGTGAAATCAGCATCCGGCCTCAGCCCTTCGCAAAGCTTGCGTAGACCTTGAATTCGCAGATCAGCGTGGGCAGCAGAGGCCGATTCCAGTCGATGTCGATTGTGTCCGTCCGCTCGTTCGTGGCGTGCGGGCCGCTACCGGATACCCCTTGTGCGAACCTTGTGGAAAGCTTGAGTCCGCTGGTGGGCGGCAGCAGCGGGCAGCGAGGGTTCATGGTCGTGCAGTTCAGGCTGCTGGGAAATGTCGAGGCGCAGGCCGACGACAATGCGATCGACCTCGGCCACGTCCGTCAGCGATGTGTGCTCGCGGTGCTGCTGGTCGAGGCGAACAAGGTCGTCCATACCGATCAGTTGCTCGACCGGGTGTGGATGGACCGGCCACCGCAGCGGGCACACGGCACGCTCTACAGCTACCTGTCCCGGCTACGGCGCGCGCTGAGCGGCGCGGACGATGTCGGCATCGTGCGGCAGCAGGGCGGTTACCTGTTGAACGTCGATCCCATGGCGGTGGATCTGCACCGTTTCCAGGCGCTGGTCGCGCGTGCCCGGCTCACCGCCGACGACGACGAGGCGCTGCGGCAGTTCGACGAGGCGCTCGGCCTGTGGCGGGGTGAGCCGTTCGCGGGCCTGGACACGCCCTGGTTCAACACGTCGCGTACCGCACTGCACCAGGCGCGGCTGGCCGCCGAGCGTGACCGGACCGACATCGCCCTGCGGCGTGGGCAGCATTCCTCGCTGCTGTCCGAACTGTCGCGTGGGGTGGCCGAACAGCCGTTGGACGAGCGGCTCACCGGCCAACTCATGTTGGCGCTGTCCCGTTCGGGCCGGCAGGCCGAGGCCCTCGACCAGTACCAGCGGATCCGTCACCGCCTGGCCGACGTGTTGGGCGTCGACCCCGGCGCCGACCTGCAGGAGCTGCATCTGCGGATCCTGCACGGCGATCGCGAGTTCGCCGCCTCGGCCGTGCCCGCGGACGGGCCGGGCACCGGCCGTACGCCCCGGCAGTTGCCGCCGCCACCGGCGAACTTCGCCGGCCGGGTCCGAGAGTTGGCGGCCCTGACCGACGCGGTCGACCGGCAGGTCGCCACGGGGGGCGGGGTCACCATCTCGGCTGTCGGCGGGATGGGTGGGATCGGCAAGACCTGGCTGGCGTTGCGGTGGGCCCACGACAACCTGGACCGGTTCCCCGACGGGCAGTTGTACGTGAACCTGCGGGGCTTCGAGCCCGCCGGGGCGGCGATGCCACCGGCGGTGGCGCTACGCGGCTTCCTCGACGCTCTCGGTGTGCCGCCCGGATCCGTACCCGCGGACCTGGACGCGCAGGCCAGCATGTACCGCGGCATGGTGTCCGGTCGGCGGATGCTGATCGTGCTCGACAACGCTCGCGACGCCGAGCAGGTGCGCCCGCTGTTGCCCGGCGTCCCCGGATGCGCCGTGGTGGTGACCAGCCGCCAGCAGCTGTCCGGTCTGGTGGCGGTCGAGGGGGCCCGCCCGGTCACGCTCGACCTGCTCACCGCCGCCGAGGCCCGCGAGTTGCTGGCGAGCCGACTCAGCGGCAGCCGGGTGGCGGCCGAGCCGGCGTCGGTGCAGGGGATCGTCGAGCGGTGTTCCGGGCTGCCGCTGGCGCTGGCGATCGTGGCGGCCCGCGCGTCAGCCCAACCCGGGTTCCCGCTCGCCGCGCTGGACCGGGAACTGGCCGAGTTGCAGGGCAGCCTGGACGGCTTCGCCGGCGGCGGGGATCCGGCCACTGATCTGCGGTCGGTGTTCTCCTGGTCGTACCGGGCGCTCGGCGAGCCGGCGGCGCAACTGTTCCGCCTGCTCGGGCTGCATCCCGGGCCGGACATCTCGGTGCGGGCCGCGGCCAGCCTCGCCGCCCTGCCGGAGCGGCAGGTGCGTCCCGTCCTCGGCGAACTGCACCGGATGCAACTGTTGGTCGAGCGGGTCCCCGGCAGATACACCTGCCACGACCTGTTGCGGGCGTACGCGACGGAGCTGGTCGAGTCGGAGCCCGCCGACGTACGCCGCGCCGCGTTGCACCGGATGCTGGACCACTACCTGCACAGCGCCTGCTCCGCCGACGCCCGGCTGTCCCCCCTGCGGGACCAACTCGGGTTGCCGCCGGCCGAGGCGGGCGTACGGCCGGAGGCACCAGCCGAGCACGCGCCGGCATTGGCCTGGTTCACCGAGGAAGCTCCGGTGCTCATGCGGGTGGTCGAACTGGCTGCCCGGCACGGCTTCGACCGGCATGTCCGGCAGCTGGCGTGGGCGCTGACCACCTTTTTCAGCCGGCGGGGCTACTGGGCGGACCTGATCGCCGTACAGGAGCGCGCGTTGGCCGCCGCCGAGCGCGACGGTGACCGGGCGGCGCAGGCCCAGGCGCATCTCAACATCGTCCCCGCCTACACCGAGACCGGCCGGTTCGAGCTGGCCCGGGCTCATTTGGAGCGCGCCCTGGCGCTGCTGGACGAGCTCGCCGACCGGGTCGGCCAGGCACACACCCTGCTGACGCTGAGCTGGTTGAGCGAGAAGGACGGCGACCAGGCGGCCGCGCTGCACCACGACGAGCGGGCGCTGCGGCTCTTCCGCGACCACGGGCACCAGGCGGGGGAGGCTCGGGCACTCAACGCGCTCGGCTGGGACCACGCCATGCTCGGCGAGTACCAGGAGGCGGTGCGCTACTGCCAGCAGGCGGTTGCCCTGCAACGCCGCCTGGGTGACCTGACCGGCGAGGCGAACAGCTGGGACACGCTCGGCTACGCCCATCACCATCTCGGCCACTACCGGTGGGCCGCCCGCTGTTACGGCCGGGCGTTGAAACTCAGCCGCGAACTCGGCCACCGCTACAACGAGGCGGAGGCGCTGCGGCACCTCGGCGACACCCGCCAGGCCCTCGGCGACCATGAGGCCGCCGCCCGCTGCTGGCGGCACGCCCTGCAGATCCTCACCGAGATAGCGCACCCGGAGGCTCAGCAACTGCGGGACAAGCTCGCTGCGCCCCAGGCGAGGGTCACCATTCGGCGCAGCGCCTCGAACGGCGCGGTCGCCGCGCGGCCCCGCGGCCGCGTCACGGCTGTCCGGTGGACAGCGCGTTGAACGCCCCGCCGACGCATGGTCGTCTTTGCGGGTGGACCGGCGCTGGCATGCCCTGCGATACTTTCGGGCGATCGGGGAGATGCCGATACCGGCACCGAATCGTCGTGTAGGGACGTCCTTTGCGGGGAGAATTGATCACGGCCGAAGACCGTGCGGGGATGACGCCTGTACGTGTGAGCGTGCCGGTCGTTTTCGACTATCTGCTGTCCCACCTGGGATTCTTCGCGGTTCTCCCGGTCCTGCCGCCGTTGCTGGGACGTCTGCTCCCGGATGCAGGTCCCTGGTTCATCGGGGCGGCGCTGTTCGCTTTCAACTTCGCGGTACGCGGCGCGTCGCTGTTCTGTGCGACCGTACTGCACCACGTTCCTGTTCGCCGTGCCATGATTTCCGGGCTGCTGATGGCGGCATTCGGGTTCGCTCTGCTGCCGGTCATGCCGGGCCGCCTCGGCATCGTGGGCTGCCTGCTCCTCGCCGGCACCGGCATCAGCACCAACGGGCTCATGGCTCGGGTGTACGTCGCGATGTCCCTGGAGAACGCGGCCGCGCGCAACACGGTGTTCTCGGCGATCCAGGTCGCGGTCAACGTGTCCGCGGCGCTCGGGCCGATCCTGGCGAACATCATGCTCGGGCGTGACATGTACACGCCGCTGCTGCTGGTGGCGGCCGGGATGTACGTGCTGGCGGCCATGGCGGTTGCGCTTCTCGTACCGGCGGGAATGCGACCGAGGGACGGAGATGTGCGTCCCCCGCTGCGCCTTGGTCTGCTCCGCGCCGTGGTGGCCGATCCACACGTGCGGCGCGTCTCGTTGATAACCGCGGTGGGTGGGTTCCTGTACGCGCAGTTCTTCAGCGCGATCGCGCTGCACGTCGTCCATGTGACGGAATCCGTCGGGTTGCGGGCTGGTTTTTTCACCGCCAACGCGGTGTTCGTCGTACTGCTCCAGGTGCCTGTTTCCGCATATGTGGCCCGTCGCATGACCACGGGAACATCGTCGGTCCGCTTCCTGACCGTCGGTGTGATGATCTTCGGTGCGGCGTTCGCGGTGATGGCGTTCGGTGGCGCGGCGGTGATCGGCGTGTTCGCGGTGGTGGCGGTGTTCTCGCTGGCCGAAACCTTCTTCACGCCAACGGTCAACACCGCGTTCAGCGAGATTCCCGGTGGCCGTCCGGTCGTGGAGTTGTTCAACCTTCGACAGGTCGCCGCCACCGCTGGCGAGTCGATCGGCGCCTTCTGCGGTGGTGCTCTGTTCGCCACCGCCATGCAACACCACCTGCAGCCGGTGTATTGGGGCGCCGTCGCCGTCTTCGGCGTTCTCGCCGCTGTGCCCTACCTGCGCCACCCCGCACGGAGGACCGCCTGATCATGCGATTACTTCTGATCGGTTACAACGACGGCGTGCTCGCGGCCCTGGACCGTGTGCAGCCGGCCATCGGCGTCGTCGTACTCGAGGAGCAGGATCTCTGGGAGAGCAAAGGCTTGGCGACGAAGGCAAGCAGGCATCCCTGCCTTGCCGACGTTGTGTTCGGCCGGTACCAGCAGGACGACCAGTTCCTCGACGTCGTCATGGGACTGGACGGCATCGACGCGGTCGCACCAGGTCTGGAGTACGCGGTGACGGCTGCTGCCCGCGCGGCCGACCTCCTCGCCCTGCCGGGGGCCGGACGTGCTGCGGCGCAGATCCTCCGGGACAAGATCTCGCTTCGTCAGGTCACCTCGGGGGCGGGCATGCCGAGCCCGGGGTTCCGCGAGATCGGCTCGGCGGCCGACATCGCGGACTTCGCCCGTGGACGCCCATGCGTCGTGAAGCCGGCGAACAGGCAGGCGAGTCTCGGCGTGGTGCTGCTCGACGCCGGCGCCGACGTGGCTGCGGCTTGGCGTGAGTGCTCGCAGGCGGATGAAGGTAACCAGGTGGCGAAGCGGCCGATGACGTGGCGCTACCTGGTTGAGGATCGGCTGTACGGCCCGGAGCTCAGCACGGAGTGCCTCGTCGCCGACGGACGGGTCGTGTTCGTCAACGTGACCGCAAAGAGGACCGCCGCCGGACCGCACCCGGTCGAGTTGGGCCACGTCGTGCCGGCGCCCGCCGCCGACTGCGGTGATCTGGCGTCGTGGCGGCAGGCTGCGGAGCAGCTGGTGCGCGCCGTCGGCTTCGACACCGGGATCCTGCACGCGGAATGGGTACGCGCCGGAGACAAGATCTTTCTCATCGAGTGCGCCGGCCGGCCACCCGGCGACAAGATTCTGGATCTGATCGACCTCGCCTACGGCACCAACCTCACCGAGCTGTGGGTCTGGTTGCTGGCCGGCCGGGAGATACGGCCTCCCGTCGAACCGGCCGGTGCGGCGGCAATCCGTTTCGTCACGGCGGAACCCGGTCTGATCGACACCATCGAGGGAGTGGCTTCGGCGCAGAACGAGCCGGGGGTACGACGGGTCGATCTGCTGCGCCGCCCGGGTGACCGGCTGGCCGATCTACGGTCCTCGTGGGACCGGGTTGGTTCGGTGATCGCCACCGGTGGCACACCAGAGGAGGCCGAGGAGCGTGCCCGCACGGCAGCCGGCAGGGTGCAGGTGGTTCCCGCGTAGTGCTCCGGTAGCCAGTGGTCGGGTCCGTCGATGGTGGCGGGCAGGCAGGTCACGGCCCGGTGCGCGAACCGCGCCAGCCCCGAGTTAATTTATTATCACAATTACGACAGTCTACAGCAGACAAACGGTACGGCCGGCGCCCAGGTATGCGAGTAACATCGACATCCGCAGCTACCTGGTTGGCGCCGCTCCGGCGCCGACCAGGTCGACGAACTGCCAACTTCCCGATCGAGCAATCGCGGCTGGAGCACCAGCCAGATCATGTCACGTGCTTTTGAGACCTGGGGGAATCGGGTGGGGATTTTGCGTGCCGAGGGCTTTTCGGCATTGGTTGAAGGGGTTGCCCGAAGCAGTTCCCGATGTGCCCGGGTGGCCGAGGCCGCCCGGTACGCCGCGTCGCTCGGGCAACGAATTCCGGTCCCGATCGGACTGGCCGCGCTGACTCGCCCCGAGGAGCACCTGCTGGCGGTGGCGGAAAAAGCTGGGGCCGTGCTCGCCGCGTACCGGGACGATGAGGACCGGCTTGTGCTGACCCGTACCGGACGTCTGCGGATGCTTTCCGCCGGGCAGCAGACGCCGGACGACGTACACCTTCTCGGCTCGGTCGGCTGGCCGGCCGGCCGACCGACCGAGTTGAGCGCGCAGCTGACCGCGCTGGCGGAGCGGGACGCTGCCGAGGCTGAGGCGATCAAATCCTGGCTGGCCGTGCTGCCCATCGAGCGGATCGCCGCCATGATCGAGCAGGTCCGCTTCTCGCTGCAGCACATGGCCCCGGTGCTGCTGTACACCGGGGACGGCTGTTACACCAACCTCGGCAAGGGAAGCAACCTGGTGGGCAGGTCGTTACGGACCGACTCGCCCCGCTGTCTGCTCAATGCGCTGTCGGCCACCCCGGTGAGGCAGTGGGCCGCGCAGGATGCCTGTTTCCTGGCCTGTTTGCACGCTCTCATCACCTCAGGCCCGCCGGTGCGGGCGGAGGAGTTCAGCGGGACGCAGTTGCGTCCGGACCGGCTCACGACCTTCCTGCGGCAGCGAATCGCCAGCTACGGCGCCAGCGAGCCGGACGTGGCGGGCCTTGCCAACGGGGAGCGGTTGTCCGTGCTGGCGCGGGCCAGCGCGGCCGGGCGGGCGGCGGCACTGGCGGCCGGCACCCGGCCGTACCGAGTGATCCAGGGCCTGAACCTGAACAAGCAGGAGCAGCTGACGGCCACGCCCATCACGCTCGCGGACGTGCCGCCAGCGGTGGTGAAGACGTTCGCCCTCCTTCTCCGTTGTCCCATCCCGGCCGACTTCGCGGCCGTGCGGACCGCATGCGCGCAGAAGATGACGGACCTGTACCAGCCCGGCGCGGACGGGTTCACCAGCTACTTCGAGCAGGTGCTGCACGAACTGGTGCAAGTGGCCACCGACGCCACCGCATCGGACGTCGGCATGTCCCGCGGGCCGCGGTGGATGGGTGAGTTGGTTCGGGCGGTACGCGAGCACCGCATGGACCCGGTGGCGTGGACGACGAACGCGTTCTACTGCTGCGTCACACCCAGTCAGGCATTCATCGAGCTGTTCACCGACGTGCCGGAGCAACTCCCTCAGGTCATTCGGGCGATCAGCGCCCGCATGCGGTACAACGGGTGGCACTACCTGCCGCACACCGTCGGGGCACACCAGCGCAGCGGTGACCGTGACTGGTTCTTCGCGCCGACCATGGCCGACGTCACCGACTGGTCCGATCAGCACCACACTGGGCACGTCGCCAACAGCGTCCGACACGCCATCCGCGTGCCGTTCGGCGTCGTCGTCGACGGCTCCGACCGTCCCGGCATGCATGACTTCCGCCTCATGCGCGCTGCCGGGGAGCCGTACACGCTGTCCGACCTGCGCGCTGGCATGGCCATCGGCGAGCTGCTGCGCAGCCTGTACCAGGCGCACGTGGACCGGCTGGCGCAACTGGGCGCCCCCGCAGCCCTGGATATCGTCGATTTCGACAACCAGTGGTATCAAGCCCGATACGGTCGCGCCCACGTGGCCACGAAGGAACGAGCACATGTCTGAGCCCGTCGTCATCTTCCTCAACCTGCGCAGAACGCACCTGGAGCACAGCGCCGCCATCGAGGCGGCCCACCGGCTCGGATACGGGGTCGCGTTGATCGCGGACACAGTGCCTGCCGGGTTGCCGGACCGAATCGTGCGCGTCGTGCACCAGGTCGACACCTACGACCAGACTGCGGTGGACGGCGCGGTCGAGGCCATCGTCGCCGCGTATTCGGTCGCCGGTGTGGTCACGTGGTCCGACCGCGACGTGGAGACCGTGAGCCGCATCGCCGAGCGGCTCGGGCTTGCCGCGCCCTCGGTGGCGGCGGCACGCATCGCGCGCAACAAGTATCTGATGCGTGAGGCGTTGGCCGGACATCCCGATACGATTCCGCGGTTCACCCGGGTCACCACCTGGGAGGAGCTCGTCAAGGCCGTCGACGACGTCGGTTTCCCCGCTGTCCTGAAGCCCACGTCCGGTTCGGGCAGCAAGGGCATCTTCGTGCTGCGCGACAAGGAGCAGTTGCGTGGCGCGTTCGACGCACTGATGCACTACACCCGGCCCGAGGTTGACCGTGTGTTCCTGGACAACCCGAACGAACTGATCCTGGAGGAGTTCCTCGCCGGCACCGAACACAGCGTGGAGGGCTTCGTGAGCCAGGGCGACATCGTCATTGCCGGCATCACCGACAAGCAGACCATTGAGCCGTTTCGGCTGGAACTCGCGCACACCTTCCCCAGCCTGCTGCCGGCCGATGTGTCGGCGCGGGTGCATCAGCTGACCAGGACGGTCATCACCGCGATCGGTCTGGACAACTGCACCTTCCACCTGGAGTGCATGGTGAGCCCGGACGGCCGAGCGAGACTGGTGGAGATCGCGGCCCGGGTGGGCGGTGACTTCATCACCTCCCACCTCGTCGGCCTGGCGACCGGAAACCCGTTCGCGGAGAACGTCATCCGGGTGGCTACGGGCCAGCGCCCGGAACTGGGTGGCGGGCAGCCGTTGTACGCGGGCGTCCGCAAAATCATGGCGGACCGTCCCGGAGTGCTGGTCGGGCTCGACGGCCTTGCGGAGGCGTTGACGGTTCCCGGGGTCCGCCACGTGGTGCTTGAACGCCCGATGGGAACGCTGGTGAAACTGCCGCCTGCGGATTACATGTCCAGCACCGTCGGGGCGGTGTTGGCGGTGGGCGATGGCGCCGACCGGGTTCACGACAGCCTGGTCAGGGCGGTGAACGCGGTCCGCGTCGGCATCAGCGAGGCTTGATCGTGTCCCGGTCCACCGTCCTGGTGCTGGGCTGCGCGTCGACCACGCCACACGGGCGTGATCAGATGCGCCGGCTCAGCGCGCAGGCCAGAGGCCGCGGAGTGCGGCTCGTCGGTGCCGACACGCCGACCAATCTGCGGGCGTTCGCGCCGAAGCTGGTTGACGACGTCGTCGCGTTCCCCGTGCACGACGCCGGTGCCGCCCGATCCTGGGCGGCCACTTACCGCGAGTGCATCGACGCGGTCATGACGTTTCGGGAAATGTGCGTCGAGTCGGTCGCGGCGGTCGCCGACGAGCGCAAGCTCGCCGGCAACCACCCGGACGCGGTACGCACGATCCGCACGAAGGATCTGTGCCGGCGGGCGCTGCGGGCGGCCGGTTTCCGCCAACCGACCTGCGCCGTGGTGACCGACGAGCCCTCGGCGCGGCATTTCCTGGCCACGACGGCGCCCGGTCCGTGGATCGTGAAACCGCGCGACGGGATGGGCAGCGTGGGCGTGTCCCTTGTCGCGGACCCGGCCGAGCTGGCCCGAGCGATCGCGAGGCTCAACCCCGGCGCACCTTTTCTCATCGAAACCTTCGTCGCGGGGCCGGAGTTCTCCGCCGAAGGCGTGGTGCGCGACCGGGCGCCGGTCGTGCTTTCACTTACGGCCAAGAGCACGGGCGCCGGCTTCGTCGAGACGGGTCACCGCGTTCCGGCGCAGTTGGACACCGCCACGGCGACGTTGGCGCGGCAGGAGGTGGAGCGTGCCCTCAGAACCGTCGGCATCACTCACGGGATCTTCCATGTCGAGTTCTGGTTGGACGGCCCGAACGTGGTGCTGGGCGAGATCCACGCCCGGCCCGGCGGTGACTTCATCCACGCGATGGTGGAGCATGTGCATCCCGATCTCGAGCTTTACGGGGCGTTGATCGACGATCTGCTGGACTTGGCTGTCCCGTCGTTTCCGGCAGCGAGCCGGGCGGCTGGTGCGGAGTTCCTCGTCCTGCCCGCCGGGCGGGTACGCCGGGTACAGGGCTGGGCGGAGCTGTACGCGGATCCCTGCGTACTCGCCGCCGATCTCTCCCTGCGGGCGGGTGATCTGATCCGGCCGGTGCGGGAGTCCGCGGACAGGCACGGCGTGCTGGTGCTCGGCGCCGCCGACCCGGCCGAATTGGAGGCGGCGTTCCAGCGGCTCCGGAAGATGATCCAGATCGAGGTCGAGCCAGTCGGCGCGGCGTAGAACCCTTGGTTGAGGCCGAGGAGCCACCCAGCCGGGCGGGTAGGTTCGCCCGCCCGCCCGGCTACGCCCTCGCCCAACACGGTGAAGGTGAATCCGGCGCTGGGGCGGGCTCGGGAGCCTGGTCATGCCCGCCGTGCCCCACCACCTGCAGGCCCTCGCCACTCCGGCGCCGGCGTCCCGTCCTGATCAACGGCTGTGCCGAGGAAACCACCGGACTGCCGCGACCACAGGTTCGCATAGATTCCGCCTCGTTCCAGCAGTTCGGCATGGGTGCCCTGCTCCGCGATCCGGCCGGTGTCGAGGACCACGATCCGGTCCATGCGGGCGATGGTGGACAGCCGGTGCGCGACAGCGATCACGGTACGGCCGATCATCACCTCGTCGAGCGTGTCGTGGATGGCGGCCTCCGCCTCGGAATCGAGCGCGGACGTCGCCTCGTCCAGGACCAGAATCGGCGCGTTGCGGTAGAACGCGCGGGCCAGCGCGATCCGCTGCCGCTGGCCGCCCGACAGTCGCACGCCGCGTTCCCCGACATGTGCGTCCAGGCCGGTTCGGCCATCCGCGTCCCGTAGCGTGGCGACGAACCTGTCGGCGGATGCCCGGCGCAGCGCCGCCTCGATCTGCATGTCGTCGACGGCGCCGGGACCAGCGATGTTCTCGCGGATGGAGCGGTGCAGCAGCGTCGCGTCCTGGGCAACCAGGGCGATCTGGCCGCGCAGGCTCTCCTGCGTCACGTCCCTGACGTCGGTGCCGTCGATCATGATCGTGCCGGACTCCGCGTCGTAAAACCGCAGTAGGAGGCCGACCAGCGTGGACTTGCCCGCGCCGGACCGGCCGACGAGGCCGACGCGCTCACCGCCGGCGACGTCGAGGGTCAACCGGTCGAGCCCGCCCTCGCCGCGGCCGTAGTGGTGACTGACGTGCGCGAAGCTGACCGCTCCGCCTCGTACCAGCAGCGGGGTTGCCTGCGGTTTGTCGGCCACGGCGAGTGGTTGCGCGATGGTCCGCAGCGCCCGCCGGAGCGCGCCGACGGACCCGAGCAGCGACGACATGGCGTCCAGCAGCCACTCCGCCATCGCGGTGATCCGGAAACTGAGCGCCAACGCGGCCGCCACGAGACCGATGGGCGCGGCGTCGGTACGCCAGAGAGCGATTCCGTATCCGACGAGTCCAACGAGCAGTGCGCTGCCCAACGCCATCATGGTGCTGTTGATCGTCACCTCGATCCGCTGCAGGTTCAGGTGTGCCCTTCTGGCGCGCGCAAACACCTGGACGTCGTGCTCGGTGCGGGCGTCCTGACCGCCGAGCAGTGCCAGCGTGTCGATGTTCGCGTACGAGTCGACGAGCAGGCCGGTCAGCGCGGATTCCGCGTCCTGCAGGCGTTCCGACGCACGTCGGTAGCGCGGTACCGCCCATCGCATGAGCAGCGCGTACGCCAGGACCCAGGCGCCCAGTGGCAACAGCAGGCGCACGTCGATCGCGGACATCAGCCACACCGAGCCGGCAACGTAGGCGATCACGAACACCAAGGTGTGGATGACCGAGTACGCGGCGGTGCTGGCGGCTTCGCCGCCATCGCGGACCCAGGTGGCGATGCGCCCGGCGAGGTCGTCGCGGAACCAGCCGACGGACTGCCGGGACACGTGCCGGTGTGCCCGCCAGCGGGCGAGCGGGCGGGCGTTGGCCCGGAACGCGATGTCGTCCAGGGTCTCGCCGACCAGGTTGATCAGCGGTCTGACCAGCAGCACGAACACGGCCACCGTGAGCAGTTCGGTGCCGTGGCGGGTCCAGAGCGTGTTCGGGCTGGTGGCGGCGAGGGTGTCGACCAGGCGGCCCGCGTACCCGATGAGCCACACCTCGACGGCGGCGCACAGGATCGTCGTGGCGACGGCAGCCGCCGCGACCGGCCGTAGCGGCCGGAACGTCCGCAGGAGGAAGCGCCGGACACTGGCGGCCGGAGTGGAGTTGTCGCCGGTGGGAAAGGGGTCAACAGGATTCTCGAACAGACCTGACACGAAGTGCCTTTCCGGCGATGGAGACGGACAAGGGGCCGCGGGAACCGCTGGACGTCCTCATGATCGGTCTCCTCTTCGTGTCGGTCGGGCGTGGACTCTCCTCGCGAGGCTAGGGGATCTCGTGCGGTGCTGCGTTCATTTTTTCGGCCTCGAGAAGGCGCCCTGTCGTCGCGTCGATGTGGTCGGGGATCTCGTCGTGGCGGTCGCCGACTGTCGGTGTTCCTGTGGGCTCGAACATCAGGATTGCCGCGCCGGCGGGCGCATACGGCCTGTGCTGCGTGCCTCGCGGGACGGTAAAGACCGCGCCCTGCGCAAGCCGGACGGTGCGTTCCCCAGCGGGCTCGCGCAACGAGATGCACAACTCCCCGTCGAGCACCAGGAAGAACTCATCGGTGTCGTCGTGGACGTGCCAGATGTGCTCGCCCGCAACCTTGGCGACGCGCACGTCGTAGTCGTTGACGCGCGTGACGATGCGGGGGCTCCACAACGCTTCGAAGGAGGCCAGGGCCGCGCTGAGGGCGATGGGTTCATGGCTCATGAGTGAATCCTTGCCCGTTGAGCATGCTCTGTGTGAGTGCTAGAAATCGCACGTGCCGCAAGAATCCTCGCAGCCAGCCTCTTCGACGCGGCTCCACCGCGTCGTCGTGATCGTGGACGAGAACTCGAATCCCTTCGAGCTCGGCTGCGCAACAGAGGTCTTCGGCCTGCATCGACCCGAGGTCGGACGCGATCTGTACGATTTCCGTCTCTGCTCGCCCGAGCCGAGCACGCTGATGCGGGACGGCTTCTTCACCTTGACCGGGGTGTCCGGCCTGGAGGCGGCTGACACGGCAGACACCTTGATCGTCCCCAACCGGTCCGACACCGACGTGCCCCGCCGCCCAGCCGTACTCGATACCATCCGGCGGGCACACGCTCGCGGCACGAGACTGGTCGGCTTCTGCAGCGGCGCTTTCACCCTTGCCGAGGCCGGGGTGCTCGACGGACGCCGGGCGACCGCGCACTGGCAGTGGGCGGACTCCTTCCGGGACCGTTTTCCCGCCGTCCGGCTCGAAGAGAACGTACTGTTCGTGGACGACGGCGGCATCCTCACCGCAGCGGGGAGTGCAGCCGCCCTTGACCTCGGGCTGCACATCGTCCGCCGAGACCACGGCGTGCAGATCGCCAACTCGGTCAGTCGACGGCTGGTCTTCGCGGCACACCGCGACGGCGGCCAGCGGCAGTTCATCGAGCGCCCCGCGCCCGACATTCCCGACGAGTCCCTCGCGTCCACCTTGGCATGGGCCCAGGAGCGGCTCGACGTGCCGCTGACCGTGGCTGACCTGGCCAGGCACGCCTCGGTCAGTCCGGCGACGCTGCACCGCCGTTTCCAAGCGCGATTGGGTACGACACCGCTGGCGTGGCTCACTCGGGAACGACTTGACCTGGCATGTCGGCTGATCGAGCTGGGTGAGGCACGCCTTGAGGTGGTAGCGCGGCACAGCGGGCTCGGCACCACCGCCAACCTGCGCACGTTGATGCGCCGCGAGACGGGGCTGGCTCCCTCGCAGTACCGGCGCCGGTTCGGCCTCGGAGCGGTCGAGTTTGGCAACTCCCGCAGTTGCTCGGCCTGCCTGATCGAAGCGCCTGGGGCGAGATGTTCGAGCTGCTCATCGGGCGACCGTCGACGCTGATGGAGTTCGCTGGGTGGAGCGGACTCGGCGTACGCCGAGTCGTGGCCCCCCGCCGCGGCGGTTGTCATTCCGACCGGAACGAGGTTCGACCGTCCCCTCCAGAGAAACAACAGGCAGGCAGGGAGGCTGGCTGTCTCAGCACGGCACCTCCGCGAGGACAACGTGACCTTCGCGGAGGTCGCCGACCATGGCGAACTCGGCTCGGTCGACATCGCAGCAGAGAGGGAGATCGTGGGAAAGGTCGACACGTTCGGACGCGGGGAGCCGCGCATAGCCGCCGAGCATGCTCGGCGGCGCCGGCCACGATGCCGGCGACCAGGTCAGCCCGTCGCGGCGTTGACGCGTTGAGGAGGCGGTTCACCGGGATTTCGGCGTCCATCCCTACGATCGGCACGGCACCCGATCGTTCACGGTAGAAGCCCGACTCGCAAGAGCGCTTCCCGGTAGGCGTGCTCCGGCGCGGTGTCATCAAGTCCGCGTTCACCGAGCAGGGCGGGTGGGCGACGGGTCACTGCCGGCATGCAGCATCACTCTCTTCGCCAAGAAGCGATTGGAGCCACACCGACTCTATTTATCGGATTACCGGTTACGGCAATCCGATAAATAGTCCCCACGAAACGGACATACCGTCGAGACATCATAATGACAGTTAAGGTGCGTAAGCATTAAGACTGGTGCAAGGGGTCCGGCAATCAGGTGATGCGTGCCTGCTGGCGCTACCAGATCCCGCACGACCCGGACCGGCATGGGAGCAGTCACACGACGGGAAGTCCCGATCGGACTCTCAGGATGGTGCTCGGTAGCGGGTGACGACCGCGGCTGCGCGGTTGCGGAGGGAGGTACGTAACCACTGCGGCTCCAGAGCTTCCGCGTTCATGGCGAGTTGCCACAGCGCCCATTCGGCGTGCCTCGGATCCTGGAAGGTCACCTCCAGCCGCAGCCAGCCGTTCGGGTCGGTTGTCTCGGCGCGGATGGCCAGCGCGGTGCCCGCCAGGTCCTCCCGCCGCGCCGGGTTCATCCGTACCAGCACGGTGACCTGGTCGCCGCCGGCCCGGAACTGCGTGCTGCGGTCCTGCCAGGCCCGGTCCAGATCGACCCGCTCTGGTCGCTGCGCGGGCTCGGCGAGTTCCTCGGCGGCCAGGATCCGGGACAGCCGGTAGGTGCGGTCCGCGCCAGATCTCGTGGCCAGCAAGTAGCCCTGGTCGCGTACCGTGACCAGGCCGATCGGGTCCACCGTGCGCCACTGCGGGGTCTGGTCCACAGCCGCGTAGTGGATGCGCAGCTTGTGTCCGGCGAACACCGCGCGTCGGACCTCGGCCACCACGGCGTCGGGCACTTCCTCGGCGACCAGCCGGCGCGAGAGGAGGTCGGTCTCCGGGTCGATGAGCAATCGCTGGACGGCGCCGGCCGCAGTGGCCCGATAGCTTTCGGGCAGCGCGTCAACCACCTTGCGCATGGCCGAGGCGAGCGCCGAGCCAAGGCCGAACGCCTGCGCGCCGCTCCGCGATCCGGCGACCAGCAGGGCGAGCGCTTCGTCGTGGTTCAGTCCGGTGAGCTCTGTCCGGAAACCGGGCAACAGTGCGAAGCCGCCGTGCCGACCGCGTTCGGCGTGGACCGGGACGCCCGCTGCGGACAGCGCCTCGATGTCGCGCAGCACCGTGCGGGTGGACACCTCCCGTGCCGATTGAACCGGCACGAGTATCAGGGGGAGGGGTGATTTCCGGCGGACGTCCGCCCGTACGCCGTGCGTGCCTCGGCGACCTCGGCGGCGTGGCGCTCGCGCCAGCGCTGCTGGGCGAGTCGGTTGCAGATCCGGCAGGCCCGCCGGAAGCGGCCAGTGGCCGGGTCGATCTCCCGGTCGTGGCCGTTGCGGCACTGCGGACGCTGGAAGCGGTCGCGGCAGTTGTCGGCGCGGCTGCGCTGGCGCAGGTGGCTGGGCTCGATGCAGTCCGGCGCACCGCAGTCGTGGTGGACCTCGAGAGCGGGGTCGTAGTCGCCGACGAAGATCACGTACGCCGCGATGTGCGCCCACGCCCGGCCGGCGAGTTTCTGGTACACGCCGCGCTGGGCGCCGTAACCGCGCACGATGAGACATCCGTTGTCGGCGCGCGTCGCGCGGCTCAGCAGGTGGGCCCGGAGCGTCTCCGCGGTGAAGTGCCGCGACAGGCCCGTGATCTGGGACAGCACCGGGTCAGGGTATGCCCCGGATGCGAGCGGGCGACGACGGGCCTTCACGGCCCGCAACGTCCGCCTCACCGTCGTCCCCGCCCCGACTCCGTCACCACCCACTAGTACGCTGCGCTAACCTCGAGGCGACGTAGCACGCTGTACTAGTGCGGCGTGCTGCCAAAGGTCGGTGCAAGGAGTGGGTGGACGATGGGTGATCGGCGGGAGCAGATCGTGCGCGCGGCGACGGAGATCGCCGCAGAGGGTGGCCTGGCCGCGTTGACCGTACGCGCCGTCGCCGCGCGCGCCGGCATCGGCGCGAGCACCCTGCGGCACTACTTCCCGACCCAGCGCGCCCTCCACCAGGCCGTGATCGACCAGAGCCTCGACGCCGAGCTGCTCGACCTGCGCATCGGCGACCGCACGGTGCCGGCCGCGACCCGGCTGACCGAATGCCTGGCCCAGTTCCTTCCCACGGCTACGGACGGCCGGGTCGAGTTGGAGAACTGGCTCGCGCTCTACGCCTCGGCGCTCGGTCCACAACGCATCGAACAGGCCCGGCGGTTGCTGTCCGGGATGACCGCCCGGGCGCTGGACCGGGTCGACACCTGGCTGGCCACGCTGGAGGCCGAGGGCGCCCTACGTCACCCGGACCGACTGCGCCATGCCACCGTGCTGCTCGCCCTGATCGACGGTCTCTGCCTGCAACTGCTCGCCACCGAGTCGGGGGCAGGCGTGGCGGAGGCGCGCAGCATCCTCGCCGAGGCGGTCGAGCGGCTGGTCACCGTCAGCCCGCCCGACTGACGGCCGCTCGGTCAGGCCGACGTCGGTACGCAGTACACGTCGCCGGAGTTGGCCTCGTGCGGCAGCGTGAGCAGGTGGTTGGCCATCTCCTCGGCGCTGGCCCACCGCCCGAGGGTCAACGACTTGTCGTCGCCGAGCGCCACGTCGAAGCCACCGAAGCCGAGCGCGGTGAGCCGGTCCAGGCAACGCAACGCCACCGTACGCCCGATCGTGGTGAACTCGAACGACAGCGCCGGCAGTGAGCGGCTCAGGCCGGCGAGGACGGCGTCCTCGAAGCCCTCCACGTCGATTTTGACGAAGGCCGGTGTGCCGTGTTCGGCGATGAGCGCGTCGACGGTGGTGACCGGGACCTCGATCCGGCCGTCCCACACCTGTCCTTCCCAGCCGCCGGCGCCGGCCGCCGCCGCCACGAAGTCGGTGGAGGCGGTGGAGACGGTCGGGTTGGCGGAGTTCACCAGGAAGCTGACCCGCCCCGGCTGCGCCCCGCAGGCCGCCTCGACGAGGGTCACCTGCTCGTCGTCGGCGTAGATGGCGCGCAGCGCCTGCAGGCACAGCGGTTGCGGTTCCACGGCGACGACCCGGGCGCCGAGGCGGCGGAAGCAGCCGATGTGGTCACCCACGTGCGAGCCGATGTCGAACACCAGGTCGCCGGGGCGTACGAAACGGGCGTAGAAGGCGTCCATCGCCGCGTCCCGGTCGGGATCGCCGTAGTAGACCTCCAGCGAGCGGCGCAGCGACGCGGTGGCCGGGTCGGCCTTGAGCGCCTCGACCGCGGCGCAATGGGTACCCATCGCAGCACCCTAACCCGCCGGTGCGGGCCGCCGTGGCGGTCCGCGCGGCGACCGGTCACCCCGTGTGACGCACCTCGGTGTCCCAGATGTCGGCCCATGGGCGGCGCAGCCCCCGGCACAGCCAGATCGGCCCGCCGTTCTCGTCGTTCTCCACCGCCACCCGCTGGTCCACCCGCCCGGCGAGGGTGACGTCGGTGAACCAGGCCTGCAACCGGTCCGGCCGGGGCCACCCGACGGCGATCACCACGTCGGCGTCCGCCGGCGGACGACCGAAGTCGGCCATGCTGTTGTGCCCGGAGTACGCGGTGGGCAGCCCGCGCGGTGGGCCGTAGCGGGCCACCGCGCCGGCCTCGCCGTAGTTCGCGGTGAGGATGACCGCGCGGGCCTGCTCCTCGGCCGGGAGGTCGCGGTGCACGGCGGCGAGCGAGTCGGCGAACGCCGGCCAGCCGATGGTCTCGCCGGCGTCGTAGTTGACGGCGACGACGAATCCGGGCATCCGGTCGGCCGGCAGCAGGGGCAGCAACAGCACCGCGTTGCTGGCGGCGGTGAGGACGACCACGGCCACCAACAACCCCTGGCGTACGCGGCTGCGGGCCGACCAGCCGGCGGCGACGACCGCGCCGGCGGCGGTGAGCACCAGCAGCAGCGGGGCGTCGTAGTAGCCCTTGCCGCCGGCGAGCAGCACGATGCCGGCGACCACCACGGCGGCCCAGCCGAGCGTCCGGTACCCGCGCCAGTGTGGCCGCTTCAGCAGTGCCACCAGCCCGGCCACCCAGAGCGGCACCACGAACGGACCGATGATCACGAAGTGCAGGAACAAGGCGTCCAGCCGGCCGCTGTAGGAGCTGTCCCCGTCGGCGATCGTCGCCGCGACCCCCAGTTGGGGGAACCCGTGAGCCGCCTGCCACGCCAGGCTCGCGGCGGCGAGCAGCGCGAACAGCCCGGTGGCGGTGAGGACCCAGCGGTCGCGCAGCAGTCGGCGGGGCCCGGCGATCGCCAACCCGGCCACCAGGCCCACGGCGAGCAGTGCGGGCAGCAGCTTGTTGAACATTCCGACCCCGAGCACCAGCGCGACGGCGAGGGCCCACCGGCCGTCCCCGGTGCGCAGCAGCCGTACGGTGCACAGCGCGGCGGCCAGCCAGACCACCAGGTCGACGGTGCTGGTGCTGAGCAGGTGGCCGGTGGCCAGGACGATCCCCGAGGTGGCGCCGAGCAGGGCGGCGAACATCTGCGTGCGCCGGTCCGCGCCGAACTGGCGGGCGATCGCGGCGACCAGCAGCACCGCGCCGCCGGCCAGCAGCGCCGACGGCGTACGCAGGGCGAGCAGGCTGCCCGGCGCGAGCGTGTCGGCCAACCGGGCCAGGGCCGGCACCAGGGGCCCCTGGTCGACGTAGCCCCAGTCGAGGTGCCGGCCGGCGAGCAGGAAGTACAGCTCGTCGCGGTGGTAGCCGTAACGCGGCGCTGACGCCAGCAGGACCAGGGCGACCGCCCCGGCGACGAGCCACGGCGCGGTCGCCCTGGGACCGGGCACGGAGCCCGTCGGATGCGGCTTCGCGGTGCGGTTGCGGCTCTGTGGGGTTGCCGTGGTCACGGTGACATTGTCGGCCGGGCCCACCAGGTCGGCTATCCACCCGATGGGCAATGACCGGGCAACGATCCCGGCTCGGAAGATCTTGTTAGCCTCGGTGCATGGACCTCCCGTCGCCGGGCCGCCCGTCGGGCCTGATGTTCCTGCTCAGCTGGGCCAGTCACGCCCTGCGGGCCGAGCACGCCGAGGGCCTGGCCGAGCTCGGTATCTCGCCCAGGGCGTACGGCGTCCTGCTGCGCGCCCACGACGGCGGTCTGACCCAGCGCCAGATCGGCGAGTCGTGTGGGGTCGACAAGACCACCATGGTGGTGACCCTGGACCAGTTGGAGGCCGACGGCCTGGCCCGACGCGTACCCGCACCGGCCGACCGGCGAGCGAGGTTGGTCGAGGTGACCCCGAAGGGGAAGCGGGTGCTCGACCAGGCCCGGCAGGTCTCCGCCCGCATCGAGGCCGACGTGCTCGCCGCGCTGCCCGAGGCCGAGCGCGAGGTGTTCCTCCAGGCCATTCAGCGCCTGGTCACCGAGCGGCTCGCCGGCCCCGGAGCGTGTGGGCCGGCCGGCTCGGTCTGTTGAGCGATACGCGTTCCGCGCGGGCGCCCCGGGCCCAGATGATGTCGCTGCTGGCCGCTGTCGAGCTGACCCGTCTGCGCTATCACCATCCCTCAGCCCGCCCACCCGCCGTCGATCACCGCGATCCGTTCACGCTCTCAGCTCGACAGGGCCAAACCCGACACCACGACCCTCGGCTGCCCTTTCTACCGAGCGGACACGACACCGACAGTTACCGACGAGACTTCTGACCAGGCGCTCACACGGCGGTGAGGAGCGCGTCGAGTGGCCGCGGCAAGGTGTTCCGGTCAACTGCCGCTTCGACGAGCAGGCGTGCGTAGCGCAGGTTGCGGTGCGAGCTGCTGCGCAGGAACCGCCACATCTGCGCTTCGGGCTCCCGGCCACGCCAGGCGGGCTGGCTCTGGAACGAGCGGAACGAGCGGAGGTCGCCCTGAGAGTCGAGGAGCGCTTCGACCCGTGTGGTGCCCAGGGCGTGAATCAGCTCCTCCTCCAGGTCGTTGACGCAGACGTGGAACCCGAGGTGTTCCATGTCGGTGCGCGTGTGGGGTGAGCCGAGCTGGGTCATGTTCAGGGAGATCCCGGCCGCGGCATGCTGCGGCCGTTTCCAGTGCCATCTGGTCGCTGATGCCCTCGACGAGCACCACGACCGCAGCGGACTCGACCTTCGCCAGGGCACGGGCCGTCGCCCGGATCGAGGCGGCGTTGCCACCCAACCGGCCATCGATCGCGCCGGCGGTGATCGGGGCAACTCGTCGGGTCGTGGCCATGGCCGCAATCATCGTTGATACGCCTATCGGCTGACCAGGGATTTGCGCACTTCGAACCCCGTACCTCCGCGTGGGTCGGACGAGACAAAGGTCAGACAGACCGGCGCTAGCGCGGCGGCATCCGGGCGAGGGGACTTTAGTCTCGCACCAGATAGTCCCGCACAAGACGATCTGGTACGGTCGCTCTGCTGAAGTTCCCGATCGAGGAGTGGCTATGAGCAGCACCACCGCGCCTGCCGTCAACAGCACCACCGGATCCCTGCGCCGCCGGCCCCTCAGCGTCCTGGCGGCCGTCGCGGCCTGCGCCGCGATCTGGCTGGTCGGGGCGCTCGGCGGCGCCGACTACGCGGTCAGCAGCCCGGGGCAGCGTGCGGAGGTCGTCAATCTTGTGCCGGTCGTCGTCGTCGCCCTCGGCTCGGCCCTGCTGGGCTGGGCGGCCCTGGCCGTCCTGGAGCGGTTCGCCGGGCGGCGGGCCACCACGATCTGGTTCAGCCTCGTGGTGGCGGTGACGCTGCTGTCGTTCGCACCCCTGGTGCAGGTCGACGCCACCGCCGGCGCCAAGCTCGCGCTGGGCGCGATGCATCTGGCGGTGCCGGCCGCCCTGATCGCCCTGCTGCCGAAGCGCGACCACTGACCGCCAACTCGCGCCCTCCAACCCCCGCGATCTTGCACTTTCTGTCGGCCCATTACGGGACAAAGAACCCGAATGGCCGACCAAAAGTGCAAGATCGCGGAGGCGGGTGGGGGCGATCATGGCGCTTCGGCGCGCCTGCGCGCGTGGCGGCACGCGAGCTGAGAAGCTTCTTCATGTGCGTTCGTCCGATGTGCCGGTGCTGTCGCAATCGCCGGCCCAACCCGCCCTGCCCGACGAGCCCCTCGCCGTCACCGAGGCCTGGCTGCGCAACCGTCGGCTCAGCGACCACACCCGCGACGCATACCGCCGCGACGTCGCCGGCTGGCTCGCCTGGTGCGCCGACCGCCACCTCGACCCGCTACGGGCCAACTTCCTGCACGTCAACGAATACGGGCGCGCCCTGGAGAGCGGCCGGTCCGCGCGTACCGGCCGACCACTGACCCCGGCCACCGTGGCCCGCAAGCTGTCCGCCCTGTCCAGCTGGTACGACTTCCTGGTCAAGCTGCGGGCGTTGGACACCAACCCGGTCGCCGGCGCCGACCGCCCCCACATCGACCGGGACCACTCAGCCACCGTGGGACTGACCCCCGACGAGGTCGACGCGCTGCTGGCCGCCACCGAGGCCGACACCGGGCCGACCGCCGCCCGCAACCGCGCCGCCATCGCCCTGCTGGCCGACCTCGGCCTCCGCGTCGGTGAACTGGTCGCCCTGGACCTCACCGACCTGGGCGCGGAGCGGGGACACCGCAGCGTGCGCTTCGTCGGCAAGGGCGGCAAGCCCCGCCGCCGGGCACTGACCCCCTCCACCGCGTACGCCGTGGACGCCTACCTGGCCGAGCGGGCCACCCGCCAGGGCGTGCCCGTCGCCCAGCTCACCGGGGCGCTGCTGGTCACCGCCAGCGGCGCCCGCCTGGACCGGCACTCGGTGTTCCGGCTGGTCCGCCGGCTCGCCCGCGACGCCGGGATACCCGCCTGGGCCCGCCTGTCGCCGCACTCGCTGCGGCACGCCTTCGCCACCACCGCCCGCGCCGAGGGCGTCCCGCTGGAGGACGTGCAGGACGCGATGGGTCACGCCGACCCGCGTACCACCCGACGCTACGACCGGGACCGGCACAACCTGGACCGCGACCCCGCGTACGCCATCTGGGCCGCCCGCGCCCGCCGCCGCGGCTGACCCCCGCCCCGGTTTTCGCGCCCGCCGCCGCGGCGGATTCTCTACCGTCGGGTGATGTGGACGCGGAACAGTCGTGGAGCAGGCCGGCCCGGCGACGCCGTCCGGTCCAGGCCGGACTCGCCCTCGCCGGCGTCGCGGTGGCCCTGTGCTGTGTCGGCGTCGCCGGGCTGGGCGCCTGGAACGTGCAGGTGGTCACGCAGGCCGCCAGCCCGGTCCGGGACACCGCCGAAGGATTCCTGCGGGAGGTCACCGTGGGCGACACCGACGGCGCCTACCGGCGGCTCTGCGCCGACGCCCGCACCCGGTGGAGCCAGCTCGGCTTCACCAGCTGGGTACGCACCCCGCCGGTGGTGCGCGACTACGAGATCCTGGACGTCTCGGTGGCCACCCGCGCCGGCCGACCCTACGGCACCGTCACCGTACGGCTGACCCGCGAAAGCGGCACCACCGAACAGCGTGACCTGTCGGTGGTGCGCGACGACGGCGGCTGGCGGATCTGCGGCGACCCCTACTGATTCACACCCCGACCGACTCGGCGGACGCGACCAGCCGGCCGTCACGCAACACCAGCACCCGGTCGGCCAACTCCACCAACGTCGGGTCGTGCGTGGCCACCAGCGCGGTCATCCCCCGAGAGTGCACCAACGCCCGCAGCAGGTCCATCACCGCCCGCCCGGTCTCCGAGTCCAGCTGACCGGTGGGTTCGTCGGCGATCAACAGCGCCGGATCGTTGGCCAGCGCCCGGGCGATCGCCACCCGCTGCTGCTGCCCGCCGGACAACTCGTACGGCCGCTGCCCGGCGTGGCCACCCAACCCGACCATCTCCAGCAGCACCGCCACCCGCTCCTCGCGCTGCCCGGCGGGCACCTTCGCCAGCCGCATCGGCACCCCGACGTTCTCCGCCGCGGACAGGATCGGAATCAGCCCGAAGGACTGGAACACGAAACCGATGCTGTCCCGACGCAGCCGCAGCAGGTCCCGCTCGCCGGCCGAGGTCACCTCGCGGCCGGCCACCCACACCCGCCCCGAGGTGGGCCGGTCCAGACCACCGATGAGGTTCAGCAGGGTCGTCTTGCCCGCCCCCGAGCGCCCCCGCACCGCGATCAGTTCACCCCGGCCGGCGCGCAGCGACACGTCCCGCACCGCGTGGACCACCCGGTCGCCGCCGCCGTAGTCGCGGCACAACCCCTCGACCCGGACCAGGTCCTCACTCACTGCGCCCCCTCTCGTCCCCTGAGCGGACCTGCACGTGGTCCGGCTCCAGGGTCAGCTTCACCCGGTCCCGCAGCGCCAGCGCGTCGACGAAACCCGCGGGCAGTTGCATCCGTCCGGCCCGGTCCAGCACCGCGTACTCCTCGGTGACCAGCTCCTCGACGCCGTCGGCGCCGACCCGGGCGGTGCGGTGCACCTCCGAGGCGGTGCGCCCGTCGCGGATCGCGACGGTCCGCCGCACCTGGGAGGCGACCTGCGGATCGTGGGTGACCACCACGACGGTGACCCCCAACTCGGCGTTGATGGTGCGCAGCGCGGCGAACACCTCCGCGGCCGTCGCCTCGTCCAGCTCACCGGTCGGCTCGTCGGCGAAGAGCACCTCCGGGTCGTTGGCCACCGCCACCGCGACGGCGACCCGCTGCTGCTCGCCGCCGCTCATCTGCCCCGGCCGGCGGTCCGCGCAGTAGCCGACCCCGACCATCTCCAGCAGTTCCGTCGCCCGCTGCCGGCCGGCCCGGCCGCCGCGACCGGCCAGCCGCATCGGCAGCTCCACGTTCTCCCGGGCGCTCAGGTACGGCAGCAGGTTGCGCCCGGTCTGCTGCCACACGAACCCGACCGTGTGCCGCCGGTACCGCAGCCGCTTGCGCGCCGACATGGTCAACAGGTCGTAGCCGGCCACCCGGGCGATCCCCGCGGTCGGGGTGTCCAACCCGGACAGGATGTTCAACACGGTGGACTTGCCGGACCCGGACGCACCCACGATGGCCACCAGGTCACCCCGGTCCACGACCAGGTCGAGGCCCTGCAACGCGACGACCTCCACGCCCTCGGTGGCGAAGATCCGCACCAGGCCGTCGCAGACGATGTGTCCCCGCAACCGGTCGGCGCCGCCGGCGCGGTCCGCGGCCCGTTGCGCCGCCCGCTGCTGCAGCGCCGCGAGGTCCGGTGCGTCCTTCACGACAGTCATCTAGCTCTCCTCTCCCAGACGCAGCACCTCTCCCAGGCGCATCCGTCGGTTCGCCAGGTTCTCCGCCAGCAGACCGGCCATCAGGCCGAGCACCACCGTCGCCAACACCCCGCCCACGACCAGCGGGTCCAGGTGATCGCGGATCGGCACGCCGGGAGCGAACGCGGACAACCCGAGGGCCGGCCCGAGCATCCGGGGCAGGACCACCCCGACCACCGCGCCGGTCACGGCCGCGACCACCACCAGCGGCACCAGCTCGTACACCAGCAGCCGGCGGCCGTGGGCGGCGGACAGGCCGAGCGTACGCAGCCGGGACAGCATCCGACCCCGACCGGCGGCGTCGGCGAGCACCGCGAACCCCACGGCGAGCACCGCCAGGGCCGTGCCCCCGGCCGCGCTGGCGGTGAACGCCAGGGTGAGCACCTCGTTGGCCCCGGTCCGCTCCAGCCCTTCCCGGTACGCCCGCCAGGTCTGCACCGCCGCCGGCACCTGCGCCCGCGTCACCTCCACACCGAGCACCGCGGACTGCCGGCGGCGCTGCGCCTCGTCGGCCACCTCCAGCAGCCGCGCCTGGTCGACGTCGTCGCCGGCGATCAGGTACCGATTGGGAATGATCGGCGTGAACTCGTACTCGGGCAGCGCCTGCCAGGGCAGCACCACGAACCGGTCGACCCCCAATCCCACGCCCGGGAAGTCGTCGGCCACCCCGGCGACGTGGAACTCGTACAGCCGGCCCTGGACGTCGGCCACCGCGGCGCCGTCGAGGTCCGCCGCCACCTTCGCGGAGACCACCGCGGGCACCGGCCCGTCACCGCGGGCGGCGGCGCGCAGCGCGGCGGGCACGTCGATGTCGACTCCGCTGCGGGCCACCACGTCGGCGAACGCCGGACCGTCCACCACCAGCACCCGGGCCTGGCCGAGCGCCTTGGCCCCCGGCCCGGCCTCGGACAGCAGCCGCCGGTTGGACTCCACCCACACCCGGGCCACCGCCCGCACTCCGGGCACCGCGGTCAGCGCGTCGGCCGCGTCGGGCGCGAACGCGTACCCGGTCAGCCAGGCGTCGGCCGGGACGGTCAACGTCGCGGCCCGGTCCCGGGCGGCGGCGACGGTGGTCGTGATCACCCCACCGAACACGCCGGTGCTGACGGCGACGATCAGCACGGCCAGCGGCCCCAGCGCCACCGGCGCGCCCCGCCCGGCTCGGGCGACACCGAGGAACAACAGGGCACCCCGGGCCCGCCTGGTCAACCGGCCGGCCAGCCGCAGCGGCCACGGCAGCAGCCGGATCGCGACCAGCGCGGCGGCGACCGCCACCAGCACCGGCACCGAACTGAGGTACGCGTCGACACCGCCGGCCGCGTCGAGGCCACGACGGCGCAGCAGCACCACACCCAGCACGGCGAGCACCAGCACACTGGCCTCCACGGTCAGGCGGCGTGCCGACGGGCGTTGCCGCGTCAGGTCCGCCCGTCCGGCGACCAACCCGACCCGCCGCTGCGAATGCATGGCCAGCAGCGGCACCACGGCGGTGGTCAGCACGGCCAGCGCCAGCACCGCCCACGGTGCCCCGTCCGAGCGGCCCGGCATCCGGGTGCCGACCAGCCAACCGAGCAGCACGGCGACGGGTTGCACCGGCGCCGCCTCGGCGAGGGTACGCAGCCCGATCGTGGCCAGCGACGCTCCCCGGGCCCGCAGCAGCGCGAGTTCGTCGCGGCGGCGTCGCACCGTCAACCGGGCGGCCAGCAGGATCAGCCCGAGCAGGCTGGCGACCAGGCCGGCCAGCACGATGGCCAGCAGCGCCTGCACCACGCGCATCTGCTCGGCGAAGCGGGCCAGTGCGAAGTCCAGCGACGTGTGCGTCTTCGACCTGGGCAGCCATTCGGTGCGCCGGGTCTCCGCCACCGCCGTGGTGACCGCCTCCAGCATGGAGGTGTCCAGCCGCTGTTCGTCGACCCGGTACCGCCAGCCGTACATCGACAGGGCTCCGCTGGCGGCGGACACGGCGTCGATCCCGGCCCAGTCGGTGACCGCCCCGGCGAGGTAGGGCTCGCCGTCGGCGACCGGCACGACCGGACTCAACGCAAGCGTCAGGTCGTCCCAGACCGGGTCGTCGGGATCGCGCGGCTCGAACACCCCGACGACCTGCGCCTGCGCCACCCCACGAGACCCGGTCAACCGCAGCTGGGTACCGGGGCGCAGCGACAGCGTCTCGGCCACCGCCGTCGACACCGCCAACTCGGCCGGCTGGTCCGTCTCGGTGCGCGGCCACCGGCCGTCGGTGAGGACAGCCGCCTCCTCGACCCCGGTCTGCGCGCGCACACCCACCTGCTTGGTCGCGCCGCCGTCCATCGGTGGGGCGGCACCGGTGGCGGTCAGTTTGCTCTCGTCCAGCCAGGCCGCGTACCACCGGCGCTGCACCAGAGTGGGCAGCGGTTGCGGCAGCGCATCGGCGAGCCGGTCGAGGTCGGCCCGGCCCACCGTGGCGTCCGGGGAATCGAGAGGAAACTGTTCGACGGCGATGGACACGTCGCGGACCAGGTGCGGCAGCCGGTCCACGTCGGCGTGCAACCCCCGGTCGGCGTACCCGTTGGCCAGCCGGGGCACACCGGTCACCAGCATCGCCGCCACCAACCCCAGCGCCGCCAACAGGCCCACGTGGGCGCCATACGCCCTGATCCTTCGAACGCTCACCGGACCCGCCTTTCGTTCGCGACTGCGGGGCTCGCAAGCTCACTCCTCGCGCTCACCGGACCCGCCTTTCGTTCGCGACTGCGGTACTCCGCTGCGCTGCGTTCCTCGCGCTCACCGGTCCTCCCCGATGCGCAGCTGCGTGGCGGCCAGCCGCCGCCGCATGGTCACCGACACGGCCGCGCTGAACGCCAGCGCCAACACCAGCAGGCCCACACCGGTGGCGACCACCGGCGGCCAGTCGATGCTCAACAGTGGCGGCGGGTGCGGCCGTTGCGCGGCCGGGGTGAGGATGACCAGCGGCGCCATCGTCGCGGCGACGCCGACCCCGACGGCCAGCCCGACCAGCACGCCTATGCCGGCGAGGAACGACTGCTCGGCCAGCAGCGATCTGGCCACCAGGCGGTGTCCCGCGCCGAGGGTGTGCAGCACGGCCAGTTCGGTGGCCCGCCGGCGGGCGGTGGCGCTGACGTCCACGGCCACCCCGACGGCGGCCAGCAGCACCGCGGCCAGTGCGGCGGCGAACAGGGCACCCCGGGCACCCGCCCCGAACGGGTCACGGGCCAGCTCGGCGGCGACGTCCTCCCGGTCCAGCACGCCCAGCCCGCCGAGCGCGGCGGCCGCGGCGCCCGCCTGCTGCGCCTGGCCGGGCCGGGCGGCCACCCACCACTCCTGCGGTGAGCGGACGATGCCGTGGTCGTGGAAGATCCGGCTACTCAACGACGGCAGGTCGACCAGCAGCGCCGCGGCCTCGGCGTCACCGGGCACCGCGGTCACGGTGTCGACCACGGTGGCGTCGACCTCGGCGCCACCGAGGAACAACCGCGTCTGCGCGCCCACGTCCAGGTGCAGTGCGGCGAGCGCCTGCGGGGTGGCCACCACCGGCACCCGGCTGGCAGCTGCCTGCCGGGAGATGCCCAGTTGCAGGATCGAGCTGGTCTGAGAGTCCAGCACGCCACGCACGTACTTGACCGTCAGGGTGTTCCCGGCGGCTCCCGGCAGCGCAGCCACCGGGCCGGATCGCTCACTCAACCGCCACTGCCCGCCGGCAGCCAGGTCGACCGGGGTGCCGGGGGAGGCGCTCGGGCTGGCCCGCAGGTCGGACAGCTGCCAGTCGAGGGTCATTCGGTCCGTGCCGACGGTTTCGGCGGTGAACCCGGCCAGCCGCCACGCGTCCCCGGTGGGCAGCTCCACGGAGAACCGTAATGGTTCGCCGCCGTCGGTGGTGCCCAGCAGCAGCCGTCGGTGTCCGTCCCGCGCTCCGGCGAGCACCACATGGTGGCGTACGGGCGCGACGACACCGAAGGGGACGGTGATCCGGGTGAACAGTTGCCCGGTCAGCCGCCGCGTGCCCGCCGGCAGCGCAGTGTCCGGTGCCGTGACGCGCCCGTCGGCGAGAGCGTCGAGCGGGCCGTCGGCGGAGCCGCCGGCCAGGTCGGGTCGGATCCGCATCACCTGACCGGCGGCCTGGGCGTCCATCGCCAGCATGGTGGCCGGCTCGGCGGCCGGCCCGAGACGCATGCTGTCCCGCCAGGCCGCCAGGACCGCCTGGGTGCCCGGCAGATCGGCGAGCTGGTCGGCCCGGTTGTCGGGAGCGAACCCGTTGTCCTCGGTCAGCCGCAGGTCGGCGCCGACCTGGTGGGCGGCCTGATCGTCCAGCGAACGCCGCGAGGTGCTGGCGAGCGACCAGGCCAGGGTGCCGACCGCGACGGCGAGGGCGAGCAGCAGCACCGGCCCGGCGTGCGGCCGCCGGCCGGCCTGCCAGGTGCCGAGCATGACGGCGGTCCACGGTTTACGGTCCAGCCAGCGTTCGGCGAGCCGGACCAGCGGGGGCAGCAGCCGCAGGGCGAGCACCGCCCCGGCCAGCACCCCCAACGTCGGTGCGGCGGCCAGCAGGGGGTCGACGCCCAGCTCGCCGCCGCGGGATCGCGACAGCGGTGAGGAGTAGCGGCTGAGCTGGTACCAGGCCAGCAGGGCCAGGCCGACCAGCACCACATCCAGCCCGGCCCGCTGCACCATGCCCCGCCGGCTCGGTCGGGACCGGCTGGCCAGGTCGGCGACGTAGCTGTCGCCACGGCGCAGGCTCGGCCCGATCATCGCCAGCGCGCAGCCGGCGGCCGTGGCCCCGGCCACCAGCCACACCATCGAGTCGGGCGAGACATCCGGACGCAGCGCAACCGTGGCGAGCCCGGACAGCCGGTGGGCGAACCCGAGCACCTCGGCGACGACCGGCGGGGCCAGGACGGCGGCGGGCAGGACGACCAGGGTGGCCTCCCGGGCGGTCAGCCCGGCCAACTGCCAGCGGGCGGCGCCCCGGGCCCGCAGCAGCGCGGTCTCGCCGCGGCGGTGCTCGGTGAGCAGGATGGCGACCAGCAGCAACGCGTACCCGCCGAGCACCACCACCAGCAGCATCGGGGTGATCAACGCGGACCGGCCGACGAGGGTGGCCTGCTGCAACCGCGGCACCAGTTCGGCGAGGCTGCTGGTGGCGACCGCGGAGTCACCGAGACCGGCCGCCGCCGGGGTGGCGGTGACGATCCGGGTGGCGACCTCGGCCAGCTGGTCCAGCGCGCTGGTGGTGCTGATCCCGGACAGGTCGGGTTCGACCAGCCAGCCGGCGGAGGCGTTGGCCAGGAAGTGGGTGACGAAGTCGTCGCGGTGCACGGTCATCGGGCCGTAGGTGGCCGCCTGCGGCATCGAACCGGTCGCCGTCTCCGGCGCGAGCCGCCAGTACGGGTCGTCCGGGTCCACGGGGGTGAACACCCCCACCACGGTCACCTCGGTGATCCGCTCGGTGAGCCCGTCGGTGATCGGTATCCGGTCGCCGACCTCCACCCCTAGGGTCGCCGCGGCGGCCGCGGCCAGGGCGGTCTGCGGCTGGGCCGCGCCGGCCTGCGGCCAGGCGCCGGCGGTGAGCTGGCCGTGCGCGGGCAGGTCGTCGAGGAACATCACCGAGGCGTAGATGGTGCCGGTTCGGTCGGCGACGGCGTCGCCGGTGTCGCCCCGCAACTGCCGGCCGGCCGCGTATCCGGCGGCGCTGACCCGGGCCGGCAGCCCGTCCAGGTCGACCTCCACCTGCTGCCGCAGCGCGCCGTCGCGCTCCCGCAACGCCTCGGCGGTACGTCCGGCCGAGGCGCGCACGAGGATCGACCGTTCCTCGGCGGTGGCCGCCGCCAGCACGCTGCGGGTGCCGGAGTCGACCACGTCCCGGCTGTACGCGGCCAGGCCGGTGAGGGCCACCGTCGCCACCAGTGCCGCCCCGGCCGCCGCGAGCAGCAGCCCCTTCGTGCCACGGGCGCGTCGCAACGCGAGCCTCATCCGTCGTACCCCCGCTGTTCACGAGCCGGGACGGGCCCGCGGTCGGTGTCGTCATGCATCAGGAGCGGCGGACCCTCGGAAAAGGTTCGCGGCAGTGATCGTTTCGTTATGTGACTCGACGCCACCGGCGCGGCGCGGGCGACCGGCATCCTTCGCCCGAAGGGGCCTCGCCCATGATTGACATTCCACCAGCACGCTTCGAGACTGAAGACATTCAATCTAGATGCTTCGATGTTCGGAGGGTTGATGAGGCGGATCGTCGCCGTCCTGGCGGCCGGCACGGTGACAGTCGGGCTCGCGGCGGTGGCCGCGCCCCGGGCGGCGCTCGCGGCCGTCGGCTGCCGCGTCGACTACACCGTGGCCAGCCAGTGGCAGGGCGGATTCCAGGCCGAGGTCACCATCACCAACCTGGGTGACCGGGTCACCGGATGGTCACTCGGCTTCGAGTTCGCCTCCGCCGGCCAGCGACTCACCCAGGGCTGGAACGCCACCTGGCGCCAGTCCGGCCGCCAGGTGACGGCCACCAGCATGTCCTGGAACGGCTCCCTGGCCACCAACGGCTTCACCACGATCGGTTTCCTCGGCACCTGGTCGGGCGCCAACCCCATCGTCACCGCCTTCACCCTCAACGGTGTGGCCTGCACCGGCACGGTCACGCCGCCACCGACCCCACCCACCACCGTGCCACCGACGATCCCGCCACCCGGCGGAATCGCCGGGGCGCACACCGCCGGCCGGGTCAGGATCGCCGCCGACGCCGCCCGGTTCAGCTGGCCGGGCGTCTACTTCGAGGGCCGGATCCGCGGCACCGGGGTCGGTGTCGTGCTCGACGACCCCAACAGCGACTACGACATCCAGGTCGACGGCGTCACCACGGCCACCCTGGTGAATCCGGCCGCCGGCACCCACTGGGTCAACAACCTCACCGACGCCGTGCACACCGTGCGCCTGGTCAAACGCAACGAGAGCCCCTGGGCCACCGCCACCTTCGGTGGCTTCGTCGCCGGGCCCGGCGGCGCCGTGCTGGCCAAGCCCGCCGCCCGCACCCGCCAGATCGAGTTCATCGGCGACTCGCACACCGCCGGCTACGGCAACACGTCCACCACCCGCGACTGCTCCGGCGACGAGGTCAACCGCACCACCAACGCGGACACGAGTTTCGGCGCCCTCACCGCCAAACGACTCAACGCCGACTACCAGATCAACGCGTTCTCCGGCCGCGGCATGGTCCGCAACTACAACGGCGGTGAACCCGGCACCAGCTACCGCACCTACTACGAGCGCGCCCTGCTGGCCGTCGACGGCGACCGCTGGCCGGTGCCCGCCGACTGGCGGCCGCAGCTGATCGTGGTGGGTCTGGGGATCAACGACTTCTCCACCGCCATCAACTCCGGCGAGCCCTGGACACCGGACAGCCTGATCGCCGCGTACCGCACCGCCTACCACGGTTTCCTCGACCTGCTGCGCGCCCGCTACGGCGCCACCGCGGTCATCGTGGTGCTCTCCGCCCACATGTCCGACACCACCGCGCTGGGCGACGCCACCCGGCAGATCGTCCGGGAACGCAACAGCCGGGGAGACGACCGGGTACGACACCTCGCCTACGGCGACACCGGCCTGGACCTGCTCGGCTGCCACTGGCATCCGTCGCAGCGCGACCACCAGGTCATCGCCGAGCAGCTGCACTCCTTCGTCAGCACGCTCGGGCTGCGCTGGTGACCGTCGCGCACCGGATCGAGGTCCGCCCCGCTCAGCCCTGCACGACGGCCGGGCGCGGGCCGAGGTCGCCGGCGCGGTGGTGCCGCCGGCAGAGCACCTGGTAGCGCACCTCGCCGGTGTCGACGGTGTCGCCGATGACCACCTGCTCGCCCTCACGGACCACCCGCCCACCCGCGACGCGGGCGTTGAGCAGACCCTCCCGGCCGCACCAGCACAGCACCTCGACCTGGATCCGGGCCACCGAGTCGGCGAGTTCGAACAGCCGCTGCGCGGCGGGGAACAGGCAGGACCGGAAGTCGGTGGCCAGGCCGAAGGCGTACACGTCCACGTCGTAGCTGTCGACCAGCTCGGCCATCTGCTCCACGTGCTGCACCGAGTAGAAACTGGCCTCGTCGCAGATCAGGTAGTCCACCCGTACGCCGTCGGCCCACGCGTCGCGCACCAGGTCCCGCAGGTCCACCTCGTCGGTGACCTCGATCGCCTCGTGGGCCAGCCCGATGCGGGTGGTGACCTGCGGGCCGAGGGAGCGGTCGATGCGGGTGGTGACCAGCCCCCGACGTCCCTGCCGGGAGTGGTTGTAATTCATCTGCAGGGCCATCGTGGACTTGCCGCAGTCCATCGGACCCCAGTAGAACCGCAACGCGGCCGCGTGCGCCGGCCGGCCGTCCACACCCCGGGCGACGACGCACCCGACCGGGTTGTCGCCCGGCCCGGCCCGCAACGGTCGGGCCGGGCAGGTCGGGGTGGCGTCGTCGGCGGTGGTCACGGACGGGCAGCCTAGCCGATCATCACCAGGCGGCCGGTGCGGGTCACAGCACCCGCGGCGGAGTGTTGCCGGCCGCGACGATGGCCCGACGCATCGGCACCGCCAGCAGCAGCACGAAACCGACCACGAAGAAGATCAGCAGCGAGACCAGGCCCACCCGGTAGGAGTTGGTGAGCTGGAACACCAGGCCGAACGCCAGCGGCCCGAGCCAGCTGGTGCCCTTGTCGCTGATCTCGTAGAAGCCGTAGTACTCGCCCTCCTTGCCGGCCGGGATCAGCTGGCTGAACAGCGACCGGCTCAACGCCTGACTGCCGCCCAGGACCAGGCCGATGGCCGCGCCGAGGATCATGAACGGCAGCGGCGCCTCGGCGGGCAGCCAGAACGCGCCGAGGATCACCACGGTCCACAGCACCAGGCTCAGCAGTACCGTCTTCCAGGCGCCGATGCGTGCCGCCAATGCGCCGAGCCCCAACGCCCCGCCGAAGGCCAGGAACTGCACCAGCAGGATCGTCACGATCAGGGTGCTCTGCTCCAGCCGCAGTTCCTCGATGCCGTACACGCTGGCCAGGGTGATGACGGTCTGGATGCCGTCGTTGTAGACCAGGAACGCCAGCAGGAAGAACAGCGTCAACGGGTACGCCCTGACCTCCCGTAGGGTGCGACCGAGCTGCCGGAACCCGTCGGTCAGCACGTTGCCGCGACCACCGGCGGCAAGCGCCGCCGCGGTGGGGTGCTCCCGCAGCCAGCGCAGCGGCACCAGGGTGAACGCCGCCCACCACAGACCGGCCGAGACGATGGACCAGCGGGCCAGGTCCAGGGTGCGCTCGGGGGTGCCGTTGTCGAACGACTGCACCGCGACGAGGTTCAACGCCAGCAGCAGACCGCCACCGAGGTAGCCCAGCGCCCAGCCGCGGCTGGAGATGCCGTCGCGTTCGTCCGGCCCACCCAGCTGCGGCAGGAACGAGTTGTACACCACGATCGCCGCACCGAAGGCGATGTTGGCGACGAGGAACAACGCGCCGCCGAGCAGGTACCTGTCACCGGTCACGAAGATCATCGCGATGGTGGCGAACGCGCCGGTGAACGCGGTGCCGGCCAGCAGCCGCTTCTTGTGCATCGACCGGTCTGCGATGGCCCCGACCACCGGCAGCACGAAGACCGTCAGCAGCACC
The DNA here is from genome assembly GCF_014646235.1 of Micromonospora sonchi. GTDB lineage: Bacteria > Actinomycetota > Actinomycetes > Mycobacteriales > Micromonosporaceae > Micromonospora > Micromonospora sonchi. The sequence continues at coordinate 58,677 of NZ_BMNB01000002.1, read as the reverse complement.
GACAACGTGATCAGGTACGGGAAGTACGAACCCGGGGCCACCTTGATGCCCAGCGGGTAGACGTACCCGTCGCAGTCGCCGCCCGGCGCGCACCCGGCGGCGACCTTGGCGACGCTGGTCAGGAACGGCCCGAGGAACACGGTGATGACGGTGGTCTGGAAGGCCGAGTTGGCCCAGTCGTAGAAGTACCAGCCGGTGCGCTCGCGGCGCGTGCTGGTGGGCGGTGGGATGTCGTCCTGCGCGGCAGGGGTCACCGTCTCGGCCATGTGGGGTCCTTTGCCCTCAGGTGTTCAGGCGGCCCAGTGGCCGCGGCTGCGGTAGACGTCGCGCAGCACGCCGACGTGGTCGGTCATGATGCCATCAACCCCGAGATCAAGTAACTCGTGCATCTCGGTGGGTTCGTCGATCGTCCAGACGTGCACCTGCAACCCCAGCCGGTGCGCCATCCGCAGGAAGCGGCGGTCCACCACCGGCAGCCGGCCGTAGCGCACCGGCACCTGCGCGGCCACCACCGACCGCGGCAGCCGCACCGGCCGGCCGGTCAGCGAGGCCCACCGCAGCCGGGCCACCCCGCGCACCCCGAGGCTCGTGGCCACCCGCCCGCCGGTCATCGCCCGCAGCCGGGTCAACCGGTTGTCGCTGAACGAGGCCAGCAGCACCCGGTCACCCGCGCCGGCCCGGTCGAGGGTGGCCACCGTCGGCGTCACCGCCGGGTCGGACTTGACGTCGATGTTGAACCGCACCTGCGGCCACGCGTGGAGCACCTCGTCGAGGCGGGGCACCGCGGCGGCGCCGCCGACGCGTACGGTGGCCAGGTCGGCCCAGCGCAGCGCGGCCACGCGCCCCCGTTGCCCGGTGAGCCGGTCGAGGGTGTCGTCGTGGACCACCACCGCCACCCCGTCGGCGGTGGCGTGCACGTCGGTCTCCACGTACCGGTACCCCAGGTCGACCGCGCGGGCGAAGGCGGCCGTGGTGTTCTCGTCGCCGTCAGCGGCGCCGCCGCGGTGCGCGAACGCCAACGGGGCGGGGGAGTCCAGGTAGGTGTAGCCGGTCGACACGCAGCGCAGTATGCCCGGCCCCGCTGAACCGCCGGTGGCCGGGACGTGACGCGCCACCCGACCCGGTCGCCCGCGACCAGCGGCCACGACGTGCTGTGCTATCCAGGTCTGGTGAACGGTCAGCAGCAGATCACCACCGCAGCCGACATCCGCACACACCGGCTGGTCTACGGATGCATGGGGCTGGGCGGGACGTGGGACACGCAGCCCTACGGCCCGCGGGAGATCGACGCCGCGCAGGCGGCCATCGAGGCGGCCCTGGAGATCGGCATCACCGCGTTCGACCACGCCGACATCTACCGCAACGGCAAGTCCGAGGCCGTCTTCGGCGAGGTCCTCGCCCGTACGCCGGGACTGCGCTCGCGCATCCTGCTGCAGACCAAGTGCGGCATTCACCTGCCCGACGGCACCGCACCGGGCTACTACGACCTGCGCGCCGCGCACATCGTGCGCAGCGTCGAGCAGAGCCTGACCCGGCTGCGGACCGACGTGATCGACGTGCTGCTGCTGCACCGGCCGGATCCGCTGGCCGACCCTGAGGAGGTCGCGCAGGCGCTGGCCGCGCTGCACCGGCAGGGCCTGGTGCGCCACGTCGGGGTCTCGAACATGGCCGCCGCCCAGGTGGCCCACCTGCAGGCGCACCTCGACCTGCCGCTGGTGGTCAACCAGCTCCAGCTGAGCCTGGCCCATCGGGACTGGCTGGAGGCGGGCGTGCTGGTGAACACCCGGGAGTCCGAGACTCCCGGGTTTCCCCTCGGCACGCTCGAGCACTGCCGGCGCCACCGGGTCGGGCTGCAGGCGTGGGGGCCGCTGGCCGGCGGGCGCTTCACCGGCGCCCCGCAGAGCGCGGCGGACCACGCCACAGCCGAGCACGTCGCCGCGCTCGCGCAGCGCCACGGCACCACGCCGGAGGCGATCGTGCTGTGGTGGTTGCAGCGGCACCCGGCCCGGATCGCGCCGGTGATCGGCACCGCCCGACCCGAACGCATCCGCGCCTGCGGCGACGCGGTGCGCCGCGCACCGGAGCTGACCCACGAGCAGTGGTACGAGCTGTGGTTGACCGCCCGTGGCGAGCCGCTGCCCTGACCAACACCACCGGGCCCACCCACCCATCCAGAGGCCGGACGGGTCAGCCGGGGGCCGGACGGCGTCGGTGCGAGCGGCTGGTGTCGACGGGGCGTCCCGGGTCGACATGCCGGGGCAGGTCGGGTTCGTTCGGCCGCAGCGGGGCGAGGGTGTCGGTGAGGGCGTCGATGATCCGGTCGGTGGCCCGCCGGGCCGCGCCGGGATCGCCGTGGGTCAGGTCGGCCAGCGCCACCGGGTCGCCGAAGTGCACCCGCACCGTCGGGCGGCGCAGCAGCGCGCGGGCGATCCCACCCGGCAGCCCCCTGGGCGCCCGGTAGGGCAGCACCTCGTGGCTGCCCCACTGGGCGACCGGGATGACCGGGGCGCCGCAGGCCAGGGCGAGCCGGGCGGTGCCGGTCTTGCCGCGTTCGGGCCACAGGCCCGGGTCCAGACCGATGCGACCTTCGGGGTAGATCAGGATCGCCGCGCCGGCGGCGGCCGCCGCGGCGGCGTCGTCCAGGGCCCGGCGTACGCCGCTGGTGCCCCGGTCCACGCGGATGTGCCCGGCGGCGCGCATGGCGACGCCGATCACCGGAGCGCGGAACAGCCCGCCGGTGGCCATGATCCGGGGCGCGATCCGGCGGACCCGGCAGGCGGCGGTGAGCACGATCGGGTCGAACGGGCTGATGTGGTTGGCGGCCAGGATCAGCGGCCCGCCGCGTAGCCGCGCGGGGATGTCGCCGGTGACCTCCAGCCGGGCCAGCAGCCTCACCACGAGGTGGGCGAGCAGCTGCGCGGCGCGCCAGATCAGCGGCGATCGCCAGGGGGAGTGGGCGGCGTCCATCAGCCGATCATGGTCGCACGTCCGGCGTCGCCGGTGGCGGGGGCGGGCCGAGCGGCAGAGGTGAGCAGGGTCATTGGTCCCGGGAGGGTTCGGGCCGCACGCCCCTGCCGAACCCTCTACGACACCCGGTAGCATTTACTACGTCTTGTAGTATGAGTGCAGCCTGGGGGTCGCAGGTGGACGCGTTGGACGTCGCCCGCTGGCAGTTCGGTGTCACCACCGTCTACCACTTTCTCTTCGTACCGCTGACCATCGGCCTGTCCGTCCTGGTCGCCATCCTGCAGACCCTCTGGCACCGCACCGGGAACAAGAAATACCTCAAACTCACCAGGTTCTACGGCAAACTCTTCCTGATCAACTTCGCCATGGGCGTGGTCACCGGCATCGTGCAGGAGTTCCAGTTCGGCATGAACTGGAGCGACTACTCCCGCTTCGTCGGCGACATCTTCGGCGCACCCCTGGCCATCGAGGCCCTGGTCGCCTTCTTCCTCGAATCCACCTTCATCGGCCTGTGGATCTTCGGCTGGGACCGGCTGCCCAAACGCGTGCACCTGGCCACCATCTGGGCCGCCGCCATCGGCACCAACCTCTCGGCGTACTTCATCCTCGCCGCCAACTCGTTCATGCAGAACCCCGTCGGCTACCGCTACAACCCCGACACCGGCCGCGCCGAACTGACCGACTTCGTCGCCGTGCTCACCAACGAGGTCGCCCTGATCACCTTCCCGCACACCATCGCCGGCGCCTTCCTCGTCGCCGGATCCCTGCTGGTGGCGGTCGCCCTGTGGCACCTGATCCGCAACCGCGACAGCGCCGACACCCCCGCCTACCGGTTCGCCGCGAAGTTCGGCGCCTGGGTCACCCTGGCCGCCACCGCAGCCGTCGTCATCACCGGCGACATCCAAGGCAAGATCATGACCGAGGTGCAGCCGATGAAGATGGCCGCCGCCGAGGGCCTCTACCACACCGAGAGCCCCGCCCCCTTCTCCGTACTCACCATCGGCAGCCTCGACGGCAGCCGCGAACTGTTCGCCATCAAGATCCCCTACCTGCTGTCCTACCTCGGCACCGGCGACCCCGACGGCACCGTGCACGGCATCAACGACCTCCAGGCCCTCTACAGCGCCCAGTACGGCCCCGGCAGCTACACCCCCATCATCCCGGTCACCTACTGGAGCTTCCGCTTCATGATCGGATTCGGGCTCGCCGCCGCCGCCATCGCCCTGCTCGTGCTCTGGACCCAACGCCGCGGCCGCGCCGTGCCGAACAGCAAATGGCTGCTGCGCGCCGGCCTGGCCATGCCCATCCTGCCGCTGCTGGCCAACTCCTTCGGCTGGATCTTCACCGAGATGGGCCGCCAACCCTGGATCGTCTTCGGCGAGATGCTCACCCGCGACGGCGTCTCCCGCAGCGTCTCCCTCGCCGAGGTCCTCACCAGCTTCACCGCCTTCACCCTCATCTACGCCATCCTCGCCGTCATCGAGGTGAAACTACTGGTCCGCTACGCCAAGGCCGGCGTACCCGACGTCACGCCCACCCCCGAACCCGACGACACCGACGACGCCGAGCGCCCGCTCGCCTTCGCCTACTGACCCGGAGCACCCACCGTGGAACTGACCACCATCTGGTTTCTCCTCGTCGCCGTGCTGTTCACCGGCTACTTCATCCTCGAGGGCTTCGACTTCGGCGTCGGCATGCTGCTGCCCGTCCTCGGCCGCGACGACCGCGAACGCCGCGTCATGATCAACACCATCGGGCCGGTCTGGGACGGCAACGAGGTCTGGCTCATCACCGCCGGCGGCGCCATGTTCGCCGCCTTCCCCGAGTGGTACGCCACCCTCTTCTCCGGCTTCTACCTGCCCCTGCTGCTCATCCTGCTCGCGCTGATCGCCCGCGGCGTCGCCTTCGAGTACCGCCACAAGCGCCCCGAGCCCACCTGGAAACGCCGCTGGGACAAGGCCATCTTCTACGGCTCCCTCATCCCCGCGATCCTGTGGGGCGTCGCCTTCGCCAACATCCTGCGCGGCGTACCCCTGTCCGCCGACCACGAATACGTCGGCGGCCTGCTCAACCTGCTCAACCCGTACGCCCTGCTCGGCGGCGCCACCACCGCGGCACTGTTCGCCACCCACGGCGCCGTGTTCATCGCCCTCAAGACCCTCGGCGACATCCGCGACCGCGCCGCCGCCCTCGCGGTCCGCCTCGGCGCGGCCACCGCCGTGCTCGCCGTGGCCTTCCTCGCCTGGACCCTGACCATCCGCTCCAGCGCCGCCGCCATCGTGCTCGCCGCCGGCGCCGCCCTCGCCCTGCTCGGCGGGCTCGCCGCCGCCAAGGTACGCCGCGAAGGCTGGGCCTTCACCGGCACCGCCGTAGCGATCGCCCTGGCCGTGGCGACCCTGTTCGCCGCGCTGTTCCCCAACGTGCTGCCCTCCACGCTGGACCCCGCCGGCACCCTGACCGCCACCAACGCCGCCTCCACCCCCTACACCCTGAAGATCATGACCTGGGTGGCGGTGATCTTCACTCCGATCGTGCTGGCCTACCAGGGCTGGACCTACTGGGTCTTCCGCAAACGCATCGGCGTCACCCACATCCCCCAACAGTGACCCGACGATCGGGCCGGCAAACACACCCCGGCCCGATCGGGCACCATCACCTGATGCGCCTGCACACCCACACCTACGCCACCACCGTCACCTGGACCGGCAACCTCGGCACCGGCACCAGCGGCTACCGCGACTACCACCGCGACCACGACATCACCACCGACGGCCGCCCACCCATCCCCGGCAGCTCCGACCCCACCTTCCGCGGCGACCGGACCCGCTGGAACCCCGAACAACTCCTGCTCGCCGCGCTGTCCCAGTGCCACCTGCTGGCCTACCTGCACCTCTGCGCCGACAACGGCATCGTCGTCACCGACTACGTCGACGACGCCACCGGCACCATGACCACCGACGCCACCGGCAGCGGCCACTTCACCGAAGTCGTCCTACGCCCCCGGGTCACCGTCGCCGACCCCACCACCATCGACACCGCCACCGCCCTGCACGACGACGCCCACCACGTCTGCTTCATCGCCAACTCCGTCAACTTTCCCGTCCGCCACGAACCCACCACCGTCACCACCTGACCGGCCCGGCCCCGCCGGCCATCCGCCACACCCACCCCGTCCCGGCGGGGCCGACAAAACCCCTCGACAGCCTCGCCGGCGCGGCTATCGTCGGGCGCGTGCAACCCACCGTCCGCGAACTCCACCCCGACGAACTCACCGCCGCCTGGCACCTCGGCCGGCTCGCCTTCGGCTCCGACCCACAACCCTCACCGCAGGCCACCACCCCCGCCCCCGGCCGCACCGTCTACGGCGCCTTCGACTCCGCCGGACACCTCGTCGGCAAAGCCGTCGACCTGCACCACGACCAGTGGTGGACCGGCCGCGCCGTACCCGCCGCCGACGTCGCCGGCGTCGCCGTCGCCCCCGAAGCCCGCGGCACCGGCGTCGCCCGCGCCCTACTACGTACGCTGCTGCACGGCGCCCACGACCGCGGCGCCGCCATCAGCTCCCTCTTTCCCAGCACATCCGCCCCATACCGGGCCTGCGGCTGGGAGATCACCGGCCAGCTGCGCACCCTCGACCTGCCCACCGCCGCGCTGCCCCGACACCGCCCGCAACCACACCTGACCGTACGCGCCGGCACCCCCACCGACCTGCCCGCCGTCGCCGACCTGCACCAACGCGTCACCCGGCACCGCAACGGCCTGCTCACCCGCACCCACCCCCGCTTCGACACCGGCGGCGAACTGCCCTACGACGGGCTCACCCTCGTCGAACACGACGGCCACCTGATCGGCTACGCCGGCTGGGACCGCGGCCGCGGCTACCGCCCCGACGCCGTGCTCACCGTCGAAGACATCCTCGCCACCAACGCCGACGCCGCCCGCGCCCTCGTCGGCGTCCTGGCCAGCTGGCACAGCGTCACCCCGACACTGCGCGTCACCCCGCTGCCCGGCGACGCCATCTGCGCCCACCTGCCCCTCGAACTCGCCCGCGAACACGAACGCGACGTCTGGATGCACCGGCCCGTCGACGTCGTCCGCGCCGTCGAAACCCGAGGCTGGCCCGCCCACACCCACGGCACGGTCACCTTCACCCTCACCGACGACCTCGCCGACTGGAACACCGGCACCTGGCAATTCACCGTCGCCGACGGAAACGCCCACCTGCGCCGCGTCACCGCCGATGCGGACCTGCACCTGACCGTGCGCGGCTTCGCCCAGCTCTACACCGGCACCGCCACCGCCCGCACCCTCACCGAAACCGGGCTGCTGCGACACACCACACCGGACCCGAGCGCCCTGGACCTGCTCGCCGCCGGCCCACCCGCCCAAGCCCTCGACTCCTTCTGACCGGCTCCTCACCCAGCGCAGTTCCGGCCCGCCCCGAACCACCAGCAACGGCGTCGGCCGGCCCGGGCAACCGCCCAGGCCGGCCGACACCCCACCACCGGTCAACCCGCCTCGCGCAACTCCGCCAACCGGGCCTCGATCTCCGCCAACTCGGCACGCAACTTCTCCGCCTGCCGCTCAGCCTCCGACCGCTCCGTCGTCAGGATCTGCTCCACCGCCTCCTGCACCCCCGGCACGTCCACCAACGCCACCATCCGCAGCGCCTCCGCCGGCTTGAGCACGTACGGCTTGGCCAACACCTTGGCGCCCTGCTGCGCCGCCACCGTCCACTCACCATCGGCGTACGCCAACGTCACCGTCAGCCCCGCCGGCCCCTTCGGCTTCGCCACCTTCACCGCCCGCCGCGCCGGCTTTGCCTCCACCGCCTCCACCTTCGGCTCCTCCCGCTCCTCCCGCCGCGGCTGCGGCACCTGGTCCAACACAAACTCCGGCCCGGCCACCACCGGCTCGGCCGCCGGCGGCTCCACCTTCGACTCCACCGGCCGACGCCCCGCACCCTTCGGCGCCACCGCCACATCAGCAGGGGAGAAGGGCAACTCGTCACGCCCGAACCGCACCACCACGAACTCGTCGGACACCGCCGGATCCGTCAACTCGACCACCTGACCCAACTGCCCGACGATCTGCCCCGCCGTCGCCGTGAACACCACCTTCGGCTTGCGGCCCGCGGCCAACGCCTCCCGGATACCGCCTACCTCCTCATCGGACAAACCCTGCCCAGCGGCACCCATCGCACAACCTCTTTCCTCGTACACGTGTTCAGACGTCTGCCTTGATACCAGCCGCCGGCGACAACCCGAAGATCAGCCCCACCACCCCCGCCGGTAACGTCGCCCACACCGGCCGAGCCAGGGGAGAGGACCAATGACACCCGTCACCGTCATCACCGGCGGCAGCCGCGGCATCGGCGCCGCCACCGCCCGCCGCCTCGCCCACGCCGGCCACCACCTCGCCCTCGGCTACCGCCGCGACCACCACACCGCCGACACCATCACCGCCGAACTACGCGCCACCGGCGTACGCGCCGTCGCCGTACCCGCCGACACCCGCGACCCCAACCAGGTCACCGCCCTGTTCGACGCCGCCGCCCAACTCGGCCCCATCACCGGCCTGGTCAACAACGCCGGCATCACCAGCCCCATCGGCCCCTTCACCGACCTCGACCCCGACGACCTGCGCCACGTCGTCGACGTCAACCTCATCGGCTACATCCTCTGCGCCCAACAGGCCGCCCGCCGCATGACCCACGGCGCCGCCATCGTCAACATCTCCTCCGCCGCCGCCACCCTCGGCAGCCCAGGGGAGTACGTCCACTACGCCGCCGTCAAAGCCGCCACCGACGCCCTCACCATCGGCCTGGCCAAGGAACTCGCCCCCCACGGCATCCGCGTCAACGCCGTCGCCCCCGGCATCATCCGCACCGACATCCACGCCCTCTCCGGCCAACCCGACCGACCCGACCGCGCCGCCAGCCGCATCCCACTCGGCCGCCCCGGCGAACCCGACGAGGTCGCCGCCGCCATCGCCTGGCTCCTCAGCCCCGACGCCTCCTACACCACCGGCGCCATCCTCCGCGTCGGCGGCGGCCTCTGACCACCACGCCCCCCCACCACCCACCCAGCTGACCCACCCAGGCATGCCACCCGCCCCGGCGGGTAACCGCCGCCGTGGACAGCGCACGCATCGCCGCACACGGCTTCCTCGCCGACGGACGCAGCGCAGCCCTGGTCGACCGCGCCGGCTCCGTCAACTGGTGGTGCCCGCCGCGCTTCGACGACCCCTCAGTCTTCGCCCGACTGCTCGACGAACACGCCGGCCACTGGTCCATCCAACCCGAAGAACCCTTCACCGCCGAACGGTCCTACCTCGAAGACACCCTCGTCCTGCGTACCGTCTTCACCACCGCCAACGGCAGCGTCGCACTGACCGACGCCCTCGCCCTCGAACCCGGCGCCCGCGGCCACGACATCGGCCTGCACTCACCCCGAGTACTGGCCCGGGTCGTCGAAGGACTCACCGGAACGGTCCCGATCCGCCTCGACTACCGGCCACGCTTCGAATACGGACAGGTGACCGCCTACCTGACCGAACACCACGGCACCATCGACGCCAGCGCCGGCGCCTGCCGGCTCAGCCTGCGCGCCGACATCCCGCTGACCAGCGACCAGGGCAACGCCACCGCCACCTTCACCGTCCGAGCCGCCGAAACCTACCGCTTCACCCTCGGCCACGCACCGACCTACGACGCCGACCCACCCGCCCTGCCCGACGCCGACCAGGCCATCGCCGACACCATCACCGGCTGGCGCTCCTGGGCCGACCTGCACCGCGATCAGTACCGCGGCCTCTTCGCCGACCAGGTCCGCCGCAGCGCCATCATCCTCCAAGGCATGACCTACCAGCCCAGCGGCGCCATCGTCGCCGCCGCCACCACCTCCCTGCCCGAGAAACCCGGCGCCGGCCGCAACTACGACTACCGCTACGTCTGGGTACGCGACTTCAGCCTCACCCTCCAGGCCCTCTGGCGCGCCGCCTGCCCCGACGAGGCCACCCGACAGTTCACCTGGGTCGCCCACGCCACCGGCCGCATCAGCGACAATCCCGTCCCGATCATGTACGGCGTGCAGGGCGAACGGGACCTCACCGAACACCACCTCCACCACCTACGCGGATACGCCGACAGCCGACCCGTCACCGTCGGCAACGACGCCTGGAAACAACGCCAGAACGACGTACTCGGCGAGGTCCTCGACGCGGCCTGGCTGATGCGCCACTACCTCGACCCCATGGCCCCCGACGTACGGCAACTGCTGCACGACCTCGCCAACGAGGCGGCGCTGAACTGGCACCGACCGGACGCCGGCATGTGGGAGGCCCGCGACGCCGAACGCCACTACGTCTCCTCCAAGGTGCAGTGCTGGACCGCACTGGACCGGGCGACCCGCTTCGGCACCCGGCTCGGCGACCGCACCGACCTGGCCCGCTGGACCACCGCCCGCGACGAGGTCCGTCAGACCGTGCTCAGCCAGGGCTGGAACGAGCGCCTGGGCGCCTTCACCGGAGCCTTCGGCTCCGCCGAACTGGACGCCTCCGTGCTGCTCATGCCGCTGGTCGGCTTCCTGCCCGCCGACGACCCGCAAATGCGCTCCACGATCGACGTCGTCGAACGCGAACTGTCCCACCACGGCCTGCTGCGCCGCTGGAACGACGACCCCGCCGGCTTCGTCATCTGCTCCTTCTGGCTGGTCAGCTGCCTCGCGCTGGCCGGCGAGGTGGACCGCGCCGAGGCACTGTTCCGCCAGCTCGCCGCCCAGGTCAACGACCTGGGCCTCTTCGCCGAACAGATCGACCCCGCCACCGGGGAACAACTCGGCAACTTCCCGCAGGCCTTCTCCCACATCGGGCTGATCAACGCCGCCGGTCAGCTCACCGAAGCCGCCGAGCGGCGGGCCACCGCGGGCCGACCGCGACACCCCGTGCCGGCCGGTACGGGTCGCACGGAAGGAGCACCCTCATGACCGGACGCCTCGCCGGAAAAACCGCCCTGATCACCGGCTCCGACTCCGGAATCGGACAGGCCACCGCCATCGAGTTCAGCCGGGAAGGCGCCGACGTCGTGGTGCACTACCTGCACGACCACGCCGGCGCCGACCACACCAGGGCCGAAGTGGAACGCGCCGGCCGCCGAGCCGTCGTGGTGCAGGGCGACATCAGCGTCGAACACCAGGTCGAGGCGATGTTCGACGAGGCGCTCAACGCCTTCGGCGCGCTCGACATCCTCATGAACAACGCCGGCGTGGACGCCTCCGGCACCCCCGTGGCCGACCTGGACACCGCCACCTGGGACCGGGCCATCCGCACCAACGTCTACGGCGCGTTCTTCTGCTCCCGACGCTTCGTACGACACCGCCGCGACCAGGGCGGCAACGGAAAAATCATCAACATCACGTCGATCCACCAGGAGGTCGCCCGAGCCGGCGGCGCGGACTACGACACCAGCAAGGGCGCCCTGCTGGAATTCGCCAAGAGCCTCGCCCTGGAAGTCGCACCCATGCACCTGAACGTCAACAACATCGGCCCCGGCATGGTGCTCACCCCGTTCAACCAACGCGCCATCGACGACCCGGCCTACCTCGAGGAGCAGGTGCAGAGCATCCCCTTCAAACGCGCCGCGCAGCCCACCGAGATCGCCAAACTGGCGGTCTTCCTCGCCAGCGCCGACGCCGACTACGTGACCGGCTCGACGTACTTCATCGACGGCGGCCTCATGCAGAACCAGGGCCAGGGCGCCTGAGCGGGCCGCCACGAGATTCTTCACCGCGCCGCTCAACCTGTCGCCCACCAGGCAGCGTCTTACCTGCCATGCAAGCAACAGTGTGGTCGACGATGTGGACCAGTCATGCCGGGTGAGGACGAGGAACGGTTTCGCGAATTCGTGGTGGAACAGTGGGGGCCGTTGACCCGCACGGCCTACCTGCTGACCGGAGACCGCGGCGCCGCCGAGGACCTGGTGCAGTCGGCCTTGGAAAAAACCCACCGGCGGTGGGGCCGCGTCCTCCGCAAGGACGCACCCGGCGTCTACGTCCGCCGGGTCATGGTCAACACCGCGGTCTCGTGGCGGCGACGCCGCCGAACAGTCGAGGTACCCCTTCTCGAAGCCGACGCCATCACGGCACCGGACGCCTACCACCGGGCCGAGAACAGACACCACCTACTGGGGGCGCTGCGACGCCTGCCGCCGAGGATGCGAGCCGTGCTCGTCCTCCGCTACTTCGAGGACCTCAGCGAGACGGACATCGCCCAGGTCCTCGGCTGCTCGACCGGAACGGTCAAAAGCCAGGCCTCGCGCGGGCTCGCCCGACTGCGAGCCGACCTGAAGCCACCGTCCACGCTCATCGGGACAAGCCTGCAGGAGGACCCAGCATGACCGCAGACATCGAAACAACGCTCGGCGAAACCCTCCGCGCCGAAGCCGACACGCTGGCCGTGGCGGCGGACCCGTGGCCACGTTTCGCCCAGCAAGAGAAGGTGCACCGCCGCGCACGCCGGGTCCGCGTCGGCGTGATCGCCGGAATCCTGGCCGCCGCCGTCGGCGTTCAGACCAACCTGATACCCCTGCCCGGGTGGCTTCCCGGCATAGCCGTCGCCTCATCGCCGTCACCACTGGCCGACGGCCCCACCCGCGGCGCCCTCGCCGCCGATCACACCTGGCTGGACGGCTTACGCAGGCAGGTCACAGACCTGCAGGACCCGCAGGGGTGGTGGAGAGTCACCGACCGCGACGCGATCCGAATCGTGTACGCCGACGACATCCCCGGCCGACGGGTCGCGCTGGTCTTCGTCCCCCTGCGCCTGGGCGTCATCACCAGCTCCACGCTCATCTGGTACACCGGTCCGCCCGGCGCCGAGTCGGACCAGATGGAACAGGGCGGAAACGAAACCGCCGACGCCCGGGTGGTCACCTGGATGGAAAGCGACGCGAACAACGGCGGCGCTGCGGTGGTCATCGGACCCGCCGGTTCCACCGTGACCATCAGCGCCTTCTCCGGCTACTCCCCGAAGGGCGTCGTGGCGAGCCACCAACTTTCCTCATCGGCCGGCACCGGCATCGGCGTCGCCGAGGTGCCGCCGACCACACTCGTCGGGGGACCCGCGCTCACCACTCTGGTCAGCAACGACGACACCGTCATCTACGAAGGCCCCATCCACGGCAGCTGGACCGGACCGGGCACCAGCCACGAGCCGACCGACGACATGCTCACCGCCGCCCTCCGCCACACCCAAGGACCCGCTATCGACCAGGCCATCCTCTCCCGCTTCGTCGAATTCGCGTTGGAGGACAGCCGGCTGTCCGCCCGCGACATCACGATCCGCGTACGCTGGTGCGGCACCATCAACGACAAACCCGCCGCGCTGTTCACGATCCAACCCCGAGACGGTGGCGTCATCGCCTACGCCATGCACGGCGACAGCACCGGCTGGCGAACCGACCTGCGGCTGCTGCTGCCCGCCGACGGCGCCGAACAACGCCCCATCGCCTGGCGGATGCGCGTCGAAGGCAGGGACACCCGGACCGACCGCGTCATCGTGGTAGCCCCACCGGGCGCGGCCACCGCCACCGTCACGGCCCTGGACGGCACCTCGACCCCGGTCACCCTCGGCACAGCCGGCTCCGGCACCACCACCGTCCCGCCAACCAAGCCCGCAACCGTCACCGCCCACGCCGCCGACGGGACCGCACTCGCGAGCACTCCCATCCCCGCCTTCGAAACCAACACCGGCGGACTGCCAGGCACCACCCCGAACACCCGAATCACGGGTTGAGCAGCTTGCCGGAAGCTTGGTCGGTAACCGTGGTGGGCAGCCGCTGGCGACGCCGTAGCTATCGCCGATGGGCCCGGTCCTCCGACCGGGCCCATCGGTTGTGGAGAGTGAACTTCGCCTCGCGAGGGGAGGGGAGTGACCGCGACGAATCTGGCGTCGTTGCCCATTCAGCGCCGAACATGCGATGGTTGGCGGCCAGACCGACAGCTGGACCGACCAACCAGGTGGGGACGGATGGCAACCATCTATCGCGAGGCGAAGCTGACGGTGACGGCGGACGTGGCGTGGGACTTCCTCGAGCGCTAGCCGTCTACGCGATACCTGGGGTCCCGGGGGCGGAGCACCACCAGGCCGAGATGCAGGTGCTGACGGACGCCGAGGGGACGGCGACGTTGGTCTGGACAACCGACCTTCTGCCGCACGAACTGGTGGAACACCTCAGCGAGGCGTACGAGGTCATGTTCAACGAACTGGTCGCGGCGGTCAACGAGCACAGCGCACCGTCGGCCCAGCAGTCCTTCTGATCGCTGCGGGACGCCTCGTGATCCGGATTCGATAATCCACATTATGTAAAGTTGGCGGTGGATCGGGTCTCCCCGGTCAGCCGGCCACGGCGAATTCGACCTCCACCGTCCGCACGGTGCCGGCCTGTCGTCCGGGCGCGGACTGGAAGCGCCAGTACAGGTTGGTGTGCGCGATCACCTGGTGCGGAGGCGGCGCGCCGTACGCGCTGAGGTCCTCGGTGGTGTGCGCGTCGGTGACCAGCGTGGCGTCGTAGCCGCGCACCAGCGCGCCGTGCAGGGTCGAGCGGATGCACATGTCGGTCTGGGCGCCGGTGACGACCAGCCGGCCGACGCGGTGCTCGGCCAGCACCGCCTCCAGGTCGGTCTGCTCGAAGGAGTCGCCGTAGCGCTTGTGCACCAGCGGCTCGGTGTCGCGGCGGACCAACTCGAAAACGTACTGCCAGTCCGGGCTGCCCTGCGGGAGGTCGTCGTCGGAGTGCTGCACCCAGATGACGGGCACCTTCTCGGCGCGGGCCTTGGCCACCAGGGTGTTGATGTTGGCGATCACGCCGTCGCGGTCGTGGGCGCCGGCGACCACTCCCTGCTGAACGTCGACAACGAGCAGCGCCGTGTTCGGCCGCCCGGGCAGGGTCGTCATGGTGTGCCTCCATCGCTCGACAGGTGAGGCCACTTTAGAACCGGCCACCGACACTTCTCCCCCGCACCGAAGGCAGCGCCAGACGCGAGAATCATGCATAATATGCCTTATGCATGACAAACCGGATAAGGCGGTCGTCGCGCTGATCGAGGACTTCCTGACCGCGCGAGCCACCCGCAAGCCCTCCCCCCACACCCAGGCCGCGTACCGGCGTGATCTGAGCACCGTGGCCGCCCTCGCCGCGGAGTTGGCCACCCCTCCCCTCCCCCTCGACGATCTTCGGATCGGCGCGCTCTCCCCCCGACTCCTGCGGGCGGCCTTCGCCCGGTTCGCCACCGACCGGGCCGCTGCCTCGGTGGGGCGGGCCTGGTCGACCTGGAACGGCTTCTTCTCCTTCCTGGTGGCCGAGCAGGTGGTGACGGGCAATCCGATGCCGGGGGTGGGCCGTCCCCGGGCCCCGCTCCCTGAGCCCAAGCCGTTGCGCGGTGAGGACACTCCGGAGCGGCTGCTCGCCTCGGCCGCGCGCGGCGAGGGCCGGCAGCGTGATCCGTGGCCGGAGCGGGACGTGGCGGTGCTGGCCCTGGCGCTCTGCGCCGGCCTGCGGCTGTCGGAGCTGCTGGCGCTGCGGGTCGGTTCGCTCGCGGGCCGGCCCGGCGAGCGGCGGCTCGAGGTGTCGGGCAAGGGTGGGCGGCCCCGGATGATGCCGGTGGAGCCGGACCTGGACGCGGTGCTGGCGGACTATCTGGACAGTCGCCGGAGGCGGTTCGGTTCGCGTACGGTGCGGCCGGATTCGCCGCTGCTGGTGGACCGGCACGGTGAGCCGTTGCGTCGGGGCGGTCTGCAGTATCTGGTGGAGTCCTGCTACCGGCGGGCCGGTATCGGCGACCGGGTGCCGCGTGGGGCGCGGTTGCACGCGTTGCGGCACACGTTCGCGACGCGGTTGGCCGAGGACGGCGCCGGTGCGGCGGAGATCATGCGGTTGTTGGGGCACGCGTCGTTGGCGTCGTCGCAGAACTACATCGAGGTGACCGCGGGTCAGCAGCGGGAGGCGGTGCGGGCCAATCGCACGAACCGGGCGTTGGTGGGGTTGGTGCGTGGTCAGCCGGGCCGTCCGACTGGCAGGGTCGGGTAATCCAACTGTCTTGTATTCGCGTTCATGGCTCGTCCGCAATCACGGTGAGTCACACGGAGCATGGTGTTGGCGGCGAGATCTGCATCCACGATCATCGTCTGTGACGCAGCGGGCGATCTGAATGCCGTACCGACCATGAGGGCGCCCGGATGACCCCGAGCAGGTAGCCGGCATTCACATGATCCACCCACCGTTCCCGGCCAGCTTCGACTCCCACCCGATGTCGCCCGCCGAGCAGGCATTCCTGGACGCCGACGCGGCATACGACGAGACCGATGGCAGCTACAGCGCCATCATGGGCACCCGACCGGACACCATCGCCGCGGCACTGGCCGGCTCTCCAGCCGGACTGGCCGCCTGGCTCGTCGACAAGTACCGAGACTGGAGCGACAACCACGGGGACCTGGAAAGCCGTTTCGACAGGGCCACCCTGCTCACGACCATCACCCTGTACTGGACCAGCGGCGCCCTCGGCTCGTCGTTCCGGCAGTACTTCGACTTCGACCACAACAGCCCACGACCGGACATCACCGTGCCCGCCGCGTTCACGGTGAGCGCCGAGCCCTCGTATGCCAACTTTCCCCGCGAGATCGCCGAACGCGCCTGCACCGATATCCGGCACTGGAGCGAGCCAGGTAGGGGCGGTCACTTCATGCCGCTGGAGGAACCGGACCTGCTCGCCGGCGAACTGACGCAGTTCTTCACGTCGCTCCGCCCGTACTGATCAGCAAGGGAGCCGGGTCATACCGGCCCGGCTCCCGCTGCCAGTTTCCACATACATCGCTCGAGAAGCTGCCCGTGAATGCCGTCTCTTCCACTCAGCCGCCGACCGCCCTCAACTCGGCCAAATCAGTATGTCAGCGGGCGCCGAGCGGCTTCACCAGCAGTGACGAAGGGGTTCGTTGCCGCTGCTGCGGAGAGCCGCGAGCGGGCCATCCCGGGAAGGGGTCTCCTGGGTGGCTCGTCATGACGGGCTGTAGCGGTTTCAGGTGCCACTGCCGGCGTGGTGTCGTTGGGTGGTGTCGTGGTGAAAGACCTGAGCCTGAGCTACGACCGGTGCCGGAGCCTGAAGTACGAGCTAGCGGAGCGCTGCGAGGCGGCCTGGGACGGTCGGGATGCCGAGGTCGCGGAAGGCTGGCAGGGTCGCGTAATCCAACTGTCTCGTATTCGTGTTCATGGCTGATCCGGCAGCCACGTTGAATAACGCCAACTCCCTGACGCTGGCGCCGATCTGCGGCCACGAGGATGGCCCGGCCGGGCGGGTAGCGGCGAGGGTGACTTACCAACGGTGATGGCAACTGAGCTGTCGGTGCGCCATGTCAGCGGCAGAAGCGGACGTTCACCGGAGGCGACCCCGCAACCTGTGGGGACGGTGGCGGGGTCGCGCTCGGATCGGAGTTGTCTCGCCTGGATCTCGGTTTCAGTGGTCGTCGGCTGAGGTGAACGCTGCGGCGTGGTCGCGGATGAAGTCGGCGATGTCGCGCGGGGGGTGGCCGAGAAGGTCGGCGACCGTGTCGGTGGTGAAGTCTCCCCAGCCGGAGGCATACGCCTGCGCGTACTCCTCGAGCATGTTGATGATCCATGTCGGGACGCGGTAGTCGAGCAGTGTCTTGCGCTTGGCGTCGTCGCTGACCGGCAGGTACGTGATGGACCTGTCGAGAGCGAGACTCAGTTGGTCGGCGACCTTGTCGAACGTCAGCGAGCGTGGGCCGGTGAGGGTGTACGTCTGGCCGTGGTGGCGATCCGGGTCGTCGAGGAGCACGCGGGCAGCGCACTCGGCGATGTCGCGTACGTCGATCATGCCGATCCGCGCCGAGGCCATGTTCAGCGAGAATGTGCCGGTGGCGGCGATGTCGCCCGCCTCGTTCAGCAGGTTCTGCATGAACCAGTGCGGGCGCAGGATCGTCCAGCGCATGCCGCACCGTTCGGTCTCCCGGTCGGACAGCGCGTGCAGCCTGCCGCTGCGATTCGGCGCGTCGTGTGCCGCGCCGACGACGGACAAGCGCACGATGCGCTCCACACCGGCCTGGCGTGCAGCCCACACGGCGTTCATGTTGTGCTCCGGAGCGCGCGGGCCGTTCGGGGTGAGCAGCCAGGCGTCCTGCACGCCCTCGAAGGCGGGAGGCAGTGAGCGAGCGTCATCGAGGTCGCCGACGAAGACCTCGACGCCCTGCTGGTGTGGGCCGTCGGCTTTGGACTCTTCGCGGACGAGAGCGCGAAGGTTTACATCGGCGCCCTTCAGCGCCTTCAGCAGCGCGGTGGACACGGTTCCGGTGGCTCCGGTGATTAGCACGGTGCGTGACACGTTCATGCTCCCTTGGTGGTGGTGGGGATGCGGACCAGGTTGCGGATGGCATCCGGAGTCAGTTGCGCGGCGGCGATGGTGGTCAGCGCGAGCACGAACCCGAGGCCCTGCCAGGGCGTCAGCGACTCATCGAGGAACAGCCAGCCCAGGATCGTGGCGACTGCGGGTGAGAGCAGGGCGAGGAACGACATGGCGACCACGGGCAGCCTGCCGATGCCGTGGAACCAGGCGACGTACGAAAGCAGGGCGCCCACAACCGATAGCCACGCGTAGCCGCCGATCGCACGGTGATCCAGTGCGGGCGGGAGTCCCTCGAAGCTGAGCGCGAGCGGGACGAGCACGAGACCGCCGAGGGTGAGCTGCCAGCCGGCGATGGTCGCTGCGCCGGCGCCCGCTGGACGTCCCCAACGTTTGGTCAGGACGATCCCGCTGGCCATCACGCCGGCAGCGGCAATGCCGGCCAGGACGCCGACCAGGTCGAAGGAGATCTGGCCGCGCAGGACGATCAAGCCGACGCCCACGACGCCGACCAGGCCCCAGCCGACCCGCCAGCGCGTGGGCTCCTCGCTGAGCAGCAGGTACGCCAGGCCAGCGACGAACAACGGCTGGACGGCGACGAGGGTCGCCGCGACGCCGCCCGGCAATCGATAGGCGGCGACGAACAGTAGCGCGTTGAACGCGCCGATGTTGAGGGTGCCGAGCAGCAGCGAGCGCCACAGCCATTGGCCGCGCGGCAGGTTGCGCGTGACGGCGAGCAGGATCAGCCCCGCCGGCAGCGCGCGGATCACAGTGGACACTATCGGGTAGCCGGGTGGGAGGAACTCGGTGGTGACCAGGTATGTGGTGCCCCAGCTGATCGGCGCGGTCGCGGTCAGCGCGGTCAGTCCCAGGGTGCTGCCGGGCACGGACGCGTTGCCCGCGTCCGGCCGGCTCGGGGCCTGTGCCATCCAATCTCCTTAACGTTGAACTGTTCAACGTTGGCGAGAGTAGGCGTCTGTTAGGCTAGCGTCAAACAGTTTCACGTTGAGAGATTCTGGAGGCGGCAGGCTGGTGGAGGACAACGTCGACTGGCGGCTGAATCAGTGGCGGACCGAGCGGCCCGATATCGACCCCACCCCGATGGGCGTGGTGGCCCGGATCCAGCGCGCCTCCCGGCTACTCGAGCGTGAGCTTCGTGCCAACTTCGCCGCACATGACCTGCAACTATGGGAATTCGACGTACTGGGCACGCTGCGCCGGTCCGGGCCTCCGTATCAGCTCACCGCAGGGCAGTTGGTCGAGTCGGCGATGGTCACCTCTGGAGCGATCACCAACCGGATCGACCGCCTCGTTGCCAGAGGCCTGGTGACCCGCGAGGTCGATCCCTCCAATCGGCGCAGCGTGCTGATCACGCTGACCGAGCGCGGCCGCAAGCTGATCGACGACGTCGTCGTCGCCCATGTCGACCTGGAGGCGAAGCTGCTCAATGAACTGAGCGGCGGCGACCAGGAACATCTCGCCGGATTGCTGCGCAAACTGCTCACCAGCCTCGGCGACTACTCGCCTGGCAATCCCCTGAACCAGGGAGAGACTGACTTGTAGGATCCTGTGTCCTTCGGGTCTGAGCGCCGCTTGAGCTGGAAGCTACGGGCGGCCCCGGTGGGGCGGCGGGTGTCCGCCGCAGGTGTCAGCGGATGCTTGCCAGGCGGGATCGGGTGCGGGCCGGTGCGGTCGGGGGCAGCGCGGTGAGGACGTCGGCGAGGGCGACGTCGGCGAGGCTGCGGCGCCACGCCTGGTGCGCGTCGGCCATCTTCTCGGCCAGGATGCAGGTGTCGCGGCAGTCCTCGGGGGGTAGCGCGCCCCGCCCCTGTTGGCGGATCTCGCGGCACTCGTAGGGCGGGGACGCGCCGTCGACGGCCTCGACGATCTGCAGCAGGGTGATGTCGGTGGTGGGCCGGGCGAGCCGGAATCCTCCCTTGGGGCCGGTGGTGGCGGCGAGCACGCCGGCTTTGACGAGCGCCTTGAGCTGCTTGGCGAGGTAGGCCGGCGGGAGGTCGTAGTACTGCGCGAGCTGGGCCGTTGACGCGGTGGTTCCGGGTTCGAGCTGCGCCAGCGTGGTGGCGCAGTGCAGGACCCATTCGGTACTCACAGGCAGCTTCACGCCGCCGATTCTATCGCAGACATTGTGGACCCGTTTAGTCCATGATACCGTCGCCGGCGACAACGTCAGAGGAGAGATCATCATGCGGATCGCAGTTGCCGGCGCGACCGGGAACATCGGGACCCTCACCGTCACCGCCCTCGAACGAGACGGGCACCACGTCGTGCGGATCAGCCGCTCCCACGGAGTGGACCTGTCCACCGGTGACGGCCTCGACGACGTCCTGACCGGCGTCGCGGCCGTCGTCGACGTCACCAACAGCACGGCGGCCGACCCGGCAGAGACGGTGGCGTACTTCGGCACCACCACGCGCAACCTCCTGGCGGCCGAGCAGCGGGCCGGAGTCCGGCACCACGTGCTGCTTTCCATCACCGGGGTCCATCGCGTCGAGGGCAACGCGCACTACGCGGGCAAGCGGGAGCAGGAGCGCCTCGTGGCCGCCGGGCCGGTGCCGTGGACGATCGTCCCGGCCACCCAGTTCCACGACTTCGCCGCGATGGTGACCAGTTGGACCGAGCGGGACGGGGTCGCCACCATCGCCCCGCTGCTCGTGCAGCCGATCGCGCCCGCGGACGTGGCCGACATCCTCGCCGAAATCGCCACCGGCGAGCCCCAGGGGCGTTACGCCGACATCGCCGGTCCGGAACCGCAGGACCTGGTGGACATGGCCCGACGCACCAACTCCGCGCGCGGCCGCGCGGTCACGCTCGTGCCGACCTGGTCGGCGCTGTTCGGTCCGGCGATGGCCGGTGACGTGCTGCTGCCGGGCGAGGGTGCCCGCATCACGCCGACCACCTTCGACCAGTGGCTCGAGCAGCAGCGATAGCGCCACGAGGCCCGCCAGAGACGACTGGCAGGGTCATGTAAACGATCTATCGCGTATTCGCTCATGAAGATCAACGAAGCTGACTCTGCGTAACGCCAGGATGTCGGTTGGCCGGCTGGGTCGGGGCCTCCATGAGCGGGGTGATCGTGAGCTCGGCGACCGGTTCGGGGACCGGTTCGGTGGGTCGCCGAGGCGCAGCAGGACGCCGGGTCGGGTGGCCGTGCCGGGACGAAACCCAAGCCAGGCCGGAGAGCGGGTTGTCCATGCTGGTCAGCAGCTCGGCCAGCGGTGCCAGCTGTCGAGGAGTTCCGCGACGCGCCGGGCGAAGGTACAACGGGTGCAGCGACGGCCGGCGTGCAGTCTGCTTTCCTGCCCGCACCGGATGCAGGCGTAGGAGGTGGAGAAGCCTGTGTAGCTGGTGCAGATCGGAGCCTGGTCCTCGGGGCGTAGTCAATCCGGTCGCACACGGGCTCGTCGCGGCCGGACCGTGGCCGGGTCCACCGGCACCGGGACGTCGCTGGCGACGGCTTTGCGCGGGGCAACATCGGCTGCCGTGGCTCGGGTTCGTCCCGGAAGCATCGGGTGCATCTGCTGCTCTGCGCCGTCAGGAGACGGCCGAGCCGAGAACGTGTGCGAGTTCGGCTGGCGCCGACAACATAGGCCAATGCCCCGTCGACAGGTCGAAACGCCGCCACGGCGGCTGGTTGAGGAACGCCAACGTCGGCACCCCGGCGTCCAGCAGGTTCTTGAAGTCGTTGCAAGCGACCAGGACGCGGTCGACGTCTGGGCTGGGTTCGGCCGGGCCGGCGAGCCGCTGCTCGAAGGTGCCGAACGGCTGGGAGGTGGCACCTTCGCGCAGAAGCCCCCGCTTGTTCTCGTCGAGTCCGTAGAGGCTGCTGGACAAGCCCAGGACGTCAACGGGCGGCATCGGCAGCCGCCACCCGTCGCCGAACTCTGCTACCTGCTGGCGCAGCTGGTCGACAGCCTCGGGTGGCATGAGGTCAAGCATGCACATGCCAGCGGCGAACGGGGCGCTGTCCACGTAGACCACACGCTCCAGTCGATCGCCAAGGCGCCCGGCGGCCCCGGTGACGGGAGCAGCTGCGTAGCTGTGGGCGACCAAAGTGACGTCGCGCAGATCGCGTTGCTCGACGAAGTCGGTGATGTCCGCGATATGGGTTTCCAGGTCCGTCTGCGGGGTGCCCCGGTCGGCGTACTCGCCGAGACCGGTCAGCGTCAGCGGCAGCGCCGTATGCCCCCGCTCACGCAGGGCCTGCGTGGTGTCTTCCCAGGCCCACGCGCCGAGCCAGGCGCCGGGAACGAGTACGAAGGTAGCCATGTGATCTCCCTGAAGTGACGTGCCGCCGCAAGCGTAGGATCAATACAGGACAAGTTCCGCCCTGAAATGGTCGAGTGATCCATGTCGCATCCCCTCACCCGCGTATTGACCCTGCTGGAACTCCTCCAGTCGCACACGCGGATTCCCGGCTCCGAGCTGGCCGATCGGCTCGGCACCGACGTCCGCACCGTGCGCCGGTACGCCGCGCACCTGCGCGAACTTGGCATCCCGGTGGAGGCCGAACGAGGACGCCACGGCGGCTACCGCCTGGCCCGCGGCTACCGGATGCCACCCTTGGTGCTCACCAACGACGAGGCCCTCGCCGTCGTTGTGGGCCTGCTTGCCGCTGAGCGGCTGGGCATGAGCATGACCATCCCCGCGAATTCGGGCGCACTGGCCAAGATCGAACGCGTCCTGCCGCACAGCCTGCGGGAGCCGCTGGCCGCCATGCGAGAGACCTTGTCCTTCACGACGAACGCGGTGACCGCACAGGCACCCGAGACGAGTGTGCTGTTGGCCCTGGCCCAGGCGTCGCGCGCCCGCACCACCGTCGGCATCAGCTACCTGTCCTGGCACCAGGACCAGACCGAACGTGACCTCGATCCCTACGGCGTCGTCTTCCATCGCGGCCGCTGGTACGCCGTCGGCCGCGACCACCGGCACGACAGCCTACGGACCTTCCGTATCGACCGCATCGCATCAGTCACGACCCGCACGCAGACCTTCACCGCCCCCGACGACTTCGACCCCGTCACCCACCTGACCTCGGCACTGGCTCAAGTGCCCTACCGCTGGGACGTCGAGGTTCTCATCCACGGCCCGCTGGACGACGTCGCCCGCCGACTGCCCCGCTCCGCCGTGACACTCACCGCAGACACCGGCGGTGTCTTGATGCGCGCAAGGGCAGAGCGCCTGGACGGAATGGCCCACCTGCTCGCCTCCCTGGAATGGCCCTTCACCATCCACCGACCCGACGAACTACGGCAGGCCCTGAAGAACCTGGCCGACCAGCTCGCAGCAGCCGCAGAGCGAGCACCGGGACAACGCGCCGCCAGCGCCGGAGCGTGAAGACGAACTGCTGGGCGCACTCCCGCCGCGCGGCTCGGAGATCATGGTCGTGCGATCGCTGCGCCTACCGGCAGAACTCGACGAGTCGGTGGCTGCGGCGGCCGAGGCCGCCGGCGTCACCAAGACCGCCTGGATCCGCCAAGCCATCGAGATCGTGCTCACCATGCAAGCCGATGACGACCAGCCGATTTCCCGCGCGGATGCTCTCCGGGCCCTCACTCTGCTGCGCCCTGTACGCCGCGTCGCGTAGGCGGTGCACGACCGCGCTGATTCGACGAGGTCCGCCCTGGCCTCAGCCGAGGTCGACCAGCAGGGGGCGGTGGTCGGAGATGGTGGACAGGGGGGTCTGCACGGCGGTGACCGGGGGTAGGCGGTCGAAGCCGTGTCGGTCGGCGATGATGTGGTCGAGTTGGACGCGGGGTTGTCCGGCCGGGTAGGTGGGGCGGCGGCCGAGCAGTCGCCAGCCGGAGATGGCGCGGGTGGCCCAGGCGGGCAGGTTGAGGTCGCCGAGCAGGATGCGGGGGGCGGGCAGCAGCCGTAGGGCGCGGACGACCTGGCGTAGTTGGTGGGCGTTCCAGCCGGGGACGAAGGACAGGTGGGTGGCGGCGACGGTGACCGGGCCGTGTGGGGTGTCCAGGACGGCGGCGAGGACGACGCGGGGTTCGTCGCGCAGCAGGACGAGTCCGCCGCCGGGGCCGGGTACGTAGACCGGGGAGCGTAGTGGGGCGGGTCGCAGTCGGGTGACGCGCCAGGCGGTGACGCGGTGGCGGGTGACCAGGCCGATGCCGTAGCAGGGTTCGCCGTGGCCGTCGTCGTCGTGGGTCAGTGGGCGGAAGGTTTCGCCGGGGGTGCCGACCACGGCGGCGGCGAAGCGGTGTTCGGTGGCGTGCAGGGCTTGGGCGGCGACGGCGGTGAGGTCGAGGTTGCCGCTGCGGGACTGGTCGCGGTCGACTTCCTGCAGGGCCAGCACGTCGGCGTCGAGGGCGGCCACGGCGGTGGTGAGCCGGGCGGGGTCGACCAGGCCGTCGGTCAGGGACCGGCCGTGCAGCAGGTTGAACGTGGCCAGGCGCACGCTGTCACCCTAACGACACGTGTGGGACAGTTGCCCGATGCTGCGGGCGTTACTCTGCTCCATGTTGCTTTTCGTGGCGATGGGCGCGGTGGGGGTGTGGGTGCGGGGCCGTCGCGGCGGGTGACCTGGTGGGTGGTCGGTGAGGCTGGCCACAGCGGGCCGCGTCGGGTGGGGCGGGGTGGGAAGAATTGCCGCCCGTGGAACTGGATGCGGTGACTGTCGCGATCCTGCTCACCGCCGCTGCCCTGGCCGGCTGGGTGGACGCCGTGGTGGGTGGTGGTGGGTTGCTGTTGTTGCCGGCGTTGTTGGTGGCGGCGCCGGGGATGCCGCCGGCCACCGCGTTGGGCACGAACAAGTTGGCGGCGATCGCGGGTACCTCGACTGCGGCGCTGACGTACGCCCGTCGTACGACGTTGGACTGGGCCGTGGTGGGGCCGGCGGCGGCGTTGGCGGTGGTCTGCGCGGGGTTGGGTGCGGCGTTGGCGGGTGCGGTGCCGCCGGAGGCGTACCGGCCGGTGGTGCTGGTGGTGCTGGTGTCGGTGGCGTTGTTCGTGGTGTTGCGGCCGCGGTTGGGCACGGTGGCGGTGCCGCAGCGGAGGACCCGGGTGCGGGTGGTGGTGGCGGTGCTGGTGGCCGGGGTGGGTATCGCCACGTACGACGGGTTGATCGGGCCCGGGACGGGCACGTTTCTGGTGGTGGCGTTCACGGCGTTGCTGGGTGCGGATTTCCTGCACGGTTCGGCGATGGCGAAGGTGATCAACGCGGGCACGAACGCGGGTGCGTTGGTGGTGTTCGCGGTGACCGGGCACGTGTGGTGGCTGTTGGGCGCGGCGATGGCGGTGTGCAACATCGTCGGGGCGATGGTGGGGGCGCGGATGGCGTTGCGGCGCGGGTCCGGGTTCGTGCGGGTGGTGCTGCTGGTGGTGGTGTTCGCTCTGGTGGGCAAGCTCGGCTACGACCAGTGGTTGGCCGGGTGAGCCTGCCGGTTGCCGACGTGTGAACCGGCCGGGGTGCTGCTGGGTCGGGCGGATCTGCCGCGGTTGCGTGAGCTGTACGCGGTGGCGTATCCGGGTAACTGGTTCGACGCGCGGATGGTGGACACCGGCCGGTACGCGGGCATCCGCGACGGTGACCTGCTGGTGGCGGTGGCCGGGGTGCACGTGTATCCCCCGCTTATCGGGTGGCGGCGTTGGGGAACGTGACGACGCGTCCGGCCCGGCCGACTGGCAGGGTCGCGTAATCCAACTGCCTTGTATTCGCGTTCATGGCTCGTCCGCAATCACGGTGAGTCACACGGAGCATGGTGCTGGCGGCGAGATCTGATCCACGATCTTCGTCTGATGACACGGCGGGCGATCTGGATGCCGTACTGACCGTGAGGGCGCCCGGACGACTGGCGCGCCATGTCAGCGGCAGTTGAGGACGCCCACAACCTCGGGCACGAACGGCGCATGTCATCCTTGATCAATGTCCAACCAACCCTTTGCTGACACCCCGCAGCCCCCATACGTTGCCGTGATCTTCACGTCTACTCGCACCGACGGCGACCACGGATATGCGGCGATGGGGGCGTCCATGGAAGCCCTCGCTAAGGACCAACCGGGATTCCTCGGCATCGAGTCGGCGCGGGATAGCCTCGGGATCACGGTGTCCTACTGGGCGGATCAGCAGGCGGCACGCGGCTGGAAGCAGGTGGCTGCGCATCTGGTGGCTCAGCGACGTGGCCGCGAGGCCTGGTACCAGGACTACCGCGTACGAGTGGCCACGGTCGAGCGCGATTACAGCATGCGCTCGTCCACGATCGAGAGCCATCCTTGATGGCCGGTGAACCGCGCAGGCCGGTTGCACTCTTTCGGCAAATCAGTATGTGGGCGGACGCCGAGCGCCTTCACCAGCAGTGACGAAGGGGTTCGTTGCCGCTGCTGTGGAGAGCCGCGAGCAGCCACCTCGGGAAGAGATCTCCTGGGTAGATCGTCATGACGGGCTGTAGCGGTACCAGGTACCACCGGCGGCGGCGTGGTGTCGTTGGGTGGTGTGGTATCGGAAGCCCAGAGCCTGAGCGACGACCGGTGCCGGAGCCTGAAGTACGAGCTGGTGGGAGCGCTGCGAGGCGGCCCGGGACGGTCGGGACGCCGAGGTCGCGGATGAGCGGCGGATGTAGCTTCCAGCGAAAAACCAACGATTAGCGGTTGGCCGCTGCCGGCCGTGTTGACAGGCGAGGGCTCGGCGAGTGATCCGATTCCTGCTCCTGCCATCCGACGGGGTTACTCGATGACGCGCTCCCTGCTGACCAGTTAGAGCGTGAGGCTCTGTTCGGCCCCGCGGGCGGCAGGCCCTCGTCGCCACCTTGGTGGCGACTTACTCAGTAAGTAGTTACCTGGTAAGTTGCCGCCATGCAGAGAAACGCGGTGCGCTGGGGGCTGTTGGCGGTCTTCGCGGATGGCCCGAAGTACGGCTATCAGTTGAAGAGCGAGTTCGATGCTCACACCAGTGGAAGTTGGGCGTTGAACGTGGGGCAGGTGTACACGACGCTTGACCGGCTTGCCCGCGATGGTTACGTGGCGCCGATCGGCAGCAATGCCGACGGGCGCGAGGTTTTCGCCATCACCGATCAGGGGCGGGAGGCGTTGGCGAGTTGGTTCGGCACGCCGGTGACCGACACCGATCGTCCGCGCAGCGAACTGGCGATCAAGTTGGCGATGGCGGCGGTCGCGCCTGGCGTGGACGTAGCGGCGGTGGTTCAGGTGCAGCGGGCTGAGTCGATGCGGCAGATGCGTGATTACACCGACCTGCGTCGCCAGGCCGACGAGAGCGACGATGTGGCCTGGCTGCTGCTTGTTGATCATCTGATCTTCACGCTGGAGAGTGAGGTTCGCTGGCTGGACCACGTCGAGGCGACTGTGCTGCGGCGGGCGCGACCTGGCCGTGGCCGGACGCCATTGAAGACGCCAGCGCTGGCGGATCAGCACTGCACGGAGGTCGAGGTGAGTGGCCGGTGAGTGCGGCGGTGTTGCGTTTCGCGGGGGTCAGCCGGGCCTACGGCAGTGGCGAGCAGACGGTTCACGCTCTGGCCGAGGTGAGTTTCGAGGTGGCCGCCGGCGAGTTGGTTGCCGTGATGGGTCCTTCGGGGTCTGGGAAGTCGACGCTGTTGGCGTTGGCCGGTGGGCTTGACGCACCGACGTCGGGGGCGGTGTTCATGGAGGATGTCGAACTCGGCGCCTTGGACGCAGCGGCGTTGGCCCGGCTGCGCAGGGATCGCGTCGGGTACGTCTTTCAGGACTACAACCTGGTTACCGACCTGACCGCGGCGGAGAACGTCGCTTTGCCGCGCGAGTTGGCCGGGGTAGGCACGCGGGCGGCGCGGCGGGAAGCGATCGCCGCGTTAGCCGAGGTGGGTTTGGCCGATATGGCGGGCCGCTTCCCTGATCAGCTCTCCGGAGGTCAGCAGCAGAGGATCGCGATCGCCCGCGCGTTGGTGGGGCAGCGGCGGCTGGTCTTGGCGGACGAGCCCACCGGTGCCTTGGACTCGCGCACGAGTCTCGCTGTGTTGGAGGTGTTGCGGGCCCGGATCGATGCCGGCGCTGCCGGGGTGCTCGTCACCCATGAGCCGCGCTACGCCGGGTGGGCCGACCGGACGATCTTCCTGCGCGACGGCAGACTGGTTGACGCCACCGGGCCGAGGCAGACCCCGGAGCAGCTGCTCGGGAGGACCGCGTGACCCGGACCGCCGGCGAGTTCGTCGGTTCCTGGCGTGCCGCGCTGCGGGTTGCCCGCCGTTCGACGGTCCGCCACCGCGGACGCAGCATATTGATCTTTATGATGTTGTTTCTGCCCGCTTACGCCGCCACGGTCCTGGTGATGAGTTGGGCCAACCTGAGCGGCACCTCTGCTCAAGAGTTGAGCTTCCGCATGGGGCAGGCCGACCTGATCGTCGACGACGGTGACGCGGCTCGGACAAGTCTGCCGTCGGCTAGCCGGTCGGTGCCGCTGACGCAGGGACGCACTGTCGTCGCCGGACCCGCAGGGCTGGCCGCGCTCGAGTACGAGGCGACCGACCTCGAGAATCCGATCAATCGGGGCCGGTATGTGTTGCGAGCTGGCCGTGCTCCGCAGGGAGCGGCGGAGGTTGCGGTGACCCACACGCTCGCTCGTGAGCTTGATGTCCGGCCCGGCGATGAGGTGGTTGCCGGCATGCCGCAACGGAGTCTGACCGTGGTGGGCGTCGTCGACTGGAGCCGTTCCCTGCGTCAGGCGGGGTTGCTTGTCTCCGCCGAGGCCCCCTTGTCGGGCGCGCGCGCAAAGCTGCTGGTGAAACTTCCGGCCGGGCAGAGCTGGTCACCCCCGCAGCCAGGCGGCTTGGAGTCAGGCGGCTTCAGCTATACGTATCGCGAAGGGCCGACTGCCGCGGAGAAGGCGGTGGAGGCTGCCGCGATTCTGCTCGTCACGACCTTCGCCGGGGCGCAGGTCGTGCTGCTCGCAGGTGCGGCGTTCGTGGTCGGTGCCCGCAGGCAGCGGCGGGACCTGGCCATGATCGCTGCGGTAGGGGGCACTGGGCGCCAGGTCAGGCGGATCGTCCTGGCGAGTGGACTGCTCCTGGGCACGGCAGCGGCCATCGCCGGGGCCGGCGCGGGCCTTTTGACGTTCACACTGGCCGGACCGCTCATCGAGGCGATTGCCGACCATCCCTTGATCGACGTCTCCATACCCTTTCCAAGCATTGCAGGGGTGGCGGCGGTGACCACAACGGTCGGGGCCCTCGCGGCTCTGCTCCCCGCCCGCACCGCCGGCCACGGACCGGTCCGTGCTGACCTGGGAGGTCAGCGAACTCGATCCCGCCTCGACCTTGCCGCCTTGGTGGCCGGCATGATCCTTCTGGTTGCCGGCACGGGAGTCCTCGTGCTTGCGGGCAACCCCGAGGGCCGCGCCGAACTCCTCGCCCTCGGCGCTGTCACGCAGCTACTCGGTGTGGTGGCCTGCACTCCCGCCCTCGTCCGGCTCACCGGCCGCGTCGCCGCCGCGCTGCCCATGCCGGGCCGGCTGGCACTGCGCCACGGCGCACGACACCGGCTGCGCACAGCGGCGGCGGTCGCGGCGGTCACCGCCGCGACCGCCGGCAGCGTCTCCCTCGCAATCGTGGGCACAGCCCGCAGCCACGCGCCAGCCACGCAACACCCCACCCGCCCCGGCCAGATTCGGCTGGAGGCGTAAACCGTCCGGCTGCTCGGCGAGGACGGCCTTCGCCGCTTCACCGCGGCCCTGCCGACCCGGGATACCGTCACCCTACGAACGGCCACGGACGCCGGCATATGGGTAACAGCCGTCCCGCCCGATGGCGGCGCAGACCCCACGCTGATCGCCGCTATGCAACAGCGCACGGTTGCTGTCGGCGGGGCTGAAATAGTGCAGCTGGTAACCGGCCGGCCTGCCAACGCAAGGGAACTGCACATCCTCGCTGACGGCGGTGCGGTCGTCTTCAACGACACTCTGATCTCCGACACGCACATCACGCTGAGAAAGGATGAAAAGCCCCTGCCGTCCCTGCCCGCGCTTCTTGCCGCCCACAGGGAGTACTATCCGCAGCTGCCCGGCTTGGTGATCTCGCCTGCAACGGCGAAGAGGCTCAACCTGAACGTCACGACCCAAGCGGCCGTGATCGACCCCTCCCGTCAACCGCGAAACGAGGAGTTGACCGACGCGAACGGCGTCCTGCTCCGCGCCCAACTCAACGCTCGCGAGCCACGCGAGCAGCCGATTACCGCCGAAGCGACGCAGGCGTCAGCACCCGCGCAAGAAACCACCACGATGTTCTACCTACTAGCCGCGGTCAGCGCCCTGGTCACGCTCGTCGCCAGCACCGTCGCCGTTGGACTGGCATCCGTCGAACTACGCCCCGACCTGGCCACCATGACCGCAGTCGGCGCCACACCCCGAACCCGCCGACGGATCACCGCCACGCAGAGCGCCCTCATCGCCGGACTCGGCGCAATCCTCGGCCTACTCGCCGGCATCGGACCCGCAGCCGCCTACATCAGCTACAGCACCAACGCACACTGGCACACCCCCTGGCTCGCCCTCCTCCTCATCGCCGCCGCACCACCAGCACTCACCACACTCCTCACCGGACTCCTCACCCGAGGCCAACCACCACTCACCCGCAGAACGAACTGAAAGCACTCAAACGATCCTCCAGGGGGCGACTCTCGGACCACCGCCGGGAGTCGCCCCCTGCCGGCGACAGCCGCGATCGTCAAGAAAACCAACGTTTCTTGACGATCGCTAACGCGGGCCCGATACGGGCCCGTCAACCGAACGCTTGGGTCAGCGGCAGCCGGTGGTGATAGTTGACCACCGCGGCGTTCGCGGCCTCCAGCGTCTCGGGCCGCAAGTACCACTCGGCGGTCCACGCGAGCACGTCGTACGGGACACCGAGTACGGGGAGTTCACCCTGACGGCGACCGGCCGGTGAGGGTGTGGTCAGGCGCGTCGGGGTGAGCTGTAGCGGCCGGCGCGGATCTCGCGCAGGGCGCGGCGGCGGGTGTCTCCGCGCAGGGTGTCGACGTACAGGCGGCCGCGTAGGTGGTCGGTCTCGTGTTGCAGGGCGCGGGCGAGGAATCCGCTGCCGGTGATGGTGAGTGGATCGCCGTGCTGGTCGACGCCGTGGGCGGTGGCGTGCAGGGCGCGGGGGGTGGGGAAGTACAGGCCGGGGATGGACAGGCAGCCTTCGTCGTCGTGTTGGAGTTCGGTGGACAGTTCCAGGGTGGGGTTGATGAGGTGGCCGCGGTGGCCGTCGGCGTCGTAGACGAAGACCTGGGCGCTGACGCCGATCTGGGGTGCGGCGACGCCGGCGCGGCCGGGTGCGCCGAGCAGGGTGTCCATCAGGTCGGTGACCAGGGCGCGTAGTTCGGTGTCGAAGCTGGTGATCGGCTCGCAGGGGGTGCGCAGCACCGGGTCGCCGATGATTCGGATGTCGCGCATCGTCATGGCGGCAAGGTTATCGGTCGTGGGTGTGGGGGGTGGTGGGGGCGAGGGCGGCGCGTACGGGGGCGGTTTTGGCGGCGGCTTCGGCGACTTCGGCGTCGGGGTCGCTGTCCCAGGTGATGCCGCCGCCGGCCCAGACGTGCAGGGTGGTGGTGTCCACGGCGGCGGTGCGGATGGTGAGTCCGAGGTCGAGGTGGTTGGGGCCGATCCAGCCGAGGGCGCCCATGCTGGCGCCGCGGCCGGCGGGTTCGAGGGCGGCGATGTGGTTCAGGGCGGCGAGTTTCGGGGCGCCGGTGACGGATCCGCCGGGGCAGACGGCGCGGAGCAGGTCGGCCAGGCCGAGGCCGTCGGCGACCTGGGCGCGGATGGTGGATTCGGCCTGCCACAGGTCGCACCAGCGGCGTACGGCGAACAGGTCGTCGACGCGGACGGTGCCGGTGGCGGCGACGCGGGCGAGGTCGTTGCGTTCCAGGTCGACGATCATGATGTGTTCGGCGCGTTCCTTGGCGGAGGTGAGCAGGTCGACGCGGCCGGTGGTGGTGGCGGGGCGGGTGCCTTTGATGGGGCGGGTGGTCAGGGTGCCGTGGCGCAGTTCGATGAGGGTTTCGGGGCTGGCGCAGCCGATGGCCCAGTCGGGGCCGGTGAGGACGCCGCCGTAGCGGGCGCCGGGTAGGTGGGCGAGGCGGGTCAGGGCGGGTAGGGGGTCGCCGGTGTAGGTGGCGGCGGCGTGGCCGACGAGGTTGGCCTGGTAGATGTCGCCGCGGCCGATGGCGTCGCGGACGGCGGTGACGGCGTCGGCGTGTTGGCGGGGGGTCCAGCTTTCCGTCCACGGGGTGTGTGACCAGGGCGTGGGTGGGTGGTGGTGTGGCCGGGGTGGGGGGTCGGTGTGGGCGTAGACGACGACGGCGACTTCGGGTAGGTCGGTGGGGTTGGGGGCGCCGGTGGGGGCGCCGGTGAGCAGGGCGCCGGCGGCGGCGGAGAGGTAGAGGGCGGCGCCGCAGACGCCGTCGGGGTGGTGGCCGGTGGTGGGGTGGGCGAGGTCGTGCAGGGGGAGGCCGTGGGCGGCGAGGAACGCTTCGGTGTGGGCGGCGGGGTCGCCGCCGTCGGTGGGGCGCCACTGCCAGCGGGCGCGTTCGACGAGCCGGCCGCGGCAGGCGGCAGGTGTGGCGGGAGGATCGACCAGCATCCCTGGGAGCGTTTCCACGCCGTATGGGGGATTCCTGCTCATCCGTTCAGCGGATTTCCCATATACCACGCGGATGCCTGCTCGATGCGGCGCGCCCGCGCTTGGTACTGTGCGTCACTGGTCATGTGAACCATGACACAGTACCCCCACAGTCCGGAGAACCCGATGTGCCAGCATCAACCCGTCTGCCCCTCCGCCGAAGCCACCGACCGGGAAGCAGCCAGGATCATCGCCTGCTTCCCTGAGCAGGGCTGGAGCCTGCTCTGCAACGGGGTCATCGTCTTCGAGGACACCGGCGAGCTGCTGCCCGACGGCAGCAGCATCGCACCGCACCGCGGCCCCGCCCGACACGCCCTCGCCGCCTGACCGGCACGACTTTCCCCGCGTCGCCCAGGCTAGTCCCCGCCCCTGGGGGGCCGACGCCCAGGTCGGCGGGGTGGCCCGACGCGCCCGGTCAGCTCTCGTACGCCTGCGGCGCCGGGCACGAGCACACCAGGTTCCGGTCGCCGTACCCGCCGTCGACGCGGCGCACCGGCGGCCAGTACTTCCCCGCCCGCCGCACCCCGGGCGGGTAGCCACCCACCGACCGCGGGTACGGGTGCGGCCACTGGTCACCGGCCAGCATCGCCGCCGTGTGCGGCGCGTTGGCGAGGGGGTTGTCCCCGGCCGGCCACTGGCCCGAACCCACCTTGTCGATCTCCGCCCGGATGGCGATCATCGCGTCGCAGAACCGGTCCAGCTCGGTCAGGTCCTCGCTCTCGGTCGGCTCCACCATCAACGTGCCCGCCACCGGGAACGACATCGTCGGCGCGTGGAACCCGTAGTCGATCAGCCGCTTGGCCACGTCGTCCACGCTCACCCCGGTCGCCTTCGTCAACGGCCGCAGGTCCAGGACGCACTCGTGGGCCACCAGACCCTTGTTGCCCGCGTACAACACCGGGAAGTACGGCCGCAGCCGCGTCGCCACGTAGTTGGCCGCCAGCACCGCCACCCCGGTGGCCCGGGTCAGTCCGTCGGCGCCCATCATCCGCAGGTACGCCCACGGGATCGGCAGGATCCCCGCCGACCCGTAGCGGGCCGCCGAGATCGCCGGCCGGCCCCCGACCGGCGTCCCGGCCGGGTCGCCGGGCAGAAACGGCGCCAGATGCGCCCGCACCGCCACCGGACCCACCCCCGGCCCGCCGCCGCCGTGCGGAATGCAGAACGTCTTGTGCAGGTTCAGGTGCGACACGTCGGCCCCGAACCGGCCCGGCTTGGCGAACCCGACCAGGGCGTTGAGGTTCGCCCCGTCGACGTACACCTGCCCGCCCGCGTCGTGCACCTTCGCGCACAGCGACGCGATGCCCGTCTCGTACACCCCGTGCGTCGACGGGTACGTCACCATGATCGCGGCGAGGGTGTCCCGATGCCGGTCGATCTTCGCGTCGAGGTCGACCAGGTCGACGTTGCCGTCGGCGTCGCAGCCGACCACGACCACCCGCATGCCGGCCATCACCGCGCTGGCGGCGTTGGTGCCGTGCGCCGACGACGGGATCAGACACACGTCCCGGTGGCCCTGCC
The DNA here is from genome assembly GCF_014646235.1 of Micromonospora sonchi. Taxonomy (GTDB): domain Bacteria; phylum Actinomycetota; class Actinomycetes; order Mycobacteriales; family Micromonosporaceae; genus Micromonospora; species Micromonospora sonchi. Next base: position 24,152 of record NZ_BMNB01000002.1, on the reverse strand, counting down.
CCCGGCTGCGGTGGTAGGCGCGGATCGCCAACAACCCGGCCAGCTCCCCCTGCGAACCGGCGTTGGGCTGCACACTGACCGCGTCGTAGCCGGTCACCTCCGCCAGCCACCCCTCCAACCCGGCGATCAGCTCCCGGTAGCCGGCGGTCTGCTCGGCCGGGGCGAAGGGATGGATGTCGGCGAACTCGGCCCAGCTCACCGGCTCCATCTCGGTGGTGGCGTTCAGCTTCATCGTGCACGACCCGAGCGGAATCATGCCCCGGTCCAGGGCGTAGTCGGCGTCGGCCAGCCGCCGCAGGTACCGCAGCATCGCCGTCTCCGAATGGTGGGTGCGGAACACCGGGTGGGTGAGGAAGTCCGACGTGCGCGCCAGCGCCGCCGGCAGCTCGGCGACCGCCGCGCCGTCGAAGCGCGGCACGTCGAACGCCGCCCACACCGCCGCCAGGTGCGCGGCCGTGGTGGTCTCGTCGCAGGAGATCCCCACCCGGTCGGCGTCGACCAGCCGCAGGTTGACCCCGCCCCGCGCGGCCGCCGCGACCACGTCGGCCGCCCGCCCCGGCACCGTCGCCGTCACCGTGTCGAAGAACGCCACGTCCGCGACGGTCACACCGCCGGCGCGCAACCCCGCCGCCAGCCGCGCCGCCATGCGGTGGGTACGCGCCGCGATCGCCCGCAGCCCGTCCGGGCCGTGATACACCGCGTACATGCCGGCCATCACCGCCAGCAGCACCTGCGCGGTGCAGATGTTGCTGGTCGCCTTCTCCCGCCGGATGTGCTGCTCACGGGTCTGCAACGCCAACCGGTACGCCGGGTCGCCGGCCGCGTCGCGGGACACGCCGACCAGCCGGCCGGGCAGCATCCGCTCCAACCCCGAGCGCACCGCCAGGTAGCCGGCGTGCGGCCCACCGAAGCCCATCGGCACCCCGAACCGCTGGGTGGTGCCGGCCGCGATGTCGGCGCCGACCTCACCGGGCGGACGCAGCAACGCCAACGCCAACAGGTCCGCCGCGACGGCCACCAGGGCGCCGACGGCGTGCGCCGCCGCCACCAGCCGGCTGTGGTCCCGGACCGCCCCCGACGCCCCCGGGTACTGCAGGTGCAGGCCGAAGAACTCCGCCGGCAACTCGTCCCGATCCACGTCCAGCACCCGCACCTCGATACCGAGCGGCTCGGCCCGCCCGCTGATCACCGCGATGGTCTGCGGCAGGGTGTCCGCGTCCACGACATACACCCGGCTCGTGCTCTTCGACGCCCGCCGCGCCAGGGCCATCGCCTCAGCCGCCGCGGTGCCCTCGTCGAGCATCGACGCGTTGGCCGTGGCCAGGCCGGTCAGATCCGACACCATCGTCTGGAAGTTCAGCAGCGCCTCCAACCGGCCCTGACTGATCTCCGGCTGGTACGGCGTGTACGCCGTGTACCAGGCCGGGCTCTCCAGCACGTTACGGCGGATCACCGCCGGGGTGTGCGTACCGTGGTAACCCAGGCCGATCATCGACACGGCCACGGTGTTGCGGGCGGCCAGGGCCCGCAACTCGGCCAAGGTCTCCCGCTCACCGGCCGGCTCCGGCAGGTCCAACCGGCCGTGCCAGCGGATCACCTCGGGAATCGCCGCGTCCATCAACTCGTCGATCGAGGCGTACCCGACGGTGTCCAGCATGTGGCGCTCGTCATCCGGTCCGGGGCTGATGTGCCGGTCGGCGAACTGCTCTGCGGTCATGGGCGGCGCTCCTGCGGGGGTGGGGTCGACAGGTCGGCCCTCCCCCTCTGTCGCACCCACGGGCGCTCCACAGTGCCTTCCCCGACGCGGTCCTTCTGCCTGAGAGGTTCCGGGGAGGATTTGCCCCTTCGGCGCCGCCCCGGCTACCGCCAGGCGGTCTCTCCCACGTGGGTGCTACCGGCGCGATCAACGCTACCAGCGTCCCCGCCCACCCGCCGCGAACCCCCACCGCCGCCGACGTGCGCAAGGGCCCCCTGCACACCCGGCGTTGACAAGGGGCCCTTGCGCACCATCGGTCTCAGCGCTGTTGGTGTCGCGGCGCCGTGCCGGCCACCATCGCCGGGCCGGCGATGCGTTCCATCGCGCGGGCCAGCTGCGCGCTGCCGTCGTCGAGATGCCGCGCCGCCGCCTGCATGTGCGAGATCATCATCTCGCCGTAGATCCGCAGCGCCTCCCGCGCGGCCACCCCGTCGTCGAACGTCGCACCGGCCGACGCGCGATACTCCTGCACCGCCCGCTCCGCCTCCTGCCGGGCCTCCTCCACCGCCGCCCGCACGTAACTCTCGTACTGGGTCCGGGCGTACTCGGCGACCCGCCGCGCGTAGTCGTGCGCCTGCGCGATGATCTGCTCGGCCTCCCGCTGCGCGGCCGACAGCAGATTGACCTCCTTGGCCGCCGGCGCCTTCGCCGCCGGCCCCGAACTCGGGATCACCCCGTGCCGGTGCAGCTCCACGTGGTCGCCCAGCCGCTCGTTCTCCGCCCGCAGATTCGCCACCTGCGTCGCCAGCAGATCCAGCTCGTCGGCCACCTGCATGCGGAACCGGTCCACGTCGGCCTGGTCGTAGCCGCGCCGGGTGAACGACGCCGACCCGAACTCCCACCGCCGAACCCGGTCGGGAGTCATCCGCACCTGCACACCACCGGCGACATGTGTGCCGTCGTACCTGCTGATCGGGGTCGCGTTCACCGCACCGACCCTCCCTTCGGGCTACGCCGTCCACTCACCGGGCACCCCCGGAATCATCGGAAACCGACGGGCGGTCCATCGCCGTCCGCCAGGCCGGGCCGTACCAGTGCTGACCCAAACCCTCGTGGTGCAGCTGCCCGGCGTGGTAGCCGGACCGGGTCAGGGTCGCCACCGCATGCGACACCATGTCGTCGGAACCACAGACGAACACGTGCCGGGACCGCCAGTCACCGTCGGCCAACGCCCGGTCCACCGGGTGCACCAGCTCCCCCGGCCGAGTCAGGTCCGACCCCACCACCTGGGTCACCGTCAACCAGGGGTACGCCACGGCGAGCTTGTCCAGCGCGTCGCTGTCGTAGAACTCGCTGCGGGAACGCGCCCCCACGTACAGGTCGACCCGACGCTGCGACCCCTCGGCGGCCACCTGCTCCGCCACCGCCTTCAACGGCGCCAAGCCGGTGCCCGAGGCCAGCAGCAGCAGATCCGCCGACCCGGCCGGCCGCAACGTCAACCGGTCGCCCACCGGCGCCGCCAGATGAAGCTGGTCACCCACCGCGCACCCGTACACCAGCCGCGACGACACCGCGCCGCCCGGCGCCGCGCGCACATGCAGCTCCAGCGTGCCGTCCTGCCGCGGCGCGTTCGCCGGCGAGTAGTACCGCCACGCCCGCGTCGCCGGATGCGACACCCCGATCGACTGGCCCGCGGTGAACGGCAGCAGGTACTGCGGACGCACCGTCAACACCGCCACGTCGAAGGCCCGCCGCTCGTGGCCGATGATCTCGGCCACCCACCACGGCGGGTGCACCGCCTCAGCCTCCTGCGCCGCCTCGGTCATCACCTTCGCCACCAGCCCGTACGCCGCCGTCCAGTCCCGCGCCAGCTCGTCGGTCCACTGGTCGCCGAGGAAGTGCCGCAGCGTCGCCAGCAACGCCTCCCCGACCGCCGGGTAGTGCTCCGCCCGCACCGCGAACTTGCGGTGGTCGGCACCGAGATCCCGCAGGAAACCCACCAGCCGGTCCATCTGATCCACGTTGGACACGATGTGACCGAGCGCGGTGACCAGCCGGTCCCGCTGGCCCGCCATGTTGGTCGGGAACATCTGCCGGACCTCGGGATAGGCCAGGAACAGTGTGGAGTAGAAGTAGAGCGGCACCTGGTCACCGTGCGCGGCGACCAGGGACCAGCTCTGCTTGAGCCGGGGAACGTCCACGCTCAAGCGCCCGCCCGGTCTCCGCCGGCCACCACCTGGTCCTGCACCTGCGCCAGCACCGCCTGCACGTCGGTGATGATGTCGCCCGGCACACCCAGCTGCGTCAACGTCGCCGTCAGGTGCTGACCCACCTGGACGTAGTGCGCCACCGAGATGTTCAGCGGCTGATGCGCCGCAGCCAGGTCACGGCCGGTGTACCCGTTCGGGCCACCGAGCACCACCGTCAGCATCTGCGCCAGGTGCCGGCGCTGCCCCGCCATCTCCACCTCGGCGAAGTAGCCGGCCAACTCCGGGTCGGCCAGCACCCGGTCGTAGAACAACTCGACAGCGGCCTTCACCGCACCGGCGCCACCGATGCGCTCGTAGTGCGAGGTGGGGGCGGTCTCTTCGACAACCGTCACGGTCGTTTCCTTCCCACGGAGGGTACGCGCGACATCGGCGCGGAGGGGCGTCGGTCAACCGGCGCCGTCGAACACACGCCGACGACATCCGGCAGACCGTGACGGACGATAGCGTGTCGCATCGGATCCGGCAGCGCCGGCCTATCGGAATCATGACGATTATCAACCACGAAGAGTGACAAATGGACATGTCGCGTGTCACGCTGCACTCACAGAACGTCATTTCGGTGCTGGCCCGCGGGAACAACCACCGCCCCGCATCCGCCCCTCGACACGCGAGGGGACCTGCGCCAAAAGCCCCACACCCGAACAACCACCCGAAGCCGACACCGCGCACCACGAAACAGCAACACTCGGTAACCAGAAAATACTCACAAGGCGACCCCGCACCGCCATCCCCCGGGCCGGAACGCCCCTCAGCCCGCCCGCCGCCGCGCCCGCCGCGCCGCCAACTCGTCGCCCACCGGCAACTCCTGCGGCTCCGGCTCCGCCACCACCCCCACCGGCTCCGCCGGCAGATGCGACAACGAACCCTGAATCTCCTTGAACGCGCCACCGATCGCGATGCCGAACACCCCCTGGCCGCCCTGCAACAGGTCGACCACCTCCTCCGGAGAACGACACTCATACACCGTCGTCCCGTCGGAGATCAACGTGATGCCCGCCAGATCCTCCACCCCACGCGACCGCAACGCCTCAATCGCCTTACGGATGTTCTGCAACGACACCCCGGCGTCCAACAATCGCTTCACGACCTTCAACACCACCAGGTCCCGAAACGAATACAACCGCTGCGTGCCCGAACCCGACGCGTCCCGCACACTCGGCACCACCAACGCCGTCCGCGCCCAGTAATCCAACTGCCGATAGCTGATCCCCACCGCGTGGCACGCCGTCACACCCCGGTACCCCACCGCACCGTCACCGTCAGTTGCCGACCCGGGCAACCCACCCGACTCGTCCAGCCCGGTGACCCGATCGAATTCTCGCGGCTCGTGCATCCGGACAACCTCCCCGTCAGTGCGGTGGACACGTCGTTTCCGGGACGCGCACCCCTCGACACGGCAACCCTATAGCGACCGCCCAGCGCTACCACGGAGAAACCATCGCGACACGCCGCGCATCGACAGCGACGATCATCACCATCACCGAGAGTCACACCCCGGCGCGAAAAGCCCGCCCAACACCCCGGACCACCAGGGTCAACCGGCGAAATCCTCCGGACTCACCTGCTCCAGGAACTCCCGGAACTTCTCCACCTCGTCCTCCTGCTCATCGGGAATCACAATCCCCGCCTCACTGAGGACCTGCTCGGCACAACGAATCGGCGCACCGACCCGCAACGCCAACGCGATCGAATCACTGGGCCGAGCCGACACCCGCAGCCCGTCACCGATCAACAAATCAGCGAAGAAGACATTCTCTTTCAGCTCAGTGATCTCCACCGCCTGCAACGGCGCCTTCAACGCCGCCAACACATCCCGCAGAAGATCGTGGGTCAACGGCCGGGCCGGCTTGACACCCTGCTGCTCGTAAGCGATCGCCGTCGCCTCGACCGCGCCGATCCAGATCGGCAGATAGCGGTCACCCTCGACCTCCCTGAGCAGGACGATCGGCTGGTTACTGGGCAGCTCCACCCGAACCCCGACCACGCTCAGCTCGCGCACCGCCGCCTCCGTGTCGTTGTCACCTGCGCCGCACCGCGCCCTTCCCTGCACGGTACACGGACCGCGACACGGCCGTACCATGCGCTTCCCGCACCCGACGCCCGCGCCAAGACCGGGGATACCCCGCCAAGCCTACGGCACGCGCCACCACACCCACCGGGCCCAACGCGACACCTCACCGACCCAGCGTCGAGCGCAACCCCACCCGCACCAACGCCGCGTGCAACTGCTGCGACAAGGCCACCAACTCCCGCGCCGCCTCCGCCGCCCGCGCCCGCGCCGCCGGATCACTCTGCCGCGCCAACGGCGCCACCAACTGCGCGAACAAACCGATCTCCCGGTCCGCCGACGTTCGATAACCCCGCAGATGCCGCGGCTGGAACCCGTACGCCGCCAAACCCGCCACCGCCCCCGCGATGATCAACGCGTCACCGTCGTACCAGCCCGGCGGATCCGACACCACCAGCCCGAGCCGCTCCAACTCCCCCAACGTCGAGGAATCCAACCCACTACGCGCCAGCAGCTCCGTGCGGTCCAGGCGCACCTGAGCAGACTGCACCGGCGCGGCACGCCCCGGCACCTCACCATCGGGCCCCACCGCCACCAACGCCGGCCGAGACCGCTCCGGCACCTCACCCGAGGCATCCCACTGCGCCAACTGCTCGCGAATCACCCGCAACGGCAGATACTGATCCCGCTGCGCAGTCAGCACGAACCGCAGCCGCGCCACATCGTCCCAGCCGTACTTCCGATAACCCGCCGCCGTCCGCTGCGGCTCCACCAGGCCCTCAGCCTCAAGAAACCGCAACTTCGAAATCGTCACGTCGGGAAAATCCGTCCGCAGCTGAGACAGCACCTCACCGATGCTCATCAACGCGTGGGCACGACCCGCCCCGGACGGCGTGGAGGCCGCAGGCTCGTTCACCCCCGGCCGGCCTCCCCCTCCGGGCGCGGACCGGCGATGAACACCACCCGGAACTTGCCGATCTGCACCTCGTCACCGTTGCTCAACGTCGCCGCCTCGACCCGCTCCCGGTTCACATACGTACCGTTCAGGCTGCCCACGTCCCGCACCGTGAACGTCCCGCCGTCCCGATGGAACTCGGCGTGCCGGCGCGACACCGTCACGTCATCGAGGAAAATGTCACTGTCCGGGTGCCGCCCACTGGTCGTCACATCGTGATCCAGCAGGAACCGGGCACCCGCGTTCGGACCGCGACGCACCACCAGCAGCGCCATCCCCGGCGGCAGCGAACCGGACATCCGGCTCGGCACCACATCGGTGTCCGGCCCCTCCAACGCTTCGTCGAGCGAACCGAGATTGAGCGTCGACGTGACGTCGAGCGGGGGGAACTCGTCGCCTGGGCGAGTCATGGGACCACCTCACGGATCTGTTTCGGTCGGCGTCGAAAGACGGCGGATCTGGCCGCCGGGCGCTAATCCACCCGGCGGCTGGCTCTGCCACGCCTCGAAAGGCTGTCCGCGACGCGCAACAAATGGGTTCTCGGTCGACTGGGCGAGCCTAGCCAGCGCCGAAAAACAGGGCAACCGGACGCGCGGCACAACACCACCGCCGGCACAGAAAAACGTTCAGCTCTCGGTCAACTCGCGGTACGCCGCAGCATCCAGCAACCCGTCAAGCGACGCCGGATCCGCCGGAACAATCTCCACCAGCCAACCCGACCCGTACGGATCCGAGTTGACCACCTCCGGGGTGTCCGTCAACACCTCGTTACGCGCCGACACCCTACCGCCCACCGGGGCGTAGATCTCCGACACGCTCTTGGTCGACTCGATCTCACCCAACGACTCACCGGCCGCGACCTCCACGCCCGCCTCCGGCAACTGCACATACACGATGTCGCCAAGAGCGTCCTGCGCGAAATGGGTGATACCGACCCGCACCGCACCGCCCTCGGCAGCGACCACCCACTCGTGCTCGGCGGTGTAACGCAGATCCTCAGGAGTCACCAGAAGTCCTCATCCGTCGCGACACCGGACCAACCGGTGCCGGCCCCCACCGACCTAACCGACCGGGCGGGCGTGTTCCAGCCTGCTCGGCGTGTGCAGCGCCGAAACCTCGGCAACCTCACGATCCTCAACGATCACGTTACCGCCGTCGCGCGCCACTTCCGCGACCACCCCGCCAGGAATGTTCAGCGCCGTACGCATCGTCGCCGCATCCCCGATCACCGTGATCGTGAACGGCCCGGTCAACGGACGCCCGTCCACGATCAACGACCCGCCCGGCCCGTCCAGGAAGTACGTCGACGCCACGATCCGCACCGACGCCCGATCACCACCGGAGATCTGCATCGCCTCCGCGCCGGCCCCCCGCAACTCCTGCACCGCGTCCAACACCCGAACCGCCGAGATCGACTTCGACCCCGCCTCGAACCGCACCGCCAGACCCGACCCCCGCGCCGGCAACGTACCCGCCAGGATCCCCAACTCGTCCGCCCGCCGCGTCGCCTCCTCCAGGGCCGCCTGACGGCCCTGCTCACCCGAACGCAACTGCCGCTGACTCTCCTCCAACGCCGCGATGTCCTGCCGCAGCCGCATCTCCCGCGCATCCAGGTCGTAGAGAATGCGGACCAGATCCTCCTGCCGCGCAGTCGCCATCGACGGATCCGTCGACGTCGTCTTCAACTGCACCGCCAGCGTGAAACCCAGCAGCACCAGCAACACACCGATCATCACCGCGGCCGGACTGAGCCGCCGCCACGGCCCCCCGGCGGACGCGGAAGACCCACCCGCGGACGCGGCATCCGACCCACCCTCGACCGGATCGGCGGAGGGTGGGTCGGCCGAGCCGGGCTCGGCCGACGGCTCGTCACCTGCCGCCGGCCGCTCCGTCGGCGACAACGGACTCAACTCGTCCGGGTCCGGGGCATCCGGCCGAGGATCCGGCTCACCCGCCGGACCACCCGGCCGCGCCGGACCCGCCGGCCGCGGCCACCCCGTACCCGTCTCGGTGTGCTCGTCACTCACGCCACAAACCTACGCCCGGAACAGGTGCCGGCGGATCGCCGCCACGTTGCCGAAGATACGCACACCCAGCACGACCACCACCCCGGTGGACAACTGCCCACCCACCCCCAGCTGGTCACCCAGATACACGATCAGCGCCGCCACCAGCACGTTCGAGATGAACGACACCACGAACTGCTTGTCGTCGAAAATCCGATCCAGCTTCGCCCGAACCCCACCGAACACCGCGTCCAGCGCCGCCACCACCGCGATCGGCAGGTACGGCTGCAACGCCGAAGGCACCGTGGGATCCAGCCACAGACCCAACAGCACACCGGCCAGCAGCGCCAGCACCGCGATCATCGACCACCTCCGGAGGGACTGGGAGACGAACCCGAGCCGGACAACTCGTCAGCACCCGACGGCGACGTGCTCACCGCAGGCTGCGCGTAGCGTAGCTGCGGCTCCGGCGCCGCCGGCAGGGTGAGGTCCTCGGCGTCACGCACCTCGAACGACAACCCCGTATCCTGCGCGACCTTGCGCATCGTCAACGCACTGCCGCTGCCCTCGTAGCGCTTACGCATCGCACCCGGACCGATCGCCGACACCTCGTACGGCCCGGTCACCGGCCGGAAGTCCACCAGGATCGCCTGACCCGCGTTACGAATCGTCGAGGTCGCCGTCAACCGCTGCCCGTTGATCGCGATCGCCTCCGCCCCGGCCCCCCACAGGTCGTTGGCCACCCCCTGCAGGTCGCTGTAAAGCACCTGCGGCGGACCGACCTTGGCGCCACTGAGCGGCTGCTGACCGGGCGGAGCGTCCGCCAACCGCACCACCACACCGTCACCGCGCACCTTACCGAGGCCGGTGCTGGCCTCCAGGTTGCGCAACCGCGCCGCGCCCGAACCGCCCAGCGCCGCCTCCCGCTGCCGGTTGACCTCCTCGCGCAGCGCGTCGGCCCGGATGGACAACTCGTCGGTCTCACCCTGCCGCTGCTGGATCTGCGCCACCAACCCCGACCGGGCCTGCGCCCGCCCCGGCTCCTCGGCCATGGTCTGCCGATACGCCACCGCGAACAGGAAGCCGAGCAGCACGACAATCACGAGGCTGACCGGACTCACCGACCAGCCCGCCCGCCCCGGCTGCCCCCGCTGTGCCCGCCGCAGCGCCGCGTCGGCGTAACCCGGATCCAACGGATTGCGGAACAACTCGGTGAGGAAATCCGCGCTGAACCCCCGGCCGCCGCGCCGTCCCTCGCCCTGCTCGTCATTCACCACGCCGCGCTCGCTCATACCGTCGCCCCTCGACCGCGTACCGCCCGCACCAGCTGGCGGGCCTGGATCACGTAGAGCGCCCCGGCCACCCAGTAGAGCACCAGACCCCACCAGGCCAGGGCCCAGCCCATCGCGTCGGCGACCGCGGTCGTGGCCGGCACCGCCGCGCCCAGCAGCAGCAGCGGAAACGCCGCCAGCAGCAGGAACGTGGCCGTCTTGCCGACATAGTGCACCGGCGGCGGACCGTAGCCGTGCCGACGCAGCACCGCCAGCGAACCGAGCAGCAGCACCTCCCGGGCCAGCAGGGCCGCGGTGAACTGCCAGGGCACCACCTCGCGGGCCGTGAAGGCGATCAGGGTCGCGAGGATGTAGAGCCGGTCGGCGAGCGGGTCGAGCAGCTCGCCGAGGCGGCTGACCTGCCGCAGCCGACGGGCGATCCAGCCGTCCACCCAGTCGCTGGTGCCGCCGACGGCCAGCACCACGATCGCGGCCACGTCGGCGCGGGCGACGAGGAACAGGTACAGAAAGAGTGGCACGCCCAGCAGGCGCAGGAAGCTGATCACATTCGGCAGGGTCAGCACCCGGTCGGCGGAGGGCTCTGCCGCGGTGCCGGGGGCCTGTGGTTGCTCCGCCCGAGCGGGCCGACGCGACACCGAACCTCCTCCGCGGCACGCTCGCGCACCGCGGCGTTGGTTGCGCCGTGCTGCGTCGTACGCGCTGTCGGGCCGACTGATGCCGGCGCCCCCTGCGATCCCGATCCGGGACCTCCCCTGGCCCTGCCGCTCCCGGTCGATGATCACCGGCCGGCCGGATGCGCTGCCACTATATCGGGCCCTGGCGGGGCTTCGGCTGCCCCAGCGGTGGCGTGCCTCGTGGTGTGCCGTGACCGGGGTGGGTGGCGTCACCACCACCAGCGCATCCTAGGATGATGGGTTCGTCGTTCGTCACTGGTCCGCCCAACCGGCGGGTCCACGCCAGTCCAGGCAGACCACGACCGCCTCGTCGCGCAGGTCGACGTCCGCGTGGAAGGCCTGCAACTCGCGCATCACCGTGCCGACCGCCTCGGTCGGCGGCTGCAACCGGGTGGCCCGCATCGACCGGGCCATCGCCCGTTCGCCGTAGCTCTCCCGGCCGGTGGGGTCGGCGCCCCACACCCCGTCGGAGACCACGAACAGCCGATCCCCCGGATCCAGGTCGAACTCCTGCAGGTCGTAGCGGGTCTCGGCGAACATGCCCAGCGGCAGTTGCTGCTCCAGCTCCACCCGGGAGACGGTCCCGCCACGCACCCGCATCACGTGCGGCGAACCCGCGTCCACCGCCCGCACCCGCCCGGTGTCGCAGTCCAGTTCGAGCAGCACGGTGGCCACGTGCCGGTGCCCGCGATGCTGGTAGTAGACGGTGTCGGAGGCCAGCTCGGCCTGTTCGACGAGGGACCCGCCGGAGCGGCGGGCGTTGCGCATCGCGTTCACCGCCACCGCCGTCAGCAGCGCCGCGGCCAGCCCGACGCCGTCACCGTTGAGCACGGTGACGGTGAGCCGGTTGTCGTCCAACGACCAGTCGAAGTGGTCACCGCCCACCGTGTACGCCGGTTCGAGCTGCCCCGCCAGGTGGAAGGCGCCGTGGCTGACGCTGCGCCCCGGCAGCAGCTCCCACTGCAGCTCGGCGGCCATGCTCAACCGCTCCCGGCGGCGGGCCCGCCGGTACCGGTCGGTTTCCCGGTCGGCGGCGCGCAGCGCCAGGGCGACCTCGCCGGCGATGTCCGTCGCCCGACGTACCATCTCGTCACCGGGGGCCTCGGGCAGCTCGACCATCAGCACACCCAGCCGTTCGCCCCACACCGACACCGGCAGGAAGAGCCGGCACCGACCGTCCTCGTCGGACTCCCGCACGGGCTGCTGACTGCTGAAACAGCGGTGGGCCAGAGCCTGGTCGCCGGCGCCGGGCTGCCGAGAGTCGAGCACCGGCCAGAGCCCGCTGATCCGGTAGTCGGCGACGAACACGACGGTGCCCGACGCGCCCAGGACGGACCGGATGGCCCGGTCGGCGGCCTCGACCACCCGGTCGGGCGGGGCCTCGCGCAGGGCGCGGGAGACCCCGGTGGGCGCATCCGCCATGACCATCCTCCGAAATTTACTTGCTCTGGGGCAAGCATCATACGGAGAGGGCGCCAGAGTACCGACATCGCATACGCCCGGGTAGCCGGCGAAGCGGGGTTGGCACCGGTCCAGGCGGGTAGACGAGCCGCGTAACGGCACCAGCGCACACCAGAGGAGACAGCGATGCCAGGACCACGACCGGGCAGCAAGTCCTACGACAAGCAGCGGGCCCGCATCCGCAACGCGATCGACAACTCGGGTCGGCACGCACCGGACAAGCTGGCCGACGAGGCCGCCAACCGGCTGCTGCAGGAGGAGCGGGGTCAACGCGGCGTCGTGCGGGGCGAACGCACCTACGGGCCCAAGGGCAACCGCGAACCGGGTGACCCGAAGTGAACAAGGCCGACCTCGCCGACGGGCTCGTCGTCGGAGCGGTGGGCAGCACCGCCCTCAACATCCTCACCTACCTGGACATGGTGGTGCGGGCCCGTCCGGCCAGCCAGACGCCGGAGGAGAGCGCCGGGAAGGCGGCCGACGCGCTCCGCCTGAACCTGGGCCCGAGCGAGGCGGCGGCGGCCCGCCGTTCCGGGCTCGGCGCGTTGATGGGCTACGGCGCGGGCCTGGCGGCGGCGGTCGGCTTCGTGGCGGTGGCGCGCGGGCGGCGGCAACCGCTGCTGCGGGCCGCCGCGCTGCTCGGCGGTGGGGCGATGACGCTCGCCGACGGGTCGCTGACGCTGCTCGGCGTCACCGACCCCCGCACCTGGCGCCGCGCGGACTGGGTCACCGACCTCGTTCCGCACCTGGCGTACGGGCTGACGGCCGCAGCCACCTGGAACCGGCTGCGGCCGTCGGGCCCGGACCGGCGCTAGCCGCGTCGATCGCTGTCGTCGTCGGCCACCGGCTCACCCGCCGGACCGTACGGCGACAGCTGACCGCGCGGCACCGGGCGGCCCGCGTCGCCCGACGACGAGCCACGGTTGCGGGGATGACCCGACGGGCCGGGCCCCTTGTTGTCCTGGCTGGTGCCACCGAGATTGTTGCGCCGGAACTCCTCCTGCTGCGGGTTCGTCACGGTCGTCTCCCTTCGCCGCCGGTGCGCCGCCCGGCGCGGCGCCCGCCTCTCCACCCCGGCTTACCCCTCGCCGTGGCCGGCATACCCGCACCCGATCAGGGCTAGCCGGATCAGGTGCGGGTACACCCCGACGATGGGCGACCAACAGAAGATGGCACGGGTCCTGCTGACCCGCCCCACGTACGCCGAGGAGGCGGGCATCTCCCTGGCCGACCGCCCGGCGCCGCTGTACCAGCTGCTGGTGCTCGTCACCCTGCTGAGCACCCGGATCCGGGCCCAGGTAGCGGTGGCCGCCGCGCGGGAACTGTTCGCCGCCGGCCAGCGCACGCCGCAGGCGATGGAGGCGGCGAGCTGGCAGGACCGGGTGGACGCGCTCGGCCGGGGCCACTACCGCCGCTACGACGAGCGGACCGCGACGATGCTCGGCACCGGGGCCCGGCTCTGCCTCGACCGCTGGCACGGTGACCTGCGGCGACTGCACCGGGAGGCGGGCGACGATCCGGCCGCGTTGCGCCGGCTGCTCACCGAGTTCCCCGGCATCGGGCCCACCGGCGCCGACATCTTCCTGCGCGAGGTGCAGACGGTCTGGCCACGGCTGCGCCCGTACGCCGACCGGCGGGCGATCGCCGGCGCCCGGCGGCTCGGCCTACCCCCCGCACCGGACCGGCTGGCCCGGCTGGTCGACGAGGTGGACTTCGGCCGGCTGGCCTCGGCGCTGGTGCGGGTGGCGCTCGGCCAGGATTCGGCCGGGCAGATCAGCCGCAGCGTCGCCGCCCGCTGACCGGCACGACCACCGCCCCGGCCCCGGTCACTTCGCCGCGTCGCCACCGGGCCTGGTCAGGTGCCACACCAGCAGGGCGGCCAGCAGCGCCAGCACCACCAGCCCGCCGGAGAGCCCGCGGCCCTCCTCGGCCGACCGGCCGGCGGTGCCGAAGTAGATCACGGCGAGGCCGGCCAGTGCCGCGAGGAATTTGCGGATGCCTCGGTCCCTCACAGCTCGCACGCTACGGCCCGCGGCGGCCCGCTGCCGGGTGCGCGCCGCGAAGTCCTCCGACCGGGCGAACGGTCAGTCGACCTCGAGATCGTCGAGGGACACCTTGTGGCTCATCAGCCAACGGGCCAGCGCCGACATACCGAACAACCACAACGGCGCCGACTCGGTGGTGCCGTTGGTGGCGAAGATGGCGAACCGCAGGTCCGGCGCGCGGTACGCCTCGATCCGCCACCGGCGCTGCTTGTCCCGCCAGACCGCGGAAGGGTCCATGGCGTCACCGTAGGTCGCCGGACGGCCCGCCGGCCGGCGGTTGGCCCCAACCGGGCAGGTCGTCCGCCGGGCCCACCACCACCCGGGCGTCGTCGGGCAGCCGGCGGGTGCTGCCCTGCCGGTCCAGCAGCTCCAACAGCGGCACCGCCACCCGGCGGGTGGTGTCCAGGGCCCGCCGGGCGGCGCTGAGCGTGAACGGCTGCGGCAGCCCGGCCAGCACCCGCATTGCCCGCTGCGGCGTACCCGGCGCCAGCAGGACGTTGCCGGGCAGGCGCAGCACCGCGCCGGCACGGACCGCGGCGCCGATCTCCCGGGTGCCCAGCCCGACGGCGGCCAGCCGGTCGGCGTCGGGCGCGCGGAACGGATGGGCCGCCCAGTCGTCGCCGACCAGGGCCAGCGCCCGCGCCACCGGCTCGGGCAGCGCCGGCGCGGCGTCGGCGCCGGCCCGGGCGGCGGCCAGCCGCAGCGGCGTGGCCACCAACGCCTCCACCAACGCCCGGTCGGGCAGGTCGAGGCGCTGGCGCAGCACCTCCACCGGCACGCCCGGCTCCAGCGGATGCGCCCGCGCGTACTGCGTGACGACGTCGACGAGCCGGCCGCCCAGCCGCCGCCAGTGCTCCGGATCGGCCAGCCAGTCCCCCGCCACCGGCGCGACGGTCACCGGCACACCGGCGCGGCTCAGGTCACCGCAGCGCACCAGGCCCCGGCGGCGCAGCTCGCCGGCCAGGTCCGGGCGGCCGTCCACCGTCGCCAGCACCGCCGCGCGGGCCGCCGCGGCACCCCGCCGCCGCAGCGGCGGCGGGAGCACGTCCAGCACGGTGACGCCACCGGCCACGTGGCGCCGGCCCGGGTCGCGCAGCAACGCCCGGTCACCGACGAGCAACGGCAGCGGACGGTTCAGCCGCAGCCGCAGAGTGTCCACACCCAGCGGGCGGACCCGCACCGGCACCGCGGCCGAACCGATGTGCAGCACCAGCGTCGCCGGCAGGTCGGCCACCGGATCGCCGGTCAGCCGCACGTCGACCAGGTCGGTCGACCGGAACCGTCCCGGGGTGAGCAGGGCGTCTCCTCGGGCGATCCGGTCGCGGGCCACCCCCCGCAGGTTGACCGCCACCCGGGCCACCGGCCCGACCGCGACGCACGGTTCGCCGAGGGAGTGCAGGCCCCGCACCCGGACCGGTTCGCCGGTGCCGGCCAGCTCCAGTTCGGCGTCGACCCGCAGCCGGCCGGCGCCGAGGGTGCCGGTGACCACGGTGCCGCTGCCGCGCACAGTGAAGCCGCGGTCGATCCAGAGCCGCACCGGGGCGTCGACCGCCGGGGCGGGCAGTCGCGCGGCCAACCGGTCCAGCGCGGCCCGCAGTTGCGGCAGGCCGGCGCCGGTGACGGCGCTGACCGCCACCGCCTCCACCGCGCCCAGCGAGGTCGCCGCCAACTCCGTGCGGGCCCGCGCCAGTGCGGGCCGCGGGTCGGCCAGGTCCGCGCGGGTCACCACCAGCAGGCCGTACGCCACCCCGAGCGCGTCCAGCGCGGCCACGTGCTCCGCGGACTGCGGCATCCAGCCCTCGTCGGCGGCGACCACCACCACCGCGGCGGGCACCGGACCGACGCCGGCGAGCATGTTCGGCACGAAACGTTCATGCCCCGGCACGTCGACGAACGCGGCGGTGACGCCGGAGGGCAGCAGCGTCCAGGCGAACCCGAGGTCGATGGTCATGCCCCGACGGCGTTCCTCGGCCCACCGGTCGGGTTCCATCCCGGTCAGCGCCCGCACCAACGTGGACTTGCCGTGGTCGACGTGCCCGGCGGTGGCCACCACCAGCATGTTCAGTCGTCCTCCGGCACGGCCAGCACGGCGGCGCGCAGGCGCTCGTCGGCGTGCTCCGGCACGCACCGCAGATCCAGCAGCAGCCGGCCGCGCGCCACCCGCCCGAGCACCGGCGGGTCACCGACGCGCAGCGCCGACGCGTACCGCTCGGGCAGGCTCAACGCCCACGAGTCCAACTCCACCCCGGGAGCGCCACCGCCGCCGACCACCGCCACGGACGGCACCACCTCGCCCTTGCGGCCCTCGCCCGCCAGGGCGTCGCGCAGCCGTTCGGTGCGGGCCCGCAACGCGGCCGGGTCGGCGTGCAGCGCGGACCGGGTGGGCGTGGCCGGATCACCGAGGGTCGCCGCGAGGGCGGCCAGGGTCAGCTTGTCCACCCGCAGCGCCCGGGCCAGCGGATGCCGGCGCAGCCGCTCGACCAGCCCGGCGTCGCCGAGCAGCAGCCCGGCCTGGGGGCCACCGAGCAGCTTGTCGCCGCTCGCGGTGACCAGGCCCGCCCCGGCCGCCAGGGCACTCGCCGCGTCCGGCTCGTCGGGCAGCGCCGGATCGGGGGCGAGCAGCCCGGAGCCGATGTCGACGACCACCGGCACGCCGAGCCCGGCCAGCCGCCGCACCGGCACCGAGGAGGTGAAGCCGGTGACCCGGAAATTGGACGGATGCACCTTGAGCACGAAACCCGTGCGGCCACCGATCGCGGCGGCGTAGTCGGCCAGGGTGCTGCGGTTGGTGGTGCCGACCTCCCGCAACCGGGCGCCGGTGCTGGCCAACAGGTCCGGCAGGCGGAAGCCGTCACCGATCTCCACCAACTCGCCCCGGCTGACCACGATCTCCGCGTCGGCGGCGAGCGCGGTGGCCGCGAGGACCAGCGCCGCCGCGCCGTTGTTCACCACGTGCACCGCCTCGGCCCCCGGCACGGCGGCGGCGAGGGCGGCCAGCGCGTCGCGGCCGCGGCGGGCCCGCCGCCCGGTGCCCAGGTCCAGCTCGACATCGGTGTGGCCGGCGGCGGCGACCACCGCGGCCACCGCCGCCTCGGAGAGCGCGGCCCGGCCGAGGTTGGTGTGCAGCAGCACCCCGGTCGCGTTGAGCACCGCGCGCGGGACGGCCGGCGGCAACGCGGCCAGCACCGCGTCGCGTACCTCATCCGGGTTGATCTCACCGCGACGGGCCCGGTCCTGGGCCTGCCGCACGGCGGCCTTGACCCGCTCCCGGCCCAGCGTCGCGGCGGCCGTGGCCAGCCGCGGATCGGCCAGCAGCACGTCGGTACGCGGCACCCGGCGTCGCGGGTCGGCGCGGCCGTCGCCCATCGGGTCATCTCCTCGCAGCATTGGCGGAGACGGACGGGAATCGAACCCGCCTGGCCCGGGTCCCGGACCACACCGGTGTTGAAGACCGGGAGGGGCACCAGCCACCTGAACGCCTCCACCGAGCATTTGATCACAGCCGGTGGACGGACGCGCGACGGAGTCCCCGCTACCGGTCCTGCTCGTCGGCCCGCCGCTGGAGTCGCTCCCGCTGCGGAAGCACCGTGTACCGGGGATCCCGGGCCGAGGCGACCCCGGCGTGGAACACCCCGAACCGGGTGGCCACCGACGCGGCCAGCAGGGCGGCGCCGGAGGCCGCCGAGACGACCCGGCTGCGGGCACCGAGCAGCGCGCCGACCGCCCCCACCACGGTCAACGCCCGCCCGGCAGCCAGCAGCCGGCCGGCGTGCCCGACACGGTACGGCTCGGCGACCAGACCGAGGCGGGTCTGCACCCGGTGAGCGCCGAACAACTCCAGGCCGGCGCCGGCCACCGCCAGCCGCCGCGCCGGACCGGCCTGCGCCGGCGGCACCGCGATCAGGCCCATCCCGGCGCCGCTGGCCAGGGCGCTGCCCGCGAAAACCAACGGCAGGTCCGGGTACGCCGCGTGCCAGGACGGCACCGCCGTGTCCGACAGCAGCACCGCCGTGTAGGTGCCCAGGGCCGGCGCGATCCCCGCAGCGGCCAGCCCGGCGGCCCGCCCCACCGGGGGCAGCATCCGACGGGCCACCCCCAGCGGACCCCGCTCGGGCAGCAGCGGCGCCGCCTCGGCCACCGCGGCGAGCCCGGCCGCCGGCCCGTACGCGGCCAGGATCCAGGTGCCCACCGACATCGGCGAGGTCAACTTCGCCACCCGCAGCATGTGGTGGAACCGCTCCGGGCGGCCCAGGTCCTTGACCAGCAACACCCCGCTGGCGGTGACCCCGGCCAGCGCGGTGAGGCGGCCGGCGCGGCGCAGCGCGGGCCGGCCGGTGAGCTGCGCGCCGGCGGCCAGCAGCGACGAGCCGGCGGCCAGGCCGCCGGTGAACAGGTAGGCGGCGATCTCCCAGGTCCAGACCGGCGGCTTGAGGATCGGCCGGCCGTAGTACGAGCTGAACTCCGCCGGCGGAACCGTGAGCTCCTCCCCGCCCCGCCCACGGCGCCGACCGGCCTCCGGCGGCGGGACGCCGCGCCGGCCCGACGCGGTGCGCGCGTCGTCGCTGGGAGGCCTGGCGGTGCCGGGCGCGGTGCGCGCGTCGTCGCTCGGAGCCCTGATGTTGCCCGACGCGGCGCGAAGCCGGTCGCGGAAGCGGCGGAACCGCTCGCCCACCGGCGGTCGGCGCGGGGTCACCGCCGCCCGCCCAGGAACGCGGCGACCGCTCCGGCCGCCATGGCCAGCGCCGCCAACCCGGCACGCCGCCACATCTGCGGCAGGTCCCCGGTCGGCACCTGCGGATCCGGTGGCAGGCCGTACACCTCCGGCTCGTCGAGCAGGAGGAAGAACGCGCCGTCGCCGCCGACGCCGTCGCTCGGGTCGTGGCCGTAGAGCCGCGCCTCGGGCACACCCCGCTCGTGCAGCGTCGCCACCCGGGCCGCGGCCCGATCGCGCAGCTCGTCCAGCGGGCCGTACTGGATCGACTCGGTCGGGCACGCCTGCGCGCACGCCGGCGTCATCCCGGCCCCGATCCGGTCGTAGCACAGCGTGCACTTCCAGGCCCGACCGTCGTCGGCCCGCCGGTCGATGACCCCGTACGGGCAGGCCGACACGCAGTAGCCGCAGCCGTTGCAGATGTCCTCCTGCACCACCACCGTGCCGAACTCGGTGCGGAACAGGGCGCCGGTCGGGCAGACATCCAGGCAGCCGGCCCGGGTGCAGTGCTTGCACACGTCGGACATCATCAGCCAGCGGAAGTCGCTGCGCCCGTGCGCACTACCGGTACGGCCCGGCGGCGCGGCGCCCGGCATGCCGAGGAACTCGGTCGACCCCGCCCCGGCGGGCGCGGCCGAGTCGTCCCCCGACGGGCGGGGCTGCTCGACGAAGGCCACGTGCCGCCACGAGTTCGCGGTCAGCGCGCCGGTGTTGTCGTACGACATGCCGAGCAGATCCAGCCCGGAGGCGGGCACCCCGTTCCACTCCTTGCAGGCCACCTCGCACGCCTTGCAGCCGATGCAGACGCTGGTGTCGGTGAAGAAGCCCATCCGCGGCGGCGCGTCGACCCAGCCGGCCGCCGCGGCCGGGTCGAACGCCACCGGCGAACCCGACCGGCTCTCCGGGTCGACCATCAGCGATTCCCCTCTCCCTCGCCGGTGGACCCGGTCGTCTCGATCGACACGCCCGGGGTGACCGCCGGCGGGTTGCCCCCCGGCACGACGCCGGCGCGGACCCGGTAGTCCGACACCAGCTCGCGCAGCGCCGGCCCGGTGGGCCGGCGGCCCGGCCGCACGTCACAGGTGCCGATCTTGCTCTCCTGGATCAGCACGTTCGGATCCAGGGTGATGCCGAACAGGTCGTTGGCCGAGTCGCCGGTGACCAGCCCCTCGAACCCGAAGTGGTACGGCAGCCACACCTGGTGGATCACCCGGCCCTCCACCCGCAGCGGAGCGACCCGGTCGGTGACCAGCACCTTCGCCTCGATCACCGCGCGGGAGCTGATCAGATGCGCCCAGCCGAGATGGTTCAGCCCGACCAGCACGGCCAACTCCGGGGAGACCTCGACGAACATCTCCGGTTGCAGCTCCGCCAACGGCGCCACGGTACGGCTCATCCCACCCGCCGTGTGATGCTCGGTGAGTCGGCTGACCGTGAACACGTACGGGAAGACCTGACTGTGCTCCTGCGGCGGGCTCGGGTTGGTGGCGTTGACCGGGTGCGCGTACATCTTGCGGGTCGGATTGGCCTGCTGGCCGTAGAGCGGGTTACGCACCGGCGACTCGACCGGCTCGTAGTGGGTGGGCAGCGGCCCGTCCAGCACCCCGCTGGGCGCGTACAGCCAACCCTTGCCGTCGGCCTGCATGACGAACGGGTCGTCGCCGGCGATCGCGGCCGGGCCCACGGCATCCGGCGGCGGCCGGTACGACGGCGGTTTCGACACCTCGAAGTCCGGCACGTCGTGGCCGGTCCACCGCCCGGCCTCGGCGTCCCACCACACGTAGCGTTTGCGTTCGCTCCACGGCCGGCCCTGCGGATCGGCCGAGGCCCGGTTGTAGAGGGTGCGCCGGTTCGCCGGCCACGCCCAACCCCACTCCGCGGCCACCCAGTCCTGCTCCTGCCCGGGACGACGGCGGGCCGCCTGGTTCACCCCGTCGGCGTACACCCCGCTGTAGATCCAGCAGCCCACGGCGGTGCTGCCGTCGTCGCGGGCCTCGGCGAACCCGGCGAGGGGGCGGCCGGTGGTGGTGTCGTACCCGTTGATTTCGCGCAGCACCGCCTCGGCGTCGGGCTCGGCGTGCGGACCGTGCGTGGGATAGTCCCAGGTCAGGTCGAGCAGCGCCCGGTCGCGCGGCAGCGGCGAGCCGGCCAGCTTCTCCCGCAGCTTGCGCCCGAGGTGGTAGAAGAACCACAGCTCGGAGCGGGCGTCGCCGGGCGGGTCGACCGCCTTCTCGCGCCACTGCAACAACCGCTGCGTCTGGGTGAACGTGCCCTCCTTCTCCACATGGGAGGCGGCGGGCAGGAAGAACACCTCGGTGCGGCACTCCTGCGGCACGATCTCGCCGGTGGCGACCTCGGGGCCGCGCTGCCAGAACGTCGCGCTCTCGATCATGAAAAGGTCGCGGACCACCAACCAGTCCAGGTTGGCCATCCCCAGCCGCTGCGCCCGCCCGTGCGCCGAACCGACCGCCGGGTTCTGGCCGAGCAGAAAGTAACCCTTGATCTTTCCGTCGATCATGTCGAGCACCTGCTGATAGGTGCCGTGGTCGCCGGTGAGCCGAGGCAGGTAGCCGTAGCAGAAGTCGTTGTCCGGCGTCGCCGCCTCGCCCCAGTACGCCTTGAGCAGGCTGACCGCGAAGGACCGCGCGTTGCCCCAGAAACCCTTCTGGCCCGGGTGCCGGATGCTCTCCACCCACGCGTCGAACGTGGGATGCGCGTCGTGCTGCGGCATCGGCAGATAGCCCGGCAGCAGGTTGAACAGCGTCGGGATGTCGGTCGAACCCTGAATACTGGCGTGCCCACGCAGCGCCAGCACCCCACCACCCGGGCGACCCACGTTGCCCAGCAGCAACTGGATGATCGCCCCGGTGCGGATGTACTGCACGCCGACACTGTGCTGGGTCCAGCCCACCGAGTAGATCAGGCAGCCGGTGCGGTCGCGGCCCGAGTTCTCCGTCCAGGCCCGGGCCAGCTCCAGGAACCTCTCCCGGGGCACCCCGCAGACCCGCTCCACCATCTCCGGGGTGTAGCGGGCGAAGTGCCGCTTGAGGATCTGGTAGACGCAACGCGGGTGTTGCAGCGTCTCGTCGCGCTCGACGGCGCCGGCCACCGGGGCGCCGTGCGACTCGTGCAGCAGCCCGGCGGCGGTCTCCCGCTCGGCGGCCGTGTGACCGCTGCCCGAACTGGCCTCCTGGCCGGCGTACTGCCAACTGGTCTGCACGTAGCTGCCGGTCTGCGGGTCGAAGCCGGAGAAGATGCCCTCGGCGTCCTCGGCGTCGACGAAGTCCTCGCTGACGAGCGTCGCCGCGTTGGTGTACGCCAACACGTACTCCCGGAAGTCCAGCTCGTTGCTGAGGATGTAGTTGACCACCCCGCCGAGCAGCGCGATGTCGGTGCCGGCCCGGATCGGCAGGTACTCGTCGGCCAGCGCGCTGGTGCGGGTGAACCGCGGGTCGACGTGGAACACCTTCGCCCCGCGCCGCTTCGCCTCCATCACCCACTGGAAGCCCACCGGGTGGGCCTCGGCCATGTTGGAGCCCTGGATGACGATGACGTCAGCGTTGGCCACGTCCTGCTGGAAGATCGTCGCGCCGCCGCGACCGAAGCTGGCCCCCAGACCGGGGACGGTGGCGGAGTGTCAAATCCGCGCCTGGTTCTCGATCTGGAGCGCGCCGGCCGCGGTGAACAACTTCTTGATGAGGTAGTTCTCCTCGTTGTCCAGCGTGGCCCCACCGAGGCTGGAGATGCCCAGCGTACGGTTCAGTGGACGGCCCTGCGCGTCGACGTCCTCCCAGGTCTGCGCGCGGGCGGCGAGCACCCGGTCGGCGATCATGTCGAGCGCCGTCTCCAGGTCCAGGTCCTCCCAGTCGGTGGCGTACGGCCGGCGGTAACGCACCTTCGTCTGCCGCAGCGGGCTGGTGACCAGGCTCTTGCTCGCCGAGCCCTTCGGGCAGAGCCGGCCCCGGGAGATCGGGCTGTCGGGGTCGCCCTCGATCTGGGTGACCTGGCCGTCGGCGACGAACACCCGCTGGCCGCAGCCGACCGCGCAGTACGGGCAGACGGAACGGGCCACCCGATCGGCATCCTCAGTGCGGGCGGTGAGCGCCGCGGAGCGGGCGGACCGGGCCGCGGCACCCCGACCCAGCGGGTCGGTGCCGGTGAGCTGCCGGTAGACCGGCCATCCCAGCAGAACCTTCCGCAGACCCACGTGCGACACCTCCCGCCCAGCGCTGTCCGTCTTGACCATAGGACAGCCGGGGCGAGTCGGCGAGCCGGGGCGGCAGATCGTCAACCGATACCGCCCCCGGCCCGAAACCGGGCCGGGGGCGGCACGTGGGTGTCGGTGTGCAGGTCGCCTCTCGGCGAGTGGCGCGACGCGGCTCCAGCCGAACGGTATTCCGCGAAGGCGTTATAGGTGAGGCCCGGGGACACTGAATCACACCGACGCTCGGTACAACCGACCCACACCCCTCCTTGTTCCCACTTCACCAAAACCCAACCGAAGGAAGGGCCCCTTGTTAACGCCTGGTGTAGAGGAAGGGCCCCTTCTTAACACCGCAGCGGCAGGCGCCACGCGATGTCGCCCGGGTGGGACAGACGCCGAAACGGCTGGCACCCCGGGTGGGGTGCCAGCCAGTTCGATGATGGTCCGGGGTCAGCTGTTCCAGTGCTGGGCGACCAGGTCAGCGGCCTGCTGCTCCCACTGGGCGTAGTGGTCCGGGTACGCCGACACCTGCACCGTCTGCGCGGCCACGGTCAGCGGCATGTCCTGCCACCCGTCGACCTGCTTCAGACCCTTCAGGAACGCGGTGGTCGAGTACTCCGGGTCGGTGATCTGCTCGACCGTGCCCCACCCGCTGGACGGACGCTGCTGGAACAGGCCCTGCGAGTCGTGATCGTTACGCTCACCCAGGTGGCCCAGGTTCTCCAGCTTCGACTCCTGGAACGCGGTGGCGATCGCGACCACGGCGGCACGCTCGTCCATGCCGGTCTTCTTGGTCGCGGCGATGATCGCCTTGGCGTTACCGACCTGCTCGT
>NZ_BMNB01000001.1 GCF_014646235.1 Micromonospora sonchi | reverse complement strand
CTGCTTGTCCAGTACGGCGCACTGGGCGGGGGTGAGGCAGAGCCGCCGGACGTGACCGCGGTTGACCTTCACGAGACTGCCCCTTTGCGCCACGGGCGTTCCCACTGAGTTTCGATGTATTCCTGGACCGTCGCGGCCGACACGCTGCCGACCGAAGCCACGAAGAACGACCGAGACCACAAAGTCGGCAAACGGCGACGCAGGTGCGGGAACTCGCCGCGCAGAACCTTCGACGTGAAGCCTTTGATCTGGTTGGCGATGTACGACGGGGACGCGATCGGGTCGGCGCGAACGAACAGGTGCACGTAGTCAGGCATGACTTCCACGGCCACAATCGACCATCCGCGCTCGCCGGCCTCTTGCTCGATCAACTCCCGGAGCCGTTCTGCGACCGGGTGCACGAGCACGGGGCGGCGATACTTCGGACACCACACAAGGCGGCATCCGAGGCTGTAAGCCGCCCCGCGATTCGTCTGACACCCGGCCATGAATGAAGCATGAGGGCAACGTCCATCTGACAGTTGGACGTTAGGGCAGCGGTTCACCTGCCGCCTGAAGACGGCAGCCCTCTCGCCCTACTTCGGTAGTTGTTGGTCCCGGCGGACCGGAACGGCTTGCCGTCGGCGTACAACCGGTCGCCCTTGCGCACCACGAATCCGGCGGTCGGCCGGGTGCCACCGGCCGCTGTGGCGGCGCTGGTCGCCGGGGATGCACCGGCCGCCGGGGGCGCGCCTACTCCGGGCGCGGCACCGGCCGCCGGCATGGCACCCGCCGTGGCCAGCAGCCCGGCGACGGCCAGCAGTACGCCGGCCAGCCTCTTCCTCATCGGCTTTCTCCTCCGGTCCGGGGGGGGTGTTGGTCGGGTTGTTAATAAGGGGCCCTTCCTCTACACGAGGCGTTAATAAGGGGCCCTTCCTTGCATGTCGTTGACGGCGCGCAGCACCGGGTGGGTGGTGAGGGCGGTGGCGTCGAGGGGGGCCGCCGAGCGCACCGTGAAGGTCGTCGACTCGCCGGGGAGCAGGGTGACCAGGGCGTCGTCGACCTCGGCGGTGGGGTCGAGGCGGTCCGGGTGGAGGGTGAGGTCACGCAGGATGGTGCGGGCGGTCACCCGGACCAGGTGGCCGCCGTCGGCCGGCTCGACCGTGGCGTCGTACTCCGCCGCCGGGTAGTCGACCTCGTGGTCCTCGGCGAAGAACCACAGCGCCCGGTCGCCGCCGGCGTCGGCGACCAGCAGTTCGCGCCGGGCGTCGTCGGGCCGCGCCAGGTCGGTCGGCAGCGGCCAGGTGACCGAGGCGTATGCGGGCACGTCCAGGTCCAGGGTGGTCTTCGCCCTCGGTTCACCGGCCAGGGTGAGCCGGGTGACGGTGGCCGACGCCCGCCACGGCTGCCCGCCGTCGTTGACCGCCACCACCGCCAGGCCACCACCGCCGGGCTGGCCACCGCCGGGCTGGCCACCGCCGGGCTGGCCACCGCCGCCGGGCTGGCCGCCACCGCCGGGCTGGCCGCCACCGCCGGGCTGGCCGCCACCGCGGGGCTGGACGGTGAGCAGGCGGTCGGCGTACGACCGGCGCAGCGCGTACCAGAGTGGTTTGCGGCGGCCGTCGCCGTCGATCGCCGCCCAGGAGGTGACCGGCCAGCAGTCGTTGAGCTGCCAGACGATGGTGCCCATGCACCGGCCCCGGTGGGAGCGGAAGTGCTCCACCCCGAGTTGGATGGCGCGGGCCTGGTTGAGCTGGGTCAGGTAGTGCCAGTCGTCGAAGTCGCGCGGCTCGGGCAGGTGTGCATCCAACCCTCGGCGCAGCTTCACGTCACCGTCGGCGGCCTTCTGGTGGTGCGCCATACCGGGCGAGTCGGGCGCGAGCGGCTCGTCGGAGAGCGCCCGGCGCAGCGTCGCGTACGCCGGTGGGCCCTGGTAGCCGAACTCGGCGACGAAGCGTGGCAGGTACTCGCGGTACCTGAGGTAGTCGTCGGTGTTCCAGACGTCCCAGATGTGCGTGGTGCCGTACGCCGGGTCGTTGGGGTGGATCTCCTCGCTGCCCGACCACGGGCTGCCCGGCCAGTACGGTCTGGTCGGGTCCAGGTCGGCCACGATCCGGGGCAGCAGCTCCAGGTAGTAGCCGCGCCCCCAGGTGCGCCCGGCGAGGGTCTCCTGCCAGCCCCAGTCGTGCCAGCCCCAGATGTTCTCGTTGTTGCCGGTCCACAGCACCAGCGACGGATGCGGCGCGAGCCGGGTCACCTGCTCGGCGGCCTCGGCGGCCACCTCGGCGGCGAACGGCTCCTCCTCCGGGTACGCGGCGCAGGCGAAGAGGAAGTCCTGCTGCACCAGCAGGCCGCGCTCGTCGGCCAGGTCGTAGAAGTCGTCCGACTCGTACCGGCCACCGCCCCAGACCCGCAGCAGGTTGACGTTCGCCCCGGCGGCCTGGTCGAAGCGGTGGGCGAGGCGGTCCCGGGTGACCCGGGTGGGGAAGACGTCGTCCGGGATCCAGTTCGCTCCCCGCACGAAGATCGGCACCTCGTTGACGTGCAGGGTGAACGGTGCGCCGTGGGCGTCGGGCGTGGTGTCCAGGCGTACCGAGCGGAACCCGATCCGCCGATGCCAGTCGTCGAGGACGCCGCCGTCCGGCCCGTGCAGGGTCACGATCAGCGGGTGGCGGCGCTGGTCGCCGTGGCCGCGTGGCCACCACAGCTCGGGTTCGTCGACGGTGAGGGCGAGCACGGCGACGTGCTCGCCCGCCGGGATCATCACCTCGGCGGTCACCCCGGCCACCTCGGCCCGCACGGTCAGCGGCAGGTCCGTGGCCCGCGCCGCCTCGGCCCGCGCGGTAAGCGGCGGGTCGGCATGCGCGGTGAGCGGCAGGTCGGTGGCGCGTTCGATCTCGACGTGCAGCTCCACGTGGCCGGTGCGGCCGTCGACGGTGACCAGTGGCCGCACGGCCGCGAGCCGGGCAACGGACCAGCCGTGCAGGCCGATCTCCTGCCAGATGCCGGCGGTGACCAGGGCGGGGCCCCAGTCCCAGCCGAAGTTGCAGGCCATCTTGCGGATGAAGTGGAACGGCTCCGGGTACGCGTTGGGCCGGTCGCCGAGCCGGTCGCGGTGCGCCTGCGCGTAGCGGTAGGGGGAGTCGAAGCGTACGACCAGGGTGTTGTCCTCGGCGCGCAGCAGCGACCCGACGTCGAAGCGGTAGCCGCGGTGCATGTTCTCGGTGCGGCCGACCTCGGCGCCGTTGAGGCTGATCGTGGCGACCGTGTCCAGCCCGGCGCAGACCAGGTCGAGGCGCTGATGGTCGCCGGTCGGCCGGTCGAAGGTGGTCTCGTACGTCCAGTCGGTGCGCCCGATCCAGGTCAGGGCCTTCTCGTTGTCGTCGAGGTACGGGTCGGGGATCAGTCCGGCCGCGAGCAGGTCGGTGTGCACGCAGCCGGGCACGGTCGCCGGCACCGTCCGGCCGTCGATCTCGGGTGGCAACTGTGGGCCGGGCACCGCCCGCAGGGTCCAGCCGTGGTGCAGCGCCAGCCGATCCGGATCGGGCCCCCGGGCGTCGCTCAAGACTTCACCGCGCCTTCCATGATTCCCCGGACGATCTGGCGACCGCCGATGACGAGCATGATCAACAGTGGCACCGTGGCCACGAACGCCCCGGCCAGCACCCGCCGGTAGATCACGTAGTTGCCGCTGGCCAGGTCCGAGATGGCCACCATCGAGGTGGGGTAGTCGGTGCCGTTGAGGGTGATCAGCGGCCACTGGAAGTCGTTCCAGGTGGCCACGAAGGTGAGCAGGCCGAGCACCGCCAGCGCCGGCCGCACCGCCGGCAGCACGATGTTCCAGTAGACCCGCATCGTGGTGGCGCCGTCGACCCGGGCCGATTCGACCAACTCGTCCGGCACCGAGTTGACGATGAACTGTCGCATGTAGAAGACGCCGAACGCGGTGACCATGCCGGGCACGATCACCGCCAGCAGGGTGCCGTTCCAGCCCAGCTTGCCCATCACGATGTAGAGCGCGACGACGCCGAGCTGGTTGGGCACGGTCAGGGTGAGGATCACGAAGAGCAGCAGGGCCCGGCTGCCCCGGAACCGCAGCTTGGCGAAGGCGAAGCCGGCCAGCGAGCAGAAGAACAGCACCGAGGCGGTGACCACGGTGGCGACGATGACGCTGTTCACCAGGGACGCGGCGAAGTAGACGTCCTGGAGCGAGAAGACCTCGTCCAGGTTCACCAGGAACCGGTCGCCGGGGATCACCACCGGCGGCAGTTGGGCGGTGGCCTCGTCGGTGCTGGTGGCGATGACGAACATCCAGTACAGCGGAAACGCCGCGAACAGGGCGCTCACCGACAGGAAGAGGTAGGCCCAGATCCCGGCCGGGGTGTCCTGCGGCGCCCGCCCCATCAGCATGGCTCGCCTGCGCCGGCCAGGTGGCGCGGGCGCGGCGGCCCGGGGCCGGTCCAGAAGGCTCATCGGCGTCCCCCCGACAGACGGTTGGTCAACATCGTGTTCAGGGCGGCGACCACGAGGATGATCAGGAACAGCGCCCAGGACATCGCGGCGGCGTAGCCGAGGTTCAGGTCCTTCCAGCCCACCTTGTAGATCAGCTGAGCGACGGTCTGCCACTCACCGCCGGCCCCGCCTCGGGCGGTCTGCGCGTTGAGGTCGAAGAGCATCGGCTCGGTGAACAGTTGGAGCCCGCCGATGGTGGAGAGCACCACCGTGAAGATCACCACCGGGCGGATCATCGGTACGGTGATCCGCCAGAGCTGACGCCACGGGCCGGCGCCGTCCAGCGCCGACGCCTCGTAGACGTCGCGCGGAATGGACTGCATCGCGGCCAGGTAGAGCAGGGCGTTGTAGCCGATCCACTTCCAGTTGACCATCGTGGCGATGGCGATCCAGGAGTGCAGCTTGTCCGCCCGCCAGTCGATCGGGGTCTCGGTGCCGACGCCGAGCAGCCCGAGGGCCCAGTTCGCCATGCCGAGATCGCGGGAGAAGAACACGTTGAACACCAGCGTGGAGGCGGTGATCGGGGTGATGTAGGGCAGCAGTGCGCTCACCCGCCACCAGGTCTGCCCGCGCAGCCGGCGGTTCAGCATCGACGCGATGACCAGCGCCAACAGCAGTTGCGGGACGGTGGAGAGGAGGAAGATGCCGAAGGTGTTGTAGAGCGCGTTGCCGAAGTCGCCGTCGGTGAACAGCCGGCCGAAATTCTCGAAGCCGGCCCAGCCGGTCAGCTCCGGATCGTCCAGCCGCCAGTGGCGCAGCGCCACCACCCCGTTGAAGACCATCGGGAAGAGGCCGAAGACGAAGAAGAGCAGGAAGAACGGCGCGATCAACAGGTACGGCACGTACCGCACGTCGAAGCGGTGCAGGCGGTCCCGCCAGGTCAGTCGCCGGCTTCGGGTGGGTGGGGGTCGGCGGGTGGTCGGTTCGGGGGCCGCGCGCGTGGTGGCCATGGCTACCTGCCGGCCTTCTCGGCTTCCTTGATCGCCTCGGCCCAGGCCGCGTCCGGCCTGAGGGTGCCGTTCTGCACCCGGTTGATCACGTTCTCCACCGCGACCCGGGTCGGTCCGTTCTTCTTGCCCAGGTACTGCGGCGTCAGGCCCTCGGCCATCCTGGGGAAGATCTGCCCGACCGGCGCGGAGTTGAAGAACTCGTTCTTGAAGTCCGCGATCGCCGGGTCGGTGTAGAGCCCCGGCTGCGACGGCAGGTTGCCGACCGTCTTGAAGATCTCGATCTGCTGCGCCGGCTGGACCAGCCAGTCCAGGAATTTGTACGCCTCGTCGACGTTGCGGCCCTGCTTGGGAATGGTCAGGAAGGAGCCGCCCCAGTTGCCGCCGCCACCGGGTACCGCGGCGATGTCCCACTTGCCCCTGGTGCCGGGCGCGGTGTTCTGGATGTGCCCGAGCATCCATGCCGGGCAGGCGAGCACCGCGAACGAGCCGTTGGTGAAGCCCTTGTCCCAGTCCGCCTGGAAGCTGGTGAGGTTGGCCGAGATGCCGGCGTCGACGGCCTTGACCGCGTAGTCGAAGGCGACCTTGGGGCCGCCGTCCATCCGCAGCTGCTCGTTGGAGTCGTAGAAGCCGACCTGCTGCTGGCCGAGGATCGGGTTGAACAGGTTGGTCCCGTTGTCGATGAACTTCTTCTTCGTCTTGGCGGTGTAATCCTGGCCGACCCGGATGAAGTCGTCCCAGGTGGGCCAGAGCACGGAGACCTGGTCGCGCTCGGTGGGCAGGCCGGCGGCGGAGAACAGGTCGGTGCGGTAGCACATGGCCAGGCCGCCGATGTCGGTGCCGAGGCCGATCTGGGTCTTGCCGTCGGGCGACAGCGACTGCTTCCACTTCCACGGCAGGTAGTGGGTCTCGTGCTTGCCGGCACCGGAGTCGAGCAGGTTGACGAACTTGTCGGCCTGGCTGCGGAACTGGACGATGAAGCCCTCGTCGATGGCCGCGATGTCGGGCGCGCCGGAGCCGGCGATCAGCTTCTTCTGCAGGTCCTCGTGCTGGGCGTTGTACTCCCCCGAGTTGAGGGCGATCCGGACGTTCTGGTGCTCCGCCTCGTACTTCGTCTTGAGGTCCTGGAGTCCGAAGTCGCCCCAGAAACTGATTGTCAGCGTGACCGTGCCGTCGCCGGAGCCGCCTGTGGTGCTGCGCCCGCTGCACGCCACCACCATCGACCCGACCAGCAGACCCACGGCTGCGACCCGCAGCCAACGAGGCGTGGAACGTCTCATGACCCCTCCTCCGAGACCACCTGGGAGCGCTTCAATGATCGATAAACGTCGACTGAACCGGATAAGTGTGGCCACCGTACGGGCGAGCTTCCACAGTGTCAACGACGGATCAGCAACGCGGCCGGAACGGCCCACCACGACGCCGGGAGGTGGCCGCCCCGATCCCCCGTAGACTGAACCGAACAAGCTGGGGCGACCGGGTGGGCGTACCACCCGGAAGCGGGTTCAGGAGGACGTGCGCGGGTGAAGCGACCGACGATCGCGGATGTCGCCCGGCGGGCGGGAGTCTCCAAGGGCGCGGTGTCGTACGCGCTCAACGGCCAGCCGGGCGTCTCCGAGGCGACCCGACAACGCATCCTCGCCATCGCCACCGAGATCGGGTTCAGCCCGAGCAGCGCCGCCCGCGCGCTCTCCGGCGCGATGGCCCGGGCGATCGGGCTGATCCTCGCCCGGCCGGCCCGCACGCTCGGCATCGAGCCGTTCTTCATGGAGCTGATCAGCGGCGTGGAGGCCGAACTCTCCGCCCGGTCGTACGCGCTGACCCTTCAGGTGGTGGCCGACCAGAGCGCCGAGATCGCGGTCTACCGGCGGTGGTGGGGTGAGCGGCGGGTCGACGGGGTGCTCGTCTGTGACCTGCGTACCGACGACCTGCGGGTGCCCGTACTGGAAGAGTTGCGCCTGCCCGCCGTGGTGATCGGCGGGCCGACGGGCACCGGCGACCTGCCCAGCGTCTGGTCGGACGACGCGGCGGCGCTGGTGGAGACCGTGGAGTACCTGCACGCCCTGGGGCACCGGCGGATCGCCCGGGTCGCCGGCCTGCCCGACCTGCTGCACACCGCCATCCGGACGCAGGCGTTCACCGCGGTGTGCCAGCGTCTCGGGCTGGCCGAGGCGGTCACCGTCTCCTCGGACTACACCGGCGAGGAGGGCGCCCGGGTGACCCGGCGGCTGCTCAGTTCCCGGCTCCGCCCCACCGCGCTGATCTACGACAACGACGTGATGGCGATCGCCGGGCTGTCGGTCGCCCAGGAGATGGGTCTCGCCGTGCCCACCCATCTGTCCATCGTGGCCTGGGACGACTCCCCACTGTGCCGGCTGGTGCACCCACCGCTGACCGCGCTCGGTCGGGACATCCCCGCCTACGGCGCGCACGCGGCCCGGCAGCTGTTGCGGCTGATCGAGGGCGCCACCGCGGAGGGGCTGGAGACCGAGACGCCCCGGCTGACCCCCAGGGGCAGCACCGGCCCGGCGCCCAGCAGCAGCTTAACCGCTTAAGCGTCGCCGGCCTCACCGCGACGTGGAGGGAAACTCCTCGAAGTACGCCTCGACCCGCTCGGCGGTCGCCGGCCGGGCCAGCTCGAACCCCTGGCCGTAGCGGCACCCGGCCCGGTACGCCCCGTCGACCTGATGGGCGAATTCCAGCTCCTCGGCCACCACCTCCAGCCCGATCCGCTCGGCGACGGTGACCACCACGTCCAGCAGGGATCGCTCCTCCCCGCCGCTCGCCGCGACCAGCTCCGGCCCGACCTTGAGCAGGTCGATCGGCAGTCTCCGCAGCTGGGCGAGGGAGGCGTGCTCGGCGCGGAAATCGTCCAGGGCCGTCCGGATGCCCATCGACCGTAGCCCGGCCAGCCGCGCCACCACGGTCGGCAGCTCGGCGCCCACCCGCGGCTCGGAGACCTCGACCACCAGCTGGTCCGGCCCGACACCGTACGCGTCCAGCACCGCCACCGTCCGGGGCACGAAGTCCGGCGAGGTCAGCTCGCGGACGGAGACGTTGACCGCCATCCACAACCGCCGGCCGCCGACGGACCAGTCCGCGAGCTGCCGGCACGCCCGGTCCAGCACCCACGTGCCCAGCTCGCCCACGATGCCGAGATCTTCGGCGACCGGCAGCAGCTCCGCCGGGAACACCGTGCCGAGCACCGGACTGCGCCAGCGCAGCAACGCCTCCGTGCCGACCGGCCACCGGTCCGCCAGCCCGAGCACCGGCTGGTAGACCAGATCCAGCTCACCCCGGGCGACCGCGCCGGGCAGTTCCCGCTCCAGCTCCAGCCGGCGGACCAACTGCTCCTCCAGGTACGCGTCGTACCACTCGACCCGGTCCCGGCCGAGCTGGGCCGCGCGTCGCCGGGCCAGGTCGGCCTGCCGCAGCACGTCCTCCGGCTGACCCTGGGCGAGTTCGGCGAGCCCCACACTGGCCCGTGACCGCAGCACCGCCCCGGACACCTCGTAAGGTCGGTCCAGCGCGGTGAGCAGCCGGGCGCCCAACGCGTACGCCAGCACCGGCCCGGCCCCGGTGATCACCGCAAGGCCGCTGCCGGCCAGGTCGAACACCTCGTCGCCGGCGGCCACCACGGCCCGCGTCCGGCGGACGGCCTCGGCCGCCACGTCGTCCCGCACGGCCATCCCGGGCAGTTCGGTGAGATGCAGGTCGACCACCAGCAGCGCACCGGCCACCGGCTCCGGCCGCGCCGCCAGGGCACGCAGCAGCGCGGCGCGCCCGGCGGGCACGGGATGCTCGGTCGTGCTGGCCGAATCGGGCCCCGGCGCGGCGGCCGGCGACGGAACGGGCGGCGACGGGCCGCGGTCCGCGTCGACGCCGATCAGCAGGTCCGTGTCCGTGCCGATCAGCTCGCGGGCCACCAGCGGGGGCACCACGGCGAGCGCGAGCAGCACCGCGACACGGTCAGGCAGCAGACCCGCCTGCAACTCGTGGACGATCGCCAGCACCACCCCGATCGCCGGGACCAGCGTCCGCGGCCAGAGCAGGGTGCCACCCCGGGGCGGATCGTCGCCCGCCTGCACCACGCGCCGCACCCCGTCGGCGGCCAGCAGCACACCGACCACCAGCGGCGGTACGGCCAGCAACGGCGCCCGGCCGGCGGTGGGACCGGCCGGCAGCGCGGCCAGCAACACCAGCGCGAGCAGGGTCAACGCGGCACCGACCCGACCCCGGGCCGAGCCGGCGTTGCGGTGCGGCCCGGTCAGCACGGTCAACAGGTCGCCGGCCAGCAGTCCGATGACCGCCGCCGAGGCCAGCCGCCATGCCGCCGGCACCCCGGCGTACGGCAGCAGCAGCCAGGCGACGAGCACCAGACACAGACCGGCCACCGCGCCGTCGAGCAGCCGACGCAGCCGCACCCGGAGCGGCGGAGGTGGCCGGCGGGGCAGGCTGAACAGGCCGGCACCCAGCAGGGCGGCGGTGCCGGCGAGCCCGGTGGCGGCCGCCGCCGGACGGTACCCGGCGGAGGCCAGCGGCAGCACCGACGCGGTCAGCCCGGCGGTCACCACCGCGGCGTGCAGCAGCGCGGCGGCCCGGCGGGGTCGGGCCGCACGGCGACGGGCCAGCCGCCCGCCCGCGAGATTGGCCGCCGGCACGTCGGGACCGATGGTCAGCCGGGACAGGCGTACGCCCGCCAGCGTCGAACCGGTGGCACCGGCGAGCGCCACCACGGCGAGGGCCGGCACCGGGCCGGTCACACCGATGGCGACCAGCACGGCGACCACCGCGAGGACGCAGGTTTCCGGCAGGACGGGACGGTAGGTGGTGGCACGGAACACTGAAGCGACGGGCACGGCGTTCGCCTTCGTGAGGGGACACTGCGGCGGTGCGGCGGTGCGGCGGACGGCGAACATCGTAATCCGCCGCCCACCATCCGTGAACGAATCAGCTTGCGCGAAGTGACGGCTACCGGACAGTGAGGCGGATCACGCATTGCCGTCCCGCGCGTCTCGTCCGCGCAGCAGGCCGACCCGGCGCGGCCCGGCCCGGCGCCGGTGGGATCATCGAATCATGGCCCGCTCCGACACTGTGCGATTCCGGCACCATCAGGCCGCCCTGGTCGCGGCGATCGTCGCCACCATCGGCGCCCTGCCGCTGGCCAACGCCCGCGCGTACCTGCTGCCGGTGCTTCTGGTACCGCTGGCGGTGGCCGTCTGGGCCTGGCGCGCCGGCACCGACGCGGACCCCCGCGGGCTGCGCCTGCGGGCGCTCGTCGGCCAACGCCGGGTCGGCTGGGAGCAGGTGGCCGAGCTGGCGGCCGATCCGCGCGGGCGGGCGGTCGCCCTGCTCACCGACGGCCAGCGGCTGGTGCTGCCCGCGGTACGCCGGCAGGATCTGCCCCGCCTGGTGGCGGCGGCCGGCCAGGGCGACCTGGAGCCGGCTCAGTAACCCTCCGTCACCACGTTCTCCAGCTGTTCTCCGGCCAGGAACCGACGGATCTGCCGGCCGGCCAGACGGTACGCCCGCGGCAGCAGGCCCCGCACCGCCCCTCCCGTGTGCGGGGTGATCAGCACGTTCGGCAGCTCCCAGAGCGGATGGTCGGCGGGCAGCGGCTCCGGGTCGGTGACGTCCAGCGCGGCGCAGATCCGACCGCTGCTCAGCTCGGCGACCAGGGCGTCGGTCCGCGCCACCGGGCCCCGCGCGGCGTTCACCAGCAGCGCACCGTCGCGCATCGCGGCCAGGAACCGCTCGTCGACCAGGCCCCGGGTCTGCTCGGTCAGCGGCACCAGCAGCACCACGATGTCGGCCTGCGGCAACAGCCGGTCGAGTTCCTCGACCCCGTACACGCCCTGCTCCGGCCGGGCTGTGCGGGCCACCAGGATGAACTCCACCTCGAAGGGCGCGAGCCGGGCCCGCACGGCGGTGCCGATCGAACCGGCGCCGACGATCAGCACCCGCTTGCCGGCCAGTTCGTCGGTGGGTGCCACCTCCTCGTACGCCCACCGCCGGTGCGCCTGCGCGCGGGCCAGCGCGGGAAAGGCGCGCAGTTGGGACAGGATCGCGGCGACCACCCACTCGGCGGTGGAGGAATCGTGCACGCCCCGGGCGTCGCAGAGCAGGACGTCGGGTTTGACGTGGCCGACCCAGGCGTCCGCGCCGGCGGTGAGCAGCTGCACCACCGCCAGCTCGGGCAGCTCGGGCAGCAGTGCGGTGACCTCCCGCCGGGGCACGAAGGGCGGCACCCAGAACCGGACGTCGGCCGCCGTCGAGGGCAGGCGCGTGGGGTCGGCCATCGTCTCGACGGTGACCTGCGGCGGCAGCTCGCCGAGCAGGGCGTGGTCGACCTCGTGCGGGATCCATACCTTCACGCCTGCCGACGATAGGCTGCCGCGATCGGTCCCGCCGTGCGGGGCGGCTCTCGTCGACCTCCGCGCCGCCGCCTGCGGCGGACTACCCTGGGCCGGTGAGCGCACCCCCGTACTTTCGAGCCCGTCAGCTCCGCACGGCCCTCGCCGCGTCCTGCGCGGCCGTGCTGCTCGCCGCCACCGGGTGCAGCCTCGGCGACCCGGCCCCCGACCCGGCCGGCGAACCACCGAACCTGCCCAGCCCCTCGGCGACCGCCGGCACCGGCAACCAGGAGATCGTCGCCACCGTGCTGGCCAAGGGACTGCAGGTGCCGTGGGGCATCGCCTTCCTGCCCGACGGCGGAGCGCTGGTCACCGAGCGCGACAGCGGCCGGATCCTCCAGGTCGGCCCGGAGTCCGGCCCGGACGGCATGAAGGTCACCGAGGTGCAGACCATCGACGAGGTGGCGGCCGGCGGCGAGGGCGGCCTGCTGGGCATCGCCGTCTCCCCCGAGTTCGAGCGGGACCGGACGGCCTTCGTCTACTACACCGCCGAGCGGGACAACCGGATCGCCCGGCTGCGGCTCGGCGAGAAACCCACCCCGATCCTCACCGGCATCCCCAAGGCGGGCATCCACAACGGCGGCGGCCTGGCGTTCGGCCCGGACGGGCAGCTCTACGCCAGCACCGGCGACGCCGGGGAGACCGCCCGGTCGCAGGACGTCAAGGAGCTCGGCGGCAAGATCCTGCGGATCACCGCGGACGGGAAGCCGGCGCCGGGCAACCCCTTCCCGAACTCCCCGGTCTGGTCGCTGGGTCACCGCAACGTGCAGGGCATCGCCTGGGACGGCGACCGGATGTACGCCGTCGAGTTCGGCCAGAACACCTGGGACGAGATCAACCAGATCAGCAAGGGCAAGAACTACGGTTGGCCCGAGGTCGAGGGGCGTGCCGGCGACAAGAAGTACGTCGACCCGATCGTGCAGTGGCCGACCGACGAGGCGTCCTGCTCGGGGCTGGCCGCGGTCGAGCGGACGCTGGCCACCGCCTGCCTGCGTGGGCAGCGCCTCTGGCTGGTCGAGCTGACCGCGACCGGCACGGTGCTCGGGCAGCCACACGCCCTGCTGACCGAGCAGTACGGGCGCCTGCGGGCGATCGCCGCGGCACCGGACGGGTCGCTCTGGGTGAGCACCTCCAACCACGACGGGCGGGGCCGACCGGCGCCGGAGGACGACCGGTTGCTGCGGCTGGTCCTCTCGGGTGGCGGTGCCGGGCGCAGCTGAGCCACCCGCAGCGCGCAGCAGAGACGGCGGCCGGTTCATCCGGCAGTCTCTCGATCCAGGTTTGTCAAGATCCTTCGGCGGGCAGGTCAGAATCTCAGCATGGACGGTCACGAGAACGAGCAGCCGCGGCGCGACCGCGCCGGGGACACCCCGGGCGCTCGCGGGCGCCGCTTCGCCCCGCTGCGGCGTGCCGCCGCCGTGTCGCGCCGCACCGGGCGGCACCCCGGCGTACGCCGGATCGCGGTCGCCGTGGCCGTCCTGGCCGTCACGCTGGCCGGGGTGCTGGCCGGGGTCGTCGCCGGCGGGCAGGTCGGCACCGACATCGGGCCGTTCCGCGCGAAGCTGTCGGTCGCGCCGGCCACCAACGGCGGCACCACCATCGACATCCCGCCGCTGGGCGCGCTGCAACTGGACAGCCACGACGGGCCCACCCACCTGACCGTGGAGCTGGGCGCGTTGGAGCAGAGCCGCGTCGAGGCCCTGATCGAGGATCCGGCGAGCCTGAACCGGGCCACCCAGTCGGCCGTCGACGAGGTACGCGAAGGTGTGCTGCGGCTCGGGCTGCGTACCATCGGCTCCGCCGTGCTGGCCGCCCTGGTGCTGGCCCTGCTGGTCTTCCGCGACACCCGCCGGGCCGCCTGGGCCGGCGGCCTCGCGTTGCTGATCACCGCCGGCAGTCTCGGCACCGCCGCGGCGACCCTGCGTCCGCAGGCGATCGAGGAGCCCAGGTACGAGGGGCTGCTGGTCAACGCCCCGGCGATCGTCGGTGACGTACGCCGGATCGCCAACGACTACACCCGGTACGCCGAGCAGCTCCAGCGCCTCATCGGCAACGTCACCCAGCTCTACACCACCGTCTCGGCGCTGCCGGTGTTCGAGCAGCAGCCGGGCACCACCCGGGTCCTGCACATCTCCGACATGCACCTCAACCCGGCCGCCTGGCAGCTGATCCGGACCGTGGTGGAGCAGTTCGCGATCGACGTGGTCATCGACACCGGCGACATCACCGACTGGGGCAGCGAGCCGGAGGCCTCCTACGTGGGCTCGATCAGCCTGCTCCGGAAGCCGTACGTCTACATCCGCGGCAACCACGACTCGGGGCGTACCGCGGCGGCGGTGGCCCAGCAGCCGAACGCGATCGTGCTGGACAACGCGACCACCACCGTCGCGGGGCTGACCATCGGCGGCATCGGCGACCCCCGCTTCACCCCGGACAAGAGCACCTCGCCGGCCGCCGGCGGGCTCAACCCACCCACCGCGAACGAGCTGATCACCAACGGCGAGCAGCTGGCGGCCACGGTCCGCAGCTCACCGCGGCCGGTGAACATCGCCCTGGTGCACGATCCGGCCGCCGCCGGTCCGCTCTCCGGCACCTGCCCGCTCGTGCTGGCCGGGCACACCCACCAACGGCGGGTGGAGAAGCTGCCCGAGGTGCCGGGCCAACAGCCCACCACGCTGATGGTGGAGGGCTCGACCGGCGGCGCGGGCCTGCGCGGGCTGGAGGGCGAGCAGCCCACCCCGTTGAGCATGACCGTGCTCTACTTCGACCAGCAGCAGCTGCTCCAGGCGTACGACGACATCACCGTCGGCGGCACCGGCCAGGCCCAGGTCAACCTCGAACGCACCGTGGTGACCCAACCCACCGCCGGCCCCCCCGCCCCCACAACCCCCACCCCCACCCGTTAGCGGAGGGAGAGAGCGGCCAGGGCGGCGTTGACGATGCTGCCGGGGAGGAGGTCGTGCAGGTCGTAGAGGTCGTGGACGGTGCCGGACTGGCCGAACTCGTCGACGCCTAGCGGGACGGCGGGGGCGCCTACGGCCGAGCCGAGCCAGGCCATCGCGTGCGAGGCGGCGTCGTGCACGGTGACCACCGGTACCCGGTCGACGAAGGCCGACCGCAGCGCGCCGGGCACGCTGGGCACGGTGGCGGTGCGTACGCCCTGACGCAGCGTGCGCTGCCAGGCCCGGTAGAGGCGGTCCAGGCTGGTGACGTCGACGACGTGGGCGGCGACACCCTCCTCGGCCAACTCGGCCGCGGCGGCCAGCACCTCGGGCAGCACCGCGCCGGAGGCGGCCAGTTGCACCGTCGGGGCGTCGGCCAGACGCGGGTCCGCCTGATGGGCGTCGACCAGCCGGTACGCCCCGGCGAGCACCTGCCGGCGCAGCACCGCGTCGCCGAGCCGGGCACGGGCCGCCTCGAACGGCGCCTGATCCACCGGTCGGGTGCTCAGCCGGAAGTAGTACGCCCCGTCCTCGGCCGGCGCGGCGGTCGGCGCGGGCTGCGGCACGCCGGCGATGTGACCGAGCGCGTCACAGAGCAGCCAGTCCAGGCTGGCCGCGTACGCCGGCTCGACGAAGGTCACCCCGGGCAGTTCCAGCCCCACGCTCGCGGTGATCGTGGACTGGTGCGCGCCGCCCTCCGGAGCGAGGGTGATGCCGGACGGGGTGCCGGCCACCACGAACCGGGAGCCGGAGTAGGTGCCGTAGAGGAAGGCGTCCAACCCGCGCAGCACGAACGGGTCGTAGACGGTGCCGACCGGCAGCAGCGGCTGCCCGGACAGGTCCCAGGACAGCCCGAGCTGACCGAGCAGCAGGAACAGGTTCATCTCGGAGATGCCCAGTGCGATGTGCTGCCCGTCGGGGCTCTCCGTCCAGCGCAGCATCCGGTCCTCCGACCAGGATCGCTGGGCGGTCGGGGCGAACACGCCGGTCTTGTTGATGAACCCGGCCAGGTTGGTGGAGGTCGCCACGTCCGGCGCGGTGGTCACCAGGTACTTCCCCACCTGCGGGTCGCGGGCCAGGTCGACCAGCACCCGACCGAAGACCTCCTGGGTGGAGATCGGTTTGTTCGCGCGTACCCTCGTGGTCTGTGGGACGGTGACCCCGAGCGCGCGCTCGCGGGGCGCGCGGGACAGCGCCTCCCGACGCTGCCCGGCCCGGATCCCCGCCGGGGACGCCGGGTCGAGACGGTCCCACTCGGTGTCGCGGGTCAGGCCGTGCGCGGCGCGCAGCGCGTCGACCTGTTCGCCGGAGAGCAACGCCGAATGGTTGCGCGGATTGCCGGCGATCGG
The DNA here is from genome assembly GCF_014646235.1 of Micromonospora sonchi. GTDB lineage: Bacteria > Actinomycetota > Actinomycetes > Mycobacteriales > Micromonosporaceae > Micromonospora > Micromonospora sonchi. The sequence continues at coordinate 464,890 of NZ_BMNB01000001.1, read as the reverse complement.
CAGACCCCAACCCTTGACCGTGTACGCGAACACCACGCTCGGCCGGTCGGTCACCGCGTCACACTGGGCGTACGCGTCGAGCAGCGCGCTGAGGTCGTGCCCGCCCAGGTCGGTGACGAGCGGTCCCAGTTCCTCGTCGGCGATGTCGGCGACGAACGTCTCCACCTCGGCCGGCGCGCCGTCCAGGAACCGCTTGCGCAGCTGCGCTCCGGTCAGCCCGAACAGCGACTGGTACTGCTCGTTCGGCATCGCGTCGATCCAGCCGCGCAGCGCCTCGCCGCCTGGCTGGGCGTACGCCCGGGCCAGCTTGCGGCCGTACTTGACCTCGACCACGTGCCAGCCGGCGGCCTCGAACTGGCCGCGCCACTGGTCGATCCGTACCCCGGGGACGACCCGGTCCAGCGACTGCCGGTTGAAGTCGACCACCCACATCACGTTGCCGAGCCCGGTGGTGGCCGGGTCGACGACCGCCTCCCAGACGTTGCCCTCGTCCAGTTCGGCGTCACCGATCAACGCGACGAACCGGGAGTGCGGACGCGCGCCGAAGTGCGCGTCGACATACCGTCGGGTCACCGCGGCGAACAGCGGGGCGGCGGCGCCCAGGCCGACCGAGCCGGTGGAGAAGTCCACCCCGTCCGGGTCCTTCGTCCGCGACGGGTACGACTGCAACCCGCCGCGGGCCCGCAGCCGGGTCAGGTACGACCGGTCCAGGTTGCCGAGGAGGTACTGGATGGCGTGGAACACCGGCGAGGCGTGCGGCTTGACCGCGACCCGGTCCTCGGCGTCGAGGTGGGCGAACCACAGTGCGGTCATCGCGGTCACCAGGGAGGCGCTGGACGCCTGGTGCCCGCCGACCTTGACCCCGTCGCCCGTGTCGCGGTCGTTGGCCGCGTCCACGATCCGGGTGGCGAGCCACAGCACCCGCCGCTGAATCTCGTCGAGGACACCAAGTTCGTGCTGGTTCACGGTGACTCCAGGGCTCCGGTACGTCGCCGTTGACGACCGGCTAGGGGTGGGTGCGGGCGCCTCGAATGCGGGGTGCGGGTGCCTCGCGGGTGTTAATAAGGGGCCCCTGCTCTACATCAGGCGTTAATAAGGGGCCCCTCCTTTCAACTCAGCCGTTGCAGGATCAGGTCGCGGACGGTTTTGGCGTCGGCCTGGCCTCGGGTGGTCTTCATGACGGCGCCGACCAGGGCGCCGGCGGCGGCGACCTTGCCGGAGCGGATCTTGTCGGCGATCTCCGGGTTGGCGGCGATCGCCTCGTCGACGGCGGCCGTCAGCGCACCGGTGTCGGAGACGACCTCCAGGCCCCGGTTGGTCATGATCTCGGTGGGCGAGCCCTCGCCGACGACCACGCCCTCCAGCACCGTACGGGCCAGCTTGTCGTTGAGCTTGCCGGCGTCGACCAGGCTTTGCAGCTCGGCGACCTGCCTCGGCGTGGCCCCGACATCCGCCAACTCCACGCCCGTCTCGTTGGCCCGCCGGGACAGCTCACCCAGCCACCACTTGCGGGCGGCGGCCGGGGTGGCACCGGCGGCGACGGTGGCCTCGATCAGCTCGACCGCGCCGGCGTTGAGCACCGACTGCATGTCGAGGTCGGACAACCCCCACGCCTGCTGGAGGCGGCGGCGGTGCACCCGGGGCAGCTCCGGCAGCTCGGCCTTCAGCTCGGCCACCCAGGCCGGGTCCGGCGCGAGCGGCACCAGGTCCGGCTCGGGGAAGTAGCGGTAGTCGGTGGCGGTCTCCTTGGACCGGCCCGGGGTGGTGTCCCCGGATTCCTCGTGGAAGTGCCGGGTCTCCTGGGTGATCCGCCCACCCGCGTCGAGCACGGCGGCCTGGCGCAGCATCTCCGAGCGGACCGCCCGCTCGACCGAGCGCAGCGAGTTGACGTTCTTCGTCTCGGTGCGGGTGCCCCACTCCTCGCCCGGCAGGTTCAGCGAGGTGTTGACGTCGCAGCGCAGCGAGCCCTCCTCCATGCGGACGTCGGAGACGCCGAGCGAGCGGATCACGTCGCGCAGCTCGGCGACGTACGCGCGGGCCACCTCGGGCGCGAGCGCACCGCTGCCGGGGATCGGCTTGGTGACGATCTCCACCAGCGGAATGCCGGCCCGGTTGTAGTCCACCAGCGACTCGGTGGCCCCGTGGATGCGGCCGGTGGCCCCGCCGACGTGCAGCGTCTTGCCGGTGTCCTCCTCCAGGTGCACCCGCTCGATGCCGATCCGCACGGTCTCGCCGTTGACCTCGACGTCCAGGTAGCCGTCGACGCAGAGCGGTTCGTCGTACTGGCTGATCTGGAAGTTCTTCGGCATGTCCGGGTAGAAGTAGTTCTTCCGGGCGAACCGGCACCACTGCGCGATGGAGCAGTTCAGTGCGAGACCGATCCGGATGGTCGCCTCGATGGCCGCCTTGTTCGCCACCGGCAGCGAGCCGGGCAGGCCCAGGCAGACCGGGCAGACCCGGGTGTTCGGCTCGCCGCCGAAGTCGGTCGGGCAGCCGCAGAACATCTTCGTGTTCGTGCCCAGCTCGACGTGGGTCTCCAGGCCGATCACCGGCTCGTAGCGCGCGACGACCTCGTCGTACGCGGGCAGCGTCGTGGTCATGGGAACTCCAGTTTTCGGGCGGTAGCCGGCCCGCGGCGGCATCCGGACACAACGCCGCCAAGCCTAACTGCTCGGCCCGCCCCGCCTCGGCCGGGCATCACTCGGGGGTCGTGAACCGCCGCCGGTTGTAGGTCAGCACGAGCAGGATCCCGCCGATCGAGAACGCCACCACGCTCAGGAGCAGCAGCACCAGGGCCGAGTTCGATCCGGTGGTCGGCAGCCACCAACTGCCCCTCGGCTGCGGCGACGGCGAGGCCGCCGCCGGGGTCGCCGGCACCGCCTCGGTCGGGGTGGCCGACGGCTCGGTCGGGGCCGGCGTCGGAGCGGTCGGGGTCGCCGTCGGCGTGGGCGTGGGCGTCGGCGCGAACGGCGCGGCATCGACGATCAGCGGCAGTTCCTCGGTGGCGCTCGTCGCCGTACCGGCCGCGCGCACCGTGACGGCGAAGCTGCCCGCGACCTCGGGCTGACCGCTCAGCCGGCCGTTCGGGGCCAGGGTGAGCCCCGGGGGCAGGTCACCGGCGGCCACGCTGAACCGGATGTCGGTGTCGCCCTCCGCGGTGAACCGGAACGAGTACCCCTCGCCGACCGTGCCGCGCGGCGGTGTCCCGGAGGTGATGGTGGTGGCCGGTGCGGCGATCGCCACCGTGACCTCCTGGTCGGCGTGGAAGCCGTGCTGGTCGGTCAGCCGGATGCCGAAGGTGTAGCTACCGGGGGTGCTCGGCGTGCCGGCGAGGACTCCCCCGGACGACAGCGCCATCCCCGGCGGCAACACCCCCGAGCGCAACGACAGCCCGTACGGAGCGGTGCCGCCCGAGGCGGTGAACGTGTGCGTCGGGTACGGCTGCCCGGTGTACCAGGGCGAAATCGGCTCGCCAGAGGTGACGGTGACCGTCGGCGCGACCACCACGACGGTGACGCTCTGCTCGGCGGAGGCCTCGTCCGCGTCCGTCATCCGGATCCCGAAGGTGTAGCTACCGGGGGTGCTCGGCGTGCCGGCGAGGACTCCCCCCGACGACAGCGCCATCCCCGGCGGCAACACCCCCGACCGCAACGACAGACCGTACGGAGCGGCGCCGCCCGAGGCGGTGAACGTGTGCGTCGGGTACGGCTCGTGGGCGGTCACCGGCGACGCGGGCGTCCCCGAGGTGATGGTGACGCCCTCGGGGACGGCCATCGCCGGCCGCGCACCGCCGAGGAGCAGCACCATGAGCACCGAGACGATCGTGATCGGCCGCAGCGTCTTCATCGCGCACATCCAGGGATCGATCGAAAAGCCCTGACCGCGTTTCACCAGGGGATTGGCACTCTATCCGACCATCACCAACGCCGAGCCGCGGCACGTCGACTCAGCTTCGGGGTCGGTCCGCCGATGAGGCGGCGACGTCCCCCGAAGCTGAGTCGATCATGCGGATCGCGGAGGCCGGTTCAGAGCTCCGGTGGAGTGAGGGTGCCGACGGCGGTTTCCAGGGCGGCGGCGACGCGGTACATGCGGTCGTCGGCCATGGTCGGGGCCATCACCTGGAGGCCGACCGGCAGCCCGCCGGAGAGCCCGCACGGCACCGAAATGCCCGGCCCGCCGTAGAGGTTCGTCGGGCTGGTGAACAGGTCGGCCAGGTACATCTGGTACGGGTCGGAGGTGCGCGCCCCCAGTGGGAAGGCCACGAACGGGGTGGTCGGCGAGATCAGCGCGTCGACCCGCTCGAACGCGGCGGTGAAGTCCCGGGTGATCAGGGTGCGGACCTTCTGCGCCTGACCGTAGTAGGCGTCGTAGTAGCCCGAGGAGAGCGCGTACGTGCCGATCATGATCCGCCGCTTGACCTCGGGGCCGAAGCCGGCCTCCCGGGTCACGGACATGACCTCCTCCAACGACCGGTTGCCGTCGTCGCCGACCCGCAGGCCGAACCGGACACCGTCGAAGCGGGCCAGGTTCGAGGAGCACTCGCTCGGAGCGATCAGGTAGTACGCGGGCAGCGCGTACCTGAAGTGCGGGCAGGACACCTCCACGATCTCCGCGCCCAGCTTCGTCAGCGCGTCGACGGACTCGTTGAAGGCGGCCAGCACGCCCGGCTCGACACCCTCGTCGGCGAACTCGGAGACCACACCGAGGCGTACCCCGGTCAGATCGCCGGTCGCGCCGCGCTTCGCCGCGGCCACCACGTCCGGCACGGGCGCCGGGATGGAGGTGGAGTCGCGCGGGTCGTGGCCGCCGATCGCCTCGTGCAGCAGCGCGGCGTCGAGCACCGTACGCGCGCACGGGCCGGGGGTGTCCAGCGAGGAGGAGAACGCCACCAGCCCGTAGCGGGAGGTGCCGCCGTAGGTGGGCTTGGCGCCGACGGTGCCGGTGACCGCGCCGGGCTGGCGGATCGAGCCACCGGTGTCCGAGCCGATCGCCAGCGGCGCCTCGTACGCGGCGAGCGCCGCGGCGCTGCCCCCGCCCGAGCCGCCCGGAATGCGGTCGGTGTCCCACGGGTTGCGGGTCGGACCGTACGCCGAGTACTCCGTGGAGGAGCCCATCGCGAACTCGTCCATGTTGGTCTTGCCGAGCATCACCGTGCCGGCGGCCCGCAGCCGCTGCACGATCGTCGAGTCGTACGGCGGGCGCCAGCCCTCCAGGATCTTCGACCCGACGGTGGTCGGCACGCCCTTGGTGGTCAGCACGTCCTTGACCGCGACCGGCACGCCGGCCAGCGGGCCCAACTCCTCGCCGGCGGCACGCCGGGCGTCCACGTCGCGGGCGGCGGCCAGCGCACCATCGCTGTCGACGTGCAGGAACGCGTGGACCCGGTCGTCGACGGCGGCGATGCGGTCCAGGTGCGCCCGGGTGACCTCGACGGCGGAGGTCTCACCGGCGGCGACCAGCCCCGCGATCTCGGCAGCGCTCAACTTCGTCAGCTCGGTCACGATGCCACATCCTCGTCCAGGATCCGCGGTACGCGGAACCGCTGTTCCTCCGCGTCGGGCGCGCCCGACAGCGCCTCCTCGGGGGTCAGGCCGGGCGTCACGACGTCCTCGCGGAGCACGTTGGTCAGCGGCACCGAGTGCGAGGTCGGCGGAATGTCCGCGGCGGCGACCTCGCCCACCTGGGCGACCGCCTGAAGGATCACGTCGAGCTGGCCGGCGAAGGTGTCCAACTCCTCCTCCGACACGGCGAGCCGCGACAGTCGCGCCAGGTGCGCGACCTCCTCGCGGGAGATGGCGACCATCGGTGCCCCCTTCGTGGCTGTCCTGGGTCTGGGTAGTCCCACCTTCGGTCGGGCTGAGCGCGACCCGCGGTGACGGCAGCGAGTCTATTGTTCCGTGCCGGGCCGGCCGCCCCCGGCTCCCCGCACACCGGAAAGGCGCGTCACCGCGTGGGCAGGTCCGCGTCGTCGTGGCCGCCGAGCGGGCGTAGCGGACGGTACCGGGCCATCCAGGCGACGAGTTCCTCGGCCGGCATCGGCCGGGCGTAGAACCAGCCCTGGGCGGCGTCACAGCCGGCGGCGTGCAACATGCGCCAGCTCCGCTCGTCCTCCACGCCCTCGGCCACCACCCGCAGCCCCAGCGCCTTGGCCAGCTCGATCGTCGATCGTACGATCGCCGCGTCGTCGGCGTCGTCGACCATGCCGAGGACGAAGGACCGGTCGACCTTCACCTCCGACAGCGGCAGCCGACGCAGATGCTGAAGGGAGGAGTATCCGGTGCCGAAATCGTCGAGCGCGATGCCCACCCCGATCCGGTGCAGCCGGGTGATGGTGGTCAGCACCCGACGCGGGTCGGCCATCAGGGCACCTTCGGTGATCTCCAGTTGCAGCCGGTCCGGGGCCAGGCCGTGGCGGGCGAGCCGGTCGGCGATCTGGTCGGCGATCTCCCCGGTGTGCAGGTCACGCACGCTGACGTTGACCGCCGCCCGCAGCCGGAGACCCGCCGCCGACCACTTGGCGAGCTGCTCCATCACGTCGTCGACCACCCGGCGGGTGAGCAGGCGCATCACCGCGCTCTGCTCGGCGACCCGGATCAGCTCCTCCGGATCGACCATCCCCCGCCGTGGGTGCCGCCAGCGCAGCAGCGCCTCCACGCCGACCAGCTCACCGGTGGCGATCGCGATCTGCGGCTGGTAGTACATCATGATCTCGCCCACGTCCCCGGCCGGCTCGGGTGGCTCACCCGGTCGCACCGGTCGGTCCCACGCCTCGTCGGGGACCGGCGACTCGGCGGACTGGGCAGCGCGGCGCAGGATCGGATCGGCACCGGTGACGATGCGGTTCAACAGCTCGTCGTCGTGCGCCGCGACCGGCGGGCGGCCCCGGTACCGGCTCCACCACCGGTGGCCGGGGCGTTCGTGCGCCACGGCTTCCGCCGACGCCACCCCGGCCGGCCCGGTGGATGCCGGCGGCACCGCGGGCAACATGGCGCCGTCCCCGCCGCGCACCGCGGGCGCAGCCGGGCCCTCCTCCTCGCCCGGTCGGCCCGCCGACCGGGCCTCCAGCGCCCGGCGCAGGTCGGCGAGCAGGCCCAGGCGCTCGGCGGAGTTGTGGTCGGACTCGGCCGTGTAGACGGCGACGGTGTCGTTGCGGTGCTTCGCGTCGTACATCGCCACGTCGGCGTGGCGCATCAGGGTGGCGAAGTCCTCGCCGTGTTCCGGGTACAGGGCGATCCCGATGGAGCCGCCGACGTCCAGCGGCAACCCGTCCAGCGGCACCGGCTCGGCCAGCACCTGCACCACCTGGCCGGCCAGGGCCCGGGCCTGCGCGACGTCGGCCAGCCGGGTCATCACGATCGCGAACTCGTCACCGCCGAGGCGGGCGACCAGGTCCGGCGGCTCGACCACATCGGTCAGCCGGGCGCTCACCTCGACGAGCAGCCGGTCGCCCACCTCGTGCCCGAGCGCGTCGTTGACGTTCTTGAACCGGTCCAGGTCGATCAGCAGCAGGGCGAGGCGGGCGTCCGGCTCACCCCGCGCCCGGCGCTCGGCGTGCCGATGTAGCTGCTCGCTGACCTCGGCCAGCAGCGCCTTGCGGTTGGCCAGGCCGGTGAGCGGGTCGAGCAGGGTGAGTTGGTGCTGCTCGACGGTGAGCCGCGCCATCCGGTACACCGCGAAGAGCGGCACCAGCACCAACGGCACCAGGGCCGCGCTGGCCCGCGCGGCGGTGACGAGCACCGGCGCGAGCAGCAGCAGGCTGCCGGTGGAGAGCAACTCGAAGGGCAGCCCGTGCCAGGCGCTGGGCCACCACCGCTCGCCGAAACGCAACCGCACGGCGGCGGTGACCAGGCTGTAGTTGACCACGAGCCAGGCCAGCCCGGCACCGCCGATCGCCGCGATGTCGGTCCAGGCGAGCGGCCCGCCGTCGAAGACACCACCGGGCCCGAGACGGGTGACCGCGTACGCGGCGGCCAGGGCGCAGGCGTACTGGCCGGCGTTGAAGGCCGTCCGCCAGGGGGCGTATCCCAAACGGAGCCCGGACACCAGCACGGCGACCGCCTGCACCGCGACCGCGGGACCGAGCCCCCAGCCGAGCAGGATCGCAAAGGTGAAGCAGGTCGACGGGAAGACCGCCGAGGACTGCCGCCGGCCGGGTGGGACGAAGGGCCGTGCGTCGCAGGCCACCGCGAGCACCGCCATGGCCCAGAACGCCACCGGCAACTCGGGCAGCGTGCCGGCCAGCGACCTCAGCGGGCCGGCCGAGACCAGCACCGCCAGGATGAGCACGCCACCGACGAAGGCCGTGAACTGCGCCGTCCGTCCGGGCGGGATCAGGTTGCGCGGGTCGGGCGGCTCCATCACACCTTCCCGGTACGTCATTGCCGCGCGTGGGTTCACGCGCCGTGTTCCCAATGAAACGCCCCTGGTGCCCGATTTCCCGCCACGACAGCCGATCGGTCGTAGTCGTAATTAAGTTGGTATGTGCCGAGTGGATCCACGGACCGACCGGCGGGCGACTCACTCCTCGACGCGCGCCACCGCGCGGGCCGCCTCCGGACCCGCGTCGAGCAGCACCCGGAGGCCCTCCTCGTCGAGGATCGGCACCTTCAGGTCGGCTGCCTTGTCCGCCTTGGATCCCGGGTTGTCGCCGACCACCACGAACCCGGTCTTCTTCGACACCGAGCCGCTCACCTTGCCGCCCCGGGACTGGATCGCCTCGGTGGCCTGGTCGCGGGAGAACCCGCTCAGGGTGCCGGTGACCACCACGGTGATCCCCTCCAGCGGGCGCGGTCCCTCCGCCACCTGCGCCTCGGCCATCCGTACGCCCGCCTCGGCCCACTTGCGGACCACCTCGCGGTGCCAGTCGACGGCGAACCACTCGCGGATGCTGGCGGCGATGGTGGGCCCGACCCCCTCGACGGCGGACAACTCCTCCTCGGTGGCGTTGTCGATCGCCTCGACCGAGCGGAGCTGTCGGGCCAGGGCCTGCGCGGCGGTCGGCCCGACGTGCCGGATGGAGAGCCCCACCAGCACCCGCCACAGGTCGCGTTCCCTGGCCACGGCGAGGTTGTCGAGCAGCTTGATGGCGTTGCTGCCGAGGCTGCCGTCCTTGTTGACGAAGAACGGCGACCGGGCCAACTGCTCCGCGTCGAGCGAGAAGAGATCACCCTCGTCGGTGATGATCTGCGCGTCGAGCAACGCGGCGGCGCTCTTGTAGCCGAGCGCCTCGATGTCGAACACCTTACGCCCGGCCAGGTGGAAGACCCGCTCGCGCAGCTGTGCCGGGCAGCTGCGGGAGTTGGGGCAACGGATGTCGACGTCGCCCTCCTTGGCCGGGGCCAGCGGCGTCCCGCAGGCCGGACAGCTGGTGGGCATGACGAACGGTCGGGCGTCGGCCGGACGCAGGTCGACCACCGGGCCGAGCACCTCGGGGATCACGTCGCCGGCCTTGCGGATCACCACCGTGTCGCCGATCAGCACCCCCTTGCGCTCGACCTCACGCGCGTTGTGCAGGGTGGCCAGGGCGACGGTGGACCCGGCCACCCTGACCGGTTCCAGCACGGCGAACGGGGTGACCCGACCGGTACGCCCGACGTTGACGTCGATGTCGAGCAGCCGGGTGTTGACCTCCTCCGGGGGGTATTTGAAGGCGATCGCCCAGCGCGGCGCCCGGCTGGTCGAGCCGAGCCGGCCCTGGATCGGCACCGGGTCGACCTTCACCACCACCCCGTCGATCTCGTGCTCGACGTCGTGCCGGTGCTCGGCGTAGTGCGCGATGTAGTCCCGGACGCCGGCCAGGTCGGGCACCACCCGCCAACGGTCGCTGGTCGGCAGACCCCAGGCCCGCAGGGCGGCGTACGACTCGGACTGGGCAGCCGGTTGGTAGCCGCGGCGGGCGCCGATGCCGTGCACCACCAGGCGCAACGGCCGGGAGGCGGTGACCCGCGGATCCTTCTGCCGCAGGCTGCCGGCGGCGGCGTTACGCGGGTTGGCGAAGGGCTCCTTGCCCTGCTCGACCAGCCCGGCGTTGAGGTCGGCGAAGGCGGCGACCGGGAAGTAGATCTCCCCGCGCACCTCGATGAACCCGGGAACCGGACCGTGCTCCGCGGAGTCGGTGAGCCGGCTCGGCACGTCCCGGATGCTGCGGACGTTGGCCGTGACGTCCTCGCCGGTGCGACCGTCGCCCCGGGTCGCCGCCCGGACCAGCCGGCCCTGCTCGTAGGTGAGGTTGATCGCCAGCCCGTCGACCTTGAGCTCGCACAGGTAGGGCACCGACCCTCCGGCCTCCCGCTCCACCCGCTCCGCCCAGGCGGCGAGCTCCTCGTCGGCGAAGGCATTGTCCAGCGACATCATCCGTTCGGCGTGATCGACCGGGGTGAAGTCGGTGGAGAAGGCGCCGCCGACGCGCTGGGTCGGCGAGTCGGGGGTGCGCAGCGCCGGGAACTCCTGCTCCAGCGCCTCCAGCTCGCGCAACTGCCGGTCGAACTCGGCGTCGGAGATGATCGGCGCGTCGAGCACGTAGTAGCGGTACTGGTGTTCGGTCAGCTCCTGGCTCAGCGTGACGTGCCGCTCCCGCGCCTGCGGGGTGGGCTCGGCCCCCGCCGCCGCCTCCTGCGCCGCACTGACCTGCTGGCCGATGGCTTCCTCGGACACCCCGTGACCTCCTGTGACTGTCTACCCGGGCACGGTATCCGGCCGGTGGGACACTTCGCCGACCGGTCAGCCGGGTTTCCGTTCCCAGGTGGCCGCGAGGGCCGCCAGTTGGTCGGCGTACTCGATGCGGTCGGCCCATCCAGCGGGCCAGGCGGCCATGCCGGCGGCCGCGCCGACGAAGGCGCCGGCGAGGGCGGCGATGGAATCCGAATCGCCTGCGGTGCGGGCACCCCGGGCGAGCGCGCCGACCGGGTCCTCGGCATGCCGCAGGGCGCAGTAGAGCGCGGTGGCGAGGGCCTCCTCGGCGATCCAGCCGTCCCCGGTGCGCCGGCACGGGTCGCCGCCGTCGTCGGGTGCGGCGAGCGCCGCGGTCAGCCGGCGCAACGCGGCGGCGCACTCGTCCCAACCGGTGGCGATGAACTCCCCCGGTGTCGCGGCACCCGCCCGCCGCCACAGGTCGCCGAGCCAGTCGCTTCGGTAGACGGTGCGCTGGTCGCGGGCGCGCGCGGCGAGCAGGCCGGGCAGCTCCGCCAGCGCGACGCCGTCGATCAGCAGCCGCACGGCGTACGCGGTCAGCTCGCTGGCGGCCAGGCCGGTGGGGTGCCCGTGGGTCAGACCGGCCTGGAGCTGGGCCAGCCCGGCGAGGGTGTCGAGGTCGACGTCGAGCAGCCCGACCGGGGTGACCCGCATGTTCGCCCCGCAGCCCTTCGAGCCGACCACCGTGGCCTCCTGCCATGGCAGACCACGGGACAGCTCGGCGCAGGCGCGCAGGCAGGTCATCCCCGGCGCGCGATTGTTGTCCGGGCTGGCCGCCCAGTCGAGGAAGCGCCGCCGCAGCAGCGGCTCGACCGCCTCGGCGGTGTACCCGGGCGCGTCGTGCAGCGCCCAGGTCACCGCGAGCGCCATCTGGGTGTCGTCGGTGACCAGCGCGGGCTCGCCGACCAGCTCCCGGGGGCCGGCCGGACCGTACCGGCGGTCGATCTCGGCGACGCTGAGGAACTCGGTGGGCTTGCCCAGGGCGTCACCGTAGGCCAGACCGAAGAGCGAGCCAGCGGCTCGCCGTGATGCTGGACTGATCATGCAGGCGATGATGCCCGTCGCCCGCAACCTCCGGCAGCCCGCCGGACGGTCAGTCCTCGAACAGCCGGCGGCCGGCGTCGCGGCAGGCGGTGAGGACCGCCCGGGCGTACGCCGGGGTGGCTCCGGCCAGGCCGCAGGCGGGGGTGACCACCACCTGCTCGGCGAGGCGGCGGCGGGGAAAACCGAGCCGGTCCCAGAGGGTGCGTACCCGGTCGGCGACCTGGGCGGAGGTCGGCCCGCGATCGGTGGCCGGGCTGGTCGGCGAGCTGGTCCGCGCGGCGCCAGCCGGCGCGGTGGTGGCTGGCGGGGTGGTCGGCGCGGCGCCGGCGAGCAGCCCGAGCCCGGCGTCGAGCGCCTCGCCCAGCGAATCGAGGTCGGTGACCAGGCTCAGGTCGAGTGCGATGCCGGCCGCGCCGGCGGTACGGATCAGCTCCAGCGGCACGTCCGGGGCGCAGCAGTGCACCACGGTCGGCACACCGGCCGCCTCGATGACCGTGCCCAGCAGTGCCCGGACGTCCACCTGCTCCACCGCCCGGTAGGTGCCGAGGCCGCTCTCGGTCGGCACCCGCCCGGCGAGCACCGCCGGCAGGCCCGGCTCGTCCAGTTGGAGCAGCACCGACGCCCGGGGCACCCGACGGGCCACCGCCTCGACGTGGCCGCGCAGCCCTTCGGCGAGCGAGCCGGCGAGATCACGGACGGCGCCGGGGTCACGCAGCATCCGACCGCCGATCGGCAGCTCCACCGAGGAGGCCAGGGTGAACGGGCCGACCGCCTGGATCTTCAGCGGGCCGGCGTACTCCTCGGCCTGCTCGGCGAGCTGGTCGAGGTCGCGTTCCATCAGGTCACGCGCCCGGCGTAGGTCCTTGCCGGGGCGCGGGGCCACCCGCCAGCGGGCGGCGTACAGCTCCACCGGCAGCTCGACCAGCAGGCCGCCGGTGCGGCCGATCATGTCGGCGCCCGGACCGCGGGCCGGCAGCTCCGGCAGGTGCGGCAGCGCCGGCAGCTCGCCGAGCACCACCCGCTGCGCCTCGGCGATGTCGCTGCCCGGCAACGATCCGATCCCGGTCGCCGTCCCCGCCGGCCACGGCCAAGCCTGATTATTCACGGCCGAAGCCTACCGCCGCCGGCCGGCGGCAGGACTGGCGCAAGGGTGGGTCAGGTGGTGATGGTGGCGGAGCCGAGGACGACGTCGCCGGCGGGGTCGGGGCGGTAGGCCACGATCGCCTGGCCGGCGGCGACGCCACGGACCGGGCGGCGCAGGTCGGCGTGGAGGGTGTCGCCGTCGACGGTGACGGCGGCGGGGACCACGACGCCGTGCGCGCGCAACTGGACCTCGCACTCGATCGGGCCGTCGGGGCGCGAGCCGCCGGTCCAGACCGGGCGGGTGGCGTTGACCTCGGAAACCTCCAGCGCCTCGGCCGGGCCGACGGTCACCGTGTTGGTCTTCGGGGTGATCGAGAGCACGTAGCGGGGTCGGCCGTCCGGGGCCGGCCGGTCCAGGTGCAGCCCGCGCCGCTGGCCGACGGTGTAGGCGTACGCGCCGGCGTGCTGGCCCACCACGGCGCCGGTGGTCGCGTCGACCACGTCGCCGGGCGTCTCGCCGAGCCGCTGGGCCAGGAAGCCGCGGGTGTCGCCGTCGGCGATGAAGCAGATGTCGTGCGAGTCCGGCTTGTCGGCGACCGCCAGGCCCCGGCTCGCCGCCTCCTGCCGGACCTGCGCCTTGGTCGAGTCGCCGAGCGGGAAGATCGCCCGGTCCAGCTGCTGTCGGGTCAGCACGGCCAGCACGTACGACTGGTCCTTGGCCTCGTCCACGCTGCGCCGCAGCAGACCGTCGGGGCCGAGCCGGGCGTGGTGGCCGGTGACCACGGCGTCGAACCCCAGGGCCACCGCCCGGTCCAGCACAGCGGCGAACTTGATCTTCTCGTTGCAGCGCAGGCACGGATTCGGCGTACGGCCCGCCGCGTACTCGGCGACGAAGTCGTCGACCACGTCGGCGTGGAACCGGTCGGCCATGTCCCAGACGTAGAACGGGATGCCGAGCACGTCGGCCGCGCGTCGGGCGTCCCGGGAATCCTCCAGGGTGCAGCAGCCGCGCGCCCCGGTGCGGTAGGTCTGCGGGTTCCGGGCCAGCGCCAGGTGCACGCCGGTGACGTCGTGGCCGGCCTCCACCGCCCGCGCCGCCGCCACGGCGGAATCCACCCCGCCGGACATCGCCGCCAACACCCTCACCCGGACCACGCTCCCTTCGTCGGTCGAGCCTATCTCCGCACCGGTTGCCGGGGTCAGCGAGGAGTACGCGGGGCGGCGGCCCGCCGGGCCCGGTCGACGGCGGCCGGCAGGGCGGCGATCAGCGCGTCGACCTCCTCCGCGGTGCTGGTGTGCCCGAGGGAGAAGCGCAGCGAGGAGCGGGCCCGGTCGTCGTCCGCGCCCATCGCCAGGAGCACGTGCGAGGGCTGGGCCACCCCGGCCGAACAGGCCGAACCGGTCGAGCAGGCGATGCCCTGGGCGTCCAGCAGGAGCAGCAGGGCGTCCCCCTCGCAGCCCGGGAAGGAGAAGTGCGCGTTGCCGGGCAGTCGGTCGGTCGGGTCGCCGTTGAAGACGACCTCGGGCACCGCCTGCCGGACCCGCCGGACCAGGTCGTCGCGGAGCGCGGCCACCCGGGCGGCGTACTCCTGCTGGCCCTTGACCGTGGCCTCGACGGCGACCGCGAAGGCGACGATGCCGGCGGCGTCCAGGGTGCCGGACCGCACGTCGCGTTCCTGCCCGCCGCCGTGCAGCAGCGGTACGGCGGCGACGTCCCGGGCCAGCACCAACGCGCCGACCCCGACCGGGCCGCCGAGCTTGTGGCCGGTCACGGTGAGCGCGGCGACCCCGCTGGCGGCGAAGTCGACCGGCACCTGACCGACCGCCTGGATGGCGTCGGTGTGGAACGGCACGTCGTACTCGGCGGCGACGGCGGCCAACTCGCCGATGGGCTGGACGGTGCCGACCTCGTTGTTGGCCCACATGGCGGTGATCAGGGCGGTCCGGTCGCCGTGCTCGGCCAGCTCGGCGCGGAGCGCGTCGGGGTGCAGGCGTCCGGTGCCGTCGACCGGCAACCAGCCCACCTCGGCGTCCTCGTGCCGGCCCAGCCACTCCACGGCGTCGAGCACGGCGTGATGCTCGACCGCGCTGGAGGCCACCCGGTCCCGGCGCGGGTCGGCGTCCCGACGAGCCCAGAAGATGCCCTTGACCGCGAGGTTGTCGCTCTCCGTACCGCCCCCGGTGAAGATCACCTCGGACGGTCGGGCGCCCAGCGCGGCGGCCACCCGCTCCCGCGACTCCTCCACCCGCCGACGGGCACGCCGGCCGGACGCGTGCAGGGAGGACGCGTTGCCGACCTCGCGGGCGGTCGCGACGTACGCCTCGAGTACCTCGTCGAGCATCGGCGTGGTCGCGGCATGATCCAGGTAAGCCATCACGGTCCAGCCTAACGACCGCTCCCGCCCCGACCGCAGGCCGGATTGCCAGCTTCCCTCCGTCCGGCCGCCAGCACCGTCGACGGCGGCGGAACCTTCCCGGGTGTGGCGAATCTTCCGACCGCGACGGGGTATGCCCGCTGGGCGCTGCCGCCGGATGATCGACCGGCCGCAGTACCCTGGTCGTCGACGTTTCGTCGGGCGTGCCACGATGACAGCATCCACGCCCGCGACCGCCTGTCGAGGGCGCGCTGACTGCTGATCGGCGGGCCGGATCAGCTCCCCGGCCCGCCGATCAGCTTCCTCCGCGCGTCACTTGCGCTTGCGGATCTCCTCAGCGACCTGCGGTACGACCTTGAACAGGTCGCCGACCACGCCGTAGTCGGCGAGTTCGAAGATGGGTGCCTCGCCGTCCTTGTTGACCGCGACGATCGTCTTCGAGGTCTGCATGCCGGCCCGGTGCTGGATCGCGCCGGAGATGCCCAACGCGACGTACAGCTGCGGGGAGACGGTCTTGCCGGTCTGCCCGACCTGGAACTGGTGCGGGTAATAGCCGGAGTCGACCGCGGCGCGGGACGCGCCGACCGCCCCACCGAGCAGGTCGGCCAGCTCCTCGACCAGCGCGAAGTTGTCCGCGTTGCCGACTCCCCGGCCGCCGGCGACCACCACGCCGGCCTCGGTCAGCTCCGGGCGGGAGCCCTTCTGCTCGGCGACCCGCTCGACCACCCTGGTCAGCTTGTCGGTGTCGGTGACGGTGACGGTGAGCTGCTCCACCGCCGGGGTCGCGGCGGCCGGCGTCGGGGTCACCGAGTTCGGCCGGACGGTGACCAGCGGCAGGCCGCGGGTGACCTTGGACTTGACGATGGCCGAGCCGGCGAAGACCACCTGGGTGGCGGTGCCGTCGGCGGCCAGGTCGGTCACGTCGGTCAGGATGCCGTTGTCCAGCTTCACGGCCAGCCGGGCGGCGATCTCCTTGCCCTCCTGCGAGGAGGCGAGCAGCACCGCGGCCGGCTGCACCCGCTTGACCAGGTCGGCCACGACGGTGGCCTTCGGCGCCACCAGGTAGCCGTCGATCTGGTCGCCCTCGGCCGCGTACACCTTCTGCGCGCCGTACTCGCCCAGCTTGCCGGCGAGCGCGTCGGCGGCGCCGGCACCGCCGAGCACCACCGCCGACGGGGTGCCCAGCTCCCGGGCCAGGGTCAGCATCTCCAGGGTGACCTTCTTGACGCCGAACTCCCCGGTGGCTTCGACGACGACGAGAACCTCAGACATATCCCCCACCTCTCACACGAACTTCTCGGTGGCGAGGAACTCGACCAGCTGCACGCCGCCGGAACCCTCGTCGGTGACCTTCACCCCGGCCGAGCGCGGCGGGCGCTTGCTGTGCTCCACCACGGCACTCGTCGCGCCGGCGAAGCCGACCTCATCGGCGGCCACGCCCAGGTCGGCCAGGGCCAGGGTCTGCACCGGCTTCTTCTTCGCGGCCATGATGCCCTTGAACGACGGGTACCGCGGCTCGTTGATGGTGTCCCACACGGAAACCACAGCCGGCGTCGAGGCGGTGACCACCTCGTAGCCCTCCTCGGTCTGCCGTTCCACGGTCAGCGTGGACCCGTCGACGGTGAGCTTGCGGGCGCCGGTCAGCGCCGCGATTCCCAGCCGTTCGGCCAGCATGTGCGGCATCACCTGCACCCGCCCGTCGGTCGATTCCGACCCGCAGAGCACCAGATCCGCGTTCAGCTGGCCCAACGCCGCGGCGAGCACCTTCGAGGTCGCCACCGCGCACGAGCCGTGCAGCGCGTCGTCCAGCACGTGCACCGCCTTGTCCGGCCCCATCGACAACGCCTTACGGATCGACTCGGTCGCCCGATCCGGACCCATGGTCAGGATCGTCACCTCGCCGCCGTGCGCCTCCTTGATCTTCAAGGCCTCCTCGATGGCGTACTCATCCATCTCGTTGATGACGTTGTTCGCCGAACCGCGGTCGACGGTGTTGTCGTCAGAACGCAGGTTGCGGTCCGCGCCCGAATCGGGCACCTGCTTGACGAGTACGACGATGTTCATCGCGCTTCGACGACCCTCCTGCTGTGGTGGTGTGATCATTCACCGGCCTGTGGGCCGCAGCCTCGCTTCTTAGTCACCGTTAGGTCAACCATGAACCGCTGTGCGGTTGCCCACGGCGCAATGTTACCTGCCAGTAGCATCGGCGCCCAGCGCGCCCCTGACCCGCGCGATGGCCTCGGCCTCGGCGGGGCTGACGCCGTTGTCGGCCCGCGCGGCGCGATCGGCGGCGGCCAGCACCACCGCACGGTAGGCCGGCAGCTCCCGGGGGGCCTTCTCGGTCAGGATCCCGACCGCCCGGCGCAGCGCCGGCAGCGCCGCCGACTCGACCTCGGCCGCCGACTCCCGCGGCAGGTTCGGCAACGGTCCCCTGGTCAACGCCTCCTGCACCAGGCCGCCGGCGTCGACCATCGCCCCGGCGGCGGCGAAGCTCTCCCGGAACAGGGCGAGCATCCCCGGGTCGGCGTTCGCGACCAGGAACACCGCGCCGAAGGCACCGGTCTTGAGGGTCAGCTTCTCCTCGTCCGTCAACCGTTGCGTCATGATCACGGAGTGTAGACGTAGTTTGCGCTGGATAATCACCAGCGTGTGGCGAGGGATCAAGAACTGGTTCGACCCCAGGGAGCTGCGGTCGGTGGGCACCACCCCCGACTACCGCTTCTCGTTGGCCAACGAGCGGACCTTCCTGGCCTGGCTGCGTACCGGGCTGGCGCTGGTCGCCGGAGGGCTGGCCGCCGCGCAGTTCCTGCCGAGGCTGCCGCTGCCGCATCTGCGCGAGGCGATCGCCGTGGCGTTGCTGCTGCTCGGCGGCGCCGTCGCGATCCGGGCCGTCGACCACTGGGCGCGTACCGAACGGGCCATCCGGCTCGGCCGTGAGCTGCCCGCGTCCCGCTTCCCGGCCGTGCTCGCCCTCATCGTCGGCCTCGGCGCACTGCTGCTGGTGGCGGCGGTGCTGCTCGGCGCGGTCAACTGATGACCGGTGCCCGCGATCCCGGGTTGCAGCCCGAACGGACCCGACTGGCCTGGCGACGAACCGCACTGGTGATGACGGTGGTGGCGCTGCTGACCGTCCGGCTCGCCCTCAGCGGCGGCCGGGCCGGTGCGGGACTGGCCGCGCTGGCCATCCTCGGCTGGGGCGGCGTCATCGCGCTCTGCTGGCGCCCGGCCACCGGCACCGGCCCACCCCGCACGGGCGGTCCCACCCTCGCCGGAGCGGCGCTCGCCGCCGCCGGATTCGCGGTGATCGGTGCCCTGCTGGTGCTGTGCGGGCTGTGAGCAGCATGCCGGGTAGGCCATGATGGGTACATGGCCCGGCTGTACATCCTCCTCTTCGTGGTGCAGGTCATCCTCGCCGTCTGCGCCCTGATCAGCTGCCTCTCGGCCGAGGAAGACGACGTCCGGCACCTGCCCCGGATCGTCTGGGTGCTGATCATCCTGTTCTTCCCGCTGGTCGGCTCGATCGCCTGGTTCGCCGCCGGACGCGAGCGCAGGACCGGGGCCGGCACTCCGTGGCCGGGCACCCGTCCCGCCCAGCACCGCCCCGCCCGGCCGCTCGCACCCGACGACGATCCCGAGTTCCTCCGCTCGATCGAGGAACGCTCCAGCAAGGAAGACCAGGAACTCTTCCGCCGCTGGGAGGAGGACCTGCGCCGCCGCGAGAACGACCTGCGCCGCCGCGAGGGCGAGCCGCCGCGCGAGGAACCCCGCCCCGAGGTGTAGCGCGGGGCCCGTGGTCAGGCCAGGTTCGAGGAGCGGGGGTACGCGTCGGCCGGGTCGGTGATCACGTTGACCAGGTACGGCACGCCGGCGTCGAATGCCCGGTGCAGGGCCGGCCCCAGGTCGGCGGCCTTGGCGACCGTTTCGCCCGCCCCGCCGAGCGCGCTGACCACCTGGTCGTAACGCAGTTCGGGCTGGAGGTCGGCGGCGACGTCGTAGCCGTACATGGCCCGCATCGGGTGCTTCTCCAGGCCCCAGATGCCGTTGTTGCCGACCACGATGACCACCGGCAGCTGCTGCCGGACCAGGGACTCCACGTCCATCAGCGAGAACCCGGCCGCGCCGTCGCCCATCAGCACGCAGATCTGCCGGTCCGGGTGGGTGACCCGGGCGCCCATCGCGTAGCCCATGCCGGTGCCGAGGCAGCCGTACGGGCCGGGGTCGAGCCAGGTGCCGGGCTGGGCCGGCTCCAGGTAGCGCCCGGCGTACGAGACGAAGTCACCACCATCGCCGATGGTGACCGCGTCACGGGCGAGGACCTTGCGCAGCTCGCCGTAGACCCGGGCCGGGCGGATCGGGTCCGTCTCGGCGGCCATCTCCTCGGCGTCGCGGGCCTTCGCGGCGTCCTCGGCGGTACGCAGCTGCGCGATCCAGTCACCGTGGTCGGCCCGGTCGCCGGTGTGGTCGGCCAGCGCGGTGAGGATGGCACGCAGGTCGCCGGCGGGCGCGGCGGCGGGCTGCACGTGCGAGGCGCGCTGGCTGGGTGCGTCGACGATGTGCACCACCTTGGCGTCGCCGAAGTCGCCGAAGGAGAGCCGGAAGTCCAGCGGCGTGCCGACGACCACGACCACGTCGGCGCCCTTCAGGGCCACCCGGCGGGCCTTGGCGAAGGCCAGCGGGTGCTCCGGCGGCAGCGCGCCGCGGCCCATGCCATTGGTGAAGACCGGCACTCCAAGCGCCTCGGCGGCGGCGCGCAGGGCGTCCACGGCGTCACCGGCGTACACGTCGGAGCCGGCGACGATGACCGGCCGTGCCGCGCCGGCGACCAGGGCGGCGGCGGTGGCCACCTCGTCGGGGTCGGCCTCGATCGGGGCGATGGCCGGGCCGGCCGGCACCTCGACGTCACCGGTGGAGAAGATCGCCTCCAGCGGGAAGTCGAGGAAGACCGGGCCGCGGTGCGGGGTGAGCGCGGCGTCCAGCGCGGCGGCGACGGCCCGGGGGATGTCGTCGGCGCCGAACACCGTCTCGGCGTGCTTGGTGACCGGGGCGACCAACGGCAGGTGGTCCAACTCCTGGAGGCTGCCCGAGCCCCAGCGGAACTGCGGGGCCCGCCCGCCCAGCACCAGCACCGGCGAGGCGTTGAAGTACGCGCTGGTCAGGCCGGAGATCCCGTTGGTGACGCCAGGGCCGGCGGTGAGCACGGCGAGACCGGGGCGACGCTGTAGCTTGGCCACCGCCTCGGCGGCGAAGACCGCGGACTGCTCGTGCCGTACGTCGTAGAGCGGGAAGTCGGTCCGGTGCGCGGCGTCGTAGAGCGGGAACACGTGCCCGCCGGAGAGGGTGAACATCTCCCGCACCCCGTACGCGCGCAGCGTCGCGAGCGCCAGTTCCCCGCCGTGGCCGTCGATCCGCTCCGTCATGCCCGCTCCCTCTCGTCGCCCGACCGGAGTCACACGCTACTGGCCGGTAAAGGGAATGTGAACCATCTTCACCGGCCGGTGAAGTCCGGCTTCCGCTTCTCGACGAACGCCGTCATCCCCTCGCGCCGGTCCTCGGTGGCGAACAGCGCCGAGAAGAGCTGGCTCTCCCAGGCCAGGCCCGAGTTCAGGTCCATGTCCAGGCCGCCGTCGACGGCGAGTTTCGCCGCGCGCAGCGCCTGCACCGGGCCGTTGAGGTACGGCCGCACCAGCGCCACCGCGGTGTCGTAGACCTCGGCGGCCGGGGCGACCCGGTCGGCCAGGCCGATCCGCAGCGCCTCCTGCGCGTCCACCATCCGACCGGACATGATCAGATCCTTGGCACGGGCCGGGCCAACCAGCCGGGCCAGCCGCTGGGTGCCCCCGGCGCCGGGGATGATGCCGAGCTTGATCTCGGGCTGGCCGAGCTTGGCGTCCTCGGCCACCACCCGCCAGTCACAGGCCAGCGCCAGCTCGCAGCCGCCGCCGAGGGCGTAGCCGGTGATCGCGGCCACCACCGGCTTGGGGATCCGGGCGATCGCGCCGAGCGCGCCGGACAGGTCCGCAGCCCGCTCGGCCATGTCCACGTAGGACATGTCGGCCATCTCCTTGATGTCCGCGCCGGCGGCGAAGACCTTCTCCCCGCCGTACACGATGACCGCGCGGACCTGCGGATCAGCGGTGGCCGCCGTCGCGGCGGCGCGCAACTCCTCCTGCACCTGGGTGTTGAGAGCGTTCATCGGTGGCCGCTCCAGCCGGATGGTGCCGATGCCGTCCCTGGTCTCCAGCCGCACGAACTCGCCCACGCTGACCTGCCTTCCTCGTCGAAGTCGCGTGCCAACCTTACGACCTGGCCTGACCGGCACGTACCCTGGTGCCAGTCCCGCGACCTGGAGTTCCCGTGATGGTCACCTACTACGACGACAGGTCCATACGGGTCACCTCCGCCGCGGTCACCGTCGACGGTCACGCCTACCCGCTGGCCGAGATCACCGAGGTCTGGCATCACCGGGGCAGCCGGTCGTGGCGGGTGCTGGCCGGCCGGGGCGCGCTCGGCGCGGCGATGATCGGCCCGGTGGTGGCCGCGGTCGCCGGCATCGCGCTGGCCGTCTGGCTGAACGGATCGACGACCGCCACCGTCGCCATCATCGGTTTCTCCATCCTGATCGGGCTGGCCGCCGGGCCGATCGCCGACCAGCTCTTCGAGTCCTTCGACCGCTCGTACGCCCGGGGCAGCCGCCCTCGGGAGGTCTGGATCCGCTGGCGCGGCCACCCGGTCCGGCTCCTGCGTACCCCGGACGCCCTGCGCTTCGGGCAGATCTACCGCGCCCTGCAACGCGCCCTCGAAGCCGAGACGAAAGGAAGGGCCCCCTATTAACGCCTGGGGTAGAGGAAGGGCCCCTTTTTAACAGCCTCAGCTGCACAGGTTGCCCAGGGATGCTTAGGCTTAGTGATGGCGCTCTATTACCGAGACGACGCGGTGCAGGTCACCTCGGACTCGATCCGGGCGGCCGGGCAGGTCCTTCCGATCAACGAAGTCACCTACGTCTGGCACCAGAAGGGGCGCACCACGCTGGCCGTACGGGGCCGGGTGCTCGGTCGGGGCGTACTGGTGCTGCTGCTCTCCCTGCCGCCGCTGGTCGGGCTGGTCTGCGTACTTTCGCTGGCCTGGTCGGCGCAGGACCGGGGCGAGTGGCTGCCGGCGCTGGTCGCGCTGGTGGCCTGCGTGGTCATCCCGTTGGCGCTGGCGCCGTTCCTGGAGATCCCGCTCGGCTGGCTGGACCGCTCGTACGAGCGCGGCAACCGGGTGCACGAGCTGTGGGTGCAGTACCGGGGGCAGGAACTGCTGGTGCTGCGCACACCGGACGCGCTGCGCTTCGGGCAGATCTACCGCGCGGTGCAGCGGGCCGTGGAGCACGACACGTCGGGCCGGTGACCGGCACCAGTGGTGGCCGAGCGCGGTTGCACCCGCCCACCACGGGGCTGTGACCTGGCTCTGCACCGGCCGTCCGGCGTCACGTGCCCGCCTGACGCACACTTGATTCCATGCCGATTCCTCTTCCCCGGCCGGCCGCGGTCGTCGGTCTCACCCGTGCCGCCCTCGACCAGGCCACCACCCTCGCCGCGATCCCGGCCCGGGCGTTCGCGGTGCTGGACGGGGTGGAGGCGCTGCTGGCCCGGATCAACGGGGTGGTGGACCGGGTCGAGCAGACCCTCGACCGCACCGACCGGATGCTCGCCGACGCCGAAAGCGCCGTCCGCGAGGTGGCGGTGACCAATGCCGCCGCCACCGCCGCCGTGGACAACGCCACCGAGGTCGCCGCGGCGGCGGCCATGGTGGTCGGCGAGGTCGAACAGGTGTCGGCCACCGCCGGGGCGGTGGTCGCGCAGGCCGACCGGGTGGCCCGGGCGGCGGCGGGTGTGATCGACACCGCGGAGGCGGTCGCCGGCCGGGCGGTCACCACGGTGGGGGTGGCGGCCGAGGCGGCGACCACCGCCGCGGAGCTGATGGCCGCGTACGAGCCGGCACTGCGGCGGGCCGCGCCGATGGCCGACCACTTCGTCGAGCAGCTCAGCCACGAGGAGGTGGCCGCGGCGATCCGGCTGGTCGACGAGTTGCCGAAGCTCCGGCAGCACCTCACCTCGGACATCCTGCCGATCCTGGCCACCCTGGACCGGGTCGGCCCGGACCTGCACGACCTGCTCGACGTGACCCGGGATCTCAAGCTCGCCGTGGCCGGCATTCCCGGTCTGGCGATGCTGCGTCGCCGGGGCGAGAAGCTCAGCGACGGCGCCGAGTGACAGCACCGGCGCGGTGGCTGAGCTTCCACTGGCGTACGCCGAGCGAGCCGGCACCGGCGCGCGGTGGCTGAGCCGCTCAGGGCGCGGGCGCGTACAGTTCGTCGATCTCGGCGCGGCGCGGCAGCGACACGCTCGCGCCGAGCCGACGGACGCAGACGGCACCGGCCGCTGCGGCCCAGCGGACCGCGTCGACCATGTCGCGGCCCTCGCCCCAGGCCACGGCGAGCGCGCCGGTGAACGCGTCCCCGGCGGCGGTCGAGTCGACCGTCTCCACCGGCACGGCGGGAACGTGCACGGTCGTGCCGTCCCGGTCGCCGTACCAGGCGCCCTGCGCGCCGAGGGTGAGCACCGCCCGGGGCACCAGGTCGAGCAGGGCGTACGGGTCCTCCCGGCCACGGCCGGTGTACGCCTGCGCCTCGTTCTCGTTGACCACCAGCAGATCCACGGCGGCGAGCAGCTCCGGCGGGAGCGGGACGGCGGGCGCCGCGTTGAGCACCACCCGGGTGCCGGCGGCCCGGGCGGCCACGGCGGCCTCGGTCACCGTCTCGACCGGAATCTCCAACTGCGCGACCAGCACGTCGGCGTCGCGTACGACGGCGAGTTCGGGCTCGGTGAGCGCGGTCAGCGAGGCGTTCGCGCCCGGCGTCACCAGGATCGCGTTCTCGCCCTCGGCGTTGACCATGACCAGGGCCACCCCGGAGGCACCGTAGGTGACGCGCAGTTGGCTGGTGTCGACGCCGGCGGCGGTGATCCGGGCCCGCAGGGTCACGCCGAACGAGTCCGAACCGATCGCACCGAGGAACGAGCAGTCAGCGCCCGCCCGGGTGGCGGCGATGGCCTGGTTGGCGCCCTTGCCGCCGGCCACCATGACGAAATCGGTGCCGAGCATCGTCTCGCCCGGCCGGGGCAGGGCCGGGGCGGTGGCGACCAGGTCCATGTTCGCACTGCCCACCACGACGACACGGGGCTGACGCACGGCGGCCTCCCGGTGGTTGCGGCTGTTAATAGGGGGCCCTTCCTCTACTCCAGGCGTTAAAAGGGGGCCCCTCCTTACACCTCAGGCGGCGCGGGCGGTGTAGCGACCGCGGGTGCGCTCGACGAGCAGCGGCAGGCCGAAGGTCTTGGTGAGGTTGTCGGGGGTGAGGGTGTCGTCCAGCAGACCCTGGGCCATCACCGCGCCCTCGCGCAGCAGCAGCGCGTGGGTGAAGCCGGGCGGGATCTCCTCCACGTGGTGGGTGACCAGGACCAGCGCCGGGGCGTCGGGGTCCTGCGCCAGCTCGGCGAGGCGGGCCACCAGCTCCTCCCGGCCACCCAGGTCCAACCCGGCCGCCGGTTCGTCGAGCAGCAGCAGCTCCGGGTCGGTCATCAGCGCGCGGGCGATCTGCACCCGCTTGCGCTCGCCCTCCGACAGGGTGCCGTACGTCCGGTCGGCCAGCGTGCCGACGCCGAGCTGGTCGAGCAGCGCGCGGGCGCGGGCCACGTCGGCCGGGTCGTAGCTCTCCCGCCAGCGGCCGACCACCGACCAGGCCGCGGTCATCACCACGTCACGGACCCGCTCGTCGGCGGGCAGGCGCTCGGCGAGCGCGGCGGTGGTCAGACCGATGCGGGTCCGCAGTTCGGTGAGGTCGGTGCCCCCGATCCGCTCCCCCAGCACGTGCACGGTGCCGGTGGTGGGGTGCAGCCGCCCCGCGGCGAGTTTGAGCAGAGTGGTCTTGCCGGCGCCGTTGGGCCCCAGCACCACCCAGCGTTCGTCCAGTTCCACCCGCCAGTCCAGGTCGTGCAGAAGGGCGGTGCCGGACCGGCGTACGGCGACGCCGTCGAGGCTGACCACCAGATCCGCGTCCACGGGCGAGGGGGCGGGTGTGGCGCCGGCTGCGCCGAGGATCAGGTCACCAGTCACCTGCCCATCCAATCACGCAGGGTCGGCCGGCCCCCACCGGTGTGCGAGGTGGCCGTATGGTGAGGCGCCGTGTCGTTGCTCACCCCATCCGGAGGGACCATGAGCGGGGTCATCGAGATCGATGGTCTGCGCAAGACCTTCCACAGTGTGCGTCGGGGCCGTCGGGTCGCCGTCGACGGGTTCGACCTGCGGGTCGAGGCCGGCCAGGTGCACGGGTTCCTCGGTCCCAACGGGTCGGGCAAGACGACCACGCTGCGGGCGCTGCTCGGGCTGGTCCGCGCCGACGAGGGGCGGATGAGCGTGCTCGGGGCCGACGCGCCGGATCACCTGGCCCGGGTCGCCGGGCGGGTCGGCGCGATCGTGGAGAGCCCCCAGTTCTTCGGCAACTTCACCGGCTACCGCACGCTGCGGCTGCTCGCGCTGGCCGGTGGCGTACCCGTCGCCCGGGTCGACGAGGTGCTGGAGGAGGTGGGCCTGGGCGACCGGGGCCACGAACGGGTCAAGGGCTACTCGCTCGGCATGAAGCAGCGCCTGGCCGTGGCTTCGGCCCTGCTCAAGCGCCCCGAGCTGCTGATCCTCGACGAACCGGCCAACGGGCTGGACCCGGCGGGCATTCGCGAGATGCGCGACCTGATGCGCGGGCTGGCGGCGAACGGCGTGACGGTGCTGCTCTCCAGTCACATCCTGGCCGAGATCCAGCTGATCTGCGACCACGTCACGATCATCTCGCGGGGCCGGCGGGTGGCGGCCGGTCCGGTGGAGCAGGTGCTGGCCGGTTTCGACCGCGCCGAGTGCCTGGTCCGCGCCGACGACCTGGCCCGGGCCGAGGAGTTGCTGCTGGCCGCCGGGCTGACGGTCACCGGGCACGGCGACCACCTGGTGGTCGGCGGCGTGCCGGATCCGGTCACGGTCAGCCGGACGCTGGGCGAGCAGGGCATCTGGGTACGCGAACTGACGCCGTTGCGGCCGGATCTGGAGAGCGTCTTCCTGGAGCTGACCGGCACCACGCCGCATCCGGGCGTACCCCGGCAGCCGGACGGCTCGGCACCGCATCCGGGCCCGGCCGTGATCGACCTCGACGACGTACGGGGAGTGGACGCGTGAACCTGATCCGGGCCGAGGTGGAGCGGCTGGTCGCACGCCGTTTCGTGCAGCTCATGGTCGTCCTGCTGGCGTTCGCCTTCGCGGTGACGGCGGCTACCACGTTGGCCGGCTCGCATCAGCCCAGCGCCACCGAACTGGCCCAGGCGCAGCAGAAGGCCGTGGCCGAGCGGCGCGAGATGGAGTTGCAGCATTCCCGCTGCCTGGCCCGGGAGCAGGGCGCCCCGCCGCCCGTCGAGGACTACGGCTACCTCCCGGACGACTGCTCCGAGCTGGATCCGGCGCTGCGGGACCGGTTGCCGGTGACCGCCGACTACCTGGCCGGCGTGTTCACCTTCACCCGGCAGGCCGAGCCGTTGCTGTACTTCCTGGTGGCGTTCCTGGTGCTGTTCGGCTTCCTGGTCGGCGCCTCCTACATCGGTGCCGACCTGAATTCCGGCGGGGTGGTGAACCTGCTGCTGTGGCGGCCACGCCGACTGACGGTGCTGGGCACGAAGCTGGGCACGCTGCTCGGGCTGACGCTGGTGTTGTCGGTGCTCTCCTCACTGGCGTACCTCGGCACCTTCTGGGTCATTGCCCAGGTCACCGGCTATCCCGGCCCGACCAACGCCGCCTTCTGGGCGGGGCTGGGCGCGATCTGGGGGCGTGGTCTGGTGCTGGTGCTGCTCGCCGCGGCGCTCGGCTTCGCCATCGCCGCGATGGGTCGGCACACCTCGGCGGCGCTCGGCGCGGCGGCGGCGTACCTGGTGGTGTGGGAGCTGGGTGGTCGGATCGTGCTGGATATCCTCCAGGCGGCCCGGCCCGACCAGCTCATGCTCTCCACGTACGTCGGCGCGTGGCTGGCCGGTGAGATGAAGCTCTGGGACGCCAGCGTCTGCGCGAACCTGACCCACGGCTACTGCGACGGCAGCTACTCGCTGGGCTGGCCGGCGGCGCTGGCCGTGCTGCTGTTGTTCACCGGCGGGCTCACCGCCGCGGCCTTCGCCGTGTTCCGGCGCCGCGACCTGGTCTGACCCCGCTCAGCCGACGGTCGAGCCGAAGACCTCGTCCCGAACGGCGTCCAGGGCGGTACGCAGCGCCCCGTGCAGGATCGACTCCTCGGTGAGCCCGGTGGGCACCACCCGGGGGCGCACCAGCGTGATGGCGGCGACCTCGTGCTGCACCCGCTCGGCCAGCGCCGCACCACCGGCCTGGCCCACCTCCCCGGCGAGGACCACCAGCGGCGGGTCCAGCACCACGCAGGTGCTCGCCACACCGAGGGCGAGCCGGCGCGCCACCTCGTCGAGCATCGGCCCGCCGGCGGTGCCGTCGGCGATCGCGGCGCGCACCGCGTCGGCGGCGGAGGTGTCGGGATAACCGTGCTCACGGGCCAGCGCCCGGATCGCGTCCGCGCCGGCCAGCTGCTGGAACGCCGGCTTGGCCCGGCGGGAGACGTCGCGCGGGATCGGCGCCCCGGGCACCGGCAGGTACCCGATCTCGCCGGCCGCGCCGCTGCTGCCCTGGTGCAGCCGCCCGCCCAGCATGATCGCCAGGCCGACACCGGTGCCGACCCAGACCAGCACGAAGTCCGCCAGCCCTTGAGCCGCGCCGGACTGCGCCTCGGCCACCGCCGCGAGGTTGACGTCGTTCTCGAACACGACCGGGGTGTCCAGGTCGTCGCGGAGCGCGGCGAGCAGACCGCGATGCCAGCGGGGCAGGTTGAACGCGAAGGTGATGTCACCGGTTCCCGGGTCGACCAGGCCGGGGGTGCCGAGCACGATCCGGCGTACGCTCGACAGCTGCGCTCCGGCGCTGCTGGCGGCCTGGACGACGGCGTTGTGCACCACTCCCACCGGGTCGTCGGTGTCCCGGGTGGACTGCTCGACCCGGCCGATCACCGCGCCGGTGATGTCGGCGCAGGCGGCCACCACCCGCTCCGGGCCCACGTCCACGCCGATCACGTGGGCGCTGCCCGGCCGCACCGCGTAGAGCTGGGCGTTCGGCCCTCGCCCGCCGGCCTGCTCACCGACCCGGGTGACCAGTCCGCGTTCCTCCAGCCGCTCCACCAGCTGGGACGCGGTGACCTTGGACAGGCCGGTGAGTTCGCCGAGCCGGGCCCGGGTCAGCGGCCCCTGTTCCAGCAGAAGTTCCAGCGCCGCGCGGTCGTTGAGGGCTCGCAACAGACGTGGGGTGCCGGGCAGCCGGGTCGCGCTCATGCCATGTCCTCAAGTTCAGTAAACTTTGCTAACTGTAAACTGCCCTGCGAACGGGTAGCACGTAGCGTATCCGGCCGGCAGGAGAGGAGAGATCGCGTGGGGCTGGACCCAGGACTTCGTCGCCTCGCGCTGGGCACCCTGCTGGCCGCGTACCCCGGACCGGTCCCGCCCGACTGGGCCGTCGACCTGGTCGCCGACGGGCTGGCCGGGCACACCCTGTTCGGCCGGAACATCCACCAGCCGGCCCAGGTGGCGGCGAGCACCGCCGCGCTGCGTACCGGGCGGCCCGACGTGCTGATCGCCATCGACGAGGAGGGTGGCGACGTCACCCGGCTGGCGCACGCCACCGGCAGCCCGTACCCCGGTAACGCCGCGCTCGGCGCGATCGACGACGTCTCGCTCACCCGCCAGATCCACCACGCCATCGGCGCGGAGCTGGTCGGTCTCGGCATCACCGTCAACCTGGCGCCCACCGTCGACGTCAACAGCGCCGACGACAACCCGGTGATCGGCACCCGGTCGTTCGGCGCCGATCCGGCGCGGGTCGCCGCACACGCCGCCGCCGCGACCGCCGGCCTCCAGGCCGCCGGGGTCGCGGCCTGCGCCAAGCACTTCCCCGGGCACGGCGCCACGGTCGCCGACTCCCACCACGAGCTGCCCACCGTGGACGTCCCGCCGGACCTGCTGCGCCGACGCGACCTGCCGCCGTTCGCCGCGGTGGTGGCCGCCGGCGCCAGGGCGGTGATGACCGCGCACATCCGGGTACCCGCGCTGACCGGCGACCGGCCGGCGACGTTCAGCCGCGCGGTGCTGGTGGACCTGCTGCGCGACGAGTACGGCTTCACCGGCACCGTGATCACCGACGCCCTGGAGATGAAGGGCGCCGCGCTCGCCGCCGGCGGGATCGCCCCCGGCGCGGTGCTGGCCCTGGCCGCCGGCGCGGACCTGCTCTGCATCGGTGCCCGGGTCGACGCCGACCTGGTCGAGCGGGTGGCCGCCGAGATCGTGGCCGCGCTGGGCGACGGCCGGCTGGCGCGGTCCCGGGTCGAGCAGGCGGCCGGCCGCGCCGCGGAACTCGCCGCCTGGACCCGGGCCGCCGGCACGTCCACCGGCACCCCCACCCGGCTGGGGTACGCGGCGGCCCGCCGGGCGGTCCACGTGGAGGGCGTGCTGACCGGGCTGGGGCGCCCGCTGGTGGTGCAGCTGCACGCCGCTGCCACCATCGCCGAGGGGCGGGTGCCGTGGGGCCTGGGCCCGCACCTGCACGACACCGAGCAGATCCGCGTGGTGGCCACCGAGGCCGACCCGGAAGACCTGTGCCGCCGCGCAGGGTCCCGGCCGATCGTGCTGGTCGGGCGGCACCTGCACCGCCTGCCCGGCGGACCGGAGCTGGTCGCCACGTTGGCCGCCCGGCACCCGGTGGTGGTGGTCGAGATGGGCTGGCCGGCCAGCTGGCGGCCGCCCGGCGTCCGGGCCTTCGTGACCACGTACGGCGCGAGCCACGCCAACGGTCGGGCCGCCGCCGAGGCGCTGGGCCTCACCCGCTGATCCGTCGCTCCACGCCGATCCACCGGGTGTGGCGTTCGGCCATCTTGAACGCGTTCAACTTCTGCCGTACGCTGACCCGCGTCAGCATTTGAACGCGTTCAAGAGCGGGGTCCGACATGGACATCAAGGTCTGGATGTATTTGGTCTACCTGGCGGTCAGCATCGGCCTGACCATCTGGGTGGCACGGACGCTGGCCCGCAACGGGCAGATCTTCCTGGAGGAGGTGTTCGCCGACGAGCGCCTGGCCCGTGCCGTGAACAACCTCCTGGTGGTCGGGTTCTACCTGCTCAACCTCGGCTATGTCACGGTCGCGATGCGGCACTCGGAAGCGATCGGCTCCACCAGCCGGGCGATGGAGGAGCTGTCCTGGAAGGTCGGCCTGGTGCTGCTGGTGCTCGGCGCGCTGCACTTCTTCAACGTCTACGCCCTCGGCCGGTACCGGCGCAGCCGACTGCGCCAGCTCGCCTCCCATCCGCCGCTGGCACCGGTCGGCTACCTGGCCATGCCGCAGCCGGCGACCGGGCAGCACCCACAGCCGGCCGAGCACCCGCAGCCGCCCCACCGGCCGGCGGGACCGACCCCGCCCGCCCAATGACCGTCGACGACCGGGGCGGGACGGGCGGGCTGCCGGATGCCACCACACACGGGGGTGGTGGCATCCGCAGCTTCACCGTCCTCTACGACGCGCACTGCCCGCTGTGCCGGGCCGCCCGCGAGTGGCTGACGTCGCGGGCCCAGCTCGTACCCCTGGAGTTCGTGCCGGCGGGGTCGACCGAGGCCCGACGGCGCTTCCCCGGCCTGGACCACGACGCGACGCTGCGTGATATCACGGTGATCGCCGACACCGGAGCCGTCTACGCCGGCGACGGCGCCTGGTTCGCCTGCCTGTGGGCCCTGGCCGATCATCGGGCGACGGCCGACCGGCTGGCCCGCCCGCACCTGCTGCCCCTGGCTCGACGGGTGGTGGCGACCGCCTCCGCGATCCGCGAACGCGCCCGCGAGCCGCAGTCGGAGCCGGCCGGCCAGCCGGCGGGATACGGTGACCCGAATGACCGACCAGAGTGCGCCGACGACCGCTGCGGGTGGTGAGCCAGCCACCGCCCGGGGCGAGCAGACCCGGCAGTTGATCCTGGAGACCGCGATGCGGATGTTCCGCGAACGCGGCTACGCCCGCACCACCATGCGCGCCATCGCCCAGGAGGCCGGCGTCGCGGTCGGCAACGCGTACTACTACTTCGGTTCGAAGGAACACCTGATCCAGGAGTTCTACCTCCGGACGCAGCGGGAGCACGCGGCGGCGGCCCGGCCGGTGCTGGACCGCGAGTCCGACTTCGCCGCCCGGCTCTCCGGAGTGCTGCACGCGGCCATCGACGTCCTGGCCCCCTCGCACGAATTCGCGGCCAGCTTCTTCAAGGTCGCCGCCGAACCCACGTCGCCACTGAGCCCCTTCTCGGCCGAGACGGCCGCGCCACGCGAGGCCGCCGTCGCCCTCTTCGCCGAGGTGCTGGCGGGCTCCACCGCCAAGGTCGACCCGGAACTGCGGCCGCAACTGCCCGAGTTGCTCTGGTTGGCGTACATGGGAACGGTGCTCTACTGGGTCTACGACCGCTCACCGGGGCAGGCCCGCACCCGAAAGCTGATCGACGGCGCCGTGCCGCTGATCGATCGGCTGGTGGGGCTCTCCCGGCTGCGGGTGCTGCGCCCGGCCACCCGGCAGGTGGTCGACCTGATCCGTACCCTCCGTCACTGATTCGCCCGACCGGCGTCCGACACGTTGATCCTGGTCAAGTCCGCTATTGGACACCGTTCGGGCGGCGTTGACACCTTGCCGAAGAAGAATTGGATACGTAGCGTGATCGACGTCGAGCCACCTGCGGATCTGGGGAGGGAGGCTGCGGACCGTGGATCCGGCCCGGGATCCACGGTCCGCGCCCTGCCGTCGCTGCTCAGCTGGGATAGACCCCGTACGAGCGCCAGCGCCGGTCCGGAAAGCCGGCCGCCTCGGCCACCCGGGCCGAGGCGGCGTTGCGGCGATCGTGCAGATAGGTCGGCACGGCACCTTCGTCGAGCACCCGGCGAGCGGCCTGCGCGACGAGACGCCGGGCAAGTCCACGCCCCCGTGCGGCCGGCACGGTGCCCACTGCCAACTCGTGTCCGTACCGGTCGTGACGCTTGATCCCGACTCCGGCCAGGTAGCGACCCCGGTCGTCGCGGACCACCAGCACGGCCCGGTCGAACAGCCGCAGCCAGGAGGGCAGCCCGACGGTGCCGGGCGGGATCCACTCGCCCACGTCGGGCAGCGGCGCGGGCGCGACGCTCCAGCGGAAAACGTCGTCGTGGACCGCCCACCCGGCGTGACCGACCTCCGCCGGCAGGGCCCGCGGCAACCGCTCCGGCCGCCGAGCCAGCTCGCGAACGACCGGGACCCGGTCCGGAGGCACGGACAACACCGTGCTCGCCCCGGCGCGGACCGCGACGGCCGGACGCAGTCGCCCGTCCCAGGCCGGGGAGGTCCGCCGCCACGACCCCACCACGTGCAGACCCGGACCCGCCGGCCACTGCCCCAGCCAGGTCGCCAGATGCAGGTGGAGCCGCCGGTCGAGCATCGGTCACCTCCCGCGCCGCCGCTGCCGCTGATGTCCTCACCGTACGACGACCGGGCGCGATCGCGCCGACCGATGATCGACGGGCCGGCAACCCGATCCACCGACCGGCGTCATACCCATTTCCATACATGGACAACTTTCTCTGGAAGAGTGGGGGCATGCCATTCCAGTCGAACGACCGCCGCCGGCAGGAGACCGAGCGGGTCTGGCGGCCTCGCCGACTCGCCGGCCGCTTCCCGGCCCAGCCGCCCTACGATGACCACCGTGGCGGCGCGCTCACCTGGCGCGAGCTCAACAAGCTGCCTCCCGGCGCCTCGACCCGCCGGCACCTGAACACCCACTGAGGGGATCTCTGGCCTCGCGCCGGCACGGCGAGCCAGCACCGTCTTTCGCACACCTGTCGGGTAACGTCTGCTGGTCCCTCGACCGGTTACGACAGGAGCTACTGCACCCATGGGCAAGAAGACGATCCGTGTCTCCGACTTCAGCGGCACGGTGCTGCGCCCCGACGACGAGGCGGTCCGCGTCGTCGTCCTGGAGCACCCTGACCTGGTGGCCGGCCCTGTGCAGTTGGACGCGACACCGACCGAGGTGGAGAGCATCGACGACGCCGCGCTGGACGTGGCGGTGGTCGAGATCCACGACCGGCACGGCCACGGCGAACCGCGCCGGGTGGTGCTGACCGCCAGCGAGTTCGACGCCATGGCCACCGACACGCCGATGGCGCAACTGCTCAAGACCGCCGAGCGGGTACGCCCACCGAAGGCCCGGCGCGGCGCCGAGAAGGTCGACTACGGCACGATCGAGCACGCCGGCAAGCCGCACCGGGGGCGGGTCACCGAGGAGGAGGCCCAACTGGTGCGCGAGCGGCTCGACGAGGTGAACAAGCGCCTCGCCGACGCCGGGCTGCGCCAGATCGACCCGGCCGACCCGGAGCACGCCGCCCGGTACGGCTTCCCGACCGTTTCCTGATCGACTACTCGAACACCCGCAGCTTGTCCAGGGCCGCCACGAGGTACGCCTCGATGGCGGCCTTGTCCACGCCGAGGCCGCTGAGCACGCCCTCGCCGTTCTCCTGCTCCAGCAGGGCGAGCAGGATGTGCTCGGTGCCGACGTAGTTGTGCCCGAGCCGCAGCGCCTCACGGAAGGTCAACTCCAGCGTCTTCTTGCTGGCGGCGTCGAACGGGATCAGGTCGGGAACCTCGCCGACCGACGGTGGCAGCACGGCAGTGGTGGCCTCCCGCACCGCCTCGGCGGACACGCCGCCGGCCGTCAGCGCCTTTGCGGCCAGGCCTTCCGGCTCGACGAGCAGGCCGAGCACCAGGTGCGCCGGGGTGATCTCGGCGTTACCGGCGGCCTTCGCCTCGTTCTGCGAGGCCACCGTGACGTTGCGGGCACGCGGGGTGAACCGCTGGAATCCCTGCTGCGGGTCCATCGCCGCGTTCACGAAACGCTTCTGGGCCGCCTGCTTGCTCACCCCCATGCTGCGGCCGATCTCGGTCCAGGACGCGCCGGAGCGTCGGGCCTGGTCGACGAAGTGGCCGATCAGGTGGTCGGCGATCTCGCCGATGTGGTCGGCGACCAGCACCGCGCCGGTGAGTTGCTCGAGGGCGTCGGTGTGGGTCTGCTTGATGGTCTGGATCAGGTCGTCGAGGCGGACGGGGTTGTTCACCTGCACGGGATCAGTCATGCGTCAACCTTAGGTTGACGAAGCGGAATCGTCAACCACGGGTTGACGACGCCCGCCGGAGCGACACCAGCTGTTAACAACCTTGACTAAATCTCCTGACATCGACAAACTCGGATGCAGAGAGCGCTCTCCCTCGTCGTTGCCGGCGCATCCGCCCCTCCACCCCCGAGGAGATTCATCGTGCACGCCATCTCCCGCAGCCTCCGGCGGGCCGCCGCCGCCTTCGCCGCGGCCCTCGTCACCAGCGCGCTCGTCCTACCCGTGCAGTCCGCACCGGCCGCCGCCGCCATCGGCGGGCTCACCTGGCAGGACGAGTTCAACGCACCCGCCGGCACGCCGGTGGACCAGTCCAAGTGGCGCTTCGACATCGGCGGCCACGGCTGGGGCAACAACGAACGGCAGTACTACACCAACAGCACGAGCAACGCGGTGCACGACGGCCAGGGCAACCTCGTCATCACCGCCCGCCGGGAGAACCCGGCAAACTACCAGTGTCACTACGGCCGGTGCGAGTACACCTCGGCCCGGCTGCTGACCTCCGCCACGTTCAGCCAGGCGTACGGCCGGTTCGAGGCCCGCATCAAGATCCCCCGGGGCCAGGGCATCTGGCCGGCGTTCTGGATGCTCGGCAACAACTTCGGCAGCGTCGGCTGGCCGGCCTCCGGCGAGATCGACATCATGGAGAACATCGGCCGGGAGCCGACCACCGTCCACGGCACCGTCCACGGGCCGGGCTACTCCGGTGGCGGCGGGATCGGCGGCAGCCGCACCATCGGGCAGCCGCTGGCCGACACCTTCCACACCTACCGGGTGGACTGGGAGCCGAACGTCATCCGCTGGTACCTCGACGGTCAGGAGTTCTTCCGGGTCGACCCGGGCCGGCTGGGCGGCAACCGCTGGGTGTTCGACCACCCCTTCTTCATGATCCTCAACGTCGCGGTCGGTGGTGAGTGGCCCGGCTACCCCGACGGCTCGACCCAGTTCCCGCAGCAGATGCTCGTCGACTACGTCCGGGTCTACGGCCACGTGCCGGACGGCAACACCGGCACCACCCGGATCCGGGGTCAGCAGAGCGGCCGGTGCATCGACATCCCCAGCGCCAACCCGTACGACGGCGCACCGTTGCAGATCTGGGACTGCAACACCACCGCCGCCCAAGCCTGGACCTTCGCCGCCGACGGCACCATCCGTGCCATGGGCAAGTGCATGGACCCGGCCTGGGCCGGCACCGCCAACGGCACCGAGGTCAACCTGGTCACCTGCAACGGCAACCCGGCCCAACGGTTCACCCTCAACGCCGCCGGTGACCTGGTCAACCTCAACGCGAACCGCTGCGTCGACGTACGGGACAACAACCCGAACAACGGCGGCCGGCTCCAACTCTGGGACTGCGCCGGCACCCCCAACCAGAAGTGGTCGCGCGCCTGACCGCGCCCGGCACCCGTGCCCAGCGGCTCACCGCCGGTCGGTGGTGAGCCGCTGCGGCTTCCGGCCCGTAAGAGTCGGTGACGGGCCCGATGGGTAGTAGCCCGTGCGGTCACAAGGTGCGGGAGGCGACGTGGACGACGTTCAGCCGGCAGGCGACCTGGACAACGCGCAACAGACCCGGTTGTGGTGGTGGCTCGGTGGGGCGCTGCTGCTCGTCGTGGTGATGCTGGTCGCCGGCTGGACCTGGGTGACGGTCCGAGGCGAGGCCGGGGGTGGCCATGTCGTCACCGGCGTCGTCGAGGCGCGCGACGCCACCTTCGTGCTGCTCGACGGTGCCGACGTGATCCGGCTACGCACCGCCGACCTGGGCGAGGAGACCTACCGGGTGTCCACGCCGCGCGACGCCAGCGTCCGTCCCGTGGTCTCCGTCACCCACGGAGACCTGCTGACCAGCCTGCGCGACACCGGGCAGGACGGCCCGGCGCTGGTCGAGGTGGTGCTGCACGAAGCGGTGCGCTGGCACGTCCGACTCGACGGGGGCGCCAAGGAACAGCGCCTGGACCTGCGTACCGCCCGGCTCGGCGGGGTCGAGCTGAGCAGCGGCGCCCACCGGATCGAGCTGGCGCTTCCCCCGGCCGACGGCACCCTGCGTACCGTCCTCAGCGGCGGAGCGAACCAGGTCGTCGTGCGGCTGGCCGGTGACGCGCCGGTTCGGGTCCGCGCGGGCGGCGGGGCCGGCACGGTCACCGTCGACGGCGCCGCCCACTCCGGCGTGGCCGGCGGCACCACCTTCACCCCGGCGGACTGGCCGTCGGCGACCGAGCGCTACGACATCGACGCGGCCGCCGGGGTCGCCAGCCTCACCGTCGAGCGCAGCGACGCCGGGCGCTGACCGTGCGCATGCTCGCGGCGTGCGTACTATCGGACAGGCTGCGGCCCGAGCTGGTCAATCAGCGCATCCTCGACTTCATGGCGTCGGGCCCTTGACAGGGGAAGGTCCGGTGGGCATGCGTCTGCACGTCGGGTGTGCGATGTGGACACACAAGGCGTGGCAGGGCCGGCTGCTCCCCCATCCGCTGCCCACGCAGGAACGGCTGCGGCACTACGCCGGCTGGTGCGACGCGGTCGAGGGCAACACCACCTTCTACGCGACGCCGACCCCGGACACCGTGGCCGTGTGGGCGCGGCAGACCAGCCCCGACTTCCGGTTCGTGGTCAAGCTGCCGAAGCTCGTCACGCACGAGCGCCGGCTCACCGACGTCAACGCTCCGATGCGCGCGTTCCTGGACGCGATCGAGCCGCTCGGTCCCCGCGCCCACGCCCTCTGGGTCCAGCTGCCCGGCTCGTTCGGGCCGGCCGACGTACCCACGCTCGCCCGCTTCCTGCGCCGACTGCCCGACACCCACCGCTGCGCCGTCGAGGTCCGCCATCCCGCGTTCTTCACCGATCCGCGCGCCGGGCGGGAGCTGGAGTCGGTGCTCGCCGCCGTGGACGCCGAGTGGATCCCCTTCGACACCACAGCGTTCTTCGCCGACCCGCCGACCAGCGACGCCGAGCGGGACGCCTGGACGAAGAAACCCAGGCTGCCGCTGCGTACGGCCGCGCTGACCGACCGGCCGATCGTCCGCTACCTCGGCCGCGACGACCCGGACCGGACCGTCGAGGGCTGGCGGCGCTGGCTCGACATCACCGCCGGCTGGCTGCGCGAGGGCCGCTCACCGACCGTTTTCATCCACACCCCGGACAACGCCGACGCACCCACGCTGGCCCGCCGCTTCCACGACGAGGTACGCGCCCGCGTGCCGACCCTGGCCCCGCTGCCCGAGCCGATCCCGGTCGAGCCCACCACCCTGTTCTGAGGACCCGATCCGGGCCATCGCCCTCGCGGTGCTGCCTGTGTGACATGACGCCTGCTCGCTGACGCGCCCCTGCCGCGCGTGGCGCTGGCGTACCACCGGCCCGCGCCAGCCGGCCCACCGGTCGCGTGATGAGGAACACCTGCCGAACCCCGCGGTAGCCCGCTAAACCGGCGGCGCGCTGTCGGTGGCGGTGGCTAGTCTTCCTGACGGTCCGCGCGCCGCGCCACCATCACCGAATTCCTTCGGTCAGATCCAACTCCCAGGAGACCTCGTGACACAGCAACCTGTCGCGGCATCGCCGCCGGTCGCGACATCGGACAAGCTCGACGCCGCCGTGCTCAAGGTGGCCGGCGTCGTGGTGCTCGGCGCGATCATGTCGATCCTCGACGTGACGGTGGTCAGCGTCGCGCTGCCGAGGTTCCAGAGCGAGTTCGACGCCTCGTACGCCCGCGTCGCGTGGACCATGACCGGCTACACGCTGGCGCTGGCCACGGTCATCCCGCTCAGTGGGTGGGCCGCCGACCGGTTCGGCACCAAACGCCTCTACATGATCGCGCTGACACTGTTCACCATCGGGTCCGGCCTGTGCGCCACCGCCGACACGATCGGAGAACTGATCACGTACCGGGTGCTGCAGGGCCTCGGCGGCGGCATGCTCATGCCGATCGGCATGACGATCATGACCCGGGCGGCCGGCCCGCACCGGATCGGCCGGCTGATGGCCGTCCTCGGCATCCCGATGCTGCTCGGCCCGATCGGCGGCCCGATCCTCGGCGGCTGGCTGATCGACGTGGCGAGCTGGCACTGGATCTTCCTGATCAACCTGCCGATCGGCGCCATCGCGCTGGTCTACGCGCAGCGTGCCCTGCCGAAGGACAACCCCGAGCCGTCCGAGTCGTTCGACTTCGTCGGCATGCTGATGCTCTCGCCCGGTCTCGCCCTGTTCCTCTACGGCGTCTCCACGTTGCCCGAAACCGGCACCTTCGCCGACTCGAAGGTGTGGGGGCCGATGCTGGTCGGTGCGGCACTGGTGGTGGCCTTCGTCATCTACAGCTTCAAGCCCCGACACCCGCTGCTGGACCTGCGGCTGTTCCGCAACCGCAGGCTCACCATCGCGGCGGTCACCATGTTCGTCTTCATCATCGCGTTCATGGGCGCCGGGCTGCTGATCCCGAGCTACTTCCTCCAGGTGCGCGGCCAGTCGGCGCTGCACGCCGGCCTGCTGATCGCGCCGCAGGGCCTCGGCGCGATGCTCACCATGCCGATCGCGGGCGTGCTGGCCGACAAGATGCCGGTGGGCCGCACGGTGCCGTTCGCGCTGCTGCTGATCGTCGGCGGGCTCTTCACCTTCACCCAGCTCGACGCGGACACCTCGTACGTGCTGATCTGCGGCTCGCTGTTCGTGATGGGCCTGGGCATGGGCGGCACCATGATGCCCATCATGACCTCGGCGCTGAAGACCCTCACCGGTCACGAGGTGGCGCGCGGCACCACCCTGGTGAACATCCTCCAACAGATCGGCGGTTCCGTCGGTGCCGCGGTGATGTCGGTGATCCTCACCAACGAGCTCAACGCCTCCCCGTCGATTCCCGGCCTCACCGGCCCGAACGGCGAGCCGGTCACCGAGGCTGGGCTGGCCATCGCCGCCCAGCAGCGACCGGAACTGGCCGAGCAGATTCCCGACCCGTCGCTCATCCAGCGCGGGCTCGATTTCGCCGCCGACTCCTTCGCCACCACGTTCTGGGTGGCGTTCGGGCTGGTCCTGCTCACGTTCATCCCGGCCGCGCTCCTACCCCGGAAGCGGGAACGCTCGCACCTGCTGGACGACCAGCCCGGGGACGATCCCGGCGAGCAGCCGAAGGTCCCCGCCATCGTCCACTGACCCTCGGCCGTCGGGGCCGCCGGACACCACCGTCCGGCGGCCCCCCGGTTCTGGGCATGCGGGCGAGACACGGCTGCGTCCTCACACCCAACGCCATTGACAGATGCGAGGATGGCGCGTCGGCATGACGGAGGGCAGTCGGATGTCATCGATCGAAGAGTTGGTACGGCGAAGCGCGACGCTCAAGCGTGAGGTGCTCGACTACGCGCAGAAGCCGCGCTTCGACCGGGCGTTCCGGCAGGAGATCCGAGCCCGGTTCGGGCGGGTCGTCGTTGTCGAGGACGAGGCAGAGCTGACGAACTTCTTCGACTGGTTCATCCAGCAGCACCGCCTGCACGACGGGCGTACGATCATCGACCTGTATGTCGAGGCCCATCCCGAACTACCCGACGCCGAACGCGAATTTCTCCTCGGCTGGCGCGACGTACGCGAAGGTGTCTTCGAGGTGA
This sequence comes from Micromonospora sonchi, assembly GCF_014646235.1. GTDB lineage: Bacteria > Actinomycetota > Actinomycetes > Mycobacteriales > Micromonosporaceae > Micromonospora > Micromonospora sonchi. The sequence goes on along the minus strand of NZ_BMNB01000001.1, from coordinate 424,785 downwards.
CCGGACGCGACGGCCCGGTCCTGCACACCGTGAACCTCCTCGACGAACTGCCCTACCGCATCCGCACCAACACCGATGAGCCGATCTTCGACCGGATGCCGCCCGGTTCGTACCTCGGCAGCCGGGTCGTCGCCGTCCACGACGACTGGCTGATCAGTGGCACCACCGCCCTCTATCCCGCTCGCGACCAGCCCGCCGCCTACGAGGCGGCCATCCGGCTCGCGACCGAGCAGCCCGCGCTCGTCTACCACAACCCGGAGCGCCTCGCCCACGCCTGGGACCTGCAACGCAAGCAGCACGCCAGCTTTGTCGCGCATTTCGGCACTGACGAGATCACGCTCGACGTGGACCAGGTCGACAAGGCCATGCAGGGGTTCTGGGACACCTACTCGGGCCAGCCGGGCATCGCCCCGCCGACGGACCTGAGCTGGCTCGACCACGGGGCCGAGACCGTCGGCGTGATCTACGACCCGCAGACCGGCCTCGGCATGTACGCCGACTACGCCCTCGCCCAGCAGGCCTTCGCCGACCCCGACCTGATGCGCCGCCGGCGACACAAAGAGGTCGTCAAGGCGTACCTCGACGATGACAGCGTCGACCCGGTCCCGCTCCAGCGGCTCGCGGCCCGCCATCCCGACAACGCCGATCGCGTCCTCCGGGCGGCCACCGGCAAACCCGCCGTCAGCTGGCAGCCGCACGGCGAGCAACTGCTGCGCAAGAACAAGGCCGACTGGTACGCCCGCAGTCACCTGCCCGCGCTCACCGTCTTCGGCGACCGCCTCGCCGCCCACGTGCGAGCATCGCAGCAGTAACGTCCAACACGTCCACTTCGCGCACAGCCAGCCGCGGCCGTGGACACGTGCAGGTCGGCCCTGTCGAGCTGATAGCGCCAACGAATCGCGGCGACGAACACCAGGGAAGAGCACCAGCGCACCGGCACCCCAGGCCTGGCCCAGGCTGCGCCGCTGGAACGACGACCTACGGCAACGACCGGTGGGACGGTGTGCCCTCGCCAGAGCCAGCGCAGCGGCTTGCGGGGCACGCTGGGGTTCACGCGGGCACGTTACGCACCGGGCTCGGCCGGGCTGGCTGCCCCGGTCGTCAGACCCAGCGCGGCCGGGTAGCGGTCGAACCGGCGCAGGCCCAGCTTGCGCAACGCGACCGGCCACGGCGTCTCGGCGGCGAGCACGACAAGATGCTCGAAGTTTGCCAGGTACGACTCGCCGCGCGCCGCCCGCTCGGCGAGGATGTACGGCTCCAGCACGGACCACGCCTCCCGGGCGCGGAACCCGCCGGTGCCGATCAGCAGGGCCGGATCGACCACGTTGAAGGCCAGCATCTGTCCCAGCCCGTTGTAGTACAGCGCGAACCGGTTCACGTGTTTACGGGCATCGGGCGGCAACTCGCTGACCGGTATTCCCGTCGGGTGGCGCGACCTCAGCTCGGTGAGCACGAACTGCTGGCTGTCCAGGAAGGCGTCACTCATCCGGTCGCGGGTGAGCAACTCGATCGCGACCAGGGTGTGGTTGGCGCTCTGTGACAGCCGCAGCTGCCGGAGCGCGAAGAACGCCGAGACACCGACGGTGATCACCGAGACCGCGGCCACGACCGCGTTGGTCACCATGGCGACATCCATGGCAGTCATCGTACGGAGGATGTTCCACCCGATCGGCGCCCCCGGGGCCGGGCAGGGCGCGCCCGGCCCCGGGCGTGGTGCTCAGCTGCGTCGGCTCCACTGCTGGTTCGCGCCGCCGTTGCACGACCAGAGAATGATCTTCGTGCCGTTGGCGGTGGCGGCGCCATTGGCATCAACACACAGTCCGGACTGCACGTTGGTGATGGTGCCGTTGGCGTTGACGTTCCACTGCTGGTTGAGTCCGCCATGGCAGTCCCAGATGATGACCGCGGTGCCGTTGGTCGTGCCCGCCCCGGACGCGTCCAGGCACTTGTTGCCGTACACGGTCAGCTGCTTGCTGGCGGTGTAGGTCCACCGCTGGTGCGTGCCGCCGGAGCAGTCCCACAGTTGCACCTGGGTGCCGTTGCTGGTGGTGGCGTTGGGGACCTCGATGCAACGGCCCGACTGGCCGCCCACGATCTGCGTGTTCTGTCCACCGCCGGCGCTCTGCTGCCGGACGATCGACTTGGATTCGGCCGATCGATTGCCCTGGGCGTCGAGGACGTAGAGCCGGTACTCACCGGACGACGTGGGCACAGCGATGGACGTGGCGTTGCCGTCTGCCCTGGTCATCGTCGGGCCGGCGGCGAAGGTGGTGGTACCGGAGGGGGCCAACCAGATGCTCCTGGCCGCGTCGCCGGTGCTTCGGATCGGAATCGACGACGTTCCGCTGCTGACCGAGGTGCTGGCCGGTAGAACGTAGTCCTGCATCGGCAGACTACGCGGCTGGGTGATGCCCCGGAACGGATCTTCGAGCCCGGAATTCACGGCGATGCCGTAGGCCGCTGCCGGCCAGACGTAGTCGGCGGAAACGAGGATGTCCTGGATCGTGCTGTTGGGCAGATTCTTGTTGGAGACCTTGTTGATCGGACCGTACGTCTGCGTGATGCTCAGATCGTGCTTGCGTCCGAAGTCGTCGGAGTTGATCATCCACGTGATGTTCTTGTCCACGCTGAGGACGTTGTCGCGGAAGGTGATGTACGCCGAGCCTTCGTCCGGGTGCAGTCCATATTTGTGGCCGGCTGGCACACCCTGGAGATAATTGTTGTGGATCGTGGTCCCCGGCTGGCTGCCCAGCGTGTAGATCGGAGCCGTGTCGCTGAGGCGCTGCACCGTGTCGATGATGTGGTTGTAGCTGATGTTGTTGTTCTTCGCCGTCGTGGTGGGCCGGTTCGGCGCGATCGATCCTGCGGACCCGTCGAAGTTCCACCACCCCCAACCGAGCGTGATGCCCGCCCACGGAGCTTTCTCGATCCGGTTGTGCTGCACGGTGAGGGAATCGGCGAAGTAGGCAGCCACTGCGCCGTGCCCGTTGAACAACACCGCGCTGTCATGGATGTAGTTGTTCTTGATCTCGATGTTCTTCGGGAGTCCCTCGACCTGAGCGGGATACTTCTCGCGGTTGCTCGACGTGTGGTCCCCGACGTAGACGTGCTGAGGATGGCCCACGGTGACAGCTGATCCAGCGATGTCGTTGGTGTAGTTGCCGATCAACTGCGTGTTCGTCACGTCGTTGACCATGTTGATCCCGTCGGCACCGGTCTGCTGGACCCGGTTGCGCTCGAGCAGGATCCCGTCGGCGTTCTGTATGTGGATGATGCCGGGAGTGACATCGACGTTGCGGTAGTAGTAGACGTGGAAGTTTCCCTTCGCGTACGCGAAGGCGCTCAGGTTGCCCTGTTGCGCTTGCTTGAACACCGAGCCGGCCACGTTGACCAGGTTCCAGTCGGAGTGCTGCACGGCTAGGCCGGAGAAGGTGATGTTGCGCGCGCGACTGCTGGTCGAGGTGCCGGCGATCCGCAGCACGGTAGCCACGTTGTTCGGCGCGAAGACCGTCGCGGTCGACATGTTCTCGGCGTTGGCCTTGTAGTAGTACAGCGTCCGGCTGGACTTGTCGAAATAGAACTCGCCCGGCGCGTCCAGGAACTCGTAGGCGTTCATGACCTTGTGGGTGCCGCCGACCTGCGCGTTGCCGTTGAACGCGCCCTGCGCGATCGCGGCACCTGGTTGCTGGAACAACGCGATCCGGTTCGCGCCATCGGCACTTGTGGTCACCTGTCGGACTCCCACGATGGCCGTGGTCCAGGTCGTCGCCGTTTCGATTTCGATGTCTTCCTGGTTTCGGGACACGGCAGGGAAGTCGGCCGTGCGATATCTCGCGCCATCACACTGCGACCCGGACTCCCAGGCCCAGTCGGCTTGCCCCGCCGTGATGTTATACGTGCCGTGGCATCCCGCCGAGTTGATCGTCTTGGACGCCATGTAGGCCCGCTGGTCGTTGACATAGAGCGTACGCAGCTTGTTGGCCCGGTCGAGCGGCGCTTTCCAGATGTTGCCGCTGTGCTGGGTCCAGCCGGTCACCTGCACACCGCCCTCAAGGATCGGCGTTTCGCCCGGGTACGCGGCATATGTGATCCGGTGGCCGTTGGTGCCGGAGTCACTCGGCCCGAACTCGATCGTGCTGCTCACCGGATAGCTTCCACCGCGAAGGTAGACGTAGATGTCGCCGGTCATGTTCGCGTTCACCGTGCGGACGGCGTCCCGCGCGCGCTGCACGGTTCTGAATGGTGATGTGATCGTGCCCGGGTTGGTGTCGCTGCCGCTCGGTGCGACGTAATAGGTTGCCTGGGTCGCGGCCGAGGCCGGAGCTTGTTGTGCCACCACGGCCGGCAACGCGGCGGAGACGAACATCGCCACCGTCAGCAACACACTTCTTCCGACAAGAACAAAGGACTTCACTCGCTGCTCCTCAAGGCGGGCCGGGTCACGGGTTTTGCAGCTGCCACTTCTGGTTGTCGCCGCCCCAGCAGGCCCAGAGCTGGACCTTGGTGGTGGTGGTGTTCACGTCCAGGCAGAGACCGGACTGGACGCTGCGGATCGTGCCGTCGCCGCCGATCGTCCACCGCTGGTTGTCGCCGCCGTTGCACACGTACGTGCCGACGATGGTGCCGTTCGCAGTCCCCCGGTTGTAGGCGTCCAGGCATTTCTGGCCGGCGAGGGCGGTGAGCTGCCCGCCGGACATCACGGTCCACCGCTGGGCGGCAGTGTTACTGCAGGGGTACACCTGGACCTGGACGTTGGCGGTGGTGGCGCCGGGGATGTCCAGGCACTGCCCGGTCCCCACGTTGCGCAGCAGGCTGACCCGGTCCGGAACGCCGCCGTCGCTCAAGCCCCAGGCGTACCTGAGACGATCGAGGCCGCTGGCGTTGGGGGTGCTGAGGGTCAGGTTGGTGCCGGTGCCGTGCAGCTTCTGCATGGCGTACCAGTCGTCGCTCTGGCCGGCGGTGACCTTGCCGCCCAGGCCCGGCCAGTAGATCGAACCGATCCGCAGCTCCCGCAGCACCGTGGTGGTGGCGCGGAAGTAGCGCACGAAGTTGTCGGCGCTGGTGGCGTCGTGGTAGTTGAGCCCGGTGTCCATCGGCGCGCCGAATTCGTCCATCACGGTACGCGCGGCGCAGGAGCCAATCGCGTCCCGCAGAAACGTCACCCACTGGTCGTAGTTCTTCGCGCCGCTGAAAAAGGTGTAGTGATGCAGCGACACCATCGTCCCGTCCAGGCGGCGGTCGGCGCACATCGACTTGATGTCGGTGTTCAGGCCAGCGCCGCTGACGAAAACGCGGTTGCGTGGGATCGACGGACGGGCGTTGAGCCAGTTGTTGACCACGTTGGCCCAGTCAGCGGCGCTGTGCCCGCCGGGCTCGTTCATCGGCTCGAAGTAGACCAGGTCGTTGGTGCCATACCTGGCGATCACGGTGTTCCACATGTTGTTGAAGGCGGTCGAGTTGACGATGCGGCCGCTGCTGGCAGCCACGCCGTCGTCCCAGTAGGAGAGGACGACCTTGAACCCCTTCGCCGTGGCGGCGTCGATCGCGCCGGTGTACGCGTTCCACCAGTTCGTACCGACGGTGTAGGTGTTGATCGGGAGCCGGACAGTGTTGGCGCCAAGGTTGTTCTGGAAGCCGGTGTAGATCGTGTTGGCCTTGGCCAGGACCGTCGCATAGCTGTCGGAGCTGCTCAGCCCGTGCAGGACCAGCGGTCCACCATGGAAGTTGTCACCCAGCCTGGCCCAGTTGACACCACGGAACTGAGTGGTGTCCGCAGCGGCCGGCGAGGCGCCGCAGAACAGCGCGACCGGCGCCGCGCCGAGAGCGGCCAGAGCGCAGGCGAGTAATCGGGCCAGGTAGCGCCTTGATCGGGACTGGACCAATGTCGTGCCCTTTCCGTGCGGTGCTCGCTGTCGTGGGTTCACCCGATGCCGCCGGCCGGGCCGGCGCGAAGCCTCTCGCTCCGCGCCGGCCCGCCTGCCAGATCAATCCGCGGCCGGGTAGCGATCGCCTGTTCCTTCGGCTCAGGCCCTTGCCCAGCGTTGGTTGGTGCCGCCGTGGCAGCTCCACACGATCACCGCGGTGCCGTTGGCGGTGCTGGCGCCGTTGACGTCCAGGCACAACCCGGTCTGCGCGTTGCTGATCGTGGCGTTGCTGTTCATGACCCACTGCTGGTTCACACCGCCGCTGCAGTCCCAGATCTGCACCCGGGTACCGGCGGCGGCGTTGTTCGGCACGTCCAGGCATTTGCCCATCACCTGAAGCGCCCGCCCGTTCTGGGTGAACTGCTGGTTCGCCGCGCTGTGGCAGTCCCAAATGATCATTTGTGCACCGTTGGCCGAGCTCGCGCCGTTGACGTCCAGGCACCGGCCGGACGCCTCGTTGCGCAGCCTGTTGCCGGTCGGGTTCGGGCTCGGGTTCGTGCCGCCGTTGAGGGCGTCGAGGACCGCCGTGTACGCGGCCTTCTTGTTGCCGGCGCAGTCGAACAGCAGGGCGTTGTCGCCGCCGCGCCAGGAGTCACAGTCCCGTACGCCCCACACCGTGATGCCCGTGCAGCGCGACACCGCCAGGCAGGCGCGGGTGACGGTGCCGTAGATGTTGGCCTGGTTGCCCCCCTGGGTGACGTCCAGCTCGGTGATCTGCACGTCCACGCCCAGATCGGCGAAGCGCTGCAGGTTGGCCTGGTAGTCACCGGGGATCGAGGTGCCCAGGTGGGACTGGAAGCCGACGCAGTCGATCGGCACGCCACGGGACCTGAAGTCCCGGACCATGTTGTAGATGCCGGTCGACTTCGCGTTGATCCCGTCGGTGTTGTAGTCGTTGTAGCAGAGCTTCGCGCCGGGGTCGGCCGCGCGGGCGGCGCGGAACGCGGCCTCGATCCAGTCATTGCCGGTGCGCTGCAGGTTCGAGTCGCGCCGGCCGCCGCTGCCGCCGTCGGCGAACGCCTCGTTCACCACGTCCCAGGAGTGGATCTGTCCCCGGAAGTGGGTGGCCACCTGGGTGACGTGGTTGATGGCGGCGTTGCGCAGGTCACCGCCGGACAGACCCTGTGCCCATCCGGGCTGCTGGGCGTGCCACAACAGGGCGTGTCCACGTACCGACATGCCCCGCGAACGGGCGTGGCTGACGATGCGGTCACCGGCGCTGTAGTTGAAGACGCCCCGCTGCGGTTCGGTCGCGTCCCACTTCATCTCGTTCTCGGCGACGAGGCTGTTGAACTCGCGGTTCAGCACCGTCATGTACGTGTTGTCATTGAACTTGTAGGTGCCGACCGCGGCACCGAAGTAGCGGCCCTTCTCCGCCGCCGAGGCACCCAACGTGCTGGCCGCGCTGGCGGCGCCGGCGGGCACCAGCGCCATGCCGGCCGCCAGCAACCCGGTTGCCAGCGCGGGCAGCATCGCTCTGGTCCGCCACCGTCGCCGCGGAGAACCGTTCGAATGTACGAGATCTTCCATGTGTCAGCACCTTCCCAAGGTCGAATCACGTCGACGGTTAGCGCTAACATCACCGGCCGGCTCAGGCTGCCGACCGAGTGACACAGGGAACGAGAGAACGCTACGCGTCGATGGATCTGAGATTGCCACAAAGTTGCAGGGCACTCAAGAAGCTCCTGCCTGCGACGCTATGGAAATTTACGCCCTTCGAGGTTGTCGCGGCGCTTGCCATGACCGTCGGCACCATCCGGCGTGGATGATGTTGGCAAGGTGAGCGATAACGTAGATGACGTCGATCAATGCGCGTACGGCGTCAGGCGCATCCCTTGGGAGGGAGCACCAGGTCGACGAACAGGTCCATCGCCTCGTCCGCGCCGGCCGCGTCACCCGTGACCAGGGCGTCGTGCAGCAGCCCGCGGGCAACGCCGAGTCCGAGCCGGGCCTGCACCCGCGCCCGCTCCGGAGGCACGCCGGCCCGCTCGCAGATGCCCGTCAGCAGCTCGATCCACGGCTCGACGGCCGTCTCGGACAAGCCACTGGCATGCGGTCGACCCTGCATGGCGTGCGCGGAAAGCTCGAAGAAGAGTGGCCCGTACCGCCGGGCCGCCGCTGAAACCGTCGACCAGAACTGGCGCGCGACCGCGCGCGGGTCGGCATCGGCATCCGCGGCGAGTGCGGCTAGCGCGTCGCGCTGACCTGCCTCGACCGCTTCGCGCACCGCCACGAGCAGCCCCTCACGGGAGCCGAAGTGGTAGATCAGCATCCGGTGGCTGGTCCCGAGCTCCTCCGCGATCGCACGCAGGCTGTGGTCACCGACGCCACGCTCGGCAAAGTACTCGACAGCCGCCCGCACCAGCTGCTCTCTCCCTCTGGACGCCGCCATGTTCCAAATGGTACATCTGGGCTTGTACCAGATGGTACAAACGAGGAGGACCGATGGAACTGGTCGCCGAGCGCGATGTGCACGCGAGCACCGCCCGGGTGTGGGCGGCACTCACCGATGTGCAGAACTGGCCACGGTGGACGGATTCGATGCGCGAGCTCCGGCTCCTCGACGGCAGTCTGGGGCTCGGCAGCCGCGTACGGATCGTCCAGCCGCGCCTGCGCCCGATGGTCTGGACGGTCATCGAGTTCGTCGTCGAGCGGGAGCTGACCTGGACCGCCAAGGCGGCCGGGGTCGTCACGACCGCCACGCACTCGCTGCGCCCCGGCACGGACGGGACGACCCGACTCCGGCTGGGTCTTCACCAGCGCGGGCTGCTCGCCCCCGTCCTCACCGCGCTGCTTGAGCGACGCTCCCGCCACTACGTCGAGTTGGAGATCGACGGACTCCGGGCGGCCGCCGAGGCGCCGCTCCCCCAGTAAGGAGGGAGGGGCGCTGACTTATCCACTCCGCCAGCCGTGGGGCGGCGCCTCCCTCGACCAGCCGATGACCTCCTGTTAGCGACAGAACCTCTGGTCAGGGGCTCACTCTGTCGCCGACTCCAGTTTGTCATTGACGACAATTGATGTATTGTCGGAGCGCTCCCAGATCGCGTCCCCACTCCACCTGCTCGAGGAGCTGAGAACATGTTGCGGCGTCGTTGTCGCCCGGCCCCCGTGCTGGCCGGGCTGTTCGTTCTGGCCCTGCTTGCGGTCCTGTTGCCACCGGCGGCGGTGTCCGACACCGCCGCGGCCGGCACGTCCCGCGCCAGGCCGGTGCCACTCACCGAGCTGACCGTGGTGTCCGAACAGGTGGCTTTCGGTCTGCAGCGTCCGGTCGCGCTCACCGGGTTGCCGGACGGCCGAATGCTGATCGCGGAGAAGACCGGCACTGTCCGCTCCTACCACCCCAGCACCGGCTTGGCGGCCAAGCCGGTGCTCGACCTGACCGCCCGGGTCGACACGTCGGACAACGAGCGCGGCCTCCTCGGCATCACGCCTGCGCCGGACTTCACGCGGACCGGGATGCTCTACGTGGCCTACACGAGCCTGCCGGCCGGCACGCTGACCCTGGCGCGAGTGCCCCTCGGCGCTCCTGGGCGGTTGCAGGTGCTGCTCACTCAGGCGCACGCCGAGTACGGCAACCACAACGGCGGACAGGTGGCGTTCGACCGCGACGGCTACCTGTACTGGTCCCTCGGCGACGGCGGCCACGCGAACGACCCGTTCAAGGCCGGTCAGGACCTCGGCACCCTGCTCGGCAAGATCGTGCGGATCAACGTCAACCGCACCTGCGGGGGAAAGCCCTACTGCGTGCCCGCCGACAACCCGTTCGTCGGCAAGCGCGGCGCGCGGCCGGAGATTTGGGTCTATGGGCTGCGCAACCCGTGGCGGTTCTCCGTCGACCCGGTCGACAACTCGCTGTGGATCGGTGACGTCGGCCAGGGCCTGGTCGAGGAGATCAACCACATCCGCCCGTGGCAGCGTGGGGCGAACCTCGGCTGGTCGTGCCGGGAGGGCACCCCGGTGTTCGACCCGGAGCAGTGCCGGCCCGGCGTGCGGTACACCGACCCGGTCTTCGAGTACCCCCATTTCATGACGGATGGCTGCTCGGTGACCGGCGGCGTGGTGTACCGAGGGTCCGCCACCCCGGAGGCATGGGGGACCTACGTCGCGAGCGACTACTGCTCGACCCGCGCGTACGCCGTGCGCCCCAAACCCACGGGCGGCTACGAGACCGCCGAGATCGGCAACTTCCCCATCCAGCCGACCGCGATCGACAGGGACGTGCACGGCGAACTGTACGTGCTCAGTGACCTGCCGGGATGGCTGAGCCGGGTACGGTTCCAGCGCGTCCAGCCAGCCTCTGGCGGCGGGGTGGCGGGCCGCTGAAACCCGGGCTCCGCATCCGCAATACCCCTTTCGGGGACGGCCGCGTCCGGGCGGCCGTCCCCGGCTCACTCCGATGCAGCCGGCGCACCGGCGCCTTGAACCAGGTCGCCATCACCATGCTGCGCCAGCACCGCAGGCGAAAGAATCTTGGGCTGCAGATGCCCCTATCTCATTATCTGAGCGGCATCCGCCGAGCCCTGCGCTCGGGGTGAATCTGCAGTCGCCGCGCGGTCGCCGGACCCGCTCGATTCCGGCGAAACACACGAGGCGAGCCCGTAGGGTCTGCCGCGTGGCAGAGACACAGACCAAACCTGATCTTTCGTACATTGCCAACGTGACGCGCGTCCGCGCAGCCGCCGGCATCATCCTCCGTGACGAGGCCGGTCGGGTGCTGGTGGTCCACCCGACCTACAAGGACGTGTGGGAGATCCCCGGCGGGACCGTGGAATCAGACGAGTCCCCGGCGGACGCATGTGTCCGAGAGGTCAGGGAGGAACTGGGCCTGTCGGTGCCCGCAGGAGCGCTGCTGTGCGTCGACTGGGTGCCGGCCAGCCCACCGTGGGACGGCGGACTCATGTTCGTATTCGACGGTGGAGTGCTGACAGCGGACCAGGTCACGACGATCCGCCTGTGCCCCGACGAGCTGGACCGGTACGAGTTCGTCGAACCGGAACGCCCCGACGAAGTGTTGATTCCTCGGTTGGCCCGGCGGGTTGCCGCAGCGGTCGCCGCCATCGGACATGGCGGTCTCTATCTTGAGGACGGAATCGCGACCTCAAGCAGGTAGTCGGCCGCACTGAACCATGAAGGTGCGCAGGTCAGGTCAGGCGACGCGGAGCTCGAGGTGGGCACCGAGGCAAGGACGGCCTCGACCTGTAGTCAGGCGGTCATCTGCCTCGGCCTCGGTCAACCCGCGGCACGGACGACGATACTCAGCGCCTCGACGGCTAAGCGGGTGAGATCAGGAAGCTGGTCTTCACCGAGAACGACGCCGTGAACGTTGTCCAACGGTGTCCTGAAGTGGTGCAACCGGCTGCCCCGCAGGTCGGCGCCGTCGAAGCGGCAGGATTCCAACTCCAGGTCGCTCAGATCGCAGGAGCGCAGGGCGATGCCAGACAGGCGGCAGGACGACCAACTGCCATGGCTGAGGGTGCAGTTGGTGAAGGCCACCGAACCTGCCACGCTGACGCGGTTCAGGGTGGCGTAGTCGAACCGGCAATTGTCGAACAGGACGTCTTTGAGGCGAACGTCGATGAGCCGAGCGCCGGTGAACCGGGATCCCGTGAACGAGCACCGCTCGATGCTGATGCCGGTGAGGGTCGAGCCGGACATGTCCGTCCCCACGACCTCGCACCCGTAGAGAGCCCCCGCTTCCCAGCTGACCTCACCGAGGTCCGCGCCGGTGATCCGGCAGCCTCGGACGCTCTGATCCACAAGCTGCTCGCCACGCCATGAGACCCCATCGACGAGGCCGTCGCGGACGTCATGGTCGGACAGATCGCTGACCTGGTCGAGGTCCTCCGGATCGAGGTCCGGCAGGAGAATGGTCACGTCGCCCACGGTGGTCGTCCGCATGTCTCCTCAACCTGTCTGGGCGCGGGATGGGCACGCCACCCCGCGTCGAACCGCGCCGCCGGTCAGCGGACGACTATCTCTTTTGTTCCAGGTGGCTCTCGAACTTCCCTTGTCCAGTGTGTGGAACCTGCTGGCGATCACCGGCTGACGATTGACGTTGATGAGGCCGATGGCATTCACGATGTCTCCTCGTTCCCGATCGCCGTGGCGGTGTTCACTCGGTAGGCGTGGGTGCGGGCAGGCCACCCGAGGAAGCGGTCAAATAGTGAGGCGGCACCACCCGCCTCATTGGTATCGACCCGGTGCAGGTCATCGATTGCGTCGTGCAGGCAACTGGCCAGGTAGAGGAACAGGCTCACCGGGCTGTCCCGGTACTCGGCCGCGAGAGCGAGCTTGGCCGCGCCGCACGGCCACGGCTGACCGCACCGCCGGCAAAGCCACAGCGGCTGCATTGGCAGATGTTCCTGCCGGAACAGCGCTGCACGATGCGCTCGGGCCCGGCCCTGGTCCCGGTCGCCGGTCACCGGCGGTCACGCTCTCGTGCCTGCCGCTCGAACACGATCCGCCAGACAGGCGTCAGCAGCGGCGGGTCGGCCCGGCCCGGCCGCGCCACCGGTGGAACATCCGCTGCACGGTCTCGTGGCGGTTCACCGGCTGCGGCGTTGCGCGAGACGTACACGGTCACGACCGACCTCCGGTCGAAGCTGTCACCTGTGCGCGGTGGGCTTGCCGGCGTGCCGACAAGCCCACCGCCGTCGGCCAGCGGCGGGGAGCTGACCGCCGGTCACCCGTCCACGCAGCCCTGCTGGCGGTACGCGAACGGGGAATCACCCGTGCGGTCGACGGAGTGCCCGGCGCGAGCACTTGCCGGTGCGTCGGGTCGCGTTCCGACCTGCCGCCGATCGGCACATCCATCTGGATCTCCCTGGCGTGAGATTGCCGCTGACCTGCCGGAGCGCTCGGGGGAAGCGGCGTACCGGCACATTCAGCCTGGCCCGGGGAGCCGGCCGCCGGAATGTCCGGCCGGTGCACTGGCGGTGCACCTGCCGTCACCCCACGTGGCGGTACGATCGCCAGGCCGAGGACTGTCCGTTTCGGAAGGACATGCGATGGCTCCGGTGACGACCTGGACCGGCCGGGAGGCGAACACACTGCGCAACGCGCTGCGGATGAGCGTGACCGCCTTCGCCGAGCACTTGGGCGCGGCCCGACGGACCGTGGCCAAGTGGAGCAGCCAGGGCGACAAGGTCCTCCCTCGCGCCGACATGCAGGCTGCGCTGGATACCGTGCTGGCCCGAGCCACACCCGACGCCCGGGAACGCTTCGAGGCCCTGCTGACGACGGGCACCAGCGGTGCAACCGCAGGCACCAGGCTGCCCGATGCCGGCGTGGATACGGATACTGGCGGTGACGGACAAGGTGGCTCGGGCTCGGATGGTGACGTGCGACGAAGAGATCTGCTACGCGGGGCCACGATCGGCGTCGCCGCTACGCCCAGCGTCGCGCCACTACTCGACGCGCTCGTCTCGCCATGCCACACGAAAGCGGTGGCGCTGTCCGGTCCACAGTTCTCCCGAGCCGTGGCCGCCACGAAGATCGACTACCAAGCCTGCCGGTACGAACGCGTTCTCGACCAGCTCGTAACGCTGCTGCCGGCACTCGAACCGGCCAGGGCCGGAGCGCAGGGCGCACAGAGAACGCAGGCCGAAGTCCTGGCTACGGACCTCTACCACGTCGTCGGCAGCGTCCTGCTCAAGGTCGGCGACCGAGGGATGGCCCTGGTCGCGGCCGAACGCAGCACGCGAGCCGCTGCGGCGAGTGAGGACCCAGTGGCCGTCGCCACGAGTGCTCGGATCATGACCCACGCCCTGATGAGCAACGGCCACGACAAGCAGGCAGTGACCCTCGCCGGCAACGCAGCCGGCGTACTCGACCAAGACACCCGCCTCACGTCGGCTGACGCGGTAGCCGTCTACGGCGCCCTCGTCCTCCGAGGTGCCGTCGCCGCCGCCCGCAGCGATGACCGTGATACCGCGCAAGCGATGCTCGATGAGGCGAGCCGCGCCGCCGCCCGGCTCGGCTACGACGGCAACGACCGCTGGACCGGGTTCGGTGCCGCCAATGTCCTGCTTCACCGGGTCAACGTCGCCCTGATCCTCGGCGATGCCGGCACAGCTATCGGCATCGCGCGGACGGTACCGCTGGACAAGGTGACGATCGCTGAACGCAGAGCTTCGCTGTACGTCGATGTCGCCCGCGCCTACACCCAGTGGGGACGCTATGAGCACGGCCTGACCGCGCTGCGCACCGCGTACGAGGTGGCACCCGAGGAAGTCCGCTGCCGCCCGGCCGTCCAACGCATCGCCACCGACCTCGCGCTCCTTGCCAAGGGCCCGGCCCGCACCGCCGTCGTCGACTTCGCACGAGGGGCCGGGATCCGGCTATGACCGGCGGCCACCTGCAGATCGTCATCTGCGCCGCCGGGCCCGCCGCCGACGTGACCCAACTGATCAGCGCCGCGCAGAAGCACTCCTGGACGACCACCGTCACCGCCACACCCAACGGCATCGACTTCATCGACGTGCCTGCGATCGAGGAGCTGACCGGTGCTGCGGTGCGGTCCAGCTATCGGGTCTCCTCCGGCGACCGCCGTTCGCTACCCGCCGCCGACGCCCTGGTCATCGCACCAGCGACATACAACTCGATCAACAAGATCGCCCTCGGCCTCGCCGACAACTACGCCATGACCTCGGTCACCGAACTGATCGGACGGCAGGTGCCGACCGTCATCGTCCCGTTCGTCAACGCCGCCCTCGCCGCCCGTTCGCCCTTCCGTCGTGCCGTGGCCAGCCTCCGCGACGAAGGGGTACGCGTCCTACTCGGCCCCGAAGACCAATGGGAACCACACCCGCCCGGCAGTGGGAAAGACCGCCAGCGCACCTTCCCCTGGACAACGGCATTCGAGACAGCAACCGGACTTGCCCATGCGGCTCGGTCGGCCACGTCCGGCCACGGCTGACCGAAACCAGGCCTGGCCCGGGTCGGGCCTACCCAGGCGTCCGTAGGCATCGCACCGCGTCCCACCGGCGCCAACCTGTCCGCCAACTTCCGAGCGTGACTACCCCACACCGGCGTACGTAAAGGCCCCATTCGGCAGAGATCTACCAGCTCGGGGCCTTGCTCGATGGTGCGCCGTCAGGGACTCGGACCCGAACTCGCAGATTTCAGCTCTGAGCGGGCGATGAGCCGTTACTTGTACACGCCTTTCCCGGGCCAGCCTCTGCCGTGAGTGCTCCGACGAGACGACCGACTACACGGCAGGCGACTCGGGGATGCGCCAGGTGATCCGAAACCGTTCGGCGTCGGGAAGTCCGAGCGGGCCAAATGGGCTGATCTCTTTAATTAGGTAACCGAAGACCATGTGGTGTGCCTCCTCCGATACCTCGTCCCAGGTGTCTGGAGTCACGATCATGACCTCGCGCATCAGACTCGGATCCGACTCGTTCTCCAGCATCTTTGCTCGGTCTTCCCGGTCCATCGACTCGTCGGCACGCATGGCACGGATCGACTGCGCGAGGAGGTTCGGCTCGCGGCCAAGACGCCTCAGCACTTCCTGGCAGCCGTATTGGTAGGCCGCGTGCGCCTCCAAGTCCTCTAGGCCGGGATTGCGGTAGCCGTACGGTGCGCCCTCTGCCGCCCCGACGTAGTCACCCTTGAGCGTGTGCAGCAGGATCCGCAGCGCGTCTTCGACCCCATGGTCCTCGATGAATCGCGCCATCCCATGGACCCATTGCTCCTCAGAAATCAGTGGCTCGTGCGGGGCGGCAAGCGAGGGATGGATCTCGATGGCGCTGAAAGGGTTGATCAATATGCCCATGATTAGTTCTGGCGTCCACTTGCCGTCCTCACCTCCCCAGCCGCCGTTCACGAGTTCCTGGAACGACTTCAGAGCGCCGGATTCCCCTTCACCAATCGCGCGCCACAGCGGCAGGAACCTGGCTGTCTCGGACTCCTCGTTCCGGGGCGGGCTGCACAGTCCGGCCAGGGTCACGACGATGTCGTGGACAGTCTCCCAGCGCGGCACCCGTTTCCCGGTGATGGCGGAGCGCACGGTCTCGTGGCTCGCGGCTGACCTCGCGTCTTCTCGTTCATTGATGAGCGCGCTCACCTTTCGGCAGCTCACCCGACCGGCCGCGCGGTGCAGTTCCTGCAACGCCTCTGACAGCTCTCGCTGTCGGTCTGCCGGCCGAGATGAGTCACTGGAAGTGGCCAAGGGACTGCCTCTCTGTTCCAAGTGTCAACTTCCGCCAGCACAGTAGGAGCCGTGAGCTAGAGCCGAGTCAATATTCGTCAAGTTAGCCGGTCCGCCCGCCAAACCGTGACTCGCGGCCGACTGGTGAGGTGAGCATGGAGAAGGCGCCGACGGAGCGCCGTCGTCCGAGGAGTTGCCGCGCATGCACATCCCTGCCTACGCCCATGACTCGATCCGCGCCGCCGCGCTTCGCAACGTGCCGACGTCTCGGCAGGCGGGCGGCCTGGACTGCTGCCTGTGCGACAAGCCGTTCGGTGAAGACCTCGCTCCCGTACCGCTCGGGCCGGCACCGACGTCCGGGCTGTTCGGATGCCGACCTTGTCTGACCCGGTTGGTCACCCGGGCTCGACGGGCCCGCGACGCCGCGCTGGCCCGCCACGCCGAGCGCGCCCGGGCGGATTCCGCGTACTGGATGTCGGTACGCGAACGCCATGTTGCCCGGCTATCCAGCGTGCGGCAGGCCGCTGAGGCCGTGGCCGGGCTGGCCCGGGGCGAAGATGTGGAGGCGTTACGTGTCGCCTGGCTACTCGTCTCGCTGGAGTCCGCGTACACCTGGATCCCCGACGCCCCGGAACCACCGGCCTCTGTGGATCGTGAGGATCCAGAGATGAAGAACGAGGCATTCCGGCTCGACCTGGCAATGATCACGGCGCGGGAGGCGGTGGCGGAGCGGCTGACCTATCACCTGATCAACGAGGGGCACCCCGAGGAGCCCGAGATGTGCGAGGAGTTCGAATGCCCGGAAGGCTGCTCGGGACGCCATGACTCCACGCACATCGACTGCGGGCCGGACGCCGTCTTCGATGATCTGGCGGAGCACGGCGTCACCGTGGAGCAGCCAGAACACGATCCCCTGTCACCTCGGCTTGCGGCCCCCTTTGGGAAGACTGAGGCTGAGCAGAAGCATTCGCGACTTCCGGACATCGAGGAGCGGGCTTCCGTTGTTCTGGCGCACTTCGGAATCGATGCGGACGACACCGACGCCCTAGTGAGCGCGGCGGCGGTCGGCCTGGTAGCTGATGCCTGGTGCGAGGGGCCGCTTAACGCGATCCACACGGACAACGACGGGCCGAACGACGGGGAGATCTTCGCCCAGAGCGTCGATCTATACCGCCGGGCCCGCGCGGCACTGATGGCCGCGCGGAACGACGAACCCGAAGCCTTACTCGCGTTCGTGGCCGTCGCCACGGACATAGACCTTCCGTGGGCCGGCGGCTCGCGCTTCGCGCTGCGGTCGACGTCTGGCTTTGTGCCGGAGTTTGTCCAGCACGTCAACGACCGGGTCTGGTTCACCATGGAGGTGATGCGGGAGCGGGGCTGGCGCGCCGGGTTGCTGCATAGAGCCGCTTCGGCCGCGTTCAAGGCTCCCACTCACTTCGGAATGCCACGTTGGCCCAGCGTCGTCGCCTCTGCGATGGAACGTCTCGCCCTGCTGGACCAGGCCGGCGCGCCCGAGGCGCTAGCGGACCTCGCGGCAGTGAAGACCTCATTGCTCGAAGCACCCGACCGACTGGGGGCAAACGCCCTCAACTGGATCTCTGACCAGGCGCTGCTCGGCTGGTGCGCCCCGTGAGCTGGGACAACCTAAGCCTGATCATCCTTGCCGCCTTTGGTTGCCTCACGCTCCTGCTGACGCAGGTAGGCGAGTTGTTGTCGAAACTACCGCAGATCATCCGTGCTTGGCGGCAGGTGCGGAACGAACTGCGCAACGGGACTGATCATGACTGCCAGGACGCCTCGCAGGAGGCTCACGGAGGTTCCCCTTGGGATATGGACACCGGGTTATGCCGCGATCGGGTGCAACGACGTCGGTGTGAGTGCTCGTACCTCGTCGGATCAACAAGACCCTCGACCTGCTCGCCAATACCGCCAAGCAATTCATCACAGAGGCGTTGTCGCGACAATTCGATCCGGGGCTGCCCCGGCTGGTGGCCAACGCCGTCATCCGCCTCGTCGTGGACGTGTGGTCAGCCCTGGCGAGGCTGCTGGAGGCTCACTTTCCCCTCTTGGGAACAGACACCCTGCGCGCCGCCCGAATGCTGGCCATCTTTACCTGCCCCTCGGTCGAACACCACGTCGAACACCACCCGGAGGTCTACAAGCACGCCGTCAGGCCGCTCATGGATGACACGTACGAGATCATCACTGACGAGCTCAAAGAGCATGTAGCAACCCTTTTCAGCGCGTGGTGGCGGCGGCGCTCTCCGGAAGCTCTCACCTGACGCCCCGGTACGGACCAAACGTCCAGTTCATCACCTGCACTGGCGCCACGCCAACCGGTCCATCGACCCCGTACGGCGGAAGAACGTAAGCCATCGCATCCGCGAGGAGCGGGGCAGTCCCACCAACGCCGAAGCGTCTAACCGCTCCCGAGCACTCGCCGAGCGACCACCCGCCGCCCGCGTACGCAAAAAAGGCCCCGACCGGCGGAGATCTACCAGGTCAAGGGCCTTGCTCATTGGTGCGCCGCGTAGGACTCGAACCTACAACCCGCGGATTAAGAGTCCGCTGCTCTGCCAGTTGAGCTAGCGGCGCTCGCTGACAACGGGGAGAACACTAGCACGGCCGGTTGACCCTGTTCCAATCCGATACCCGGGTCCCCCCTTCGGTCGAGCTTTTGCGGCAACAGCCGCGAAAGCGCACATAAGGCTTGGGACCGGCTGATGCCGGATGGCAACGATAGGGCACGATGTCCGCCAGGTGCGTGAGACAGGGGTGGGGATGGGCAGGTTCGCGCGGGCCGGGGCGTGGGTGGGCGCCCTGGGTCTGGTGGCGTCGCTGGCGCTGTCGGGTTGTGGTGAAAAGAGCGGGGGCGCCCAGTTCGTCGAGGGGACCACGCCCGGCGCGACCGGGGCGGCGGCACCGGAGACACCGGAAGGGACGGGGACGCCGGAAGAGCCGGGGACGCCGAGCGGGCCGCCGCTGGAGATGAGCCCGGCCGACGGCGCGAAGGATCGGCCGGTGAGCGTGGAGATCGGCACGAAGCTGCCGGACGGCGCCACGGTGTCGCAGGTAATGCTGACCACCGAGAGCGGCAAGCAGATCAAGGGCAAGCTGCGTACGGACGGCTCCTCCTGGGTGCCGTCGGCCCCGCTGAAATGGTCCACCACCTACGTCGCGAAGGTCACCGCGAGCCGGCCCGACGGCACGGTCAGCGAGGGGACCAGCACGTTCACCACGATGGCCAAGCCCAGCTCGGTGATCACCTCGGGGCTCTACCTCTTCGACGACCGGACGTACGGCGTGGCGATGCCGGTGGTGGCGGAGTTCCACCCTGGCATCCCGAAGAAGGACCGGGCCAAGGTGCAGAAGCGGATGTTCGTGCAGACCGATCCGCCGCAGCCGGGCGCCTGGCACTGGGTGGACAGCGGCACCCAGGCCTACTACCGGGCGCCCGAGTACTGGAAGCCGGGCACCAAGCTCACCGTACGCATCGCGCTGGCCGGCGTCCCGCTGAGCAACGGCCGCTACGGCAACGTCGACCGCAAGGCCACCGCCAAGATCGGGTCCGCCTTCGAGATGAAGGTGACCAACTCCGACAAGCAGATGCGGGTGTACGAGAACGGAAAGCTGATCAAGACGCTGCCGGTGAGCCTGGGCAAGAAGAAGACTCCCTCCTCCAGCGGCACGCTCGTGGTGATGGAGAAGAAGGAGGACACCGTCTTCGACACCATGGACGACCCGAATCCGGAGAACCGCTACGTCACCCCCATCCAGTTCGCCCAGCGGATCACCTGGGGTGGCGAGTACATCCACGCCGCCCCCTGGTCGGAGGGCGTGCAGGGGCGGCAGAACGTCTCCCACGGCTGCGTGAACGTGTCGATGGCGAACGCCCGTTGGCTCTTCCAGCGCACCAAGATCGGTGACCCGATCACCGTCACCGGCACCGAGCGTAAGCTGGCGCCCGGTAACGGCTGGACGGCGTGGGACCTGAGCTGGGCGGAGTTCGTCGAGGGCAGCGCGCTGCCGGTTCCCGAGGGTGGCGCCGATTCCGCCCTGTGACCGCCCGACCTGTCACCATCCGGACAATCCGCGGCACGTGTTTCAGTTCACCTACCGCAACGGGTAGGAGTTCTGGTGCGTCTGTGACATGAACGGGCAGCGGACCACGACTGTGAGGACACCATGCGAGTTCGGGACCAGCGCAACCGGCGGCGGGGCGTACTCGCTGCGGCAGTGCTCGCCGCGGCGTTGGCGCTGACCTCCGCCTGTACCGGCGGGAAGAGCGGCGACCAGGGGCCGGGCTGGCATGGCGGGGCCGAGGAGCCGGCCCCGAAGGCGTCGGTGAGCATCACCGAGCCGGCCGTCGACGCGACAAACGTCCCCGCTGCCACGGCGATCACCTTCGCCACAGAGCAGGCCCAGGAGACCACGGTGGAGTTGGCCGACGCGGCCGGCGAGGCCGTCGAGGGCACCCTCGCTGCGGACGGCAGAAGCTGGCTGCCGGCAAAGGCGTTGGAGTACGGCGGGTCGTACACCGCCACCGTCACCGCGACCGGCGATGACGGCCGCCCGGTGACCGCCACCAGCGCGTTCACCGTGATGAAGCAACCGAAGAACCAGGTACGGATCACCAGCTTCCTCGGCGACGACCAGACCGTCGGGGTGGCCATGCCACTGATCGTGCGGTTCGGCCGGGAGATTCCCGAGAAGTACCGGGCCGACCTCCAGCGGCGGATGACGGTGACCTCGACGCCGGCCCAGGAGGGCATCTGGCACTGGGTCAGCCCCACCGAGGTGCGCTACCGGCCGAAGGAGTTCTGGAAGGCCGGCAGCAAGGTGTCGTACCGGGTGCAGGCGGGCGGCCTGCCGTTGGGTGACGGCTGGTACGGCCGGGCCGACCTGACCGTCGACATCAAGATCGGCCCGAAGCTGGTGATGACGGTGGACAACAAGACCAAGAAGATGACGGTCACCCGGGACGGCAAGACGATCAAGACGATCCCGGTCAGCCTGGGCAAGAAGAGCACCCCGTCCTCCAGCGGCACGATGGTGGTGATGGAGAAGCTGCGCAAGACGGTCTTCGACACGTACGACGAACTGGGCCCCGAGGACGGCTACCGGACGAAGATCGACTACGCCCAGCGGCTGACCTGGGGCGGTGAGTTCATCCACGCCGCGCCCTGGTCCGAGGGCGTGCAGGGCCGCACCAACGTGTCGCACGGCTGCGTGAACGTGTCGATGGCCAACGGCGCCTGGTTGTTCAACAACACCAGGGTCGGCGACCCGATCGTCGTGAAGGGCACCGAGCGCAAGCTGCAGCTCGGCAACGGCTGGACCGACTGGAACGTCAGCTGGGAGGAGTACGTCAAGGGCAGCGCCCTGCCGTACGAGCCGGCCGAGGACGCACTGACCGAGGACGACGACGTGACCGGTCCCGACGTCTCGGCGAGCGAGACCGCCACCACCGCCTGAGCCCGTCGTTCCGGCGGCTCCCGCTCGGGGCCGCCGGAACGACGGGACGTGGCGCAAAGAAAGAGACAAAGAGACATCGTCGCAGGCTCAAATCGGGCAAGCCGGATGCCTGAGCCCCGCGCGGCCGGGCCGGGCACCGACCCGGGCTCCCATACGACGCATCAGGCCCCCTCCGGGAGGAGGGGGCCTGATGAACTGGGGTGACTGATGGGAATTGAACCCACGACAACCGGGACCACAACCCGGTGCTCTGCCAACTGAGCTACAGCCACCATGCCACCGCGC
Source organism: Micromonospora sonchi (assembly GCF_014646235.1). Classification (GTDB taxonomy): domain Bacteria; phylum Actinomycetota; class Actinomycetes; order Mycobacteriales; family Micromonosporaceae; genus Micromonospora; species Micromonospora sonchi. The sequence continues at coordinate 402,951 of NZ_BMNB01000001.1, read as the reverse complement.
CGGTCGCCCTTAGCGGGTGCGGGGCAATAATACCCACACCATGGCCGGCCGCGTCCACCGGGTTGCCAAGCAGGCTCCGAGCAGGCCGGCGGAGGCTCAGAGCTCGGCCGCGATCGCCTTGGCGCTCTCCACGTCGGGACCGGGCAGCGGTACGAAGATGGCGCGCCGGTAGTACTCCAGTTCCCGGATGCTTTCCCGGATGTCCGCCAGGGCCCGGTGCGCCAGACCCTTCGGCGGCTGGCCGAAGTACACGCGGGGGTACCAGCGGCGGCACAGCTCCTTGATCGAGGAGACGTCGATCATGCGGTAGTGCAGGTGGGCGTCGAGGCGGGGCATGTCCCGGGCGATGAACCCGCGGTCGGTGGCGATCGAGTTGCCGCAGAGCGGGGCGGTACGCGGATCCTTGACGTGCCGGGTGACGTAGTCGAGCACCAGGTCCTCGGCCTCCGCCAGGGTGACCGTGGAGCGGCGTACCTCGTCGGTCAACCCCGACTTGGCATGCATCGTCCGGACAATCTCCGGCATGGCGTCCAGCGCCGCGTCGTCGGCGTGGATCACCACGTCGACGCCGTCACCGAGCACGTTGAGGTCGGGGTCGGTGACCAGTGCGGCGACCTCGATCAGTTTGTCGCCCCGGAGGTCGAGCCCGGTCATCTCACAGTCGATCCAGACGAGAAGATCAGCCACCGGCACAGCCTACGCGCAGCCCACGCCCCGTGGCTGCGCGCCGCCGGGGCCACCGACCGCTAGGGTCTTTCCCGTGCCCGCCGATCCCGTCACACCCTCCGCCGTCGACGTCGAGGAAACCGGTAGCCGTACGGCACGTCGGATGGTGGGCGCGCTGGCGATGGCGGCGGTGCTGCCGGCGCTCTACCTGCCCGGGATGACGCACAACTTCTTCGACCTGAAGATCTACATGTCGGCGATGGACTGGTGGACAGCCGGCAACCCGCTCTACGACTACGTCCAGCCCGACCGGGTGCAGGGTGAGCTGTTCTTCACCTACCCCCCGTTCAGCGCGCTGCTGCTGTGGCCGTTCGCCCTGCCGAAGCTGGGCGCGACCGTGGTGATCTTCACCGGGTTGACGCTGCTGGGGGTGGTGGTCACCACGAAGTGGCTGCTCGATCCGGTGATCCGTCGGCACGGCCTGCCGCACCTGTTCACCCTCGTGGTGGGGGTGCTGCTCGTGCTGGCGGTGGAGAGCACCCGGGAGACCATCACCTTTGGGCAGATCAACATGCTGCTGGTGGTGCTGATTCTGGCTGACCTGCTGTTCGCCGTACCCCGGAACAGCCGCTGGGCCGGCGTGGGCATCGGTCTGGCGACGGCGCTCAAGCTCTTCCCGGGCATCTTCGTGGTCTACCTGCTGGCGACCCGGCGGTGGCGGGCGGCGGTGGTCGCCGCAGCGACCGCCACCGGGGCGACTCTGCTCGCCGCGGCGGTCGCGCCCGGCGACTCGTGGCGGTTCTGGACACACGAGTTGTGGGCCACCGACCGGGTCGGCCGTACCGACTACACCGGCAACCAGTCGCTGTTCGGGCTGCTGAGCCGGCTCACCGCGCCCGAGGAGCCGGACCGGTTGATCTGGCTGCCGCTGGTCGTGGCGGTCGCCGGGTACGGGCTGTGGCGGGCGGTTCGGGCGTCCCGGGCCGGCGACCCGCTCGCCGCCCTCACCCTGGCCGGCCTGGTCGCGGCCCTGATCAGCCCGATCACCTGGACCCACCACATCTACTGGTTCATTCCGGCGGTGGTGATCCTGGTCGACGCGACGCTGAGCGCCGATCCGCGCACCGCCACCGGGGCGCGCCGGCGCCGTCGGCTGGGTGGGCTCGCCGTCGGCACCTCGGCGATCATCGTGTACGGCGTGGTTTCCTTCTACGACTTCGGCGTCGCCCCGGAGCCCACCAGCACCCCATGGGAGTTCCTGCTGCGCAACACGTACGTGCTGCTCTGCGTGGTACTGCTGGTCGCGCTGCCGCTGCGGGCCGAAGCCGGCGCTCCCACTCAGGAGTCGCCTGAATCGGACACTCTTCCCAAGAAACCCATTCCTCGGTAATCTTGCTCCAACCCACCGATATCCCCCGGTGAATGGCGGCCCTCCGTGTCGGCAGCACGGAGGGCCGCCCCACCCGCTCCCCGCTCCCCGCTCCCCGCTCCCCGCTCCCCGCTCCCCGCTCCCCGCTCCCCGCTCCCCGCGATCATGCAGTTTTGGTCGCTGATTTGCGACCGATGTAACTTATGTCGCGACCGAAAGTGCAAGATCGCGCCTCTTCGGGTGCTGGGCAGGCGTAAAGACCCGGCAGCGGTCCACTGCCGCCCGTCGCACTGGCCAGATCATCCCAGCAGGCAATCTTGGACACTTTCTGCCCTTAAGGAGTCCGGCAGTAGGTGGTGGCAGCGAGGTTGGGGTTCAGGCTGGGTGATGCTGCCCCTGGCGCGGCGCGAGATACGGCATGTCGGGGTGTTCGAGCCGATCGGGCGGGCGCGAGTTGCGGCATGCCGGAGTATCCCGTCCGCCGAGCGGCACGAGCTGCGGCATGTCGGGGTATCCGGGCCCGCTGAGGCCACGAGTTACGGCATCTCGTGCGCAGAGCACGAGTTACGACATCTCGTGCGCAGACCCCGTTGCGGCATCCTGCGCGTCGATGCCGGACGAGAGCGCCTCAGGCTCATCGACCGCATTGCACGGGCCAGCACTCGCCTCGTCGCCATCGCCCGTTGCCGGTCGCTCATTGCTCTGATCAGGCAATCTTGGACACTTCCGGCCCCCGGAGGGGCCATTTCGGTCCAAGATCCACCGCAACGGGGTGACATATCGGAGCAAGGCGGTCTGGCGTGCCGGTCAGATCGGCGGAAGTGGTCGGAGGGCCGGGTGGCGTGGGTGGAATTTGGAGGTGGCGGTCGGTGGCATTAAGTGGGGTGGGGTGGCATTTGGGGGTGGCGGTCGGTGGCATCAGGTGGCATCAAGTGACGTGAAGTGGGTCAGTGGGGTGGGGTGGCCGGGCGGAGGGGGTGATGGGGGGCAGGGAGGTCGGCGAGGGTTTCCGGGCGGGGCACCGGGGCGACTGTCGGGGGCGTGGCGATGGGGGCGGCGGCCGCTGGTGGTGGTGGTGGTGGTGGTGGTGCGGGGGCGGTAGGGGCGGCCGCTGGTGGTGCGGGGGCGGCGACCTCGGTGCTGTTGGAGGCGGGGCGGGGCGGGGTCGTGGCTACGGAGACGAGTTGCCGCTCGGCCTCCGGGTGCGGGCCGGGTGCGGGCGGGCGCGGAACCGGCGAGAGCAGGTGCGGGCCGGGTGCGGGCGGGCGCGGAACCGGCGAAGGCGAGAGCGGATGCAGGCCCGGCGAAGGCGAGCGCGGGGCCGGCGAGGGCGAGCGCGGAACCGCCGAGAGCGAGCGCGGGGCCGGCGAGGGCGAGCGCGGAACCGGCGAGAGCGGATGCGGGCCGGGCGAGGGCGAGCGCGGAACCGGCGAGAGCGCGCGCGGGCCGGGTGCGGGCGCAGGTGGTTCGGGCGAGAGCGCGCGCGGGCCGGGCGGTGGTGGGACGCCCAGGCCGCTGAGCGAGCTCACCCCGAGCCGACCGGCGAGCACCGGCACCTGATCCGGCTCGACCACGAAGATGATCTCGCGGGGACGGATCGGGCGCAGCAGGATCAGCGCGGCGAGGGTGACCAGCAGTATGCCGCCGGTCAGCGAGGCCCAGGTGAGCGGGGCGATCCACCCGGCGCGCAGTTCGGCGCGCAGGTCCAGGCCCAGGTCGGGCCCGCCGTCGGGCCGCATCAGCACCAGGCTCAGTCGACGGTCGGCCAGGTCGGCGGGGCTCCACTCCAGCACGCCGGTCCCGGCGCGTACCCAGAATGTTTGCGCGGCGGGGGCGGCCGGGACAGCCGGCGGCATGCCCTCCGCCGGGTCGACCTGCTCCAGCCGGACCGGCAGCGACCCCCGGGCCAGCGCCATCCGCTGGACCACGGCGTGCGGCGCTGCCGCCAACCAGCGCTGCGCCTCGTCGGTCGGGGCCAGTCCGACGAAGGCCGGCCCGTCGGGCGTACGGGCGTCGAGCCGGAACCGGGCCGATTCGCCGCTGGCGAACGGCACCTCCCGGCGTACCAGCGCGTCGAGATCGGTCACCACGACCGCGTGTCCCGGCGTCCGCACGCTCTCGATCCGCGCGGTGAACACCCCGTCGGGGGCGGTGCGACCGGTCGTCAGACCGAGCGCGGCGGCAGCGACCAGCGCGGTCGTGCCGACGGCCAGCAGCAGCATTCCGACCAGCGCCCACACGAAACGCATCCGCCCTGTCTCCCTCTGTAGCCAGATACCCGGCCGACCTTACCCACGACCCGGCGTTGAACTGCGGATATCCACGTCGAGAACAGGAAAGCGGACGGGCCCGCCGGGGTGGTTCCCGGCGGGCCCGCGAGGGGGTGAGCTGTCAGGCCGTCGTCGGCGCGGGGTCGTCGTCCCGGACCGCGGTGGCGTTCTCCCGTCGGGTACGCGCGAACGCGAGCCCGCCCAGGAGCAGCCCGCCGAGCCCGGCGACCAGGCCGGCGACGCCGAGCCCGACGGCCAGCCCGCTGTCACCGTCGTCGCTCTTTTCGGCCGCACCGGGCTGCGCGGCCGGCGACTCGGCCGGCGCCGCCTCAGGCGCGGCGGCGGCGAGGGCGAGCACCGGCGCCGGGGTGGCCGGCTCCTCGCCACCGGGGTTCGGCGGGTCGATCCAGCGCACCACGGCACCGTCGGAGTAGGTCTGCAGCGCCTTGAAGACCATCTGGTCCACCTCGGGCAGTGGACCGAGGGAGACCGGGAACTCCTGGAAGGTGCCCGGGGCGATCGCCGCGTCGGCGCCGGCCGTCCAGGTGATCTTGGAAACCACCTCGGAGATCTCGGTGCCGTGCACCTTCACCGGCGGATCGCTCTTGCGCTTCTCCACCGCCACCGTCCAGCCCGGCACCGGCATCGTCGACACCGAGCCGACCGGGGCGTTCTCGGGCAGGAAGATCTCCACCTTGGTGGTCGACGCCGTGTCGCTCTCGTTGGGCACCCGGAACGCGAACCGGCCGTAGCCGCCCTGGGTCGCCTCTCTCGGGTTGACCGTGACGTGCGCGGACGCGGGCGCCACGAAGCCGAACACGGCCATGGCGACGGCGCCGAGCGTCAGGGCCGCGGCGGCGCCCGCGGTACGTCGGTGACGGATCATCGATGGGACCTCTCTTATCGGATCGGCACGGTGGCGGTCACCGTGTCCTGGTCGATCTCGGTGGTGCGGGCGGTGATCTGCAGCTGCCACTCCCCTGCCGAGGGCAGGTTGATCTCCCCGGTGGCGTGGTAGTCGGTGAGCGCCAGCAGCGGGACGTCGATCGGCTCGATCCCGGCCGACGGCAGCGCCACGGTGGCCTTCCACTCCACCACCGGCTGCGGCCGGTTCTCCGGGGTGTACGCGTAGAAGTGCACCGAGTTGTTGCCGCGCTCGGCCGGTGCCATCTCGACCTGGAGCGTGAACAACGGACTGGTGAGCATGGTGGCGAAGTAGTCGGCCTCGGCGCCGGCCACGTTGGCCGAGGCGGTGCGGGCAGGGGTGGTCTGCACCAGGGTCGCCGACACACCGAGCACGATCGCGGTGATCGCCAGCTCCACCCAGACCGCCCGGCGTATCGGCGCGGGACGGCTGGCCGCGATCCGCTTGCGCACCAGGTGACGGGAGTACGCGGCCACCCCGATCACCAGCGCGAACAGCCCGCTCTTGGCCAGCACCAGTTGCCCGTAGCGGGTGCCGACCAGGGCCGCCGGCGTGGCCACCTCGATCAGCGCCTGGACGATGCCGGCCAGCAGCAGCGCCGACACCGCCAGGGCGGCCCACCGCGACCAGATCGGCAGGATCGCGCCCAGTTCCCGCTCGTCCGCTCGGGGCAGCAGGAACACGGCGAGCATGACCAGCCCGCCCAGCCAGACCGCCATCCCGCCCAGGTGCACCGCGTCGACGAGCACCGACACGGCCGGGGCGGGCGAGGCCGCCGGGTGCCCGGACAACGGCCAGGTGAGCAGCGCGCCCGCGCCGAGCACTCCGAGCACCACCAGGTCGGTGCGGCCCACCGGCCCGGCCAGCAGGGGCCGGAGCAGGACCGCCGCCGCGGCCAGCAGCCCCAGCCGGACCAGGTGCACGGCACCGAAAACACTGCCGAGCACCAGGCTCAGCCCCGCGCCGGTGATGTCGAACAACCCGCCACCGTTGGTGTACGGCACCTGCCACAGCGTCCCCGCGACCGTGGCGAGCGCCACCAGCCCGAGGCCGGTCCAGGCCAGCCGGGCCGGGCCGCGCCGGGACAGCCGGCGCGGCCAGAGCAGGGCGAGCACCAGGGCCGGGCCGATCAACAGCAGCAGACCGGCGTAACCGACGAACTTGGCGATCTTGATCGCGTTGCCGACCGTCGGGTTGGCCCGGCCGTCGTTGCCGCTGTCCACCGGCGGCTCGGAGGGCGCGCCGACGGAGTAGGTGAACGCACCGGAGACCGGGTGGCTGTCGGCGGAGATCACCCGGTAGGTGACCAGGTAGGTGCCGTTGGGGCCGGACGGGTCGACCGGAATGTTGACCACGCTGTCGGTGAAGACGGGCTCGCCGCGATCCGCGCGGGAGCCGTCCGGCGCGATGACCCGGATCTTGTCCGGCACCTTGCGCACCGATTCACTGAAGGTGAGCACCACCTCGGCGGGGGCGGCGGGCACCACGGACGAGGCGGTGGGACTGCTGCTGTTCAGCACGGCGTGGGCGGTGGCCGGGCTGGCCGGGGCGAGCAGCAGGGCGACGATGGTGACCAGCAGACCGGCAGCGGCGGTCAGCCGGGCGAATCGGCGGCGTGGGGCGGCAGTCATGTCCGCCATGCTCTCCGATAACCCACCCGCAACGCGAGCCATTGGCGACCACGAATGTCGGAGATCGCCTCCACCGCGCGCGGAATCGCGCGCGAGCACCGGGCGAGGGGTCATGAGCGAATAGTCGGCCGGTACGGTGGAAAAGTTCCCGACGTGGCGCAGACCATGGAAGGGACGAAGGACCCTGCTGCTCAGCGCGCTGCCGCGTAACCTGGTTTGTCGTGATCCCCCTGCCGCGCGACACCGCCGCCACCACCGACCCCGAGGGGGCCGGCGGAGGCACGCCGGAGCGCGCGGAGTCGGCCAACGAGGCCACCCGGTGGGCCCTGGCCGCCCGCGACGGCGATCCGATCGCCCAGGCCGCGTTCGTCCGGGCCACCCAGGTCGAGGTGTGGCGGTTCGCGGCGGCCCTGGTCGATCCGGACAGCGCCGATGATCTCACTCAGGAGACGTACCTGCGGGCGTTCCGCGCGCTGCCCGCCTTCGAGGGGCGCTCCAGCGCGCGTACCTGGCTGCTCGGCATCGCCCGGCGGACCTGCGCCGACCACCTGCGTACGGTGGTCCGGCGGCGGCGCCTCGACCAGCGGCTCACCGCGCAGGCGCACACCGACGTGCCGCACCCCGACCCGGCCGCGTCGCTCGGCGCGGCCGACCTGATCCGCCGGCTGCCCGCCGAGCGGCGCGGGGCGTTCGTGCTGACCCAACTGCTGGGCCTGTCCTACGCCGAGGCCGCCGCCGTGGAGAAGGTGCCGGTGGGCACGATCCGATCCCGGGTGGCCCGCGCCCGCGCCGAGCTGATCGACTCGATCGGTGAGGCGCGGACGGGGTGAACGGCAGCTGGCGCCGCTGGCTCGGGCTCGCCGTCCGGCTCGGACTGGCAGCCGTCTGGCTCTACGCTGGCGCCACCAAGGTCGGCGACCTGGCCGCTGCCGGCCGGGCAGAACGCCAGCTACCTCCCGGAGATCCTCCGGGACCTGGGCTTCCTGGCGCTGGCCGGGTTCCTGCTGATCCGGCCCTGGACGGCCGTCTCGATGGATGGCGCGCTGACGGGCGAAATGGTGGAGGACGAAAATGAGTAGTCGCAAGGGGCGCAAGGACGCGGCCCGCGTGGTCCGGCAACAACTGGCCCGGGAACGTCGCCGCAAGCAGATGCTGTGGATCTCGCTCGGCGCGGTGGTGGTGCTGGTCATCGCCGGTCTGATCGGCTGGAGCGTGTTTTCGGGCCAGCGCGGCGGAAAGTTCATCCCGCCGCCGGGGGCCAACGACGCCGGCACCGGCATCGTGGTCGGCTCCGGGCCGGTCACCGTCGACATCTACGAGGACTACCTCTGCCCTGCCTGCAAGCGGTTCGAGCAGACCAGCGGCGCCACCATCGACCAGCTGATCAGCGATGGCAAGATCCGGGCGGTCTATCACCCGGTGGCCTACCTGAACCGCTTCTCCAGCACCGATTACTCGACCCGGTCCTCGGCCGCGTCCGGCTGCGCCGCCGAGGGCGGCAAGTTCACCGAGTTCGGCAAGGCGCTGTTCGAACGGCAGCCAGCCGAGAACGGTGGCGGGCTCAGCGACGACCAGTTGATCGACATCGGCGCCGAGGTCGGGCTGGACCGGGACGCCTTCGGCACCTGCGTCCGGGACCGGAAGTACCGGCCGTGGAGCGCCCACGTCACCGACGAGGCGAGCCGCGCCAACGTCACCGGCACCCCGACGGTCCTGGTCGACGGCAAGCCGGTGCAGGACTGGTCGCCGGCGAACATCATCGCCGCGGTGGAGGCGGCCGGCCGGTGACCCTGCTGCCCCGGGCCGCGCTGCTGCTCGCCGGCACGGTCACCGCCCTGCTCGCCACCGCCGCCCCCGCCGCAGCCCACGGCGCGGACGCGCTGAACGGCAGCGACTACCGGGCCGAGGTCACCGCCGTGACCCCGGCCCGGCCGGAGCTTCGGGTCCGGGTGGTCGAGGCGGGGGCCCGACTGGAGCTGACCAACACCGGCGGCGCTCCGGTCGAGGTGATCGGCTACTCGGGCGAGCCGTACCTGCGGGTGGGTCCGGACGGCGTGTTCGAGAACAGCCGCTCGCCGGCGACCTACCTGAACCGGACCCTCGCCGGCGACACGGCGCTGCCGGCCGAGGTCGACCCCGCCGCCGCGCCGGTCTGGCAACGGGTCGACGACGGGCCGACCGTCCGCTGGCACGACCAGCGGGCGCTGTGGCGCGAGGCGGGACCGCCCGCCCAGGTCCGCGCCGCGCCCGACCGCGAGCATCGGGTACGCGACTGGGTGGTGCCGCTGCGCGCCGCCGACGGGCCGCTGGAGATCCGGGGCACCCTGGACTGGGTGCCGCCGCCGGACGCATACGCCTGGTGGGCGCTGGTCACGCTCGGCGCGCTCGCGGTCGGCGCGGTCGGGGTGTTGCCGGCTGCCTCGGCGCCGGGTCGACGGGCGTTGGCCGGGCTCGGCGGGCTGCTGGTCTGCGGCGGGCTGGCCGCCGTCCTGCTCACCGTCGGGCAAGTACGCGACGACGGCGCCGAAGGGATCGGCGGCGTGCTGGCCGGCCTGCTGACCGGTCCGGTGTGGGCGCTGCTGGTCGGGCTCGGGGCGATCGTCGCCGGCTGGCGGGCGTTGACCGCCGGCTCGTCGGCGTCGGTGGCCAGCGGTGCGGGCCGCCGGTCGAACGTCGACTTCGTGGTGGCGCTGGCCGGGGCGTGCCTGGCGCTGTTCGCCGGGGTGACCAACGCCGCCGTGTTCGCCCGGTCCGTGCCGCCGGTGCCGTGGCCGGCGATGGCCGCCCGGGTGCTGGTCGTGCTGGTCGTCGTCGCCGGGGCCGGTGCCCTGGCCGCCGCCGTCCTGCGCCTGCACGCCACCGGCCGCGCAGCGGTCACCCCCGTGGACGCAGCGCCGGGCTGAACGGGTAGGGAAGTTCGAGGCGGTGCCGGGCGAGCAGTTCCCCGTCACCGAGGACCTCGGCGGTCGGCCCGTCGGCCACGATCCGGCCGCTGTCGAGGATCACCGAACGGTCGCAGAGCTCGAACGCGTACGGCAGGTCGTGGGTGACCATCAGCAGGGTCACCGGCAGGGACCGCAGGATGGCGGCGAGTTCCCGGCGGGCCGCCGGGTCGAGGTTCGACGAGGGCTCGTCGAGCACCAGGATCTCCGGGCGCATGGCGAGCACGGTGGCCACCGCCACCCGACGGCGCTGCCCGAAGGACAGGTGGTGCGGGGCGCGGTCCCGGTGCTCGGACATGCCCACCGCGGCCAGCGCCTCGTCCACCCGGGCGGCGAGTTCCGCCCCGCGCAACCCGAGGTTGGCCGGTCCGAACGCCACGTCCTCGGCGACGGTGGGTAGGAAGAGCTGGTCGTCCGGGTCCTGGAAGACGATGCCCACCCGCCGGCGGATCTCCGCCAGGGTGGCCCGGTCGGGGCTGACCGGCAGGCCACCGACGGCGATGCTGCCCTCGGTGGCGGCGAGGATGCCGTTGAGGTGCAACACCAGGGTCGTCTTGCCGGCGCCGTTCGGGCCGAGCAGGGCCACCCGCTCGCCCCGGGCCACCGTCAGGTCGACCCCGCGCAGAGCGAGGTGACCGTCCGGATAGGCGTATCGGACGCCACGGACGTCCAGGCTCGGGGTGGTCGGTGGCACACCGGGAATCATGTCAGTACGGCGGCGGTGGCGGCGACGGCGCCCGCCAGGACGGGCACGGCGGCCGCGACCAGCCACTGCCCGGCCGTCGCCGCGCCCGCGCCCGCGCCCGGCCAGGTTTCCGGCATCCGGCCGGTGTAGCCGCGCGACAGCATCGCCAGGTAGACCCGCTCGCCCCGCTCGAAGGCCCGCAGGAACAGCGCCCCGACGCCGGCGGCGAAGCCGCGCAGCTGCCACAGGAACCGCGGGTCGTCGCCCCGGGACAGTCGGGCGACCCGCATCCGGCGGGCCTCGCCGACCAGCACGTCCAGGTAGCGCAGCATGAAGATGGCGATCTGGGTGAGGATCTGCGGGCAGCGCAGCCGGTCCAGCCCGACGATCAGGTCCCGGGTGGTCGTGGTCGCGGCCAGCAGCAGCGACGCCCAGACACCCAGGGTGCCTTTGGCGAGGATGTTCCACGCGCCATAGAGGCCGTCGGCGGAGAGGCTCAAGCCGAGCACGTCCACCCGCTCGCCCGCGCCGAGGAACGGCAACGCGAAGGCGAAGAGCACGAACGGCAGCTCGATCGTCGACCGGACCAGCAGCCAGCGGGCGCTCACCCGGGCCAACGCCGCCACCACCGCGACCAGCAGGGCGTACGCGCCGAAGGCCCAGAACGCCTCGCGGCCGGTGGCGACCACGGCGACGGTGAACGCCACCATCGCCGCGATCTTGACCTCGGGCGGCAGCCGGTGCACCGGCGAGTCGGACTCCCGGTACAGCACGTGCGCGTGCCCGGCCCCCACCGGCGCTACCCCTGGCTCGTGGCGGGCGTGCCCGGCCGATCCGCGTCCCGCGACCCGCCCGTCTCCGGCGCGGCGTCGCGGCGGCGGACCAGCCGGAACGCGCCGCCGGCCAGGACGAAGGTCAGCAGTACGCCCAAGACGCCGGAGAGCCCGGTGGAGAGGAACTCGTTGTCCAGACCCGCGATGCCGTAGTCGGCCAGCGGACCGCCGATCTCGTGCTCCTGCTCCTGCTGGGCGGGGCAACTGCCGCCGGTGATCTCGCCGTCGGTGTCGAGAGTGCAGCCCTCCCGCAGCGACGAGTCCAGCCCGTCGGGGTGCGGCGAGGCGAAGTTGCTCACCACACCGGCCAACAGCAGGGCGACGAGCAGGCCACCGACGACGAAGCTCCACTTCCTCATCGGACACCTCCGACGGTCGCGTCGGTCGCCGGCGCCGCCGGCTTCAGGGCGCGCAGCGCGTACACCAGGTCGGGTCGGACCTTCGCCACGGTGACCACCGTGGTGGCGGTGATCAGGCCTTCGCCGATGCCGATGAACAGGTGGGACACGGCCATCGTGCCGGCCAGCGCGGCCAGGTTGCCGCCGAGGTCGGCGGTGCCGCCGAGCCAGTACTGCAGCACGAAGCCCATCGCCGCGACGACCACGCTGACCAGCGCGGCGACGAAGGCCGTCACGGCCAACCCGGTGGTGCTACGCGGCAGCACCCGCAGCAGCAGGGCGATCAGCAGGTACGCCACCGCGACGGCGAGCACGGCCATGTTGGTGACGTTGAGCCCGAGCATCGCCACGCCGCCGTCGCCGAAGACGAGCGCCTGCACGACCAGCACCACCGCGATGCAGAGCGCGCCGACCCAGGGGCCGACCAGCATCGCGGCGAGCGCACCGCCGAGCAGGTGACCGCTGATCCCGGCGGTGAAGATCGGGAAGTTGAGCATCTGCACAGCGAAGATGAACGCCGCGACCAGGCCGGCCATCGGTGCCAGCCGATCATCCAGGTCCTGCCGGCCGCGCCGGACACCGACCGCCATCGCCGCCAGCGCGACGACCCCGAAGGCCGCCGCGACCGGACCGTCGATGATTCCGTTCGAGATGTGCATGGCCAGAGTTTCCACGTGACCTCCCACGTGACGGCGGGCCCGCGCTCGCCGGCAAGGGTGAGCCTATTTCGCCGCCCACACTGCTGCCAATAGCTGGCAACAACCGATAATTGGTCGGAGTCGCCGCGCCGGACGGGCCGAGGCGGTGCGGCACGGCCGGGTGTCCCGGGACGATCCGGCACGGCGGTAGGGTCGGGCCATGACCGCACCCGCTCGCCTCTCCCCCGGTGACCCGGCACCCGAGTTCACCCTGCCCACCGACGCCGGCGGGCAACTCACCCTGGCCGACCTGCGCGGCCGCAAGGTCGTCCTGTACGCCTACCCGGCCGCGATGACCCCCGGCTGCACCAAACAGGCCTGCGACTTCCGCGACTCACTCGCCTCGCTCCAGGCAGCGGGTTACGAGGTGGTCGGCATCTCGCCGGACAAGCCGGAGAAGCTGGCGAAATTCCGCGAGCGCGACGCCATCACCTTCCCGCTCGTCGCCGACACCGACAAGTCGGTGCTGACCGCCTACGGGGCGTACGGCGAGAAGCAGTCCTACGGCCGCACGGTCACCGGGGTGATCCGCTCGACGTTCGTGATCGACGAAGATGGCAAGATCGAGCGGGCGCTCTACAACGTCAAGGCCACCGGCCACGTCGCCAAACTCCGCCGCGACCTCGGCCTGGACTAGGCCCGGTCTCAAACGCAGTCGATCCTGACCATCGCCGGAGACGCGCCGATGTCCGACAGCCGACCGCGCAGTGCCTTCCGCCCCGACATCGAAGGCCTGCGCGCCCTTGCCGTGCTGCTGGTCGTGCTCTGGCACGCGGACGCTCCGCTGTTCTCCGGCGGATTCGTCGGGGTGGACGTCTTCTTCGTCATCTCGGGTTACCTGATCACCCGAGGCGTGGCGCTTGAGGTGGCCGAGCGGGGCCGGCTGTCGCTGAGCCGGTTCTACGCCCGACGGGCGAAGCGTCTGCTGCCCAGCGCCGGGCTGGTCCTGCTCGCCGCACTGGTTCTCACGTACCTCGTCCTGCCGGACATCCGCTGGCGTGACACCGCGTGGGACGTGGTGACCAGCGCGCTGTACGTCGTGAACTGGCGGTTCGCCGAACAGGCGGTGGACTACCTCGCCGCCGAGCAGGCGCCGAGCATCGTCCAGCACTACTGGTCGCTCGCCGTGGAGGAACAGTTCTACCTGGTGTGGCCGCTGCTCCTGGTCGCTGTCGCGTGGTGGGCCCGTCGACACGGTTCGACACGGTCGAGCTTCCGCGCCGGCGCGCTCGTTGCCGTGGGCGTGCTCGGGCTGATCTCTTTCGCCTGGTCGGTGTTCCTGGTCGAAACGGACCCCGGTCGTGCCTACTTCGCCACCACCGGGCGGATCTGGGAACTCGCGGTCGGTGCGTTGCTCGCCCTCGCGCCGCTGAGGCTGCCCGCTGCCGTGGCGCCCGTCCTCGGCTGGGCCGGTGTCGCTGCCGTGGCCGGCTCGGCGGTGCTGGTCGACACCTCGTCGCCCTTTCCGGGTCTGCTGGCGCTGCCCGCGACCATCGGAACCGCGCTCGTCATCGCCGCCGGGCCGACCCACCGGTACGGACCGGTGGCCATGCTGCGGCTGCGTCCCCTGCAGTTCCTCGGAGGTATCTCCTACACCCTTTACCTGTGGCACTGGCCCCTGCTCGTGGTGTTCACGGTCGGCACCGATGATCCGGGCGTCGCCGCACCGGTCGCGGCGGTGGCGCTGGCGATCCTGCTCGCCTACCTGACCAGCCGGCTCGTCGAACGGCCGATCTGGCACTCGCGGAAGCTCTCCGTGCGACCGCGGGCCGCACTCGCTGTCGGGCTCGCGTGCACCGTGCTGTCCGGCTGGGGCGGGGTGATCTTCCAGTTCGCCACCGCACCGGACCGGCACGGCACGCCGACCGTGTTGGGCGCGCCGGGCGCGGCAGCTCTCGCACCCGGCAACGACCAGGCGGGGGCTCCCGTCGACCACGCTCCGTTGATCGTTCCCGACCCACTGGCGGCCCGGGACGACCTGCCCACGGTCTACGCCGACGAGTGCCACGCCGGCCAGACGGAGACCAAGGTTCGCCGTTGCACCTACGGAGGTACCGCGCCCACGGCCACCGTCGTCCTGATCGGTGATTCGCACGCCGCGCAGTGGGTGCCTGCCCTGCAGAGCATCGGGGAGCGGCGGAACTGGAAGCTGGTCAGCTACACCAAGTCCTCGTGCCCCTACTTCGACGTCCAGGTGGCCGACGGCGCCGAACCCAACGACAGTTGTGTCACCTGGAACCGGGCGGTGCGTCAGGCGGTGGCCGACGATCGCCCGGACCTGATCGTCACCAGCAGCTTCGACTACTCGGCATACCGGGACGGGGACATGCTACGCGGGCCGGAGAGCCAGGCCGTCCTGGTGGAATCGATGCGTCGGACCTGGTTGGAACTCACCTCGGTGGCGCCGGTCGTGGTCCTGCGGGACAGCCCGGCGCCCGGCATCGACATCGCGGACTGCGTTTCGGGTAACCGGACCCGGCTGGCCAGGTGTGCGGTCCCACGCGTCGAGGCCCTGGCCGGCATCGGCCCGTTGCAGGTCGAGGCGGCCAAGGGGGCGGAGGGTGTGCATCTGATCGACCTGACCGACGCGATCTGTCCCGCCGACCGATGCGCCGCGGTGATCGGCAGCGTGCTCGTCTACCGGGACGCCCACCATCTCACCGCGACGTACGCGCAGACCCTCGCGCCGAGACTCGACGAGCAGTTGCAGGCAGTGGCCCCGTGAGGGGCCGTGCCGCCCTCACACGGTCCCGACCCGACGCTCTAGAATGATCGGGGTTGGCGGGAGTGGCGTAATGGCAGCCGCGGTAGGTTTAGGTCCTATTGTCCGAAAGGACGTGGGGGTTCGAATCCCCCCTCCCGCACCACGGCACCCTGTCGGGAGCATCACGATCACGGGCGGCCGGCTCAGCCTCCGGTAAGGATGAACGCCGTGAGTCTGCGTTTCGTCCTCGATCCCGAACTGGCCCCCGAGCTGCGCGCGGCGATCGTCGACCTCTGGGTCGACGTCACCAACGCCGGGGGCGCGGTCGGTTTCGTGGCCCCGGTCACCGCCGAGCAGGTACGCACCATCGCGGACCCGACGCTGGCGGGCATCGCGGACGGCCCGGACCGGCTGCTGCTCGGCTACGACGGCGACCGGCTGGTGGCCATGGCGATCTTCACCGATCCGCGCTTCCACCTGAAGCCGCACCTGCGGGTGCTCACCCGGGTGATGGTGCACCCCGACACGCAGGGGCGCGGCTTCGGCGAGGCGCTGATGCGCGAGGCCGAGCGGATCGCCCGTGACCTGGGGCTGGCGGCGTTGCACGTGACCGTACGCGACGGGCTGGGGCTGGACCGGTTCTACCGGCGGCTCGGCTACCGCGAGGTCGGGCGGTGGCCCGGCGCGCTGCGGGTCGCGCCCGGCGACGACCGCGACGAGATCCTCATGTGGCTCGGCCTGACCGACGCCCGCGCCGACGCCGTCGGGATGGCGCAGCACCGCGACACGTCGATCTAGGGGCTGTCGTCGCGACGGTAGATCGACTCACGACGGTCGAACCTGGATCGACGCGGTTGTCAGGAGGCACAGGCGGGGGGCGAGGCTGCCAACGGGTCGGTCGCCGCCAACGCCGTCCCGTCCAGCGCGCCTGTGGCCGGCGGTGTGGGTTCGGCGGACGCGGTCGTGGTGGAAGCCGAGGGCCGCACTGTCGCACTGGCGCTCGGGGTCGGGCTGGCACTCGGCTTCGGGCCGGTGGTCGGGGCGGCCGAGCGCGACCGGGACGAGGGCGTCGACCCGGCCCCGTACATCCGGACCGTGCTGCGCTGGACCTCGCCGGGTGCCATCCGGATGCCGGTGGCGGTGACCCGGTGCCCCTGGGTGTCGGTGACCCGGATCTGATACGGCCCGACACCCGCGCCCGACTCGATCGCCCAGTAGTTGTAGCTCTCGCGGTGCGCCGCCCGCCACGCGCCCGAGCCGCCCTGGCGTACCTCGACCGAGCGCAGCGGGTTGCCGTGACCGGCGACCAGGACGGCGAACCACCACTGCGAAGCGCCTTCCTTGATCCGGAAGGTGAGCGGACCGGTCAGCGGCGGGTCGGCCACCAGGCGGTAGCTGACGTCGACGACGCCCTGCACCGGGTCGGCGATCCGGGCGAAGGCCTCCCTGGACAGGTCGATGTGGCCGGCGGCGCACTCCGGGCACTGGTCCATGACCATCACACGGATCTTGCCCTTCGGCCCGGTCACGTCGAGGTACCCGCCGCAGGCGGCGCCGTCGGCGTACTCGCTCGGACCGAGCGCCACGTAGAGCCGGTCGGTCGGGGCGGCGGGATAGGAGCAGTTTCCGCCCGCGCCCTTCGAGTCGTAGAAGGTGGCCTTGCCCTTGTGGAGCGTGCCGGCAGCCGGCGGGGCGGCGCCGGTGCGCGGCGCGGCGCAGGCGGGCGCGGCACCCGAGCGCAGCGCGAGGGTGAGCCCGAGAACGGTGGCGAGCGCGGCCACGGCCCCGCCGGCCAGCCAGCGACTCCGAAAGGAACGCTGGGCTGCTGTCCGCGCGGCGGGGCCGTCCGTACCGTCGGTCACGTGCACCGATGCTGCCCGATGGTGCAGTGCCGGACAAGCCAGCTAAGCGAAAGCTAAGAGTCGGCCGGCTTCACTGGATCACCGAGCCGCACCCGGCCGTGTGCCAGCGGCAGCAGGTACAGCCCGAACAGGAGCTTGCGATCGATGTTGCGGTGCCGCGCGAGGGCGCGCAGCGGCTCCCGGTCGCGTACCCCGGTCTGCTGGTCGATGGTGATGACCAGGCAGCGGGCCGACGGGCCGGCGGCGCGGAAGGGCACGCCGCCGATCCGCAACGGGCGCCCCACCCAGTCGTCCTCCGCCCACGCGGGGGCGCCGTCGACCACCAGGTTGGGCCGGAAGCGGGCCGTCGGCACCGGTTGCCCGCCGGCGTCGGAGAGCGCGGCCAGCGAGGTGGTGCTGGTCGTGGTCCAGCCCCCGGCAACCCTTGATCGGGTACGTGTGGATCGCGCTCAGCCGCACCCGGCTACCATGCCACGCCGATGCCGTCGCCCGGGTACCAGTGGTTGGCCGGCGTCTCCCGGTAGGCGAGGAATCGGCGGTCGGTGCGCTCGGCGTGGTTGGCCAACACGTTGGTGTGGGTGACGTTGTCGGTGAGCAGCATCGCCCCCGGGGCCAGTTTCGGCTCGACGGCCTCGAACTCGCGCCGCTCGTAGCCCCGGCTGTGGTCGCTGTCGTGCAGGAACAGGTCGACCGGCCGGTCCAGCGCGCCGATCGACTCGACCGAGTCGCCGATGACCAGGTCGATCACCTCGGACCAGGGCGCGGTGCGGGTCAGGTAGCCGGCCTCCGGGTTGATGTCGATGGAGCTGACCCGGCCCGGGTGCCCCTCGGCGGCGTTGCGCAGCAGGGCTGCGGCCAGCACGCAGCTGCCCAGCCCTTTGTCCACGCCGGTCTCCACGATGTGCCTCGGCCTGCGGGCGCGCACGATGGCGTACCAGCCGATGCGGCGGGCGTACCGGACCTGCTTGTCGGCCAGCCCGCGGCGCGCGGCGACGGCGGTGGCCGAGGCGATGTGCCGGCGCAACTCGTCGTCCGACTCGATCTCGGTGAGGTACTCGCGCACCTGCCTGACCGGCAGGTCGCAGACCACGCTGACGAACCAGGCGAGGTGGCTGCGGCTGAGTCTGGTCAGCTCGTACGTGTAGTTGTGGTGTTCCCGCGAGGCGATCAGCCAGCGGGCCGAGATCCGCAGCACCTTGGCGTCGTGGCGGGCGACGGTGGCCAGGCGTTTCGGAAAGGCGGCAACGGGGGCGAGGCGCGTACGGGCCAGCGCCCGACGCAGCTTGACGGCGTCCACGGCGCGGTTCTACCAGACCAACGGAAACATGCGGGCAACAACCACGATTTGACGGTTTGCGCACTATCACAATTCCGCCTCGCGTCGCGCTTCGGCTCGGCGCCGAAACGCGATCGGGGCCAAAGGGGAATGCGAGCCGCGTGTCGGAATCAGTAGCATCCTCACATGCGCCAACACCACGGGAACGGCGAACCTGACACCCTGCTCTCCGACCGGCCTCCCATGGAGCAGGCGGGCATCGAGCAGCAGCCGACGGCGGAGCCGGGCACCGGGCGCCCGCGCCGGCGACGCCGGTGGAAGCGGATCGCGCTGATCAGCGCCCTGGTGCTGGTGCTCCTGGCCGGTGGCGGCGTGCTCGCCGGCGGCCTCTACTACCGCTCGGTCGAGTCCAGCATCGAACGCGTCGACGCCTTCGAGGGCGTCCCCGAGGAGTCCCGCCCGCAGGCCGTGGCGACGGGCGCCATGAACATCATGATCCTGGGCAGCGACACCCGCGACCCGGACAACACCTCCGGCTCCCGCACCGACACGATCATCCTGGCGCACCTGCCGAAGGACCGGTCGAGCGCGCAGCTCATCTCCATCCCCCGGGACACCTGGGTGAGCGTGCCGAAGTCCCGTGAGGGGCGGGGCGGCCGGGACGCGAAGATCAATGCCGCGTACGCCTGGGGCGGTGTACCGCTGATGGTCCAGACGGTCGAGAAGTTCACCGGTGTCCGCATCGACCACGTGACGATGGTCGACTTCTCCGGCTTCAAGGAGATCGTCGACGCGCTCGGCGGCATCGAGATCACCGTCGACAAGGGATTCACCTCGCGGCACTCGCTCAACCCGGATGGTCGGCGCGAGTTCGTCGCGGGCGAGCAGACCATGGACGGGGCAGCCGCGCTGGACTACGCCCGCGAGCGGTACGCCTTCGCCGACGGCGACTTCACCCGCATCAGGCACCAGCAGCAGGTCATCAAGTCGATCCTGGACACCGCCGCCTCGGGCGGCACGTTGGCCAGCCCCACCCGGCTGAACTCGTTCGTCCGGGCCACCGCCGACGCGGTGGCGGTCGACGAGTCGATGTCCCTGTTGGACCTCGGGATGGAGCTTCGCCACCTGCGCGGCGGCAACCTGACCTTCCTCACCTGCCCGACCAGGGGAACCGGCATGATCGGCACCGAGAGCGTGGTGCTGGCCGACAAGGAGAAGGCCAAGCAACTCTTCGACGCGGTTCGCCGTGACGCGGTTCCGGAGATTCTGGCCGCCGCGAAGTAGGAACCGGAACTGGCTTGTCGGCGATGGTGTCAGCACCCGCCCGGCCGTATCCTGCGGTCGCCCTCGGTCATGTTGCGCGGTCGGGGGACTTACGGGGGGAGCGCAAACCATGACGAGCCAACCGGCGACCGGCCATACTGGAGCCCAGCTCGGTGGGTTGGTGCAGCAGATGGTTCCGCAGCAGGAGGCCCGCGCCGCCGTCGAGACGACCGCGGTCCTACCGTACGCGAGGTCCCGGGCGTCGTCCCGCACCCGCTGGGTCCGTGCCTGGATGATGACACTCCCCATCGACGTCGCCGCGCTGACCACCCCGTTGTTGCTGAGCCAGACGTACTGGCGCGGGATGCTGGCCTACGCCACGCTGGCGGTGGCCGTCCTCTGGTCCGGCGGGCACTACCGGGCTCGCCGGCACGTGAGCATCCTCGACGAGATGCCGAGTCTCGGCGGCCGGCTACTGACCTCCGCGGCCGTGGTCGCCATCATCGCGGCGCAACGGCACTCCTCTGTGGAGTACGTCAGCGGGTTCATGCGGGATGTCGCGCTCTCGGCAGGGCTGGTCATCGTCGGGCGGACGGTCAGTCGTACCCTCATCGTCTTCGTGCGCAAGCACCGGTGGGTGGAGCACAACGCCATCATCATCGGCAGCGGGCCGAACGGCCTCGAACTGGCCCGGCTGTTGCGCCGCTATCCACGGTACGGTCTACGGTTCGTCGGATGCGTGGACGCACCGTCCCGGCAGGAAACCGGCGCCCTGCCGCTGAGCGGCAGCCTCGACGATCTCGAACACCTGGTGCGGCTCCTGGAGTGCGAGGTACTCGTCATCGCCGACCCGGACTGCGCCGAGTCCGTCCTCATGGAGACGGTGCTCCGGCCCAGGAGTTCCCGATGCGACCTCTGGGCGGTGCCCGGCCTGTGGGGCTCACGCTCACAGGGCGGCTACCCCGACCACATCGGAGCTATTCCGATCATCAAGATCGGTGATATCACGTTCTCCGGGCCGAGGTGGGCCATCAAACGCGCCTCGGACCTGGTCTTCGCCACGGTCGCGCTGGTGGTGCTGAGCCCGGTGCTGCTGCTCTGCGCCATCGCCACCTTCCTCGACGGCGGCCGGGGTGTCTTCTTCCAGCAGGAGCGGGTCGGCCGGCACGGCAAGCCGTTCAAGGTCATCAAGTTCCGCTCGATGCGCCCGTTGAACGAGCAGGAGTCACAGACCAGGTGGTCCATCGCGGACGACGAGCGGGTGACCACAATCGGCCGTTTCATGCGCCGCACCTCGCTGGACGAGCTGCCCCAGTTGTGGAACATCCTGCGGGGTGACATGAGCGTGGTCGGTCCCCGGCCAGAGCGGCCACACTTCGTCGAGCAGTTCTCGGCGAGGTACCCGAACTACGCGGCCCGGCACCGGGTGCCCGTCGGGCTCACCGGGCTCGCGCAGGTCAGCGGTTTGCGCGGCGACACCCCGATCTCCGATCGGGCGCGGTTCGACAACTACTACATCGAGAACTGGTCGCTCTGGCTCGACATCAAGGTCATGCTGCGGACGGTCGCGGAGGTGCTCCGCGGCGGCGGTCGCTGACCGGACGACGGTGGCGTCAGCGGGCCGCCGCCCGCTTCAGCGCGTCGGCGATCGCGGCGGACCAGTAGAGTGCGAAGCGCTCCAGGCTGTTCTCCACCCTGACGAAGGCGGTGGCCTCGGCGACCGCCTGCTGCCGCGACGGTAGCAGGGTCAACGCCCGGGTGAACTCTTCCAGGTCGCCCGGGGACGCGGTGAGGTCGCGATAGGACGGCACGTCACGAACGAGCGTGTGGACATAACCCACTCGGGTCGTCACGACGGCCGTGCCGGTGGCCATCGCTTCCAGGATCGCCAACGAGCACGCCTCGTAGTCGCTCGGCGCCAGCACACAGTCCGCCGCCTGTATCCAGGTCCGCAACTCGACCGGCGAGAGCACACCGAGGCTGGTGGCGCCCGCGACGCGACCCGAGCCGGCGGTCAGCAGGCGATAGCCGGCGCGCGACGCGGCGGCCACCGCGATGTCCGGCCGCTTGCGCGCCTCCGCCCGCCCGATGAAGAGCGCCAGCCGTTCGTTCGCGGCGATCCGCAACCGGTCGCGCGCGGCTCCGCGGCCGCCGACGTCGAACGTTGTGGTGTCGATTCCGTTCGGGATCACGCGGTCGACCCGCAACCGGTACCAGCGCGCCACCTCCGCCGCCGTCGGCTCGGAGACCGCGACCCGGTACGCGTCGATTCCCGCCCAGAACTCCCTGGCCGCCCCCTTGACGAGGAACTGCGTCTTCCAGGGCAAGGAGTAGTTATTGGTCCGTGAGCCCAGCCGCACGTGCTCCACCCAGCAGCCGTGATAGACGTGGATCCGCGGCCTCCTGCTACGCCGGCTGACCATTCCGTTCGTGATCACGAGATCGTGCGGAAGCTTGTCGAGGTCGGTGGCGCCGAGCACGGTGACGAAGCCGCCGAGTCTTCCGATGACCTCACCGAGCGTGTGACAGAACCGTTCGACCCCACCCGAGTTGCTGGTCGGATCCGGGCTGATGATCGCGACTCTCATCGTCGCACCCTCCCGGTGAGGCGCCGTCCAGCGGCGCGGGCGAGCGGCCTCAGCCTTCGGACGATCAGCGACACATGTTCGTGACCTGACCGGCGGATCAGCCCTTGCTCGCGCAACCAGGCGCCGTGTTTGCGCAGGAAGTACCAGTTATTGCGGATTACCGAGTACTCGTACCGGAGCTTGGCCTGCCGCTCGATGCCGCCGCCGCGCCGCGAGCGCACGTAGGTGTAACCCCGGTCCGTCACCAGGACCCGGTAGCCCGCCCGCGCCGCCGAGACGTAGAGGTCCGTCTCCTCCCGGTAGAAGTTGCCGGTGTACGCCTCGTCGTACCTGACGACGTCGAAGACGGACCGGCGAAACAGTGCGTTGGCGGGCATCCACACGCACGGGGACCAGGGCGTTTCAGGGAAGATCCCGGGCCGGTCGAGTTGCGGCCCGTTGGCCGCTCTGGGTGCTCGCGCGATCGCCTCCGCCACGTCCTGCGCCGTGCCGAGATTGAACCACGGCACGCCGACGATGTCCGCGCCCGTTTCGTCGGCGACTCGGAGGAGTTCGACGATCAGATTCCCGCTGGGCACGTCGTCGTCGTCGATGACGAACACCCAATCCGAGGTAGTGGCGTCGATCCCCATGTTCTTGGCCTTCGGGGGGCCCACGTTGCGCTCGTTGACGAGGAGGCGGAGCCGGCCGTCCTGATCCGCGAGACCGCGCAGCCGGTCCTCGGTGTCGTCGGCGCTCCCGTCGATCACGAAGACCACCTCGCGCACGTTCGGTTGTGCCAGGGCCCACCGGGCTCTGGTCTCGGCGAGCTCGCTACGGTTCCGGGTGGGTACCACCACCGAGACCACGGACCCGTACGGGCGCTCCACCTCACTCCCTGGCGTCGGCACCCCTGTCACCCTGGTCTCCGCACCGGGCCTACCGTACGCCGCGCTGGAACCCTGCCTGGCAGACGAGGATGCCGGCCGCGATGCCCGTCACCAGTGGCCACCGGCTCGTCTCGGACAGGAACGGTGCGGTCATCAGACACGGCGGCGCGATCAGGCAGAAGGCGGCGGTCACCCGACTCACCAGGTCACTGTCGGGGTCGCGCAGGCGGGCCAGCGCCACCAGGCCGGCGACCACGAAGAAGAGCACGACGAGCAGCGGCGCCAGCGGCCCGTAGCGCAGCCAGTCCTGCAACAGTTGGTTGTGCACGTAGATCCGCTCGGCCTGGTCGGCGGCCACGCCGGGAAGCTGCGGCGCGAGCGGGCCGATCCCGGTCCAGACGTTCGCGCGTACCTGCTCCCAGCCGATGCGGAGGTCGTCGAGGTGGCCACTGGTCGAGGCCGCCTGGTGCTCGGCGCTCGCCGACGTGGGACTGGGCGTGGGCGTGGCGGCGGGCGGCTCGGTCGGGTCGGGCGAGGAGGCCTGCTCGGTAGGCTGTGGCGCCTCGCTCTGCGCGGCCGGTCCGCCGGCCGGCTCGCTGATCGCCGGCGATGGGCTCGCGGCGGGCGGTTCGCCCGCCGGGGATGCGCTCGGGGCGGCAGATTGACTCGCGGGCGGCTCACTGGCCGCAGGCGGTTCGCTCGCCGGCGGGGCGCTCGGGGTGGGCGGCGCGGCGGTTTCGCCGCCGGCGAGTTCGAGGCTTCCCGCGCTACGCAGACCGACATCACCGGCCAGGCCCGGTGCGGCGAACACCACCGCCGCCACCACGACGCCCGCGAACGCGAGCTGCTGCAGCGTCCGCCGCCAGCGCGCCCAGGTGAGCACGAGGGCGGCGATGACGACGACCAGGGCCGCGAGCCAGACGCTCCGCCGGAAACTGATGACGACCAGTAGCGGTGCCACGACCGCGACGGTCAGGTGCCGCCAGTCCCAGCGCCATCCGGCGTACCCGAGCATGCCGATGGAGACCGCCGCCGCGATCGCGGGCAACGCCGAGTCGTAGTAGACGAAGTAGGCACTGAGCCGCTCGTCGGCGATCTCCCCGAGCGGGATGGCAACCGCCGCCGCGACGAGCAGGACGGTCAGCGCCGCTCCGACCGTCAGCGGCAACCACTTCCGGTCGTCCGGTAGCCACCGGAGACTCATCCCGATGACGAGCCCGAGCAACAACAGGACGAAGGGCCGGGCGTTCTGGTTGACGGCCGAGAAGACCGACTGGCCGTGCAGCAGGCCGACCCCGGTGGCCACGACGACGAGGCATGCGGCGATCCCGATCAGCATCCCGCCGGGGGAACGGAGCCGGGGCCGCTGCGCGGGCCACCAGCGTGCGGCGGCTGCGAGCGCGGCCGTCAGCGCGAGCGGCAGGATGATCGGGATCTTCCCGGTGCTGATCAGCAACTGGTGTCCCAGCGTGGTCAGCTCCCCGAATCGCCCGTTGGGCTTGATCTCCTGCGCGAGCACGGCCACCAGCACGATCCCCGTCACGGGCAGGCGGAGCACCAGCAGTGGCAGCGCGACCGCGAGGACGATCCCCACGGGTGACGGCAGCGCCCAGGCGAGGTACGCGGCGGAGAACGCCGCCACCGCGAACGACGCCCAGCCGAGCGGGTGTCGCGCGGTGGCAGCCAGGGGACGGAGGGCCCGCCGGACCGGGTGCGGCCCGCGCCCTGGATCGTCAGGCGGCTGCGGTCGGCCCACGGGCTGCGCCGAGGTGTGCAGATCGGTGTCGGTGGCCGAACCAGTCGACGTTGCTCTGGAACCCATCGCCGCCTTCGCCCCGTGACCCGGTTCCACCGGCCGGCCACGGCCCGGAACCCACTGACAACTCTGCCGGACCGGTAGCCGTGACGGTCGCCGGACGACCACAACCGAGGCGCCAGGTGACCAGGGCGGCCGTACATTGTGGTGAGTCGAACATCACGGCGCTGGGACCGTCGCGGCACACAGTATCAGGCTCGACGACGAGCGTTGTGGCGAAGTTGCGCCCGGCGGGCGCCCTGGACACCGGATTTCAGTACGATGCCCGCGACACGTCCCGCTTCCCGACCGGACGCCTCGCCACGGTCTCCCGTCGAGGTCGTCGACACCACCGGAGCCGAGATGATCACCCGCCGCAGACTGCTCGCCGTCGCCGGCGGCGCGGTCCTGGTCGGCGGTACGGTCCTGGCCGGTGACGCTCCGCGCCGCCGGCGAGTCGTGCTGCCGGCGCCCTCCGGCGGCGACGACACCGCCGCGCTCAACACCGCCCTCCGCGCCGGCGCGGGTGGCCTCGTCCAGGGGCGCCGGGGCGCCCGGTACCAGGTCAGTGGTCCGCTCCTGGTGCACAGCGGGACGATCCTGGTGATGGCGGGATGCACGGTCACGCTGACCACGGGCAGCGGTTGCAACCTGCTCACCAACCCAGCCGTCGTCGGTGGCGACCGAGACCGGAACATCACGGTCATCGGCGGCATCTGGGTCCGCGCCGAGGGGGTCGGCGGCAGCGGCATCGACCTGCACACACTGCTGTTCCGGCGGGTGGACCACCTCGTGCTGCAGCGGCTGGCGGTGCGGACCTCCGGCGACAAGTACGCGATCTCCCTGGGTGACGTCACCGACGCCACCGTCAGCCAGATCCGGTTCGACGTACGCTCCGACGGGGTGCACATCCAGGGGCCGGCCCTCCGGACCAGGGTCGCCACGATCCGAGGGACCACGGGCGACGACACGGTCGCCATCACGCCTCGCGACTGGCAGTCGTACGACGACGTCTCGGGGCCGGTCGTGGACACGGTGATCGAGGACATCGACGTCACCTCGGCCGCGGCGCTGGTCAAGGTGCTCGGCGGTTCGCCGGAGACCGCGGCGCTGCGCACCACCGTCCGCAAGGTGGCCGGTCTGGCCCACAACAATGTCGTCTGGGTCGGTGACGACACCGCGGAGTGGCGTACCACCGGCGGTCAGGTAAACGAGTTGGTGGTGGAGCAGGTCTCCGCGGCCACCGTCCCCGGTCGACACGTCGTGTACGTCAACGGCTCGAACGTCGGCCGCCTGCGCATCCGAGGGCTCACCTTCGCCGACCCGGCTGCGGACGGCGCGCTGGTTCGGGTCTCACCGCTGGCCGCCGCGATCTTTCCGGAGCTGACCGTCGAGGGTGTCGAGGCGACACATCTCGGCGCCGGGCCGGTCGTACGCGTCGATCCCACCGCCCGGGTCCAGCAGCTCCGGGTGGACCGGCTGGCGGTCGCCGCGTCCGACCCCGGCGCCTCGGTCCTCCAGGTCGCCGGCGCGGTGGACGAGCTGACCGTGCACCGGGTCAGCGCCGCAACGCCCGGTGACAGCTACCTGCTGGAACTGCCGCACTGGGAAAGGCACGCCACGGTACGCCGGGCGAGCATCTCCGACACGGGGGCCGCCGGCCGGGGTGGTGGTCTGGTTTCCGCGACGGCGGCCACCCATGTCCTGCCGCAGGTGGTTTTCAGCAACGTGCGGACGGCTGGCAAGTCGTGGCTGGCGGACCTGAACACCCGCACCGAACTGCGGCTGTCGCGCGTCATCATCGAGGACACCACCGGTGGCGTGGCGCGCGTACGCCGGTCGGGTGCAACGGTGGTCCGGGGCGACACGCTGCGAACCGCTCCCGACTCGGAGGGGGTGACGGTCGGCCCGGGCGGATCGGTGACCTCGTACGTGGTGGACCTGGCGGTGGACGTCAGCCGGCTGGTACGGGCCGACGGCAGCACGGCCACCAACACCAACGCCGAGCTGCCGTGCGGAGTCGGGCCGGTGGTCTGCGCCGGCCTGACCTGGCAGCACCTGCACACCGGCGCCACCTACTGACCGGCGACCGGTCAGAGTGCCCGGCGGGACAGCACCCGTTTGAGGTCCGCCACGGTGAGCGCCCGGGTGAGCAGCACCGCCGTACCGAACATGCCGGCGGCCAGCACCGCCTCGACCGGCCACGGCAGCCGGACCGACCACAGCACGGCGATCGTGGCGGCTCCGGCGACCCACACGCTCGTCAGTTCCCGGACGGGCAGTCGCGACGTCATCGCCCGGGCGGCCAGCAGACACGTCCCGACGCCGATGACCAGTTCGGTGCCGGCCGCGACCGCCGCCGCGCCCGTCGCTCCCCACCGGGCGCACGCCCAGAACTGCGCCGCGAGGTTGGCCACCGCCACCGAGACCGTCAACACCGCGACCGGCCGGACCATGCCGAGCGCCGAACAGATCGTCGTGCCGACGTAGCCCATCGTGACGCCGACGAAGGCCACGGCGAGCAGGATCAGCGGCCGGACCGCCGGGGTGTAGTCGTCGCCGTAGAGGTAGGCGACGAGGGCGGGCGCGAGCGCGATGAGCAGAACCGCCGTGCCCACACCGATCACCACACCGGTACGCGTCGCCAGGCTGAGAAGCAGTTCTCGGCGCTGGGCGCTCATGGCGAGGCTGGTCGCCACCAGCGGCAGCAACGGAGCCACCAGCATGGCCGGTCCGAGTTGGGCGACATCCAGGAACTTGTAGGCGGCCGAGTAGTAGCCGACCTCGGCGGCCCCCTGAAGGTGGAACAGCACCACCGAACCGAGGCGGTAGTAGGCCATGACCGCCAGTGAGCTGATCGCCAGCGGCCAGCTCAACGCGAAGATCCGGCCCGCCTCCGCCCAGGACGGTCGGCCGAGTGGCACCAGCCGCCGGTTGATCAGCACACCGATGCCGGTCTGCACCGTGACGACGGCGACGAAAAGCCAGGCGAGCAGGACGACGTCGCCGTCGATGCGGGCGATGACAACGACCGCGGCCAGCCAGAGGAGGCCCTGGACGAGAGCGAGGATGGCCGACACCTCAGGGCGGAAACGGGCGGTGGCCCCGGCGGTGAGGATGGCGGCGGCGGAGAGCGGGGTGGCGACCGCGATGACGCTGACGATCGCGCTGGACCCACCGAACGCCCCCTGGGCGGCCAGCACGAGCAGGACGACGGCCATCGCCAGCGCCGCCGAGGTGCGGATGAGCAGCCCCGTGCTCAGGATGCGGCCGGCGGCCGCCTTCTCACGCGCGATCCGGGAACTCACCGTGATCGTGGTGCCCATGTCGGCGACCTGCGCCGCCGCCGTACCGAGGGTGAGCGCAAGGGCGAAGAGGCCGTACCCCTCGGGGTTCAGGTAGCGGGCGAGCACGGACGTGGTCGCCATACCCACGACCAGGCCGACCAGCCGCAGCCCGAGGGAAACCAGCGTGGCCATGCTCAGGCCACGCGCGGATCGCGAGCCGTTCGAGACGCCCTGGTCAGCCGCCGGGGCGGTGCCGGCCGGCGCGACTTCCCGGCCGCCGGGCCCGGTCGTGGCCGCTTCCGGCGAGGTCACCGGGAACACTCCCGGAAAACCTGTTCGTACGCGTCAAGCCAGGTCTCGCGGCCGTGCCGCCGCTCGACGTACGCCACCCCGCTGCCCCGCTGGTCATCGAGCGCCGCCGCCCGCTCAGGCGACAGCTCCGCCGGTTCCGTGATCAGCAGACCGCCGCAGTGCGGCACCAGTTCGGTGCCGGGATCGTCGTGGAACGCCACGATCGGCAGCCCGGCAGCGGCGGCCTCGAGGACACTGGTCGGTGTGCCGTCGGTCGCGGCCCCACAATAGAGGTAAAGGTCAGCGGCGGCGAGCAGATCGGGCACGTCGTCGCGGTGACCGGTGAAGTGCACGTCGGCGCTGCCCGCGGCGAGCCGCTCCAGCCGCGTACGGTCCGGCCCGTCGCCGACCACCATCAGGGCGCTCCCACTGGCCAGCGCGGCCGCGATCGCCCGGTCGTGGCGCTTGGCGGCGTGCAGCCGGGCGGCGAGGATCGCGACCCGGCGCTCGTGGAACCGACTCGGGAGCAGCCGCTCGCGCAGCGCCGCCCGAGCCGCCGCCGGTGGGGCGACGTACCGCGCGGTGTCGATCGCGTTCGGCACCACGATCAGCTTGTCCCGACCGATCACCGGTGCCAGGTCGTCGGCCACCGCCGCGCTGACGCAGACCACCCGGGAGACGTTTCCGGCGGCGCGCGCGTAGCCCGTCAGCAGCAGGCGGCCGGCCGGGCCACCCAGCCACCGCCCGTGCTCGGTCCAGACCACCGGCGCCCGCCGGGACAGCGGCCCGGTCAGGGCGATCTGTTCCCGCTTGAACTGGAGGTGGTAGACCGAGGCGTCGGCGATTCTCCGGGTCCTGTGCCGTTCCACGGGCACCCGCAGGACCCCGGCGGCCATCGTGCGGCGCGACCACTTCGGCCCGAGCGCGATTTCTCGTCGGTCGAGGCCCTGTTCCGTCCAGCCGGGACACCGCCCGTACAGGAGAACGTGGTGGTCCCGCTGTCGCAGCCCCTGACCCAGTGCCACGGTGTGCGCCTCGGCGCCACCGGCGGTGTCCGAGACGGAGACCATCGTGACCGTCAACGTGGACAACTCGCTGCTCACCCCCGCCCCTCGGTGCGGCGCTGCCGGGCGAGGGTGTACTCGTGCCGGAAGCGGCCGGCGGCATCCGCGCTGTCCAGCGGCGTTGCGCCGGTCCCGTACGCGGCGAGGACGGCGTCGCGTACCGCCGCGACGCTGGTGTCCCGGGCGACGACGGTGGCCAGTTCGGCGAGCCCGCCGCACGGCACCACGGCGGTCGGCACGCCCAACCGGGCCGCTACCGCCAGGACGCCGGACTGGCTGGCGATCTGGTACGGCGCGACGACGACGTCGGCAGCCGCGACCAGCGCGGTGAAGTCCTCGACGGACAGGTATCGGTAGTCCGTGGTGACCGCCGCCCCGGTCCGGGTGACCAAGGCGTTCAACTGCCGGCCCGGCCCGAGATCCTCGCCGACCACCGCGCCCCGCCAGCCCGGCAGCTCCGCCAGCGCCCGGACGAACAGTTCCGGGTTCTTGTCGGCCCGCACCTGGCCGGGCAGCAGCGCGAGCCGGGCGCCGTCCGGGGACAGTTCGGCGCGCCAGCGGGCGACGAGTTCCCGGTCCACGGGTGGGGTCCACTGCACCAGGGGCACCCGTGCCACGTTCGCCACCCCCCGGTGCAGCAGCGTGTGCCGGTCGGCCGCCGAGTAGACGAGGACCCGGTCGGCGTCCGCCAGCGCGCTGCGCAACGCCCGGCCCCCACCCGGCGCGCTCGACCGGACGAAGGTGTTGTGCGGGCTGGTGACCACGGTTGCCTGGCGGCGCCGGGCCACCGAGATCAGCTCCGGGGTCAGCGCGAACAGGCCTTGGATGTGGACGACGTCAGCGGGATCGATCGCCCGGTACAGGTGCGGCAGCGTCCGGACGACGTATCGGGCCGACGTCCTCGCCTGCCGGACCAACCGGTGGGGCGACGCGCGGTGCCAGCCGACGCACCGGCACAGGCGCACCGAATCGGGAGCCGGGTCACAGTCCTCGGCGGTGTGCACGACCACGTCCATGCCGAGCGCCGTCAGGCCGGCCGCGACCTCGACGCAATGGTTGAAGACGCCGCCCCGGCCACCGGACTCGACGAGGTGGACCTGCCGGATCAGCATGCTGCCCGCCGACCGGCGAGGTCGGCCACCGCGCCGACCGCCGCGCCGACCGTCCGGGACCAGTCGAGCGCCGAGCAGCACTGCCAGCCGGTGTGCTCCCGCACGTGCCGGGCGGGCGGGTTTCGCAACGCGTCGACAACCGCCTTCGCGAAGGAGCGCGGGTCCTCCCCCACCCAGTAGGCGTCGACATCCCGTACGGCGTCCGGAAGCCCCTGCACAGCGAAGGGGCTCATCACCACGGACCGCCCCCGCGACATCGACTCGGTGAGTTTCAGCTGGGCTCCGCCGCCGGTGGTGGCGGGAGCGACGGTCACCGCGGCGTTCGCGTACGCCGCCGACACGTCGTCGAGCGTGCCGAGGACGGTGACCCCGGCGACGGCGGCGAACTCCGGGGCCAGCGCCTCGCTGCGCCGCCCGGCGATCATCAGCCTGGCCTCGGGCGACTCGGCACGCACCAGCGGCCAGACGGTCCGCACCAGCGCCCGCAGCGCCGACACGTTCGGCTCGTAGTCGTAGGACGCCAGCGCGAGGACGTACCCGTCCGGGGGCGAGGGATGGTACGGCCGGATCTTCACCCCGTTGGGGGCGAACACCACATCGCTGGTCCACTCCCGCAGCAGGGCCAGGTCGGGTCGGGAGAGGGCGACGCAGAGAGCGGCCCGGGTCGCCACCCGTGGCTCCCAGTGGCCGGCCTTGACCGCCTCCACCCGGCGGGCCAGCCGTTGCCAGCCCCGACCGGAGGTGACCAGGGTCCGCAGGCGACGACTCTCGATGTTGGCGAACTCGACGACGTTCGGCAGCCGATGGAGCCCGGCCGGTGCCCACGCGGCCAGGTAGGAGTGGGACCAGTAGACCGCATCGGGCCGGAACTCCTCGCGGAGCGCGTCGAGCTGGTCGGCGACCGGCGCCAGGTAGTGCCCACCGAGGTGGGGCCGGCCGGAGACCCGGGTCCGCCGGGCCGGCGGAGCCGACCAGGACAGCGGGCGGGTCGCGACCGGCGGATCCGGTTGTCGGACGCCGTGGTCGGGGAACGCCACCAGCACGTCGACGTGGCGGCTCAGCGCCTCCGCCACCCGGGCGGTACGGATCCGCCCGCCGTGTTCCGCCGGCCAGGGCGGCTCCACCGTGACCAACAAGACCCGATTCATGTTCGCAACTCCGGGGTACGACCGTCGCGCGGTCGGCGAGCGTCGGTCATGGTCCGCTATCGCCCACGGGCCAACTCGCTCTCCAGCAGGGTGCGCAGCACCGCGCCGCGCCCCTGCCAGCCGTGCTCCGCCGCGCTCGTCATCCGGTCGGTCAGGACGGTGTCGGTGACCGGCACGATCAGCTCCAGCAGGCGGGCCGCGAAGTCGTCGACCCCGGCAACCGTCACGTGCGGGTTGGCGCGCGCCAGCTCGACCACCGCCGGCAGCCCGGTGCTCAGCACCGCCAGCCCGGAGGAGAGGTACTCGAAGCACTTCAGCGGGCTGACCCCGCGTGTGTAGTCGTTGATGGCGTACGGAATGAGACCCACCGCGCACGTGCCGGCGACCTCGGCGAGCTGAGCGGGTGTGAGCACACCGAGGTGGCGGGCACCCAGTTCCTCCAGCCGCCGCAGCTGGGTGTCGAAGCTGCCCCCACCGGCCGCGAGCGGACCGGCCAGCAGCAACTCACCCCGCCCGCGCAGGGCGGCGGCGACCGACTCGAGCAGGCGCAGGTCGAGCTTGTGGACGGTGAGGTTCCCGGAGAAGAGGACCGCGGGCCGGCGCTGCGATGGCGGCCTGCTGGCCGCCGTGAAGACGGACACGTCCGCGACGTTCGGCAGCAGCTCGATCCGGGGGAAGCCGGCAGCGGCGAGATGCTCCTGGACGGCCTTGCTGGTGGCGATGGCGACGGCGGTACGCGACGCGAGGGAACGCTCGCCGCGGCCCACGGCGACGCCGTCCACCCCGGGAAAGGTCGCCAGCAGGTCCACGCAGTGGTAGATGACCGCGTCCGCCGAGTCCTCCAGGCCGTACGTGACCGGGGTGAACGTCCAGAGCACGCGCGGACGTGGGCTGGCGAGCCAGTCACTGGTGGCACGTCGTAGCAGGGCCCGGTTGATCGGGCGCGTCGGCGCCCGGTGCACCGGCAGCACGAGCGGCGACACGATCCGCGAACCGGCCGGCCGGGGGCGGTGCGCCGAGTTTTCGTGCCGGTCGCCGAACGCCCGACGCGCCCGCGCGGCCATCCGGAGGACGTCGTCGCGCCGGAGCTTGGGTCGGCGCAGGCCCAACGACTCGACGAACGTCACGTTCGCGGTACGCGCCAGCTCCCGGGTGACGTAGTGCTGGTTGGTCGCGATCGGGGAGTCCCACTCGGCGGTGCCCAGCACCAGGACGTCAGGCACCGGAACGTCATCGGGTCGAGCCTGCTGCGGCAGCGCCGTCACCATAGGTCATCTCCAGCTCGCTGGGTGGTGAGCCCCGCGCAACACTAAGGGAGACAGCAGGCGGGTGCCAGCCGCTGTCCGGTCGGTCAACCCTCGTCGGTCAGCCAGGCGGCGATGTTGGCCTGGAAGGTCTGCGGAGTGAAGCGTTGGGCGTTGGCCAGGGCCGCCGCGCCGGACAGCCGCGCCGCCTGCCGGACGGCGTCCACATAGGCGGCCGGGTCGGTGCTGTCGAGCAGGAAGCCGGTCTCGCCCGTCACCACCGTCTCCAACAGCCCGCCGCGGGCCCAACCCACCACCGGCGTGCCGCAAGCCTGCGCCTCCACCGGGATGATGCCGAAGTCCTCGAACGCCGGGTAGAGCAGCGCGATCGCACCCCAGTACAGTTCGCGTAGCCGCTCCTTGGACGGCCGGAACTCGAACTCGACCGGCACGTCGACGCGGTTGGCCAGCCGGCGCAGGTGCGCCTCCTCCGGCCCGCCGCCGGCGATCACCAGCGGCAGCCGCGCCGCCGCAGCGATCTCGATCATCAGGTCGAAGTTCTTGTACGGGATCCAGCGGCCGACGCCCAGCAGATAGCGGCGGTCCTGGTCGCGTACCTGCTCGGGAGCGGCCCGGAAGTAGTCCACCTCCACCGGCGGATTGATCACCCGGGCGTCGCGGCCCCAGCAGCGGCGAATCCGACCCTGCACCTCCCGGGAGTTCGCCGCGTAGCCGTGCACGTGCCGGCTCAACCGTTTGTCGGCAGCCTGGAGCACGGCGCGCATCGGCGCGAGTATCGGGTTGGCGCCCCGCTGATCCAGTTCCGGGCTCCACACGTAGCGGGCGGGCGAGTGCACGTAGCTCAGATGGCGGGTCCGGCCGGGGTCACCGACCTTGACGGTGTGCGCGAAGGCGTGACTCGATGAGATGACGGTGTCGTAGCTCGCGCGGGTGAGCGTCCGCCAGGCCAGTGGCATCAGCGGCAGCGCGAGCGCCTTGCTCCGCCGCAACGGGGTGCTGGCCAGCCAGGATTCCTGGATCTCGCGGTCCACCGTCGCGTCGTCTTCCTTCCAGAGCACGAAGCGATCCGCGTGCGGCACGACCTCGGCCATGCTCAGGAAGACCTGCTCGGAACCACCGGTGGCGCCGAACCACTCGTGGACCAGCGCGACGGAGCGGTCGGCGAGCGGCCGAACGGCCGAACCGGGCGCGGACGAGGTGAGGCTCATCAGAAGACGACCACGTCCCGGATGTAGCCGGCTAAACGGCGCAGTTGGTAGGCCTCCGGCACAGGCGCGGTCATCCGGATCACGACCTGGCGGTTGACCAGCGAAGCCTCGCCACTACGGAAGTAGGCGACCACGATCAGGCCGTGCCGCTGCTCGCCGTCGACCTCGATGATCTGCTCGGCGTAGCTGGCGTACTCGCCGCTGCGGATCCACTGGGCGCCCCAGGCCTCCTCGACCGCGCGCATGGCGTTCTGCCACTGGGTGTTGCACGGCTCGGGGCAGTCCCGCACGATCAACTCGCCGCCGGTCGCCGGCTGGCCGGGGGTCGAGTTGCCGCAGTTGTACTTGACGTACCCGTCGGCCCGGGCGGCGAGCGTGCACTGCCAGCCGGCCGGCACCTTGACCGGGAAACCAACCCCCTCGAGGTCGGTCAGCGTCTGCACCTCGTCCAGTTCGGTGAACTTCGGCCACTGGGTCGGCCACGCGCCGGGCTTCGGCGGCTCGACTCCGGGTGACTGCGGGGGTGCCGTCGGCAGGACCGGCGGTGCGACGGTCGCGACCCCGCTCGGCGTGCCCGGTGGCTGGTCGCTGTCGTCCGACAGCGCCCAGGCCGCCACCCCGCCGATGCTCGCCACCACCACGACCAGCGCGACGATGGTGATCCACAGTGGGGGGTGACGTCGGCGTGGCGTGGACGGGACGATCCGCGGTGTCTGTGCGGAGAAGGGATCTGCCGGCGTGGGCTGGGGGCTCGGCGACTGCGGCGCGGCGGAGATCGGGGACGGCTGCCAGGCCGTGGCGGGCGAGGCCGGGGCACCCGAGATCGGCATCGGCGCTCCGGAGGCGGCCTCGGGCGGACCGGAAGCCGGCGTCCCGGAGACGGGCAAGCCGGAAGCCGGCGCCCCGGAGACGGGCGGACCGGAAGCTGGCGAACCGGAGACGGGGACGCCGGAATCCGGGGCGGGGGTGTACTCCACCCCCAGCGCCTGGAAGAGCTTCTCGGCCGCCGGGCCCGCCTCGGCCGGGTACGCCACCCAGGGTTCGGCGGCGGAGAAGTCGGCGTACACGAAGGAAGGGCCGCCCGGCGTCTGCGCGAGAGAGTTGACTATCCCGGCGAACGCGTCCCGCCAGCCTTCGGTGGCCGCCACAGTGGCGTCCAGGATGGCCACCGTCACAAAGCGACCCTGCTGGTCGAGCGCCGCCCACGCTTTGCCGACCGGCGACCCGCCCAGCAGGTGGGTGTACCGGTAGGGGCCGTCCGGCTGCATGCACAACTCCTCTGCTCGACCGCCGTGCGGATCCTACCGAGGCACCGCACGTCACCCGGACCGCCGACCCCCGCACTCCCGGTAGCCGCCACGAATTCGCAGCTCAGCAAATTCCACAGTGGAGTCATGCAACGTCTTGCCCGATGAAAGTTTTCATGCATAGAGTCAAAGGGTGAATGACGGAGCTGCGACGGAGCGGGTCGTCGGCCTGTTCGACGGGGTGCGGCTCACCCCGACGCAGCGCCGCATCGCGCACTGCCTGGTGCGGCACGCTCCCGCCGTCGGCTACCTCTCCGCCGCCGAGGTCGCCGAGCTGGCCGGGGTCAGCCAGCCGTCGGTCACCCGGTTCGCGGTGGCGCTGGGCCACGACGGCTATCCCGCACTGCGCCGCCGGCTGCGCGAGCTGACCGCCGCCGCACCGGGTCCGACCGCCGTCGGCAACGAACTCCAGCAGGCGGTACGCGCCGAGATCGGCAACCTGGACCGGCTGGCCGAGCAGCTCGCCGACCGGGAGCGGATCGCCGAGACCGGGCGGCTGCTGGCCGCCAGCCGCCCGCTGCCGGTGCTCGGCCTGCGCGCCGCCGCGCCACTGGCCGCGTACTTCGCCTACTTCGCCGCCAAGGTGCACCCGGACGTGCGGGTGCTCGATGACGGGGGCAGCCTGCTCACCGACCGGCTGGAGCAGGCCGCCG
Source organism: Micromonospora sonchi (assembly GCF_014646235.1). Classification (GTDB taxonomy): domain Bacteria; phylum Actinomycetota; class Actinomycetes; order Mycobacteriales; family Micromonosporaceae; genus Micromonospora; species Micromonospora sonchi. The sequence continues at coordinate 366,842 of NZ_BMNB01000001.1, read as the reverse complement.
CGGCCGGGGCGCAAGCGCTGCTCGCCTTCGTGCTGCCCCGCTACCCCCGGGAGACGCTGGACGCGCTGGATGAGGCCCGCGCCGCTGGCCTCACCGTGATCGCGATCACCGACTCGCCGGTCAGCCCGGCGACCGAACACGCCGACGTGGTGCTGCCGGCCGCGGTCGGCGCGCAACTCGTCTTCGACCTGCACACCGCCCCGATGACCCTGGCCATGGTGCTGCTCCAGGCGATCTGCGACGCCGCGCCGGCCGACACCCAACGACGACTGGAGGCGTTCGAAGCCTCGGCCGCCCGTCGACAGTTGTTCCTCGGTTAGGAGGAAACCCACGATGACGCAAGCCAACCAGGCAGGCCACGACGCCGGGCCGATTCGGGCCGCGCGCGGTTCGCAACGCAGCGCCCGGGGCTGGCCGCAGGAGGCCGCGCTGCGGATGCTGATGAACAACCTCGACCCGGAGGTCGCCGAGCGCCCCGACGACCTGGTCGTCTACGGCGGCACCGGGAAGGCGGCCCGGGACTGGCCGTCGTACCACGCCCTGGTGCGGACGCTGACCGACCTGCGCGACGACGAGACGATGCTGGTGCAGTCGGGCCGTCCGGTCGGCGTGCTGCGCACCCACGAGTGGGCACCCCGGGTGCTGCTGGCCAACTCCAACCTGGTGGGCGACTGGGCGACCTGGCCGGAGTTCCGCCGCCTGGAGCAGCTCGGCCTGACCATGTACGGGCAGATGACCGCCGGTTCGTGGATCTACATCGGCACCCAGGGCATCCTCCAGGGCACCTACGAGACGTTCGCCGCGGTGGCCGCCAAGCTCGCCGGCGCCCGCGGCGACGGGCAGCCGGGCGGCAACGACACCCTCGCCGGCACGCTGACGCTGACCGCCGGCTGTGGCGGGATGGGTGGGGCGCAGCCCCTCGCGGTGACCATGAACGGCGGCGCCTGCCTGATCGTGGACGTGGACCGGTCCCGGCTGGAGCGCCGGGTGCACGACCGGTACCTGGACGAGATCGCCGACAGCCTGGACGACGCGGTCGAGCGGGTCCTCGCGGCGAAGCGGGACGGTCGGGCGCTCAGCGTCGGCGTGGTCGGCAACGCCGCCACCGTCTTCCCCGAGCTGCTGCGCCGGGGCGTACCGGTCGACGTCGTCACCGACCAGACCAGCGCGCACGACCCGCTGTCGTACCTGCCGGACGGGGTGGAGCTGGCCGACGCCCGCGACTACGCGAAGGCCAGGCCGGCCGAGTTCACCGACCGGGCCCGGGCATCGATGGCGAGACACGTCGAGGCGATGGTGGGCTTCCTGGACGCTGGCGCCGAGGTCTTCGACTACGGCAACTCGATCCGGGGCGAGGCCCGCCTCGGCGGGTACGAGCGGGCGTTCGACTTCCCCGGCTTCGTGCCGGCGTACATCCGGCCGCTGTTCTGCGAGGGCAAGGGCCCGTTCCGGTGGGCGGCGCTCTCCGGCGACCCGGCCGACATCGCTGCCACCGACCGGGCGATCCTCGACCTGTTTCCGGAGAACGAGTCCCTCGCCCGCTGGATCCGGCTGGCCGGCGAGCGGGTCGCCTTCCAGGGCCTGCCGGCCCGGATCTGCTGGCTCGGCTACGGCGAGCGCGACAAGGCGGGCGTACGGTTCAACGAGATGGTCGCCGCAGGCGAGCTGAGCGCGCCGGTGGTGATCGGCCGGGACCACCTGGACTGCGGCAGCGTGGCCAGCCCGTACCGGGAGACCGAGGCGATGGCCGACGGCTCCGACGCGATCGCCGACTGGCCGCTGCTCAACGCGCTGGTGAACACCGCCAGCGGCGCGTCCTGGGTGTCCATCCACCACGGCGGCGGCGTCGGCATCGGCCGCTCCATCCACGCCGGCCAGGTCTGCGTCGCCGACGGCACCCCGCTGGCCGGGCAGAAGATCGAGCGGGTGCTCACCAACGACCCGGCGATGGGTGTGATCCGGCACGTCGACGCCGGCTACCCCACCCCGCACACCGACGTCCGCATCCCGATGGCGAAGTAAGGAAGGGCCCCTTGTTAACGCATACGGTAGAGGAAGGGCCCCTTTTTAACAGGTTCCGTCAGCTCTGGGACGAGATCGCGCCGATCGGACGCGACGAGCACAGCGGCGGCTACCTGCGGTACGCGCTGACCGAGCCGGAGCTGCGGCTGCGGGAGTGGTTCCGAAAGCAGGCCGACGCGCGGGACATGCCGGTCGCCGAGGACGGCAACGGCAACCTGTTCGCCTGGTGGGGCGACCCGGAGGCCGGCAACGCGGTGCTGACCGGCAGCCACTTCGACTCGGTGCCGCACGGCGGGGCGTACGACGGGCCGCTGGGCATCGTCAGCGCCTGGCTGGCCGTCGACGAACTGCGCGCGGCCGGCGTGTCGCCAGCCCGTCCGCTGGCCGTCGGCGCGTTCGTCGAGGAGGAGGGGGCCCGGTTCGGCGTACCGTGTCTGGGGTCGCGGCTGCTCACCGGGCAGCTCGACGCCGCCCGCGCGGGCGCGTTGCGCGACGCGGCCGGGGTGAGCTTCGCCGAGGCGCTGGGCGCCCGACCGGCGGGGGCCGACCCGGCGCTGCTCGGCCGGATCGCCGCCTTCGTGGAGCTGCACGTCGAGCAGGGCCGCGCGCTGGTCGACCAGACCGCGCCGGTCGCGGTGGCCAGCGCGATCTGGCCGCACGGACGTTGGCGCCTCGACTTCACCGGCGAAGGCAACCACGCCGGTACGACCCGGATGGCCGACCGCCGCGACCCCATGCTGACGTACGCGTTCACCGTGCTCGCCGCGAACAAGGAGGCCCGGCTGCGCGACGCCCACGCCACAGTGGCCCGGGTGGCCGTGGAACCGAACGCGACCAACGCGATCCCGTCCCGGGTGACCGGCTGGCTGGACGCCCGGGCCGCCGAGCCGGAGACGCTGGCCGAGCTGGTCGAGGCGGTACGCGCCAAGGTCGTCGAGCGGGCCCGCCGCGACGGCACGCGGGTCACGCTGACCGAGGAGTCGGCGACCCCGCTGGTGGCGTTCGACGGAGGGCTGGCCGACCGGCTGGCGCGGCTGCTGGACGCACCGGTGCTGCCCACCGGGGCGGGGCACGACGCGGGGGTGCTCGCGGCACACGTACCCACGGCGATGCTCTTCGTCCGCAACCCGACCGGGGTGTCGCACTCCCCCGCCGAGTCGGCCACCGACGCCGACTGCGTCGCCGGGGTGACCGCCCTGGCGAAGGTGCTGGAGGAGTTGACGAGATGACCCGCTGGCTCGCCGAGTACGCATGGCTGCCCGAGCAGGCCGAGCCGACCCCGGACGTGCTGATCGAGACCGCCGAGGGCCGGATCAGCGCCGTCACCCCGTTGGCGCCGTCCGGCCGTCCGGACGCCGGGGTCGACGTGCTGGCCGACGCGGTCCGGTTGCCGGGGCTGACCCTGCCCGGGCTGGCCAACGCCCATTCGCACGCCTTCCACCGGGCGCTGCGCGGGCGGACCCACGGCGGGCGCGGTGACTTCTGGAGCTGGCGTGAGCAGATGTACGCCGTCACCACCCGGCTCGACCCGGACTCCTACCTGGCGCTGGCGCGGGCGGTCTACGCCGAGATGGCCCTGGCCGGCATCACCTGCGTCGGCGAGTTCCACTATCTGCACCACGGTCCCGGCGGCACCCCGTACGACGACCCGAACGCGATGAGCGCGGCGCTGGTCGAGGCGGCGGCGCACGCCGGGATCCGGCTGACCCTGCTGGACACCTGCTACCTGACCGCCTCCGTGGACGGCCAGCCGCTGGCCGGACCGCAGCGGCGCTTCGGCGACGGTGACGCGCTGCGCTGGGCCGACCGGGTCGCCGCGTTCACCCCGGACGGCGCGCACGCCCGCCTCGGCGCGGCGATCCACTCGGTGCGCGCGGTGCCGGCCGAGCAACTCGCCACGGTGGCCGGTTGGGCGGACCGGCGGGACGCGCCGCTGCACGTACACCTCTCGGAGCAGCCCGCCGAGAACGACGCCTGCCGGGCGGTGCACGGCCGCACCCCGACCGGCCTGCTCGCCGACCACGGCGTGCTGGGCCGGTCCACCACGGCGGTGCACGCCACCCACCCGACCAGCGCCGACCTGAACCTGCTCGGGGAGAGCCGGACCGGGGTCTGCCTCTGCCCCACCACCGAGCGGGACCTCGCCGACGGCATCGGGCCGGCCCGGCGGATGGCCGACGCCGGCGTCCCGCTCAGCCTGGGCAGCGACAGCCACGCCGTGATCGACCCGTTCGAGGAGGCCCGCGCGGTCGAGTTGGACGAGCGGCTGCGGACCCGGCGGCGGGGCCACTTCACCCCGGCGGAGCTGCTGACGGCGGCGAGCGCGGCCGGGCACGCCGCGCTGGGCTGGACCGACGCCGGCCGGATCGCGGCCGGTGACCGCGCCGACCTGGTCACGGTGCGGCTGGACAGCGTACGCACGGCCGGGGTGACCCCGGCGGGCGTCTGGTTCGCGGCCAGCGCCCCCGACGTCACCCAGGTGGTGGTGGACGGCCGGGTGCTGGTGCGCGACGGCCAGCACCTGACCGTCGACGTACCGCAGGAACTGGCCACGTCGATCGCGGAGGTGACACGGTGAGCGCGAGGAGTGAGCTTGCGAGCCCCGCAGTCGCGAACAGAGGAAGGCACAGCCTCGGAAGCCTGCTTGTGCAGAACATCGGTGAGCTGGTCACCAATGTGGCCGGCACGGGCGAGGGCGGGCCGCTGGGCATCCGACGGCGCGCGGCGGTGCTCGTCGAGGACGGCGCGGTGGCCTGGGTGGGGCCGACCGCCGACGCGCCGGCCGCCGACCGGCGGATCGACGCCGACGGCGCGGCGGTGCTGCCCGGGTTCGTGGACAGCCACGCCCACCTGGTCTTCGCCGGAGACCGGGCCACGGAGTTCGCCGCCCGGATGGCCGGGCAGCCGTACACCGGCGGCGGCATCCGGACCACGGTCCGCGCCACCCGCGCCGCTTCCGACGACGAACTGCGCGCCACCGTGCGCCGGCTGCGCGCCGAGGCGTTGCGGCAGGGCACCACCACGATCGAGATCAAGAGTGGGTACGGCCTCACCGTCGCCGACGAGGCCCGCTCGCTGCGGATCGCCGCCGAGGTGAGCGGGGAGACCACCTTCCTCGGCGCGCACGTGGTGCCGGCCGAGTACGCCGACCGCCCCGACGACTACGTCTCGCTGGTCTGCGGACCGATGCTGGTCGCCGCCGCGCCGTACGCCCGCTGGATCGACGTCTTCTGTGAGCAGGGCGCCTTCGACGCCGACCATGCCCGGGCGATCCTCGCCTGCGGGCGGGCCATGGGTCTCGGGGTGCGGGTACACGCCAACCAGCTCGGCCCCGGCCCCGGCGTGCAGCTCGGCGTGGAGTTGGGGGCGGCCAGCGTGGACCACTGCACCCACCTGAGCGACGCCGACATCGACGCGCTGGCGTCGACCCGGTTCGACTGCATGTGCGCCGACGGCGGGCACACCACCACCGTCGCGACCCTGCTGCCCGGTGCCGAGTTCTCCACCCGGTCGCCCTACCCGGACGCGCGCCGGCTGCTCGACGCCGGAGTCACCGTGGCGCTGGCCACCGACTGCAACCCCGGCTCGTCGTACACCTCGTCGATGCCGTTCTGCGTCGCGCTGGCCGTACGCGAGATGCGGATGACCCCGGCGGAGGCGGTGTGGGCCGCGACCGCCGGTGGGGCGCGGGCGTTGCGCCGCGACGACATCGGGGTGCTGCGGCCCGGCGCCCGGGCCGACCTGGTCATCCTCGACGCCCCGTCCCACCTGCACCTGGCCTACCGGCCCGGGGTGCCCCTGATCCGCCAGGTCCTGCACAACGGAGCACCGATATGACCGTGACCATTCTGCCCACCGGGATCTCCCCGGCCGACGTGCTCGCCGTGGCGCGCGGCACCGCCAAGATCGTGCTCGATCCGGCTGCCGTCGACGCCATGGCGGCCAGCCGGTCCATCGTGGACGACATCGAGGCCGCGGGCCGTCCGGTGTACGGCGTCTCCACCGGCTTCGGTGCCCTGGCCAACACCTTCGTCGTCCCCGAGCGGCGGGCCGAACTCCAGCACGCGCTGATCCGGTCGCACGCCGCCGGCGTCGGCGCGCCGATGCCGCGGGAGGTGGTCCGGGCGATGATGCTGCTGCGGGTCCGCTCGCTGGCCCTGGGCCGCTCCGGGGTGCGCCCGTTGGTCGCCGAGGCGCTGGTGGACCTGCTCAACCACGACGTCACCCCGTGGGTGCCGGAACACGGCTCGCTGGGCGCCTCCGGCGACCTGGCGCCGCTGGCGCACTGCGCGCTGGTGCTGCTCGGCGAAGGCTGGGTGCTCGGCCCCGACGGTGAGCGGGTGCCGGCCGGCGACTCGCTGCGCCGGGCCGGCCTCGCCCCGATCGGGCTGGCCGCCAAGGAGGGGCTGGCGCTGATCAACGGCACCGACGGCATGCTCGCCATGCTGCTGCTGGCGATCCACGACGCGGCGCACCTGTTCACCATGGCCGACGTGACCGCCGCGCTGGCCATCGAGGCGATGCTCGGCTCGGAGCGGCCGTTCCTGCCGGAGTTGCACGCCATCCGCCCGCATCCCGGGCAGGGCGTCTCGGCGGCGAACATCCACCGGTTGTTGCAGGACTCCCGGGTGATGGACTCGCACCGCGACGACCTGGCGCACGCGGTGCAGGACGCGTACTCGATGCGCTGCGCGCCGCAGGTCGCCGGCGCGGCCCGGGACACCTTGGAATTCGTGCGCACGGTGGCCGGGCGGGAGCTGGCGTCGGTGGTGGACAACCCGGTGGTGCTGCCCGACGGCCGGGTGGAGTCCACCGGCAACTTCCACGGCGCACCGCTGGGCTTCGCCGCCGACTTCCTGGCCATCGCCGCCGCCGAGGTGGGCGCGATCGCCGAACGCCGGGTCGACCGGCTGCTCGACGTCACCCGCTCCCGCGACCTGCCGGCCTTCCTCTCCCCCGACGCCGGGGTCAACTCGGGGCTGATGATCGCCCAGTACACGGCGGCCGGCATCGTCGCGGAGAACCGCCGGTTGGCCGCGCCCGCCTCGGTGGACTCGCTGCCCACCAGCGGCATGCAGGAGGACCACGTCTCGATGGGCTGGGCCGCCACAAAGAAGCTGCGCACCGTCCTGGACAACCTGACCAGCCTGCTCGCGGTGGAGCTGCTGGCGGGCGTACGCGGACTTCAGCTCCGGGCGCCGCTGACCCCGTCCCCGGCCGGCCGGGCGGCGATCGCCGCGCTCGGCGGGGTCGCCGGCGAGCCCGGCCCCGACGTCTTCCTCGCGCCGGTGATGGAGGCGGCCCGCGCCGTGGTCGCCAGCCCCGACCTGCGCGCCGCCATCGAACAGGAGATCGGCCCCCTCGGCTGAGCGCGGTGTGCAGGGACGTTGGCAGTGCTGCGGCGGGCGACTCACGACCCGCCGGGCAGGGCCGGTCAGGCCGCGGCGGGGAGGACCTTGGCGACCAGGGCGGCCAGTTCGCGCAGGGCCTTGCCGCGGTGGCTGATCGCGTCCTTCTCCTCGGGGGTCAGTTCGGCGTTGGTGCGGTCCTGGCCGTCGCCGAGAAAGATCGGGTCGTAGCCGAAGCCGCCGTCGCCGCGCGGGGCGCGCAGCAACCGGCCCGCCTGCCTGCCGTCGACCAGGTGTTCCTTGCCGCCGGGCAGCACCAGCGCGATCGTGCAGACGAAGGAGGCGCCCCGGTGCTCGTCCGGCACGTCGGCGACCTGGTCCAGCACCAGTAGGAGGTTCGCCTGGTCGTCGCCGTGCCGGCCGGCCCAGCGGGCGCTGAACACCCCGGGCATTCCGTTGAGCGCGTCGACGGCCAGCCCGGAGTCGTCGGCGATCGTCGGCAGCCCGGTGCGCCGGCAGCCCTCCCGCGCCTTGATCAGCGCGTTCTCGCCGAAGGTCAGCCCGGTCTCCGGCAGCTCCGGGTACGCCTCGACGTCGTCCAGCCCGATCAGGGCGATCCGGTGCGCGCCGAGTGCCCCGTCGAGGATGCGCTGCAACTCGATGAGCTTCTTGCGGTTCCGGGTGGCGAGCAGCACCTTGTTCATAGAGAAAGAGCCTTCCGCTGGGCTTCGGCCAGTTCCACGCAACCGGCGACGGCCAGGTCTAGCAGGGCGTCCAACTGCTCGCGGGCGAACACCCCGGCCTCGCCGGTGCCCTGCACCTCGACGAAGTCACCGGCGCCGGTGCAGACCACGTTCATGTCGACCTCGGCGGCCACATCCTCCTCGTAGCACAGATCCAGGCGCGGCTCGCCGTTGATCACGCCGACGCTGATCGCGGCCACCGACCGGTGCATCACGTTCTCCGGCTTACCGGCCAACGCCTTGCGCGCGGCGAGCCAGGTCACCGCGTCATGCAGGGCCACGTACGCGCCGGTGATCGCCGCCGTCCGGGTGCCGCCGTCGGCCTGCAGCACGTCACAGTCGAGCACGATCGAGTTCTCCCCGAGCGCCTTGAGGTCGATCGCGGCCCGCAGGCTCCGGCCGACCAGCCGGGAGATCTCATGGGTACGCCCACCCACCCGGCCCTTGACGCTCTCCCGGTCGGAGCGGGTGTTCGTGGCCCGGGGCAGCATCGCGTACTCGGCGGTGACCCAGCCCAGCCCGGAGCCCCGGCGCCAGCGGGGCACGCCCTCGGTGACGCTCGCCGTGCAGAGCACCCGGGTCGCACCGAACTCCACCAGTACGGAACCCTCCGGGTGGGTGCTCCAGCCTCGGGTCAGGGTCACCGGTCGAAGTTGGTCGGGCCGTCGCCCGTCAGGTCGCGCCATGCCCTGCACCCTATGTGCTGCCCTGATCGAACCGTCCCCGGGTGTCCACCAGTCGGCGAACAGTGCGGCACGAACCCGCCCCGGCGGGTCAGATGTCGTAGCTGGCGCCGGGACGGACCACCTCCAGCGGGCCGGCGTACGCGGCCGCGGCGGAGGCCACCGTCTGTGCCTCGCTGCCCCAGGCGTCCACCAGGTGGGTCAGCAGGAGCCGCCCGACCTGGGCCTTGGCCGCCGCCTCGCCCGCCTCACGGCCGGTGAGATGCAGGTCCGGCGGGTTGTCCACCCCGTCGAGGTAGCTGGCCTCGCAGAGGAAGACGTCGGCGTTCTGGGCCAGCCGCAGCAGCGCCTCGCAGGGGGCGGTGTCCGAGGAGTAGCAGAGGACCCGGCCGCCGTGCTCCAGCCGGACGCCGTACGTCTCCACCGGGTGCAGCACCCGGTCGACGGTCACGGTGAACGGGCCGATCGGGAAGGTGCCGGGTTGCAGCGCGTAGAACTGGTACACGTCCTCGACGGTGCTGTTCTCCTGGCCGTAAACTGCGGCGAGCCGGTCCGGTGCGCCGGCCGGCGCGTAGACCGGCAGCGGCGGATACGGGCCGTCGGGGGCGTACCGCCGGACCACGACGTACGACGCGGCGTCGAGGAAGTGGTCGCAGTGCAGGTGGGTCAGGAGGATCGCATCCGGGGCGTGCAGCCCGGCGTAACGCTGGAGGGTGCTCAGCGAGCCGGGGCCGAAGTCGACCAGGAGCCGGAAGTTCTCGGCCTCGACCAGGTACGCCGAGCAGGGGGACTCGGGTCCGGGGAAGCTGCCCGCACAGCCCAGGACGGTCAGTCGCATCGAGTTGTCCCGCTGTCACGGTAGGTAGCGGTCCTGCCGGCCGCCGCTCCGGCGGTGATCACTACCGACGCGTACGCCACGCTGGGAGCCTACGCCCGCCTGCGCGAAGGCAAGAATGATCTGCTGGAAGTTGTCACCAACGTGACACCGCTTCGCCCGTCCGATCGACGTCGCGTTGGCTGAGTGGCTGATCAGGGTGACCCGACGTGACGAGGGCCACCGGCCGATCGCCGGTGGCCCTCCTGAATGTCACTCTCCCCAGGTCACGCCCAGAGCTGCCCGTCCAGGGCCTCCTCGGCGTCGGCGAGGGTGCCGCCGTACGCGCCGGTGCTGAGGTACTTCCAGCCGCCGTCGCTGACCACGAAGGCCACATCGGCGCGGCGGCCGTCGCGGACCGCCTCGTGCGCCACCGCGAGCGCCGCGTGCAGCACCGCCCCGGTGGAGAAGCCGACGAACAGCCCCTCGACCTCCACCAGCTGCCGGGTACGCAGCACCGCGTCCCGGGTGCCCACCGAGAACCGCCGGTTGAGCACGGTGGCGTCGTACAGCTCCGGGACGTAGCCCTCGTCGATGTTGCGTAGGCCGTAGACCAGCTCGCCGTACCGCGGCTCGGCGGCGACGATCTGAATGCCCTCGACCTTCTCGCGCAGGTACCGCCCGGTGCCCATCAGGGTGCCGGTGGTGCCCAGCCCCGCCACGAAGTGGGTGATCGTCGGCAGGTCCTGGAGCAGTTCGGGACCGGTCGTCTCGTAGTGCGCCCGGGCGTTCGCCTCGTTGCCGTACTGGAAGAGCATCACCCAGTCCGGATGTTCGGCGGAGATCTGCTTGGCGGTGGCGACGGCCTGGTTGGAGCCGCCCGCCGCCGGCGAGAAGATGATCTCCGCGCCGTACATCCGGAGCAGTTGCACCCGCTCGGTCGAGACGTTCTCCGGCATCACGCAGACCAGCCGGTAGCCGCGCAGCTTGGCCACCATGGCCAGGGAGATGCCGGTGTTGCCGCTGGTGGGCTCCAGGATCGTGTCCCCCGGCCGCAGTCGACCGGCCGCCTCCGCGGCCCGGACCATGAACAGGGCCGCCCGGTCCTTGATGCTGCCGGTCGGGTTACGGTCCTCGAGCTTCGCCCAGAGCCGCACCGGCGGCGCCCCGTCGGGCACCGTCGGCGACAGTCGGGGCAGCCCCACCAGAGGCGTCCCGCCGCAGGCGTCCAGCAGGCTGTCGTACCGCGCCATCGCGGCCGCCTCAGCCGGCGGTGACGGCGCTGTGCTGCGCGACCGTCACAGCGGCGGCGGCGCTGTGCCCGCTGATCGCCGCAGCGGCGGCGCTGTGCCCGCTGATCGCCGCAGCGGCGGCGCTGTGCCCGCTGATCGCCGCGGCGGCGGCGAAGCCGAACGCGCCGCCGGCCACCGCGGGCAGGATCGTGACGCTGTCACCGTCGGAGAGCTTGGCGTCCAGCGCGCCGAGGAAACGCACGTCCTCGTCGTTGACGTAGACGTTGACGAAACGGTGCAGTGCGCCGGCCTCGGTCACCAGCCGCGCACGCAGCCCGCCGTGCCGGGAGTCAAGGTCGGTGAGCAGGTCGTTCAGCGTGTCGCCGCCGCCCTCGACGACCTTCGCGCCGCCGGTGTAGCTGCGCAGGATGGTGGGGATGCGAACCTCAATGGCCATGGTGTCGTACTCCTTGATCAGGTGTGCTCGGTGACGGAAAGGTGCGCCGGGGCTGAAAAGGTCAGTTGCCCGAACACTCGTAGTCGACCGTCGCCGGGCTCTGCCCGAACATGTAGGACTGCACGGCGTGCGGATCCACCCCGGCGTCGAGGATCCGCACCGGCTCCTCGGTGACCACCCCGTCCACGATCCGGAAGGAGCGGATCTCCTCCGTGTCGGGTTCGCGGGTGGAGACGAGTAGATAGTGCGCACCCGGCTCACCGGCGAAAGCGACGTCCGTACGCGACGGGTAGGCCTCCGTGGCGGTGTGCGAGTGGTAGATGACGATGGGCTCCTCGTCCCGATCGTCCATCTCCCGCCACACCCGCAACTGCTCCATCGAGTCGAACTCGTAGAACGTCATCGAGCGGGCGGCGTTGTCCATCGGGATGTGCCGGGTCGGCTTGTCGCTGCCGACGGGACCGGCGACCACGCCACAGGCCTCGTCGGGGTGATCCCGACGAGCGTGGGCGACGATCGCGTCAACGATCGACCGGTCGATGCTCAGCACGCCGACAAGCCTAGCGCCGGCACTGGCAGACCGCGAGGCGGTGCCGGTCACAGTCACTCGATCAATGCGTTGAGCAGGGATTCCTGGAGGTAACCCAGGTAGGCGTAGACCGAAAGCTGGAACACCCGGCTGGAGGAAGGGTCCGCGGCGACGGCCTCGTCGAGCTCGGCACCCAGGTCCGTCCCGTCCTTGATCTCCAGGCGTACGCCCATGGCCAGCCGGGCGTCGTTGAGCGCCCGCAACCACGCCTCGGCCGCCTCGGCGTCCAGGCGCACCTCCCCGCCGCCGTTGTCGGGCAGCGCGGCCAGGATCGCCCCGGCCTGGTCGATCTTCGCGGTCTTCAGATCACCCTCGGTGTACCGGCGGAACTCCGCGGCCCCCGCCGCGTCCTCCGGGTACGCCTCGGGAAAGAGCCGGCTCACCACCGGGTCGGAATGGTCGAACCCGTCGGTGAGTAGACCGACGACCTCGGAGGCGACCTTGCGCAGCACGCGCACCTCGTCGATGGCCAAGCTGGCGACGTACCGGTCACCCCGGCGGCGGAACATGCTCACGACCGATCCACCGTCGCCCAGAGTCCGTAGGCGTGCAGTTGGGAAGCGTCGTGCTCCATCCGCTCCCGGGCGCCGCTGGAGACCACGGCCTTCCCCTTGTAATGCACGTCCAGCATGAGCTGCTCGGCCTTCTCCCGGCTGTAGCCGAAGAGCCTCTGGAACACCCAGGTCACATACGTCATCAGGTTGACCGGGTCATCCCACACGATCGTCACCCACGGCCGGTCGGGAACCGGCACCTCATCGGTGTCCGGGGTCTCGACCGGTGCAACCTGCGGAGCCGCCATGCCCCCCATCGTGCCACCGGATCGGCGGAACCGAGGAACCGGAACATCGGACCGGCCCGGAACGTCACCACCGCCCGCCACACCGTGACCGCGCCCGGCCCCGCCCGGCGACCCGACCGCGCCGACGGCGGGACGGTCAGGCGAGCAGCGTGCCACGTTCGGCGGCATCGGAGAGCACCGTGCCGAGCGAGCGGTGGATCACCTTGAACCGGCGGGCCACCTCTCGCGACAGTTCCAGTTCGATTTCCCGCAGCACCCGCTGAACCCAGGAGCGGGCGGCGTTCGTGTCGTTCCGGCCCGGCATACGCCAGTGCTGCCAGCAGCCGCCGGAGAGAGCCACCGCCACCGGCGGGAGCACCTCCGTACGCACCGCCGCGGGATAGCCGGACAACGCGTCGACGGCAGGGCCGCCGGTCATCCCCGTCACGTCCGCACCGCTGGTGACCAGCAGCAGCCGGTCCAGCTCCGGCCCGGCCGTGTGGTGGGTCAGGGTCCAGCTGACCGCCTCGTTGATGCGTCGGCGCACCCCCTCGGGCACGGGCGCACCGAACAGCTGCCCGGCGAGGTCGTCGACGATCGTCCGGACGCTGTGATCGCACTGCGCGGTGGCCAGCAGCGACAACGCCTCCAACTCCCGGTCGAGCAACTGGGGCAGGCCGACGCAGCCGACGCCGAAGAGGATCTCCTGCACCACCCGCAGGTGCAGGTCGGCCAGTTCCAGCGCCAGGTGCTGGCGGATCCGCCGGCCCTCCGAACGAGTCTGCCGGTCGAGCCGCTCGGACCATGCGCCCGGCTCCGCCAGCACCGGCACCCGGCCACGTGTGCCGGGCACCTCCGGCGGCTCCGCGCTGGCCCGGCGCAGCCCCTCGTCGCACGCCCAGTCGACCAGCGACTGCCGCAGCTCGTCCGCGTTGCCGTCGACGATCGGGAACCAGCGGGCGTCGGCCAGCCCCGGCACCGCCGCGAGCAGCGCAGCCCGGTGCGCCTCGACGATGACCCCGGTCGGGTCCACCGCCGGGTCGCCGGACTCCCCCGAGTCCGGCGCCGCCGTGTCCCCCAAGACCGTCGTGTCCCCCGGGACCACCCAACCGTCGGCGCCCGGCGTCACCGCGACGAAGACCCGCACCGCCGTCCCGGCGACCTCGGCGAGCAGGTTCAGCTCGGCGCCGCTGAACGACTGGTCCGCCGCGACCACGAACAGCACCGCGCCGGCCCGGCCCACCGCGTCGAGCAGCACCCCGACGCCGGAGCACCCGAGCGACCCGTTGTCCGGCGTGTCGACCAGGGCGAAGTGCCTCAGCAGCGGCTTGGGCAGGCTCAGCTCCACCCGGCGCGGTGGCCGGGCCAGCGCCGGCCCGACGGTCGGCAGGTCCGCGCGGTACGAGTAGGGCGTCCGGGAGCCGGGCACGTACGCGATCCGGGTGGCCACCGCGGCGTCGCGTACCACGAGCCAGCTGCCGGCCGGCACGCTGAGCATTCCGTCATCGAGATCCAGCACGGCGGCGAGTACGCCCGCGCGGCCGGCACCGGCGGGCCCCACGGCGATCACCGCGAGCGGTTCGTGCGGGCCGGTACGTCCCACGCCGAGCCGGTGCGGGAAGGGGCCGGGACCGGGCGGTCGCGCAGCGTCGGTGGGCGTGCCGAGGTCGGGCAGCGGACCCGGCTTCATCAGACGGCGTCCTCCAGGACAGGCGGCCGGCGGCACCGGTCGCGATGAACATCCGGTTACGGCATCCGGATGCCGGAAGAGTACGGCGCATCGGCGGGTGGGAACGAAGAATCAAGATACTCAGTGGTACGAAACCGGCTACTCAACTTCTCCCGGCCGGGCTACCAGCCCGGCAACAGCGCCGTCGATATGCTGCCCTGATGAGTCGGTGGAGGTTTGTGGGCCGCCGGGCGGAGCTCGACCGTCTGCACAGGGCGGTGACCGGGACGCTCGGGCGTGGCATCTTTTTCACCGGCAACGCGGGCATCGGCAAGAGCCGGCTGTTGCGGGAGGGTGTGGACACTCTGCCCGGAGATCAGTACGCGGTCGGGTGGATCGCGGCCAGTGCCACCACCGCGGCGATGCCCTTCGGCGGCCTGGTGCAGGTGCTCCCGGTCGAGCATCCGCAGGGGCTGTCGCCGGCGGGCATCCTCCGGTGGGCCGTCGACCTGTTGCAGCAGCAGGCCGCCGGGCGGCGGATCGTGCTCGCCGTGGACGACGCGCACCTGTTGGATCCGCCCACGGCCGCACTGGTGCATCTGGTGGCCCGGACGGAGAACGCCTGTGTGGTGGGCACCCTGCGCGACGGCGAGCAGATGCCGCTGCCGCTGCGCGCACTGTGGACCGACGACCTCGTCGAGCACGCCGAGCTGAGTCCGCTGCCCCCCACCGACACCGCCGGCCTGCTCGCCGCCATCCTGAAAGGCCCGGTCGACGGCCGCACGGCGGACCGGCTGGGCAAGCTGAGCGCCGGCAACCCGCTGCTGCTGCGCGAGCTGGTGCACGCCGTCCAGAACAGCGAGGAACTCACCGAGCGGTTCGGGCTCTGGACCTGGACCGGTCGGCTGGAGCTGGCACCCAGCCTGACCGAGCTGATCGACATTCGGATCGGCCAGCTCAGCCCCGGCGTACGGACGGTGGTCGAGCTGGTCGCCTTCGGCGAGCCGCTGGGCCTGCGGCTGCTCAACACGGTCGTGGAGGAGGCCGACGTGGAGACCGCCGAGGAACGCGGAATGATCACGATGGTCAACTCCGACCGGCGGCTCGACGTCCGGCTGGGCCATCCGCTCTACGGCGAGGTGGTCCGCCGGCAGTGCCCGGTCAGCCGGACCCGCCGACTGCAGGCGCACCTGGCCGAACTGCTGGAAGGGGTGGGCAAGCGCCGGCGGGAGGACCTGCTGCGGGTGGCGGTCTGGCGGCTGGAATCCGGCACCGCGCAGGATCCCGCCATGCTGATCGCCGCGGCCGGGCAGGCGTTCGCGCGCTACGACGTACCGCTGGCGACCCGGCTGGCCCGCGCGGCGCTCGACGCCGGTGGCGGGTTCGACGCGGCCGAACTGCTGGCCACCATCCTGATGTTCGCCGACCGGCCGGCCGAGGCGCTCGGGGTGCTCGACACGGTCGCCACCGACACGGGTGGCGAGGAACGGCTCAGCCGGTGGCTGACGGTCCGCGGCATGGTCACTTACTGGGGACTGAGCCAGGAGTCCACGGTGGAAGAGATCGCCCGCCGCGGCACCGAGTTGATCGATCTCGCCGCCCAGGCGAGGGTCCGCGCCTTCGAGTCGATCATGCGCCTGCATCGGCTGGACGCCCCGACCGCGCTCCGGCTCGCCCAGGGCGTGCTGGACCGGCCGGCGGCCAGCGTGGCCGCCCGCGAGCTGGCCCGCTGCGCCATCGCCCACCTGCAGGCCGTGCAGGGGCAGCTGCGCCGCAGCGCCATGGCGGTGGACCTGGTCCAGGCGAAGGCGGGCACCTGGCGTACGGACATGCCGTACCTCCAACTGGCCGTGGAACTGGCCCGGGGCACCCGGCTGGCGATCTCCGGCGACCTGACCGGCATCGACAGCCTGGTCGCCGACGAATTCGCCGACCTGGCCGACGCGGGAGACTTCCGGCTCGGCAGCGGCTACCTGACCATCCTGCGGGCGTACGCGGCGCGACTGCGCGGGCGCAGCGACACCGCGATGCAGGCGGCGCTCGGCGCCTGCGCGATCCTGGCGACCAGCCGGGTCTACGCCGGGCTGGCCCAGGCGGAGCGCGCCCAGGCCGCCGCGCTACGCGGTGACGCCCGGCAGGCGGCCGAGGCGATGACCGAGGCCGACAACAGCCACGCGCGGAGCATGGCGGTGCTGTACCCGTGGCTGGAGCAGGCCCGGGCGGCCACGCTCGCCGTCGGGGGCGACCTGCCCGGCGCGGTGACGCACCTGCACGGGCTGGTCGAGCGGCTGCGTGCCGACGGCTTCGCCGGACACGAGACGCTGGTGCTGCATGACCTGGTACGCCTGGGCCAGGCCGCCGCGCCGACCGGGCCGACCTGCTCCGACGGCAGCCGCCGGACGATCGCCCAGCGGTTGACGGAACTGTCGGAACAGGTCGACGGCGAACTGCCCCCGCTGCTGGCCCGGCACGCCCGGGCGGCGGCGGACGGCTCGCCCGAGCAGCTGTTCTCCGCCGCCGACGGCTTCATGGAGCTCGGGCTGGCGCTGCTCGCCGCCGAGGCCGCGGCAGCCGCGGTGCATCTGCTGCGCCGGGACCGCTCCCCGGACATCGCGGCGGCCACCGAGCGGCTCGCCTTCCTGCTCGGCTGCTGTGACGTCGTGCACACTCCGGCCCTGCGCACGGCGACCCCGACGCTGACGGATCGGGAGTGGCAGGTGGCCCGGCTCGCGGCCCACGGCGAGACCAGCCGGATCATCGCCGAGCAGCTCTTTCTCTCCGCCCGGACGGTGGAAAACCACCTGCAACGGATCTACAGCAAGCTCGGAGTGACCGGGCGGGCGGAGCTGCGAGCGGCGTTGCGGACGATCCCGGGCCACGACGACACGGCGGCGACATGAACCCTAGGCTGAGGATGTGCACACCCTCAGTCCCGCACTGCTGACCGATCACTACGAGCTGACCATGGTCAGCGCCGCCCTGCGGGACGGCACCGCACACCGCCGCTGCGCGTTCGAGGTGTTCACCCGCCGGCTGCCCGCCGGCCGCCGCTACGGCGTGGTCGCCGGCACCGCCCGGTTGATCGACCTGGTCCGCGAGTTCCGCTTCGACCCGGCCGACATCGACTTCCTCCGCGGCAGCGGGGTGGTCGACGAGCAGACCGCCGCCTGGCTGGCCGACTACCGGTTCACCGGCGACATCGACGGGTACGCCGAGGGTGAGCTGTTCTTCCCCGGCTCGCCGATCCTGACCGTCTCCGGCACCTTCGCCGAGTGCGTGGTGCTGGAGACACTGGTGCTCTCGGTGCTCAACCACGACTGCGCGGTGGCCGCCGCGGCGGCCCGGATGGTGACCGCGGCCCGGGGGCGGGCGCTGATCGAGATGGGGGCGCGGCGGACGCACGAGGAGGCGGCGGTCGCGGCCGCCCGCTCGGCGTACCTGGCCGGGTTCCGGTTCACCTCCAACCTGGCCGCCGGCCAGCGCTACGGCATCCCCACCGCGGGCACCGCCGCGCACGCCTTCACCCTGCTCCAGGACGACGAACGGGCCGCGTTCGCCTCGCAGGTCGCCACGCTGGGCAAGGAGACCACGCTGCTGGTGGACACGTACGACATCAGCCAGGGCATCCGCAACGCGATCGAGGTGGCCGGGCCCGATCTGCGGGCCGTCCGGATCGACTCCGGCGACCTGGCCGTGATCGCTACGCAGTCCCGTCAGTTGCTGGACTCGCTCGGCGCCACCGAAACCAAGATCATCGTTTCCGGCGATCTCGACGAGTACGCCATCGCCGCGCTGGCCGCCGAACCCGTCGACATGTACGGTGCGGGCACCGCCGTGGTCACCGGCTCCGGAGCACCGACGGCGGGCCTGGTCTACAAGCTGGTCGAGGTGGAGGGCCGCCCGGTGGTCAAGCGCTCCGAGCAGAAGGCCACCATCGGCGGGCGCAAGGTGGCCGTCCGGCGACACAAGCCGACCGGCACCGCCACCGAGGAGATCATCGTCCCGCAGGGCGTGCCGGACCGACGCCCCAACGACCGGCTGCTGCAGCGGTCGTACGTGGTGGACGGAGAGCCGGTGGCGCTGCCGACGCTGGACGAGTCACGGGAACACCTGCGGCAGTGCCTGATCTCCATTCCGTGGGAGGGCCTGAAGCTCTCCGCGGGCGACCCGGCGGTCCCGGTCACCGTGGTACCCGCCGATTGAAAGGAGCGAGTTCGGTGAGCAACGCGCTGATCATCGTCGACGTGCAGAACGACTTCTGCGAGGGCGGATCGCTGGCCGTGGCAGGGGGCGCGGGCGTGGCCGCGGGCATCTCCCGGCTGCTGGCCACCGAGCCGGACCGCTGGGACCACGTGGTGGCGACCAAGGACTATCACATCGATCCCGGCCTGCACTTCGGCAACCCGCCGGACTACGTGAGCACCTGGCCGCGGCACTGCGTGGTCGGCACCCCCGGCTCGGAGTTCCACCCCGAACTGGCCACCGACCGGATCGAGGCGATCTTCCACAAGGGTGAGTACTCTGCCGCGTACTCCGGCTTCGAGGGGCACGCCGAGAACGGCGAGGGCCTGGCCGACTGGCTGCGCCGGCACGGGGTGGACCGGGTCGACGTGGTCGGCATCGCCACCGACCACTGCGTCCGGGCGACCGCCCTGGACGCGGCCCGAGAGGGCTTCGCCACCGCCGTGCTGTTGGAGCTGACCGCAGCCGTCGCGCCGGACACCACCGACGTCGCGTTGCGCGCCCTCGACGGCGCCGGGATCACCATGCACGGCGCCCCTGTGATCAGGGCCGCATGATCCGATAATAGATTGGCGGGGACCGTACCTCCCATCGAGGATGTCCGGCGGAGGTACGGACCGTCGTGAACATGAAGCCTTACCGGGCGGCGCTCGCCCTGCCCGGCCTGAGGTCGTTGCTGTTGGTGGCGGTACTGGCACGTCTCCCGCTGACCGCGACCGGCGTGACCCTGACGTTCTACGTCGTGCAGGATCTCGGGCGCGGCTACGGTGCGGCCGGCCTGGTCGGCGCCGGGATCACCGTCGGCGCGGCGATCGGCGCTCCGCTGCTCGGCCGGCTGGTGGACCGCCGCGGCTTGCGCCCGATGCTGGTCCTCACCACCGTCGCCGAGGCGATCTTCTGGTCCACCGCGCCGATGCTCTCCTACCCGCTGCTGCTGCCCGCCGCCTTCCTGGCCGGCCTGCTGGCGTTGCCGATCTTCTCGGTGATCCGGCAGTCCATCGCCGCGCTGGTACCACCGGAACAACGCCGACCCGCGTACGCGCTGGACTCGATGTCCGTCGAACTGTCGTTCATGATCGGTCCCGCGCTCGCCACGGTCGGTGTCACCACCATCTCGGCCCGCCTCACGCTCTACCTGGTCGGCGCCGGCATCGTCACCGCCGGCGTCATGCTGTGGCTGCTCAACCCGCCGGTGCGCAACGCCGGCGAGGTGACCGGTCCACAGCCGAGGATCGCCCGCCGGCAGTGGCTCACCTCGCGGATGGTCGCCGTGTTGGTGGTGAGCACCGCGACCACCCTGGTGCTCGGCGGCACCGACGTGGCGGTCATCGCCGTGCTGCGGGAGAACGGCGATGCCGCCTTCACCGGCGCCGTACTCTCCGTATGGGCGATCGCGTCGCTGGTCGGAGGCTTCGCGTACGGCGCGATCCACCGCTCGTTCCCCCCGGTCGTGCTGATGGGTGCGTTGGGCCTGTGCACCATCCCGGTCGGGCTGGGCGGATCGCACTGGTGGCTGCTCTGCCTGGCGCTGATCCCCGCCGGCATGCTCTGCGCGCCCAGCATCGCGGCAACCTCCGACACGGTCAGCCGGCTCGCTCCGGCCAGCGTCCGGGGCGAGGCGATGGGCCTGCACGGCTCGGCGGTCACCGTCGGCATCGCCATCGGCGCCCCGCTGGCCGGAGCCGTGATCGACGCCTCGGCGCCGCTGTGGGGCTTCGTCGTCACCGGCGTGATCGGCGCCGTGGTCGCGCTCGCGGTGCTGCCGACCGCACTACGCCATCCCCGTCCCACCACCCCAGACGCCGAACCCGCAACCCCAAGCCTGCCCGCCACCCCCACTCCCACCAGAACCACCTGATCCACCTCGCCCCACCGCACAGCACTTCCCACTCTCATCGACGCGGTCCTGCCCGCCTTCAGCAAGCGCGACCGGCAATGGGGCGGTGGCGGTGGCGGTGGTGGCGGCGGCTTCTGGCAGATCAGGCGGCCGGGCGATGAGACCCGTCCGCAACCGGACAGGACTTCGTCCTGACCGTTGACAACCCTCGCGCAAGACACCGCAACTCGCAGCCCCTCGCACAAGACACCGCAACTCGGCGCGCCCTGCCACCGGATGCCGCAACTCGCGGTCTCAACCGGCCCGGAAACCCCAACATGCCGCAACCCGTGCCACCCCACGGACGGGATACGCCGACATGCCGCAACCCGCGCCCGCCTCGGACACTCGAAAACCCCGAGATGCCGCAACCCGCGCCGTCCACACCCCCAGGCACAGCGCTCCCAGGCACAGCGGCCACCACGCCTGGACCCACCTCGCCACCACCCTTTTGCCGGTCTCTATAAGCAGACCGTCCCCGTCGCCCCCGCCCGCCCCCCGTCCCGGTTCCAGCCCCCCTCGCCATTCCCGGTACCAACGGCCAGACCGCCAAACGGCCCTGCCTCGCCTCGCCGCCTCCGCTCCGCCGCCTCCGCCTCGCCTCGCAGCGTCCGCCCCGGCTCGCCCCGCCCCGGCTCGCCCCGCCCCGCCCCCGGCTCGCCCCCTTTCCCCGCCGATCTGACCGGGTAGACAAGACCGACCCCGTCCCGATATATCCCGGGAGGCTAGGCCCCGCTTCGGCGGATCTTGGACCGGGGCGGGGGCCCCTCTGAGGGCCGAAGGTGTCCAAGTCACCCGATCTCTCCGTGACGCCTCGCAGGGCGTGAAGACCCGGCAGCGGCCCACGCCCGCCCGTCTCACTGGCCCAGCAGGCAATCTTGGACACCTTCTGCCCCCAGAGGGGCCTCCCGCGTCCAAGATCCACGGCAACGAGGGTGATTTTCGGGATATATCGGGGCGAGGTGGTTCGGCCTACCGGTCAGATTGCCTATTCGGAGCGGATCTGACCAATAAATCGGAGGGCACCGTGCCGATGCCGATCTTCACGCCCGCGAAGCGATCGGAAAGACCGCGATCTTGCACTTCTGGTCGCCGCATACTAGGGCAAAAGCTGCGAATAGGCGACCGAAAGTGCAAGATCGCGAAGGGTTGGTCGCTCGGTCCCCGGATCCTGTGTTGAGGGAAGGGGCGGGGCGGCGAAGGGGGCGGGGACGCGAGCGGGCGCCATCCCCGTAGGAGGGGGTGGCGCCCGTCGGCTGGTTCGGTGGGTCAGCGGCGGTCGACGTCGCTGGCGGTGTCTTCCTGGTAGCTGGCACCGCCGTCGGACTCGCTGGTCAGCGGCTTGGAGCCGCCCTCGGGCGGGCCGGCAAGGGTCTGCTGCCCGGCGGCCAGTTCGGGGAACTTGGCGTCGAAGGCCGGCCGCTCGGAGCGGATCCGCGGCATCCGGTCGAAGTTGCGCAGCGGCGGCGGCGAGCTGGTCGCCCATTCGAGCGAGTTGCCGTGACCCCACGGGTCGTCGACCTCGACCACCGGGCCGGCCTTGTACGACTTCCAGCAGTTGTAGATGAACGGCAGCGTCGAGATACCGGTGATGAACGCACCGATCGTGGAGACCACGTTCAGCGTGGTGAAGCCGTCTTCGGGCAGGTAGTCGGCGTACCGCCGGGGCATGCCCTCGTTGCCGAGCCAGTGCTGCACCAGGAAGGTGGTGTGGAAGCCGATCATGGTCAGCCAGAAGTGGATCTTCCCGAGGCGCTCGTCGAGCATCCGGCCGAACATCTTCGGGAACCAGAAGTAGATGCCGCCGAACACCGCGAAGACGATGGTGCCGAAGAGCACGTAGTGGAAGTGCGCCACCACGAAGTACGAGTCGTGCAGGTGGAAGTCGAGCGGCGGGGAAGCCAGCAGCACGCCGGTCAGGCCACCGAACAGGAACGTCACCAGGAAGCCGAGGGCGAACAGCATCGGCGTTTCGAAGCTGAGCTGCCCCCGCCACATGGTGCCGACCCAGTTGAAGAACTTCATGCCGGTGGGTACGGCGATCAGATAGCTCAGGAAGCTGAAGAACGGCAGCAGCACCTGACCGGTGGCGAACATGTGGTGCGCCCAGACGCTCATCGACAGGCCGGCGATGGCGATGGTGGCGGCGACCAGGCCCTTGTAGCCGAAGATCGGCTTGCGGGAGAAGACCGGGATGATCTCGCTGACGATGCCGAAGAACGGCAGCGCGATGATGTACACCTCGGGGTGACCGAAGAACCAGAACAGGTGCTGCCAGAGCATCGGTCCGCCGGTCTCCGAGGCGAACACCTGGGCGCCGAGCAGCCGGTCTGCGGCGAGCGCGAGCAACGCGGCGGCCAACAGCGGGAAGACCAGGATCACCAGCAGGCTGGTGACCAGGATGTTCCAGGTGAAGATCGACATCCGGAACATGGTCATGCCGGGCGCGCGCAGGGTCAGGATCGTGGTGATCATGTTGACCGCGCCGAGGATGGTGCCCAGGCCGGAGATGACGAGGCCGATCACCCACATGTTGCCGCCGACGCCCGGCGAGTGCTCGGCGTTGGCCAGCGGGGTGTACCCGGTCCAGCCGAAGTCCGCCGCGCCCTGCGGGGTGAGGAAGCCGGCGGTGGCCATGGTGCCACCGAACAGGTACAGCCAGTACGCGAAGCTGTTCAGCCGCGGGAAGGCGACGTCGGGCGCGCCGATATGGATGGGCACCATGTAGTTGGCGAACGCGAACACGATGGGCGTCGCGAAGAACAGCAGCATGATCGTGCCGTGCATGGTGAACAGCTGGTTGAACTGCTCAGGCGACACGATCTGCAGCCCGGGCTGGGCCAGCTCGGCCCGCATGATCAGGGCCATCACGCCACCGATCATGAAGAACACGAACGCGGTGACCATGTACATGATCCCGATTTGCTTCGCGTCCGTGGTCCGCAGCAGCCGTGCGATGGCCGACCCCTTGACCGGTTCGCGGACCGGCCAGGGCCGGGTCACGACCGGCTTGGGTGCGACGGTGGTCACGAGTGGCCTCCGGTTCTGGGTTGTCCCGCTCGGCACGCGTTGTCTCTGCGGGCCGTCATCCGCAAGGAGGATAGTCCCCGGCAGGTGGGAGCACCGCGTGGGGTCTCCGGGCGTGGATCACAGCGGGCCTGGCAGCGCCGCGTACGGTCACCGGGCGTGGCTCACAGCGGACCGAGAAGCAGCCGGTAGTGCTCACCGAAGATGCGGTCGCCGCGTCCGCGCAACAGCGGATCACGCAGCGCCGGCGGAACGTCCCGGGTGCGGTCACGGTCCCGGGTCCGGTCCCGCACCCAACGGGTACGCGGCCGGCGGCGGCTCTCGTACGCGGTCAGCGCCGCCTCCACGCTGCTCGCGGCGCTCAGCGACTCGGCGAGCACCACCGCGTCCTCCAGGGCCATCGCGGCGCCCTGGGCCAGCGTCGGCGCGGTGGCGTGGGCCGCGTCACCGACCAGCAGCACCCGGCCCCGGTACCAGCGTCCGAGTTCCACCTCGTCGGTCGTGCCGACGTGCACCGCGTCGAGCGCGTCGAGCACCTCCGGCACGGGGCCCCCGTAGTCGCCGAACAGTTCGCGTAACCGGGCCCGCGGATCGGCCGGCGGCTCGGTACCCGCCTCGTCGGCGTAGCAGTGCAGCCGACCGGCGCCGATCGGCACCACGAGGAAGCCGGAGCGCCGCCCGAGCAGTGCGGTCCATTCGTCGATCACCGGACCGTGCCGCACGACGCCGCGGTAGACCACCTGGCCGGCGGGTCGGGGCGGGCCACCGAGCGCGGCCAGCGCCCGGATCGACGATCGCGGCCCGTCGGCCCCGATCACCAGGTCGTACTCGGTTTTGGTGCCGTCGACGAAGGTGACGCCGACGGTGGCCGGCAGCAGGTCGATGGTGCGTACCTCGGCACCGTGCCGGACCGCCCCGCCGGCGCCGCTGAGCAGCACCCGGTGCAGGTCGGAGCGGGGCAGGGCCCGGCACTCGCCGACCCCGGCCCAGAGCGCGTCGAGGTCGACCTCGCACAGCGGCGCACCGGCCTCGTCCAGGAAGCGCTGCCGGTGGATGACCTGCCCGTACGGGCGTACCGGGCCATCGAGATCCAGCCGGCGGAGCGCTCGGGCGGCGTTGCCGGGAAGGTAGAGGCCGGCGTCGGTGAACTCGCCCGGCGGCGCCTTGTCGGTGACGTCCGGGCGGAAGCCCGCCAGGCGCAGGGCCCGGGCCACGGCCAGGCCGGCGATGCCAGCGCCGACGACGAGGATGCGCAGGGGGGAGCTACGCATGGGGGTGTACGCCTCCGGAGGGGGATTCGGCACGCGTTGAAGGCAAGACACTACTCGGCGCGATCGAGGCACGCCAGAGGCGACCGGCCCGCCGACACCGCTCCTCGGCGCGGCGCGCCGACCCGTCGTCGCTGGTCAGCGCCGAACAGAGGGTGAGCGGGTGACCGACGGGCGAGGCGGCGGCGCACCTCACATTCGGCACATATCCCCGTACCGGTTGCGCTCGTTGTTTCATGCATGTAAATGTGACGATGAGCATGGGAGCGCTCCCGGGCTCGCCCGCGCGGCCGAGAGCGTTCTCCGACCGCTCCGTCCGCAACCCGTCCCGGCGTCGCAGGTGGCGCCGCAGCGCAAGGAGCAACATGAAACGTCCCCTGCGGGCCATCATGGCCGTCGGCCTGCTCGCCGCCGGCTCGATCGTCGCCGTGGCCCTCGGCGGCACCGCCTCCGCCGACACCCAGATCTGCGAGCAGTACGGCTCCACGGTGATCCAGAACCGCTACGTGGTGCAGAACAACCGCTGGGGCACCACCGCCCAGCAGTGCATCAACGTCACCAGCAACGGCTTCGAGATCACCACCCAGAACGGCAGCAACCCGACCAACGGCGCTCCGACGGCGTACCCGTCGGTCTTCTTCGGCTGCCACTACACCAACTGCTCGCCCGGCACCAACCTGCCGATGCAGGTCAGCCAGATCAGCAGCGCGACCAGCAACATCAACTACCGGTACGTCAGCGGGGCGATCTACAACGCCTCGTACGACATCTGGCTCGACCCCTCCCCGAAGCGGGACGGGGTGAACCAGATGGAGATCATGATCTGGCTCAACCGGCAGGGTTCCATCCAGCCCATCGGCTCCCCGGTCGGCAACGCCAACATCGACGGCCGCAACTGGGAGGTCTGGCGGGGCAACAACGGCGGCAACAACGTCATCTCCTACCTGGCCCCGTCCGCGATCAGCGGCGCGAACCTCAACCTGCTGACCTTCATCAACGACACCCGTAACCGGGGCGCGATCACCAACTCCTGGTACCTGACCAGCATCCAGGCCGGGTTCGAGCCCTGGCAGGGCGGCGCCGGTCTGGCCGTGACCAACTTCTCGGCCGCGGTCAACGGCGGCGGCAACAACCCCCCGCCGACGACCAACCCCCCGCCGGCCACCACGCCGCCGCCCTCGGGCAACGCCGCGTGCGCGGTGAAGTACACCGCCAACTCGTGGAACAACGGCTTCACCGCCGACGTGCAGATCACCAACAACGGGTCGAGCACGATCAACGGCTGGACGCTTACGTACTCGCTGCCCTCCGGTCAGCAGGTCACCAACTCGTGGAACGCCACGGTGAGCCAGAGCGGCTCGTCGGTGACCGCCCGCAACGTCGGCCACAACGGCACGATCGCCCCTCGCGGCACCGCCAGCTTCGGCTACCAGGGCACCCTCAGTGGTGCGTACTCCAACCCCAGCAGCTTCACCCTCAACGGCACCCGCTGTAGCTGAAAGGAAGGGCCCCTTCTTAACGCCTCGTGCATAGGAAGGGGCCCCTTTTAACACCCGTTCCAGCGGTCGCCACCTGACGGCAGGTGGTCAGCCCTTGCCCAGGGCGTCGATGTCGCGCATCTCCTCGACGGTCAGCGCGAAGCCGAAGACGTCCGCGTTGGCCCGGATCCGGTCCGGCGTCACCGACTTCGGGATGACCACGATCTCGTGGTCGATGTGCCAGCGCAGCACCACCTGGGCGGGCGAGACGTTGTGCGCCCCGGCGATCCGGGTCAGCACCGGATCGGACAGGTCGCTGGTCTTGAACGGGCTGTAGCCCTCCAGCACCACCCCGCGATCACGGTGCTCGGCGTGCCGCTGCCGGTCGTACAGGAACGGGCTCCACTTGATCTGGTTGACCGCCGGATTCTCCTCGGTCGCCTGGATCAGCTCGTCGATCTGCGTGGTGCTGAAGTTGCTCACGCCCACCACTCGGGTCAGGTTCGCATCCCGTGCGGCGAGCATCTCCCGCCAGGTCGGGATCAGGTCTCCCGGCTCGGCCGGCGGCCAGTGCATCAGCCACAGGTCGACCCGGTCGACGCCGAGGGCGCGCAGGCTCTCCTCGATCGTCTCCCGTTCCCGGCCGACCCGCTCCGGCGGCAGCTTGGTGGTGATGAAGACGTCCTCCCGGGGCAGTCCGCTCTCCCGTAGGGCCCGGCCGATCTCCTCCTCGTTGCCGTACATGGTGGCCGTGTCGATGTGCCGGTAGCCGGCGTCGAGCGCGGCCAGCACCGCCTTGAAGCCGGCCTCACCGGTGGCCTGCCAGGTGCCGAAACCGAGCAGCGGGATCCGGACGTCGCCGGGGAGAAGGGCGGCGGGGTGGTCAGCGTGCTCCATACCGACCGTTCTACCCCCGATCACCACCGCCATGCCCACAATCAGGGGACCGGCACGCCGGCCCGTTTTGCCGGACAATGCGAGTGCGGCTGACTGGCCGGCAGGGCGGCGGCGACGGCCACCGGCTCGGCGGACAGCAGCCCGGCGCAGCGCAGCATCGACGCGAGCTGATACGGCGAGGAGCATGGTGTACCTGACCCACCTGGAGTGCCCGCGCTGCGGACGGAAGCACGACGCCGGCGTACCACAGAATCTCTGCGGCTGTGGCTCCCCGCTGCTGGCCCGCTACGACCTCGCGGCGGTGGCCGCGGCGGTCGAGCCGGAGCGCTTCGGGCTGCGTCCGGCGGACCTGTGGCGCTACCGGGAGTTGCTGCCGGTGACGGACCCGGCGTGCGTCACCACCCTCGGCGAGGGCTGGACCCCGATGCTGCGCGCGCCCGCGTACGGCGACCAGGTCGGCGTGGACGACCTGCTGGTCAAGGACGAAGGGCTGATGCCGACCGGTTCGTTCAAGGCGCGCGGCGCGGCGGTGGGCGTGAGCCGCGCCCGCGAGTTGGGCATCCGGCGGATCGCCATGCCGACCAACGGCAACGCGGGCGCCGCCTGGGCCACCTACGCGGCCCGCGCCGGGATGGGCGCGACCATCGCGATGCCGCTCTCCGCGCCGGCCATCTGCCGCCGGGAGTGCGTGGCCGCCGGCGCCGACCTGCGCCTGGTCGACGGGCTGATCGGCGACGCCGGGCGCCAGGTCACCGCGCTCGTCGCGGCCTCGTCGGGCGCCATCTTCGACGCCGGTACGCTGCGCGAGCCGTACCGGCTCGAAGGCAAGAAGACGATGGGGTACGAGCTTGTCGAGCAGTTGGGCTGGCAGGTGCCCGACGTGATCGTCTACCCGACCGGTGGCGGGGTGGGCCTGATCGGCATCCACAAGGCCCTCGGCGAACTGCGGGACCTCGGCTGGATCGAGGACAAGCTGCCCCGACTGGTGGCGGTGCAGTCCACCGGCTGCGCGCCGATCGTGCGGGCGTTCGCCGCCGGGGAGGATCGGGCCCGGCCCTGGGCGGACGCGCGCACCGTGGCGTTCGGGATCACCGTTCCGGCGCCGCTCGGCGACGAGCTGATCCTGGCCGCGCTGCGGGCCACCGCCGGCACCGCGATCGCGGTGGACGACGACGAACTCCTCGCCGACCTGCGCGACTTCGCCGCCTGGGAGGGACTGCTGCTCTGCCCCGAGGGCGCAGCCTGCCTGACCGCCGTGCGGAAACTGCGGGCCGGCGGCTGGATCCGAGCCGGCGAACGGGTGGTGGTGCTGAACACCGGCGCCGGCGTGAAGTACCCGGAGACGGTGGACGTCTCCGGCGTACCGGTCCTGCCTCGGTGAATCCCCAGTCGACGCGCGCTCGACCGCCTCACCTCCGTCGATCTTGCACTTTCCGTCGCCACATATCCTCTTGAAGGCGGCGAAACGGCGACCACATGTGCAAGATCGACGGGGTTGGGGTGGACGCGGTCAGGTCGGTGGCTCGTCCTTTCCGGCGGCCTCGGCCCGGTCGGCCTCCTCCTTGGTCCGGTGCACCGCCTGGTCGGCGTGCTCCGGCGGGCCGTAGACGGTGTAGAGCACCAACGGATTCGGTCCGGTGTTGACGAAGTTGTGCTTGGTGCCGGCGGGTACGGCCACCAGGTCACCCTGGGCGACCTCGCGCTTCTCGCCGGCGACGCGGGCCTCGCCGGCGCCGCTGACGAAGGTGAGGATCTGATCGATGCCCTCGTGGACCTCCTCGCCGATCTCACCCCCCGCCGGGATGGTCATGATCACGAGTTGGGTGTTCTTCCCGGTCCACAGCACGCGCCGGAAGTCCGGGCTCTTCTCGGCGACGGTCGCGATGGTGAAATGCTCCATGCCCCGCACATACCCCGTTACGGGCCGGCACACGCCGCGACTCGCAAATAGTGGAATCGGCCACGGTCCGAGGGTTTGCCCCGCCGCCGAACGGGGATCGACACCATCGATCGGCGATGCCGGTCACGCCAGGTCCCCGCTGACGTACCGCCGTACGGCTGCGGTGGTGGGAGACGGCCGAGCGCGGCGACGTTCCGATCCTCGTGACGGAACGGCGCCGCGCGCTCGTGCCGTCTCCGCCGGGGCGCGCCGCGGTGAAGGGTGCTCAGTCGTCGTCGGGCTCCAGCACGGGCACCCCGCCGACACACCGTACCGACAGCTCGTACTCGCCGCTCGGGCCGACGAACGTCACCTCGACGTCATCGTCGGGGCCACGGTCGACCTCGTCGACCCGGTACCCCTGCCGCGGCGACCACGTCGCCAGCCAGGCTCCGCTCGGCCGGCACTCGGCGACCGCGCTGCCGCCCGGGGTGGTGAAGCTGCGCCGGTTGCCGGCCTCGGCGCTCGGGCTGGCCGGCTGCGCCGTGGGACTCTGCGGCGTCTGGGCCGGGGTGTCGGTCCGCGCGGTCGGCGTGGCCGGCGCCGGCTCGGTCAACGCGCGGGCGACCTCCTGCTCGCTGCGGACGCCGCCCGGGGTTCCGGTGAGGCTCTCCCCCACCACTTGGATGGCGGCGAGCCCGATCAGGGTGGCGATCAGCGCGGTGGCCAGCCAGCCGGCGACGGCGAGGACGGTACGGCGACCCATCACCCGACTATGCCCGACCCGGGGTTGACACGACCTTCGGGCCAGCCTAAGGGAAGGTTAAGGATCGGCCGTTCCCGCTGGCCGGGGATACCCTGCCTGCTGTGGCCCGTCTGCTGTTGATCGAGGACGACCTCACCATCCGTACGCCGCTGGTGCGGGCGCTGCGCGAGCGTGGACACGCGGTCGCGGCGGCGTCCACCGCCATGACCGGACTGCGCGACGCGCTCGACGACCGACCCGACCTGGTCGTGCTCGACCTCGGGCTACCCGACCTGGACGGCCGCGAACTGCTGCGGATGCTGCGGGCGGTCAGCACGGTGCCGGTGATCGTCGCCACCGCCCGGGACGACGAGACGGAGATCGTCCGGGTGCTCGACGCCGGGGCCGACGACTACGTGGTCAAGCCGTTCACCGCCGCCCAGCTCGACGCGCGGGTACGGGCGGTGCTGCGCCGTGGGCCCGGCGGGCCCGCCGACCAGGATCCCACCCTGGTGATCGGTGGGCTGCGGATCGACCCCCGGTCACGGCAGGTCAGCGTCGACGGCGGGCCGGTCGAGCTGACCCCCCGCGAGTTCGACCTGCTGCGGCACCTGGCCACCCGGGTCGGTGAGGTGGTGACGAAGCGGGAGCTGCTGACCGAGGTGTGGCAGATCCCGTACGGCGGTGCGGACAAGACCGTCGACGTGCATCTGTCCTGGCTGCGCCGCAAACTCGGCGAAAGCGCCCAGCAGCCGCGCTACCTGCACACCGTGCGCGGGGTCGGGGTGCGCCTGGTGGCACCGGGGGCCGACGGATGAGAGCACGGCTGGCGCTGCTGGTCGCGGCGGTCAGCGTACTCATCGTGATCGCTTTCCTGGTGCCGCTGGCGCTGCTGCTGCGTACCGCGGCCGTGGACCGGGCGACCGTACGGGCCACGGCGGACGCGCAGAGCCTCGCCCCGGTGGTCGGTACCGCCGACCCGGAGACCGTCCGGCTGACCGTCGAGCAGCTCGCCGCCGAGTCCGGCCGGCCGGTCAGCGTGTTCCTGCCCGACGGCGACGTGCTCGGCTCCCACAGCCCGCGTACCCCGGCGGTGGAACTGGCCGGGCGGGGGCAGAGCCTCACCGCGGAGTCGGCCGACGGTCGGGAGGTGGTGATCGCGGTGCAGGGTCGACCCGATGGCACGGCGGTCATCCGCACCGTCGTGCCGTACGCCGAGATGACCGCCGGGGTGGGCCGGGCCTGGCTGGTGCTGGCCCTGCTCGGAGTGCTGCTGGTGCTGATCGGCCTGGCCGTGGCCGACCGGCTGGCGCGCAACCTGGTCCGCCCGATCGACGAACTGTCGGCGGTGTCACACCGGCTGGCCAACGCCGAGCTGGAAGCGCGGGTGCAGCCGGCCGGACCGGCCGAACTACGAGAGGTGGGCGGGGCCCTCAACCATCTGGCGGGCCGGATCCAGGAACTGCTGGTGCAGGAGCGGGAACAGGTGGCCGACCTGTCACACCGACTGCGGACCCCGCTGACCGCGTTGCGGTTGGAGGCCGAGTCACTGCGTGACCCGCAGGACGCCGCGCGCATCACCGACGCGGTGGACGGGCTGGAACGCGCCGTCACCGGCCTGATCCGCCAGGCCCGCTGGCGTACGCCCACAGCCGGCGCGGCGAGCACCGACGCCGTGGCCGCCGTTACCGACCGGGTGGCGTTCTGGTCGGTGCTGGCCGAGGACACCGGGCGCGCGGTCGAGCTGGACCTGGCACCGGGTCCGCTGCCCGTCGCGGTGCCGGCCGACGAACTGGCGGCGGCGGTGGACGCCCTGCTGGGCAACGTCTTCGCGCACACCCCGGACGGCACCGCCTTCGCCGTGCGGCTCGCGCCCGGCGGCGATCACGTCATGCTGACCGTGGCCGACGAGGGCCCCGGCATAGCGGCCGACTCGGTGCGCCGCGGCGCCAGCCAGGCCGGGTCGACCGGTCTCGGGCTGGACATCGCCCGCCGGGCGGCCCAGGCCAGTGGCGGCCGGCTGGAGTTGGGCGAGCGACCCGGCGGCGGGGCCGAGGTGATCCTCCGGCTCGGCCGAGCGACCGGCACGCCCGAGCCTCAGACCCGAGCCTCAGGTTCGCCCGTGCGGTGACCGACCGGCGAGATCCCATGCGGTGACCGCCGCTGACCTCCGCAGCCAGTTGATCGACTCCGTTCCGTCGGTACGGCGGTGTCCGATCGGTCGGGACACCGCCATCACGGCGAAACGGCGATCGCCTCACTCACAGAGCGGACCACGACAACCGACAAGACCCCCGACCACACGCTTAACCGGTCGTTAGCGTTCCGACAGCGCGCCGCTATCGCGCCGGCACCGATCCTCGATCCCAACAACCGAGGGAAGGTGGAGACGATGAGGCGCAATCCCCTGCTTCTGGCGTCGGTCGGCGGCGTGGCGGCGGTGCTCGCGGCGATCGGTGTGTTCCTGGGCGTGACGGCGGCCGACAACGACCGCGCGCGGCAGACGACGCTGACCGCCGCGACCAGCGACCCGACGACCACAGCCGACCCGACGACCACAGCCGGCTGGACGACCGCAGGCGATCCGACGACCGCGGGCGTCCCGGACGACGCCACGCCGCCCGGCACCGGTGCGCCGGCCACCGGCGAGGACGCGGTGAACAGCGAGCGGGCCGGCGAGATCGCGCTGGCGCACGTCGGCGGCGGCCAGATCACGGAGATCGAGCGGGACCGGGAGAACGGCCGGCCGGTCTGGGAGGTCGAGATCGTGCGGGGCGACATCGAGCATGAGGTTGACATCGACCGGGAGACCGGCCAGGTGGTCAAGGCCGAGCAGGAGCCGGTCGACGACGACCGCAACGACGACGATGACGACCGCGACGACGACTGACGCCTCGTGGGCCGGGGCCTGGGCTCGAGCCCAGGCCCCGGCTCGGCTGGCGGCGACAGCGGGCGGCGTCAGCGCTCCATCCAGGGCCTCGCGCGGATCCGGATCCGCGTCGATCCAGCGTACGAGCGACTCCTGCACCGAGGGGAGGGAGCGGGCGGACTCCGGTGCTGCGGGTTGGCCGGTCAGCGCGGCGAGGCGGGCCCGGTCCAGGTTCGCGCTCTGGTGGTGCAGCGAGACCGCCGCGTCCAACGGATGCCGGCCCACCACGATGTAGTGCACCCGGGGATCGGCCGGTATGCCGTCCAGCGGGGTGTGGCTCTTGATGAAACGGCGGTGCCGCTGGG
This sequence comes from Micromonospora sonchi, assembly GCF_014646235.1. Classification (GTDB taxonomy): domain Bacteria; phylum Actinomycetota; class Actinomycetes; order Mycobacteriales; family Micromonosporaceae; genus Micromonospora; species Micromonospora sonchi. The sequence goes on along the minus strand of NZ_BMNB01000001.1, from coordinate 333,858 downwards.
CGGCCAGCCGGGCGTACACCGTCTCCGCCGGTTCGACCAGCCAGTCCAGCCAGGGCGACAGCTCGGCCAGTGGTGCCGGCAACTCCGGCGCACGCAGCACCAGCAGCGCGCAGATCATCTGCATCCAGGTGGTCCCGCTCTTGGAACGGGTGCTGATCACGATGTCGCCCGGACGACGGGGAAAGTCCCGCCACCGGGCGCTGTCCTCGTCGGGTGAGCGGTACCGGGGGTGGGGCGTCGGGCATTCGCCGACGATATTCGGCCGGTCGGCCCACGTCCGGGCTGTTTCGCCGGCTTGCTCTGTCGGCTGCGCGAAGGGGTGGCTACGATGAGTTATGACGCCTGGCTGCGGGGGCCGGGCGGCGCACGTGGTCTACCGCCCCATTCTGCCCGCCCGACGGGGCGAGCTGGAGGCGCTCGGTCACCTCGACGCCGCGCTGGCCCCGACCATCGCCCCGATCCTGCGTCTGTCCGACGTGGATCGGCTTGTCGTGGATGCCATCGGCCGGATGCCGCTGGGGCTCGTTCCGGCCGTCGACACCAGCGACCGACCCGACCTGGCCGAGATCGATCCGGCCCGCTGGGGCGTACCGCTGATGCCGGTGATCGGGTTCGCGGACGGTGACCGACGGCTGACGGCGCACGGCGTCGCGGCGCGCGCCTACACCGGGCGGGCCGTGGTGCGGCTGCGGCTCGGCCAGGACCGCGCCGGCCCCGACGCGACCACCGCGGCGATGGAGCGGATCTGGCGGTACGCACGACTGGCCCCCGAGCAGTGCGACCTGCTCGTGGACTGCGGTGACGTGTGCTGTCCGGCGGACGTACGGGCGACCGAGCCCCGGGTCCGGCGGGTGCTGGACTGGGCGCGCCGGCACGCGTGGCATTCGGTCAGCGTGGTGGCCGGTGGGATGCCGCCGACGCCGTACCGGCTGCCCACCGACGAGCCGGTACGGCTGGACCGCTGGGACTGGCTGCTCTGGCAGCGGCTGGCCGACCTCGACGTGGGGTTCGGCGATTACGGCGTGACCCCGGCGACGCCCGGCCCGGAGCTGGGCGGCGACAGGCTGCCGACCGTCCCTTACACCGCTGACGGCGCCTGGTGGGTCTACCGCTGGTCGCGCCGGGGCGGGCGGGGTGACGAGCGGGTGACCGACCTGTGCCGCACCCTGGTGTCGGCGCCGCACTGGGCGCCGGCCGGGGCGGGCTTCTCCTGGGGCGACCACGAGATCCTGCGCCGGGCCCGACGGGTGGCCGGCGGCGGGTCGGCCACCAACTGGATCGCGTGGAGCACCTCGCACCACCTTGCCCACGTGCTCGACGCGTTGCGGCAGCCGGCTCGTGATCCGGCCCGACGACCCATCCCGGCTCCGTCGCGGCGCGGCCGCACGCTGCGTCCGAGGGTGACCGGCTGAGCCGTTACGGCCTCTCGGTGAACCCGAACTGCACGATGCCCTCGTCGTCCACGGTCGCGTCGACCGAGGCGTCGCCGAGCAGGTCGGCGGCGTCGGAGTCGAGGAAGATCCGGGCGCCCTGGTTGTCGACCACCTGGTCACCCTCGATCGGCGCGGCGACCAGTTCGACGGTGAGCGACCCGGCCACGGTGTCCGCGGCGATGCGTACGCCGCCATCTTCGGCGACATCCTGCTGGTTGGCGAGGTCACGAATCACCAGGACGGCGTTGTCGGTCATCGTGAGCATGGTGGGAACTCCTCGTGGGTTTGTTGGCGTCCGGATGCGTCACGCCCGTGTTGCGGTCTCGTGGGACCGGACTCGGCCCATTCACCGGCGGTGGACCACCGTCATATCGGGGCAGCCCAGCGCCCCTCGCACTGCCCACGGTGCCCGCTGCCGAAGCATTCGTCAAATAGCCGATCGCCAATACAGTTAGCCAGCATGACGCCACCGAAAGCGGGTAGAACATCGTGTTTTGGCGCATCTTCTTTCGGCGGGCTGAGGAGGTCCGCGGCTCAGCCGGCCGCCTGTGCCCGCAGCGCTGCCGCCTTCTGGCCCGGCTGGAAGCCCGGCGGGACCCCGTCGAAGATGATCGCGGAACCGCCGATGTGCCGGGTCCGCAGCGGCAGAATCTCCTGGTAGGCGCGTGACTCGTACCAGCCCTGCGCCTGCTCACGGTCCGGAAACTCGAGGATGACCAGGCTGCCGGGCCACTCCCCCTCCAGCACCGTCACCGCGGGGCCATGCACGACGAACCGTCCCCCGAACGGTTCGAGGGTGGCCTGGATCCGTTCCAAATAGATCAGGATGTCCTCGTTGACCTGCGGATCGTGCAGATGGGCCAGTGCGTAGGCGGGCATCGTCGTCCTCCCCGTTCGGTGTCCCGCCGGGCGGTGGCCACGGACGGTCCTGGCAGTCTGCCTCAGATGCACCGGCGCTGCCGTCCCGGTCCTCACCTGTGTTGTGGCCCTCGCTTTCACCTCAGGGCAAGGGCTTGGAGGGCGACGTTGCCGCAGTGCGGGGTGAAGGTTTCCTCGACCGTCCAGGTGAGCAGCAGCCGGGTCCCCTCCGGTGCCTGGAACCGGACGGTGACCTGGGTGGACTGGCTGGTGTGCCGCTCCTCCAGGCGAAGGCTGCGGCCGGCGCCGCCGTCGGAGAGCCGGACGTCCAGGCGGCCCCGGGCCATCCAGACGCCGAGGTAGACGGTGGCGGTGCGCGGCTGGCCGTCAGCGACGACGGCGAGTTCGAAACCGTTGCCCGCGCCGCAGGTGAAGACCCCGTCGGGCGTGGGGTCGGCCGACTCGACCGGCGTGCCGTCGCGCCACCGGAACAGCTCCTGGTTGCCGTCCCAGCCGCTCCGCTCGCCCCGGCCGCCCAGGTCAAGGATCTCGGCGGAACCGTCGCGTTTGCGCACCGTCGCCCCGGCACCGCCCAGCCCCCAGTGCACCCAGTCGCGCCGGCCCAGGTCGGTCAGGTCCACGGTGGCCGGGATGTCCGCGCGGCTCACGGTCAGCGTCGACGCCGCGGGCGCCGGTGCCGTGCCGGGAGTCAGACTGCTTGGGCTGGGACTCGGCGACCGCTCGCGGGGCCGCAGCCCGGGCACGGCGGGAGCGGTCGGCACCGGGCTCGGCAGGCTCGGCCGCCCGACCACCGCCGGCAGGCCGTCGGACTCCGCCGGGGTGTCCGGGATCGGCTCCGACCACCAGTTCACGAACCCGACCAGGGCCAGGAGGCCGGCGAAGGCGGCTACGGTCTCGACCGCGCAGCGGCGGCGCCGACGGGCACGGACCAGCCGGCGGGCGCCGCCCCGACTCTCGCTCGTCGACCGTGGCGGACGCCGGTGGGCCGCCGCGCGACGAGGCAGGTGGTCCCGGACGCCGCCGACGCGGACCGAGCGGTGTCGGGATCCGCCGCGGTGGGCAGCCCCGCTGGGGCGGATCGGCCTGTCACCGCTTGGCGCGGGAGCTTCCTCGGCCACCGACTCTCCACTTCTGCAGGGCCGGACTCACACCCGGCGCCCTCGACCCGAACGCGGGGCCGACTCACATTCGCATCAAGGGACCCGTTCGCGCTAGTGCGCGCGGAATGCATCCGATCGGCGGCATTTCCGGGACTGCCGGAGCCGGCGTGTCTGCTGTCCAGATCGCCAATGCACGGCTCGATGCCGCGCGGTCAGTCGCGGATGTCGAAACCGAGTGCCCGGGCCAGGGTCGCGGCCTGAAAGACGTCGATGATCGTACCGGCCCGCTGCACCGCCGTCGGTTCCAGCCCGGCCAGGTCGCTGCCACGAAGGTCCGCACCGGACAGTCGGGTGCCCCGCCACTGCACGTCGGAAAGGTCGACGCCGGTCAGCGTCGCCCCGGACAGGTCGGCCCCGGACAGGTCGGCCTCCCGCATGCGTACGCCGGTGAACCGCCCGCCGCGCAGGTCGGCTCCGGCCAGGGTGACGAAGGACCAGTCGCCGCCGGTGACCGTCAGCGGGCGCAGGTCACACCGGTCGAAGGTGCTGCCGATGACCTTGCAGCCGGTGAACTCCGCCTCGAACAGGTTGCACCGGATGAACGTGCAGCGGGTGAAGGCCGAGTCGGTGTGCCGGGAGACGTTGAACTGCACGTCGCCGAAGGTGCATCCGACGAAGGTGGCGCCCCGGCTGGTCGCCTCGGTCAGGTCGACCCGGTGGAAGGCACAAGCGACGAAGTGCCGGTCAGCCAGATCCTCGGCGTACCAGTCCTCGTCGTGGAAGGTGACGTCCTCGATCGGCTCCGGCATGCCAGCAGGCTATCCAGCGGCACCGACACTCACGTCTTCCCTGGCATGCGTACCGGCCGGTAGGTTCGGTCGGGTGAGTACGACACGCAGCATCAACGCGGCACGGCTCGGCTTCGACCCGGCGCGGCTGGCCCGGATCGACGAGCATTTCGGCAGGTACGTCGACGACGGCCGGCTCCCCGGCTGGCAACTGGTCGTCACCCGACGTGGCGAGATCGCGCACGCCTCGACGTACGGGCTGCGCGACCGGGAGGCCGGCACACCGGTGGCGGACGACACCCTGTGGCGGATCTACTCGATGACCAAGCCGATCACGTCGGTGGCGGCGATGATCCTCTGGGAGGAGGGCCACTTCGAGCTGACCGACGAGATCGGTCGCTGGCTGCCCGAGTTCGCCGACATGCGGGTCTACTCGAAGGGGTCGACGCTCAAGCCGTACACCGTGCCGGCGATCGAGCCGATCCGGGTCTGGCACCTGCTCACCCACACCGCCGGGCTGACGTACGGCTGGATGCAGACCTCCGTGGTCGACGGCCTGTACCGGGCCGCCGGTTACGACCTCTACCCACCGGCGGACGTCGACCTGGCCGAGGCCAGCCGGTCCTTCGGTGCGCTGCCGTTGCTGTTCCAACCCGGCACCGCCTGGGGCTACTCGGTCGCCACCGACGTGCTGGGCCGGCTGATCGAGGTGGTCTCCGGGCAGAGCCTGGACACCTTCCTCGCCGAACGCGTCCTGCGTCCGCTCGGCATGGACGACACCCGCTGGTACGTCGACGGCGCCGACACCGCTCGGCTCGCCGCGCTGTACGTGGCGGACCCGGCGACCGGCCGGGCGGTGCGCCACGACGCGCTCGGCGACCTCGCGTACGAGAAGCCGGCGCTGCTCTCCGGCGGCGGCGGGTTGATCTCCTCGGCCGCCGACTACCACCGGTTCACCCAGGCGCTGCTGCGCGGCGGGGAACTGGACGGGGCACGCGTGCTCGCCCCCCGCACGGTACGCCTCATGGCCCGCAACCATCTGCCCGGCGGCCAGGACCTCGGGACCCTGTCCACCGGCGGGTTCGCCGAGACCACCCTGGACGGGGTCGGGTTCGGCCTCGGCTTCGCGGTGGTGGACGACCCGATCCCGGGCCGGCTGGCGAGCAGCGTCGGCGAGTACTACTGGGGCGGGGTGGCCAGCACCGCGTTCTGGATCGATCCGGCCGAGGAGATCACCGCCCTGTTCTTCACCCAGCTGATGCCGTCGAGCACCTGGCCGATCCGGCCGCAGCTGCGGCAGCTGGTCTACTCCGCGCTGCTCGACTGAGATCCCGCGGGATCACCTCGACTGAGATCCTGCGGGATCGCCGTTCCGGGCCCGGCCGGCGGGCCCGGTCCATAGCCTGGGACCGTGAACGACATCGTCGTGTTCGGAGCGGGTGGCACCGCCGGCTCGCGGATCGTGGTGGAGGCGTTCGACCGGGGGCACCGGGTCGTCGCCGCGGTACGCCGGCCGGAGGCCACCTCGTACCTGCCGGCCGGGGTCCGGGTGGTCACCGGGGACGCCACCAGCGAGCGCAGCGTACGTGAGTTGGCGCCGGAGGCGGACGCGCTGGTGGTGGCGATCGGCGGGGGTGAGCGTACCCTCTGGCCCGACGCGGTCCGGGCGCTGCTCGGCGCGCTGCGGGACATGCCGGCCGCCCCGCGGATCATCCACGTCGGCGGTGGCGCCACCCTGCTCACGCCGGCCGGTACCCGGCTCCTGGACGAACCGGACTTTCCCGAGGAGTACCGCGACGCGGCGGTGGGCCAGGCGGAGGCGTTGGACCTCTACCGCTCCTCGGCCGACGGGGTGAGTTGGACGTACGTCTCCCCGCCGCCGCTGGAGTTCCATCCGGGTGCACGCACCGGCCGGTACCGCACCGGCACCGACCATCCGGTGACCGATGCCCAGGGCCGCAGCGCGCTCAGTTACGAGGACCTGGCGGTGGCGGTCGTCGATGAGATCGAGCGGCCGCAGCACCGGAACATGCGCTTCACCGCCGCCTATTGACCTTCCGATCTTGAGGAGCGGCAGCTCACCCGTTAGATTCGAGCATCTGTGACCTGGGCTACACACCCCTGACCGCCCGGGTCGGACCTCGAATCGGGAGGCGCCGTCTTGTCTTCGCTCGACGACACCGTGACACCCTCACACGAATCGTCCCCCTCCGTCGGCTCCAGCTTCTTCAACCGGCGACGGATGTTGACCGTCGCCCTCGGCGGTGCCGCCACCGTGGCGCTGCCCGCGCCCGCCTGGGCCGCCACCGACCAGCGCCCGGGCGCGCACCGGCCGCCGAAGCTCACGCCGGATGACCGGAAGGTCATCGCGCAGCTGTCGAGCCGGCGCGCGCTGGAGCACCTGAAGGTGCTCTCCGAGGACATCGGGCCGCGGATCGGCGGCACCGACTCGGAGCGCCGGGCCGCCAACTACATCGCCGGCCAGCTCGACAAGCTCCGCTACGACACCACCCTGCAACCGTTCGCGGTGGCCGACAAGTTCCTCGCCCAGTTCAGCTCGCCGGCCGGCCTGCCCACGGACCTGAACTGGCAGGCCGGGGCGAGCGCGCACGCGGCGCTGGACACCAGCGTCACCGCCTCGGTGGTCGACGTACGGGCGGGCGCGGCGGACGACTTCACCGCCGACGCCGCCGGCAGGATCGTGCTGGTGGACTACGTCGCGGCCCAGCGTGAGCAGGTGGCGGCGCGGGCGGTGGCCGCCGGCGCGGTCGCGGTGGTCTTCCTCCCGGCCGACCTGGTCGAGCCCCGCCGGGCGCAGGCGTTCTCCCCCACCCTGCCCGGCTCGGCCAACTCGCCGCTGCCGATCCCGGTGGTCGGCGTGGCCCAGGCGCAGAAGCAGCGACTGCGGGCCCTGCTGGCCGCCCGTCCGCTCACCCTCACCATCGCCACCACCGCGCACCGCGGGCTGACCTCGTACAACGTGCTCGCCGAGCGGCAGGGGCGATCGGGGCCGAACGGCCCGGTGGTGATGGTCAGCGCCCACTACGACTCGGTGATCGGCGCGCCGGGCGCCAACGACGACGGCTCCGGCACGGTGCTCTGCCTGGAGCTGGCCCGGGTGTTGAAGGCGATCCCGATCAACGCCACCGTCCGGTTCGCCCTGTGGGGCTCGGAGGAGCAGGGCCTGATCGGCTCGCGTTACCACGTCCGTGAGCTGCCGCAGGCCGAGCGCGACCGGATCCTCGCCGTCTACCAGAACGACATGGTCGCCACCAGCTGGGACCCGGCGACCCGGTACTGGCTGCTGTCGTTCACCGGCCAGAGCAACCGGGCCACCGACGAGGTCACCGCCGCCGCTCAGCGGCTCGGCTACCAGCCGCAGATCTCCCCGGTCACCCAGCGTGGGGCCAGCGACCACCAGTCGTTCCAGGAGGTCGGCATCGCCAGCGCGAACTTCTCCTGGCGGGGTGAGGAGTCGCCGGCGCTGCTGGAGCCGCCGTACCACAGCCCGGAGGACACCATCGCCAAGAACATCAGCCTGGAACGGCTCCAGGTGTCGATGGAACTGATCGGCTGCGCCGCCTACGCGACGGCACGGTCCTGACTCGTCGGGCGGGGTGCGGCGCGGGCCGCACCCCGCCCGTGTCTCAGTCGGCCAGCCGGGCCGGGAATCCGCCGGTGGCCACCGGGCCCCACGAGGTGATGGTGACCCGGATCAGCGACTTGCCCTGCCGCACCATCGCCTCCCGGTACTCGTCCCAGTCCGGGTGCTCGCCGGAGATGCTGCGGAAGTACTCCACCAGCGGTTCGAGGGCCTCGGGCAGATCGAGCACCTCGGCGGTGCCGTCGATCTGCACCCAGGGGCCGTTCCAGTCGTCGGAGAGCACACACGCCGATACCCGCGGGTCACGCCGGATGTTGGCGACCTTCGCGCGTTCGGGATAGGTGGAGATCACCAGACGGCCGGCGGTGTCCACCCCGGCGGCGACCGGCGAGGACTGCGGGCGGCCGTCGGCGCGGGTTGTCATCAGCACCACCCGGTGTCGCGGGCGGAGGAACTCCAGGAGTGCGTCCCGGTCGACCCGGGTGTTGCGTGCGATCGTGCGTGACATCGTTCGTTTCTACCAGCCGACGGCGGAGCGACCGACCGACAGCCGTCAGGCGGAGCGGCCGGCCGACGCCTGGCGGGGCACCCGAGGTCGGGCCGACGGCCGCCACGCCCGGCCGTTGGCGTAGATCACCCGGAAGCCGAGGTAGGACGCGAGGGGCGCCCAGTGCGCCGAGCCCATCCGCAACTCGGCGGCATTGTTCCGCTGGCCGTTGGCGAGCACGTCGAGCAGGACGGTCTCGAACGCGGCCGACTCCACCCAGTCCACCTCGCGGGTGAAACCGCAGATCAGCGCCGCACCGGTGACGTCGAGGAATTCGCGCAGCACCGCTTCGGGGGCACGCAGCACCGAGCAGCTGCCGAAGTAGATCCGCCGCCCCTCGCAGCGCCCCGCCATCCGCTCGGCCACCTCGGTGAGCTCCACCGAGTGCCAGTCGGTCAGGCACAACCGGTTCGGCTCGCCGTGCATGGCGAAGAACCCGAGCCGGTGGTCGGCGTACTGCTTGAGCAGCCAGCGGTCGATGAAGTAGAACAGCTCGTCCCGGGTGGCCGCGTCCTTGTGGATGAACCGGACCCGGCCCAACCGTTCGAGCAGTTCGAGGGTGGGCAGCACGGAGCTCCGCTCGTTGAGGTCCCGGTGCCACTGGCCCTCGACGCAGAAGATCCCACCGCGCGCCACGCCGCCTCCCCGTCGTCGCCCGCGCTGACGTTACCGGCCCGCCCCGACCAGGCAACATCACCCTCGGTGCGACCTGGTGCGACTTTCCGCACAGTAATTGCCGGGTCGATGGCCTCTGCGACTGGGCAGGGTGAATGTCCGGTTCGCAAATACCGCCCATTCTCAGCCGATACTCAGACAAGGCGAATAGTGAGCGTAATTCCGGTTAATAACCGCGAAGAGCTCCTTCCGGTGCGAGGGTGGATTCACGGGACGGCTCGGTGCCGAAGTCCCGGATGTCACCCCATTCGCCTGTCTATCGGGAGGACCACCCGTGCGCGTTCACGCCTTGAAGCGGGCCGTCGTCGCCCTCGCACTGGCGCTACCGGGTGCCGCGATCGCCTCGGTGGTCGCCGCGCCAGCCGCCCATGCCGACGGCTGTTACACCTGGGAGCGCAGCCTCTACCAGGGTCTCTCCGGCAGTGACGTACGCGAGCTGCAGGTGCGGGTGGCCGGCTGGGCCGGTCGCCGCGACATCGTGGAGCTCGACGGCAGATACGGCCCGAAGACCGCCGCCGCGATACGCCGGTTCCAGGCCGCGTACGGGATCCGGGTCGACGGGATCGCCGGGCCGGAGACCTTCGACAAGCTCTACCAACTCCAGGACAACGACTGCACGCCCCGGCACTTCATCTACGCCGAGCTGGACGACGGCTGCGGCCAGGGCGGCTGGACGGGTGGCCCGTTGACGGCCGACCAGACCCGGCAGAACGCCCTGCGCACCATGTGGAAACTGGAGGCCCTGCGCAGGAGCCTCGGCGACGATCCGCTGATCGTCACCAGCGGCTTCCGCGACCGCAGCTGCAACAGCCGGGTCGGCGGCGCGACGAACAGTCAGCACCTCTACGGCAACGCCGCCGACGTCATCTCGAACGACCGGTCGCTGTGCCAGATCGCCCGCCAGGCCCGCAACCACGGCTTCAGCGGAATCGTCGGCCCCGGCGTGCGCGGGCACAACAGCCATGTCCACGTCGACTCCCGGCGGGAGAACAACCGGGACGGCATCCCGAACCGCACGTACTGGTCCGCGCCCAACTGCGGGATCTGAGGCGGCGACGCCGGTCCGGGCGCGGGCGGGGAAATGACCGCGCGTTCCGGACCGGCGTCGTACCGCCGGCGGGCGAGTCTTGCTCAGCTCGCCCGCGGCCAGCGCGGCGCGGTGGCGGGGGGTGCCACCGGCCGGCCGGTGCCGGGGGTCCGGGCAGTGGTCCGGGCCGTGGGAGCCGCCACCCGGGGAACGGGACCCCGTGCCGGGTGGCCGGCGGCACGGTCCGGACGCGCCGGATAGCCGGGCGCGCGCTCCGGACGCGGCGGATAGCCGGCGGCACCCTGCGGACGCGCCGGATAGCCCACGGCACCCTGCGGACGGGCCGGGGGACGTCCCGGGTTCGGCCCGTTCACCAGGAACGGGAACGGCACGTGCACGAACGGGTTGCCGTGCCGGATCAGGGCGTCGAGCTGCCGCTCGTTCAGCCCGTGGGTCAGCAACACCTGCCGGCCCCACCGGTGCAGCCGGCAGGGGAACCGGGCACCGTCGTTGCGGCACAGCGCCCCCGAGGGCCACTCCTCCGCCGCGTGCACGACCACCGCCCGGACCGCCAGCCGGACGTCCTCGGGGGTCAGTGATGTCGGGACCGGCAACTCGCCCAGAATCTGATCGATGGGATCCGTCGACTGCTCATCAACTCGCACGGCAGGCCTCCCGAAGCTCCGGTAGCGATGCGCTTGAGCACCGCACCTCGCGCATTGGTACGGCTGCCGGAGCGGGATGGTTCAACGAGGTTTCCGCGCCTTCGCCGGAACCGGTCAGGCCAGACCGGCGTCGTGCACGAGCAGCGCGATCTGCACCCGGTTGGTCAGGCCGAGCCGGGTCAGCAACCGGGAGACGTACGCCTTGACGGTGGCCACGCTCATGAACAGCTCCCCGGCGATCTCGGCGTTGGTGCGGCCCTGGCCGACGGCGAGCGCGACCGCGCGTTCCCGCTCGGCGAGACCGGCCAGCAGCCGCAGCGCGCGCTCCCGGCGCGGGTCGCTCGCGGTCGGCGCGGTGACGTGCTCGATGAGGGTGCGGACGACCGTCGGGGACAGCGTCGCCTCACCCGCCGCCACCCGGCGTACCGCCCGCACGATCTCGGCCGGCGGGGTGTCCTTGAGCAGGAAACCGCTCGCGCCGGCCCGCAAGGCGCGCAGCACGTACTCGTCGGCCTCGAAGGTGGTCAGCACGAGCACCTCGGGCGGTCGGGGCGACGCGCGCAGGGCCTCCGTCGCGGCCAGCCCGTCGACCCGGGGCATCCGGATGTCCATCAGCACCACGTCCGGCCGGCAGGCGGCGACCGCGGCCGCGACCTCACTGCCGTCGGCCGCCTCCCCGACCACCTCCAGGTCGGGCGTGCCGCCGAGGATCATCGACAGCCCGGCCCGCACCAGCGCGTCGTCGTCCACGATCAGGATCCGCACCGGCTGCTCCTCCCCTGCTGGCGAGGCGGGCCTCTGCCGGGCCGACGGGCCACCCTCGCCGGTCACGTTGCCGGCCAGGGCAGCCAGGCGGCCAGCCGGAAGTCGCCGGTGCCGTCGCGGCCGTGCTCCAGCCGCCCGCCGGCGAGCTGCACCCGCTCGGCCACGCCGACCAGGCCGGTGCCGGCGCCGGGGATCGGCTCGGCCGTCTCGCCCACCGGCCACCGGTTGCGGATCTCCACGGTCAGCCCGTCGGTGGGCGCCCCGCGCAGTTCGACCGTGACGGCGGCGCCGGTGGCGTGCTTGCGGGCGTTGGTCAGCCCCTCCTGCACGATCCGGTAGGCGGTGCGGCCGAGCGCGGCGGGCAGCCGATCGGCGGCACGGACCTCGTCACGCAGGTCGACGCGGACCCCGGCGGCCCGGGACTCGCCGACCAGCGCGGGCAGGTCCGCGATGGTGGGCTGCGGACGCTCCGGCTCGACGGCGAGGGAGTTCTCGGCCCGCAGCACGCCGATCACCTCGCGCAGGTCCTGCAGGGCGGCGTGGGCGCTGCCCCGGATGACCCCGGCCGCCCGGGCCACCTCCTCGGCGGGGGCGTCGGGGCGGAACTCCAGCGCCCCGGCGTGCAGGCTGAGCAGCGAGATCCGGTGGGCCAGCACGTCGTGCATCTCGCGGGCGATCCGGGTGCGTTCCAGCTGCCGGGCCTGGGCCACCCGCAGTTGCTGCTCGGCCTCGGCCCGTTCGGCCCGCTCGCGCAGCGACAGCACCAACTGCCGGCGGGCCCGCACGAACATGCCCCAGGCCAGCACCAGCAGGGCGATCACCACCCCCCACACGGTGGAGGCCCAGTACGAATCGTCGGGCTCGGGCCGCAGCAGGGTGAAGAACATGTTGGTGACCAGGCCGGCCGCGGTGATCGCCAGGGCCACCGCCGTGCGCCGGTGCACCACGACCGTGAAGTAGATGACCAGCAACGGAATCCCGGCGGCCATGGAGAACATCGTCAGCGGCAGCGTCGCCAGCGCCAGCCCGAGCGGCCAGCGACGGCGCACCCAGAGCGCCCCCGCGCAGCCCAGGCCGAGCCACGCGTCCGCAGCCACCATCCAGGCGTACGGCAACCGCTCGGCGAGCAACGGATCCGGCGAGGCCGCGTCGGCCGTGGCCCCCAGCACCCAGCCGACGGAGACGAGGAAGCAGAAGCTGTCGACCAGCCAGTCCCGGGTCGTCCGGCGAGGGTGGCGGCGGGTCGTGCCGAGCGAGCCCGGCAGCAGGCCCGGGTGCTCGACGACGACAGCGCTGGTCACAGCCGCAATGGTAGGCAGCCCTCGGAGGCCGGGCCAGCGACCAAAGTCGAGACCTGGACGTCGACCTTGGTCTACCGGCGCACGACCCTCGGCCGCTGCGGGCAGCCGGGTGGTTCCGGCAGCCTCGCAGCATGATCGAGGTAACTCAGCTCACCAAACGGTACGGGCGGCACACCGCCGTGCAGGACGTGTCGTTCCGCTGCGAACCGGGCACGGTCACCGGTTTTCTCGGCCCCAACGGGGCCGGCAAGTCGACCACCATGCGGATGATCTGCGGACTCACCCTGCCGACCGCCGGCAGCGCCACCGTCGCCGGGCGGCCCTACCGGCACCTGCCCAATCCGGGCCGGCTGGTCGGAGTGCTGCTGGACGCCTCCGCTCAACACGCCGGGCGCACCGGCCGGGAGGTGCTGACCGTGGCCGCCGCCACCATGGGGGTCCACCGGCGGACGGTGGGCGAGGCACTGGACCGGGTCGGGTTGGACGCGGTCGCGGCGAAGCGCCGGATCCGGGCGTACTCCCTGGGGATGCGTCAGCGGCTCGGCCTGGCGCACGCGCTGCTGGGCGACCCCCGGGTGCTGATCCTGGACGAGCCGGCCAACGGCCTGGACCCGGAAGGGATCTTCTGGATGCGCGGCCTGCTGCGCGACTTCGCCGATCGGGGCGGCACCGTGCTGCTCTCCTCACATCTGCTGCGCGAGGTGGAGGCGGTCGCGGACCGGCTGGTGGTCATCGGGGGCGGCCGGATCGTGGCCCAGGGCGACAAGGACGAGTTGCTGGCCGGCGGCGGCACGCTGGCGCGGGCCCGCGACCGGGCGGCGCTGCGCGGCGCGCTGGAGCGCGCCGGCCTGCCGGTCAGTGACGGCGCCGAAGGACTGCTGGTGCCCGCCGACAGCGAGGCGGTCGGGTTGGCCGCCGCGGCGGCCGGGATCGCCCTGACCGAGCTGCGACCGGCCGGCGCCGGCGGCCTGGAACAGCTCTTCCTCACCCTCACCGCCGAGGCGGACGCCCCCCGCCCCGCCGAGACCGTTGATCAACCCGCCGGGACCGGTGCCGCCGCCCGGCCGACCGAGGAGGCCGCCCGATGACGACCACCGCCAGCACGTTCGAGGTCACCCCGGCGGCGGAACGCCGGCCGTCGTTCGCCCGGCTCACCCTCGTGGAGGCGCGCAAGCTCGTCGACACCCGGGCCGGCCGCTGGCTGCTGATCACCATCGGGCTGATCACCGCCGCCGTCGTCACGCTCCAGCTGGTGTACGTGCCGGACGCCGAGCAGACCTTCGTCAACTTCTTCCTGTCGTCGCTGTTTCCGGTCGGGCTGCTGCTGCCGGTGCTGGGCATCCTCTCGATCACCAGCGAGTGGTCGCAGCGCACCGCGTCGACCACGTTCGCGCTGGTGCCCCGGCGGGAGCGGGTGATCGCCGCCAAGCTAGCCGCGCTGGTCGTGGCGGCGCTGGCGTCACTACTGGCGAGCCTCGCCCTCGCCGCCGTCGGCACGCTGGTCGCCGGTGCCACCGGCGGCGCGGGCACCTGGCGGATCGAGGGGATGCTGATCCTGCACGCGGCCGTGTTCCAGGTGGCCAACGTGCTGCTGGGCGCCGGTTTCGGGCTGCTGCTCCTGCACACGCCGCTGGCCATCGTGACCTACCTGGTGCTGCCGATCGCGTGGTCGATCGTCGGTGGGCTGGTGCGGCCGTTGCACCGTACGGCCGAGTGGCTGGACACCGGACGCACAATGGAGCCGCTGTTCGGCACCGAGATGACCGCCGGGCAGTGGGGGCGGCTCGGGGTGTCACTGCTGGTGTGGCTGGCCGTGCCGCTGCTCGCGGGGTTGGTCCGCACGATGCGTCGGGAGGTGGCTTGACTTCCTCCCCCGCCTAAAGGCGGGGGGTTCTCACTCTCGCGGGTGAAAGTTCCTGGTTCATCGCAGACAGCACGGAAGGAGAGCCTTCGTGTCTGACGTCCGCTCCGCAGGCGTTTATCGTCTCCACCAGCCCGGCGGCGACGGCGATGTTCTTGGCGGCGTTGATGTCCCGATCGTGTCGGGTGCCGCAGGATGGACACGACCAACGCCGTGTGTCGAGGGACAGCGTGGCGAGCAGATGCCCGCACGCCGAACACGTCTTGGATGACGGATACCAGCGGTCGGCCACGGCGAGGTGCCGGCCGTCACGGTGCGCCTTATAGGTCAGTATCTCGCGGAACTCGGCCCAGCCGCAGCGGGAGATCGCTTTGGCCAGCGACCGGTTGCGGACCATGTTCGCCACGGCAAGGTCTTCCACGGCGATGGCGTCGAACCGACGCACGAGGTCGGTGCTGGTCTTGTGGAGGAAGTCTCGGCGGGCGTCGCGCACCCGCGAGTGGGCGCGCGCCACCTTCCGCTTGGCCTTGGCCCGGTTCGCGGAGCCCTTCTTCCTGCGGGCCATCATCCGCTGGTACCGCTTCAATCGGCGTTCCCGCCGCTGCATGTGCCTCGGGTGCGCAATGCGCTCGCCGGTGGACAGAACCATGAAGTCAGTCAGGCCCAGGTCGACGCCAACAACCCGTCCGGTCGGCTCGGGCGCGGTAGGGGCGTCGATGTCGACGGCGAAGGTCACGAACCAGCGGCCGTCGGGGTCACGCGACACGGTGACCATCGTCGGGTCGAGCGTGGTCACGTCGATGTCGGGCCAGGACCACACGAACCGCAGCGTGCCGGGAGTTTTCCCCAGAGACAGGTTGCCGCCGCGCAGGCGAAACGCCGACCGAGTGTAGGAGGCGGACTGGCGTCCGTGTCTCGACTTGTAGCGGGGATACCTCGCCCGCTTCTGGAAGAACGCGGTCATGGCGGTGTGCTGGTGCCGCAACGTCTGCTGCAACGGCACGGAGCTGACGTCGTTGAGAAACGCCAGTTCCGGCAGTTTCTTCGCCTCGGTGAGCGCCCGGTCCGTCTCCGCGTAGGAGGTGGACTTGCGTTCGGTGTGCCAGCGGCGATGCCGGGCGGCGAGAGTCCGGTTCCAGACGACACGCACACACCCGAACGTGCGGTTCAGCACCGCCGCTTGTTCGGGTGTCGGGTAAGCCCGACACCGGTACGCCGTCCTCACACGACATATCTTACCAAAGGAGATGATCATGGCTGACAGGAAGTGGGCCGCCATTACTCCCCGCCCTGAACGGCGGGGCATCCTGGCGGCACTACGGTGACGGCGTACGGCACGCCGAGCGTGGTCAGCGGCGGCGCCGGCGAACTGCTGGCGCTCTGGGCCGGTATCCCGGTCGTCGGCGGCCTGGCGGGTGGGCTGCTGGCGGCCGGCGCCGGCTGGGTGGCCGGCCTGCCCTGGGCGCCGGTGCAGGGGTTGTTCCGCTGGGTCAACGGGCTGCCCGACACCTACGCCCTGGGCGGCGGGGTCGCGCTCGGCCTGGTGGCCGGGCTGGTGATCGGCGCGATCGGCACCGCCGAGCGGGTGCGGGTCACCGTGGACGGCACCCGGGTTCGGCTGCGCCGTGGCAGCACCGAACGGGAGACCGGCCGGTCGGAGACCCGGGTGGTCTTCGTCGACGGTAAGGACCTGGTGCTGCTCGACGCGGACGACGGCGAGTTGGCCCGGCAGACCTCCGACCTGCCGGCCGACCAGTTGGCCAGGGCGTTCCGGGAGCACGGCTGGCCGTGGGCGGAGGCGGACCCGCACCGGGAGGCGTACCGGCGCTGGGTGCCGGGGCTGCCCGGGCTGCCCGACGGCGCGGACGCGCTGCTGCGGGCCCGACAGGAGGCGCTGGAGGCCGGCCGGGGCGACGAGGCCCGCGAGCTGCGTACCGAACTGGGCCGCTACGGCGTGGTGGTCCGCGACGAGGGCAAGCGGCAGTACTGGCGATTGACCCGGTCGGCCCGGCCATCCGGCTGAGCCGATCGGGCGTCCATCCGGCTGAGCCGATCGGGCCGGGTCCCGAGGTGGGACCCGGCCCGGTCAGCAGGGCGCCTGGATTACCTGCAGTGCTTGTGGCCGTGCTTGTGGCCGTGCGGCTTGCCCTTGTGCTTGTCCTTGCCCTTGCCCTTGCCGGGCGTCTTGCCCGGAACGCCGTTCACGGCCGACGTGTCGTACGCGAACGTGAGCACCGCGGTGGCGACGGCGTCGGCGTTGACGTCAAGCGCGAAGACGTTGACGTTGCCCTTGAGCTTGTACTTCTTGCCCAGCGCCCGGTAAAGCGCGGCGTCGGCGCCGTCGGCGACCGGCGTCAGGCTGTCGCAGGCATGGTGGTAGCAGGGGTCGTACGCCTCCCCCGCCAGACCGCCGAAGAGGGCGGCCTCCTCGGCCGTCTTGAGGCCCTCTGCGCCGGTGAAGAGGCCACCGGCCGGGATGTCGACGTCGATGAACGCGCCGTAGTCCGAGCGGCCGCTGAAGTCCGCCGGCACGGTGGGCAGCTTGCGGGAGGCGAAGAACTCCTCGAACACCTTCTCGATCTGCGCCGACCCCTGCGGGCCCGGGCCGGAGCCCTCCTGCGCGGAGTCGTCGCCGTCGTACACCCCGAAGACGTAGTTCGGCGAACCGATCATGTCGAAGTTGAGGTACAGGGCGATGTCGTCGACCTGCTTCTCGGTCAGCGAGTCCACGTAGTACTGGGAGCCGATCAGACCGGACTCCTCCGCGCCCCACCAGGCGAAACGGACCGCGTTGTTCGGCTTCACCTTGGCCATCTGGAGTGCGACCTCGAGCAGCGCGGCGCTGCCGGTGCCGTTGTCGTTGTAGCCCGCCCCTTCCGGTACCGAGTCCAGGTGCGCCCCGGCCATCACCACGTTGTCGGTGCGGCCCTGCCGGGTCTGCGCGATGACGTTCTCGGTGCTGCGGATCTCGGAGGTGGTGTCGGCCTCGATGCGGAGCACCAGGCCGGCCGTCGCGGCGAGTTGCGCCCCGGTGCCGTACGACACGGCGACCGTCGGGATGCCGACCGGCTCGCCGAGGGTGCCGGCGTACAGGTCGTAGCGGTCCGAGTTGGCCTCCGGCGTGCCGTTGCCCTGGTTCATGATGATCGCGCCGGCCGCGCCGGCCGCCTCGGCGTTGGCGGCCTTGTCCCCGAAGGCGCAGGTGCCGCGCTGCATCAGGGCGATCTTGCCGGCGATGTCCACACCGGCGAAGTCGCTCGCCTCGCAGCCGGAGGACGAGTCGCGCGGCGGCGTGAGCGCGAGATCCACCGGGACCACCTGGCCCTCGGCGACCCCGCTACCGGAGTAGCTCATCAACTCGTAGTCGACGCCGTTGACGTAGGTGGTCGGGTTCGGCGCCACCTGCGCAAACGACGAGCCGAAGTCCTCGTAGTACGCGAAGTCGAACTGCTGCCGGCTCACCTGGTAGCCGGCCTTCTTCAACAGCCCCGCCACGTAGTCGGCGCTGGCGTCGTAGCCGGGCGTACCGGAGGCACGCGTGCCGTTGTTGGCCTTGGCGATGGCCTGGAACTTGTCGAGGTGCTTGAAGACACCCTCGACGGTCACCGCCTTGGTCAGCTTCTTGACGGTGTTGTTGTTCGGGCTCGCCGACGCCGGGCTTGCCAGCGCCACCGTGCCCAAGAGCGTGCAGGCCGCGATACCGGCAAGCACCCTCCTGCCTGAGAAAGGCACCACGATGTGCCACGTCCTTCCTCTGCGGGTATCCGGCTCCCGTACCCCCGTGCGCCGGATGTTCGTGCCATCCTGGTGCACATCGAGGCCAATGCAAAGAGTCTGTTCAGCCGAGACCGGTAGTTTTCTTGCCTGCTAACGATCATGCCGGCCCGGCAGGCGGCCCAGCGCGGCCAGCAATCCATCCGAGAGTGTCCACTTCGGCCCTTCTTTACGGCGCAGCCCTTCCTTACGAAAGCAGGGCGGCGGTCACCACGAGCGCGCCGGTGAGGGAGGCGCCGACGACGACCGTCCGGCGCCACGGCACCGCAGCGCCGTTGAGTGGCAGTCGCCGCCAGCGGTACGCGACCAGGGCCAGCCCGGCGGCGGAGAGGCCGAGCCCCGCGGGCCAGAGCCAACCGGGCACGACCGACCAGTCGCCGAGCCGATGCCCGAGCAGCGGGTACGCCAGTGCCCAGGCCGCTGCGGACAGCCCGGTCAGCCGGTCCAGCACCGGGCGGACCGCCGAGCCGAGCAGCGACAGCCCGCCGATGAAGGTGAACAGCAGCGCCAGAGCGACGCCGACCCAGGCCGACAACCCCGACGGGGTGGCGCCGGCGCGCTCCTGCGGTACGCCGAGCAACCGCAGCCCGACCGGTTCGACGCCCCGGTCGGTGTTGCCGAGCACCACCACCCCCTTCCCGGTGGCCCGCTCGAATCCCACGTACGCGTAGAAGCCGCCGGTGGCGCCGTTGTGCCAGGTGATCTCGCGGTCGCCGTGGCGGGTGGTGAACCAGCCGTACCCGACCCGGGTGTGTTCGTCGTCGACGAAGCGCGGCTCGCGGGCGTCGGCGCCGGGTGCGGTGCCGGCGGCGGTGGCGGCGACCAGGCGGGCGAGGTCCTCGGCGGTGGACCAGTAGCCGATGCCGGCCGGGGCGTAGCCCGCGCCGGTCCACGGGTCCGCGGTGCGTCCGCTGGTCCTGGCGCCCTGCGCCCGCCCGGACGGCAGGGCCGAGGAATCGGTGGCCAGCACCGTCGCGGTCATCCCGAGCGGGGCCAGCACTTCCCGGTCGAGCAGTTCGGGGTAGCCGGTGCCGGCGTCTGCGGCCAGCGCCTGACCGAGCAACGCCGTGCCGAGGTTGGAGTAGTTGACCCGACCCCGGCCGTCGCCGGGGCCGTGCTCGTCGGTCGCGGCCCGGATCCGGTCGACGTCCTGTCCGGCGTACGGGTTGCCGGCCGTGAGGTTGGTCCACATCAGGCGCGCCCAGTCGCGTACCGAGGTGATGCTGATCCGAGGCAGACCGGAGCGGTGACTGGCCAACTCGGCCAGGGTGACCTCGTGGGCCGGGCCGGTGACCTGGGGCCAGGTGGTGCCGAGGGTGTCGTCGGGGCGGACCGCCCCGGCATCGACACGCGTGGCCAACAGCATGCCGGTGAGCACCTTCGTCACCGAGCCGATCTCGAACGGGGTGTCCGACTCGACGGGGTGGCCGGCGCGGTCGCGGTCGCCGAGGCCGGCGGTACGGATCCGGCCGCCGTCGATCAGCGCGACGGCGAGCCCACGGTGTCCCTCGGGGCCGTCCACCGCGGCCCGCGCCGCGGCGGCCAGCTCGGCGTCGCCGGTGGCCTGGGCGGTCAGCCGGGGCGCGCGGGGCATGACGCCGAACCCGGCGAGCCCAGCGACGATTCCGGCGACCAGGGCGATGACGGCTGACTTTCGCACGCTGGTGCTCCCTTTCGTCGGGCGCGGGACCCGGATGGTCCGCGTGGGCGTGGTCAGCGGCCGGCGGCGGTGAGGATGGCCAGCAGCGGCACCACCCGCTCGGCGGGGATGGCGTACCGGCCACGGCCGGCGCTGCGCAGCCAGCCGGCGGCGGTGAGCTGGCGCAGGTGGTGGTGCAGTTGGCCGGTGGTGCCGAGTTCCTCGATCCCGGCCAGCTCGCCGGTGCCCTGCCGGCCGCCGAGGATCTCGCGCAGCAGGCGCAGCCGGACCGGGTGGGCCAGGGCGGAGAGCGCGGCCGGCAGCTCGGCCCAGCCGTCGGCGAGCAGGTCGTCGACGGCCCGGCCGTACTGCCAGTCGTAGCGCTGGCCGGCGACGTGGACGGTGCCGGTGTAGAGCACGGCGCCGGGGTGGTCGTCGTCGGCCGGCAGCCGCTGCTTGAGCCCGTCCAGGGCCCAGAAGGCGCCCTCGGGCGGCGTCGCCGGCCCGTCCGCGCCGCCCCCGACCCGCTCGACCAGCGCGGCGACCTGCGCTTCCAGCGCGGCCAACCGCTTCTCCACCTCCGACATAAGTTCGATAGTACGAACTTACGTAGTTACGCACAAACCGCGAGCGGCAAGGAGTGATCGACATCGGCTACCGTTCCCGGACGGCTGGCGGGAGCGGCTGCGCGACAGCCGGACCGTGAAACGCTGGTACGACGGCCTGCGCGTGGGCAATCCGGCGGTCACGCTGGGCGACCTCGTGGTGTCGCCCGGCCCGGCGAACTCCCGGCTCACCGGCGCCGGTCGGCTCGACCTGATCGCCTCACACCTGCAACTGGTCGACATCGACCTCGCGCTGGCCCGCAGCGTCGCCGGTGGTGAGGAGTACGACGCCGAACTGTTCCGGGTGCGCGGCTCGCTCGCCGACGGGCTGCTCGCCGACGGGCTGGACCCATACGACCTGGTGCTCATCGACTGCCCGCCGAACTTCAACGTGGTCACCCAGTCGGCCATCATCGCCAGCGACCACCTGGTCATCCCGGCCCGGGCCGACTACCTGTCCACTCTCGGCATCGACTACCTGTACGGCAACGTGCGGGAACTGGTCGACCAGTACAACGCCGACGCCCGCCGGTTCGCCACCGTACGCCGACACCACAAGGTCGCACCCGACGTGGCCGGCGTGGTCTTCACCATGATCCAGTTGTTGTCGCGGCAGCCCATCGCCACCCATCAGAGCTACATGGATCAGGTGCGCAACCTCGGTCTGCCGGTCTTCCCGACCGCGCTGCGGGAGAACGTCACGCTCTACGCCACGAACACCCCGCGCGGGGTGCCGGTGGTGCTGCGCGACCGGGTGACCGTGCCCGCCGTCCGCGACGAACTACGCCAGTTCGCCACCGAGTTCCTCGAGCACCTCCAGCCCGCTCGGCGGTCCGCGTGATCACCCGGCTCAACGCCGCCGAGCCGACCGACGCCGCCGGCCACCTGGCCACCCTGACCAGCCGGGCCGATGGTGCGGCGTACCTGTCGGGGTGGTCGGTGCGTGAGCTACGAGCGCTGGCGGCGAGCCTGGGACTACGCAACGTGGGTGGCCTGCGCAAGGCGGAACTGGTCGAGCGGATCGTGGACCGCACCATCGGCTACCGGCTCGCCTCCACCGCCCTGCGGCAACGCTGACCCCGCATGGCAGAACCGACGCGTGCGGGCCGGCCGCCGGCCACAGTCGTTGTAGCAGGTGGTCGGCCCCGCGTCGGAATTTTGTCGTACGCGTGCGGTGGGCTGGGGCCGCATGTGCTCCGGTGCCCTTCCGGGCCCGGCGCCCCCACACGGGAGGACGAATCGAGATCATGAGTTCCAGACGCAGCACCGGCCTCGCCATCGAGGCCGAGGGGCTGACCCGGTCGTTCGGCGAGACCCGCGCGCTCGCCGGCCTCGACCTGCAGGTGCCGGCCGGCGCCGTGTACGGAGTGCTCGGCCCGAACGGGGCCGGCAAGACCACCGCGGTGCGGGTGCTGG
Source organism: Micromonospora sonchi (assembly GCF_014646235.1). Classification (GTDB taxonomy): domain Bacteria; phylum Actinomycetota; class Actinomycetes; order Mycobacteriales; family Micromonosporaceae; genus Micromonospora; species Micromonospora sonchi. The sequence goes on along the minus strand of NZ_BMNB01000001.1, from coordinate 311,779 downwards.
CGACGTTGCTGCGCCCGGACGGCGGGCGAGCCCGGGTGTTCGGCCACGACGTGGTCACCGAGGCCGACGCGGTCCGCGCCCGGGTCAGCCTGACCGGTCAGTACGCCTCGGTCGACGAGGACCTGACCGGCACGGAGAATCTGATCCTGCTGGGCCGGCTGCTCGGGCTGCGCAAGCCGGCCGCCCGGCAGCGGGCGGAGCAGTTGCTGGCCGCGTTCGGGCTGACCGAGGCGGCCGGCCGGCAGGTCAAGAAATACTCCGGCGGCATGCGGCGCCGCATCGACATCGCGGCGAGCATCCTCAACACGCCCGACCTGATGTTCCTCGACGAGCCGACGACCGGGCTCGACCCACGCAGCCGCAACCAGGTGTGGGAGATCGTCCGGGCGGTGGTGGCGCACGGCACGACCGTGTTGCTGACCACGCAGTACCTCGACGAGGCCGACAAGCTGGCCAGCCGGATCGCGGTGGTCGACCACGGCCGGGTAATCGCGGAGGGCACCCCGGGCGAGTTGAAGTCGTCGGTCGGGACCGGCACGGTCCACCTGCGACTGCGGGACGCGTCTGTGCGGCCGGAGGCGGAGCGGCTGTTGCGGACGGTGCTGGACGCGCCGGTGCAGTTGGAGCCGGATCCGGTGGCGATCACGGCCCGGGTCGGCGGGGCGGGCAGCGACCTGGATGCCGGTGCGCAGGCCGCCCGCGTACTGAGCGAGTTGTCCCGCGCCGGGATCGTGGTGGACGACTTCTCGCTCGGCCAGCCGAGCCTCGACGAGGTCTTCCTGGCCCTGACCGACCACCCCGCCGCGCCGGCCGAGGACGAGCGGGACGAAACGCTGGAGGCAGCCCGATGAGCAGCGACATCGCGACCTCGACCGGGCGGGCGCCGACGGTCTACGTCCCGTCGACCGAGGCGTTGGCGGCGGTCCTGGCACCGGGCGAGCGACCGTCCCGACCGAGCCCGCTGGCGGCGTCGCTCGCCTTCAGTTGGCGTGCCGTTCTGAAGATCAAGCACGTGCCGGAGCAGCTGTTCGACGTGACGGCGTTCCCGATCATCATGGTGCTGATGTTCACGTACCTGTTCGGCGGCGCGCTCGCCGACAGCCCCCGTGACTACCTTCAGTTCTTCCTGCCGGGCATCATGGTGACCAGCGTCGTGATGATCACCATGTACACCGGGGTCGGCCTCAACACCGACATCCAGAAGGGCGTCTTCGACCGGTTCCGGACGCTGCCGGTGTGGCGACCCGCAGCCCTGGTCGGCATGATCGTCGGGGACGTGCTGCGCTACGTGCTGGCGGCGGTGGTGATCCTCGCCGTCGGGCTGGTGCTCGGCTTCCGCCCCGACGGCGGCCTGCTCGGCGTCGGAGCCGGGATCGGCCTGCTGGTGGTCTTCTCGTTCGCGTTCTCCTGGGTCTGGACGTTCTTCGGGCTCGTCCTGCGCAGCGAGAAGTCCGTGATGGGGGTCAGCATGATGGTGCTGTTCCCGCTGACCTTCCTCAGCAACGTCTTCGTCGCCCCGTCCACCATGCCGGGCTGGCTCCAGGCGTTCGTCAAGGCCAACCCGATCACCCACCTGGTGTCGTCGGTGCGGGCCGCGATGTCCGGCACCACCGACGCGAGCGCCATGACCTGGACGCTCCTCTGGAGCGCCTTCTTCCTGGTGGTCTTCGGCACCCTGACCATGCACCGCTACAACCGCCGCTAACGGTGTTACAGGCGCCAGGGGACGGGGGTGGGCGGAAGGTAGCGGCAGGAGGCACCGGTGGAGAGGTGTGGCGCGCCGGGTCGCGCCTTCATGGCCACCGACGGTAGCGGGCACCGCCGACACCACGGGCCGTCCTGACGGGCACCGAAGAGCTACCCGCCCACCGCCGGGTTGCCGGTGTGGTCGGGCGGCGCGGAACCAAATGTCCTGGAATCGGTCAATGCGAGCAGCGCGCAGGCGGCCGCCAGCAGGTACGCCCAAGCCGCCAGCCATGGCACCACCGTCATCGCGCTGCCCACGCCCTCCCCGGCGAGCAGTACGGTGCAGGTCAACTGGAACGCGGCGGAGGCGAACAGCAGCACGATCACGAAGCCGTGGTACGCGTGCCGCAGGCCCGCTGCCAACGCACCGGCGGCGGCCAGCAGCAGCACCGCCAGTGCGACGGTCACCAGGGCGTACAGCCGGTAGCGCTGCACCTCGTACGACTTCCAGTAGTCTTCGATGCTGGCCAGCAGCCCGGCGGCCACCGCGACGGTCAGCACTGCGGCCAGCACGACCACCGCCACTGCCACGAACCGTGCCCACCGCCGCCGGACCGCGACCGTGCCAGCGAGCAGCAACCCGAGGTACGCCGGCAGCGGCGCCACCTCCAGAAAGTACTCCAGCAGCGGGTGCGGCACGCCGGGCAGCTCCGGCTTCACGTAGTTCAGGTCCACACCGACGATCACCTGGCCGTTGGCACCGGAGAACCAGGCCATGGTGAAGGTCGCAAAGGCGACCAGGGCGAAGACCACGAGGCCGATCCGGCCGACACGGCTGAAGGTCGATCCCGTCACCGGGCCGACCTTAGTGGACCCGGGGACTGCGCGGGCACCCAGATCCGATGAAGCTCAGGACGAGAGCGGCATGGCCGGCACGCAACAGCCGCCACGCCGCGTTGTTGCGTGCCGGCCACTCGACCTCGTCGTACTCGATCGTCACCGCCGCATGCCCGCCCCTGACCCGTCAACTCAACATCGCCCACGCTAGCTAAGCGGCATTGGGGTCAGCGGGCGTCGGTGGTCACGTGGGAGCAGGGAGTACAGGCGGCGGGGCCCTGTTCGGCGTACCAGCGGCAACTGCGGCGGATGGCGCAGTGCGGCAGGTTGGTTTTCGGTTCGCCGGTGGTCTCGGCGTACGAGGCGACGAGGCGTTCACCCAGGCCACAGTGGTCACCGGTCCAAAAGCCGCACCGGCTGGTGACGCAGGGGCCGGCGAGCCGGTATCGGGATTCCACGGGGCCGCTGGCCGCGTCCGCTGTCGCGAGGGCCACCTCGGCGGGCATGGGCGGCGTGACGTACGCGACCCGACCCGCCGGAGTGATCATGCCCAGGAAGACCGTGGCGTTGGCCGCGGTGGTGCTCGGGCACATCCGCTCCGGCGGCTGGGTCATTTCTGCAGCCAGAAGCCGATGTCGTTGATCTTCTGGCCGAGCTCCTGAGCGAACGGGCCGTCGATGACCCAGATGCCGTACCACTCGGGACGCAGCTTCAGGTTGGCGTGCCCGAGGGTGAGCGGGGTGTCGAGCTTCGCGCCGGCGGCGGAAAGCGCGGACAGCCCGGCCTTCTGGATCTCGCCGGCGATCCGGCTCTGCTGCTCGGATGTGAGGTCGACGCCGTCGACCACGAAACGGAACTCGTGCCGTGCCATGTGCTCTCCTCCGGTCTCTCAGTGCGTGTCGGTCCGCAGCCCGCGCCGCAGAGCCGTCCTGGTGAAGGCCGCCCAGCCAGCGCGGGAGGCGGCGTCCGCCGTGCCCACCCGGTGCCGCCACGTCGCGGCGTCGGCGGTACGCACGCCCCACAGTTGGCGGCTGGCCGCTACCGCGAACGCGACCTGCTCAGCCGAGCCGGTGAACCCGGGCTCGCCGTCGAGCACCCGCAGTCCGCCGCCGGCCGCGACGGTGACCTGGCCAAAGTGGTGGTGCAGGCTGGCCAGGGTGGCCAGGTGCGCGGTGTCGACCCGGTCGGCCCGGAAGGCGTCGACCGGCTGGTCGTCCACCACGACCCGGATGGCGTGCAGGGTGAACGCTTCCCCGGCCGGGTCGGCCTGCCCGGCCAGCTCGGTGGGGACGCTCCAGCCGCGCGGCGAGTTCGCCGACCAGAACGCCAGCCAGGTGCCGAGCCGCTCGTACAGGTCGGTCCGCAGAGCCACCGGGGCGGCCAGTCGCGCGGTGGCGATGCGGTCGGAAGCGACCGTCGGCTGTGCCACGCGGACCAGTGGGCCAGCGACCGCAGGTGCGGCGGCGACGGTTGCGGTGACGGTTGCGGCCGAGGCGACCGCGGTACCGGCGAGCAGCCCACGCCGGGACAACGAAGTAGATGGGGATCTCATGGTCCGCCCTTTCTCCGACGGCCTTGCGCACCCCACACTATCGACGTAATTGAATTAGTTGAATGTTTTTCCTATCGGAACAACGACATGAATCGTGGTGATCGACGATGGCGTGAATCCACTCATCCTGCTTGTGCCGGGCCGAGGGTCGGCCGGGTGCCGTTCGGCTCGTCGGTGCGGATCACCGCCATCACCGCGGATGATTCTGCGGGCGGTTGCCGGTCCTACCTGCGTGACGACCTTCGCGATCAGCTTCGCCATGGATGGGACACTGACCCGCGCCGACATCCCCGCGCTCTGCGTCCGCCTGGCCGAGGTGCTGCGCGGCCGGGACCCTGGCGTGGTGGTCTGCGACGTGTCCGGGGCGATCCGTCCCGATGTGGTCATGGTCGAGGCGCTGGCCCGGCTCTGCCTGACCGCGCGGCGGCACGGCTGGCGGCTGGTCCTCAACGGCGCCAGCGCCGACCTGCTCGAGCTTGCCGACCTGCTCGGCCTGACCGGCGTGTTATTCCAGCCGCTGCGGCAACCCGAACATCGGAAACAGGCGTGCGGTGTCGAGGAAGTTGTTGACCGCCGCGATCCGCCCGGCTGAGATCTCCAGCACGATCAGCGCCCAGGGGTCGTGCCCCGAGCCGCCGAAGCTGGGGCGGTACTGCCCGAACGCCGGCAGGCCGTTCGCCACCACCGGCACCAGCCGGGAGCCGCGGCATCCGCAGCCCGTGCCGCTCATCCAGGCGAGGATGTCGCCGTGGCCGCGCAGCCACAGCGGCAGCGGCGGCATCGACAGCGTCGCGTCCTCGTGCAGCAGCGCGGTGAGAGCCGTCAGATCGTACGCCTCGAACGCGCGCACGTAGCGCGCGAGCAGCGCCTTCTGCTCCTCGTCCAGCGGCTGGTGGACATCGGCGGCGGTGTCGGCGGCGGTGAGGGTGGCCCGGGCCCGCTGCAGGGCGCTGTTGACGCTCGCCACCGAGGTGTCGAGCAGCTCGGCCACCTCCTGGGCCGACCAGGCCAGCACCTCGCGCAGGATGAGCACGGCCCGCTGCCGCGGCGGCAGGTGCTGCAGCGCGGCGACGAACGCCAACCGGACGGACTCGCGGCCGGCGATCACCTCGGCGGGGTCGCTGCCCGGTGGCAGGACCCGGCTGTCCGGCACCGGGCCCACCCAGATCTCGTCGGGGCGCGGCTCGCCCGGATGGGTGGCGTCGCCGGACCCGGCGGGACCGAGGTCCATCGGCCGGACCCGCCGCTGCACGCTGGCGAGCATGTTGAGGCAGACGTTGGTCGCGATCCGGTACAGCCAGGTCCGCAGCGCCGAGCGGCCCTCGAACCGCTCGTAGCTGCGCCACGCCCGCACGAAGGTGTCCTGCACGGCGTCCTCGGCCTCGAAGGCCGAGCCCAGCATCCGGTAGCAGTAGCCGGTCAGTTCCGAGCGGTACGGCTCCAACTGCGACTCGATCGATGTGCTGATGGCCACGTCACCCACGCCGCCAATCTAACGCCCACCCCCGACGATTCCGGCCCCGGAAAAATTTGTGTCGCCCACGGCGATGAGTTCCCGGCGGCTGCCCGGTCGTTAGGGCATCGGACAACGACACGACACGAGGAGCACGTCATGACCGCCACTGCATGGACCGCCGAGCCCGGCACCTCCGGCCAGTACGCCGACGTCAACGGCGTCAACCTGTACTACGAGACGCACGGCACCGGCCGCCCGATGATCCTGCTGCACGGCGGTCTCGGCTCGGGCGAGATGTTCGCGCCGGTCCTGCCCACGCTGGCTGACCGGCACCAGGTCATCCTGGTCGACCTGCAGGGGCACGGCCGCACCGCCGACGTGGACCGACCGTTGGACCTGACGCTGATGGCGGACGACGTCGCGGCCCTGATCGACCACCTCGGGCTGGAGAAGCCGGACGTCGTCGGCTACTCCCTCGGCGGCGGGGTCGCGCTCCAGGTCGCCCTCCGCCACCCGGACAAGGTGGGCCGCCTGGTGGTGGCGTCGGCGAACATCCGCAGCGACGCCGTCTACCCGGAGATGCTCGCGCAGCAGGGCCAGGTCAGCGGCGCGGCCGTCGAGTTCATGAAGGACACGCCGATGTACGAGCTCTACCAGCGGGTGGCGCCGCGCCCGGAGGACTTCCCCCGGCTGCTGGACAAGATCGGCGAGGCGATGGCGAAGGACTTCGACTACACCGAGCAGGTCCGTGGCCTGCGGGTGCCGACGCTGGTGGTCGCCGCCGACGCCGACATGGCGCCACCGAGCCACTACGTCGAGATCTTCAACCTGCTCGACGGCGGGCTGCGCGACGGCGGCTGGATGGGCGAGGGCCGGCCGAAGGGTGGCCACGCCCTGGCGATCCTGCCCGGGCTGACGCACTACGACCTTTTCGCCTCCCCACTCTTCGCCGCAGCCACCCTCGCCTTCCTCGGTAAGCAGGAGAGCTGATCCTGGGTCCTGTCGCGGGCCCGGCGGCCGGCGCTTGGGTACGTCCATTCCGGACAACTGGGATGGGCTAGAGTGCGATTCCCGTATTGATCATGGGAGGCACCACATGCGGAACACCATTAAGCGGAAACTTGTCGCTCTCGCCAGCACCGCGGCGCTCACCGCCGGCCTGCTGGCCGCGACGGGCGGGCCGGCCGTGGCCGCAACCTGCTCGGGGGGCCTGCTCGGCAACTGGCCGATCAAGGGTGGCTACATCTCGGTCTACTACAACTCGTCCACCGGCTACAACTGCGCGATGACGCACACCAACAAGCCGGGTGTCGCCAAGTACATCATGGTGCAGATCGGCTCCGGCGGGACGTCGAAGAAGGACGCCGGCACCTACAAGTACTACGCCGGCCCGGTGAGCGTCTACGGCCGCGGTCGCTGCATCGACTTCAGCGGCCAGGTCGGAGCCGGCAACGCGATCGAGGGCATCACCAACGCCTACTGCGGCTGAGCCGATCCTGGAAGGCGGGTCCGGCGCCCGGGTGCTTGCCCGGGCGCCGGACCACATGTCAGTGGCAGCGCTTGCGGACCGCGCGAAGCCGCCCGGCGCGGTCGACAATTGCCTTGACCAGTCCATTTAGGATGACGATCATGGCGCGATGCTGAAAGTCACCGGGCGATGCCTTGCCCTCACTCTCACAGGCGTCGCCGGAGCCGTCTGGCTCCCCTCACCCGCCTACGCTGAGATCACCACGGATCAGCCAGCCACCAGCACCGCGGTGGCCGTGACGACCACCCCGCCAGCAACCGACGACACGCTCCGGCCCGGGTACGCCGAGGCCCTGAACATCGCGGTGGAGCGGGCGTACGCGAGCCCAGCCGAATATTCGATGCCCTACGTCGAGAACGATCAGCTCATGGTGCCGGTGTCGCAGACCGCTTCGGCCGCGACGCTCACCGCCGCGTCGGCCGACATGGTCGTCGCGCCGACGTCGACCGGGACGATCACCGACGACCCGGACACCCCCAGCACGGAACCCGACAAGGACACTGTCCCGACCGACACGACGGACCCCGAAACCTTCACCCCGATGAAGGCCGACGTCATCATCGAGCCGGTGGTCATGCGGGTGCCGTACACGGTGGACCAGCTGGCTACCGTTCAGGACGAGGTGCTCGAGCTCAGCGACGACCAGTTGACCGGTGCGAGCAACCTGCGCACGGCCGCGATCGACCCGGTGAACAACCGGGTCATCATCAAGGCGGCGACGGTGACGCAGGGGATGCGGGAGGCGTTGGCCGCCCGATACGGCGCCTACCGGGTCGCCCTCGAGTTGGTGCCGGGGATGACGGAGCCGTCGCCGAAGATCGGGCGCAAGGCCGACACCGCGCCGTACTACGGCGGGGCGTACTTTTACGCCACGTTGAAGTGCTCGACCGCCTTCTCCTGGACCCATAAGGGTGCGCACTACATGCTCACGGCCGGCCACTGCACCGCGCTGAACGGTAAGGCGCACAACCCGAACGGGACCCTCGGCACCGTCACGGCTGACAACTGGAACAACACCACCGGTTCGGTGAAGGTCAACGGCCACACGTACTCGGGTGACGCGTCCACCATCAAGCTGACCAAGACGTCTGCCGGTCGCGTCTACAAGGGCTCGGCCACGTCAACCACTTCCCGGGCGGTCACCGCCCGGATGAACCGGCGCTCCCACTTCGGGGAAAGCTACTGCGTCAGCGGCCGAGCCACCGGCGAAATGTGCGGCTTCCAGGTGCGCGCCACGTACGTGACCGTGCGATACAGCGACGGCTCGGTCCTGCGCAACGCCATGGAGGGATACCGCTACGGCACCTGCACCAAGGGCGGCGATTCGGGCGCGCCGATCTACAACATCAAGAGCAACGGTACGATCACCGCCCGGGGCATCCTCAGCGGTGGCAGCTCCAACGCCAGCGGTCACTGCTACGACTACTTCACCGACACCCACCTGGCCGAAGTGGCCCTGCCCGGCATTATCAAGCTCGCCAGCTGAGCCGGCAGCCGCCCATTGACGCCGTCCTCGGGTCGTCCGACGTCCTTGCGGTTCCAGGGTGCGGGCCGGTGGCACACCACCACCGGCCCGCACCCGCCTCGGTGGTCAGCGGCGGCGCTCCCCCACCCGGTAGGTCACCAGGTTCGGGTCGGCCTTGAGCTGCTTCTCGGTGAACTTGATGGTGTCCCAGCCCTTGCCCGAGTACAGCCGGGTCTGGTCGGCGTACCAGGGCGAGTTCGGGTTGGCCGACTGGGAGTAGGTGAGGATCTGCCGGCCGGACGGCCCGTTGCGGTCCAGCTCGACGGCCATCAGGAACGACGTGCCGTGCCGGACCTTCCGGTAGCCGATGCCGGGTTCCAGCAGATTGATGGTCATGTTGAAGATGCCCGCCTCGGGCCAGCCGCCGTGGATCGGGATGCGTTCGGCGCCGCGCGGCTCGGTCTGGATGTCGCCGAGCCGCGCATCGAGCGGGATGCCGTCCAGCGCGCGGACGGCGTCCGCGAGCGCGGTGCGGACCTGCGGGTCGTCGACGGCGAGCCGGCTCGGCGTGGTGAGCGGGTTCGCGGGGTCGAACCGGTCGGCGAAACGCAGGCCCCTCTCCCGGGCGAACTCGGTGAACACGTGCGAACCCCGGCTGTCCAGGTCGACCCGCAGGTCCCAGCCGCGCAGGGCGGCGCAGGCGGCGGCCAGATCGACCCGGGTGCCATCGGAGGCGGTGGCGACCGGGTGGGCCGTACACGATCGCACCAGGTCGTCGCGGACCAGCTCGCCGCCGTACGCCCGGTTACCGAGCGTCACGTCCCACAGCTTGCCGGCGGTGAAGCCCTTGCCGGGGAGCCCGTCGGTGCCGGCGAGACGCTGCTTCACCTGGTGCACGCCGAGCCGGGTACGCAGGCTGCGCTCGGTGCGCTCGTCGCCGATGATGCGGGGGAAGCCTTCCAGGGGCTGCTGCGGGTTGGCCAGCCAGTAGCTGTCGTTGGAGTTGGTCACGTAGTCGCCGCGCACCAGCGTGGGCAGGTGCGCCGGGCCGAGGATGCCCGGCACGGCGGCGTCCGGGTCCCGGCCCAGCTCGCAGGCGGAGCGGGAACCGTCGAGGACGGCCTGGCCGCTGCGGGCGTACAGGTCCCGCCAGGCGGCGGGGATGCAGGCGGCGGCGAGGTCGTCGGTGACCCGGGGCACGACGGAGTGGTCGGCGTAGAGGGCCTTGCCGTCGCGGTCGGCGGCGATGACGTTGACCCAGGGCAGGAACTGCCGCCGGTCCAGCACCGCCCGCAGCTCACCCACCGACTTGGCGCGTCCCATGGCGAGCCAGCCGTCCAGCGCGCGGTTGTTGGCCGCGTTGGGGTCGCTGATGGCGTACGCGGTGTCGGCGGTCCAGTCGAAGGCGCCGGGTATCACGACGACCGGGCCGAAGTGGGTGTCGTGGAGGGTACGGCTGACCGGCCCGCCAGGGGTCTGGACGGTGACCGTGCGGGCGGTCATCTTCCGGGGCTTGCCGTCGTACAGGTAGCTGGTCGGGTCGCCGGGTGCCAGGGTCAGCCGGTGCCAGGCGAAGCGGCGGGCCGTGGAGACGGTGTGGCTCCAGGCCACCCGGCCGTTGTGGCCGATCTCGATGAACGGGTCGCCGACCAGGGCGACGCCCTCGACGTCGTACCGGCCGGGGATCTTCAGGTGCATCCGGTAGAAGCGGTCCGGGCCGTCCCACGGGAAGTGCGGGTTGGCCAGCACCATGCCCGTCCCGCTGGCGGTGGCGTCGCGTCCCAGCCCGTACGCGTTGCTGCCCACCCCGGCCGGCGCGCCGTCGTCGGCGGCGGCCAGGGCGGACGCCTTCGGGGCGGGGAGCTGGCCGGTGATCTCACCGGGGCGTACCGGGGCACTCCCGCTGGGCGGCGCGGCGGCGACGATGCCGTCGGCGAGCCCGGCGGAGCCGGCCCGGGCCATGCTGGTCCAGAAGGCCCGCCACAGGTCCAGCTCGGTGATCGGCTGCACCCATGGCTTGCCGGCGCAGGTCGGGTCGGTCAGGTTCGCCGCTCCGGTCCGCCGCAGGTACGCGTTGTAGCCGGCGGCGAAGCCGCGGAGCTGATCACGTACCTCGTTCGAGGGTGAGTGCAGGCCGTCGCGGGGGCCGGTGAGCAGCCGCTCGGCGACCCGGTCGTCGATGACCTTCTGCTGGAACAGGTCGCTGGTGACATTGGCCGCCGCGTCGCCGGTCGTACCGAACCAGCGGGCGCGTTGGGCGCGGACGGTGACGACGGTCTCGGCGATGGTGCAGATGTTGTCCTCGGCCTGCACGTAGCCGACTCCGTAGCCGAGGCCGGCGAAGTCGCGGGCGGTGATGTGCGGTACGCCGTAGGAGGCGCGCTGGATGAGGGCCGAGTAGTCGTTCCCGTGGGCTGCGGCGGCGGAGCCGGGAGTGGTGAGGCTGGCGGCGAGCAGGCCGAGTGCGGTGACGGCGGCAGCCAGCCGGCGGGGCCTCATCGGGCGACCCGCTGCGAATGGTGATGGAACATCGTTCTCCCCGTCTGTCGACTGTCCATACCCGACCGACGCTATCGACGCCCGGCCGCCGAGACATCGGGGAAGACCACCAGCTCGACCCGGGGATGGCCCCAGGGTCTCGCAGACGGCACGTGGGACCGCCGGCCGTAAACCGTGGGTGCCGGGACCGAGCGAACCTTTACGGCGAGGTTGCCGGACCACGAAGACTCCCTGCCCGGCCGCCGCTGGGTTTCGGCGGTCAGTCAACCTTTTCCACCGGCCCCGGGTCTCTTTCTCGTCGGTGACGCCCAGGCAGGACTGGAGAGTGCAGGTGACGGATGACGGCTTCCGCGAGTTCGTCGAGGTCCGGTACGCGGATCTGATACGGACCGCGTACCTGCTGACCGGGTCGCGGCACGCGGCCGAAGATCTGGTGCAGAGCGCGCTGATGCGGGTGATGCGCCGCTGGCGGCAGGTGAACGACCCGATGGCGTACGTCCGCCGAATCATGGCCAACGAGCGGGTCAGCCTGTGGCACCGGTTCGGTTCCCGGGAGTTCCTGGCCGGGGTGACCGGGGCCTGGCGGCTGCACGCCGAGCGGGGCCGGAGTTCGGACATGGCGGACGACGTCGTGGTGCGCGACGAGGTGCTCACCGCGTTGCAGAGCCTGCCGCCCCGGATGCGGGCGGTGCTGGTGCTGCGCTACTGGGAGGACCTCTCCGAGGCGCAGATCGCCGAGGCGCTCGGTTGTTCGCTCGGCACGGTGAAGAGCCAGGCGTCCCGTGGGCTCGCCCGGCTCCGCGCGGTGCTGCCGACCAAGTCCGCCGGGTCATCCACATCGGACGAGCGGGCGACGTCGCCCGAGATTCAGGCGCCGCTGGACGTGGCGCCGGCCATGACGAGATGGAGAGGTGTGCACGATGGCCGATGAGATCAGGCAGGAATTCGCCCGGCTCGCCGAGCCGGTAGTGCCGGGCCCCGACCCGTACCAGCGGCTGCTGGCCCGCGTCCGTCGACGCCGGCAGCGGCGGATGGCGGTGACGGGTGTGGCCGGCCTGGCGGCGGTGGCGTTGGCGCTGCCGGTGATCGGTGCGGCTGGCCGGCTGGGAATCACCGGCGTGGCGTCGTCGCCGCCCGCAGCCGGGGCCTACCAGCCGGCGAGCCCGATCGACGAGCCGATGGTGCGGCAGTTGCTGGACTCGCCGACCCGGGGCAACCTGGCCGGCGACGCGGCGCTGATCGCGGACATCGAGCGGCAGTACCGGGCGGCCCGCGCCGAACTGCTGGTCGACCCGGCGCTCGACGAGGTGAAGGTGCTGCTGGCACACGACGCGCCGGGCGCCCGGACCGTGGTGGTGGCCTTCCTGGACGACTCGCACGCGCTGCTCCGTCACGCAAGCGGGCAGGCCGGGGCGCCCGTGCCGGAACTGCTGCGCCAGACCGGCACCCCGGACGAGCCGGTCCCCCTGGCGCCGTACGTCTTCTTCGGTCGACAGTCGCCGGTGAACGGCCGTCACGTCGCCGACCTCGCGGTCGGGCTCGCCCCGGCCGGGTGTCTCGTCGAGACCTCCGCCGACGGCCGGATCCAGCCGGACGGATCGGTTGCCCGCAGCTGGCAGAAGGTGGGCACCGACGGTTTCGTGCTGCGGGAGGCGGGCCACTTGGCCGAACGGTGGCGGTTCACCTGCCACGGCGTGGTGCGGTACGCCGGTCCGGGAGGTGGTGGGCTGGTGATCAGCCCGACGGAGGCCGCACCGCCGGTCTCCACCGCCGGTGCGCGCGGCTCGGTGGACGCCGCGCTCGCCGCCACCGCGGTGCGCGACCTGCAAGGGCTGCTCGACCTGCACGGCCTCGCCGGACCGGCACCGCAGGTGATCTGGGGCGGGCGGCTGCCCGCCTGGGTTGCCGGCGCGCCAGCGGCCGTGCTGGTGAAATCCTGCTCGACCGACGGCGGCTGCGCTGCGGTGCTCAAGACCGAGGCCCCGGCGCCGCAACCGGAGCCCGGGCCACCGGCCGACTACCAGACCGCCACGGGAAGTCCGGATCTGGTCGTCGTCCAGACGCCGGGAGAGACCGGCGGCGTGCTGGTCGTCGGGCCGGCATCGGCGGCCCGCGTCGAGCTGCTCGACGACAAGGGGCGGACGATCGCCAGCGGCCAGCTCGACACCGGGGCGGGCGCGGTGCGCGTCGACCCTCGTCAGGTGGTCAAGGTGAAGGTCTTCGACACCGACGGCCGGCTGCTGCGAACCGGGGCCACGCCCAGCCTCGACGCCGACTTCAGCCAACTCGGTGAGCCGACCGTGTGGGCCTGGTGACGATGGCCTGGTGACGATGGCCTGGTGACGATGGCCTGGTGACGATGGCCTGGTGACCGCGTGCCCGGCCCGACCCGGTGTCGGCCGGGCACGCGGCTCGCCGGTCATCGGCCGTTAAGACTCGGATCGAGCCGGGGGCGCCGGTGTGGGCTCCGTATTGAAGCTGGGGCAGGCGATGAAGAAGGCGAAGAAGGCGAAGATGACCGCCATCCCGCCACCTCCGGGATGTACGCCTTTGAGGTCGGCGTACGGCGTGCCGAAGTGGGCGGCGATCCACGACGCGAAGAGCAGCAACTGAAGGAAGCCGGCCCAGGGAGCGTGCCGGCCGGGCCGGCTCACCGCGATCGTCGCTGCGGTGGCGACGAACGCGACGAACGCGTGCACCAACCCCAGTCCCTGGGCGTACGCCCGCTGCCATCCGCTGGCCGGCAGATCGGCCACGTCGATCCAGCCGGCGAATTCGAAGTAGTGGACGGTTACCGGCGGCGGCCCGAAGCGGATGATGTGTCCCCACGGCAACACGACGAAGCCGGCGAACAGCAGGCCGAGCGCGACGACGAGCAGCAGGATGCGCCAGGCCATCCAGAACACCAGTCGCCCCTGGTCGGCCGGGGGTACCGCCATGGGCGGCGGGCCCGGCGTGGTCGGCCCGGCATCTTCGGTTTCGGCCCGAACATCCGTAGCGGGCGGTGTCGGCGCCGGCGCTGGTGGGGAGGCCGCCTCCGCTGCCGGCGGCAGCGGGTCGACGACCGGCCGCTGCCATCCGTCGAGCACCTGCGGTGTCCAGAGTGTCCCGTCGAACCACCGCAGCGGGTAACGGCCGGACGGATCGGGATACCAACCCGGCCGCATGCTGTCCTCCCGTCGCAGACGTCGATACGGAGCCGCCATCCCGCACATAATGCCCCGTGCAGATGGCGGCCCCATTCGGCCCACTACCTACCTCACGTCACCCACCCGGTCGACGATGCGCGAATCACCGTAGACCACTTGGGTTAACACATCACCCTTGTGGATCTGCGAGGTGTCGTCGAGGGCGTCTCTCGTGTGGTCCTCGATCGCCACCGTGCGCTCGCCGATCAACGCGTACGTGGCCTTGTCGAAGAGCAGCTCCTGGCTGAGGTACCCCTCGACGGCGAAGCTCAGGCCGATCGCCGGCCGGCCGTCGAGGTTCACCACGTCCGGGTTAAGCCGCACGTTGTCCGTCCTCGCCAGGGCCCGGAAGACGGCCGCCTCCACCGCCGGCGGCAGCACGTACTGGCTCAACAGGCCGTCAAGGGAGACGCCGAGGTCGGGGCGCGGCTGCGCGACCCAGGCGAGCACCGCCTCGGGTGTGGTGAGCGCGACCAGTTCGTCGTACGGGAGCTGAGCCCAACCGACCCCGCCGCTCCCCTGCTGCTGGACGACGAGCTGACCGTCGGACCTGCGCCCCCAGACCTGCCCGTCGATCCGCTTCCAGTCCTGCTGCACCACCACCCGGGTCCTGCCCGGGACGAGCGGCGCGTTCGGTGCCTTTTCCTCAATCTGCTTGGCGTTGCGCAAGGTGCGGCTCTCCCTGTACATGAACTGGTCCGGTCGGGGCGCCTGCCAGGGCTTGCGGTCCGTTGCCTGAGCCGCCTTCTCCAGGAAGTCGGCGCTGGCCGAGCGCGCGAACGGTAGTGCGTCCACCACAGGATGGCTGTTGCCCTGCTCGTCAACCGTGCCCAGGTTCTCCACCACCACCACACCGAGCACCGCCGCCACCGCGGCTGCCGCAGCCAGACTGAGCCGCGCCGACCACCGACGGGTGAGCCACGCCGACCACCGGCGGGGACGCTCAATCGGCCTGGCGGCCTCACTCGTACCAACCTCGTTCGTGGCGATGTGGTGCATCAGCGCCGTCCTCGCCTTGTCCCGGGCGGTATTCGACGGCAACTCGTCCGGCCCGAACGCCTCGCCCAGTGCAGTGAGTTCGTCCATCACCCGTGTACCTCCATATCGGTGCCCAGCGCCTGTCGCATTTCCTGTCGTGCCCGGTGCAGCCGGGACCGCGCCGTACCCGGAGGGATGTCCAGCGCCGCCGCGGCCTCGTTCTGGTTGAGCCCGGCCCAGGCGACCAGCAGCAGTACGTCGCGCACGGATTGGGGAAGCCGCTCCAGGGCCGCCGCCAGCCGACCGCGTACGGCCGTCGCGTCGAGCCGTCCGACGACGGCGTCGTCGTGGGCGTCGGCCCGATCGCCCTGTCCGAGCTGGGCGAGCGTCCGGTACCGGCGGGACTCGGCCGTACTCTGCCGAGCGATCAGGTTCGACGCGATCCCGTACAGCCAGGGCCGCGCGTCCGCGCGGGTCACGTCGTACCCGGCGCGCCGGTCGAACGCCACCAGGAACGTCTCGGACGCCACATCCTCGGCGAGGTCCCGTCCGAGCCGACGCGCCGCATAGGCATAGATGTGCCGGTAATGCCGGTCGAACACCGCTGCGAAGCACTCCGGGGAAGCGCCGGCCTGGCTGATGAGTTCGGCGTCGCTCTGGGCGGTTCCCCCTTCGGGCGGTGTCATCACAGCCAGGTCTCTCTCAACCACAGCCAATTGGATCCATCTCCCTCTGCTCTGGCCACCACACCTTCTATTCACCGCGGCGTGGAATGTGTTCGCGTGCGGGTTGGCGGACGATCGCCGCCAGCGTTCCCGGACCGGCAGGCCGGCCAGGCCGGGCTCGCGGAACGCCAGCCGCAGGATGAGGTACGCCAGGAGCAGCCGGGCGAGCGCAGTAACAACCTCACCCCCGACGTTCGCGGCGGTGGGCAGGTCGTCGCCGTACTGGGCGCCAGCGCGGTCACCGGCATCATCGACCGGCTGGAGCGGGCCGGGTACGTACGCCGTGAGCCGGACCCCACAGACCGGCGGCGGGTGCTGGTCGCCGCCGAACCGGCGCGGATCCCCGACCTGACCGGCGTCTTCGACGAGTTGACCCGGGAGATGAGCGCGCTCATGGCCCGGTACGACGAACGGGAGACCGCAGCTGTGGTCGACTACCTCACCAACACCATCCGGGTCCTGCGGTCACAGACCGCCCGCCTCACCGGCGAGGAGTGACCGACGCACGACCGGGGCCGGCTCGCTCGTCGTTCGATGGCCGCGCTGCCTTCCGGCGAGCGCGGAGAGGTGGCCAGCAGCGCTAACCGCACTGATCATCGCCGATCGTCGTTTCGCCGATCGCTGTTCCGCCGTAACGGCGGTGTCCCGACCGCTTGGACACCGCCGTACCGACGAAACGGAGTTGATCAACTTTCTGCGGGGGCCAGCGGCCGATCACTGAGAGGCCCGCAACAGGGCTTGTGGTGCTGCCTCGCGTCCTTCCACTACAGGTGCATCTTGGGCGGCCTGAGCCCGTCGACCTCGCGGTCGAAGAAGGAATCGAATGGCTCCGCCTCGGCAAGTAGCGAAGCAGCCCGTTCCCGGCAGCCGTCCACGACCGCTCGGTCGACGAACTTGTCCGCTCCGAGCGGAAGCCCGGTTTCGTCGTAGCGGACCTCGTAGACTGCCCGGCTGCCGACCACCATCAGCTCAGGGATGGTCCCGTGCTCGTGCTCATGCTTGGCGATCACATCCGTGGTGGTGGTGAGCACCCGGATCTGTTCCCCGGCCGCAGCGCGGAAGCGGAGAAAGTTCAGCTCCCAGATCAGGTAGGCGGTGAGGGGAAGCGCCACGACGCGTAGCCGGTGCAGCCCAGAGCCCAACTCGGCGAGACGGTCGAAGAAGCGCTTCAGCTCAGGGTTGGGCTCGGCTGCGATGCGCAGCGCCTTCTCCCACCGGCCGGCCGCGAACGCCTCCCAACTCGGGCTGCCCGGCTCACGGAAGGTCTGCATCCGCTCCGTCTTGAGGATCGGCCCGTCCACCGACTCCACCGTGGCATAGAAGTCAGCCTCGTACTCAGGCAGGCTCAGTCGCTGGCCGGCGGCCCCTCGTAGCAGGTCGTGCATCCGGCATGCCCGATTCGCGCGACTACTCAGGGTTTCGCTGGGACCGGTTCGAGGACGAAGACTGGGATCTGGCGGTCGGTCTTGCGCTGGTAGTCGGCGTAGTCCGGGAACGCCTCGACGGCCCGGCCCCACCAGCTGGCCTTCTCGTCTCCGAACACCTCACGGGCCCGGTACTCCCCGGCCATCGTGCCGTCCTGAAGCTCGATGGTCGGCTCGGCCACCAGGCCGGCGTACCACTGGGGGTTTTTCGGCGCGCCGCCCATCGACGCGACAGCCGCGTAGCGGCCCTCGTGCTCGACGCGCATCACCGGCGTCTTGCGGACCTTGCCGGACTTGGCGCCCCGGTAGGTCATCAGCACGATGGGCCGGCCACCGATCGTGACGCCCTCGGTCGTGCCGGTACGCATGATCTGCTCGACCTGCTCGCGGACCCATGCCGACGCACTCGGTTCGTAATCACCGGTCAATCCCATGCCCCTCAACGTACGCGACCTTTTGGAAGTAGCGGGCATGCCGCTCCAACGAAGACGCGATAGACGGTCATCACCATGGGATCCGTTCCGGCAGGTGGAGCCGCTCGGTGGGGATGCCGACGGCGGGGAGTCGCTGCCGGGCGGCGGCGAGCATCGCGGGCGGGCCGCAGACGTGGACGTCCTGGCCGGGGCGGTAGTGGTAGAGCCCGAGGGTGAGCGCGTCGCCCTGCTCGGCGGGGGCGACGGCACGGTCGTGGGAGAACGCCGGCACCACGGTCAGCCAGGGGTGGGCCCGGTCGAGCTTGTCGAGGGCGACCGAGTCGTAGAGGTCGGCGAAGGTGCGTACGCCGACGACCAGCGTCACCCGGCGACCGTCCGGCGCGGCGGCGACCTGCTCGACCAGGGCACGCAGCGGGGCCAGCCCGGTGCCGCCGGCCACCAGCAGCAGGTCCCGCCCGCCGACCCCGCCCGAGCCAACCCCGCCCGAGCCAACCCTGGCCGCGCCCGAGCCGACCGGGGCCGCGCACAGGCCGGTGTCGACGGGTGGGCCGAGGTGGAGCAGGTCGCCGGGGCGTACCCGATGGACGAGATCGGGGGAGACGGTGCCGGCGGGGACCGCGCGGACGTGCAGCTCGACGGTGCCGTCGGGGCGTGGGGCGTTGGCCGGGCAGTACCAGCGCCACCGTCCGGGGTGCCGGGGCACGCAGACCGGCACCGCCTGACCGGGCCGGAACGGCAGGCGACGCCAGGGGCGTACGGTCAGGATGGCGACGCCCTCGGCGGCCAGCTCGCGGCCGGTCACCTCGGCCGGCCAGAACGCCGGCCCGTCGCCGACGCGCCCGGCGGCGCGCTCGATGAGCCCCCACGCTCGCGGCCACCGCCGGTCCCAGTCCGCGGCGAGCTGCGGCGGGCAGAGCTGCGCGGCCACCGGCGCCAGCGCGGCACCGATCAGCGGGCCGTGCTCCGGCCGCAGCCGGTACCGGCGATGGACCCGGCCGAGCACCGCCAGCAACGCCAGCCGCCCGGGCCGGTCGGTGCCGCCGCCGACCAGCCGCGCCAACGCGGCGACGACCAGCGGCAGCGCCTGCTGCGGCAACAGCCCCGGACACCGCTGCTCGATCCGCACCCGGAAACGAGCGGCGGCCTCGGTGATCGGCCCCGGCGCCTGGTCGTCGGCCGCCAGCACCCCGGCCAGGTAGTCGGCCGCCCGCCGCCGCTGCGCCTCCGGCAGCCCCGGCCAACCGTCCAACACCACACCGCCGGCCGCGAGCTGCCGGGTCAGGTGCGCGGTGAGCCGATCCAGATCAACCCCGATGAGGTACGGCGACAGCTCGGCGTCCGCCCGCACCAGCCGCAGCCACCGCCCCACCGCCTCCTCGCTCACCGGCCCTCCCCCGCCTGGTGCCTCGCGTGGCGGCAGTTGTGGTGCCGGGACTGCCACTGCCGCAACGCCTGCCGGATGCGCTCGGCCTCGGTGTTGGCCGTGGTCAGCTCCCGGTGCAGGCGGTCCATCTCGTCGGCGACCCGGCCCAGGTAGTCGTACACCTGGGCGGGGTCGATCCCCCGCCAGCGACGGTCGAAGGTGGCGGCCCGGACGTGGTGCGGATGCAGCCGTTTCCCGGTCAGATAGATCATCGCAGCGTCGCCTCCTGCTCGGCGAGCAGCGCGCGGACCTGCTCCTCGGTCAGCCCGCGCTCGTCGAGAACCCGCTGCCCCCACCGGTGCAGCCGGCACGGATGCGGCGCCCGGTCGTTGCGGCAGCGCGCCCCCTCGGGCCACTGCTCGGCCACGTGCACGGCCAACGCCCGCACGGCGAAGCCGACATCCTCGGCGGTCACGTACGGCGGCATCGGCAACTCACCGAGCGCCCGGTCGATCGCGTCCATGTCCCTCCCTGGCTGGTTGCGGCTCCGAGGCGGGCGGGGACGGCAACACGTCTCACCGGTCGACGCCCCACCGGAGCCCAGCACCCGCCCCGGGCCTTGCGTCGCAGCCTTGTGGATCAGCGAGGCAGGACGTATGACCTGCGAGAGCTGACCACCATGCACAAGCGGAATCTGATTCGCTCGACGCCGCCCAACACAGGTTGCGCCGGGCCATTTTTGACAGCATTCATGCCGCGCGGATGATCGATATACGTGGTGCGTATACCGCGAGGCCGCGTAACGGCTTGAATGGATACGCTCTACGGAGCGCGACGGACACAGCCACCCGCGAATGGCGAGGTTGCCGGTGACATCTGTGAACTGCCCCCGCTGTGGAGGCCGCCTGGCCCGCGACAACGACAGCGGACGCTGCACGCCCTGCCAGACCGCTGAACGCAGCCGGCTCAGCGCACCGCCTGAGGTGCCGGCGTCGTTCTGGGACCACGAGCCGCTACGACAAGCGCTGGCGGAGCGGCATCTCGGGCAGGTGATCCGGGCGTACCGGCACCACCCCTACCACGGCCGGGCGGCGTTGCCGCAAGCCGTGGTTGGGAACTGGTTGGGCATCACGCAGGCTCAGCTAAGCCGCATCGAGAACGGCCCACGGATGGTCCACCTTGATCGGCTTGAGCACTGGGCGACGCTGCTTCGCATCCCCGAGTCTGGGCTGTGGTTCCGCCTCCCCGCTCAGCCCGAAAAGGCGGCAGCCGACGTCTCTGCCCGGCAGTCGCCGCCGGATGAGGTGGGTGCCTCCGGCGGATTCCGGACTACCCTGGAGCCAGCGTCCGATGAAGGAGGTGGCATCACGAACCGCCGCCGATTCAACACGCTGGCCGCCCTCGCTGGCCTTGGGGGAAGCGGACTGCTCGACGATCTGCTCAAGGCCAACCGCGCGGACGAAAGCCTGGGCATGGAACATGTTCGGCTTGCGGGCTCCCTGGTGGAACGGCTCCGGCAAACCGATGCCGCAGTCGGATCAGGTGAACTCTGCGACGTGGCGATGGATGTACACGCCCGCCTATCTAGCTGGGCCGCAGGAGCGCGCTTCAGTCGAGGCCTCGGCGAGGCACTCCAGAGCGCTCAAGCCAACCTCGCGAACCAGGTTGCATGGCTCGCCATAGACGCCGAACGCCGCCAGCATGCGCGCCCATACCTGAACGACGCCATCACCCGGGCCCGGATCGCCGACGACCCACGCGACGAGGTACGGGCCATGGCCTGCCTGTCGCTGCTGACCCGGGAGGACCAACCGTCGGAGTCGCTGCACTGCGCCGAAGCCGCGCTTCGCGCATCCCAGGGTTGGGCAACACCCCGATTGAACACGCTCCTCCGGCTACGGATGGCCCACGCCTACGCCAACCTCGGCGACGTGGGCGCCTTCAACCGGGAGATGGCACGCGCGCATCGTGAGTTCGATCGCGGTCCGCACGAGGACGACCTGCCATTCCTGCAGTTCGTCAACACTGACGAAATGACCGGCATCCAGGGGCTTTCCTTTCTTGCTCTGGGCAGACCGGCGCGCGCCGCCGAGTCCTTCCGTCTCGACTGTGACGATCCGGGCACCATCCATCGGCGTAATCAAATACTCAGGACAGTTCAACTTTCCGAGGCCGAGTACCGATGCGGAGACATCCAGCAGGCCGCGCAGACAGGGCTGGGCGTCCTGCCTGCGGTCAAGGAGCTGAACTCCAAGCGGACCGAACGGCGGTTCGCGCAGGTCAAGGCACGCCTCGCCGGTGAGCGGTCACCTGCCGCCCGCGAGTTCGTCGACGCGTACAACGAGACGTTCCAAAAATGAAAGCGGACGTGGACCTCAGCCACTTCGACGCGGGCATGGCCGCCGCTCTGACCGACGAGCTGGTTGAGGTCTACCTTGACGCCCACGCCGGAGACGGAGCGTTCTACAACGAAGATCGCTATCGCCGGCAACTCGCTGGGCACATGAAGGCTCCCGGCTGGACGTTGATCACAGCCCAGATCGACGGGCACCTCGTCGGCTATATCTACGGGTTTCCGTTGCAGCAGAAAACTCGCTGGTGGGAAGGAATCCGGGGTGGGGTTCCTGATGCTTTCACGGATGATCCCACCTTCGCCCTCTGCGAGCTGCTTGTACGTCCCGCGTGGCAGCGCCAGGGAATCGCGCGGGCGCTGCACGACGAGCTGATCGACAGCCGGCCAGAGCCACGGATGACTCTTCTGGCCCGTCCCGACAACGCCCCAGCCCAAGCGGCATATCGCTCCTGGAACTGGCACAAGGTCGGCGAACTCCAACCCGCCTGGGAGAACGCGCCGGTTTTCGACGTGCTGGTCCGTGAGGGCAGCCGGCATCCAGCCTGATGCTGTCATGACCGAACGACGAGTGCTCGCTCTGGTCGTCTGCGCCGCTCCACCGGTGCTGCGGATCGGGGAGCTGATCAAGCTGTTGCACGACGACGGTTGGACGGTCTGCCTCACCGCCACACCGACCGCCGCCACCTGGGTCGACCGGCAGGCCCTCGCGCGGCAGACCGGCTACCCCGTGCGAGTCGAATGGCGCAAACCCGGCGAGCCTGAGCCGTATCCTCCCGCCACCGCCGTCGCCGTGTTGCCGGCGACTTTCAACGTCATCAACAAGTGGGCGCAGGGCATCAACGACACTCTCGCGCTGGGCATCCTCAACGAGGCGCTCAGCGCAGGGATCCCGGTGCACGCCTTCCCCAACGTCAAAGGTCAGCTGGCCGCTCATCCGAGCTACGGCCCCCACCTGCGGCTGCTCCAAGACGCCAACGTGGCCGTGACACCGCTGCCCGCAGTGCTCGACTGGCGAGTCGTCACCGACCGGCTGCGCATCCGGGGGTAAGAGGTGGGGCACAGTCACGGCCCACCCCGTTCACTGGCTTACAAGGGGCGCCCGATCGAGAACGTGATCAGCAAGCTGGTAGTTGTGGCCCCGCCAATGCATGGTTTTGCTGTCCAGGAGCGGATCCACGAGATCACGGACAGCAGCGGCGAAGCGGTCGTCCTCAAACGCCCGGATCATCTCGTCGTGCCATCCCCAGATTCTGACCTGATCAGGGGTGGCGTCTCGGTAGTCCGATTCCTCGAGGTCGAGGCCAGGGAAGGCTTCGTCCAAGGCCTCAGCTGTCGACCAGTGCTGTCCTAGCACCGACCTTCGGACGATCACGAACGCCGACGCGGGCCCGTGGGCGTCGTCATCCGGGTTTTCATGCAGGACGAACGTCTCCATCGTCTTGGCACTGATTGCGGACAACCTGCCGGGAGTCGTGCCAGGCAGGCAGGAGAGGGCCCAGTGCTCTCGTTCAGTCCTGGCCGCATCGGGGATGGCAACATCGAGGTAGGCCCTGTTCGCCGCAACCACGGCATCGAAGTACGGGCTCTGTAGCAGCCGATCGAACCGCTCCTGCTTGCTTGCGTCGGCGCGCATGGCTGTTTCATCGCTCAGCGGCGGCCGGAGCTTCCCCATGTTTTCCTCCTCAGCACATCGATACCGTCGGTGGGAAGCTACCGCCCAACCGCAAAGATCTCAGCTCGCCGATCCATGTTGGATACTGAGACGCCGGCATCATCGGAGCGAGGACCAGGAGGGGTGCGACGTGGATGACGTCGACCGGCTACTTGCCTACTGCGACAGCGTCCTCGATGATCCTGCTGATTGGAAGACGCCTGGTGGGTATCCCAATAGTCTGGCTCTTTGCCTCATCGACTCCATCTGGTCGCTGGGAGTCCAGTACTCCGGAACCGTTCTTCCGGTTCTGGCCCGATACCGGACGTATCGAGCCGAGCAGCAAGGGGACGCCGACCGCGACGGCCTGACCAACCTGCTGCAGGTATACGACGAGCTGGGAGGCCCGGACGGGTTCGCCTCCAAGATCGGCACCCAGCACAGGACCTCTGCTCATCGTGGTGCGCCGCTCAAGGCTGTTGCAACCTACACGGCTGCTTTCGGTTTCCAGGGCCTCGGCATCAACACCGTCCAGGACCTGCTTGGTGCCGTAGATGAGTCAGACGTTCAAATCCGCCGCGTTTGGCGTGAGACGCCCGGCCAGCGGTCGAGCGACATAGGTTGGCGATACTTGCTCCTGCTTGCCGGCGTTGACGAGGTCAAGCCAGACCGCATGATCTGCCGATTCGTAGCGGCAGCGTTGGGCGAGCCTCGGGTGTCCAACGCCCACGCCGCCCGTCTGCTCACGGAAGCTGCGCATAGAAGGGGTTGGCGGGTGCACGCCCTGGACCACGCGGTCTGGCGCTACCAACAACGTCTGCGGACTCCTGCTCAACCGGGCGTTGCTGAGTTATCTCCAGCGTGTAATCCGGAGGCCGGAGTGTGAAGATCCTCGTCATCACGAGCTGCACCGGCGACAAGGCCACTTCATCCTCTGTCGCGTTGAAATTCGACGACTTCAACGACCCTGCTCGGGTTGCCCGCCGCGAGGTGGAACTGGCCCAGTACCTGCGACCAGCCGGCGAGATGTACACCGGGCAACAGCACGTGCGAGCCATGGCGGGCGTCCGACGCTTGCGAAAGGTCTTGGGCGATGACGGGGTTCAGGTGTCGATCCTCTCCGCAGGTTACGGCTTGATCCGGGAGGATCGGCCGATCGCCCCCTACGACGTTACTTTCAATTCAATGGGACGCCCGAAGGCTCGGTCGTGGGCGGAGCAACTCGGTGTACCGGACGCTGCGCGACGGTTTGCGCACGGACACGACTTGGTGTTCGTCCTCCTGGGCAGCGCATACCTCGATGCGCTCGCCCCGCCACTCGACGTCGGACCGGGTCAACGCGTCGTCTTCTTCGCTCCCTCGAAGGAACGCTCGCGGGTCGGCCGGGCAACGCTGGTGCCAGCAGGGCTCGAGGAGTGCGCCCGCTTCGGTGCAGGCCTGATCGCACTGAAGGGAAGGATGCTCGAACTTCTGGGCCGTGCAGTGTCCATGGAGGGATTCCCGCTCCTTGAAGAGATCCTGGCCGACGACTCGCCCAAGACCATTTTTGATGCCATGGATAGGGCGGTAGGTACACGATGAGCTAGCGCAGTCCCGCGATGGTCCACGACTGGTTGAGCAGCGGCTCTACGGAGGCTGATTTCGCCCATCACCGGGGTTTCGGCACCTGCCGGTTGAAGCGGGGCTTGAGGGCCAGGACCAGGGTGTCCTTCGTACTCTCCGGGTTGTCGGTTTCCAGCCAGCGGACCTCGCGGCGGCCCAGCCAGCCGGCGATGTCCTCCGCCGTGGCCGCCAGCCCCTGCCGATCGAGCAACTCGCCGACCTGGAGGTGCAGCACCGACGACTCGCGGTTGCCGGTGAGGTGCTGCCGGAGTCGTCTGCGCAGGTTTCCCGTCCGACCGACGTAGAGGACGGTGCCGCCATCGAGCACCACGTGCACACCGGGCGCGGGAGAAGCGTCGGCGACGACCTCCTTGGTGTACGGCCGTGGTGCGGTGAAGTCGGCCAGCAGACTGTCGACCATGGAGTCAGGCATGCGCCGGAGGTTACTCCTCGGCGGCTATGTACGGCCCGTCGTAGTCGTTCGCTCCCCGCCGGAGCAGGGGGCGGTACAGCGCTGCGATCAGCGTGACGAAGACCAGGGCGAAGAGCCCAACCCCCACCGCCAGCGCCGGGGACGCGTCCGGGTCACCGTTGGCGATCATCACCACCGCCATCGCCGCGACCGAGACAGCGAGGCAGCTGTAGCCGGTGAGCAGCGTGTATATCATTCGACGCGCCCAGGGGGCGTGTCGCAGCACGCCGATGCCGGTGGCGACAGCGGCCGGGACGATGATGCCGAGGTCCATCAGCTTGACCATCCAGAACGGCGTGGGGCTGGAGGCGTACTCGGTCAGCCGGGACGGGTCCTGCCAGGCGATCAGCATCGGACGCAGGTGCTGGCCGAACACCAGGAAGGCCGCCAACACCAACAGCGTCACGCCCGCCGTACGGGCCAGCCGCGGTGACGGTGGCGGCAGCTGGGCAGGCGTCGCCCGCCAGCCGAGGACCAGCAACGCCTCGGCGAGCAGGAAGACGGTGAGCAGCAGCGGGAAGAAGCGCTCGACGTTTCCGGGCAGGCGCAGATACTCCTGACCGATGATGACCTGGGCGTACGTGTAGACGGCGTACCCACCGATGCCGGTGGCCAGCAGTGGCGCCACCGGATGCCGGCGGACGGCGAGCAGCGCCGCCACGATCGCCAGCGGGGCGACGACGAAGAGCGCCGCCGCGTCGCTGCCCAACAACTGGTTGAGAGTGGTGTCCGAGGTGCGGTACCGCATCAAGCCCAGCCCCAGCGGGCCGACCAGCGCCGCTGCTGCGATCACACCCGCCGCGGCGGCCAGGGCCCAGGCGAGCAGACGCGACTGCCAGTGGAGCGGCGGTCGCTGCGGTGCGCGGGCGGCGAGCTGCGCGGTCATCGTGCCCTCCTGACGACGGCACCAGCGGTACGGCTCACGGAGGTCGAACCGGTTATCTCCAGCCTGCTCCCGCCCGGATCACAACCGGCAGGGACCAAGTCACCGGACTCCGGGACCTTGGTCCCCCGGGCCGGCGAAGCTCGTCAGATGGCGATCCGTGCTGACCGCTGCTCCACGAGGCCCGCGAGTTGAAGATGATCGCCCGCCGCCGCACCGCTCCGGCAAGCTCAGGTCCACAGCGGAACTCGATCATCGGGCTGGATCAGCAAACTGTGGCAAAGCACCCCAATGTGCACCCTTTGTTAGCCTTAGAATGGCACCCAGTCATCAGCTATAGAATCGTGAGGGATGGACTGGCAGGACCCTCATCGTCCCAAAAATCAGACTCATTGCGGCACTCGTCTGCGCCCCACACGCTACCGCAGCCTTGCTAAATCTGTAGATGCATTCGATCCCCCTCCCGATCGCTCTCTCGGGCGTCTTCATCGGCCTCGGAGCGCAACCGGTCAGCGAATTCTTGGTCACCGATCGCCTCCGCCGCCACAATGAAAGCCCGAAGCAAATCCCTCGCACGCCCATCCGATAGCCCCGAAAGATAGTCGTAAACTATTCGCGCAATCAGCAGCCACCTATTCTGCGGCGTCCACCAGGCCGCATCCTCGATAAGCTTTTTTATCGTGTCTTTGTCTAGACCCCGGCCAAGATCTGACTCCTTCATTGAAACGAGATATAGCTGGGCAGCAACAGGGTCTGACAATACTTCGCGCCTCAAGAAGTCAACTCGCGCCTTTGCCTGCCGGCGCACGGCGCTCTCGAAAAGCTGCTGTCTACGGGCGCTCTCAAGCTGCATCCCGGCTTCCCAAGATGCAGGATCAGGCTCTACCGTGGCAGAGGCTCGAAGAACCTTTAGCTTGCCAATCTTGCAAGGAAGGTGACCCAGCAGCTCGCCATTCAGCTCTTGTTCAGCTGTTCGCCATTCCATCACCTCCTTCTGAGATAAAACTCGTTCGACAATACCGCGCAGCCCTTGAACTATCAGCGCCTCTCGATCAACCCACCTCTTCCTCACAAGCCATTCAATATTAAGTTCACATACGAACCGAAGCTCGGAGGTCCGACTGGGCACGTCGAGTACCACTCGACTCCAACGGCCGCCTGCCCTAGGCCAAAACCGCACCTACATTCACCCCTGTGCCACAATACGGCGCGCTGACCGTGCAATATCGGCGTCTAACAGCTCGCTCAGATTTCGCTGAATCATCCGCCGCTTATCAAAATCGTTAACTCCGCCCTCAACCCACTTCTGAACGCAACCACGAAGGACATCCCGTCTAACACTCGCCTTGGTTCCAGTAGCCCCTGATACCGCTGCCGCCAGTACGGAC
This sequence comes from Micromonospora sonchi, assembly GCF_014646235.1. Taxonomy (GTDB): domain Bacteria; phylum Actinomycetota; class Actinomycetes; order Mycobacteriales; family Micromonosporaceae; genus Micromonospora; species Micromonospora sonchi. Next base: position 284,295 of record NZ_BMNB01000001.1, on the reverse strand, counting down.
AAAACTGCGTCCGCCCTACCGGATTCAATGACGGCCGACATCCACGCGTTGACGCACTTTTGAGCCGGGCTATCCGTCTGCATCAAATCACTATAATCGAGCACTTGACGCCAAGCGATTTCCAAGACATCAATCGAGACACCACGAAAGGATTCATTGCTAAAGACTGCTAGAACATGCGGCAATCTCGTCTCCGAATCACCTATGACCGCAAGCGTTTCAAAAACAACCCTGCCCGCGGCATAGTCATTCCGACACCAAGCCCCGAGGTACTGCAGAAGAGTGACCCGGGCAGCCTCATCAAGCCAAAGTCTACGCACTGCGTTTTGAAGGTCGGGAAGGATCTCAATCGTGCACGAGTCGCCGATGTGGCGTAGCCTTCGTAAGGCAAAACCTGTATGGACAGCACCGAAGTTTCGAGCACAAACAGCAGCAACTAGTCGCTTTCTAGCAACCTCGGCTGCTTTAGCCCAGTCCAGCAAGACCCGGCGTACATATTGCGAGTTGACGTCAGAGGTTGCAGCAGCGTCGACCGAGTCGACTAGCAGTCGCCACAACACCCTGTTCTCGTGCCACGTGTCGACCAGAGCAGCTAATGGCAGTGGCCTCTCATGGCGTACCGCAAACTTGAGGGCAAACTCAACGACCCTTCGCCCAACTTGAAGAGAATCGTCTTGATTCAGCTTAACGAGATCGCCTTGCTTAGAAGAGAGCGCGCTGTCCGCAAGCCACTTCATAAATATCTGGCGCGACAGTGGCCGATCGGCCCAGAAGTATTCTACGGTGGCATCCTCCCAATGCGGTCGCCGGAATTCGACTCTCTCTAGTTCATCCAACTCGCCTTCAACCGAATGCAGGAGTTCGATCACTCCAGGTGCGGTTTGACCAGATAATTCCATCTCCGCGTCGGAGAAACTTCTGCAGAGATCTGCAGCCTTGGCGTAAATGTGCCCGACTGGAGCATCTCGTAGAATCGCCGCAGCAAGGAGGAAATTTCGCTGGATAGCCGTTCTACCGTCTCTGCTATGCCATTCCCGTAGTTCTTCACGCCAATTGGATCTCGCCTTGACGACGTTATTTACACCTTCCTCGGACGGCAGTCCTTCTCGCCCGCCGGGGCCCACCTTCCTCTGCTCGCCCAAAATCAGGTCAGCAATTTCGACAGAATCAATCGGACGGGCCTTTTCGAAGAGCCTGGCTATCCGTGAACTATCGAGCCAACTACTGTGCGGATAGTCTGGCTCGGCTGCACGTAGGTGAGCATGCGCAATCGCTATGAGATCTGGGGATTCCCCAATTTCCGGCGCAAAATCCCACCGCATTCCACGAGATATGCGGTTCCATTGTTCGGGCCTCGTCATCACGATCAGGCGACTCCTGTGACGCACAAGCACATCGCGCAGGCTGATCAGTTGTTCAGCGAAGTCCTCCCGAATCTTGAATTCGACCTCACCGTCGACCGCCTTTTCATCCGGTGGAAGCTCGACCAAGTAGACTCGTCGGCTCTCACGAGGGATACGTCTACTCGGCAGAGTATCCGATCCGCCGAAAGTTAGATGGTGCGCCTCATCCACCTCCCCGGAATAGCAAAGCCTCGCCATTAATGCAAACGCCAAGGAGCTTCGGCCGCAGTGCGGCGGAGCCGCGATTAATGACAGTCCGCCATCTGGCAATAGCAGGCGCCAAAACTGGTCGAAAGATGCATGGGGTACGTAAGTGGCAGCGTAGTGTGCTAGCTGGGATTCCTCTATCCGATAGGTCGGAGCGGCGTCCATTACCTGAAGATTAAAATATACACCCGCCATAACTCCAGAGTTAAGGAGGGATAGCTGCCGGTAATCTTCATTAATCTTAGCGAACGTCGCCGGATCTACATTTAACCCCTTGAGAATGTCGGATAGGTCGTCCGAAACGCTCTCCGACTGGTCCCCACTCAACGATTCCTGAAGAGGCTCTACGCCTATAGGGATGGTTGGATTATCCCCTGGATTTAAACCTTTCTCCAAAGAGAGGCTAGTGCCCTGCTCAAACCAGCCCTTATCCAATGCCACCCTCAATCTCTAGACCGATGAGACTGCCTTTCCCTCTCACACGAACCGCACTCTGCCTCACATCCAAATTTGCACCTTTTCGTATCTCGCTGGCCCTCACCCCCGTGATCGGCCTCTCCACGTCACCCAACTCTTGAGTCAACTTGACGCCATCCGAACCTGTTTCCGCAAGTCGGATATTCAGTCCGTATATTTCGCGAAGGCCTTCGCAGGCCGACACAATTGCGGCAGCCAAACGGGCGTCTTTGGGCTTGATGATTTCGGGATGCTCCCGATACACATCGAGCACATCTGCGGTGCTTTTGAGACTTGTGATGCGATCAACAGTATAGGCAGCCTCATTAGGTGAAATCGGGCCTTCGTAACCTAAGACGAACCGGGTTTCACCTTCCGACACGACGGCGTCTCTGCGCTCAAGCGCTCCACCCAACTTTGTACAAAGAAACTGAACGACAGCACCCAGCGTCGGGCCAGCGAGTGTTGCGATTGCTACAGGATCCATGTCCACGCCTTCCTGCACATGCGACGGCTTCGAGCTACTCCTGGTAGGTATTGGTCAGGTAAAGTGGCGAGTTGCGGATGCACGGTTGCTACTCCACGTCGTCCCACAACCTGGGATTTCGGCTCTGGTCACGAATGGAGGCCGCCCCCGTCCTTTTCGCATGCCATGTGGATGACTCGGCGCGGCGCTCAGCTCCCGGACTCGGTAAGGTGAAAATGAAGTTGAATCGTAGTGGCGATGATGGCAGACGGTTGTCCTAGATCTGACAGTCGACAAAAGACCTGGGGATCCCCGCAGCAGATCGCGGCATCTGATCAATCAGGACCCGGAGGGCCCGTGGCAACAACTTGCCGACGAAGCCGGCAGATGAACTGGTCCGCAAGAGGTCTCCGGGGCAGCGATAGGGTGCAGCTGCTGGTTAGCTGCCTACATGGCCGAGCTTGAGCGGGGCGTCTACGAGCATGTCGTCACGCGCGACCTGGCCGACCGGCTCCAGCACATCGACCCTGCGCTGATCCAGCACGCGAAGCTCGACCCGGCTGACGCCCCGGATGCCCTCGCCCGGCACATCGCCGCCCTGGCCCGCCGCGCCCTGCACGCTGTCGGCGGCGGCGACGACAAGCTCCACCGCCAGGTCGAGTTGGCCAACCGCATCGCCGACACCATCGCCGTCCTGAGCCCGCAGGCCGCCACAGCCGATGACCAGGTCACCGACGCGAAGCACCTCCTGCACGCCATCGCGGCACCGCCGATCCCACCGGCCGCCCCCGCCTTTCCGATCCGTCCCACCACGCCGCTCTCCACCGGCGCGCTACTGGTCAACGGCCGCCACCAGCCGCGCATCGGTCACGAGGTCACCCACGAGATGGCTTCCGCGGACCAGGTCGACCTGCTCTGCGCCTTCATCAAGTGGCACGGCCTGCGTCTCATCGAGCCCGCCATCCGCGACCTGATGGACCGCGGCGGCCGGTTGCGGGTCATCACCACGACCTACCTCGGCGCCACCGACCAGCGCGCCCTCGACCGGCTCGCCGAGCTGGGCGCCGACATCAAGATTTCCTACGAGACGCGTACGACCCGCCTGCACGCCAAAGCCTGGCTGTTCCGCCGCAGCAACGGCACCACCACCGCGTACGTCGGCTCGTCGAACCTGTCCAAGACCGCGCTGGTCGACGGCGTGGAGTGGAACGTCCGGATCTCCAACATGGAGCAGCCGTACGTCATCGACACGTTCACCGCGACCTTCGAGGATTACTGGCACGATCCGGCGTTCGAGGATTACGACCCCGGCAGGGACGCCGACCGGCTCCGCACAGCGCTGCGCGGGGAGCGCCGCGACGGCGAGGCGCCGACCGAGATCGCCAACCTGGATGTGCGGCCGTACCCGTACCAGGCCGAGATCCTGGCCGACCTCGACGCCGAACGCAAAGTCCACGGCCGCTGGCGCAACCTCGTCGTCATGGCCACCGGCACCGGCAAGACGATCGTGGCGGCGCTCGACTACCGCCGGCTGCACCGCGAGAAGGCCGTCGACTCGCTGCTCTTCGTGGCACATCAGGAGCAGATCCTGCGGCAGAGCCTGGCAACGTTCCGGCAGGTCATGGGGGACGGCAGCTTCGGCGAGACGCTCGTCGGTGGCCAGGCGCCGCAGCACTGGCGGCACGTCTTCGCCTCCATCCAGTCGCTGCACCGGCGGGAGATCGACCCCGAGGCGTACGACATGGTGATCGTCGACGAGTTCCACCACGCGGAGGCGCCGACGTACGCGCGACTGCTGGAGCGGCTGCGGCCGCGCGTACTCCTGGGATTGACCGCGACCCCCGACCGCAGCGACGGCGGCGACGTGCGGCGGTGGTTCGATGGCCGCGCCGCCGTGGAGCTGCACCTGTGGGAGGCGTTGGAGCGGCAGTTGCTGGCGCCGTTCCAGTATTTCGGCCTGCACGACGACGTGGACCTGTCGCAGCTGCGGTGGAAGCGCGGGCAGGGGTACGACCCGACGGAACTGGACGGCGTTTACACCGGCAACGACGCTCGGGCGCGGATGGTGCTGCGGGCGGTACGCGACACCGTCGACGTCGGGCGGATGCGGGCGCTCGGGTTCTGCGTGAGCATCGGGCACGCCGAGTTCATGGCGGACTGGTTCACCAAGCACGGCGTGCCATCGGCCGCGGTGACCTCCCGGACCGTGGATCGGCCGGCCCCGCTCCGCGAATTCAAGAGCGGCACGCTCAGGGTGCTGTTCACCGTTGACCTGTTCAACGAGGGCGTCGACCTGCCGATGGTCGACACGATCCTGATGCTGCGGCCCACCGAGAGCGCCACCATCTTCCTTCAGCAGCTCGGCCGTGGGCTGCGCCTGGACGACGACAAGCCCTGCCTGACCGTGCTCGACTTCATCGGCGGGCAGCACGCCAACTTCCGCTTCGACCTCCGCTGGCGCGCTCTGACCGGGGTCAGCCGCCGCGCGATAACCGATGCCGTACGCGACGACTTCCCCTCCCTGCCCAGCGGCTGCCACATCCAGCTCGACCGGGTGGCCAAGGAGATCGTGCTGGCCAACCTGCGCTCGGCGGTGCCGACCTCGAAGACCGGCCTGACGAAGGAGTTGCGCCTGCTCGGAGACGTGAGCCTGGCCGAGTTCCTGCGCGAGGCCGGCCTGGAGGTCGAGGACGTTTACCGGTCGGCGAGCGTCGGCGGGTGGACCGGGCTGCGGCGGCTCGCCGGTCTGGAAACGACGCCACCGGGGCCGGACGACCGCGAGTTGGGCCGGGCCATCGGGCGGATGCTGCACCTGGACGACCCCGACCGGCTCGACCTGCTGGCCCGGGTTGCAACTGGCCAGCGGCTGGCGGCCGGCCGACTCTGGGACATGCTGCACTTCGACCTCTGGGGGCCGAACGCGCCGCTCACCGAGCGCGAGGCCCGGCTGGCTCGGCTGCTCGCCGAGCCGGCCCGCTGCGCGGAGTTGCGGCAGGTCGCCGAGGTGCTGCGCGACCGCATCCACCGGGTCACGCAGCCCGTCGACGGGCTGCCGCTGCGAGTGCACGCCCGGTACAGCCGCAACGAAGCATGTGCCGCCTTCGGCATGCCCAACCCGGGATCGCTGCGCGAAGGCGTCAAGTGGCTTCCGGACGCTCGGGCGGACATCTTCTTCGTCACCCTGGTCAAGTCCGAGCAGCACTACTCCCCCACCACGATGTACGCCGACCGGGCCATCACCGAGACGCTGTTCCAGTGGGAGTCGCAGAGCACCACGTCATCGGCGTCACCGACCGGCCAGCGCTACATCCACCACGCCCAGCGAGGCTCGACGGTCCACCTCTTCGTCCGGGAAACCCGGATACCGGACCGCGACCTGGGCGCACCGGCCTACCTCTACACCGGACCGATGACGTACCAGCAGCACAGCGGCGACCGCCCGATGCGCATCATCTGGCGGCTGCACCACCCACTACCCGCCGACACGTACGCCGCAGCCCGCGCCATCGCCGCCTGAGCTATGAGAGAGGGCAGGACGCCTGGCCTGAACGGCCCCGCTGGGCGTCTTTGCAGCTCGCGGGGCCGTTGGAAACTGGCGGATGGGTAGAGGATGAATCAACCGGCCGCCCGGACGGCCACGGAGACGATCAGCGGGTTCCGACGGCGAGCTGCGTGTTGACCTGGCGCACCTGGCTCGGCAGCGTGAACAGGTCGATCAGAACGCCCACGCCGAGGATGCCGAAGGTGAACAGATAGAGCAGACCCCGTCCGACCTTGCCGAGGTAGAACTGGTGGCCGCCAAAGACGCCGAGTACGAACCAGAGCAGGTAGGCGATACCTGTTTGCTTCTGGCTAACCTGCACGAGGATCGGTTGCTGCTGCGGGGAGGCGGCGGGCTGCGACATGATCTACTCCTGATCTATGAGCGGGTTCAGGTAGCTGCGACGCACGGGTGTGCACCGTGCCGACTGTGCTACGTGGCCCGAGGAACATGCTCTTGCTTGCCAGCTGATTAGCAAGCAGTGCGGCAGAGGTTAGCGGGGAAGATCAACAGCATCACATCGGCCATAGGTGCCACGAGACCTCGCAATCCGGCGGGCCGGGATCAGCCGACCGGCGAGTATTTGTACATAACCGATCCAGATCGAGGACGGTGGCATCTTGCCAGCTCAGGGGTGAGGAATGGAGTCCGTGGCGTGGCGGTGGAGACGAGGGAGGACACGTTGCACCGCACTCGACGCGCTCCTCACCGCCTCGGGAGGTGCCGCGCGGAGCAGGCAGCGTCGGCTCTCGGAGCGAACTTCACTTCCAGCTTCCGGTCCAGTGCACGAGCGAGCCGTTCGAGGACGGTCAAGGTCGGAACGGTGCCGCCGGCCTCGAAACGGGCTACCGCCGACTGGGTCATGCCTGCGGCCCGGGCCAGCTGACTCTGGCTCCAGCCGCTGCGCTCCCGCAGGTGTCGTACCTCCTGACCAAGCTCGAATGCCAGGCGTGCCGCGTCGTACGCCTCAGCCACACCGGGCTCGGCCATCCGGCGTTCCCGCAGGTCGTTCCAGTCAGCCCGATCAGCCATCACTTGCCCTCTCGACCACGGGATGCCGTTCAGTCATGCAGTGCTCAAGCACCCCAGGCAATAGCATCGATGCTATTGCCTGGGGTTCACCGTGTCTGCCCTGAGTCGAGGAGCTGCGATCGCGGGTGGCATTCAGGCGCGGAAGCCGTCGGGGTGCCAGTGGTGCTCGCAGACAGGCAGCCGTACTCGCAAGGCCAAGTCGTCCCCCAGGCTGACCTGCACCTTACCGGCACCCCTTCCCGTCAGCCGCGCCAGTGCCCGTTGCCGGACGTTCGCGCGGGCAGCTCGTCAACGAGCATCGGGACGACGTTGCCGAGCGGGTTGCCGAACGGCCGTGAGCGGTTGCCGAGTGTTCTCTGCTCGGATCAAGAAAGCGACCCCGGCCACCCTTCAGAGGCCGGGGTCTGTCACGCGTTCGCCGCTACTGATCGTTGTAGGTAACCTCCCACTGCGAGCACTGCCCCCGCACGCAGACCCGCCAGTACACCTCGCTGCCCTTCATGCCGTAGTAATTGGTGCTGCTGTGCTCGTAGTAGTCCTTGTTGCAAACGCCCCACCCAGGCGTGTCCAAGTAGCAATAGCCGGTGCGGTATATCTTCCAGTAAGAGTAGCCGCCCGAATCCGGGGCCCGCAGATAATTCTCCCATTCGAGGGTGACGACCTCGCCGCGCTTAAGATCGTGTCCCACCCACCACTGGTCGCCGTACCTCTTGAAACAGCCGGCGGCTATGGGCCGGGTGGTCCCTTGATTCAGCCCCACGCAGATCGCGTCCGACGGTTGGCTACCCGATACGGAAGCCGCCCAGTTCGATTCATTGTACGAGGGAGCGGCGTGAGCGGCGGCGGCGTTGGCCATCGATGCGACTAACACGGCGACCAACACTATGGAGAGTCGTCGTAAGGTTCTGGCTACTGTCACTAGCGCTACCCCCATCGGCAGTTCCTGGCAGGGATCGAAGCTCACCTCAAACACCTGCCTATCGTCTAACGTGGACGATTGACGATGATCGTACCGTAATGCTGCGGTGGCGTGGGGCCCAAACAACGGTTGACACCACACAGCGAAGCCAACTGGGGCGTACTGGCGGCACTGCTCGTCGCGGTCGCGCTTCACCTGCTCGCCCGGCTGTACGACGCGCTCACCTCGCCCGGTGCAGCGGCCCACGGCACGGGGTGGGACACCCGGCTCGTGGCCTATCCGCTCTGGGTCGCCGGCACGGTCGCCGTCGTGGTCGCGGCGTCGCTCTGCGTACGCCTGATCCGTCGGGTTGCCGAGGACCGGCAGGCGAGCGCCGACGCGCGGGGCGGCACCACGCCGGAGTGCGGGCAACCACCGTGACCCTCACTCCCGAAAGTCGCGCAACGCCCGCAACACGTCCGCCGCCGACCGCGTCCGCTCGTAGCGGACCTCGTGGCGGTGGCGTCGGGACACGACGAGGCCGGCGCGGCGCAGCCGACCCAGGTGGTACGAGACGGTGGCCGGGCTGATGCCGTGCCGCGTGGCCAGCTCGGTGGTGGTCAGCGGCGTACCCAGATCGGTCAGGAGCGCGGCCCGGCGGGCGCCGAGGATGGCGGCCTGCTCGCCGGCCGGGTCGGGCACCGCCCACACCTGGCCGCGTCCGCGCGCCGGGTAGCCGACCATGACCCGGCCGCCCGTGCCCAGATACAGCGCGGGGCGGGGCAGGAACGCCGACGGGGCCAGGATGAGCCCCTGCGCCGCGTCGACGGAGAGTTCGGACGGTGAGTCGAGGGTGAGCCGGCTGCCGTCCCAGGCCAGCCTCGGGTCGAGGGTCCGGAGGATGTCGGCGAGCCCGGTGCGGGTGGCCACCGTGGCCCGGTGCCGGACGTCCTCGTCGAGCACCCGGTGCAGGGTGGGCCACATCTCGGCCTGGGTGAGCCGCCAGAAGTGGGCGAGCTGGTCGACGACGCGGTCGCGCAGTGCCGCCTCCCCGCCCTGGGCGAGGACCTCGGCGACCGCGGCCGGCAGCGGCGGCCGGGGGTCGCGCCCGTTGGGGCTGCGCTGCACCAGGTCGGGTGGGGGCGGGTCGATCCGGAACGCCAACCGCACCTGCCGGTGAACCTCCTCCGCCGTGGTGGCGGCCACCGCCGCGAGTTCCTCGTCGAGCGTCGGCTCGTACGTGCCGGGCAGCGGGGACAGGAAGTCGGGAATGTACCCGGCGGCGGCGTTGACCAGCTCGAACAGCACGCCGACGGCGCCCGGGTCGAGGTGGCGTCGGGTGCGGGTCGCCCAGCTGCGCGCGTACGGGGCCCGCTGGGGGTGGGCGAGCACCTCCAGGGCGTTGGTGACCTCCGTCAGCCGCGACAGCGCGAACCGTGACCGGACGAGCCGGTCCGCGTCGACGTGCAGGGTAAGCACAGCGCCAACATTAGAAGCCTCTCGAATGCTTGGCACCCACCCTTGGCCCGCTGCTCTCCTGAGCGAGCCGGCCCACCATGCCGGCCCGGACGAAGGAGATACCCCATGTCGTACCCGAATGGATCGGTGAGCCGGCGGACTCTGCTGCTGGGGGCGGCGGCCGTGGGCGGCGGGGCCCTCGCCGCCGGTCGCGCTGCCCGCCCCGCACACGCGACCGCCCCGGCTGTTCGCTCGGTCGGCTGCTTCGACGTCATCGCGCTGCGCGACGCCGCCGGGCCGTTCTTCCTCACCTCCGACGCCGCCTTCACCGGGGCGTCGGGAAAGGACTGGGCGGCGGCCCGGCGCATCGACCCGGCCGCGTTCGGGCCGGACGGGACGTGGCAGCTGGACTTCCGGTGCTACGCCATTCGCCGCCCCGGCGACCGGTACACACTGGTGGACACCGGCGTCGGGCCGGCGGGCAGCCCCGCCTCGGCCTGGGCGCCGGTGCCGGGCGCGCTGCCGCAACTGCTGGCCGACAACGGGATCGACGTGCGTCGGGTGGACACGGTGGTGCTGACGCACCTGCACGAGGACCACGCCGGCTGGGCGGTCACGGCGGCGGGCGTGCCGATGTTCCCCAACGCCCGGTACGTGGTGCAGCAGCGCGAACTCGACGCGCTGGAAGCCGGCGGTAGTCAGATGCTGGGGTACGTGGTGCGACCGCTGCGGGCGGCGGGGCATCTGCACCCGGTGGACGGCCCGGTGGTGCTCAACGGCGACCCCGCGAGGTCTGCCCGCCGCACCGTCACCGGTCGTGGGGGTGACCGGATCCGGGTGGTGCCGACCCCCGGCCACACGCCGGGGCACCAGTCGGTGTTGGTGGAGGGTGGCCGGCACGACCAGGTGGTGGTCACCGGCGACGTGCTCGTCCACGCCGTGCAGATCGCCGACCCGGACGTCGCCTACCGGTACGAGGCGGACCAGGAGCTTGCCCGGCTGACCCGGCGTCGTCTGCTCGACGCGGCCCGCCGTGACCGTGCGCTGCTGGCCACCGCGCACCTCAACCGGCCGTTCGTCGAGCTCGGCTGAGCCCAGGCGGAGACCGGATCTTGATGATCCTCCAATATGGCATCATGGCGGGCTCAAGTGCGCGATCTTCGCGCCTGAGCATATGGAGGACTGTGTGCGCCGATTCGCGCGACGGCTGGCTGTCTCGATTCTCTCCGCGACCGTTGCGGCGGTGACGCTCGCTGCACCCGCGCAGGCCGCGTTCACCGCAGCCCAGGCCTGCAACAACGACTTCGGTGGCTCGTGGGCGCACGTCAGTGACGGCCACCGGTCGATCACCACGCCGAGCGGCACCAAGGTGGGCGACGTGTACCTGATGTACAACAGCGCCAGCGCGACCAACTGTGTCGCCACCATCAAGCGGGTCTCGGTCGGCACGAACAGCGGGGTCTCCGCCGGGATCCGGGTGGAGGGCAGCTCCTGGGCCTACGACCCCGGAAGCTACAAGTACTACGCCGCGATCCAGCGTTCCGCCCGCGACAAGTGCGTGATGTACAGCGGCGAGGTCCTCTACGGCACCAGCTGGCAGAGCGCCGGCCGGTACAGCTGGGGCAACTGCGGCTGAGCGATCCGTAACGTCGGCGTGCGGCCGGTCGCAGGGGGCCGGCCGCACGTCGGCGCGGGTCAGCCGACCGCGGATAGTGCCGGCTGCGGTCGGCGGTGCCCGCGATGCTCCGGGTACGCCACCGGGGCTGCCTCGGCCAGGTGGAACGCCACGGTCACTGCGGCCACCGTGCCGCCGATCATCTGGGTGACCAGCAGCAGGCCGAACCCCCCGCCGCCGGACGCCTCGAACGGGCTCTCCGGGGCCAGCAGGATGACGAGCTGGTAGGCGGCCGAGCAGAACATCGATCCGGCGCCGACCCAGGCAGCGGCAAGTGGCCCCCAGAGTCGCAGGCCCCGAGCCCGGCGAGACACGAGGACGGCCAGTCCGAGCAGGCCAGCCAGCGCGAGGGTGGCCGACGAGGCGTGCACAACCTGTTGGGTGGGACTGGCACCCAACGCAGCGGGCAGGCCGGCCTCGCCGCCGGCGGCCCAGTACAGACGTACCGCCATGACGAGCGCGGTGAGCCCGCCGACGGCGACGGTCGCCATGACCTGCACGTGGTGCGTGGCGCCCGGCCGGCGGGAGCCGACGGAGCTGCCCAGGAGGGCGCCCCACCGCGCCCGCACATGCAGCGCGAACGCCACGGCCAGGCCGGTGCCCTGCAGGATGAAGCCGCCGTAGACGACGCCGTACACCCAGCCCTGCAGGCCGTCCGGAGCGGCGCCGGTGTCGGTGCCGCCGGCCGCGGCGGCCCCGGTCAGGGACTCGGCCAGGTAGGCCAGCGGCGCGGCGACCATCGCCGGGGCGAGCAGCCCGCTCGCGACCCACATGGGGAACAGCACCAACCACGCCGGTATCCGTCGCCCCCAGCGGTGGACGAGCGTCACCGCCAGCGCGGCGCCGGCCACCTCCATCCCTGCGGTGATCAGGTTGCCGACGACGAATGGCGTCTCGCGCATCAGGCCGGGATCGGTGAGGCCGACGTCGCTGCCCGCGAGCCAGGCCGTCTTGATCGCCAGGTACGGCAGCATCGCCGCGACGGTGGCACAGCCGACCACGAGCGGGAGCCGAGCGGAATGCGTTTTCACACGGCTCAGCCTGGTCCGCGCCGCCGCCGACCGCCTCCCGCCCGGGAGTGGTCGTTCTCCCCCACAGGCGGGAAGACCGCTGGCGGGAATTTGCTCGACCCCCTGCGGTTGAAAATACCGGCGGGGGTATCCCGACGAGCCTTACCCCCCGGGGTATGTTGGACGCAGGAGGTGGCGTGGTGAATATTCGACCCGAGATGACCAGGGAAGCCCTGACCCGACTCAAGCGGGCTCGGGGCCAGCTCAATGCGGTCATCGAGATGATGGAGAACGGTCAGGACTGCCGAGAGGCCCTGACCCAGCTCGCCGCCGTCTCGAAGGCTATCGACCGCGCGGGCTTTAAGATCATCGCCTCGGGAATGCGGCACTGCAACGCCGCCCGCGACCGGGGCGAGACGCCGGAGATGACCGAAGAGGAGCTGGAGAAGCTCTTCCTCGCTCTGGCCTGACGACCAGGGCCAGCCCGCCCGCACCGCTTATCCGCGGCGTAGGCGGGTAGTCGTCGCACCATGAACCAACCAGAAGTGTGCTCTTCGCATACCCCCCGGGGTATGTAAGATTGGGGAGGGGAGAACAGCAATGGCAGTAGAGGTCTCCGTCATCACGACGTCCTCGCTCGGCGACCGCAGCTACCTGGCCTCCGACGGTCAGGTGGCGATCGTGGTCGACCCACAACGCGACATCGACCGCGTCCTGTACCTCGCCGGGGCGAAAGGGGTGCGCATCACCCACGTGGTGGAGACCCACATCCACAACGACTACGTCTCCGGCGGCCTGGAACTGGCCCGGGTGACCGGCGCCCACTACCTGGTGTCCGCGGCCGACGAGGTCGGCTTCGCGCGCGAGCCCGTCACCGACGGCGACGTGGTGCCCGTCTCGGACTCCCTACGCCTGCGGGCCGTCGCCACCCCCGGTCACACCTTCCATCACCTGTCGTACGCCCTCGACGAGGCCACCGCCAACGGCTGGCAGCCGATGGGCGTCTTCACCGGCGGCGCACTGCTGTTCGGAACCACCGGACGCACCGACCTGCTCGGCAAGGAGCACGCCAACGAGCTGGCCCATCACCAGCACGCCTCGGCGAAGCGGCTGGCCGACCTGCTGCCCGACGGGGCCCAGGTGTGGCCGACGCACGGCTTCGGCAGCTTCTGCTCGGCCACCCAGGCGGACGCGCCCGACTCCACCATCGACCGGGAGAGGCAGGCGAACCCCGTGCTGCGGCTGGCCGCCGACCAGTTCGTCACCGAGACCCTCGCCGGCCTCGACGCCTACCCGGCGTACTACGCCCACATGGGCGTGGCGAACAGCGCCGGGCCCGCCCCGGTCGACCTCACTGCGGTGGCCAGGGCCGACGCCGAACACCTGCGCGGGCGGATCGCCGCCGGCGAGTGGGTGGTGGACCTGCGGCACCGCAAGGCGTACGCCGCCTCGCACTTGGCCGGCACGGTCAGTTTCGGGCTGGACGGCCCGATGTCGACCTGGCTCGGCTGGCTGATCGACTGGGGCACACCGATCACACTTCTGGCGGAAACGCCCGAGCAGATCGCCGATGCCCAGCGCGAGCTGGCGCGGATCGGCATCGACCGACCGGCCGCACGGGCCACCGGGCAGGCCGAGCAGTGGGCGGCCGAGCCCGACCAGCTCCGGCAGCTGCGAATGGTCGACTTCGCGGCCCTGGCCGCTGCCCGCGCGGGCAACCTGCCCGCCGACCTGCCCGCCCCGAACGTCGTCCTCGACGTCCGGATGACCAACGAATGGAAGTCCGGCCACGTCGAGGGCGCCGTGCACATCCCGCTGCCTGACCTGCCCACGCGGCTCGCCGACGTACCCGCCGGCGTCGTCTGGGTGCACTGCGGCTCCGGCTACCGGGCCACCGCAGCAGCCTCGCTGCTGGCCAACGCCGGTCGCGAGGTGGTCGTCATCGACGACAGGTTCGACCAGGCCGAGACGGCGGGCGTCGCCATGACCGACCAGGCCTGACCCACCTGACCCGATCCCGGCCGGGGCGATCCTGCCCCGGCCGGCACGCCACCCTGCCGCCAGAATCGGCGGTTCATCCCGGAAAGAGAAGAAATGAGCGCTTCCGCGAACACCCGCCCGGCCACCCTGGACGCGACCACCCTGCGTGAGCTGATCGCCTCCGGCCGATCCCCCCGGCTGCTCGACGTCCGCACCCCGGCCGAGTTCGAGACCATGCACATCCCCGGCGCATACAACGTTCCCCTGGACCTGCTCAGGGAGCACCGCGGGGAGCTGCGCAACCATCTGGACGAGGACGTCGTCCTGATCTGCCGTTCCGGGGCCCGGGCCGGCCAGGCCGAACAGGTCCTCGCCGGCGTCGGCCTGCCGAACCTCAAGATCCTCAACGGCGGCATGCTGGCGTGGCAGGCCTCCAACGCGCCGATCACCCAGGGCAGGCAGCGCTGGGACCTGGAGCGCCAGGTGCGCCTGGTCGCCGGGGCGATCGTCCTGGCCAGCGTCGTGGGCTCGGTGTTCGTGCCCGGCCTCAAGTGGGTCGCCGGCTTCATCGGCGCCGGCCTCACCTTCGCCGCCCTCACCAACACCTGCGCGATGGGCATGCTGCTCAGCAAACTGCCGTACAACCGGGGCGCCAGCTGCGACCTGGACAGCATCGTCGGGCAACTGCGCGAGGAGGGGGCATGACCGCCACCCTCGCCCTGACCCTCGGCCTGGCCGTGCTGATCGGGGTCAGCCTCGGCCTGCTCGGCGGCGGCGGATCCATCCTCGCCGTGCCCCTGCTGGTCTACGTCGCCGACCTACCGCCCAAGGAAGCCATCGCCACCTCCCTGCTCGTCGTCGGCGCCACCAGCGCCGTCGGCGTGCTCCCACACGCCCGCGCCCACCGGGTCCGCTGGCGCACCGGTCTGATCTTCGGCCTCGTCGGCATGATCGGCGCCTACGCCGGCGGCCGACTGGCCGAGTTCATCCCCGCCCCGTTCCTGCTCGCCGGATTCGCCGTGATGATGCTGGCCACCGCCGTCGCCATGATCCGCAGCCGCCGCACCGACAAGGGCAAGCCCTCGCCGCACGAGCTGCCGGTGTTCCGCGTCATCCTCGACGGCATCGTCGTCGGCCTGGTCACCGGCCTCGTCGGCGCCGGCGGCGGCTTCCTCGTGGTGCCCGCCCTGGCCCTGCTCGGCGGCCTGCCCATGCCGGTCGCGGTCGGCACCTCGCTCGTGGTCATCGCCATGAAGTCCGCCGCCGGCCTGGCCGGCTACCTCTCCAGCGTGCACATCAACTGGGGCCTCGCGCTCGCCGTCACCGCCGCCGCGATCGTCGGCAGCCTCCTCGGCGGCCGCCTCGCCGGGAGGATTCCGGCGGATGTCCTACGCCGGGCGTTCGGCTGGTCCGTGGCGGTGATGGCCGTGTTCCTGCTCGGCCAGCAGCTCCGCGTGTAGCGAACTCAGCTAGTTCAAGATTCGCTCAAAATGATCAGCGTCGTTGATCAATGACCGGACTTTGCTGGGAGCATGTTCGCTGTCGTCGCGTCACGTTCAACGAAAGGACGCTGTGTGAGCTGCATGAAAACGGTCCTGGTGAGACTTTCGCGGTCCCGGCTCGGCGTGGGCCGCCGGCTTCGGGGCGGGCTCCTCGCCCTGGCGGTCACGGCCGTCGCCGTGTTCGCCGCACCGCCGCCGAGCATGGCCGCCGGTGACAATTACTTCATTAGCTGTGACGCTGCGTTTTCGTCGTGCCAGACCGGCAAGAAGGTCTCGTATCCGGCCGGCGTGTGCGACACCGCTTCGGCGTACTACGGCTCCACGATCGTCTGCGTCGACTACTACGGTGACTACGTCTACGTCAAGGACAACAAAGCTGACGGTTACGCGGCAATGGCGGTCATCGAGAGCGATCGCGGCATCGCGTACCGGTTTTGCCGTAACCCGCACGGAAACGGCTCCTGGGCCAAGTGCAACTTCGACTGGAGCGAGCCCGCCAAAAAGCAGGTAGAGGGCGGCATCCTCCAGAACTCCGTCACCATGCCGCTCGCCATTCTCTGGTCGTTCTCCAACAACTAGGCACCTGGTCAGAAGTCCTGTCGCTGAGAGCGATCGGCAAAAAGCGGCGGGGCCGGTCCTAGCACGTCAGGCGGCCGAGCGATGAGACATGAGGATCAGACGAGGTCCGCCACCGGCCCCGCCCGCAAGACACCGCAACCCGCGCCACCGGGCCCAGATGATGTCGCTGCCGGACGCTGTCGAGCTGACCCGTCTGCGCTGTCACCACCCCGCGCCCACCTGCGGGCCGGCCAGGGGTGACCACGTCGCCGTTGGGCAACCTACCGATCCAGCCCTACGGGATACCGCAGGCCTGTCATTCCCCGACCAACTGAACCAGCGGGCCGCCGCGCCCAAGCGGCGCCGTCGATCACCGCGATCCGCGCACGCTCTCAGCTCGACAGGGCCACACCCGGCACCGCGACCCTCGGCTGCCCACGCGCAGCGCGGACACGACAACGACAGGTACCGACAAGACTCCGCCGTTCCCCGCCGGACTCAGCCGTTCAGGTATGCGAGCACCGCCAGCACGCGCCGGTTGTCGTCGTCGGACGGCGGCATGCCCAGCTTGCTGAAGATGTTGTTGATGTGCTTGCTGACCGCCTTCTCGGTCACGAAGAGCCGCCCGGCGATGGCGGCGTTCGACCGGCCCTCGGCCATCTGTCCCAGCACCTCCCGCTCCCGGGCGGTCAACTCCCCCAGCCGGTCGGCACCCGCGTTACGGGCCAGCAGCTGCGACACCACCTCGGGATCCATCACCATCCCGCCCGACGAGACCTGGCGTACCGCGTCGATGAACTGCCCGACGTTCGACACCCGGTCCTTGAGCAGGTAGCCGACTCCCCCACCCCGGTCGGCGAGCAGTTCCCGCGCGTACAACTGCTCGACGTGCTGGGACAGCACCAGGATCGGCAGCCCGGGAAACTGCGTGCGGGCCGCGAGCGCCGCCTGCAGGCCCTCGTCGGTGAAGGTCGGCGGCAGGCGTACGTCGAGCACGGCGACGTCGGGCCGGTGCCGGGTCAACGCCGGCAGCACGGACGGCCCGTCGGCGACCGCCTCGACCACCTGGAAGCCGAACGCGTCGAGGATGCGGGTCAGCCCGTCCCGGAGGAGGGCGAGATCCTCCGCGATGACAACTCGCACGGCAGCTCCATGGTCACGACGGTGGGTCCGCCGGGCGGACTTGTCACGGTCATCGTGCCATCGAAGGCTGCCAGCCGGCGTCGCACACCCGCCAGGCCGCTGCCGGCATCGAAAGCGGCGCCGCCGCGCCCGTCGTCGCCGACCTGGATGCGCAGCAGTCCACCCGAGTGGGCCAGCCGCACCCAGGCCCGTCCCGCTCCACTGTGCTTGGCCACATTGGTCAGCAGCTCGGCCACCGCGAAGTAGGCCGCGGACTCCACCGCCGCCGGCGGGCTGCCGGGCAGCTCCACCTCGACCTCCACCGGTGGGATGACGGTGAGGGCGAGGGCTCGTACCGCGCCGTCCAGGCCGCGCTCGGCGAGCACCGGCGGGTAGATTCCGCGTACGAGATCACGCAGCTCGACCAGCGCCTGGCCGCTGGCCTCCTGGGCCTCGCCGAGCAGCCGCGCTGCCCTCGCCGGATCGTCGGCCAGGAGTTCCTCGGCCAGGCCGATGCTCATCCGCAGCGCGACCAGCCGGGCCTGCGCGCCGTCGTGCAGGTCGCGTTCGATGCGGCGCAACTCGGCGGCCTGCGTGTCGATGGTGTCGGCGCGGGTGGCGGCGAGGTGCCGCACCCGCAGCGCCAGCTCCTGCGCTTGGGTCGGGGCGAGGAAGAAGCCGGCGAAGCGGAAGTGCAGCCACACCAGCCAGGGCGCGACGGCCAGCCCGCCGCAGAGGAACAGCAACCCCTGCGGGACGGACGACCACGCCTGGACGATGTTGTCCAGCGGCCAGAAGACGCCGTAGCCGTACCAGTCGGTGGTGAGGTAGAGCAGCAGCGGCACCAGCAGGACGCCCTCGAGTCCGTAGAACGGCAGCACGGCCGCCAGCAGGCACCCCGTGCCGGTGACCGCGCCCGGGATCAACCAGGCGAGGTCCCGCCAGGTGGCCGCGTCCGAGACCACCCACCGGAACCGCCGCCAGGTGCCGAGCTGGGCATCAGCCGGCACCGGTTGGTACGGCGAGGCGATCGGGGCCCGGCTGAACCGACTGAGCCGGCGTTGCAGCGTCAGCGACCAGCGCACCAGCACGGTCACCGCCGGGAAGAGCGCGAACCCGATGCCGAACACCGGAATCAGCACCAGTGACACCACCGACAGCACGAACAGCACCACGTTGAGGGGCAGGCACAGCAGCACCACGGCCGTGCCCTGCCCGGCGGCGACCAGGCCGGGCCGCACCCATCGCCACACCACGGCACGTACGGAGCTGTCCACGACGCTCATTCTCCGCCATGTCCGTCCCGGGATCGGTGGTGCTACCACCACCTCGGAGCGGGTCCTGACACTCCTGACCTCGGCCCGGGTGACGCCGAAGGATCGAGAGTATGACCAGGACAAAGAAAACCGCGCTGGCGCCCGGCCGCCGCAGCAAGTACGCGCTGCTCGTCTTCTGGCTCGTCCTCATCGCGGCGGCCGGGCCGCTGGCCATCAAGCTGACCGAGGTGCAGGAGAACGACACCCTCGGGGCGCTGCCCGCCACCGCCGAGTTCACTGGGGCGATGCAGCGGGCCAAGGAGTCCTTCCCGGACTCGCAGAAGCCGCTCGCCGTCGCCGTCTACGTTCGCCAGAGCGGGCTCACCGACGCCGACCGCGCCAAGGCCGAGGCCGACCGCGTGGCCTTCGCCCGGTACGCCGACGGCGGCCAGGTGCCCCCGCCGGTCCCCAGCGAGGACGGGCAGGCACTGCTGCTCTCCTTCCCGGTCGGCGGGAACGCGGAGCAGCGCGCCGAGACGATGGGGCACATCAAGGAGCGGCTGCCCGTCGACACGCCGGCCGAGTTGAGCACCGCCCTGACCGGCCCGGCCGCCGGCGAGGACGACGTCTTCGAGGCGTTCGAGGGCATGGACGGCGCGCTGCTGCTGGCGACCGCCGGCACCGTCGCGTTGCTGCTGCTCATCACGTACCGCAGTCCGGTGCTGTGGCTGATCCCGCTGGTCACGGTGGCGCTGGCCAACCAGCTCGCCAGCGCGGTGGTGTACCTGCTGGCCAAGCACGCCGACCTGGCCGTGGACTTCCAGAGCCAGAGCATCATGACCGTGCTGGTCTTCGGCGTCGGCGTGGACTACGCGCTGCTGCTCATCGCCCGCTACCGGGAGGAGCTGCACCGGCACGCCGACCGGCACGCCGCGATGGCCGTCGCGCTGCGGCGCTCGATCGGCGCGATCGCCGCGTCGGCGGCGACCGTCGCGCTCGGCCTGCTCTGCCTGCTCGCCGCTGACCTGCCGTCCACCCGGGGACTCGGGCCGGTCGGCGCGATCGGCATCGCTGCGGCGTTCCTCGCCATGACCACGCTGCTGCCGGCCGTGCTGGTCATCTTCGGACGGTGGCTGTTCTGGCCGTTCGTGCCCCGGTACTCGCCGGAGGCGGTCGGGCTCGACGTGACGGCCGAGCACGGCGTGTGGCGCCGGATCGCCGGTTTCGTCGGGCGGCGGCCCCGCGCCGTGTGGCTGGGCACGGCCGCGGCACTGGTCGCCCTGAGCTTCGGCATCGGCAACCTCAGCATCGGCCTGCCCCAGGACCAGACCTTCACCACGGAGGTCGGCTCGATCACCGGCCAGCGAATGATCGAGGCGCACTACCCGAGCGGCACCGTCGCACCCGCCGAGATCCTGGCCTCCGCCGGCCAGGCCGACCAGGTGGTGGCCGCCGCCCGTACCGTGCCGGGGGTGGCCGAGGTCGGCGAGCCGGAAACCTCCCCCGACGGCCGGTGGGTACGCGTCGCCGCGGTCCTGGTCGACCGGCCGGACAGCGACGCGGCGCTGGACACCGTCGAGCGGCTCCGCGACGCGGTGCACGCCGTGCCCGGGGCGCAGGCGCTGGTGGGCGGGGACACCGCGTACCTGATCGACGAGAAGCGGACGGTCAGCCGCGACGACCGGACGGTGGCGCCGCTGGTGCTGGTGGTCGTCTTCGCCGTGCTGGTGCTGCTGCTGCGGGCCCTGGTCGCGCCGCTGCTGTTGCTGGCCAGCGTGGTGCTGTCCTACGTGGCCGCAATGGGCGCGGCCGGGCTGATCCTCGACGCGATGGGGTACCCGAAGTTGTTCGTCAGCGTTCCGTTGCAGACGTTCCTGTTCCTGGTCGCGCTCGGCGTCGACTACACCATCTTCCTCGCCACCCGGGCCCGGGAGGAGACGGCGCGGCTCGGGCACCGGCAGGGTGTGCTGCACGCGTTGACCGTCACCGGCGGGGTGATCACCAGCGCGGGCGTGGTGCTGGCCGCCACCTTCGGCGCGCTGAACGTGCTGCCGCTGGTGCCGACGGTGCAGATGGCGATCATCATCAGCGTCGGGGTGCTGCTCGACACGTTCCTCGTGCGCAGCCTGCTCGTCCCGGCGCTGGCCCTGAACATCGGCCGACACACCTGGTGGCCGGGTAAGGCATCCTCAGCTGCCGGGCGAGGCGTGGGCGGGCCGGTCCGGGAGCCCGTACCTCTTGCCTGATCGATGTCCGGGTGCACAGGCACCTGACCAGGACTCCCGGCACCGCGACCCGGTGCCGGGAGTCCCTGTCTGAGGGAAGGTGCGGCAAACCGGCGCGGCGGGTCCGCCCAGGCCCATAGCCTGGCGGGGAGAACATGACCGCCGGATCCGTCGGAGGAGATCGTGACCAACGCGATCGGTGACGCACTTGAGGGCGTACACGAGGTCGAGCTGACCGTGACCGGCCGCCGGACCGGGCGGCAGATCTCCCGGCCGGTGTGGTTCGTGCAGGAGAACGACAACGTCTTCCTGATGCCGGTGACCGGCTCGGACAGCCAGTGGTACAAGAACGTCCGGCAGATCCCGGTGGTCCAGTTGGCCGCGAACGGAACGTCGTTGAGGTCGAGCGCCACCCCGATCACCGAACCGGCGCGGGTCGACCACATCGTGGCGATGTTCCGCGACAAGTACGGCGCCGACCAGGTCGAGTCGCACTACCCCAAGCACGACGTCGCCGTCCGGGTCCCCCTCGGCTGACCAAGAGTTCTGTCGCTGACGCGACCATCGGCTGGTCGAGGCAGGCGCCGGCCCCACGGCGCTGACGAAGCAAATGGTCAGCGCGCCACACCCCAGTCCTGTTGCGGCCTCTCTCAGTGGTCGGCCGCTGGCCTCCGCAGCCTGTTGATCGACTCCGTTTCGTCGGTATGGCGGTGTCTGATCGGTCGGGACACCGCCATTACGGCGAAACCGCGATCGGCGTTGATCAAGGCGGTTGCGCGCGGAAGGGCCGGACATCGGCCGTACGCCGGGGCGCCCGGCCAGAGGCACATCCCGAACAGGCGTCATGTCACCCTGACATATTCATGTCACTGTGACATCAGCATCCTGACGACCACCGCTCCCCGCACGCCAGCCAGGTGCCCGAGACGATCATCCGGCATCGAGCCGCTCGAACCCAAGCGGGTCGGGGGCGCAGGCCCCTTTGCACTGCTTCAACCTGCGCAACGGCTTCGGTGGCAAACCGTTGCGCGGATTGAACCAGAGCGACCACAACACGGATGAGGACCTGGCCGGCAGGCTGTGCTAACCGGAGCGCCAACGACAGACTTTTGGCAGGATGCTCGGGATGGAGCAGCGGATCAGTCTGATCACACTCGGCGTGACCGACCTGGCCCGGTCCCGGGCGTTCTACGAGCGGCTCGGCTGGCGCGGCCAGGAGGTCGAGCGGACCGTGTTCTTCCAGGCCGGCGGGCTCGCTGTCGTACTGTGGGCGCGGGAGTCGCTGGCTGCGGACGCCGGGGTCGAGGACGCTGGCGCGGGCCGGTTCATTGGAATCACGCTGGCGCACAACGTGCGCGAGCGCGACGAGGTGAATCGAATGCTGACCGCGGCGGCCGAGGCGGGAGCGCAGGTCACCCAGCCGGCCCGCGAGACGTCGTACGGCGGGTACGCCGGCTACTTCGCCGACCCGGACGGTCACCTCTGGGAGGTCGCCTGGAACCCTGGCCTTCCCCTGGCAGCCGACGGCACCATCACCGTTCCCGATTTCGGCGCGGCCTGAGCGGCGAAAAGCGCAGGTCTCGACCTGCGCACACCACCGGCGGCCGGCACCGGGCAGCCCCGCTGACCGGTGCGAGCCGGCCAGAACGCGGGCCGCGCCAAGGTGGGCGGCGACGTGTCATGCTCTGCGCAGCAGTCTCACGTCATCGAGGTGTCGCTGTGCAGTCGAATCGGAATCGACGTCCCCTGGCGTTCGGCGTCCTGCTGCTCGCGTTCGGCCTGTTCCTCCTGCTGGGCACGGATTCACCCAGCGTCGCGAGGGCCGTCCTCGCCGGGGCCGCGCTGGCCCTGGGCGGCGGGGTCATCCTGCGCTGGCTCAAGCCGATGCCGGCCCCTGGCCCGGCCATCGATGCTCCGCTCGGTGACCGGCTCACGGACACCCGGGAACACCCCCGGGCGGACTTCGAGGTGGCCTTCGCCACCGCGCTGCGCGGCTACGACAAGCGCCAAGTGGACGAGCTGGTCGGGCTGGGGCAGAGCGCCCTCGCCACCGACGTGCCGACGCAATGCAGGGTGGCCAGGACGCAGCTCGACACGGCCCGCGCGGCCCTGCCCATTGCCTTGCGGGGATACGACATCGCCGAGGTCGACGCGTATCTGGAGCGGCTGTCGGCAGCCCTGGCCGGCGACGAGCCGGGCTGAGTCAGCGGTGGCGGGCCAGGGTGAGCACGACGAGCAGCGACCCGGCCGCCGCGCCGGACATCACCACGGCCATCGGCAGGGCGCTGCCTTCGCCGGCGAGGCCGACCAGCGGCGCGGCGCCGGCCGCGACCACGGCCTGGATGCCGCCGAGCAGCGCCGCCGCGGTGCCGGCGTGGGCGGCGTGCCGGTCCAGGGCCAGCGCGGTGCCGTTGGGCATCACCATGCCCAACGAGCCGAGGAGGACGAACAACGCGACGATCACCAGCGGCGGGGCGTCGAGCAGCGCCCCGGTCACCACGCCGAGGCCGGCGAGCAGCCCGATGACGAGGCCGGCGACGAGCAGCGGGCGGGGGTCGTACCGGTCGAGCAGCCGGGCGTTGAGCTGGCCGACGGCGACGAAGGCGAGCGCGTTGACGCCGAAGACCAGGGTGAACGCGCCGACGGAGAGGCCGAAGACGTCCTGGAGGACGAACGAGGAGCCGGAAAGGTAGCCGAAGAGCCCGGCGAAGGCGAGGCCCTGGGTCAGCGCGTACCCGAGATAGACGCGGTCGGTGATCAGGGCGCGGCCGGCGGCGGCGGTCGCGGCGAGACCACCGGTGGCGCGCCGCGTGGCCGGCAGCGTTTCCGGTAGTCGCCACGCGACGGCGACGGCGAGCAGGGCGCCGATGACGGTGAGGGCGACGAAGATGCCGCGCCAGTCGCCGAGGCGCAGGATCAGGCCGCCGAGGGCGGGGGCGGCCATCGGGGCGAGACCGAAGACCAGCACGAGCCGGGAGAAGTACTTCGCGGCGGCGCGGCCGGCGTAGAGGTCACGGACGACGGCGCGGGCGACGACCGTGCCCATGCCGCCGGCGAAACCCTGGAAGAAGCGCGCCGCGGCGAGGGCCGGCGCGGACGGGGCGAGCGCGCAGACCAGCGACAACAGGGCGTACGCGCCGACGCCGACCAGCACCGGAAGCCGCCGCCCCCAGCGGTCGCTGAGCGGGCCGGTGACGAGTTGGCCGAGGGCCATGCCGATCAGGCAGGTGGTCAGGGAGAGCTGGATCTGCGCCTGGCTGGCGGCCAGGTCACGGGTCATCTCGGGTAGCGCCGGCAGGTAGGTGTCCAGCGACAGCGGCCCGATCGCGGTGAGGCTGCCGAGCAGCACCAGCAGCCCGAGGGCGGCCCGACCGCTGGGTGCGGCGACCCGCTCCGGAGCGGACCCGGTCGGTGCGGCGATCTTCGACATCCGGACAAGATAGCCCTGCCTACCGGGGCATCCCCGCGGAAGCGAATGCCCTGTTCATCCGGTCACTGCTGACTCCCGCCGCCGCCGACGGGCGAACCGCCGCCGCGGGGTGCGCGGCGGCGGTTCATCTGTGGCGGCCCAGGCGTGACAGGTTCACTCGACGGCGGTGAGGTGGATCACCACCGTGTTGTCGGCCGGGGTGGCCTCCGGCAGCACGTAGGTCGGCCAGAACGTGGCACCCACCTCGAGGGTGGCGGGGCCACCGACATCAGCCGCGGACCGGTCGGCCGGCGCCGAGACCACCAGGGTGAAGCTGCGCTCCTCGCCCGGCATGAACCGCTTACCGGGCACCGCCAGGTGCTCCAGCCAGTCGGCCGGGCCGCTGTCCGGCTCGGTGGTCCAGAGCTGCACGCCGTTGGGCAGCGTGACGCCGCCGACCCAGAGGTTGTCGTGCGCGGCGTCGCCGGACCAGCGGACCGTCACCGGCACCCGGGCGAACCAGCGTCCGGTCTCTGCCCGCGTCATGGTCGCGTCGCCCGCCGAGATCGACGCCTTGGCCTGGGCGTCCTGCACGTACGGCCGGGCCGGTCGCAGCTTCCCCTTCGACGACCGGAACAGCGTCCCGAAGGTGGCCGTGCCCGCCGGGGACTGCTGTCCGGCGACGGTCGCCTCGATCGTGCCCTGACCGGCGCGCATCGGGTACGAGCGGACGGTGGTGAGCACCTCGAAGGTCAGGAAGGCCTGCTTCGTCTCACCCGAGCGCAGGTAGAGCGAGGGCGAGCAGTCGAAGGTACGCCGCCCGTCGGTCAACTCGTCGTACGGCAGGCACGGCGCGTCCGGCCCGGCGTCCCGGAACGAGCCGGCGACCGGCTCCAGGATCTTCAGGCTGAAGCTGGTCGACGCGCGGCCCCGGTTGGTGACGGTCACCGGCAGCGTGCCCCGGTAGCCACGGTCGGTCGGGTCGAGGATCAGGCGTCCCGCCTGCACCGAGGCCCGGGCCTCGAGCGCGGCGGCGGCCGGGGCCGCGGCGGCCGGGGCCGCGGCGGCCGCCGCGCCGGCGAGGGTCAGCGCCGCAGCGGCGAGCGCGCCGGCCAGCGGTCGGCTGAGCAGAGTCTGCATGGGGTGTCCTCCCGTGATGACGCGGCCTCCTGCCGCGCCGGTAACGAGGACACGCCCACACCCCGCAGGGGGTTGCGGGCTATCGATGTCGGTCAGCCGACAGCCCGCGCCCCTCCTGAGGTGGACCAGACACTAGGCGGCCAGGTCCTCCATTTCGGTGACCCGGCGGACGTCCACCTCCAGGTCGAAACCGGCCTCGACGAAGACGTCGACGAAGCGCTGGCCCCACTGCATCGCCTCCGCCTTGTCCCGGACCTGCAGCAGGGCGAACCCGGCGATCAGCTCCTTGGTCTCGGCGAACGGCCCGTCGGTCACGGTCTTCTTGCCGTCGGTGACGGTGATCCGGCCGGCGTCCACGCTGCTCGGGCGCAGCCCTTCACCGGCGAGCAGGACACCGGCCTGGTTCGCCTCGGCGATGAAGGCGCCCATCCGGGCGATGAAGGCCTGGTCGGGCTGCCACAGTTCGGGCTTGTTCTCGTCCAGCTTGTGCATGAGCATGAAACGCATCGGTCGCGTCCCTTCCATCTGATCTCGTCCGCCGGCCGGTCGCCGGTCTGCCGTGCCGGTTGTTCGACCCGGCCTTCACTGACGCGTCGAGCGACCCGACCGGGATTCGACATCGCGGCCGGATTTTTCCCGCAGAGTTTTTCAGCGCCTCGGCGGCAGGCCCGCGGCACAGTCGGCGGCCCGGTCCCGCAGCAGCGTCCGTTCCCGGACGTTGCCGGTCAGCTCGGCCGCGCGGGTGAACTCGGCGGCGGCCTCGGCGTAGCGGCCGAGCCTGGCCAGCAGATCACCGAGCACGGCGGGTAGCAGGTGGTAGCGGGCCAGCGCCGGCTCGGCGGCCAGGGGACGGGCCAGGGCCAGGCCGGCGGCCGGGCCGTCGGCGAAGGAGACCGCCACCGCCCGGTTCAGCTCCACCACCGGCGACGGCGCGACCCGGGCCAGCTCCGCGTAACTGGCCGCGATCCGCGCCCAGTCCGTCTCCTCGGGGGTACGCGCCCGCGCGTGGCCGGCCGCGATCTCCGCCTGGAGGGTGTACGGGCCGGCCTGCCCACCCGCCGCGCTGGCCCGGTCCAGCGCCGTCAGGCCCCGGCGGATCAGCAGTTGGTCCCAGCGCCGCCGGTCCTGTTCCAGCAGCAGCACCGGCTCCCCGTCGGCGTCGGTGCGCGCCCCGGTGCGGGACGCCTGGATCTCCAGCAGCGCGGCCAGCCCGTGCACCTCGGGTTCGTCCGGCATCAGTGTCTGGAGCATCCGGGCCAGGCGCAGCGCGTCCTCGCAGAGCGCCGGGCGTAGCCAGTCGTCCCCGGCGGTTGCCGCGTACCCCTCGTTGAAGATGAGGTAGGTGACCTCCAGCACGCTGGCCAGCCGCTTCTCCCGCTCGGCCGCGTCGGGCACCTCGAACGGCACCTTCGCCTCGGCGAGGGTCTTCTTGGCCCGGGTGATCCGCTGCGCCATGGTGGGCTCGGGCACCAGGAACGCCCGAGCGATCTCCTCGGTCTTCAGCCCGCCGACCATCCGCAGGGTCAGGGCCGCTCGGGCCTGCGGGGTCAGCACCGGATGGCAGGCGGTGAAGATCAACCGGAGCAGGTCGTCCTCGATCCGCTCCTCGAAGGCCGCGTCGAAGTCCGGCGTGAACGTCTCCTCGCCGAGGTCGCGGACGAGTTCGGCGACCTTGCGATCCTGCACCTCACGGCGACGGATCCCGTCGATCGCGCGGCGCTTGCCCACCGTGGTCAGCCAGGCGCCCGGATTGGCCGGTACGCCGCCGCGCGGCCACTGCTCCAGCGCGGCGACCAGCGCGTCCTGCGCCAGTTCCTCGGCCCAGCCGACATCGCGTACCAACCCGGCCAGGGCAGCGATCACCCGCCCGGACTCGATCCGCCACACCGCGTCGATGGTCTGGTTGACCTCGGCGACCCCCATGACCATGCATCACACCAGGCCGGTCCATCCCCGGCTCGCCGGGGGTGTCCCGTTCTGTCACACCCCGGTCCTAGCCTCGGCGCAACGTCCCAGTTCCTTCTCACACCCCGACGGAGACAGCAGATGCTCGACCATCTCGGCATCCAGGTCCGCGACCTCGACGCCAGCCTCGCCTTCTACGACGCCGTCCTCGCCACCCTGGGTGCCCGGCGGATGCTGCAACATCCCGAGGCCATCGGCTACGGCAACAGCAGTCCCGACTTCTGGCTCAGCCCGGCCGGCGAGGGGTCGCAGCGGGAAAACCACATCGCGTTCACCGCTGCCGATCGGGCGGCCGTGCACGCCTTCCACGACGCGGCCGTGGCGGCGGGCGCGCAGGTGCTGCACGCACCCCGGGTCTGGCCGGAATACCACCCGAGCTACTTCGGCGCGTTCGTCCGGGACCCGGACGGCAACAACGTCGAGGCGGTCTGCCACGCACCCGATTAGGAGCAGCCGGTCGGTCAGGCCAGCACGATGCGGCGAACGCCGCCGTGCCGGCCGCACGCCCGGGGGCTGCCGCCGGCCAGGCTGACCTTGCCGTTGGCGCACTCCACGAGGTAGCCCCGGCCCTCCCAGAACCCGGGTACGCAGTCGAAGTGGTCGCACACCTCGCTGGCCGGCTCGCGGATCTTGTCGCCGCCGCAGAAGCCGTAACCGAACGGGTTGGTCGGGGCGCCGCAGCGCGGCTCGTCGGTCGGGCCCGCCGGCTGCGGCGTGGCCGCGACGATGGTGCGGGGCACCTCCAACGCCTTCGACGCCTTGGAGGTGCTGGTGACCGGTCCGTGCGAGGCGCCCATGGCCGACGCCTGCGGCAGGTTCCCGGTCGCCGCCTTCGCGGCGGTCACGGCCGTCGCCGGGACGGCGGCGACCGCGGTCTCCCGGCCGGTCGAGTCCGACGGGCCGACGTTGGCCAGCACCAGCGGCACCGCCACGGCCAGCCCGGCGGCGACCATCGCGGTGCGTCGACCGCCGGGGATCAGCGTCAGCAGCCGGGCCTGGCCGGGCGTGGCGATGCCCGGCCGGCACGGACGGCTCTTGGCGTGTTCGGCCGCCAGCTCGTCGAGCTGGGCGATGACGACGTCCCGCTGCTCGATCGCGTCGGCGAAGGCCAGGGTGAGCACGAACCGGAACTCGGCCGCCGCCTCGGCGGGCAGCAGCACTCCGGAGATGCGCCGCCGGTCCAGCACCTGGATCAGCGTGACGGGCACCTGCGGGTCGTGGGCGAGGCCGCTCATCCGCCCGTACGCCCAGTCTCGCCGGCCCCGACCACCGAGCAGCACCAGCCGACGGTTGGTGATCACCGCCATGCCGGCGTCGGTGACCCGGACCCCGTCGGGCAGCCGGTGCCGCAGCCGGCCGGTCTGCGGGCCGACGGCCAGCTCGGGGGCGGGCAGCACGGCGCTGTGCCGTACCTCCACCAGCTGGGCCGCCGGCACCACCCGCAGCACGATCTCGTCTCCGGCCAGCTGTAGCGGGAGGCCGTCGCCGGCCGCGGCCGAACCGTGGCACTGCTCGGCGAGGGTACGCAGGCGGCGGAGTTCGTCGTCGCGCCGCCGCCAGGATTCCTCGTCGCTGCGGAACAGCCGCCGCCGGCGCTCGTTCTGCCGGCGCGCCCACCGGTACCGCCATGTCGAACCCGTCGAATCAGTCCTTGCCACGCCGACTCCTCCGCCGCGCATGCCACCAACTGCAGGCCACCAGATGGGGTGTCACAGTGTTAACGGCAGCGGGCACCACGATGGAAACGGCCAACCCCGGAAGAACTACCCGATCGGGGGAGTGACAGACAGTCCGCGACCCGTCAGGCGCGGGTGATCGCATTGGCGTGGATCGCCTCGTGCAGGTACGCACCCAGCCCCGGCGCCATCGCCTCGTAGTGCCGGAGGAACCGCTCGTCGGCGAGATACATGTCGGCCAGCCCGGTGTGGATCTCGTACGAGCACTCGTAGAACCAGCGGCTGATCTGCTGCCGGTGCTCCTCGGCCAACTCCATCGCCGCCGGGCTGTCCGCCGGCGCGCCCGAGGCCATCAGCGCGACGATCCGCCGCCCCCAGTCCTCGGTCTCGGCCTTGATCCGCTGCCAGTCCTCCTTGGTGTGGCGCGCTGCGCGCCGTTGCGACTCCTGGTACGCCTCGGTGCCGCCCCAGCGCTGCTCCGCCTCCTCGGCGTGGGCCTCCGGATCGAAGTCACCGAACACCTCGAAGCGCTCCTGCGGGGTCAGTCGAATCTCCAACTTGCTCGCCTCCATCGCGAACTCGATCGCCGCGACCATCTCCTGCAACCGCTTGACCCGTACCGTCAGCAGCTCGTGCTGGCGGCGCAGGTGCGCGCTCGGGTCGCTCGCCGGGTCGTCGAGGATCACGGCGATCTCCTCCAGCGGGAACCCCAGCTCGCGGTAGTACCGGATCAGCTGCAACCGCTCCAGGTCCGCGTCGTCGTAGCGGCGGTATCCCGCGCTGGTGCGCCCGCTCGGCGAGAGCAGCCCGATCCCGTCGTAGTGGTGCAACGTCCGGACCGTCACGCCGGCCAGCCTGGCCACCTGACCCACCGTGTACGCCATGGTTCCCTCCCTTCCTGGGAACCACGGTCCCGCCTGCCGTTACGTGAGGGTCAAGTCCGATTCTGCGACGCCGGTCACCCCGGGCGGGCAGCGCTCGGCCAGGACCGTGCGCAACTCCCCCAGCGCGGCGGGGCGCCCGTAGCGGTAGCCCTGCCCCTGCACGCAGCCGATCGCGGACACCGCGTCGTGCTGCCGGTCGGTCTCCACCCCCTCGGCCACCACGGCCAGGTCGAACGCGCCGGCCAGCCGGGTCACCATCTCCACCGTCGCGTACGCCCGGGTGTCCTCGACGATGCGGGCCACGAACGACCGGTCGATCTTCAGCTCGGTGGCCGGGATCCGGTGCAGGTAGCTCAGCGACGAGTAGCCGGTGCCGAAGTCGTCGATGGCGATCCGGATGCCCAGCTCACGCAGCTGGCTGAGCCGGTCGAGCACCGCGTCGCTGCCCTCGATCAGCGCCGACTCGGTCAGCTCCAGCGTCAACGCGCGCGGCGCCAGCCCCGCTCCGGCGGTGGCCTCGGTGACCGTGGCGATCAGATCCGGCCGGCGCAGGTGCGACGCGGCGATGTTCACCGCAACCGTCGCGGACGGGACGCGGCCCTGCCAGGTGGCCGCGGCCCGGCACGCCTCGTGGATCACCCACCGGTCGATCGGCAGGATCAGCCCGGTCTCCTCGGCCAGCGGCAGGAAGCGCGCCGGGCTGAGCATGCCCAGCTGCGGGTGCCGCCACCGCACCAGGGCCTCCGCGCTGCGTACCGCCCCGGTGGCCAGGTCCACGATCGGCTGGAACTCCAGGTGCAGCTGCCCCTCGTCGACCGCCCGCCGCAGGTCGGCGATCAGCTCCGCCCGGCCCACCGCCGACTCCCGCAGGCCCGGCGTGCACCGCCGGTACGCCGACTTGCCGGCCGCCTTCGCCGCGTACATCGCGATGTCGGCGTCGCGCAGCAGATCCTCGTACGAGATGTGCTGCGGCCCGTACTCGGCGATGCCGATGCTCGCCGACGGGTGCACCCCGACGACCTCCTCGCCGGCCGACGGATGCAGCGCCGCGAGCAGCCGTTCCGCCAGCCGCTCCGGCGCAGCCGGCCGATCGCCGGTGACCAGCACGGCGAACTCGTCACCGCCGATCCGGGCGATCAGGCCGTCGTCGGCGACCGCCCGGCGCATCCGGCGGGACAGCCCGGTCAGCAGGGTGTCCCCGGTGGAGTGCCCGAACCGGTCGTTGACCTGCTTGAACCCGTCGAGGTCCAGCAGCAGCACGGCCACCGGCCTCGCCCCGCGCAGGGCGGCCCGCAGCCGGCGGGTGAACGCCAACCGGTTGGGCAACCCGGTGAGCTGGTCGACATAGGCGAGCTGGCGCAGCCGGCCCACCAGGCGCAGGTTCTCGTTGGCCGCCAGGCCCTGCCGCAGCGCCAGCGCCGCCAGCAGCGCCATCATCGTCAGAAAGACCGGCAGCGGGGTGTGGCCGTCGGGCTCACGGGCCAGCAGGGTCGCCACGATCGCCCCACCCACCGGCAGGTACGGCAGCGCCACCCGCCATCGGGGCGGCAGCGGCCACTCGCCGGTCTCCTCGGCCCGGTCGAGGTGTCGCGGCGGGGGCAGCCGGGCCGCCGCGCCGATCAGCAGGTAGCTCACCGGCCAGAGCACGTCGAGCATCGTGCCGAGCTGGTAGGTGCCCGCGGCCACCCAGGACACGTAGATCGCGTCGGCCACCGTGCGCACGGAGAGGCTCACGGCCAGCAGCGTCAGCGCACGCCACACCGGCCGGCCGGCGGCGATCACCGCGACCAGGATGGTCAGCTGCATCAGGTCGAACATCGGGTAGAGCAGCCCGGCGGTGCGCAGCGGCTCGTCGAGGTCCCCCAGGGTGGCGATGCGGAAGGTCAGCACCCAGCCGATCGGGATCAGCGCCAGCCCGACGATCACCCCATCGAGCAGGGCCCGGGCGCGACCCACCCCGGTGCGCGGCGCGGTGATCGCGCAAAGGATGGCCGCGGTGCCGACGAGCAGGCTGGCCGCGAAGATCAGCCCGACCGGCAGCGTGTGCGGCAGGTCCTCGCCGAGCAGCCGGTGGACCATCCAGAGTGCCCGCCCGGTCGACGCGAGCGCCATCATGGCCGCGATCAGCAGCCAGAACCGGCGTAGTGACGCCGGTTGCCGGCGCGCCGCCCCGACGCAGGCCAACCCGGCCCAGCCCGCCACCGACACCGTGCCGAGGTCACTGACAAGAGCTTTCGCGGGCAGGTCCAGCGCCAGCCAGAGCGTTTCGACGGCGACGACCACAGCGGCCCCGAGCAAGCCCGCCCGACCGACCCGGTCCCGCTCGGGCGACCACGCGGCAGCCCGCTCGACGTCCTCTCGCGACACCGCGATCGCTCCGGCTCTCTCTCGTACCGCATCCTCGACGGTGAGGCCCGGTCCTGGCAAACCCCGAAAGCCTAGCCACGGATACGCCCGTTCTGCCAGGGCCGTGCGGCCCGAGTCCACAATCCGACGGGCCATTCGTCGATGCGCATGCGCCGGTGACCCGGCCCTGGCCCCACCGTTCGTCGGAGGCGGGGCCGGGGCGGGCGCATGCCCGAGCCGGCGAGGGCGGGTGCCGCGAGGCCGCCCTCAGCCGGTCGCCTCAGCCGGTCGTCGTGGCCTGCTCCGGCAGCCAGATCGGCTGCCAGTCCGGCACCTCGTGGTAGCGGCGCAGCTCGGCCAGCCCGGAGATCCAACCGGCCCAGGCAGCGTACGGGGGCTGCTGCTCGTCGAAGCCGCTCTGCACGAAGGTCAACTTCGTCTTCCCGTCCGACTCGGCCAACTCCCAGCTGATGACGCCAGGCGGTCCCCAGTCGACGGAGATCTTCCGGCCGGGCTCCAGGTCGACCACCTTCGCGGCGTAACCACTGTCGAAGCCGCCCATGGCGTACCGGCCGCCGACCCAGGGCTCGATGCCGATCGGGTGACCGAACCAGGCGCTGGCCTGCTCCGAGTCGGTCAGCGACTCCCAGACCTTGTCGGCCGGAGCGGCGATGACCAGCTCGCCCCGCAGGTCGGTGCTGGTGAAGTCCACCTTCGGCAGCAACGGCTTGCCGGCCAGGTGGGCCTCGAGGTTGGCGGTCGACAGGTACCAGAAGGTCTGCAGGACGCCCCGGATGCTGGTGCCGTTGATCACGTCGTCGAAGTCGTAGTGGGTCTGCGACAAGGTCAGCACGGTGCGGTCCGGCCCGTCCGGACGCAGAGTGATCTCGGTGGTGGTCTCCACACCGTCGAGCAGCCAGGCGAAACGCAGCCGGTCGTCGTCGGCGTGCAGCAGCCGCTGGTGCGCGGCGTCGCCCTCGGGCGTGTAGCGGCCCCAGAACTCGTACCGCTCGGGTAGGTCGACCTCGGCGTGCTCGGCCAGCCAGACGCGCAGCTCGGCCGGGTCGGTCAGGGCCTGGCGCACCCGGGCGACCGGCGCGGCGAGGCGGGCAGTGATGATCATGGGCTCAGTCACGGTTGGTCCCTTTCGGGTAGCAGGCCACGGCGAGCTTGAAGGCGTCGCCTTCGGCGCCGCCGTAGCGGGTGAACAGCTCCTGGAGAGCGGTTTGCAGGTCGTGCAGGAATTCCTGCCGGCGCTCGGCCGGCACGCGGATCTCGCCGGAGACTCCGATCGAGGGCAGCTCCGGCGCGGCGCGGTCGAGGGCGGCGACGTCGGCCTGGACCTCCTCCATCAGGTCCAGCAGGTAGCCCAGGCTCAGCTCGTCGCGGGCTCGGCGCAGCCCGATCCGCCCGACCAGGCGGGGCGAGAGCCAGTACGACCGGGCGACGGCCTGGTAGATCCCCTCGGTGATGCCGCGGACCTTGCGCTGGTCGACCTGCTCGACCAGCCCGGCCGCGACCAGTTGTTTGACGTGGTAGTAGACGCGCTGCGGCGTCTGCTCCAGCCGGGTGGCCACCTCGGTGCAGGTGCGCGGCTCGGCCAGTTGGCGCAGGATCTCCACGCGCTGCGGCTTGAGCAGCACCTCGGCCTGCTCGATCTGCTCCAGATACAGGACATCCCTCATAGCAAAATAAGTTTTGTACGTACAAAACTTGTTTGTCAATAGCGACGACGAAGGCCGCGCCGATCGATCCGGCGCGGCCTTCGGGTCAGCCGGTCAGGGCAGCCAGTCCGGGCGCAGCGGATATCCGCTCGCCCCCTGTGCGTCGTTGCGCGTCGCCAGGACCTGGTGCAGCTGGATGCCGTTGCGCTCGAACGCCAGCCGCGACCCGGCCATGTAGAGCCCCCACACCCGGGCGGTGCCGGTGCCCACCTCCGAGACGCAGAAGTCCCAGTGCCGCACGAGATTGCGGCACCAGCCGGCGAGGGTCAGCGCATAGTGCCGGCGCAGGTTCTCCTCGTGGTGCACCTCCAGCCCGACGTCATGGACCTCGCTGATCACCCGCCCCGGCCCGGCCAGCTCGCCGTCGGGGAAGACGTACCGGTCGATGAACGCGCCGGAGCGGTGCGGCGCCCGGTTGTCGGCCCGGGTGATGCAGTGGTTCAGCAGCCGCCCCTGCGGACGCAGCCGGTCGCGCAGGAAGCCGAAGTACGCCGGGTAGTTGCGGACTCCGATGTGCTCGGTCAGGCCGATCGAGGAGACGGCGTCAAACTGTTCCCGGGGCGCGTCGCGGTAGTCCATGTGCCGCACCTCGGCGAGCCCGGCCAGCCCTTCGCGCTCGATCGCCGCCTGCGCCCACCGCGCCTGCGATCGGGACAGCGTCACCCCGAGCGCCTTCACGCCGTACTCCCGGGCAGCGTGCCGGATCATGCCACCCCACCCGCAGCCCACGTCCAGCAGCCGCATCCCCGCCCGCAGCCCGAGCTTGCCGGCGACCAGGTCGTACTTGGTCGCCTGCGCCTGCTCGAGGGTGTCCTCCGGGCTGCGGAACACCGCGCAGGTGTACGTCATCGACGGGCCGAGCACCTTCTCGTAGAAGGCGTTCGACACGTCGTAGTGATGCGAGATGGCGTTGCTGTCGCGGGACCGGGAGTGCCGCAATCCGGCCACGATCCGCTTCCAGCGCGGTTGCGCCTCCTGCGGTGGCGTCGGTGGCGGCAGCAGCCGTTCCCAGCCCAGCCCGCGCACCAGGGCCAGCCCTTCGGCCAGCGCCGGTGGGCGGACCCGCAGCTCGTCCTTGAGCACCCGCAGCGCCTCGTACGGGTCGCCCGGGTGCACACCCGACAGCGCGAGGTCGCCGCTCACGTACGCCCGCGCCATGCCCAGGTCGCCAGGGGCGGTGAGCAGGTACGACAGCCCTCGCTCGGAGCGGATCGACAGGGTGATGCCGGCGTCGGCCGGCCCGATGGCGCTGCCGTCGTACGCAATCACCCGGACCGGCAGCGGGCTGGTGGTCACCGCCCGGACGACGTCCGCCACGGTCGTTCCACGCCGCCCGCTCCCCGGTGGCGGCGTGGCGGGAGCGCCAGCCGCTCCCTGGTTTCGGTCGGTAAGGCTCATGCTTGTGCAACCGCCTTTTCGTACAGTCCGGTGAGTCGATGCTCCGGGTCGTACCGGTCCCGCACGGCGCGCCACGTGTCGCCGCCGTAGAGCCGGTCGAACGAATCCCGGTCGTAGTACGCGTCGGAGTAGAGCGACTTGTGCCCGCCCGCCTCCGACACCGCGCGCTCGATCTCCCGGTTGACCTCGCCGTCGGCGGCGCCCTCGGCGATCGGCACGCTCCCCCAGAACCCGATGTTGACGTAGTCCTGCCCCGGCCGCAGCGGATACAGCGGCCAGGAGCGGGCCGATCTCCCGCCCGCCGGCTCGCGCAGCCGCAGCGGGCACAACCACACCGGCGTCATCCGCACCCGCCGGGCGAACCAGTGCAGGAAGCCCGCCGTGCCCTCCAGCGGAATCTCCACGTCCTGCACCACCCGCTCCCGGGCCGGCTGGCCGCGCCACCGGTCGATGCGGGCCGCCACCCGGTGGCGGTGCTCCAGCCGCACGATGCGGTGGTAGACGTCGCTGCGCCGCCACCGCGCCGGCCACAGCCGCCGCACCACCGGGTGCTGCACCCCGAACGCCGCCGAACACCAGAACCAGTCGGTGTCCCAGCGCCACAGGTAGTCGTGCGTGCTCAGCGCGTCGTGCCGGCGTCGGCGCAGCGACCGGTAGTAGATGTCCTGGCCGGTGTAGTCGGAGACCGCCGGCACGTCGTCGGTGAAGCTCCCCAGCACGAGGTACGCCTCGCCGGGGCTGAACATCACCCCGTCCATCGCGTCGACGCTCTGGCCGTCGAAGGCGCGGGTGGCGGCGACCTGGCCGATCGCGGCGGTCAGCTCGGTCAGGTCGGTGAACCGCACGTTGCGCAGCGCCACGTACCGGCGGACCGGTTGCAGCTCGATGCGCAGCCGGGTGGCGTAGCCGAGACTGCCCAGCGAGTTGGGGAACGCGGCGAACAGGTCGGCGTGCTCGCCCTCGGGCCGGGCGGTGACCACCTCACCGGTGCCGGTGAGCACGTCCAGCTCGGTCACCGACTCGTGCGGCAGGCCGTTGCGGAACGAGGTCGACTCGATGCCCAGCCCGGTGACCGCCCCGCCGAGGGTGATGGTGCGCAGCTGCGGCACCACCAGCGGCATCAGATCGTGGGCGAGGGTCGCCTCGACCAGCCGTTCATAGGTGCACATGCCCTGCACCTCGGCGGTGCGGGCGACCGGGTCGACGCCGAGCACCCCACCGAGCCCGCTGACGTCCAGCCCCGGCGCGCGGGGTGCGCCGCGCGGCCGGAACAGGTTGGAGGTCCGCTTGGCCAACCGCACCGGCTGGCCCGGCGGCACCGCCGCGTACGACCGCCGCAGCTGGGCCACCGCCAGGTCATGATCACGCAGAGCGCGCATGCGATCACTCTACGCGCGGCCTGTGACCATTGTGGGACATCCACCGAGAGCTTTTCGCGTTTCCTGGCGAACGGTGGGGGTGGTTGGCCGCCGGCGGGATGGATGGGTCAGGATGCCGGAGTGATGGAGAGGGATGGGGTGGGCAGCGTGTACGGCACCCGGCGAGCCGGGCTGCCGCGCGATCCGCTGCTCCTGGGGGCGTTGGCGGTCGGGCTGGTCGGGATGCTGGTCGGGGTGCTCTTCGCCAGCGGCGTGTTCGACGGCGACGACCCGACGCCGTCCCCGAGCGCGGTGGCCGGCAGCCCGACGCCGGCCGAGCCGAGCCCGACCGAGGAGGAGCCGACGCCCACCACGGAGACGCCCGAACCCACCGAGTCGGCCACCCCCACCGCCGAGCCCCATCCGCTCGCCGGCCCCAGGGTGTTCCAGGGCGCCGGCTCGGGACTCTGCCTCGGCCTGGACGGTGGCCATCAGGCGGCCGGCGCCGAACTCGCCGCGTGCAGCGGCGGACCGGAGCAGCAGTGGGTGGTCAACACGTTCGGCCCGGACACGGTGACGCTGACCAACGCCGCGTACAACCAGTGCCTCGACGTCGAGGGGGGCAGCGGCGACGACGGTGCCCGGTTGCAGCAGTACGGCTGCCACGGCGAGGGCAACCAGCAGTGGCGCCTCCAGCCGGTGGACGACGGCACGATGCTGCTGGTGGCCGTGCACAGCGGCAAGTGCGCCCAGGTCCGCGACGGCGGCGTCGCCCCCGGCGACGACATCGTCCAGGCCCCCTGCGACGGCAACCCCGCCCAACGCTGGACGCAGTAAGGAAGGGCCCCCTATTAACGCCTGCAGTAGAGAAAGGGCCCCCTATTAACACCTCGGCCCCGAAGCGACAGCTCGGCTCGGTAGCGCGAGCGGCACGAGGGTCAGTCGCGGTAGCGCCACGCCCTTCCGGCGGCGGCGACCGGGACCGGCTCGGGTTCGGTGAAGGTCGTGCCGCGTCGGCGTAGCAGCATCAGCGACAGCACGGCCGCCCCCACCGACAGCGCCCCGGCAACATGCCAGGCCAGGGTGTACGTGCCGAGTTGGTCGCGGACCAGTCCCGCCCCGGTCGCGGCCACCGCCGCGCCGACCTGGTGCGAGGCGAACACCCAGCCGAAGACCACCGCCCCGGACGCGCCGAAGTACTCCCGGCACAGCGCCACCGTCGGCGGCACGGTGGCCACCCAGTCCAGGCCGTAGAAGATGATGAAGACCAGCATGCTCGGCTCGGTGGTGGCCGCGAACAGGCCGGGCAGCACCAGCAGCGATCCACCGCGCAGCGCGTAGTACGCGCCCAGCAGCAGCCGGGGGTCGAACCGGTCGGTGAGCCAGCCGGAGGCGACCGTGCCGACGATGTCGAAGAGGCCGACCAGCGCCAGCAGGCCGGCCGCCGTGGTCTGCGGCATGCCGTGGTCGTGCGCGGCCGGCACGAAGTGCGTACCGACCAGGCCGTTGGTGGTCGCCCCGCAGATCGCGAAGCCAGCGGCCAGCAGCCAGAACGGCCGGGTGCGGGCGGCAGCGGCCAACGCGCGCAACGCCCGGCTGGCGGCCCCGCCGGCCGGCTTCGACGGTACGACGATCTCGTGCCCGCCGTACGGCGGCAGCCCCAGATCCGCCGGGTGCTCGCGCAGCAACCGCAGCACCAGCGGTACGACCAGCAGCGCCGCCCCGGCCACGACCAGTGCCGCCGCCCGCCAGCCGTACGCGCCGACCAGCATCGCCAGCAGCGGCAGGAAGATCAGTTGACCGGCCGCCCCGCCGGCGGTCAGCACACCGGTGACCAGCCCCCGGTGCCGGACGAACCAGCGCCCGGTCACCGTCGCCACGAAGGCCAGCGCCATCGAGCCGGTGCCCAGCCCGACCAGCACGCCCCAGCATGCGATGAGTTCCCAGCTCGTGCTCATGAACACGGTCAGCCCGCTGCCGGCGGCGACCATGACCAGCGCGGCGGCCACCACCCGACGGATCCCGAACCGGTCCATCAGCGCGGCGGCGAACGGCGCGGTCAACCCGTACAGCAGGAGGTTCACCGAGACTGCCGCGGAGAGGGTGGCCAGCGGCCAGCGGAACTCGGCGTGCAGCGGATGCAGCAGCACCGACGGAGTGGCCCGGAAGCCGGCGGCGCCGACCAGCGCCACGAAGGCGACCGCAGCGACGATCCAGGCCGGATGCAGGCGAACAGGTCTGATCACCAGGCGAGTGTGGGCTTGACGGGCCGGATCCGGTGAGTGGCCCGGAGGCCATCCTCCGCAATAATCGGGCCATGACTCCGCACCGCGTCGCCGTCCTCGCCCTCGACCAGGTGGTCGGCCTCGACCTGGGCACCCCGTCCCAGGTCTTCCGCACCGCTCGGGACGCCGACGACC
This sequence comes from Micromonospora sonchi, assembly GCF_014646235.1. Lineage (GTDB taxonomy): Bacteria > Actinomycetota > Actinomycetes > Mycobacteriales > Micromonosporaceae > Micromonospora > Micromonospora sonchi. The sequence goes on along the minus strand of NZ_BMNB01000001.1, from coordinate 245,186 downwards.
GGCACTTCTACGCCGTCGACACCTGCACCCCCGGCGCCCGGCCGGTACGCAGCAGCGCCGGCTTCCAGGTGCTACCTGATCACGGGCTGGAACTGCTGGAGGCAGCCGGCACCGTGATCGTGCCCGGTGTGTACGGCGACGTGACCCAGCGCCACGACGCGATCGAGCCCGAGGTGACCAAGGCGCTGCAGGCCGCGTACGACCGGGGCGTACGGATCATGTCCATCTGCACCGGAGCGTTCGTGCTGGCCGCCGCCGGGCTGCTCGACGGCCGCCGGGCCACCACCCACTGGGCGCACACCGACCGTTTCCGCCGGCTCTACCCGGCCGTCGACCTCGACCCCGACGTGCTCTTCGTCGCCGACGGCCGGTTGCTCACCTCCGCCGGGGTCGCCGCCGGCATCGACCTGTGCCTGCATGTGGTCCGCACCGACCACGGCAGCCAGGTCGCCAACCAGGCCGCCCGCCGGTGCGTGATGCCGCCGTGGCGCGATGGCGGCCAGGCCCAGTACATCGAACGCCCGGTGCCGCAGGCGCCCGACACCAGCACCGCCGGGGCCCGGGAGTGGGCCCGCCAACGGCTGCACGAGTCGGTGAGCCTGCGTGACCTGGCCGGGCAGGCCCGGATGAGTGTTCGCACGTTCACCCGGCGGTTCCGCGCGGAAACCGGGCTCAGCCCGGCCCAGTGGCTGCTGCACGAACGCACCGACCACGCCCGGCTGCTGTTGGAGAGCACCGACCTGAGCATCGACCAGATCGCCCGCCGCAGCGGCTTCGGCACCACCGCCGCCCTGCGTCAGCAACTGCACCAGCGCATCGGCGTCGCGCCGTCCGCCTACCGCCGGACGTTCAAAGGAAGGGCCCCTTCTTAACGCCTCGGGTATGGGAGGGGCCCCTTTTCAACCCGCACCGCAGGGTCAGGTGCCGCGCAGTGCTCGCAGTTCGGCCAGGTGGCGGGGCAGGTGTACGCGGGTGTGCAGGTCGATGGTGCGCCCCCAGGGCAGCGGCCCGTCGACGACCAGGTCGAAACCCTCGCGCAGGTGCGTCTCCACCGGGGTGTCGGCCGCCGCGCCGAGCCGGGCCACCAGGGCGGCCAGCCGGTCACTGGAGGTCCGCAGCCGGTCGGCCAACCCCACCAGGCCACCGCTCTCGGCGGCCAACTCGTCCAGCTCCGGCCGGTGGACCTCGTCCAGGTCGTAGAAGGCGTACGGCGATCCGGCGAGCACCGCCTCGGTGGCCTCGCTCATCAACTCGTCGCTGGCGACCAGGTGCGCCACGATCTGCTCGGCGCCGTACCGCCCGGGTGGCGGCGGCCCGAACCCGCCCGCGTCGACCTCGCCCAGCACCGCGTCGTACGCCCGCCGCAGCCCGCCGATCTCCACCCGGCCGAGCCTATCGGCGACCCCGGCGCGCCCGCAGGTAGTCGCTGACCACGTACTCGCCGAGGTCCCCGGTGTCCGGCGTGAAGACCCGACCCCGGCTGCGACGGGCCACCGCCTCGACGAAGCGGTGCAGCCCGGGGTCGTCGCCGAGCATGAACAGGTTCAGCGTCGCCCCGTACCGTCGTAGCCGGTCCACCTCGCGGATCGTCGCCTCGATGGTCTCCGCCGACGGCGGCCAGCAGAACAGCGCCTCCCCGTCGTCCGGGTCCAGGTGCGCGGTCGGCTCTCCGTCGGTCACCACCAGCACCACCGGCTCGGCGTCCGGGTGGCGGCGCAGGTGCCGCCCGGCCAGCCGCAACGCGTGTTGCAGGTTGGTGCCCTGCGTCATGTCCGGCTCGACGGCGGCCAACTCCTGCTGGCTGAGCGTCGCCGCCGTGCGACCGAACCCGATGATCTGCAACGCGTCCTGCGGGAACCGGGTCGCCATCAGGTGGGCCAGCGCCAGCGCCGTCTGCTTCATCGGCCCCCAGCGGTCCTGCGAGATCATCGAGTAGGACAGGTCGACGCAGAGCGCCACCGCCGCCGACGCCCGCCGCTCGGTCTCGACCACCTCGAAGTCGGCCACGGCGAGCCGCACCGGCACCTGCGGGCCGGCCCGGCGGATCGCCCGGGTGAGCGTACGCACCACGTCCAGGGGCTGCTCGTCGCCGTACTCCCAGGGTCGGGACGCCCCGCTGACCTCGCCGGCCGCTCCCGCCGAGCGCAGGTCGTGCTGCCCCCGCGGGCCGGCCGTCAACTCGGCGAAGACCCGCCGCAACGCGGTGCCACCGAGCCGGCGCAGCGCCTTCGGGCTCAGCGTCAACCCCTCGGCGTCCCGGGTCACCCAGCCCTGCCGGCGCAGCTCGCGCTCCAGCTCCCGCAACCGGCGTACGTCGTCGGCGGCGTCGCGGCCCAGCGTCCGGGCCACCGCGTCGACGTCGATGTCGTCCAGGGTGGCCCCGGGATGCGCCTGGCCCAGCTGGTCGAGCAGGTCGTCTAGCTCGGCCACCTCGTCGAGCACCCCGGTGGCCTCGCCGTAGCCGAGCGACTGACCGCCCTGTGTCCGCTCGCCCCGGCCCCAGCGCAGGTCGGGCCGGAGCGCCCGCAGATTGCCCTCCAACGCGGCCAGTTCACCGGCGACCCGGTCACCGAGCGACTGGCGCATCAGGCCGGCCAATTCCTCGCGCTGCCGCTCCGACAGCGAGTTCAGCAGCCGTCGCCCGGCCGCCGCCCGCCGGGCCAGCACGTCCACCAGCTCGTCGACGTCGGTCGGGCGCTCCGGGAAGAACTCGCCGTGCCGGCGCATGAACTCGGCGAACGCGTCGGTGGTGTCCTCCGCGCGGGCGTGCCGGGCCAACAGGTCGTTGAGGTCCCGCATCATCTCGGCCAGCCGCTCCTGCACCGCCGGGTCGGCGGCCAGTTGCGCCGACTCCCGCAGCCCGGCGAAGCGCTGGCCGAGTACGTCGTTCCGCAGCCCGTCGAGGATCCGCTGGTAGGTCTGCCGGGCGTCGTCGCTGGCCCAGCGGTAACCGGACAGCTCGCGCACCGCCTGGGCGGTGGAGCGGGGCAGGTTGTCCAGCACCGCCTCGGCGAACCGGGCCGCCTCGTCCCGGCGGCCGGCGAGCTCGTCCCGCTCGGCCGCGAGGGCCTGGTCCAGCAGGGCCCGCGCCCGGGTCACCGCGCCGTCCAGGTCACCCCGGCGCAGCGCCTCACGCCGCAGCCGGCGGGCCCGGGCGGTCAGCTCGTCCAGCCCGCCGCGCCCCTGCGGGCCCCGGCGCAGCAGGTCCCGCAGCGCCTGGCGCAGGCTGCCGCCGGCCAGCACCTCCGCGCCGACCTGATCGACCGCGGCCTGTACGTCGTACGGCGGCGCCAGCGGGTCGGGTCCGCCGCGCCACTGCCCGTACCGGAAGCGGTTGCCGGCCACGCTCAGTCCCGGCCGCCGTAGCGGGTGCGTCCCGAGTCGGTGGCGTCCTTGCCCAGCCGGCGGCTCAGGTGCAGCCCCTCCAGCACGAACTCGACGGCCGCCGCGGCCTGCCCCGGGCTGGGCGCGTCACCGATGCCGAGTCGGTCGAGCACCTTGGCCAGCCCCGGCACCGTGCCCACCTGGCCCAGCAGTTCGGTCGCGGACACCAGTTCCCCGGTCTCGATCGTCCGACCGTCGGCGACCAGCGCGGTGAAGCCGGAGAGGTCCAACCCGGCCAGCCGGGCGCGGAACGTCTCGGCGGTGGCGGTACGCAGCAGGTGGCCGAGAACCTCGATCTCCCGCCCCTCCTCGCCGCTCTCGAACTCCACCTTCCCCCGCAGCGTCGACGTCACCGACACCGCGTCCCCCACCCGCGCCACAGATGTAAGGAAGGGCCCCTTATTAACGCCTCGTGTATAGGAAGGGCCCCCTATTAACACCTCACCCGGCGCGGCGTCCGGCGCGGCACTCGGCGTGGCACTCGGTGCGGAGGTTGGGGTGGGAGCGAGCAGGCTGTCCCGGCGCAGCGCCGCGGCGGCGACCGTCTCGGCGGCGGCGATGGCGAACCGGGCGGAGACGCCGGAGCGTTGGTCCACCGAGGGCGACTCGCGCACCGCGCGGGCGAACCGGGCCAGCACCTCAAGCACGTGTTCCGGCACCTCGGCGACCAGCTCGGCCTCCTGCCGGATCAACGCCAGCTCCAGCTCCAACTCGGGCGGGTAGTGGGTACGGATCTCGGCGCCGAACCGGTCCTTGAGCGGGGTGATGATCCGGCCCCGGTTGGTGTAGTCCTCCGGGTTGGCGCTGGCCACCAGGAGCATGTCCAGCGGCAGCCGCAGCTGGTAGCCGCGAACCTGGATGTCCCGCTCCTCCAGCACGTTGAGCAGCGCCACCTGGATCCGCTCGGCCAGGTCCGGCAGCTCGTTGACCGCGAAGATGCCCCGGTTGGTACGCGGCACCAGTCCGAAGTGGATAGTCTCGGGGTCGCCGAGCGTACGCCCCTGCGCCAGCCGGACCGGGTCGACGTCGCCGATCAGGTCACCGACGCTGGTGTCCGGGGTGGCCAGCTTCTCGCCGTAGCGCAGCGAGCGGTGCAGCCAGCCGACCGGAAGATCGTCCCCGGCCTCGGCGACCAGCGCCCGCGACGCCGGGGTGACCGGGTGCATCGGATGCTCGTTGAGCACCGACCCGACGATGACCGGGCTCCACTCGTCCAGCAACGTCACCAGTGACCGGATCAGCCGGGTCTTGCCCTGGCCACGCTCGCCGAGCAGCACCATGTCGTGTCCGGCGAGCAACGCCCGCTCCACCTCGGGCAGCACGGTGTCGTCGTAGCCGAGGATGCCGGCGAATCGCGGCTCGCCCGCGCGCAGCCTGGCCAGCAGGTTGTCGCGCAGTTCCTGCTTGACGGTGCGGTACCGGTGCCCGGCCACGCGCAGCGCCCCGAGCGTGCCGGGCAGGTCTGCGGGGGGAACCGGGGTCACCGGCGATGGCGCAGTCACCGCACCAACGCTAGCTCACCCACGTGGCGCAAGGGTTTCCTCACGCTGGCCACCGCTCTTCCTGGGTTGCCGGTCCGGCCGGCCCGCCCCCGATGCGGGGCGGCATCCGCCCCCGATCCGAGCCGGCCGGACCAGCGGCTCATTCCCGCCTGCAGCGACCGCAGGCGCCCCGGCGGCGCAGGTGGTACGCGTACGCCGCCGCGCCGAGCGCCAGCCCCCAGGCCGGGAACAACAGGATCGGCCCAGTGGCCGCGTCGAGCCCGCCGGTCAACGACCAGAAGTGCGGGCTGCCCAGGGTGCTCAGGCTGGTCGCGGTCACCGCGACCGCCACCACGGTCGCCGGCACCACGGCCAGCCGTACCGGCACCCGACGCCCGGCCAGGCCCACCATCCAGCGGGGGAACCGCTCGCCCCAGCGCTGGACCAGGCCGAGGGTGAGGATGGCCCCGACCATCGCGAACGCGGCCAACCCCGCGCCGGCCCAGATCGCGCCGGATTCCTGCAACTCGGCGAGCATCTCGTCGGAGATCCCGAACGGGAGGCCGGCCGCCCACGCGAATCGGGTCACGGCGTAGCAGGCAGGGACCGCCGCCGCGAGGTACGCCGCCCACCGGCCCCAACGGGCGGCGGCGGCCGGGGTCGTCCAGCCCGCGTCGCCCTCGCCGGCCCGCCCGCAGCGTGCGCAGGCGCCAGCGGTACGCCGCTGCCAGCGCAGCACGGCAGCGGCGAGCAACAGCCCGCCCAGCATCGCCGCGACCTTCACGAACAGGGCCCAGGTGAAGACATCGGCATAGTCCACGTCCGGCCAACCGAACGGCGCACCGAGCAGCAGGATCGGGGTGTATCCGAGGATGACGAGCACCCCGGTGTCCGGCACCACGACGGCCAGCACGAAGGCCACCGCCCAGCCGAGGCTGAGCAGCGGCACCCGCCAGCCGGCGGCAGGACCGGCGGTGGGGCGGCTCATCACCAGTGCCGCCACCGCCGCCGCGAACAGCAGCACGGCGAACAGCGGTGGTGCGATCCCGACCGGGATCAGCCGGAGCAGGCTCGTTCCGTCACCGCCCGGATTGTTGGCACCGAGCGGGTAACCCGACTCGGTGATCGTGGCGAGCAGGGCGAGGACGCCCCAGAGACTGAGCCATCCTGCGGCGAGCACGGCGAGCGGGTCCGACCGGTCCGCGGTGAGTACGGGCGAAGCAGCCTTCGTCGTCATGCCTCCAGCCTCGGCCGACGCCGGCCCGAAAACCTCCCGCCGGACGGGGAACCAACTCCCCCACGCGAGGGAACGCGACGGACACGCGAGGGAGAGGTCAGCCGGCGGGAACCACGAACCCCGACTCGTACGCGGCGATGACGGCCTGCGTACGGTCACGTACCCCGAGCTTGGCCAGCACGTTCCCGACGTGCGTCTTCACCGTCTCCACCCCGACCACCAGTCGGGCGGCGATCTCCGGATTGGAGAGCCCGGCGGCCATCAGCCGCAGCACCTCCGCCTCCCGCTCGGTGAGCCGGGCCGCCCGCAGCCCGTCGACGCCCTGCCGCCCGTACGCCCCGACCAGCCGGCGGATCGCGGCCGGGAACAGCAGCGACTCCCCCCGCGCCACCACCCGTACCGCCTCCACCACCTCGGCCGGCCGGGCCCGCTTGAGCAGGAAGCCGGTCGCGCCCGCGCGCAGCGCGTCGTAGACGTACTCGTCGTTGGCGAAGGTGGTGACGACCAGCACCCGGGGCGGGTCGGCGGCGGCCAGCAGGCGCCGGGTGGCCTGGATGCCGTCGATGCCGGGCATCCGCACGTCCATCAGCACCACCTGCGGTCGATGCCGGGCCACCAGGGACGGCACCTCGATGCCGTCGGCGGCCTCCCCGACCACCCGCAGATCCGGCTGCGCGTCGATGATCGCCCGCAGCCCGATCCGGACCAGTTCGTCGTCGTCGACGATCAACACCTCGATGCTCATCCGGTCGCTCCGATCGGCAACCGCACCCGCACCCGCCACCGGTCCCCCTCCGGTTCGGCGGTCATCCCGCCACCGAGCAGCAGCACCCGCTCCCGCATGCCGACCAGCCCTCGCCCGCCGCCCGGTTCCGCCGTACCGGAGCCCGGTGCGGGCAGCGCGTTCACCAGCTCGATCTCCAGCCCGTCGGCCGCTACGTCGACCCGCAGCGTCACCGGCCCCCGGCCGTGCCGGGCGGCGTTGGTCAACGCCTCCTGGATGATGCGGTACCCCTCCCGCGAGACCACCGGCGGCACCTTGGCCGGCGTCCCGCGCACCGTGCTGCGCACCGGCTGACCGGCCGTCCGGGTGGCGGCGAGCAGCCGGGGCAGGTCGGCCAGGGTGCGCTGCGGCGCAACAGTGCCGTCCCCGGTCTCGCGCAACAGCCCGAGCACGTGGTCGAGGTCGTCCATCGCGCGGCGGCCGGTCTCCTCGATGGCGGTCAACGCCCGCCGGGCGAACTCCGGATCGCGGTCGAGCACCTCGCGGGCGGCCCCGGCCTGGAGGGTGGCCACGGTCAGCGCGTGACCGACCGAGTCGTGCAGTTCCCGGGCCAACCGGTTGCGTTCCGCCAGCCGCGCGGCCCGTTGTTCCAGCGCGGCGATCCGCTCGTCGGGCGCGGGGCCGAGCAGCGCCGGGGCCATCGAGGCGGCCAGCGCGCCCAGCCCGGCGACGGCGTAACCGAGACCGACCAGGACGAGCAGACCGCCCAGGGTCAACCAGCCGCTGTCCCCACCGTCGAACGGGCCGAACCGATCCGCGTCGGTGATCCCGACGTCGACACCGGCCTGCGCGACGATGAACGCCAACGTCATCGGCACCGCGCTGAACAGGGCGGCCACCACCAGCGCGCCGCTGACCAGATGCAGCCCGATCCAGAGCGCGGCGCGTAACCGGGTCTCCCGGTCGAGCCGGCGGCCGGGCACCGGCTCCGGCAGGTCGACCCCGAGCAGCCCGCGGACGGCCGCGATCTCCAAGGACCGGCTGCCGCCGGAGAAGACCGGCACGACCGCGATGAGCACGGCCGGCACCAGCAGCGCGAGCACCACCGGCCAGGGCGCCCCGTGGTCGCCGAACAGCTGCACGAAGGTCACCACGAGCACCGCGTACGGCAGCGCGAGCACCCCGCCGAGCAACAGGAACACCCCCCGCCGCCAGGTGGTGCCGGCGATCAGGGGCCGCAGCACGGCACGAAGATCCATCTTTCCATGATGCCGCCGCCCCAGCCGCCCGCGGATCCCCCGCGACGGGGAGAATCCGAGGGCAGGTGAGGTCGAAGATGTCAGTGGACACCCTGTCAGGTGCGTACTCGGGACCTGATCAGCTTCGGCACCGCGGCCAGCCCGGTGACCGGACGGAACGCCCGCGCCGAGTTCATCAGCGCGGCGTACTCGTCCTCGGTCAGGTCGATCTCCGCGGCGGCGGCGTTGCGCTCCATCTGCTCGACGCTGGACGCGCCCGGGATGGCGACCACGTTCGGGTGACGCAGCACGTACGCCAGGGCGATCTGGCTCGGCGTGGCGTCGTGCGCGGCGGCCACCTGGCGCAGCGTGTCGATCAGCGTCCTGCCCCGTTCCAGGTTCTCCGGCAGGAAGTACGGGTTGGCCCGGCGTACCGCGCCCGTCGGCGGGTGGTGCGCGTCGTACCGCCCGGAGAGGAAGCCCTGCGCCAGCGGGCTGTACGCGATGACCACCCGGCCGGCCTGCGCTGCATACGGCAGCAGGTCCTCCTCCGGCCTGCGGTCGAGCATGCTGTAGCGAACCTGGTTGCTCAGCACCCGCCGGCCCAGCGCGGCCTCGGCGACCTGCCAGCGGCGCAGGCTGTAGTTGCTGACCCCGACCTCGCCGACCAGGCCGACGTCCTGCAACGCGCGCATCCCGCGCATGGTGGTCTGGTCGGCGACCACCGGGTTGGGCTGGTGCACCTGGTAGAGGTCGATGCTGGTGACGCCGAGCCGGGCCGCCGAGGCGACCGCCCGCTGCTGCACCACCGACGCGACCGGCAGCACCGGAAAGATCTTGGTCGCCACAGTCACCTTGTCCCGGTCGCCGGCCAGGGCCGCGCCGAGGATCCGTTCGCTGCGGCCGAAGCCGTACAGTTCGGCGGTGTCGAACACGGTGACGCCCAGTTCGACGGCGCGCCGGACGATGTCCGCCGCCAGCCGTTCGTAGTCGGGGCCGTAGCCCCACTCGCGCGAGCCGAACTGCCAGGTGCCGAGGCCGATCTTGGACAGGGGCTTCGGGGTGTCGAGCCGCACGTACCGCATGTGTCGACGCTACCCGCCGCCGCAACCAAACGCCGCGCGGTCGCCCAGCCGGCGTTACCGCCCCACGCCGGGTCAGCCCGATCGGGCGGCGTCGGGGTGTCGCCCGTCTACCCCCGGTTATGGTCATGATCGTGACCTACCTCGCCGCCGACACGCGCTACGACCAGATGACCTACCGGCGCAGCGGAGCCAGCGGGCTTCGGCTGCCCGCGATCTCGCTCGGCCTGTGGCACAACTTCGGGCCGGACCGCCCCTTCGAGCGCCAGCGGGACATCGTCCGGCGCGCCTTCGATCTCGGCGTCACCCATTTCGACCTGGCCAACAACTACGGGCCGCCGCCCGGTTCCGCCGAGGAGAACTTCGGCCGGATGCTCGCCGGTGACCTCAAGCCGTACCGCGACGAGCTGGTCATCTCCAGCAAGGCCGGCTACCTGATGTGGCCCGGCCCGTACGGCGAGTGGGGTTCCCGCAAGTATCTGATCGCCTCGCTCGACCAGTCGCTGCGCCGGCTCGGCCTGGACTACGTCGACATCTTCTACAGCCACCGGTACGACCCGGACACCCCGCTCGAGGAGACGATGGGTGCCCTGGACGCCGTCGTCCGCTCCGGCAAGGCGCTCTACGTCGGCATCTCCAACTACAACTCGGAGCAGACCGAGCGGGCCGCGGCGATCCTGCGCGACCTGGGTACCCCGTTGCTGATCAACCAGCCGGCGTACTCGATGTTCAACCGGTGGACCGAGGAGAACGGGCTGCTCGACACGCTGGAGCAGGTCGGTGCCGGCTGCATCGCCTACAGCCCACTGGCCCAGGGCCTGCTGACCGACCGCTACCTCGACGGCATCCCGGCTGACTCCCGGGTCCGTACCAGCGTCTTCCTCAAGGAGAGCGACGTGAACGAGCAGCGGCTGGCCACCATCCGTGGACTGGCCGCCATCGCCCGGCGCCGGGGCCAGTCTCTCGCACAGCTCGCGCTCGCCTGGGCGCTGCGCGACCCCCGGATGACCAGCCTCATCATCGGCGCCAGCAGCGTGCCGCAGTTGGAGGCGAACGTCGCCGCTTTGAACAACCTCGACCTGACCGCCGAGGAGCTGGCCGACATCAACGCCCAGTTGGCCTGACCGGAGGACGGAAGAGGCCAACAGTTCGACCGGCCCGGGTCGCCGGCCATCGGGTGACGGGGCGTCGGACCCTGGCCGGGGCCATCCGCCCGTCCGTAGCGTCGACGGTGGAGGTGGCCGATGCGCGTGTCAGTGTTCAGCACCAAGCCGTACGACCGGGAGTTCCTCGGCGGCGCCAACGGGTCCGGCGAGCATGACCTGCTCTTCCTGGAGCCCCGGCTGACGCCGCAGACGGCGCGGCTGGCCGAGGGCAGCGATGCGGTCTGCGTCTTCGTCAACGACGATCTGGGCGAGGAGGTGCTCGGTCGGCTCGCCGAGGTCGGCGTGCGGGTGGTCGCGCTGCGCGCGGCCGGTTTCAACAACGTCGACCTGGCCGCCGCCCGCCGGATCGGCCTGACCGTGGTACGCGTGCCGGAGTACTCGCCACACGCCGTCGCCGAACACACCGTCGGCCTGATCCTCGCCCTCAACCGCAAGATCCACCGCGCCTACAACCGGGTACGCGAACACAACTTCGCCCTCACCGGGCTGCTCGGCTTCGACCTGCACGGCCGTACGGTAGGGATCGTCGGCACCGGACGGATCGGCGTCTGCGTCGCCCAGATCATGACCGGCTTCGGCTGCCGGGTGCTGGCCAGCGACCCGAAGCAGAGCGAGGCGGCGATCGCGGCCGGCGCCGAGTACGTCCCGCTGGAGCGCCTGCTCGCCGAGTCGCACATCGTCACCCTGCACTGCCCCCTGACCACGGACACCCGGCACCTGATCGACGCCGACCGGATCGCGTTGCTCCGCGAGGGGGTCATGCTGGTCAACACCGGTCGGGGCTCCCTGATCGACACCCGGGCGGTGATCGACGGGCTGAAGAGCGGCCGGATCGGCTACCTCGGCCTCGACGTGTACGAGGAGGAGACCGACCTGTTCTTCGAGGACCTCTCCGACCGGGTGCTCGGCGACGACGACTTCGCCCGGCTCACCACCTTCCCCAACGTGTTGATCACCGGGCATCAGGCGTTCTTCACGGAGGACGGGCTGCACAGCATCGCCGCCACCACGGTCGCCAACCTGACCGCCGTCGAGCGCTCCGGCCCCGACGGCGTCACCGGTCCCGCCCGGGTCTGCTGAACCCGACCGGGCGGCTGGCCCGGCCGAGGGCTGGCCCGGCCGTTCACACCGCCGATCCGGCCGGGCGGGGCCTGCTCGCGGTGACGCCGAGCACGGCGAGCAGGAACACCGTGCACATGGTCAGCATCGGCGGCAGCATCTTGATCGAGTCCGCCAGCTGCCGGTACCCATCGTCGACCAGGCCCGGATCCCACCAGCTCATGCTCGACAGGTACCACAGCGGCGCGTTGTGCCGGGGTGCGCGCTCGGGCGACAGCGCGGTGAACACGTACACGGCGGTGACCGCGTCGAGCAGCAGCAGGGCGCCCACCCCGCTGCTGAGCCAGGCGGCGGCACGGCGGCCGTGGCGCAGCAGGACGCTCACCGCCCAGCCGAGAGCGGCGGCGCCGATCGCCCAGCAGGCCACGGCGGCCAGCGATCCGGCGCGGACCTCGCCGAGCACCTCACCGAAATACGGCATGGCGTTGATGCCCGCGACGCCCAGCGCGAGCGCCGCCGGAACCACGACGACGGCCGCGACGATCCGCTCGGTACGCGCCCTCCACCGGCCGAACCACCACATCGAGGCCGCGGCGAGCGCCACCGCCAGCGTGTACCCGTAGGGCGCGGCCTCGTGCGCGCCGGTCACGTCGGCCAGCAGACCCGCCGTGGTCAGCAGGGCCAGCAGCAGCACGCCGAACGTGAACGGCGCGACGACCAGCTTGATTACGGTGACGGCGGTGGTGCGCGCCTGGGCCACGGTCATCGTCTCCACTCGGTGGGTGAGCCGGTCGCGCAGCGCGCACCGGGCGGTGTCGGCCAGGTCCCGGGCCGGGGTGGCGCTGGCGGCGAGCAGTTCGGCGATCTCGTCGCCGTAGCGCTCACGGATCGCAGCGGGGTACAGCGCCAGCACGGTGCGGATGAGCCGGGCGCGCATCAGGCCACCGCCAGCCGGCGCAGCCCGGTCGCGGCGAGGGACCGCATGCGTTGCAGCTCGACGCCCAGAGCCGCGCGGCCGGCGTCGGTCAGCCGGTACGGCTTGCGCCGCTCCTGCTCGGGCAGGGCCTCGATGTAGGCGTGCTCCTCCAGGCGCCGGATCGCGCCGTAGAGCGTGCCCGGTCCGGGACGGGCACCGGTCAGCGCGCCGATGTCGTCCTGCATGGCGTAGCCGTGCTTGGGCCCGGCGGCGAGGCTGATCAGGATGTGCAGTGCCGGTTCGGAGAACCGGCCGAGGTCGGCGAGTCCGGCCACGAAACCTCCCTACTACGTTCCGCGTAGCATCGCAGTACGTAGCAACCCCGTCAATCCCGGCCTCCCTCTCTGCACCTCTGGCCTTCCAGCCAGGGCCGAGGAAGCATTACTGATTGAAGCCGTCATGTCACCCAGACATATTCATGTCGGTGTGACATGACGGCTACTCGACTATGTGCTCCCGGCCGCGATCCGCACCATCCCGTTTCGCGGGCCGCGCGATCCCTCGCACACCCCGCGGGCACGGAACGTGTCGCACAGTGAGCGAACCTGTTCGATAGAGTCAGGCATGCCGTCTGCGGTCGCCCGGGCCCGCGCCGCCAGCGATCTGCCCCGACGCAAGGTCGACGTGCTGATCAGCCTCTGCGGTTTCGCGGCGACCCCGGCGGTGCTCACCTACGACCCGATCGACATGTATCAGCAAATCGCACGGGAGTTGGCAGCTGGCCTTCGCCCGCCGGTTGGCGGCCGGCGACGCCACCGCCTTCGTGGTCTGCGAGGAGCCGGCTCGACGCCGCCACCCGGATGCGCGACTGGTACGCCGAGCGCCCCGGCTCAGGCACCGCCCGGCCGAAGCGGGGTTGCTGCCCGGCGGTGCTGGACCGACTCCGCTGAACCAGTCCGCGCTAGCTCAGGGCTGATTCGGCGCCGGCGGGTAGGAGCACTCGGAACGCGGCTCCCTGGCCTGGGCTTGTCTCCAGTTCGACCCGGCCGCCGTGGCTGCTCACGATCGCCTCGACGATCGACAGCCCGAGCCCGGAGCCGCCGTTGCGTCGGGCGCGGCTCGGATCCGCCCGGTAGAGCCGCTCGAAGATGCGCTCGGCGTGCTCCGGCGGTACGCCGGGGCCGTTGTCGGCGACCTCGAGCACCGCGATCGGCGTGTGTCGAGGCAGCTGTTCACCGACCGCGGCGGCCGCGCGACGGCGCGGTCGATACGCCCCCAGCCGGCCGACCCGGACGGTGATGTCGGTGTGCGGCGGCGTGTGCTGAAGGGCGTTGGCGACCAGATTGGTGGCGACCTGGCGGAGCCGGTGCTCGTCGCCGAGAACTGTCACCGGCTCGAAGGCGCCCTGGTCGCCGCCGAAGCTGGCCAACCGGACGGGGCGGTCGGGGCGGCGGGCGTGCGCGTCGCGGATCGTGTCGGCGGCGAGCGCGAGCAGATCGACCGGACGCCGCCGCAGCTCACGCTGGCGATCCAATCGGGCCAGCAACAGCATGTCCTCGACCAGCAGCCCCATCCGTGCGGCCTCCGCCTCGATGCGGGACATCGTCTCGTCCAGCAGGGGCCCGGACGGAGCGCCGCCGCGCCGGTACAACTCGGCGAAGCCGCGGATCGACGTGAGCGGCGTACGCAGCTCGTGCGACGCGTCCGCGGCGAACTGCCGGATCCGCTGCTCGGACGCGGTGCGCGCCGCGACCTCCGACTCGATCCGGTCGAGCATCGAGTTCAGCGCGATGCCCAGCCGGCCCGACTCGGTATGCGGGTCAGCGTCGCCCACGCGGCGAGTCAGGTCGCCCGCGGTGATCTCGGTAGAGGTCCGCTCCATCCGGATCAGCGGGCGCAGGCCGATCCGGACCACCGACGCGGCGACCAACGCGAGCAGGAACAGCACGACGATCATCACGGCCAGATCGATGACGAGCAGCAGATCCACCGTAGCCTCGACCTGACGAAGCGAGATGGCGGGGACGGCCACACCGCCGTCTGGTTGGGTGACCACCGCTATCCGCCAACGGTCCTGGCCGTCAACGGACTCCACGGTGAACGGCCCGTCGTCCGCCTTCTCCCGCAGGCCGTCGAACGACCCCACATCGGGTGGGGAGATCTCGTCGGGCGCCGGGGACGGCAGCTGACGGCCCCCGGAATCGAAGACGAGTACCGTCCGGTACATGTCGAAGCGGCCACGAGGGAACGGGTTGTCACCGGCCTGGTTGGGCGGCAAGGGAAGAGCCGCGACGTGCCGCATCCCGGCCAGCTGGTTGTCGATCTGATCGGTGAGGTACTGACGTAGCAGCAGGATGCCGGCCGCGTTGGAGACGACCAGAGCCACCGCGCTTAGCGCGGCCACGGCGACGACAAGGCGGGACCGCAGCGTCCAGTGCCGCCACTTCGGCATTCTCATTCGTCCGGGGGCAGGCGCAGCGCGTAACCCACACCGCGGACCGTGTGGATCAACGGCGGTCCCCAGCGGTCGATCTTCTTGCGCAGGTAGTAGACGTACGACTCGACGATCCGGCCGTCGCCCCCGAAGTCGTAACTCCAGACCCGGTCCAGGATCTGCGCCTTGCTCATCACCCGGCCCGCATTGATCAGGAGGTATCGGAGCAGGTTGAACTCGGTCGGCGACAGCTCGACCAGCCGTCCGCCCCGGCGCACCTCGTGCGCGTCCTCGTCGAGTTCCACGTCGGCGTAGCGCAGGATACCGGAGTCACCGCCGTCCGGCTCGATGCGGCTGCGCCGCAGGATCGCCCGGATACGGAGCACGACCTCCTCCAGGCTGAACGGCTTGGTGACGTAGTCGTCAGCGCCGACGGTCAGGCCGGAGATGCGGTCCTCGACCGCGTCTCGTGCGGTCAGAAACAGCACCGGGACGTGCGGCCCCGGCCCGGTCCGCAGGCGCTGCGCGACCTGGAAGCCGTCAAGGTCGGGCAGCATCACGTCGAGCACCACCAGGTCGGGCTCGAACTCCACGGCCGCCGCCAACGCCTCGTGCCCGCCGCCAGCGACCCGCACGTCGAACTCGATCAGCCGCAACGTCGCCGACAGCAGGGCACAGATATTGGGCTCGTCATCAACGACGAGCACCCGAGTCAACCGTCCGGCCATGTCGTCCCTTGTATCGGACGCGCATCAGGATTAGCTGGGATTTCCCTCGGAGCCAGCTGTGACAACCTGAAGGGTTCCTTGAGCTTGCCGCCCAGGCCCACAGGTCGGTCCGTCCGCAACACCCGCGCCAGCGCCCCTGGCTGCGGCCGGCGGTATGTCTGCCCGCACACCGCCGGCCGCAGTGTCCTCGCCTCGTCGCCGATTGCCGCGTCACTCCTTGGTGATGACGCTGTCGGTGGCGAGGTGTTCGGCACGTTGCCGAAGAAGCGTCGTCAGTTGTTCGACATCCGCCGCGGTCTTCTGCTGGTCGTACCCGGAGACGGTGGACAGGACCGTGGTGATGCTCTCGAGAGCGTTCATCGCGGTGCCGTCCGCGTAGACCTTGCGGTAGAGATCGCGGTAGGCGTCCTCGTACACCGTCTTGAAAGCGGCACTGGCGAGGAAGCGTTCCTTGAGCTTGTTACCGCCGGGGCCACCCGGCTGCCCCCGCCCACCGGCGGCGTCCCCGCCCGGACGCGACATGCCCTCAGGTGGCTGGAAGCCCTCAGGTAGTTGCAACCCGTCAGGTGGCTGGAAGCCCTCTGGTGGGGTGTCGCCGCCCGGTGGGAAACGGCCGCCGCCCATCCGAACGGTGTCGTGTGGACCCTGGGTGGCGTCGCCGGTGAGGGTGAGGTTGTAGTCCCAGCCGACGACGGTGAACTTCTTCGTGTTCAGGTCGTACCAGAGGTAGTAGTTGCGGCCGGGGCCCGCCATGTCATCGAAGTTGAGCAGCAGGTTCTGCGCGGCCAGGTAGCGGGCAAAGGCCGGCACATCGACGTAATCATCGAGGTGGGCATCAAAATCGGCGTCGCTGCTGCTGGTGACCCATCTGATGAGGTTGATGACGGGTTGCAGGTCCTGACTGCCCTTCATGGTGATCTGTCTGAAGTCATCGGCGTAACTGATCGGCTCGTCGCCCTGGTCGCTGAACTGGCCGGTGGCCAGGCTCTTGTAGAGCACGCCGGAGCCGCCGAGAGTGTCGGCGAAGCCCTCGTCGGGGTGCTCGACGATGAGCCTGGCGGTGGTGGGCCGATCATTGACCGTGAAACTGGAGTACGCGTACCGCTGGGCAAGCTCTCCCGCAGCGGCCAACACCTGCAGCGACACCGCTTCGTTGAGGACCATGGTGCCGCCTCCCATGCCGGAGACCCGTACCGCGATTTCCCGGTGGCCCTGGTAGCGGCGGCCCTCGACGAACTCGTCGAAGCGGATCAGCCACGGCAGGCTCTCCGGCTCCTCGGCCTTGAGCGAAGCCCGACCGAATCCGCCGGGACCAGCACCGTCCCGCGCCCCGCCCGACGGATTGCCGCCCGGCCCCTCCGCCGGGAAGCCGCCGGGTGCACCACCGCCGGGGAAGCCACCGCCGGGGAAGCCACCCGGGGGGCCGTCACCGTCCGGCTGGGGTTCCTGTCCGGCGCCTGGGGGCCGGTTGCGTCCGAGCCCCCGCTGCCGGGCCTCGCCGTTACGGGTGAGCCCAGCGAGGGTGGAGTTGCCTTTCAGGCGGATGCCGACACTGGGAATGCGAATGCCGTCGATCGTGAGATCGGCCTCGATGAAGCTTTTCTCGTCGTCGTTCCAGAGGTCGTCGAGTAGCCGCTGGTAGTCCTTGTCGCGGAAAATCACCTCGATGCGATGTGCCACGGTCGCGTCGAAGATCTCCGTCGTTCCGGTGATGTTCTGGGTGACCTGGTCGTATCTGTTGGCGCTGCTGCTGGTCACCAACGGTGCGACCCGCACGGAGCTGAACACCACCGCGCAGGTGGCGATGAACGCCGCGCAGGTGGCGAGCAGCTTCCAGTAGTGCCGCACCCGCACCGGAACCCGGTGTGCCAGCCTCCTCCCCGGTGGCCTGGGGGGCGGCAAGGTGGACGTGGGTGACGGTGCCATCACAGGTCCGTCTGGTCGTAGCCGGTCAGCACGGTCACCCGCTGGCCGCCGGTGCGCTCGCCGAGCGCCGTGATCAGATCGCCAGGTCCGTGGCCCTTCTTGAGCCGGACGGTGTACATCATCTCGGTCAGCGCGCCGCCACGGATCGTCTCCATGCTCACGAGCTCGAACTCACTGGTGTGCGCGATGAGCACGTCCTGGATGTGTGCGGTGTACTCGCCGTCCGGCGGAACCTGGACCTTGACGACCTGCCGCTGGATGCTGGAGGCGAACCAGTTGAACCGGTACATCACCAGGATGATGAGGCTGATCGCCACGGCGGCGGTGATCGCGAGGGTGTAGAACCTGGTGCCGGCGGCCATACCGACGCCCATCACCAGGAAGATGAAGCCGACGTCGCGGGTTTCCTTGATGGCATTACGGAACCGCACCACCGACAACGCCCCGACGAGGGCGAAGGCGCGGGCGATGTTCGACCCGACCACCAGCATGATCAACGCGATGAGCATGCCGAGAATGACGAGGGTCTGCACGTAGGACTGGCTGTACGAAATGTTGCGATGGGTGAACCGGTAGACCCAGCCGATCATCGCGCTGAGCACGAACGACAGCGACAGCGCGATCGCGATGTCAGCAACGCTGAACGTACCGGACAGATCCTGAACGTCGAACGGCATGGGTCAGGCCTCACTTAGGGCAGTAGCCGGCACGGCAGCGCCGGCGGGCTCGTCATCGGAAACATGAAAAATCGATCGGGGTACGCGGCCGAACGCCTCGACGCCCTGGCAGTACTTCGAAATCCGCACCACCGACATGCTCAACCCGGCCGCGAGGTCGGTGAGCCAGTACGGGACCCGCTCGTTGGCCTTCATCTCCACCACCGCCAGCCGGGCCGGAACGATGAGCCGGTTCTCGGCATCAGCGCCGAGATGAAAGTCGCGGTCGCGGCCCCGGACCCGGCGATCGACGGTGACGCGCAGACCGGCCTCGGCGCCCCGACCGACGAACGCCTCACGCTGATACCCAGTCATCGCCACCGGCCGCAGGTCCAGCCGACAAAGCAGGTCCAACACCTCTTCGAGGAACGCTCGCTGGGTGGGTTCGTGCTCGACCATCACCCGGCGGTCCAACAGATCCCGCGCCAGGTGGTAGGGCAACGCGACCCGGCGCTTCTGGGTGACCCGGTTGACCCGCTGCTTGATCTCTACGAACACCGTGCTGTGGTCGTTGACGGTCAACCGGTCGCCGTAGTGCCGCACCCGCAACTTGCGCCGGAACCTCAAACCCTCGATCTTCTCCCAGTAAAAACGAAGATCACGGGTGTCGTAGTAGACGCTCCAGACGCCGTAGCCGCCGCCGACCCCATGACTGTCGACGTCGAGCCGGCTGGCGAGTTCCTTGCGCAGCGCGGGGACGGCGCTGCTCGGCATCAAATACTTGATCTCGTAGCGGTTGAAGGCGTGCAGCTTGCTCGGTGCCCGCAGCGCATGACCGGCCTGGTCATCGCTACGCCCCGGAGCCGGCCTGGCTGACGGCACGGCTCCCTCGGAACCTGGCGGTTCGCTGTCGCCGGGGCGAATCAGCGCCACGGCACGTCGTCGGAAAGGCAATCGCATCCTCGTAGCCCATCTGATCACGGTAGGGACCAAGGGGACGTAACCAGATGAACCTCAAGACGACCTTTGAACCACGTGAGAACCAGGTGGGACTCCCTGACGAACCACCAGCCCACTGCGTGCGGCACGCCGCTCAGGTGGACAACCCGCTTGGTCTGAGCGCCGATCTTGCACTTTTCGTCGACTGAACGTCAGATGTGCGTTTTGCAGTGACCAAAAGTGCAAGATCGGCGGGGCGAGGGTGGGGATGGGTTAGGGGCGGGTTATTTTTTTGGTCTTGGTGGAGGTGGCTACGCCGGGTTTGGCGTTGGGGCGGAGCGCCACTACCCGGACGCTGAGGTGGTGCCCGACATCCGCGTTCTTCGGCACGTACGTCCGGCCCGTGGTACCAGCGATCACCTTGCCGTCCCGCAGCCACTGGTATGCGAAGCGGAGGCCCTTCTGGTCCCAGCTTCCCGGGTTGGCGGTGAGCTTCATGCCGACCTTGGGACTGCCCTTGATCGTGGGCGGCTTCTTCGCCACCGGGGCCGGGCCCACCACGGCCGTCACCAGGAGGATGCCGGTGGTCATGTTGCCCGCGACGTCGACCGCCCGGTACTGGACGAGGTGCCAGTTGTTGTCGAAGCGAACCGGAGCCCGGTAGCGCTGCCAGGCTCCGAACCCGCTGCGGTACTCGACGCGGGCCACCCCCGAGTGTGCGTCGGTGGCAGTGATCGTCATCATCCGCTTGGCCAGTTTGGCCCGTACGCTCGGCGCCACCCGGTCCACCTGCACCGACGTCGACCAGATCTCGCTCCACCACAGGTTGGTGCCCTGGGCCCGGTAGTCGATCCGGTAGCGGCCGTGCGGCAGCGACACCGGCTCCCGGTACGGGAACCAGCCCTTACCGTCGATCTGGTATTCCATCAGCCGGACACCATCGCCTGCCGACATGGTCAGGGTGGCCCCGGCGCCGTACCATCCGTCGCTGCCCGCCGCGGAGATGGACACCTTCGGGCGCCCGCCCTGGTAGCTCAGCGGCTCCACACTGGTCAGCGTGGGCACCACCCGGCGGATGGTGCCGTCCGCCTCGTGGTACATCCGGTCGATGGTGGTCTCCCGGTGCGTACCGTTGCCCCCTGGGATGGCGAACCGGTGGTACGCGATGTACCAGTCGTCGGTGCCGGGCACCTGGAGCACCGAGTGGTGGCCGGTGCCGAGAATGCCCTGGGTCGGGTCCTTGCTGAGGATCTCGCCCCTGGCCGTGAACGGGCCCAGCGGGCTCGCGCCCATGCCGTAGCCGACCCGGTAGTTCTCGCTGCCGGTGTCGTCGATCGACCAGGACAGGTAGTAGACCCCCTTGCGCTTGTGCAGGAACAGGCCCTCACGGAAGTCCGTCAGGCCGGTGAACCGCACCCGCTTGCTGACGTCGTACGAGATCATGTCGTCGTTGAGCGGGACGGCGTACGGCGTGCCGTTACCCCAGTACAGGTAGCTCTTGCCGTCGTCGTCGGTGAAGACCGCCGGGTCGATCTGCTGGGCGCCGTTGTAGTCGTCCTTGTTGACCAGCGGCTTGCCGAGCGGGTCGACGAACGGCCCGAGCGGCGAGTCGGCGACCGCGACGCCGATGTTCTGCTGAGCCGAGAAGTAGAAGTAGTACTTTCCGTTCTTCTCGATCGCCGCCGGCGCCCAGGCGTTGTGGTCAGCCCAGACGATGTCCGGACCGAGGTCCAGGATGGTGTCGTGTTCGGTCCAGTCCACCAGGTTCCGGCTCGACCAGACCTTGAACGAGGTGCTGCCCCAGCCGGGGAAGCCGTCGGTGGTGGCGTAGATGTAGTACGTGTCGCCGAATCGGACGATGTTCGGGTCGGCGTTGTGGCCGGGCAGCACCGGGGAACCCATCGAGACCGCGCGTACCGTCCACACCCGGCTCGCACCGGCCGCGTCCCGCACGGTGACCTGCACCGGCTGGCGGTAGTCCCGCACGCCGGTCGGGGTGACCGTCGAGGTCGGTGCCACCACGTACGTCGGCGCGAGCCGGCTCAGGTCGGTGCCGGGCCGTACCGGCAGGGTGACCGTGCCGGTGTTCGGGTCGATCATCGCGGGTGCCTTCAGGCTGTCCAGGTCCACCGCGACGATGGCGGTGCCGTTGCCGCCGAGCCCGGCCACCTCGGCGTCGCTGAGCGCCCGGTTGTAGATCGCGAAGTCGCGGACCTGGCCCTTGAGGTAACGGTCGGAGGTGTACTGGGAGCGGCCGAGGTAGTTGGCGGTGGTCCACCCACCCCCGATGTCACCGGGCCGGTTGACCACCCCGGTCCGTTCGGCGACCCGCACTCCGTCGAGGTAGAGCCGGGCGATCCCGGCGCGGTTGAGGGTGTACGTCAACGTCTTCCACACTGCTCGCGGCAGGGCGGAGCCGTTGGTGACGGTCTCCTCGGTGGTCCAGTTCCCCGTCGCCAGCGAGGTCCGGTAGTTGTTGCCGGTGGTGAAGAGGTAGCCGTTGCCGGCTCCATCGGAGGTGTTGCCCAGGCCCCAGATGAAGTACGGCGTGCCCTGGTCGCTGGCGATGTTGACCTGGACAGACACGGTGATCTCGCCCAGCCCGGCCATGATGTTGTCGGGCAGGTCGACGTGTCCGTCGGTGCCGCCGAGGTTCAGCGCCCCATCGCGCCAGCCGGCGTCACCGGAGAGGGTGCCGTGGTAGCCGTTGCCGGAGGCGTCGGTGACGGTGTCCCCGCTGCTCTGGTTGAGCGGGTAGCGCAGGACCAGACCGTCCTCGTTGGCCCGTACCGGCGGTGGGGCGTCGGTGAGGGCGTCGAGTTCGGCCTTCGTGACCGGGATGACCGTGCCGTGTCGTGGGCTGGCCGGCAGGCGGTAGCTGGCCGGCACCCGCCACGTCGGGTTCTCCAGGTCGTCGGTGCCGAGCGGGATATAGCCCCGGCCGCCGTACTCGTCGACGAAGAGGTAGTACTTCGACCCCGAGGTGTCGCCCGGGTTGGCCTTGAACACCGTCGGGCCTTCCACCGCGGAGGTGCCGGCGTTGCGGCCGATGCAGGCCGTGATCCGACTCCAGGCGGGCTGGCCGGGCAGGTCGACGGCGGTCAGCGAGCTCGCCTTCTCCTGGATGATGTCGGAGCAGCCGGTGCCGCCACCACCCTCGTCCTTGGTGAACCGGTAGTAGGTGTCGTCCTCCTTGATCACCGTGGAGTCGATCCGGGACTCGCCCCGGTCCTGCCAGACGGTGGCCGGCGCGAAGGTGACGAAGTCCCGGGTGGTGGCCGCGAGCATCCGGTTGTAGGTGTTGCCGGTGTGGTTCGGGTCGCTCTCGGCGTACAGCTTGGAGGCCCAGAAGACGAGGAACTCACCCCGCTCGTCGTCCCAGTACGCCTCGGGTGCCCAGGTGTTGCCGGCGGTCGGCGGGGAAACCTGCACGTGCCGCTGCTCGGACCAGTTGACCAGGTCGGTGGACTCCCACACCTCCAGGTAGCGGCTGCCGTGCCGCTGCGCGGCGTCCCAGTCCCCGTTGCGACCGATGGACAGGTCGGTGGCGATGAGGAAGAACCGGTCTCCCTCCGGGCTGCGGATCAGGAACGGGTCGCGCAGGCCCCGGGTGCCGAAGGTGGACTCCAGCGTGGGCCGACCACCGTTGAGTTCGGTCCACTGTAGTGCGTTGTTGCCTTGGCTGGCGGCGAAGTAGATCTTTTCGCCCTCGATCGAGTTGCCAGTGAAGTAGCTGAACGCGTACCCGGCGTACGGCGCGGGCGCGGGCAGTTCCCGGACGGTCAGCTCGATGGCCCGCTCGACCCGAGCCGCTCCGACGGCGACCGTGGCCGTGACGGTCACCGGCACGTCGCCGGTGCCGTGCGCCGGGCGGTTGACCACGCCGTCCGGCGCGACCACCGCCGGCCGGGCGGAACGCCAGGTGATGGTGGCCCCGTGCAGGCCGCTGGTGGGCATGGTGAGATTTCCGCGTACGTCGTCGGCGTGCACCAGCGACAGCGCGGCGGCGGCCGCGGCGGCCCGGCTCTGGTCCGACTCTTCGGGCAGCACGGTGGCGGTGAAGGTCTTCGTATCGGTGGCGGTGCCCCGGCTCAGCGTGGCGGTCAGGGTGACCGTCGCCGGCCCGTCAGCGGCGGTGGGGCGGGTCACCGCGCCGGCCGGGCTGATCGTCGTGGGACGGCTGGACGTCCAGGTGATCGCCGCACCGTAGCCACCCCGGCCGGGCAGGGTGAGCCCACTGGTCACCGCAGAGAGGTCGCCCAGGTCCAGGGCGGCGGCATCGCGGGCGACCCGGGTGGTGTCCGGCAGCGCGATCGTCGCCACCTCGTCGGCAGCCAACGCCCGGTCGTAGATGCGGAAGTTGGCCACCTGGCCACGCAGGAGACGGTCGGTGGTGTAGGTGGAGCGGCCGAGGTAGTTGGTGGTGGTCGCACCGTTGCCGACGTCGCTGGGCAGCACGGTGACGTCGGTGTTCCGCGCGACCTGGACACCGTCCTCGTAGAGGGTGCCGGTGGTGCCGGTCTGGGTGTACGTGACGGACTTCCACACACCACGGGCCAGGTTGCCGCCCTTGGCGGTCACCCGTTCGCCCGACCAGTTGGTGGTGGTGATGGCCGCCCGGAAGGCGTCACCGCTGGCGAAGAGGTACCCGGTGCCGGAGTTCGAGGTCGCCGGGTTGCCCAACCCCCAGATGAAGTACGGGGTCTGCTGGTCGGGCTCGACGTACACGTCGACGGAGACAGTGATCGACGACAGGCCGTTCATGATGTTGTTCGGCAGGCGGACGTGGTCGTCGACGCCGTCGAGCCGGAGTCCATGCTGGTCGGTCCAGGTGCCGCCACCGATGAGCGTGCCGTGCCGGCCGTGGCCGGACGTGTCGGTCACCGTCGTGCCGGCGCTCTGGTCGAGGTCGTAGCGGAGCACCAGGCCCGCGGTGACGTCAGCGGCGGGGGCGGCTCGCGCCGGTGTGGCCGGCAGCAGCCCGGCGGTCAGCGCGATCGTCACCGCGGCGACGAGTTGGCTGGTCAGACGTCGTGGCGGGGCATCGGTGGTGAGGGGTTTCCGGGGGTGGAACAACGCAGGTCGCATGGACGGCCCTCGGATCAGCGGATGTGAGCGTTAACAAACACGAATTGTTGACGCAACAAGTTGCACCGTCAAGGGTTTGTCATCGATCTGGACGCCACCCTGATCACCGCCCCCAGCGACACGGGGCGGCCGGCGGGCGACATTTGATCGGCTGGTGTCACTGTGGGCGCGCGGAGTCAGACTCGGTCGGCTGATCGGTCGCATCGCCTACCCTCGGGCGGGGTGGCCCGATCATCACGGACCGGTCCCGGTCCTCGGTGACCCCTTCGATGCGACTGACCGGGGCGACGACGAGGTCGTGCATCCGCCAGTCGAAGGTCCGGGCGAAAGTCCCCAGGTCCTCAAGTCGTTGGACCAGGCGGTCGGTGCCGGGTGTGGGGACGACGAGCAGCTCACCGACGAACACGTGGCCCTCCTCGCGCAGGCGTAGCCACGCGTCGGCGACCCAGTCATGGTCGAGGACGGCGGTCAGCAGATCGTCCCGCAGTGGGTGAGGACGGCTGCCGTCCACGATGCGGGGGCGATCGTCCATCAGGTTGGCCACCGCGCTGCGGGAGGTGCGCAGGCCGTCGCGGACGATGTCGGCGCCGATGACCAGCGCAGCGACGGCGTCGGCCCACCACAGCCCGGCGCCGATGCCGAGAATGCCGAGAATGCCGAGGATCGCCGCACCGGCGGTCAACCAGTCGGCACGGTTCATCTCCGCGTCCGCGTAGAGCACCTTGTCGTGCAGCTGCCGAGCGATGCGCTGCTTGGCGCGGCCGAGCAGAATCGCCGGCACCATCGTGACGGACAACGCGGCGATCATCACCCAACCCAGCCACACCTGGTGACCGAGGAGCTCGATCAACCCGATCGGTGGGCGTTCCCGGGTCAGGGCTATTGCGTTCTGGGGTAACTGCTGGTCACGGCGGTTATGAGGTCGTGTGAGCGGCGGTCGGCGCGTCGGTTGGCGCGGGCGATGTTGGGTTCGCCGTGGATGCGGTGCCAGCCGATGGCGGTGTTACGCAGGGTGGCCATGATGGCGGGTCCGGTGCCGGTGCGGGCCTGGTGAAGATCTTCACGGAATGTCACATCTCGTACGTTGTGGATCTGGTTTTCGATCAGCCATTCCGCTCTTGCCCATTTCTGCAGGTCAGCGGGTTGGGCGTCGGCGGCGGGTAGGGATGTGACCAGGTAGGCGGTCTCGCGGCTGGTCTTGCCGCCGGTGGTGCGGGTACGGGTGATCCGGACGGCTTGCTGAGCGTGCGGGAATGCGATCCCGCCCGGGGTGTGCAGGGTGACGGCTTTGACGGTGCGGGTCTCTGTGCGCCCGTGACCGCGCTCGCGGGTGCGGTCACCGACCGGGATCTGCGCCCAGGGAACAGCTTTGAGTTGGGCGAACAGGGTGGGCTGGTTGCCCTTGGCCTGCAGTAGCAGATGTGCTCCACGGCCGGTGATCTGCTCGGCGTGGCCGGTCTGGGTGTGCATGGCGTCGGCGACGAACAGGACATCGGTGAGACTGCCGAGCACGGCCTGCACGGCGTCGAGCAGTGGGGTGAAGGCGGGGATCTCGTTGCTCTTCGTGTCGACGGTGACCTGGGCCAAGACGATGCCGGTACTGGTGTCCAGCGCCGACAGCAGATGCGTCTGCCGGCCGTCGGGCAGGCGTGCGCCGTCGGGTAGCCCCGGCGCATTGCTGCGCCGGGGCCCCCTCAGAACCGGACGTGCGACTTTCACCGCATCCGGCTCAAGCAAGTCCCGTGGGTCGTCGCAGGGTGTAGGGCGCGGGGCCTGGTGCTGTGGGCGTGTCCGGTGGCAGTCGGCGTCGTCGTCGCTGTCGCCAGTAGTAGGTCAGTGCCGGGTTGTCCGGGGACGCGTCGGCGTTGACCATCTGGTGTCGGCGGATGGGCGTCCAGGACAAGCGGGTCAGGCAGGCGCCGGTGTCCCGGTCGCCGAAGAGCCATCGGTCTTGCCTGGCCGGGTGGAACCGCCCAAAGTAGCGGTTCACGATCCATCGGTAGGACTTCGTCTCGTGCCGGTGTCTGGCCCACTTGAGCATCGTCCAGACGAGCGTGGAATCGATGTCGTTGAAGACCTTCTTGGACACGACCGTGCGGTAGTACGCGGCCCAGCCACGCAGGATCGGGTTGAGTCTGCTGATCACGGCCAGCGCGTTTGCGCCGTGGAGACTGCGGACCTCGGACCGCAGTCGGGCGCGGAACCGTTTGACGGCCGCTTTCGATGGTGTGATCAGCAGTTTCCCGGGGTTGCGGTAGTGGCGGACGGTAAAGCCGAGGAAGTCGAACCCTTCGGACAGGTGCACGATGCGTGTCTTGTCCTCGTTGAACGTCAGTCCTCGTGGCGCCAGCCACTGAGCTAGGCGTTGCTGGACCTGTTCGGCCTGTTCCTGGGTGGAGCAGAGCGCGACCAGGTCGTCGGCGTATCTGACCACGACCGGGGTTCCGGGCACCGACCAGCCCCGATGTGACGGGGTGGTCTGCTGCCGGGCCCCGGCTGCTGTCTCGATCCCGTGCAGGGCGATGTTCATCAGCAGCGGGCTGATCACCCCGCCCTGAGGGGTGCCCTCCTCGGTCGGAGCGTATCGCCGGTTCTCGATCGCACCTGCTCTCAGCCACCGTGCGACGGGTTCCCTGGCGGGGAATCCGTGCAGGTGGCCCAGGAGCCGATGGTGATCGATCCGGTCGAACGCCGCTGTCAGGTCCGCGTCGAGGACCCATGCCCGCTTCGGGTTCTTGCCCTTGCAGACGGCGAAGATCGCCTCGATCGCGTCGTGACAGCCCCGGCCGGGCCGGAAGCCGTAGCTCCTCGACTCGAACCGGGCCTCCCATTCAGGTTCCAGCGCGTTGAGCACCACGGCTTGCGCCGCCCGGTCGGCGATCACGGGGATGCCGAGCGGACGCCGTTTGCCGTTGGCCTTCGGGATGTATATCCGGCGGACGGGCCGGGCCAACGGCCGACACCCGTGCTGCTGGACCCAGCGGGCGAGATCCACCCGCTCGGGACCGGCCAACGCGGTCCGGCCGTCGACCCCTGCCGTCGCACGCCCCTGGTTGACCTGCGTGACCCGGCGCGTGCTGAGCAACGCGTTCGCCCGGGACCGCAGCATCAGCCGTTGCAGGTTGCGCACCGTACGGTGCGCTCCTGCCTGCGACGCCGTGAAGATCCGCTGGCGCAGCCGCCGTACTTCCTCTTCGACCCTAGGCCAGTTCACCTGATCCCAGTCGTCGGGAAAGCCCTGCGGTCCGTTCACCGCTGAAACAGCGGCGTCCAACGTCCCCGCAGGCGCTGACGTCACATCCATCGTCATCCCCACAGACTCACCTGACCCGCGTGGGCTCCCTCTCGGGCCGAGCGTCACCGCAACGACATCGCGGCGCTGCCCGTATCCGGTCGGTTCGACACCACACGGCCAGGAGGCGGCCGCATCTTGTGATGCCCTTCCCGTCGCCTTTCGGCATACCGGCCTTCGCTTCTCGGGTCATCCTGTTCCCGGCCAGGGCTTCCGCCTTCCTCACGGTCGGCCTACCAGCCGCTGAGGCTGGACCCGGACGGGGTTTCCACGTTCCGCATGTATGAGACACGCACGGATTGGGCGCCCTCTGTACCCCGGGGACGATGGTGCTCACCCGACAACGCTCCGTTCCATCGTCGGCATCCGCCGCTTCTCAACGGCGAGTCCCTGATCTCGGCCCGGTCCCGCTTCCCTCCACCCGGACCTTCAAGATGACGAGGCATCAACCAAGGGTTCACTCACGTTCGCCCGCCCGTACTTCTCCTCACCCGTAGCCCCCGGGAGGAACGAGGACCCTTCGGCTTGAACTCTGGGCTCCGCACCCCGCAGTCACCCGCGACGCACGCCAGAGAGGAGACCGGCCACCGAGCACGAACCGGGGATCACGTCACCACAAGGGCACCTCCTCCACCGTGATCCACTCAACACATGCGACCTCGTGTCGCACACGCAGGGTTTTGCCGTCCACGGCGATCACCGTCTGGTAGCGGCGCGGCCGAGCGGTCACCGGTGGCGTCCGGGTGCGCAGCCAGCCGGCCAGAACCTTGCTGATCACAGTGGCGTCCAGGCGGATCAGCAGACGCCACACCGTGGTGCCGGCCGGCACGCCCCGGGTGAACCCGAGCCGCTGCTGGTCCGCCTCGTCCAGGTCGTACAGCCAGTCGGCGATCGCGGCGAACGACGTGGCGCCGGCCAGGACCGCGCAGACCGCGACGGTCAGCAACGCGGCCAGGGGATACCGCACTCCGTGCGGATTACGCGGGTCCGGGATAACGCTGACAGCGTCCAGGAGCCCACGACGTTCACCCTCGGTGATCGGCGGTGGTGGCGTCTCACCGCTGGGGGTTGTCACAGTCAGTACGGAGATCAGGGATGATGACATCTGCGGGTGGAGTCCTCGGTGTCGTGCAGTCCTAGAGAAACTCCATGATCACCTTGAGGGCTTCACCCGCTTCAACCGCCTCCCACACAAGCCAATCACCCAGCATCATCCCAGCTCACCGGCCTGCCGAGCGAGAACGCAACGGCCCTGCAGCGAAATCGCCGATCGCGTCGACCCGGTTGGGCATCTGGACCGGAGTGAACTCGACGTCCGGGACGGAGACACTGCCCCCGGCGAGGCCGGCGTGGGACACCTTGTCGAGCCAGAGCCCGGCGCGGGTGCCGTCGCCCGGGTCCGGGAACGTGTGGGTGAGCGTCCAGCGCTCCACGTTTCGATAGCCGGTGCCACTGCGCACCTGGGTGGTGATGGTGGAGAGTCGCTTGGTGGACCAGAACGTGGGGTAGAACTTGTCCGGACACGACGTCGCCGAGCAGGCCATGTCCCACGGGGTGTCCGGCCAGTGCGCCTCGTCACGGGTGGCGCAGTCAGTCAGGCATCGATCGGCGACGCCGAGACTGACCCGCATCGGCGCGTTCGTGTTCAGTACCGAGTCGACCCCGTTGATCTGACGGGTTCCGTAGTCGATTCGGTCCAGCCAGCCGCCACGGTGATAGGTGGCGTCATCGGCAGGGTCCAGGTTACGGCCGTACTTGTTCGTCTCCCGCTCGTACCAGTAGGAGGCAGAGTTGCCAGAAGGGTCAACGACGTAGTCGAGATTCCACCGCCATGCCTGCATGCAATCCGAGTTGCCGAACGCCGCAGCATGACAGGGCTCGCCGGGTTCGTTGCCGAACACCGGCACCGTCCACGTGGAGTTGGTCACCGGCTTGCCGGAGGTCCAACCAGGCAAGCGGTTCCGGCCGAACCAGTACTGCACGCCATCACCGGTCGTGACGACCCAGTGTTCACCGTCGTTGTCACCGTTGGTCGCACCGGTCCTGCGTTCGATGCGCGAGCCGTCATCGCCCCGGAGGTGCCACCAGGGCCCCGGCGTTGTTGCCGTATGAGGTGTTTTGTCCGTGTTGGGGGTCGGGTAGAGGTAGGAGTTGTGGGACGAGCGCGACTCTGGTGATCTTTCGGGTGCTGAAGCCTGAAGATCATCCTTGGAGTCGCGCTCGTGTTGTCATCTTCCCTGATCGAGGGTGTTGTTGACCATCTGGCTGATCTGGCGTTGTGGGAGGCCGAGCTCGCCGCCGGTCCGGACGTGGTGGACCCGTTGGTGGTGGCGTCGTCGCTGGTGGATCGGTTGCGGCAGGTGCCGGACCCGCGCCGGTTGCGGGGGTTGCGGCATCCGCTGGTCGTGATCCTGGTGTTGACCGCGTGCGCGACGTTGGTGGCGGGCATTGATGGTGTGACCGCGATCCGGCAGTGGGCGGCGCGGACTCCGCAGGAGGTGTTGCAGCGGCTCGGGGCGCGTCGTAATCCGTTGACCGGCCGGTGGCTGGTGCCCAGTGAGCGGACCTTCCGGCGGGTCCTGGAAGCCGTCGATGGTGACGCTCTGGACGCGGCGACCTGCGGCTATGCCGCTGATGTCGTGCGTGGGGGCGCCCCGCTCCCGCAGATTCCGACGGCCGAGGACGAGCCGGTCGAGCGGGAACAGCGCCGGGCCGCGACCCGGGCGTTGACACACCCGAGACCGGCGGGGCTACTGCCTGCGGTGGCGGTCGACGGGAAGCTGTTGCACGGTGCCCGTGCCGCGGACGGCGCGAAGGTGTTCCTGGTCGCCGCGGTCACCCACGAGCGGGCGGCGGTCCTGGGTCAGCGGCAGGTCCCGGACAAGCGTGGTGAGAACGCGGTGATTGGTGATCTGCTCGGCCCGTTGGACGTGGCCGGCATGCTGCTGACGTTGGACGCCCTGCACACGACCAAGAAGACCGCCCGGCTGATCACCGGGCCGTTGAGCGCCCACTACATGCTGTTCTTGAAGGGCAATCAACCGCTCGCGCTGCAGGCCGCACACGCCTTGTTGTCCGGGACCGACGTCGAGTTCGCCGACCGGACGCACGTGGCAGACGATCAGGGTCACGGGCGTACCGAGCACCGGACCCTGCGGGTGGCCGACTGCGACGACCGACTGTTCCCGGGCGCCCGGCAGGTGTTCCGGCTGCGCCGCGACACCGGTGGTCTCGACGGGGTGCGCACCCGGAAGG
The DNA here is from genome assembly GCF_014646235.1 of Micromonospora sonchi. Lineage (GTDB taxonomy): Bacteria > Actinomycetota > Actinomycetes > Mycobacteriales > Micromonosporaceae > Micromonospora > Micromonospora sonchi. The sequence continues at coordinate 214,581 of NZ_BMNB01000001.1, read as the reverse complement.
AGATCGTTCACGGGATCGTCAGCGTCCCCGCCGCCCAGGCCGGCCCCGAACACCTCAATGCCTATGCGAGGGGACACTGGTTCGTGGAGAATCGTCTGCATTGGACCCGCGATGTGACGTTCCACGAGGACGACTCCCAGCTACGCACCGGCAACGCGCCCCGCAACATGGCCGCCATGCGCAACCTGGTCCTGAACACCTTCCGCCTCGCCGGCCGCGCCAACATGGCCTACGCCCGCCGCGACATGCAAGACCGGGCCAACACCTTCGCCGCATACGGCATCTAGCAAACCATGATCAAACCGGACATAGAACAACAACGCCGGGCCCTGACCAGATCAGGGCGACAGGATGGCATCGCAAGCCAAAGGACGTCACCCAGTGGACCAAAGCTCCATGGCATCGGGAGCTGCGGCTCATCGCTAGACGACGGCAGGACAATCCACTCTATGCGATCCCGCTCAGGCCCACCATCAACCACCGAAACCACCTCATCTCTCGCCACGTTCACCACACCTCGCTACGCGATGCAGGCCATCGGGTCAACTTGGCAATAACTGGCAGGCGGAAGCACTCCCGCATCTTGCAGATACTTCTCAACCGCCCCCATCACTCCGTGCTCATAAATCATGACGCCCCACACTGCGACCTCTAGCAGGAAGACGCCCCTGGCTACCCCACCAGCCGGGAGTTCTTTGCGGCCTTCGGCGTGCGGACCACGAGCACGCGCCAGCCCGATTACCACGGCCCAGCCTTGTTCTTCTATGTCCGCTTTGATCATAGTTTGCTAGATGTTGTAGACGGCGAAAGTGTCGGCGCGGTCGTGTAGGTCACGGCGGGCGTGGGCGATGTTGACAGGTCCGGCAAGGCGGAGCGTGTTCAGTCCAGTGTCCTTTTGCATAGTGGGTGAGGTGGTGCGGGCCGGCCTACTCATCGTGGTAGCGGTAGGAGGTGCCGAGACAGGCCAGACCCGGCGACGAGCTGGGAAATATCGACGCACGGTTACCAAACCACACCAGCCCGAACACCGCCTGTCGCCGTGTGGTCAACAGTCGAGTGCCCTTACAGGTCCCGAGCGGGCCCACCACCCGAGCAGCTTTGCGTCTCGTGGCTGCCGGATGGCGTGCGGCGCCAGTGAATTCTCACCGCTGCCCGGTGTCCGGCCGGTCGCGTAGCTCCACACAGTCCTGACCGGGACGAAGTCGCATTCTTCGCTTCATTCGCTTGGCCGACCTGTTGGCCCCGTTCAGCGGCGCCCGCTGGTCGACTCAACCAGCGGACGCCACGGAACCCATCACGGTTGTCTGCCTCACGACACGGCTGCGAGGCGCTGGGCTGCGGGAGCGGCCAGTTCCCGGGTGACCTGCACGGCCCGCTCGGCGGTGGCGGCCCGGACCTGGATCCGGGAGGCGATCTCACCCCGGGCCAGGAGCACGGTGCAGAGGTGGGTCGAGCCCTCGGGTCCCTTCTCGTTGATCACCTCGCAGAACATCAGCTGGTCGTCGAGCCCGCTCAGGCGGGAAAGCTCCCGCTCGCCGAGAACCCGATGCTGCCCTTCTCGATCTCGGTAGGTACCGCACCCAAGCCTGCTACGGATCTGGGCGACGGCGTCGGCCGCGGACTTGATGCCCCACACGGCGGCGAACTGTTGAATGCGCAGGCCGGACGCCTTCCACTCCCGGCGCTGCCCGAAGGCGCTTCCGTAGACGCCATTTCCCCTCTGGGTCCCGCAAACGCCGGATAGAACGTCGTCCATGTACGGCGATTGGAGTGACACCTCCGCAACGCCGTCGATATCCACGGCCGGCCCGATCAGCACCGTGCCGACCTGGTCTTCGAGCTCAGGGTCCAAATCGAAGAGGGGTTGCTCCCCGGTCACCGCTGGGTCGGTGCTGAACGGGTCGGCCGACGTGGTGGCCGGCCGCTCCCGGCCACCCGTCGGGGAGGTTCCGCCGCTCGGCCCGCAGGCCGCGGTGAGGACGAGCCCCACCACGGCCACCAGGGCGGTCAGTGACTTACCAGCGATGCGGCGCATCGATGATCGCCTTCGGATCGCTCACGGTCGCGCTCTTCGGTGAGCCGATGGTCCACGTCACTTCCTTCACAAGGGAGCCGGACGAGTTGAATCCCTTCGCAACGCCCAGCTCGGCGAAGCGGCCGTTCTCGGCGTCATCGATGTCGGTCGCCACGTCCTTCGCCCCCTTGTTGAAGTTCCACCGGTCCTCCGCGTGGACGGTGATCCGCATGGCCACCGTGTCACCGGTGACGGTCACCTCGGCGCTCGCCCAGATGTCGAAGGAGCCCACGATCTTCTGCCACTTCTCGGTGGTGGGCTGATGTCTGATGTTGCGGCTGACACCCGTCATATGGAACGAGTTGCTGCCCGACTTGCCCAACAGGGCTTCCGCTGCTCGCTGCGCGGCCGCGATCTCGTTGCCGATGTCCGTTCTGAGCGACATGTCCTCGCGGTAGGCGGGAGAGAAGGCGAAGACATACGGCTCGCCACTGCCGCTCATGTAGCGATCATACATGTACGGCATGTCCCCCCAGCCTGCGCACCGGCCGACGCCGGCCTGCTCCGAGGCGATACAGCCGTAGCGGGACGCCTGCCACTTGGACCAACTGGCCACGTCCTCCCGGCTCCACTTGGCCTTCGGGTCGTGCACGAAGTCATCGTCCGATGGGCCGTGATTGGTCGGATTCCGGGGCGAGCCGATGCAGAAGCGACCAGAGCAGATTTTCCGCTTCTTGATCTTGGTCTTCTTGCCACCCGGCTCGTGCACGATCTCGCCGTCCGGCGTGGGTGTGGTGTACATGCTGCAGTCGTCGTTGCCGCACACCTTCAACCCGCTGGGATCGCTGGCTGTGACCGGGTTGTTGTTGCTGTAGTTGTAGCCGTTCATTTGCTGCGGGTCGGCCAGGTCCAGGACTGGGTCGACGCTGACGAAACGACCGATGGCCGGGTCGTACTCCCGCGCCCCGAGGTGGGTCAGACCGGTGTTGTCCTTGGTGCCGCCGACGAAGCCCTTGTCGTTGGGCCACGCCGGCTGGGCGCCGCGCGGCGTCCCGTAGGGCGTCTCCCGCCGGATCGCCGCCTGCTGGGTCACCGCGTCGACCGTCACCCCGGCGGTGCCGTGGTGGTCACCCGTCAGCCAACTCAGGCCGGCTGCGGTCCGCGACGCGATGGTGGAGCCCACATGGGAGTAGTACCGCGTACAGGTGGTGGTCTCCGTGCTGGAGTTGTAATGGATCTCCTGCCCCGGCAGGTAGAGCGTCTTGCCGGTCGGTTCCCGGCGGATCAGCCGATTGCCGTCGGCGTCGTACACGAAGCTGGTCTGCCCTGTCGAATCGCTCGCGGTATCCAGCCGTCCCTCGAAGTCCCAGGTGAGCGTCTGAACACCGCCCGAGCCGCTGGGGCGGGTCAGGGTGTTGCCGGTCTCGTCGTAGGTGTAGTTGCCCACCTGACCGCCCGTGGTGGAGGTCAGGCTGTGCGCTTTCGGCGAGCCATCGGGCGGGTAGTTGTAAGTGGTCGTGGTGTCCCCGGTAGAGGTGTGCACGACCTCCGTACGGCGGTTGCCCACGCTGTCAAAAGTCCACGATCGCCAGTACGGCGCGGGGCCGCCCAGCCCGCCGACCGACCGGGCCACTGCGCAATCGCCCGAGGACGGCGTCCATGCCTCGACGAGGCGGCGCATCTGGTCGTAGGTGAAGCACTGGGTGTCGTCGACCGGGTTGGGCACGACGTCGCTGATCTTGGTGATGTTGCCGGTGTTGTCATAGCTGTACCGGAAGTCGGCGAGGATGTTCGGCGTCGCCGAGTCCCGATCGGTCCGGATGCCGGTGAGCCGCCCCGTCTCCAACTCCCGGGTAAAGCTCTGGTAGATCCGTCCACCGCTACCGGTGTGCAACTCCACCTGGTCGATCTGACCCAAGGCGTTGTAGTCGGTGTCCGCCACGTACGAGGAGTTGAGGCTCCCGTACAGCGTCCGGAGCCCGCTCGGCAGACCGAAACTGTTGTAGTCGAAGAGCAGGGTCTCCGCTGGCAGGTCACCGTTCGTGGACGGCATGCTCTGCGAGGCCACCGAGTTGTCGACGTTGTAGGTGGTGCCGAAGTTGTACGTGCCGGCAAGGCCGGTTTCCGAGGCAGGAATGACGATCTGCTGGCCCGTCGGCTGGTAGGCGTCGCTGTATCCGGTGATCTTCACCTGGTATGGCGCCGCGCCGACGAACCGGGTGGACTGGGTCAGCTGTCCCTTCGCCACGGTGTCGTACACCCACTGGGCGCGCATGGTGCCGCCGACCCGGTTCTCGTAGACCGCCCGCTTCCGGTTGAGGGAGTCGTACAGGTAAGCCAGCTTCTTGCCTCGATCATCGGTCAGGGTGGCGACCCGGCCGCCGTTGTCGTACGTCGAGGTCGCCTTGCCCTTGTCCGGGTCTATCACCTCGACCTGCCGGCCCCGGATGTCAAAGGTGTAGGTCCACTTGTTGCCGCGGGCGTCGGTGACGGCGGTCTTCTGCCCCTTCCGGTTGAAGGTGTACTTCGTGGTGTCCCAACTGCCTGCCGTACCCGGCGTCGGTGTGACTCCGTGGTAGTACCGCAGCTCCACCAACTGCCCACGGGCGTCAGTAATGCTGGAGGTGGCGGTGCCGCCGGCGGCCGGAGTGAAATCGGTGCGGTCACCCGCGTAGTAGGTGGAAGTACGCCAGCGCTCGGCGTCGTAGGGCTGAAAGACCTCCGCTGTGGCCCGACCCGCGCCGTCGTACACCGTCCGGGTCTGGTTTGGCACGAATGCCCGCTCGGTGGTGGTGACCAGCGTGCTACCGGCCGTACCGGACGCGTGGTAGGAGCCGAAGCTCTTCGACTTGCGGCCGGCGGAGTCGTAAAACGTTTCGGTGAGGAGGCGCCCGCCTGAGATCGACGGTGCCTGCGTCTGCCGCTCCCGCATCATGCCGTCGTAGAGGGCGTACGAGGTGGAGTACGTCCCGGACGGGGTGAGCTTCGACGCCGCAACCACTGTGGCCGCGTTGTTGCGGACGGCGTAGCTGAAGGTCGAGTTGGCGCTCTGGTTGGCCTTGTCACGACCGGGCAGCCAGACTGAGGTCAGCCGGCCGAGCCCGTCATAGGCCAGGTCGGTCCGCTTGCCGTTCGGGTCCACCACCGAGGTCTCGATGCCGTACGCCGGCGAGAGAGTCGCCGTGGTCACGTGCTGGGCGGCGTTGGTGACCGTCGTGGCGGTCACCGGGCCGCCGGTGGCGGGCGTGTATGCCGTCTTGGTCTCGTAGTTGTTCGCGTCCCAGGTCGAGGTGACGCGACCGTGGCTGTCGTAGGCCGCACGGGAGACGGTGGTGAAGGTCGGAGCACCGGCATTCCACGCCGACATCTCTTCGGTCCGGGTGACCATTCCACGCGTCGGCGCAACCCCGAAGGCGTTGCCGTCGTACGAAGTCCGTACCTCCTGGATCACGTCGTTCTCCGTCAACGAGGTCGGCGCAGCGGTGTCCGCGCACTTCACCGCGTACGTCTGGACCCGGTGCGCGCGGTCCATGATCCAGGCGGTCGTGTTACGCGGGGCGTAGTCGGTCTTGATGCATCGCTCGTCACCCTCGACGCCATCCTGGCCGAGATCGTCGACGGCGACCGCCATGCCATAGCTGTCGAAGGTGGTGGCCGTCTTGGTGACCCGCTCGCCACGGCCGGCGTCCAGCGCGGTGTGCCTGGTGGTCGTGCCGATCCCGATGAACCTCGCGGTAACGGTGTCCCCGTTGATCGTCCGGGTCGCCGTGGCGGCCGATGCCCAGGGAACATTGCGCTCTCGTGAGACCACAGGACCGGCCGGGCCGTTGTAGATCGTGCTCTCCCTGGTCATCCCGGCGTACCAGTCCTGGTCGGCGATCCCGTCGATCGTCACCGACCTGGTGCCGCCCGTCGGGGTGGCCCGGTCCCCGTTCATCCCGCGGAAGTACCGGGTCTCCGTGTACGTCTGCTCCCCCGGATCACCGACCGTAACTCCGACCCGCCCGTAGCCCCGATAGTCCGACCACGTCTTGCGCTTCTTGTCGATGATCCCGTCGTCGTCGTTGTAGTGCCACGCCGCACCGTCGAAGTAACTGTACGAATAGACCACCCGGGGGTTGCCCTGCGGCGGCACCCCACCAGTGTTGTCGTTCTCGTAGATGGTCGTGACCACGTACTTGTGGAACCAGTCCGTCACCGGGTCCTGGTAGCCCTCCGGGGTCCAGATCACCGGATAGCAACGCCGGGTGTTCGTGTGCGGGGTGGGCATGGGCTGCCCCGCCTTGCAGTCCTGGGCAGAGTAGTTGACGCTGGTCGTACCACCGGCCTCGTTGCGGATCTTCGCAATCCGCATCCAGTTCATCGCCGCAGCGAAGTCGATGGTGTCGACCCGATTGGACATCTGGACGGGGGTGAACTCGACGTCCGGGAGGCTGACGCTGCCACCGACCAGGCCGACGTGGGAAATCCTCGACAGCCAGAGACCGGCCCGGGTGCCGTCACCGGGATCGGGAAAACTGTGGGTGAAGGTCCACCTCTCGACATCACTGTACGCCGAGCCGCTGCGGACCTGGGTTGTCACGGAGGCCAGCCGCTTCGTGGTCCAGAACGTCGGCGCGAAGTTGTCGGTGCAGGACGCACCGGTGCACTCGGAGTCCCACGGGGTGTCGGGCCAGTGGGCCTCGTCGTGCGTGGTGCAGCCGCTCAGGCAGCGGTCGGCCTCGGTCAGCTCGACCCGGAAGGGAGCCGGGGTGGCAAACACCGAGTCGACGCCGCTCGTCTGCCGCGTACCGTAGTCGATACGGTCCAGCCAGCCTCCGCGGTCGTAGGTGGTGGCGTTCGCCGGATTGAGGTTGCGGGCGTATTTGTTGGTCTCCTTGCCGTACCAGTAGGAGACGGAGTTGCCATTGAGGTCCAGGACGTAGTCGAGGTTCCACCGCCAGGCCTGCGTGCAGTAGGACGCAGCGAAGGTGGTGGCATGGCAGGGCTCCCCGGGCTCGTTGCCGAAGACCGGCACCGTCCAGGTCGAGTTCGTCTGCGGGTTCCCCGAGGCCCAGCCAGGGAGTCGGTTCAGTCCGAACCAGTACTGCATGCCGGCGGTGGTGGTGAGGACCCAGTATTCGCCGTTGTTGTCCCCGTTGCTCGCACCGGTTCGGCGTTCGATCCGCGAGCCGTCGTCGTTGCGCAGGTGCCACCGGCCCTCGGTGGAGTTGTATATCAGCTCACCGGCGTGGCCGGAGAGGGACAGTGTCGCATTGTCCGTCTCCCAGCAGAGGTCGGTGGCCTTCTCGGTGTTGTTCGCCGAGCCCTCCATGTCGTCCGAGCAGTTCCGGTAGGTGCGCTCGATGTAGCCTCCGGGCCACCCCTCGAAGCCCTCACCGATCCAAGAGGGTTGGTTGTTCGACGCGGCGTGCTGGCCGTCGACCGACTGGGACGAGTAACTGAGCGCTACCTGCGGCTCGGGACCACCGGAACCGGGCGGCACCCGCATCGGGTACGACCAGGTGAAGGCGCCCGCGTTGCCGCCGGCATTCCAGGTCGCAGAAGGCTGCAGCGGGGTGGCCTTGTAGTCACCGGCCGGGCCGGAAGTGGTCGCCTCCAGCGCCATCAGGGTCTGCGCCCCGCCGACGACGACGCTCGCGGTCACTGTGCGGGAGCGCGGGTCGTTGTGGGACTTCAGGCGGGTACGGCGGCACTCTTTGCGCTCCGGTGTGTGTAGGGCGCACTCGGGCAGCGAGACGAGGCGGAGCCGGCTGGCCCAGTCGGCTCCGTACGCGGTGGCGAAGGACCCGTAGTCGACGGACACGTCCGCCTGCCCGGGCGCGGCGGCGCCGTCCGCGGGGCTGACTCGCATCAGCAGGCCACGTACGCCGGCGCGCGTGGTGGTGGCGCGGTCGAACACCTCGACGCGTACCCGACTCGCGGCTGCCCCGGCGTTGCGTGTGGTCGCGGCCGACCGGTTGATCCGTATCGGCAGGGTGCCGGCGCGAATGGGGCCGGCACCGAGCTGGCCGGCGGTCAGGTCGACCTCCGCCGCGCTGGCCGCCGGCCAGGCCGGGGCCGGCTTCGCAGACGCCTGCGGCAGGTGCTTCGCCGCCGGCACCTGGGTCGGCTGGACCGCCTTGACTGGCACCGTGGGCGCCGGCTTGGGAGACGATCGCTGGTAGCCGGCGGGCGTGGCCCGCGCCGGGCCAGCCTGCAGGAGTCCGGCCACAAGGGTGGCGGCAACGGCCGCTGCGAGCGGGGCGCGGCGCCAGCCCTTACCCCTACACGATGGGAGGATTACCGAAAGTGATTGCCGGGAAGGTGCGGAAGTCTTCATGGGCTCCGAGATTCTCGTGGCTCAGCGGAAGGCGACAGGCCGAGAGGGCGGGCGGGGCGTCTTCACACGAGACGCCCCGCCCACTCACGTTCGGGACGACGGTCTCAGGGGGTTGGCGGGTTGAATCGCAGTCCCATGCCGGGTCGGAGGACGGGTTGGCGGTAGGTGTACTGGATCGCCGTGGTGCCGTCGGCGTTTTCGATGCCGATGGTGGCGCCGCCGCCTCGTTCGAGGAAGGTGCCGTCGTTGTCGGTGTAGGCGAAGCTGTAGCCGCCGGATTCGTCGAGGATGGCTTGGAAGGTGGTGCGGGTGCGGGGGTCTTCGTAGGAGTGGACGTTGCGCCATTCGATGACGTACTGCCGGTTGGGTGCGGTGCCTCGCACGGCGGTGCGGACGCTGGCGTTGGGGTCGACGACCCAGTCGTGCCAGAACGGGTAGAGCGCGGCGTTGGGTTCCTCGGGGCTGGCCGGTGAGGGGATGGGCCAGGCGTCGGGTGACGGTTCGCCGGGTTTGATGAAGCTGACCAGTCCGTTGGTGTCCACCCAGCCGGTGTTGTAGGTCTGTCCGTACAGGGTCACCGGGAAGGGCAGGGTGACCGAGGTGAAGGCGTCGTCGCCGGTGATGGGGAGCACGGTGCTGTTGGCGGGTGTGTAGGTGACGGGTTGCTCGGCCAGTTGGTAGCCGCCCCCGGCTGGGGTGGCGTCCAGGGCGTAGTCGGCGGTTGCCTGGGTGTTGGTGCCGACCACGACTTGCCGCACGTCGGAGCCTCGACATGCCCCGCTGGGCACGGTGACGATGACGGCCCAGGTGCCCGCGGGGACGGCGGTGATCTGGTAGGTGCCGTTGGCGGCGGTGGTGGTCGTCTTGTCGGCCGCTGCGATCGTCGCGCCGGCCACCGGGGTGCCCTGACAGGTGACGGTGCCAGCGACGCTGCCCTGCCCCGGTGGGTTCGGGGTGAACGTGACGCCCTGGCCGCTGGCGAGCCACGGCTCGCGGAACAGGTACTGGAAGCCGATGGAGCCGTCGCCGTTCTCGATCCCGACGGTGCCCTCGCCGCCACGTTCGATTGGCTTTTTCGGGTCGATGTCGGCGTAGGCGAGGGTGATCTCGCCGTTCTCCTTGAAGATGACCTCGAAGGTGGCGCGGGTGCTGGTGTCGCCGTAGATGTGCACGTTGCGCCACTCCACGACCCACTGCCGGTTCGGTGCGGTGCCGCTGATTCTGGTGGCGATCCGGGCCTGGGAGTCGACCACCCAGTCGTCCCACAGGACGTAGACCGCCGCGTTCGGCGAGCCATCCACCGCCGGCGACGGGATCGTGCCCGGCCAGGAGCCGATCCACCCGAAATACGCGGGGTCCTTGAAGCTGATCAGGCCGTTGGCGCTGATCCACGCCGAGGTGTACGACTCGCCGTAGAGCTTCACAGGGAACGGCGGATTCTTCTGCCACACCGTCTCGTCACCCTGCCACCCCTCGACGATGTCGCCGGGAATGAAGGTCTGCGCGCCGGTGGTGCACTTGTAGCCGAACTCGTCGCCGTCGACCATCACCGACAGATCCACGTCGAAGGTGCCACCGGGGTGGTTGATGATCTCGCGGGCGTACTGGCCGGCGCACCGGTTGTCACCGGTAGACGCCGCGACCTTGTACTCCCCCACCGGCACCGCGGTGAACTGGTAGCTGCCGTCGGCCGCGGTGGTGGTGCTGCGGTTACCCGGGTTCAACGTCACCGTCGCCCCGGCCACCGGGTTACCGGTCACCGCTGTGGTCAGGACCCCTTCAACCGCGCCGGCCGGTGCCGGAGTGTAGGTGATCGAGCTGTTCGCCGTCAGTGCCGCCTCGTGGTAGGAGTACAGCGCCGCCACCGTCCCGGAAGCGTTCTCCAAACCGACCGTCGCAGCCGCGCCCTGCTGCACCGGGGTGGACATGGCCCCGTAGTGGAACGCGATCCGTCCGTCCTCGTGGAAGATCACCTCGAACGTGACCCGCTGCGCGTTGGTCGGCCGGAACCCGACGTTGCGCCACTCCACCACGTACGACCGGTTCGGAGCGGTGCCCACCGTCTGCGTCCGCACACTCGCCGCAGCGTCCACCTCGAAGTCATCCCAGAACGGCGCCACCACCGCGTTCGGCGCCGCCACCGTCGGCATCGTCGGGTTCACCCAGGTGTCCGGTTCCCCCGACACCGGCCCGAAGCTGACCAGCCCATTCGTGTGCACCCGGCCAGACGTGTACGACTCGCCATGGAAACGCACCGGGAACGGCAACGTGACCATGGTCGCCGCGTCGTCACCAGTCAGCGCCAACACCGTCGACGCGGACACAAAGCCGGATGACCCCGTGCTACAGGCATAACCCAAGCCGCCGTAATCCGGCCCAAGCCGCAGGTCACGGACCACATCGACGAACAACTCCACCTGGCTGCGCGCCACCGCGCCACACCGGCCCGCCATCTGCACACCGACCGTGTAGCTGTCGGCGACCAGACCGGTGAAGCTGTACGCGCCACCCGCGCCGGTCGTGGTGCTGACCCCGCTCGGGTCGAGAATGACCGTCGCGCCGACCACCGCGCCACCGGCGGCGTCGGTCAGCGTGCCGGAAAGGCTGTGCAGCTCCAAATCCCCTTCCGAGTCCGGACGGGTGAAGGTGATCGCCTGACTGTTGGCCAGAACCGGTTCGGCGATCGAGTAACGCAAACGGTCCTGACCGTCCTCTGCCTCAATGCCGACGATCGCGTGGGCGCCCCGCTCGGCGGCGTTGTCGAGCTGGTCGTAGTTGGTGGTCACGGTGCCGTCGGGAGCGAGGACCGTCGCGAAGGACAGCCGTTGGGCGGTGTTGCCCTTGCGGTGCACGTTGCGCCACTCCACGACGAACCGCTGGCCGTCACCGGTGCCGGTGGTGGCGGTGCGCACGCTGGCCGAGGCGTCGACGACCAGGTCGTCCCAGAACGGCGCTACCGCAGCGGCCGGGGTCGCCGGTGCGGGCTGCTGGCCCGTGTACGGGTGTGAGCCACCCGGGTCGGTGAAGGACAACAGGCCGTTGGTGTCCACCCAGGCGCTGCGGTAAGCCCCGCCGTAGAACGGGAACGCGAACGGCAAGGGCACGGCAGCGACCGCGTTGTCACCGGTCAACGCCAAGGTGGTGGACGCCGCCGTGAAAGCGGTGACCTGCTCGGAACAGGTATGGCCGAGATCGTCGCTGAACGCCGACAGGAAGATGTCGAAGGTGGCTCCTTGGCCGTCAATCTCCAGCGGCCCGCTGAAAGCCTGACCACACCGACCGCCGACCGTCGCAGTGATCGTGTACGAGCCGGGTGCGAAACCGGTCAGCGCGTAGCTGCCATCGGCGGCGGAGGTGGCCTGGTGGCCGCCGGGCTGCAACTGGACCACGACGCCGGCGCCCGGTAGGAAGCTCGCGTCCCACACCGTGCCGGACAGGCTCGCGGCCGACGCGACCGTGAAGGCACCCTGGCTCATCTCGCTGGCCCGATTGCCGTCATCGACCGCGACGGCGTACACCGGTCGCTCCCCGGTCATGCTGCCGATATTGATCGTGACAGTGGCCGTGCCGCCCGGGCTACTGGCGTTCACGGTCGTACCCAGCCCAGCGCTGTCAGGGCTGTACCGGAACCGCGTGACGTTGGTGTCGCCGCCAGCGTCGAACCTGACCGTGAGCTGTCCGCCCGCGGTGACCTCGCTGCCGTTGGGGAAAGTGACCGCCGGCGGCAGCGGCACCGCAAGCTTCGCGAGGTTCGCCGGCGTTTCGACGAAGTTGTAGAACCGCACGTCGTCCACGACACCGGCGAAGAAGCTGTCGTAGCTTCCGTTCCACTTGCGCCGGCCAACGGAAAAGTCGCTGGTCGCGTTGAACCCGCCGGACAACGTGGCGGTCTCGGTCTGCGCCACACCGTTGACGTACAGGGTCAATTTCTTGGTTCCCCCGTCGTACACGGCGGCCAGATGCGTCCACTTACCCGCGGTGGGTGCCGCGTTGGAATGCACGTTCACCGAGGCGGCGTTGTCGGTGTCCGCCGTCGTCATGGTGAATCGCCACCGTTGATTGCTGCCGGCATAGCCGAGGTGGTACGCCGGCATGCGGGAACCGTTCGCACTCACCACCGCCTGCACGCCAGTACCAGCCAACGAATTGATCCTGACCCAGCTGGTGACCGTGAAACTTGCGTCAGTGCGGACCGGGGTGGACACGAGCGTGTCCGGGTGGGGGGTGTTGATGGTCCCGGTCTTGGTGGCCGCGGCGTTCCCTGGCAGCGACAGGGCGGTGCCGATCCCGGAACGGCCCGCGACCCGGGTGGCTCCGGTGCCGAGGGTCAACGCGTTGCCGTGCCCAGAGTCGTCCGCCGCAGTGGTGCCAGTTTCCTCGAAGGCCCACTCCGCTGCCGCGCCAACCCCAGCCCGGACGCTGAACGTGTACGTCACCGGGGTCGAGAACCGCCCGGCGTGGTCTTTCGACCACACGTACAGCACGTTCACGCCATCGTGCCGGGGCGCCAACGAGATCGACGCCCCGTAATCCGTCGTCCGAGCCGGGACGGTCTTCGCCGCGGTCAGCACACCGGAGTCGAGGCTGTAGGCGTACTCCTTCACCTCATAAGGGCGTACTGTCGGCGCGGCCACGGTGAACGTGCCGGACAAACCGACACCGCCGCGCGGGACGCCGTCAGTGGTGTAGTTGGTCGATGCGACCCCGGCCGGCGGCGGTGGCGGCGTCGCGTCGACGGTGAATTCGCAGGTGCCAGACCATTTGCCGTCATGCTGGCGGTCCCAGGTTTGGGCCTGCCACACATAGCTGCGCCCGTCGACCAATCTCCCCGACGGAATCTTCCCGGAAACGGACGACGGGTTACCCGCCGCCTGCGAGACCCGGTCGGAGTCGTTGCGGGAGCCGCCAACCGGCCACCAGTAGAAGTACGTCGTCAACGACTGCTGATCATCATCCGGGTCCGACTGCTTGGCAGACAGGATCGGCGTGGTCGTGAGCACATACGGTCGCGACGCCCCCGTCGCGCAGGCCTTGCCGTCGGACTTTCGATCCGACGGCGCGTTGGCCAGCGTGTTGAAGGTGATCGCGAGCTTCGGCGACGAGTGATTGAACCGCTTCCACTGGTTCTTGGTGCCCTCATCGACCGCCCGCAAGCCCAGCGTCAGATCCGACTTCCCGCTCTTGGCCGCCTCCTTGACCATCGTGGTGACGTTGAACTCGATGGTCCCGGTGCCCCGGCAGCCGTGCGCAGCACCATGCTTGCGGTCACCGCGCACCTGAGCCGTGCGGTTACCGTCCCACTTCGGTTGGTTGTTCCACGTCGTACTCGACGAGATCGCCCCGGTCTTCCACACCTTCGCGTTACTCACCGGACTACACGTCCACGCGTGCCGCTGCTCGATCCGAAACTCAGCCTTGCTGACTTCCGTACCCTTCACCCGCGCAATGTTCATCCGGAACAACGACCGAATAATGTGATCGGCACACCCCGAGCAATCCTCGGTCCGCCCGGCACCCGCAGCACCGTACGTCGAGCCGTTATTCAACGCCGACGAATTCTTCCAGAACGAACTCGTCTTGTGCTTGCTCCACACCGACGTCCACGCGTTACTGACAATCCCACCCGTCCACGACGGATCAATATAAATCGGCAACTTCGTCCGAGGATCAGCCAACATCGCCTTGTCCGGGACGATCGTCATCGTCTTACCGTCGACCCGTACCGGCATTACCGCCCGCCGCACCGGCTCGCGTATCGCGGACCGGCCCGGCCCGGCCTGGATCGACGCTTCCTCATCCAGCTGCCGCTGCTGCTCGGCCACGCTCGGCTTGCGCTGCGCACGCGCCCCGCTCGGACCCTTCTCCGCCGCCCCAGCCAGTGAATCGGCCTCCGGTGCCTGAGAGGAATCCCACATCATCGGTGCCGGCGCGGCGAACACCGTAGCGCCTTTGCCGTCACGAGCCGTCAACCCACCCGAGCCGGTCGCGCTCACCGTGACACCCTTGGTCTGCAACCCGAACTTCAGCGAAGCCAGTTGGGGGCTCGCCGCCGCCTGACGGGACTTCACCACCAACACCTCGGAAAAGCCCAACGGCTGCGCGGTGACCCGCAAATCCACATCCGGCAGGACGTCGCGGTAGACCGCGGTCGCGCCCTCCAGTACCGGCGTCGGCAGCCGGCCTGGCCAGGTCATCGCCAGTTCCCGATCACCGTCCCGAAGCCGGGCCAGCGGCGCGTCGCCACCGGTCGAGAAGACCATCGGCAACACCGTCGCTCGCGGGGTGACCCCCTCGGCGGACACCTTCAGCGTGGTGTCCACCGGCGCCCAGGACTTCCCCTTGCGGACCCGCGTCGGCTCGATGGTCTGCTCCAACGTCCGCGAACCATCGACATTCAGGAACATCTGCGACCACTCCGTACGCTCGGCGAGAATCTCCACCCGCCGACCGCACACCCCGACCATCCGACCCGCCGCGGCAGCATCCGGCTGCTCGTCCTCACACATCGGCCCAGGCGCCGCCGACGCAGGCTCAACACGGACAGGAACCGCCAGCCCTGACGCCACCAACACCGCTGCCAACGCAGCCGTCCACCCACGCCGCGATACACCCATACAGACGCCAGCCCCCCGTGATCAAGCAGGTCGATGCACGAACTGTAATGATGCCGAACGATCTATGTAAACGCCCGTCACAAGTTGCGACCACAAACCAGGCATACAGGGTTCGATCAGGCCCTCAAATCACTGAAAGTGCCTGCATCGCGACGGCGAGCGGAGATGATCGGCGCCGGGAGCCTCCTAACCGGCCCACATCGACGCGGCGCTACAGACCGATTCACGAGGCGGCACCGTCCGCCCACACCGCTCCCGACGTCCCGCACTTCACCTCGATCACGCCGGGCGCCAAGATCACAGCGGAATGCCTGCTCAAGATCGGCGCCGCACACGACCTGCCGTCGATCATCGAGCAGAAGTGTGGGGCGATTGTGTGAGCACACCTGTGAGCACGATGATCAGAAAATCGGCACTGGCCGATGACCAGCGCCGATTGACCTGCACAAACAAGGGTGGAGCCGAGGGGACTCGAACCCCTGACCCCCACACTGCCAGTGTGGTGCGCTACCAGCTGCGCCACGGCCCCTTGCTGTCGCGCCCGGTCACCCGGGCACTGAAAGAACTATACACACGCCCGCCGGCATGGTCATCTCGCGGGGGTCCCCCGCAAGAACGGCCGATGCCGGGTCAGTTCAGCGCCACGTCGGGCGGGAAGTGAGCCACCGCGGCCATCATGCCGCCCTGTCGGCGCAGCACCATCGGCCACAGGTCGTCGGGCCGGTCGACGAAGGCGTCTCCGGGCAGGGCGTCCAGCACGAACCAGGAGCCCTCCTTGATCTCCTGCTCCACCTGCCCCGCGCCCCAGCCGGCGTACCCGGCGAAGACCCGGATGCTCTGCACGTTCTCGCGCAGTCGGTGCGGGTCGACCGACAGGTCCAGCGTGCCAACGGCGCCGGAAACCTGGTGGAAGCCCTTGAGCCGGCGGACCGGTTGGCGCATGCGGGCCAGGCAGATCGCCGAGTCGGGCTGCACCGGGCCGCCCTCGAACAGCACCGCCGGGTGGCGAGCCAGGTCACCCCAGTCGCGCAGCACGTCCGCCACCGCCACCTCGGTGGCCCGGTTGAGCACCACCCCGAGCGCGCCACCGGGTTCGTGAGCGACCAACAGCACGACCGTACGATCGAAGTTCGGGTCTTTCAGCGCCGGCGTCGCCACCAGCAGCTTCCCGGTCATCGACTCGGTTGTCCGCCCGCCGATCGCCTGCCCCTCTCCCTGCATCACGCGCCCGTCAGTCGTGCACCGGGAGGCGGAACCGGCCACGCCCCGGAACGGCCCGCCGCACCGGTGCCGTCCGCGCTGTCACTGCCATGCCTCGCACGATAGCGTGCGCCCACGGACCCTGGCGATGGCCTGACCGCTGGCTGGTCGGCACAAAAGCGAAAGGCCCTGTGAACCCGCGTCGCCGGGCTAGATTCAGGGGCGATGGCAACCGTTCGCGACACCACCTACGACCTGCTCCGCGCCCTGGGCATGACCACCGTCTTCGGCAACCCGGGCTCCACCGAGGAGCCGTTTCTGCAGGCGTTCCCCGATGACTTCCAGTACGTTCTCGCACTGCAGGAGGCGTCGGCGGTCGGTATGGCCGACGGGTACGCGCAGGCCACCGGGCGGCCCGCGCACGTCAATCTGCACACCGCGCCGGGCACCGGCAACGCCATGGGCAACATCATCACCGCCTGGCACAACCGCACCCCGTTGATCGTCACCGCCGGCCAGCAGACCCGGGAAATGCTGCTGCTGGAACCCCGGCTCACCGCCCGTCGGCCCACCGAGCTGCCCGAGCCGTACGTCAAGTGGACGCACGAGCCGGTCCGGGCGCAGGACGTCCCGGCGGCGCTGATGCGGGCATACGCCGCCGCGGTCCAGCCACCGGCGGGGCCGGTCTTCCTCTCCCTGCCGCTGGACGACTGGGCGCAGCCCGCCGGGCCGCCACCACCGGCCCGTACGGTGGCCACCCGGTTCGCGCCCGACCCGGAGCGGCTGCGCGGGTTCGCCGCGGCGCTGGCGACCAGCCGGGCGCCCGCCGTGGTGCTCGGCGCGGCCGTGGACCGGGCCGGCGCATGGGAGGCCGCGATCGCCCTGGTCGAACGGCTCGGCGCGCCGGTCTGGTCGGCACCCGCGTCCGAGCGCACCCCCTTTCCCGAGGACCATCCGCACTTCCGGGGCGTGCTGCCCTTCGCAATCGGTCCGCTGGCCGAGCAGTTGCGGGGACACGACACCGTGCTGGTCGTCGGCGCCCCGGTTTTCCGCTACTACCCGCACGTGCCGGGCGACACCCTGCCCGACGGCGCGCGGCTGCTGCACGTCACCGACGACCCCGACGAGGCGGCTCGCGCCCCGGTCGGCGACAGCCTGCTCGGTGACGCCGGGCTCACCCTCGCCGCGCTGGTCGAACTGGTGCCACTGGCGGGCCGACCGCCATTGCCGGCCCGCGCCGAACCGGCACCGGTGGAGGATTCCGTCCCGCTCAGCGCCGACGCGTTCTTCGCCGCGCTGGCCCGCTACTGGCCCGCGGACGGAGTGCTGGTGCAGGAGTCGCCGTCGAACCTGGCCGCGCTGCGCCGTCGGCTGCGGTTCACCCGGCCCGGGTCGTACTTCACCATGGCCAGCGGCGGGCTCGGCTACGGCCTGCCGGCGGCCGTCGGTGTCGCGCTGGCCGAGCGGGACACCGGTCGGCACCGGCCGGTGGTCGCGGTGATCGGCGACGGGTCCTTCCACTACTCGGTGCAGTCCCTGTGGACCGCCGCTCAACTGCGCCTGCCGTTGGTGGTCGTGGTTCCGGTCAACCAGCAGTACGCCATCCTCAAGGCCTTCGCCGAGCTGAAGCAGACGCCCGGCGTGCCCGGCCTGGACCTGCCCGGCATCGACATCAGCGCGGTGGCCCGCGGCTACGGCTGCGCCACGACGGTGGTCGACACACCCGACCAGCTCGGCGCGGCCCTCGCCACGGCGCTGCGCGCCGACGGCCCGACGGTGCTCCCGGCCCCCATCCGCCCCGACATCCCCCCGATCCTGTGAAGCGGCGCCTACAGCTGGTCCGCCAGCGCCG
This sequence comes from Micromonospora sonchi, assembly GCF_014646235.1. Lineage (GTDB taxonomy): Bacteria > Actinomycetota > Actinomycetes > Mycobacteriales > Micromonosporaceae > Micromonospora > Micromonospora sonchi. Next base: position 196,579 of record NZ_BMNB01000001.1, on the reverse strand, counting down.
CGATCGACGCCCTGAGCCGCCGGTAGTAGGTCGCCCGGCTCAGTCCCAGTTCCCGCGCCGTCGCCGCATGCCCCTTCGCCTTCAGGTAGCAGGTCAGCAGCAGCACCCCCGCCCGGGCCTGGGCGGGGTCGTCGCTGACCGCCAGGGTCTCGATGCCCGTCTGCAACCGCTCGCGCAGGTCGGTGCCGTCGCTGCCGACCAGCGGGACCAGCGGGCTGGCCGCCAGGGCGCGCGGGGACCCCAGCTGACTCAGCGCATGGCGTACGTGCAGGGCGACCGGGTCGGGCGCGGTGGGGCCGAGGCCCAGCGCGGTCAACTTCCGCAGCCAGTCGTGGAGCCCGGCGGGTAGGAGTGAGCGCGTGTGCACCTCCAGCGGGCTGCCGCAACCGAAGGCCTCCGCCCTGGTCTCGCCCCGGAACTCGAAATCGAGCGCACGGGAGAGGCGCTGGTAGTCCGGCCAGAACGTCACGACGGTCACCTTGCCGCTGGCCATGCCCTCGCGCAGCACGCTGCGCAGCAGTGCCGCGTGCCCGACCGCGTCGGCGCAGAACGCCATGCCGACGAAGATGCCACCCTCGCCGGCCAGCCGGTCGCTGTGGGCCTGCAGCAGTGGCTCCATCGTGTCGATGGTGCGCTCGGCGACGGCCACCGTGGCCACCGTGCCCATCGTCGTACCGTCACGGTCGACGGCGAGCTGGAAGCCTTCCGGGTCGGCGGCCAGCCAACGGCCCACGACGCGTTCGCAACGGCGCGAGTCCAGCTCGCCCCGCTCCGCCCAGCGGCGCGTCAGCCGCAGGATGTCCTCGGCGTCGGCGGCCGTGGAACGGCGTACCCGCATGGTCGGTTCGCGCACGGGAAACAGCGCTTCGCGGATCGCCGCGTTGCCGGTCAGCCACAGGCTCTGCTCGGCCAACTCGGCGCGGGTGGCGTCATCACCGGCGACGGCCAGCAGCCCGAGGCGGTGACGCACGGCGGCACGGACGATTCGGCGATGTGCCGCAGGCCGCCGCCAGCGGTGCGCCGCCTCCAGGATCGAGCGGTACGGCTCGATGACCGCCAGCCCGCCCGGGCCTGCGGTCACCAGGCTGCCCGCGTTCAGGATCGCGAACCCCCCGGGGTCGAACTGCTCCTCGTTGCCCTGGCCGATCAAGGCCAGCCGGGCGAGCAGGCCACCGAGCGCGGGGTTCTCCCGCCGCGCGCGGTCCAGCACCTCCGCGGCGGCACCGTCGACCAGCGCGCCGTCCACGTCGGCGGGCGTGCCGCGAAGCAGCGCTCGGCAGATCCGGTCAGCGATCAGCGGGATGCCGCCGGAGAGGCGTACCACCGCGTTGATCCCGGCCGGTCCGGCGACCCCGAATTCCCTGGCCAGCTCCGCGATGCGCGGGGTGGACCAGGGCGTGACGGGAACCGTGACGGTGGGCGTGCCCGGCCAGGTGGGCAGGCAGCGCAGCGGGCGACGGCTGGCCACCACGAGGACGCGTCCGGCCGGGGACCGTTCCCACGCACGGCACACGGCGGTGACCGCAGCGGGACCGTCGGCGTGATCGATGGCCACCACCGACCCACCCGGATCGACCACGACCGGCCAACCGGGTTCGACCGCTGCGAGGTCGGCAACCGGCAGCCCGAGGTCGGCCAGCAGCGTCGACTTGCCGCAGCCGATCGGACCCACCAGGTTGACGATGCCGCCGGCGGGAAGCGCGGCGACGGCCTCGGCAAGGTCGCCCGGTCTCGTCTGCGCCGCTGGGGCGTGAGACTGCGGTGAGACAGCGTCGCGCAGCAGGTCGGCGTACGCGGCGCGCAACTGCTCGCCCGGGTCCACGCCGAGGGCGTCGGCGAGCAGGCGGCGGGTGGCGTCGTACACGGCGAAACCGTCGGCGCGGCGACCGACCGCGCAGTAGGCGTACATCAGCCGGGCCTGGGCCAGTTCGTCGAGCGGCTGGGCCACTGCGGCTTCCTGCACGAGGGGCAGCGCTTCGAGTACGCGGTCGACCGCGATCGCCGCGTCGAGCAGCCAACCGACCAGCGCCTGGCGCTGACTGTTCAGGACGGCCAGCCGCGGGCTACCGGCCAGCACGGGAAGGTCGGCGCAGGGTGCCGCGTGATAGAGCGCGAGCGCCTCCCGGCACACCCGCATCAGCTCGGGGTGTGCGCCGCGGGCACGTGCGCCGCGGGCCTGCTCGGCGAGGACGCGGAACCTCAGCACATCGACGTCCTGCACGTCGACGCAGAGTGCGTAACCGGTGCCGACGGTGGGCAGCACCCGGCTGGGGGAGCGGGAGCGCCGGCCCGGCTCGAGCACCGCGCGCAGCCGCTTGACATAGGTACGCAGAGTGTTCACCGCGGTCGGCGGCGGCTGGGTCCAGAAGATGTCGATGATCTCGTCGATGGGAATCGGGTCGCCGCTGGCCAGCGCGAGCAACGCCAACACGGCGCGTTGCTGGTGGGGGCCCAATGGGATCTCGGTGTCGCCCCGGCTGGCACGTACCCGGCCGAACAGCGCTATCCGCAGGGCAGTCGGGCCCACTGCGAGTCCATTGAGGATCCATTCGGCTCTGCCACGCTCCAGATGGTCGCATCAGCCGGCGGGCTCGGGAAGGAGGAACCGTATGGAGTTTCAACTGCTCGGCCCGGTGCAGGTCCGAACAAACGGCAAATTGATCGATCTCGGCGACCGGAAACAACGGTTGGTGCTGGCCATCCTGTTGCTGGAACCAAATCGACTGATCCCGGTCAGCCGTCTGATCAGTCTTCTGTGGCCGGAAGGGCCACCCCGCAGCGCCCGTCGAATCGTCCAGGCTCATATCAGTCGACTTCGCGGCATGCTTTCCCGGTGTCAGCTGCAGACCTCGGTGCCGGCCGAGGCCGTGGTGGTCCGCCGAGGCCCCGGTTACATGTTGGTCTGCGATCCGGATCAGGTCGACGCGCATCTGTTCCGGGGCCTGCTGGACCGCTCCCGACAGAGCGCGGACGACCACCACAGGGTGAACCTGCTGCGCCAGGCGTTGGGGCTGTGGCGCGGACCGGCGCTGGCCGATGTCGCCTCCGAGGAGGTCCACGAAGAGCTGCGCCGCAGCCTGGAGGAGGCGCGGATGGCCGCCGTCGAGGAGAGGTTCGCCGCCGAGCTGCGACTCGGCCACGACCGGCAGCTCATCGACGAGCTCGGTGACCTGGTCGCCCGGCACCCGTACCGGCAGCAGCTCGTCGCGATCCTGATGCTCGCCCTGTACCGGGCCGGCCGGGCCGCCGAGTCGCTGGCAGCGTACGAGCGGACCCGGCAGCGGCTTGTCGCCGAGCTGGGCCTGGAACCGTCGGCGGAGCTGCAACGGATGCAGCTCGCGGTGCTGCGGGCAGAGCCGACCCTGGCCCACCATCCGCCTACCGCAGCTTGGCGGCGCTGATCGCCTCCTCGGCGCTCGGGAGCCGGTCGAGCTGGTGCAGCAGGGCGGCCTGCCGGTCCCGCAGGCGGGTCCGGACACTGCTGTCGTCCAGCAGCTCGTTGAAGGCCTGCAGCACCCGGCGACGCTCGAAGACCCCCGCGGTCAGGAAGCAGTCGACGTACGGATTGTCCGACAGCACCGGCGCGAGGAACTCGTACCACCCCCACGGGTAGACCCGGTAGGGGAAGGCGACGGTGAGGTCGGCCGCGGCCTCCGCCAGCCAGGTCGGCGCGGAACCGCTGCGGATCAGCCCCGCCGTGTCCAGCGTCTTGTAGTTCTGCAGCAGCAGCGACGGTACGCCGGCCAGGACCGCCTGGGTCAGCGTCACCGACACGGCGTTGCCGGTCAGGAAGAGGTCGGCGCCGGTCAGCTGGCCGTGGAACTCCGCCGGCGTCATCCGGCCGACATGCTGATAGTCGATCTGCTCGGCGATCGGGAACTCCCACCGCACCGGCCCGACGTGCACCACGCGCAGCGGCCGCCGCAGGGCCGCGAGATGGCTGTGGATGATCCGCGGCATCGCCCGGATCAACTCGGCCATCTCGGGTGCCCGCACGACGTTCACCTGCTCCCAGCGGGAGTTGGCCAGGAAGATCGTCGGCGGCTCGGTGCGGCGCGACCGGCTGACCGGCAACGGCGAGGTGCCGCCACAGATCATCCGGGTCACGGCGATCCCCGCGTCACCGGACGCCGGGCGGTTCAGCGGGCTGTTGCGGATCACCAGGTCGCACGTGTCCAGCACCCGGGGGAACCGCGTCCGGTGGCCGGTGTAGAAGTCGACCACGTAGCCGGCAGCCGGGTAGTCGTACTGGTCGAAGCTGCCCAGGGCGACGTCGTAGCGCTCCCGCAGCAGTCCCATGCTCAGGCCGGACCAGCCGGTGGAGTAGTCCAGCGTGAAGGCGTCGGCGGCGACGAACAGATCCGGCCGGAAGTGGGTCACCAACTCGTCGAAACGCTCCCGGTTCCGTTCCGGGGTCGGCGCGTCGAGGGGGTACGCGGTCAGGCCGAACCCCCGCACGTAGGCAGCGGTCCCGGCGGCGGTGACGAACCCGACCTCGAACCGGTCGGGCGGCAGCTGCCGCGCGAAATCGGCGGCGATGCTGAGGTCGCCGTTGGAGAGGTGTCCCAGGCCGAGGAAGAGCAGGCGTCGGAGACCCATCCCGATCACCTGACCGGCTGCCGGTGCCGGGTCTCCCGCACCGCCCGTTGGTCGCCGTAGAGCGCCGACATCAGCTCGCCGACGGACTCCCGTTCCGGCGGATCGAGCCCGGCCGCGTAGAGCGTGACCAGTGGTTCGCAGAGCATCGCGCCCAACGCCGGCAGCCGGGCCGGGACCCGGGGGCAGCGGGACAGCGCGGCGACGTGCGCGCGGCGACGCTGTCCGGACTCGTCGCCGGTCAGCCGGGCGACGACGGCCGCCAACGCGTGCGCGCTGGCGAAGTACGGCTGCAACGGCACCGCCGCCTGCTGGGTGCGAAGAATGTCGAGGTCCTCCTCCGCCTTGCCGAGTTCGTCCGGCACCTGCACCGTGAAGGAGCCATAGCTGCTGGGGACCAGCGCCCGCAGTCGCGCCCGGCTGTAGCGGGCCAGCCAATGCTCCGGGGTGCCGGCCAGCACCTGCCCGAAGACCTCGATGGCGGTGGTGAACCGGGCGTGCGCCTCGATTCCCGGGCGCACCGTGGCCATCAACGCCAGGCCGTAGCGGCTGGCGGCCACCGGGTCAGCGGGGTCGGCGTGGTGCGCGTCGGCGAGCCGGTCCAGCAGCCGGCCGGCCCGGCCGAGCTTGGCCGCGGTGCTCGCCAGACCGAACAGGTCGTCGTCGGCCTTGCTGATCTGGTCCATGGGTCACGCCGTCGGGACGGGGCCGACCGGGTGGAACTCGTCCCAGCCGATCATCTCGGCGTACTCCTTGTAGACCCCGCCGCACGCCGCGTCGTGCGCGCATCCGGAGCATCGCTGGTCCTTCACCCGCGCGTTGGCGTCCATGAAGTTCTCGTAGTCCTCGAAGATCAGGTTCCGGTACAGCATCTTGAACTGGTTCTCCGACCAGTTGATCATGTACTTCTCGTAGCCGGGAATGGCGCAGTACGGGAATCCCTCAAGGGTCACCACCTGGTCCCGACGGACCGCCCGCTCGACCGCCTCCAGCACGTACGGCTGAATGTCGTCGTAGCGGGGCGTGACCTCCCAGAAATTGCGCAGCGCGGTGCCCGCGGTGTGCAGGGCCGAGAGGTTGACATGATCGACGGCGAGATCAAGGCAGAGATCCACGATCTCCGGCAGCTCGGTGAAGTTGTCCTTGCAGACCACCGAGTTGGTCCGCACCTTCGCGCCCAACTCCTTCACGTTGCGAATCCCCTGCACCGCCTGCTCGAAGGAGCCGAGCGCCTTGCTGATCCGGTCCTGGGTCAGCGCGGTCGCCCCGTGCATCGACACGATGAACAGGCTCACGCCTCGGTCCACCAGCTCCCGGGCGTACGCCATCCGCCCCATCTTGCGGCCGTTCGTCTGCAGGAACACCGTCGGGTAGCCCAGCTCGCGGATCTCGTCGAGGATGTCCAGCAGATCGCGGCGGATGGTCGCCTCTCCGCCGTGGATGTTGACGGCCTCGTAGCCCTTGCCCGCGTTGTCCCGCAGGAACCGGGAGACCCGCTTGCGCGAGATCGAGTCGTCCTTGACGAACGGGGAGTCGACGATGCAGAAGGAACACTTGCTGTTGCAGATGTCGGTCAGGTGCACGCTCAGAGCCTTCATGCTTTTTCCTCGATAGGTTCTCGGCCACCCGGTGGGGCGACGCTACGGTTCGGGGCTGTGATCACGTTCTGGCCTGCTCACCGCGGTACTTGCGCCGGATCACCCGGATCCCGCCACCTCCAGCCGCTCCAACAGCGACAACAGCCTCGTGAGGTCACCGCGGACGCGCTCCATGTAGTCGTGCAGCGCCTTGCGGCCGGGTTCGTCCCGTACCCCGAGCCGGGTCGCCTCGTCGACGGCGATCTGCCCGAAGGCGAGCAGGCCCTCCAGGTAGCGGCGATGCTCTGGCAGCGCCCGCCGCAGCGACGCCGTCGCCTCGGTCCCGCCCTGCGACATGGCCACCAGGTCGCCGCGGAGCGCGCGGACCCGCCGGTAGACGTCGGCCGAATCCGCCCCCACCATGCTGCGGAAACCCATCACGGCGAGATCGGCCGCGCCCTGCGGAAGGGACCCCAGGGTGGCGGTCTGCCGCTGGACGTAGCGCGAGACGCGCTCGGCCAACCCGGCCGCCTCGGCGAGCGCCGCCGGGTCGACCGAGCCGGCGACCGGCACCGGCTCCTCCTCCGCCGGGTCGCCGCAGCCGGCCCACATCCGCACCAGCCGGCGCTTCTGCACCGGAACCCGCTCCCCGTCCGGGCCGGTCAGCGTCGCCACGATCATCTCGGTCATCTCCGCGTGGAGCAGGTCGCCGGTCTCGACGTCGACCTGCACCGTGACCCAGTACGACGAGCGGCCCCGCTGGGTCACCGGCCCGGACCGCACGTCGAGCTTGCAGTCCAGGCACTGGAGCGAGTACACGGCGGAGGCCCGATCGCCGACGCGCCCGTGGCCCAGGTGCCGGCCGTACATCCGGGAGTTGCGGAACACCGCGACCGCGCCCGGGTCGGTGAACTGGAGGTCCGCCCAGGTGCCGGAGATGCGGCGCAGCTCCCCGAAACCGCCGACGGTGCGCAGTTCCGCCGTGTTGATCAGGTTGGTGGCGATCATCTCGAACGTGATGACGTCCCAGCTCACCATGAGCAGCAGGTCCACCGCGGGGGCTCGGGGAAGGTCCGGGTAGCTCACGTCCAGGGTGCTGGAGACCGCGCCGTCGGCGGGTGCGGTCAGGGGATCGTCACCGCTGCCGGCGGGATCGGACGGCGGGTCGGCACCGTCGAGTTCGGCGTGCAGCAGCACCGACCGGAAGCTCTGCCCGCGGGCGAAGGTCCACTCCCGCCAGTCGGTGGCCTGCTCCGGTATGCCGGTGCGGGCGCTCACCGACTGCCATCCGTAACTGACCGGGACCACCGTGGGCGCCGCCGGACCGATGACCGTCCGGTCCACGCTGGCGGTCAACTCCTGCCACTTGTACGGGGTGCCCCGCGGGGTCAGGAAATCGTTGCGCATGCTCACCTGGAACAGCCGCTTCGCCGCCGGGTCGATTCGCCTGCGCCCCGCGAGAACGCTACTGGTCATCGCGACACCGCCTCCTGGAACGCCGCTACCGGCGGCGCCATCTCGGCCAGCCGGTCCCGATAGTCGTGCTGCCGCTGCCGCAGCCGCGAGCGGACCGCGTCGTCGTCCAGCAGCCCGGTCAGGTGCCGCAGCACCTCCGTACGCTCGAAGATGCCGGCCGTGGCGAAGCACTCCCGATACGGGTTGCCCGACAGCAGCGGCCCGACCAGGTCGTACCAGCCCAGCGGTGCCACCCGGAATGGATACGCGGTGCGCAGCAGCGGGGCGAGGGTCGCCAGCCAGTCGGGAAACTCCGACGCTTCCCGCACCCGGTCGTTCTCCAGCACCAGCGCCGGCACCCCGGCCAGGACCGCCCGCCCCAGCGTCGCCGACAGGACGTTGGTGGTCAGGAAGAGATCGGCGGCAGCCAGCCGGGCATGGAACATCGGGTACGGAAGCCGGCCGAAATGCTGGTAGTCGATCTGTTCGGCGACAGGGAACCGCCACCGGCGCGGCCCGACGTGGATCACCCGCAACGGGCGGTCGAGTGCCGCCAGGTGGCCGTGCACGATCCGCGGCAGGGCGTCGACGAGCTGCGCCGCCGGCAGCGAGCCGCGCGAGGTGCGGTGTTCCCACGGCGAGTTGACCAGGAAGACCACGGGTGGGCCGTCGCCGCGTGGTGCGGCGTCGGCGACCGCCGGACGTAGTCCGTTGTCGTGCAGGCCACCAGGGTGCAGGGCAGCCACCGCCACGCCGGGCGGCGAGGATTCCGGCGGATGTGGCGGGCTGGTCCGGATCAGCAGGTCACAGCCGTCCAGCAACGGCGGTATCCGGACCTGACCGCCGCCGTACGAGTCGACGGTGTAGCCGGCGGCCTGCCAGCCGAGCCGGTCGACGCTGCCGACCGGCAGGCCGTACCGCTCCCGCAACAGCGACAGCGTGAGCCCGGACCAGGCGCGGGCCTGGTGCAGAGCGAACGCGTCGGCGGCGACCAGGCAGTCCGGGCGGAAGCCCCGCACCACCCGGTCGAGGACGGCCAGGTTCTCGTCCGGGGTGACCCCGCCCAGGGGCAGCGTTGGCAGTCCCACCTCATGCAGCTGCGGCATCGCCTCGGCGGCGGCGACGAACCCCACCTGGAATCGGTTGCGGGGCAGCCGCCGGGCCAGGTCCGCGGCGATGCCGGCGTCTCCGTGGGACAGCCGGCTGGGCGCGAGAAACAGGATCTTCACAGCGCGGTCACCTGCCGTAGGACGGTGTCGACGTCGGGCAGCTTGCGCAGCGCCCCCAGGTACGTCTCGCGCGCCTGCGTCAGCCGGTCGCGCTCCGGGCCTCGACCGAGCAGCGGAAGGACGGTGGCCAGGGCAGCCTCCTCGTCGAACATCTCGACGTGGGGAACCACGTCGGTGAACGGGTTGTCGGCCAGCAGCGAGTGCAGGAAGTGGTACCAGCCGACCGGGAACATCCGGCACGGGTACAGGTAGTCGACCCCCTCCACCACCTGCCGCGCGAAGTCGGTCAACGGCCGGTCGGTGGTCCCCTCCCACCGCAGCCGCCCGTTGCGCAGGGTGAGGGAGTTCATCAGCACCACCGACGGGATCCCGCGCAACGCCAGCCGGTGCAGGCTCACTGACACGATGTTGTTGGAGATGTGCAGGTCGACGGCCTGGATCAGCCGGCGGAAGCGTTCCGGTTCCACCGGGCCGAGCGGATAAAAGCCGTCCGGGACCCGGTCGTGGAACACCAACTGCGGCCCGACCGCCAGCACGTCCGCGTGCTCGAGCAGCCGGGACAGCAGCCGTTCCAGCATCCGGTGCGAGGCGTCCACGAAGTTGACCACCCTCGGGTACGCCTGGTGCATCCGCTGCCAGGTCGCGCCGGTCACCAGCACCACCGGCCGGTCACGGGTCAGGCCCAGCTCGCGTCGCACGTCGGCGCGCTGCGCCACCGGAACGTCCACGGTGCTCTCCAGCAGCGGGTACGCGTGGACGTCCGGCCCGGACATCTCGTCGAGCGGGTTGTTCAGCGGGCAGGGCCGCAGCCGGAAGGCGAGCCCGTCCAGAGAGATGTCGGCCTCGTACTTGGCCTTGAAGCCGTAGGTGTCCAGCCAGGCGCCGGGACGGCCCCAGGAGAAGTTGTCGAACGTCCCGATCGGGCAGTCGAAGATCGACAGGTCCGCGCGGCTGAGGCCGTAGTGCCGATCGCAGAAGTCGTAGTTCATGAAGTCGGCGAGCACCACCAGCGCCGGGCGGTGCACGTGCTGGATGTCCTGCAGCTGGATCCGGTTGATCTTCCCGGCGCCCGGGACCATCACCTGGTAGTCCAGCCCGGCGTTCGCGATCAGCCTGCGGTGGCTGGGCGGGACCAGGAACAGCGGGCGGAATCCGGTGCCGGCCATCCGTTGGGCGAACTCGGTCGCGATCGCCAGCTCACCGTAGGCCCAGAAGCTGGTGACGAGGAACAGCACCGTCCGGCGCATCCCCTCACCGCCTTCCCTGGCCGGCGACGGGCCGGGGTCGGACCTGCCCCGGGAACAGCGTCGCGGCCAACCGGTCGACCATCCCGCCCTCCGGCACGTCCGGCTGGTCGCCGTACCAGAGGAACGGCTCGCGCAGGATGCTGCCGAGCGAGCGGAACGGGACCGCCGAGGCGGAGTGGGCGGCGGCGGTCGTGATCAGCTCGGCCACCCGGTCCGGATCGCGGTCGTCGGACTCCCAGTCCAGCCGGGCCGCCAGCAGGTAGGAGCAGGCGAACCAGGGTTGCCACGCCGTCGCGGCCTGCCGCTCGATCAGCTCCCGGGCGTCCTCGGCCGCCCGGGCCCGCTCGTCGGCGACGAACCTCGGGTGGTCGGCGTGCTCCGGGGGCATCATCATGGTCCGGATCCGGATCCGCAGGTACCGCCCCAGCCAGTGCTCCGGGACCCCGTACAGCAGGTCGCCGAGGGACTCGATGACCTCGCTGTAGGTGGCCAGCGCCCGGCCCTCGTCCGGGGCGGACCTGGTCCAGTCGACCTGCATCTGGGCCACCAGCGCCAGGGCGTAGGGGAAGCCGGCCAGCGGATCCTCCCACTCGCGCTCGTAGTCGGCGCTGAGCCGTTCGACGACGGACGTGGCGCGGCCGAGCCGGGCCGCCGCGAGGACGGTGCTGAACAGCTGTTCGTCAGCGTGCGTGATGGGCACCATGGCTCACGGCACCGGTGCGAGTTGGCCGGTCGCGGTGCCGGCTATCGGATGGAACTCGTCCCAGCCGATCCGCTCCGCGTATTCCTTGTACACCCCGCCGCAGACCCGGTCGAAGGCGCAGCCACCGCAGCGCTGGTCCTTGACCCGCTCGAAGTCGTCCATGTGGTTCTCGTAGTCCTCCATCACAAAGCTGCGGTACAGGACCTTGAACCGGTTGTCCTCCCAGTCGACCAGGAACCGCTCGTATCCCGGGACCGTGCAGTACGGAAAGCCCTCCATGAGCAGCCGCGCGCCGCGGCGTACGGCCCGCTCGCACGCCTGCAGCACGTACGGCCGGATCTCGTCGTAGCGCGGGGTCACCTGCCAGAAGTTGCGCAGCGCCGTGCCCGAGGTGTGCAGGGCCGAGATGTTCACCATGTCGGCACCGAGGTCAAGGCAGAGGTCGATGATCTCCGGCAGCTCGGTGAAGTTGTCCTTGCAGACCACCGAGTTGGTCCGCACCGTGGCACCCAGTTCCTTGACGTTGCGGATGCCCTTGACCGCCTGGTCGAACGAGCCCGGCGCCAGGCTGATCCGGTCCTGGGTCTGCGCGGTGGCGCCGTGCATCGAGACGACGAAGAGGCTGACCCCCTTCTCCACGACGGTGCGTGCGTACTCCATCCGAGCGAGCTTGCGGGCGTTGGTCTGGAGGAACACCGTCGGGTATCCCAGGTCGCGGATCTCGTCCAGGATCTCCAGGAAGTCCCGCCGGATGGTGGCCTCACCACCGTGCAGGTTCACCGCCTCGTACCCCTGACCGGCGTTCTCGCGCAGGAACCGGGAGACCCGCCGCCGCATGATGGTGTCCTGCTTCATGTGCGGAGAGTCGACGATGCAGAAGGTGCACTTGCTGTTGCACACGTCGGTCAGGTGGATGCTGAGCGCCTTCATCAAGCGACCTCGCTAGTCGTCGAGTTCATCCGCGTCGTACACCTCGTAGCCCTGCTGCACCATGCGCGTGTCCTCGGGGGTGTAGACCGCGGAGTCGACGGCGAAGTACTCCTCCAGGTTCTCCGGAGTGAGCTTGGCCAGGTCCTCCTCGTCGAGGCTGCGCAGCAGCAGGAGCTGCACCTCGCTGAGCGCGTAGCCGGCCAGCGCGGTGTCCGGGTCGTCGAGCAGCTGCCGGCCGAATTCGGCGTCGGTAATCGCTCGCTCCAGCACGTCCTTGATCTGGTTGGTCTCGGCCCTGCTCGGGACGCTCTCGGCCGTGGTCACGGTGCTCCTTCCGGTACTGCGCTGTCAGGTCAGCGCCATGGTTTCGTTAGTGAGCCGGGACGGCGCCCGGTTCGGGCGGTTCTGTCGGATGCTCAGGACGTACCAGGCGTCCATGAAGTCGTTGCTCTGGATGGCGTTCAGCTTCGCGATCTTCGGTCCGATGTCGTCGGCCAGCTGCTCGGCGCTGCGCCCGTCGATCTCGTCGAACTCGTAGACGCGGAAGTTCTGCGGCTTGTACGACCAGTCCAGGTCGTCGGCGAGCCAGCGGTAGTTGGCGTCGAGCAGGCGCTGGGCCGCGTCGGGGAACTTACGCAGCCGCATCCCGTACGCCTCCGGCCGGGCGCCCATCAGCGACTTGGGTGCCACGAAGTACCGGTTGACGTTGAAGTAGTTGATGTACTCGGCGTTGCGTTCCAGGAAGTCGGTGGTCTCGGCGAAGTTCTCCGCATCCTCGTGCGGCATCCCGGTGATGATCTCCAGGTCGGCCCAGATACCGACTTCCTTGCACCAGCGGAGCACCCGCTCGGCCTCGGCCAGCTTCACCCGCTTGTCGATGATTTTGAGCATCTTGGTGCTCGCGGTCTCCAGGCCGAACGTCAGCTTCCGGCAGCCGGCGTCGGCCAGCATCGCCAGCCGCTCGTAGGTCAGGCTGTTGAACCGGCCGCAGTCCGACCAGTTGAGCTCGACGCCGTTGAGCACCGCCCGGCTGGAGAACTCCTCGACGAACCCGTTGACCAGGTTGAAGTAGTTGTTGAACAGGAAGAAGTACGGCGTGTCGTACTTCTCGCTCAGGGCCGCCATGTGGCCGACGACCTCGTCGACCGTGGCGTGCACCAGCTTGGTCCGCTCCAGGCTCTCGGTGCAGAACGCGCACGAGTACGGGCAGTTGTAGTTGAAGACGTACGGGACGACCAGCTTGCCCGACACCCCCTGCCCCTCGTTGGCCGCGTTCGCCTCGTTGGCCAGCCAGCTCAGGTAGGAGGGGAAGCGGTACAGCTGCATCCGGTTCAGCTGCTCGTCGACGGCCCGCTTGCGGGGGCTGGCCTCGGGCCGGTCCAGCACGAAGTTGTGGTAGTCGGACAGCTCGAGGCCGTCGAAGTCCGGCGGCAGGATCCGGTGCACGGCGTCGGGCGCTCGGACCACCGTGTCGCCGAGCATCCGCGCCACCCCGGGGCGGGCCATCGGCAGCAGCGCCCGGCTGCCGGCCAGTCCCCGGACCAGGTCGACGAAGACGTCCTCGCCGGGTCCGGTGACGGCGCCGTCGAAGTGCCGGAGGCAGGCCGTCCACCACCGGTGGAAGGCGTCCTTGAACTGCATCAGGTAGTCGAGGTTGTTTCCGCCCAACACGACCGGCTTGCCGTAGTGCCGCTTGATGTGCGCACCGAGCACGACGGCGGAGTTCATCTCCAGGAAGGAGAAATCCCCACCGGCCGAGATGCCGACCACGTCGGCGGCGGCGACGTCCTTGCCCGCCAGCAGCCGCCCGGCGAAGGTGTCCAGGAAGTCGTCCGGCGCGCCGCCGACGAACTCGACGACGGCCCGCTCGTCGTAGAACGGACGCAGGTCGGTCTTGACGAAGTCGCCGGCGTGCCACATCCGCGACAGGTCGGAGTTGAGATCGTGCAGGTCCACGTCGAACCCCGCCGCCCGCAGGCCGGCGGTGACCACGCCGGTGCCGAAGGGGGGAAGGTTCATCCGGGTGAACATGGGCTGTTCGCCGGGTGCGACGAGGAACAGCACCCGGGCAGGACGCAGCCGGTTGGCAGCCATACGGTCAACCCTTCCGAGCAGGCAGCGAGGTGATCATCGAACTGATGCGGGGCAGCGGCGGCGACACCCGGAACTCGGTGGCGAACTCGGCGGCAGCCGCCCGGTAGCCCGGCTCCACCAGCACCGCCCGGATCGCCTCCCGCAGGGCGTCGACGGTCGCCTCCCCGGCGGCCAGGGCGATACCGATGCCCAGTTGCGCGCACCGCTGCGCGATGTACGTCTGGTCGTTGGCGATCGGCACCAGGACCAGCGGCAGGCCACGAACCAGGGCGCGGGAGACGGTGCCCCAGCCGGCATGCGTGACCACCACGGCGGACCGGTCGAACAGCTCGTCGTGGGGGATCCGGCCGACGAACCGGACGTTCGCCGGCGGCCGGCCGACGACCTGGTGGGTCACCACGCCGAGGACGTCGAGGCCGCCGAGCGCGGCAGCCGCCGCCGTCACGTACCGGTCCTGGGCGAAGGCCGCGCCGGCCAGCGTGGCCGGGGCGGCCGTGCTGGTGGTGACCGCCACCGTCGGCGTCCCGACGACCGCCGGTGCCGACACCAGCGGCACCGGCACCAGCGGACCGGCCAGGACCACCGCCGCCGGCAGGTCCGGGTATCCGGCGAACGACGGCGTGCTGGGAATCAGGTGCAACCAGTCGGAGCTACGCCCGAGCAGGTTCGTCGGGTCGTCGGCCGGCAGCCCCAGGGATTCCAGTGTGGAGTGCGGAGCGAACGCGCCGATGGCATGGTCCGGGATGAAACTGCGGTACGCCTCGAGCGTCGGCACCGGGCTACAGCACACCGACACCCACGGCAGGCCGGTCAGCCGGGCGGCGAGACCGGCGCCGGCCATCAACACGTCGCCGACGATCACCTCCGCCCCGCACCGGCCGGCCAGGTCGGCGATGTCCCGGGCCATGTCCGCGACGTCGCCGAGGAACAGGTGCCGAAACAGCGCGCCGCTGTCGGCGGTGGCGAGCATCGAAGGCGGCAGAGGTCCGTTCAGCCGCCACCGGCCGGTCGCCGAGCCGGTGAAGACCGTGACCGGGTGTCCGTCGGCGCGCAGCTGTGCGGCCAGTGCCGCCATCGGCTCGGCGTGCCCCGGCGGGTGGAAGGGCACGAGCAGGACCTCGGTCACGGGCGCCGCCCGGTGAGCACCCCGGCGGGGAATTCCAGCCACTGCCGCGCCCGCTGCACGCCCACCGGCGTGCCGATGTCGTAGTACTCGCCGGAGTCGAAGGTCAGCGCGTGCACCCGCAGGCCCGCCGTTACGGCCGCCACGAAGGCGTCGCTGAGCAGCAGTTCGCCACCGCGCGAGCGCAGCGCGTCGCCGACGTGCTCGTGCAGCAGCTCGGTGAACGCCGGTGACCACGCCGCTATCCCCCACGTGTTCGACACCGGTGGTTGCTCGGGCTTGTCGACGATGGCCAGCACCCGCTGCGACCCGGGCTCGATGACGACCGGAGCGAGCGCCTGCGGTTGGTCGGTCGGAAAGACCCCGAGGCTGAGGTCGGCCCGGCGTGCCTCGTGGAACTCGAGCAGCTGGGCGAAGCAGTCCTGCGGGGCGCAGATGGTGTCCGGCAGGCCCATGCACACGGTCCCACCGGCGACGAACGGGTACGCCAGGTCCAGCGCGTGCGGAAGGCCCAGCGCCTCCTCCTGGCACACGTAGGACAGGTCGAGCCCGAGATGCCGGCCGGAGCCGAGGTAGCGGAACACCTCCGACTTCTCCGGCGACAACACCACCAGGGCCCGGTCCACGCCCCCGTCGCTCATGGCGTGCAGGACGTGTTCCACCGCTGCCTTCGGCAACGGCCGGCCATCCACCGTCCGGTACCCGACCTGGATGAGTTCCTTCGGCGCGCGGTACGGCGCCAGGCGGGCACCGATGCCGGCTGCCGGCACGATTCCGATCCGTACGCTGGTCACCCGCTCCCCCAACCGTTCGTCCGCTGCGCGTGCCGCCGTCGTCTTCCACGCCGGTGGCTCGATAGAGCGCAAAGCTAGTGACGGGATGCTGCGGTTTTGTTGTGGTGCCGATGTGGTCGGGTCTCGGTCCACTGACACCCGCCGGTCCCACGTCTACGCTTCGTCTCACCCCGGCCGCCGGGTCCTGGCCGACTGGCCACGCAGAGCTGGCCGAGGCCCAGGTGAGCACGGCGGAGGGTGGGCCGGATGGCAGAGGTAGTGCTGCGCTGCGAGGGGCTACGCAAGGCGTACGGGACGGTGGTCGCGATCGACGACCTCGGCATCGAGATCACCGAGGGCGAGACGTACGGCCTGCTGGGACCGAACGGCGCCGGGAAGACCACGGCCATCTCGATGATCGTCGGGATCCTCGCCCGCGACGCCGGATCGGTGACGATCGACGGCCAGCCGCACGACGTGCATCGCACCGCGACCAAGCGGCTGATCGGCTACGTGCCGCAGGAGCTGGCGTTGTACCCGGACCTCACCGGCCGGGAGAACCTGCACTTCTTCGGCCGGCTGCACGGGCTGTCCGGCCGCGAGCTGCGCCGTCGCGGCGACGAGGTGCTGGACGTGGTCGGCCTGTCGGACCGCGCCGGGCAGCGGGTGCGCACCTACTCCGGCGGCATGTCCCGACGCCTGCACATCGGGGTCGGGCTGCTGAACCGGCCCCGGCTGCTGGTGCTGGACGAGCCGACGGTCGGGGTCGACCCGCAGAGCCGCAACGCCATCCTCGACAACGTGCGACAGCTTGCCGGCCAGGGCATGGCGGTGCTCTACACCACCCACTACATGGAGGAGGCGGAGCGGCTGTGCGACCGGGTCGGCATCATCGACTCCGGCCGGCTGCGGGCCGAGGGCACCCGGCGGGACCTGGTCACCATGCTGGACCGCGAGGACGAGGTGGAGCTGCTCGCCGACGGTGACCTCGCCGCCGCCGCCCAGGCCCTGGCCGAACTCGCCGAGGTGTCCGCAGTGGACGTCCGGGAGGCCGGCCTGCGTCTGCTCGTCGCCGAGGCGGGTCCCAACCTGCCGCAGATCCTCGCCACCACCGGCCGGGCCGGCGTGACGGTGCGGTCGGTGCAGGTGCGCGAGCCGAACCTGGAGTCGGTCTTTCTCCACCTCACCGGCAAGGCACTGCGGGACTGACCATGCGACAGATTTTCGTCATCGCCACCAAGGATCTACGGCTGCACCTGCGCAACAGCACCCTGCTGCTCTTCGGGATCGTTCTTCCGCTGGGCCTGGCCGTCCTGTTCAGTACCGTCCTGGACGATCCCGGCGGGGGATTCCAGGCCCGCTACGTGGTGGCCGACGAGGACCGGGGGCCGGCGGCGAACGCCTTCGTCACCGACGTCCTCGGCGCGCTGACCGCGGAGTCCACGTTCGACGTACAGCGGGTCGCCGCGGCCACCGAGGCCACCCGGATGGTCGACCGCGGCGCGGTCGACGCCGCGTTCATCGTCCCGGCCGGCTTCTCGGCCGACATCGCGGCCGGCCGCACCGCCACCCTGCGAGTGCTGGGCGACGTCGACTCCCCGATCGCCGCGTACGTGGCACGGGAGATCGCCCAGTCCTACGCCACCGAGGTCCGCGGCGGCCGACTCGCGGTGGCGGTCACCGTCGCCGGCGGCGGCCGGGTCGACGATCCGGCCGGGTTCGCGGCCCGGGTGCAGGCGCTGCCCCCACCGCTGACGGTGTCCGCCGGCAGCACCGCCGACCACGAGCTGGCCAGCCGCACCTTCTACCCGGCCGGGATGGCGGTGTTCTTCCTGTTCTTCGTGGCGATGCTCAGCGTCAGCACGATCCTGGCGGAGCGGACCACCGGCACGATGCCCCGGCTGCTGGCCGCGCCGGTCCGCCGGCCGACCATCCTGGTCGGCAAGCTGCTGGGTGGGGTCGGGATCGGCCTCGTGGCGATGAGCGTGCTGATGGTGTCGTCGACGTTGCTCATCGGTGCGCGGTGGGGACCCCCGCTGGGCGTGGCCGCGCTGGTGACGGCGCTGGTGCTGGCCGCGACCGGGCTGATGGCGCTGGTCGCCACGGCGGCCCGGACGACCGAGCAGGCGACCGGCTGGATGTCGACGCTGGCGGTGCTGATGGGCATGTTCGGCGGCACGTTCGCGCCGCTGGCGCGGGTGGAGGGTCTGGCCGTGCTGAGCTACGCCACCCCGCACCGGTGGTTCCTCCAGGGTCTGACCGATCTGGCCGGCGGTGACCTGCGGGCGGTCGTCGTTCCGGTCGTGGTCCTGCTGGGCCTGGCGGCAGCGACGTTCTCCCTGACCTTGCTGCGGATCGGAAAGCTGGTGAGGCCGTGACATCGCCGCAGTTCCGGATCAGGCCGCGCCGGATCCGCACGGTGTTCGCGATCGCCGGGGTGCAGCTGCGGCTGCTCTTCCGGCAGCGGCTCAGCGTCTTCTGGGTGATCGTCGCGCCACTGTTGTTCGTGTTCGTGCTGGGCCTACAGTTCGGCGGTGGTCAGCCGCCCCGACTGGCGGTGGTCAACGAGGGAAACGGCCTCGTGGCGCAGCGCCTCGTCGACGCCCTCGACGCCGACGACCGCCTCACGGTGATCGAACTGGTGGGCGCCGACCAGTTGCGCACCGACGTGCAGCGCGGAAGGGCCGACGCGGGACTGGTGATTCCCGCCGAGCTGGACGCGGTGGTCAGCTCAGGCGGCCAGGCAACCGTCGAGTACCTGGCGCGGCCCAGCAACCCGACCGCCGCCGACCTCGGGGTGTGGGTGCGCGCGGTGATCAGCCAGCAGGCGACGCTGGTCCGCGCGGCGCAGGTCGCCACGGGCGAGAACGCCGGAACGTTCCGACAGAACCTGGACCGGACCGGGACGGTCGAGGTTCCCGGCGTCACGGTGGTGGCCGACACCGTCGGCACCACCCCGTTCCCGGACGGAATCAACCCGTACGCCCTGATGGCCCCGTCCATGCTCCTGCTGTACGTCTTCCTCACCTCGCTGACCGCCGCGCTGCGGGTGATCGAGACCCGCCGTCGCGGAATAACCCGACGCATGTACGCCACACCCACCACGGCCGGCACCATCGTGGCCGGCGAGGCACTGGGTCGGTTCGGTATCGCCCTCACGCAGGGGCTGATCGTGATGGCCGGCTCGGCGCTGCTGTTCGGAGTCGACTGGGGCAGCCCACCCGCGGCCGCCGCCCTGCTGGTGCTCTTCTGCCTGGTCGCCAGCGGCGTGGCGATGCTGGTGGGGGCGGTGCTGCGCAACGAGGGCCCGGCACTGGGGATCTGCCTCGGCCTCGGGCTGGGGCTGGGTGCGGCCGGCGGCGCCATGGTCCCGCTGGAGCTGCTCGGCGGTCCGGCCCGGACGGTGGCCTCGTTCACCCCGCACGCCTGGGCGTACCAGGGCTTCACCGAGCTGGTGCGGCACGGTGGCGGCATCACCGACATCGCGCCCCAACTCGGCGTCCTCGCCGGGTTCGCGGTGGTGCTGTTCACGCTCGGCACGCGGTGGTTGCGTCGCGGCATCGTACGGTGAGGGAGGCCCACCTTGTCATCGACGGAGACCGACGAAGCGCCCGACGAGCCGCTGGTCGCCGCTGCGACGGCGGTTGCGCAGGTGTGCCACGACCACGACTGGGGCTACTGCTTCGTCGGCGGGCTCGCCGTACGACGCTGGGGTCGGCCGCGCCCGGTCGAGGATGTCGACCTGGTCATCCTGACCGGCTACGGCGCCGAGGCGAGGGTGGCCGACGGGCTGTTCGCCCGGTTCGCCGCGCGCGCCGACGACTCGCGCGAGATCGCACTGGCTCGTCGGGTCGTGCAGATGTGGGCCACCAACGGCGTCTCCGTCGACGTGGCGCTCGGTACGTCGCGCGGGCTGCTCCGGATGCTCCGACGGGCGTCATGGTGGGAGGTCGGCGAGGCCCGGCTGCTGACCTGCGGCGCCGAGGACCTGATCGTGAAGAAGGCGCTGTCGGATCGCGAGCGCGACTGGATCGACCTGGCGGGAATCGTCGCCCGGCAGGGCGACCGGCTCGACCGCGATCTCATCCTGCGCGAGTTCGGCCCGGTACGCGGCCAGGGGCACCATCTCGGCGATCCACTCTCCTGGATTCGACACCGGGACACCGGCGAGGCCGTCGACCGACTGAGAAAGCTGCTGGGCATCGGCGACCGGGAGGCAGCCAGATGAACCGGTTGGTCGCCGCCGCCGCGGCGGTGCAGCAGGTGTGCCACGAACGCGACTGGGGCTACTGCTTCGTCGGCGGGCTCGCCGTACGACGCTGGGGCCGGCCGCGCCCGACCAAGGACGTCGACCTGATCGTCCTGGCCGGCTACGGCGCCGAGACGGCGGTGGCCGACGCGCTCTTCGCCCGGTTCGCCGCACGCTTCGACAACTCGCGACAGTTCGCCCGCGACTGCCGGGTCGTCCAGATCTGGGCGGCCGACCGGGTCGCGGTCGACGCCGTACTCGGCACGTCCAGACGCCTCGGCCGGATCGTGCGGCGGGCCTCGCCGTGGCAGGTCGACGGGGTCGCGCTGCGCACGTTCAGCGCCGAGGACCTGGTGGTGCACAAGGCCCTGTCCGGCCGCGAGCGGGACTGGCTCGATGTGGCGGGCATCGTGGCCCGGCAGGGCGACCGGCTCGACCGCGCTCTCATCCTGCGCGAGTTCGCTCCCATGCTCGCGCAGCAGGGGCCGCATCTCGGGGATCCGCTCGCTGGCCTGCAACGGCAGCAAGGCCACGAGGCCCTCGACCGGCTGGCGAGCATGCTGGACGTCCCACCGGCACCGGGCTGATCCCCGCCAACGCCGTTGGCGGCACGCCCCGCGTCACAGCCGAACCACAACATTTCCGAAGCAACCCTCGGCAACGATGGCGTCAGTCCGTCTCGTTGATCCGAATTGGAGTTCGAGCATGCCGGAAATCGGAGCCACCCTGGCCGACCTGCAAGACCTCGACCTGTCCGACCTCGACGTCTCCGACCTGGCCGAGGTGCACCTCGTACGTGACTCCGTGGCGCTGCCGGAGACCGGCGCGTCGGCGAGCACTTCCGTCGTCTGGAGGTGGCTGGGCTACTCCTCCTGCTCGTCGACCATGCCCCAGTAGGACGCACCGGACACGTCCGGGCGCGAGAACCTTGTCCCACAGCGCGGCTCGTGGTCCCGACCGCGAGCCGCGCCTGCTGTAGGAGGCGTCATGGTGTCCGCACTGCGCGAGCCGGTCGGGGCACCGCCACGGCCGGCCGGCCCGGTCGAGGTGGCCCCGTACGTCCTGGTCCGGGCGGCGGCGTTCGACACGCCGCCGGAGCCGGCGACGTCGCATCGGCTGCGGCGCAGGCAGGAGACGCTGGTGGCGCTGCTGGCCGAGGGGCGGGATCTCGCGCCGCAGTTGACCGAGCAGCTGTACCGGTTGGCCGGCCAGAGCTCCCCCGCGCACAGCCGGTCGGTGTTGCTGCCGCTGCGCCGCGACATCCACAACAACCGGTCGCCCCATGCGAAGCTGCGTCCCCTCGTGGCCGAACTGTCGGCCGAGATGCCGCTGCTGCACCGCTGGCTGGCGATCCGCGCCGAGGTCGACCGCCTGCACGCCGAACTCCCCGACGCCACCGCGGCGGCCCTGGCGGCGGAACGTGGCGCGCTCGCCAGGCTCTGCGCTACCGAGCCGGTCGGCCGAGCCGTGGCGCTGACCGGGCCGGACCTTCAGGCTGCGGTGTTGCGCACCGCAGCCCACGGCGGCGATCCGGACCACCGGGACCGCAGATCGGAACCGACCGTGCTGCGGTACGCCCTGCGTGCGGTCACCCGGACCAGCCCGCTGTCCTGGTTCACCGTCGTCGGCTGGGCGCGCTGGCCGGTGCAGGCCGGCCCGCCCGTGGCCCCGGGCAGCCACCCGTACGGCGTGGACCTCGCCGTCGCGGGTCCGCCGGTCGGGGTCATCCGCCCCCCGACCGGGCTGATGGCGAGCGTGTTCCTGGCGGCGGCCAGCCAACCCGACCGGCTGCTGCGTACCGTGCACCGCCTCGCGCCGGCCCTGCAGGAGCAGGACGGGCACGTGCAGTACTACCGGGAACGCCTGTCGACCGACCCCGCACGCGGGTCGGTGGTGCGGGAGGAACGGGTACGGCTGCCGCTGAAGCCGGCGGTGGCCGCGGTGATCCGGCTGCTGCGGGCGGCGCCGGCCGGTCGGCCGGCGGAGGAACTCGTCGCGGCGTTGGCCACGGCATCCACTCCGGCGCAGGCCCGTCGCTTCGTGACCCAACTGTGCGAGCAGGGCATGCTCGTCGCGGTGCCACCGGCGCACGAGCACGACCCGCGCGCGCTCACCGCGCTCGCCGACTGGCTGGAGCGTACCGACGCGCCCGAGGCCGCCGTCGCGGTACGCCGGATCGACCAGCGGGTACGCAGCCTGGCCGACCTCGACGCCGCTCGCCGTGGCCCGGCGGTGCGGCAGCTCGACCGGGACTGGCGTCGGCTACTGGACGGTTTCGGGGTGGCCGCCGCGCCGCAGCACGCACCGGCCACCGAGGACGTCGTCCTGCCCCGGCCGGTACGGCTGGCCCGGCCGCCGGTGTCCACCGCCGACCTGGACACGGTGACCCGGCTGGCGGTGCTGTTCGACCCGGACCAGCTGGCTCGGCGTGCCCTGCAGCACCGCTTTCTGCAGCAGTACGGTCCCGGGGGCCGCTGTACCGACCCGGGCAGCTTCTTCGCCCAGGTCGACTCCGGCGACGGCGAGTTCGCGGCGATGCTCGGTGCACCCGACGGCGGGGACACCCCCGCTGACATCGCAAAGCTGCTCCGGCTACGCCAGCAGGTCATCGAGTCGGTGCGGCCGGGCGAGGACGGCGCGGAACTGCCCGCCGACCTCGTCGTCGAGCTGCCCGAGTGGACGCGGGAGCGCCCGGCGTCGTACGCCTTCTTCGGCCAGCCCGGGCCGGACGGCGCCTTCTATCTCAACCATGTCTACGGTGGCTGGGGCCGCTTCACCAGCCGGTTCCTGGATCTCTTCGGCGATGGCGAGCTGGCGGCGGCGGTGACCCGCCAGGTGCGGCGGATGCTTCCCGGCCGTACGGCCCAGTTCCGCCCGGTGCACGGGTTCAACGCCAATCTGCATCCGCTCCTGCTCGAGGAGGAGATCAGTGACGATCCCCGGCTCGGTGGGCTCGACCCCGGTGGGCTGGATCTCGTGCACGATCCCGTCAGCGATCAGCTCCGGCTCTGTGACCGGGCGAGCGGGGACCTGCTCAACATCCTCTACCTCGGCTTCCTCACTCCGCAGGTGCTGCCGGCCCGGGTAGCTGCGCTGCTGGCCGATCTGGCATCGGGAACCGCCGGACTTCACCGTCTCGCGCCCACCCGTACCGTGTCCGGGCCGGGCGGCCAGGCGGTGGTCGGTGACCGGCTACGCCACGGTCAGGTGGTGCTCGGCCGTCGACGCTGGCGGCTCGATGCCGGGGCTGCGGAGCATCTGCGGGCCGTGTGTTCGGCCGGGCCGTCGGTGGCCGCTGTCGCCGAGCTGCGCGCCGCCTGGTCGCTGCCGGATCAGGTGTTCCTGCGAGCGGCCGGCCCCACCGTTGCGCAGCCGGCCTCGCTCAAGGCCATGCTCGCGCGACCCAAACCGCAGTTCGTCGACCTGGCCAATCCGCTGCATCTGCGCAGCCTTCCGCGCTGGCTGGCGCGGATCGACGGGCCGCCGATGATCGAGGAGGCGTTGCCCCGCCCCACCGGGCACACCGACCCGTCACGGCTGGTGGAGTTGATGTTGGAAACCTACGTCCCGGCGGTGAATCATGTCTGAGCCCGCGCCCACAATGGGCTTCGCCTCTACCACGGACGTGGTGTGTCACTACCACGAGGAGCACGTGGCGCCCCTGCTGCGCCGCGCCGTCCTGCCCGCCGTCGATCAGGCACGCCGGGCCGGGCTGGCGGTGCACCTGGAGCGGCACTGGTTGCACGGGCCGCACGTGCGGATCCGGCTGCGCGGACCCGCCGCCGACCGACGCGCCGCCGCCGACGAGATCGCCGGCCGGCTCCGCGATCACCTGGCCGCCTCGCCGTCGCGGGCCGGCCTCGACCCCCGGGAGCTGCTGCGCCGCGCCGAAGCCGCCGGGAAGGCCGAGTTGCTGCTGCCGCCGTACGACCCGATCCACCCGGACAACACCGTCCTGGTGACCGCAGGTGACCAGCGCACGCTCGCCGCGCTGCTCGGTACGCCCGCGGCGGTCGACTGCCGGGCCGACATCCTGGCCGAGGGGTTGGCGCCGGTACGCGTGTCGCTGAACGCGCTGGCACAGGTCGGCGACGCCCCCGGGGCGCGGGTGGGTGTCGTGGTGACGGCGATGGCGGCACACGCCGACACCTGGCCGGACAGGCTGCTGTCGGGCTACCACACCTTCCTCTCGCACGTCGAGGACTTCCTCTTCGGTGAACAGGCGCCGGTGCGCGCCCAGTTCGCACGCTTCGCCGAGCGGGCCGGTGACCGGTACCGCGAGCTGGTGCGGCAGGCCGCCACCCCCGACCCGGCCGACCCGGTCGCCGAGGCGTGGCGGGCCTGGAGCGCCGCCGCGTGGCGTATCGCCCGGCGTACCCACGACCAGGTCGGCCTCGGTGGTCGGTTCTCCGCGGAGTTCGTACGCAGGACGGAGTCGTTCGACGAGGCGACCGCCATCCGGTGGAACCTGAGCCGGCGGGGCGCCAGCGCGTACCACCAGGCGTTGCAGGCGTGGGGTTTCCAGCGGCTGGCGGCGACCCCCGAGTTCCAGGTGTACCGGTTCTGCACCAACATGCTCTACCAGTTGGTGGCGCTGATCGACGTGACTCCGCTGGAGCGCTACCTTGCCGCGTACCTACTCGCCGAGGCGACCCAGCAGATGCACGGCCTGCCCTGGCAGGCCGCCCTCGTGCCGCAGGGCGGGTGAGCGCCGGTGGCGCTGCTGACCCTGCGACCGGGAGCGGCGGTCCGCTGGGTCGGCAACGGGCTCTTGATCGACGGATGGCGCTCCGCTGCACTGGTCGCCTGCCCTCCGGCGGCCGCACGGGTGTGGCAGCGGGTGGAGCCGGCGCTGGCCCGGGGGCTGGATCCGGACGCGGCCACCGCCGGTCTGCCGGCCACCGCCGCCGAGGTCGTGCGGTGGCTCTTCGCGCTCCTCGCCGAGCACGACGCCCTGGTCGATGTCACCGTCGCGCGCGACGCCCACCCGTTGGCGGCCTTCCTCGCCGGCGTGGCCGATGAGCCGGCAGCGGCGCTGGCTGCGGTACGGCAGGCGGTGGTGGCCGTCGACGGCGAAAGTAGGTTGACCGACGCGGCCGGCGCCGCTCTCACCGAGGCGGGCATCACCGTCAGCGGGACGGGTGCCGAGGCTGATCTGGTGATCCGGCTCGGCCCGACCGGGCGGTCCCCGCAGCCGGGCCGATTCGGGGTGCTCCGGGTCGCCGCAGGCAGCAACGGTGTCCTGATCGGCCCGGTGAACCACACCGGCGAGTGGTCGGGCGACGTCGACGGGCCGGACCGGTTCCACTCCGGCGCCCCTGATCCGGGCGGGGGTGCCGGTCTGTCGGTACCGCATATGGTCACCCAGGAGGTGGTGCGCATCCTGGCCGGTCTCGCCGACGGAACCGGGGCGCTGGTCCGCGACGCGCTGGTACGACGCGTCGCGCCGGACGGCGCGGTCACACCCCGACCGGTCGCCGCATCCGCCCCGCACCGGCCGGTCACCGCAGCGGGCACGGTCACGGCGGGTGCCCGAGCGGTCCGGGTGCTCGGGAAGGGCACGCTGGCCACGGTCGTCCGGGCGTCGGTACGCGCGGCCGGACGCCACGTCACGCCACACGCCGTCACTGCGGGCGGGCATGACGGCGCCAGGCCACGGGCCGTCGTCGGCGCAGACCCGTCGTGGTCGGCGGATCGGCATCGCCGGGCACAGCGGGCGGCACGAGACGGCGGTGCCGCGTACCTGCCGGTACGGGGCGACGCCGCCACCGTGGAGGTGGGTCCGCTCGCCGAGGTCGACGGCGGCGTCTGTGTGGCCTGCGTCCTCGCCCGGCGGCAGGCCGTGCTCGGCCTCCCGACCGGCGCGGCGTCGGTCGCCATCGGTCGGGCGCTGCCGGTGCCGCCGTACTGGGCCCGCCTGACCGGCGAGGTGGTCGTCGAGCACCTGTCCGGACGGCTCGCCCCGGGCACGGTCACCGTCCTGGCGTTGCGCGACGGCGTGATCGCCCGCCACCGGGTGCAGCCGGTGCCGGGTTGCCCGACGTGTGACCCGTTGCCGGCAGACCGGCCGGAGCTGGCCACGCTCGAGCTGCGTCCGCGTGCCATGGCGGATCCGTACGGGTTACGGGTCGTCGCCGGCCCGCCGGCCCTGTCCGAGCTGCGCGCGGAGCTGGTGGACGAGCGGTTCGGCCCGGTGATACGGGTGCACCCCGAACGGTACGCGTCGCTCCGCCTCGCCGCGGCCGAACTGGCGCCGCCCGGCTGGTCCGGTCGACTCGGCGGGTTCGGCCGCGCGGCCGAGCCGTCGGCCGCCGAGGTGCTGGCGTTGCTGGAGTCGTGCGAACGAGACGCCGCGCGCCACCCGCAGGCCCGCCGTACCTCGGTCCGCGCCAGCTACCGCGAGCTGGTCGCCGACGCCGTCGACCCGGCACGGCTGGGGTTGCCGGGGCCCGCGGCGGTCGCCCATCCGGGCTATCGGCTGGCGCCGTACACCCCGCGGAGTGTCACCTGGTGGGTGTGGGCGGTGGAGCTTGCCGGTGGCCGCCGCCAGCTGGTGCCCGAGGATGTCGCCTACTGGGGCGCGGATCGACCGGACGTGCGGCGTTTCATACCGGACAGCTCCAGCGGTTGCGCTGTCGGGAGCTGCCTGGAGGAGGCGCTCCTGCACGCCTGCCTCGAGGTGATCGAGCGGGACGCCTTCCTGATGACCTGGTACGGTCGCCGGCCACCGCCGCGGCTGACGCATCCGCTGGACCCCACCCCGACGACCCGGCTGATCGTCGATCGTCTCAGCGCCGAGGGCTACCGACTGCACCTGTTCGACATCACCAGCGACGTCGGCGTCCCGGCGGTGTGGGCGCTCGCGGTGACCGACCGGCCGGAGCGGGCGGCGTCCTTCTCGGCGGCGGGGGCGCATCCCGATCCCCGACGCGCCGCCGCGGCGGCCGTCGTCGAGGCCGGGGTCAACCTGTTGCGGGCCGCGCAGGGGCCACCCGCGTCGGGCGATCGGCTGCTCGCCATGCTCGACGACCCTGCCCTGGTTCGTACCCTGCCGGACCACACGGCGCTCCACCAGCTGCCCGAAGCGCTGCCCCGCTTCGATTTCGCCCTGCGCGGCGGTGCCCCGCGGCCGTTCGAGGAGCACTTCGCCGGATGGCGGGACCGCTTCTGGCATCCCGACCTGACCGAGGTGCTCCGCCGGGTGATCGACGCGATGACGGGCGCCGGGATGACGCCGCTGGCCGTGGACCAGACCCGAGGGATCGACCGTCGGTTGGGGCTGGCGGCGGTGAAGGTGCTGGCACCGGGCGCGGTGCCGATGACGTTCGGGCATCTCTACCGCCGGGTGGACCTGCCCCGGCTACGGCGGATCAACGCCGACGTCGGCACCGCCGACCTGCCGCATCCGTTCCCCTAGCGCGGTGTCCACGAACGTTGACCCCGGGTTCCCGTCCGCATCCGAAGGAGGCCAGTTGTCCAGATGGTCGGCGTTGCACGTCTACCTTCACGGCGGCCCGGCACAGGTCGACCACCTGCTGCGTGAGCACATCGTCCCGACCACGACCGACCTGCTCGCCCGGAAAGAGATCTCCTCCTGGTTCTTCGTCCGCTACTGGGCGGGCGGTCCACACCTGCGCTGGCGGCTGGCGGACGCGGCGCCGGCCACGCTGCAGCGGGTCCGGCAGGCACTGGTCGCGGCGGCGCGGCAGCTTCCGCCGCCGGAGGCCGAGCTGACACCAGCGGACTGGTACCGCCGATTCGGCGACGCCGAGCCCGACGGCGACACGGGATGGCAGGCGCACGGCACGGTGCTCGAGCGGCCGTACGAGCCGGAAATCGAGCGGTACGGCGGACCCGAGGCGATCGGGCCGGCGGAAAACCTCTTCGCGGCTTCCAGCCGGGTGGCCGCGACACTGCTGAACGCCGCACCGGCCCGGCGTCGGTCGACCACTGTCGACCTGCTGTTCGCCTTCCTCGCCGCAGCCGATCTCGCCGGAGTGTCCGCCGCTGCCTTCCTGCGCGGATACGCCAACGGTTGGGCGCTCGTCGCCGAGTCGGCCGACGCGGATCTCGGATCGGCGCTGCGCCTGGCGGAGCAGGACTTCCACCTCGACCCGACGGCGTACCGTGACCGCCGGCGACGGATCGCCGAACTCGTCACCGAGCGGCGCGGTGCCCCCACCTCGGTCAACTTCTGGGCCGACGCGACAGCGACGTACGCCGCCCGGCTGCGTGAACTGAGCTCGCGCGGCAAGCTGGGTGCCCCCTTGGCGACCATCCTCGCGAGCCAGTTGCACATGCTGCACAACCGGCTCGGCCTGGGCATCGCGGTGGAATGCCACCTGGCCTGGCTGGCGGCCAACGCCTACCTGGACGCGTCACCCGAACCGGACGTGCACACCGACGGCCCCGCCGCCGCGGACCGGGTGTATCACGAGCGGTCGAAGTTCGTGCCGGTGCTGTGGCCGACGCAGCACCCGCACGCCCTCGACCCGGCCGGTGACCAGCCGAGGCCGGTCGGCGACGTACCGCTGCCGGAGCCGACCCCCGGCGCGCTCGCCAGCACGTCGCTGGCCGAAGCGCTGCTCGCGCGACGCAGCCGGTACGACTTCCACGCGGCCGATCTGGACTCGGCTGAGCTGAGCCGGCTGCTGTACTACGCGGCCGGCGAGCGGGGTACGCCGCCGCGACGGGCCTACCCGAGCGCGGGTGCGCTGGCCAGCACCCGGCTGATGGTGCTGCCCCGGCACGTGGCGGGGGTGCCCAGCGCTCTGTACGAGTACCTACCCCACGAGCACTCGCTGGCCCGGGTCGCACCCGACCCCGGAGTCGCACGGCTGGCCGGCATCGCCCCGCAGTTCAGCTCCGGCGATCCGGACTCGATCGACGTGGCCACCGTGGCGTTGTGGATCTTCGTCGTGATGGATCGGGAGCGTCTGCGGCGCCGCTACGGCGTCCGGAGCTACCGGTTCGCCATCATCGAAACCGGCCACCTGGCCCAGAACGTCCTGCTCGCGGCGACCGCCGCCGGGATATCGGCGTTGCCCGTCGGCGGCTTCTTCGACGACCACCTTGACCACCTGCTGCTTCTCGACGGCCTGAACTCGAACGGCTGCTACGCGATCCTGCTCGGCCCGGGGCCGACGACGCCTGCGGCCAGGGTGGAGGGTCTGCATCACAATTGATCGACAACGAGCGACGGGAGTGCCCGGAATGACGGAGACAGCGGAACTCGCGGTGATCGGCGGGTCAGGGCTCTACGCCCTGCTGGAGGGTGCCACCAAACACGAGGTGAACACCCCGTACGGGCCGCCGTCGGATCCGGTGACCATCGCCGAGGTCGGCGGCCGGCGGGTCGCCTTCCTGCCCCGCCACGGCCGTGACCACCGGCACCCGCCGCACCTGATCCCGTACCGGGCAAACCTGTGGGCCCTGCGGTCGCTCGGGGTACGCCAGGTCATCGCCCCCTGCGCGGTGGGCGGGCTGCGCCCGGAACTGGGCCCGGGCACCTTCGTGGTGCCGGACCAGTTGATCGACCGGACCAGCGGCCGGACGCAGACCTACTACGACCGGGGTGCGGTGCACGTCTCCTTCGCCGACCCGTACTGCCCGGCCGGCCGGCGTACGCTGCTCGACGCAGCGGCCCGACGGGAGATCCCGGCGGTGGACGGCGGGACGGTGGTCGTCGTCGAGGGCCCCCGCTTCTCCACCCGGGCGGAGTCGCGCTGGTACGCCTCGATCGGCGGCACGGTGGTCAACATGACCGGCCACCCGGAGGCCGTACTCGCTCGCGAGCTGGCCCTCTGCTACACCTCGATCGCTTTGGTCACGGATCTCGACGCCGGCGTCGAGACCGGCGCGTCGGTGACCCAGGAGGAGGTGTTCCGGGTCTTCGGGGAGAACACCGACCGGCTGCGCGCCCTGCTGCTGGACGCGGTAGCCGCGCTGCCCGCCGATCGGGACTGCCCCTGCGGCCGGGCCCTGGACGGAATCACCCTGCCGATCCCTCTGCCCTGAGGTGCCGGATCAGCCGGTGATGAGGCGCAGTGGTGTGCCGTTGAGCACCTCCAGGACCGGGCGAGCCCCCAGGGGAGCCGCCAGCGTCACCTCGACCGGCTCGAGTCTGAGCGCGTCGTCGCACACGCCGGTGGGCTGGATCACGGTTCCGCCGACCACCACCACGTGGTCGTGCTCCTGCACCAGCGGGGTGATCCCGGTGTCGCAGCTGCCCACGCCGAGCCGGAAGGTCAGCTGTGCCCCGTCGACGGCCTCGATGTCCTGCGCGCCGACCAGGCCCCGGGGCGCGGGCGCGGAGGGCGCCACCGGCTCGGGCGCGGCACCGACCGCGTTCGGCGCGACCGCGACCCGGGCCACCACGGCGCCGATCTCCTCGACGGTGAAGAGCCAGGCCGGCACCTGGGCCTCGCCCCGGCTGGTGCGTACCGGCGCGGTGCCCAGCTCGACCCCGGTCACGGTGAGCGCGACGCAGTCGCCCTGCGGTCGGCTGCTCACCGCTTCATCCGGCCCACCGGCGCCTGGGGCGGCCGGCGGCGGCGTGGCGGGCTCCTTCGGCCCGACCGGGCAGGGTGGCGGGTCGCCCTGGCTCAGTTGAGCGTACGCCTCGACGGCGCTGATCAGCGGCACGTTCAGCTTCCCGTCGGGAAACCGGATCGTGCCCTCGGAGGGTCGGGTGGTGGGCAGGTCGACCTGCTGCCGGTACCAGCCGGCGAGAAAGGCCGTCTTGGCCGCCGGCGTGAAGTCGGCGTCGCCGATGAGCACCGTCGGCTCCTGCAGCGGCAGGTAGCCGCCGGTCCACTCCGGACCGGGCCGCCACGCCTCGGCCACTGCGGTAGCCCGCTCGTCGAACGCCTCGGGCAGCGGGTCGACCCGGTGCCCGGGAGCCGGGTCGGTGTTCGCCGGGGCGCAACCGGCCACGGTCAGCATCAGGGACAGGCCCAGCAGGAGGGTACGACGCATGCCGGTCTGACGGGCCACCGACCTGCTGGGTTCCCCGGCGGATGCCCGTCTGACGGGTCACCGAGCCGGATGCTGATCTGCGCCCCGCGCGAAAAGACGACTGCGCGCCCCGGCCGGGTGACCGGGGCGCGCAGTTCAGGTGGTGGAGGTGCCGGGAATCGAACCCGGGTCCTTCGCCGCCTTGTCAGGGCTTCTCCGAGCGCAGCTCGCTGTGCCTCTACTCGGCCCCTCCGATCACGCGAGCGAGTCGGTGTGACGGGCCCAGTCGCTGATTGATCTCGCCGCACGGACCCCGCGACCGGGTCCGGTTGGCCAGCCTTCTAGCTGATGCCGGCTAACTGGGTCGAAGGCACTCCCAGGCCGACAGACTCACTACTCGCCTCAGGCGGCGAGAGCGAAGTCAGCGCGATTGCTCTTGGCGCTTATTGGTTTCCGACGAACGATTCTCGAGACGACGTCGGCTTCCTCGGCTCGCTTCTCCTGCCGCAACGTACGAAGTCGAAACCAGTCACCCCCTCGACAGGCCGCCGAATTTCGACGGCACCGACAAGCCTAACGCCTGCCGCAACCGGATTCATCCCGAGGCCCGGAGGCGACCCGAACTACCGACAATCCGGACATATCAGCCAGCCATTCCCTTACCTCGCCGGCCCACCGCTCGGGCCATTTCCCGATCGGCGTCCCGTTTGGCGAGGTCCTGGCGCTTGTCGTACGCCTTCTTACCCTTGGCCAGGCCGATCTCCACCTTGGCCCAGCCGTCGGAGAAGTAGACCTGCAACGGCACCAGGGTCAGCCCGCTCTCCCGGGTCTTGCCGATCAGCCGATCGATCTCCAGGCGCTTGAGCAGCAACTTGCGGGTACGCCGAGGCTCGTGGTTGGTCCAGGTGCCCTGGGTGTACTCCGGGATGTGCATGCCGTGCAGGTAGAGCTCGCCGTCCCGTTCCTGGGCGAACGCGTCGACCAGCGACGCCCGTCCCGCCCGCAGCGACTTCACCTCGGTGCCGGTCAAGGCCATGCCCGCCTCGTACGTGTCGAGGATGGCGTAGTCGTGGCGGGCCTTCTTGTTGGAGGCGACGACCTTGCGCCCCTTTTCCCGTGGCATCGCCGCGCCACCTCCTTTCCGTGAACGCTCCGCACCGGCGGCGACCGGCCGAAGAGCGAAGATCATGCTACCCGAACGACAAGGACCCTTCCGCGCCGATTATTCCGGCACGGAAGGGCCCTACCGCAGCACAAGTGACGACTCAGCCGTACCGAAGCTAGACCCGCAGGTAGAAGCGGAGGGTGACCCAGGCGGTGACCGCGCTGATCAGGCCACCGACGCCGGCCATCACCGGGAAGGTCAGGAACACCTCGCCCCAGCTCACCGGGGCGAACAGGCCCTGCAGGGCGCTGAGCGCGTCATCGAAGAGGAACTTCTTCAGCGCGACCAGGGCAGCGAGGCCGAGGACCGAGCCGAACAGGCCGGCGACCACCGCTTCCAGCACGAACGGCGACTGGATGAACCAGTTGGAGGCACCGACCAGCTTCATGACCGCGACCTCGCGTCGCTTGCTGTACGCGGCGACCTGGATCGTGTTGGCCACCAGCAGCAGTGCGGCGACGGCCATCGCGACCGCAGCGGCCAGCGCGACGTTCTGCCCAGCGGTGAAGAGTTTGAAGATCTTGTCAAGGACCTGACTCTGGTCGACCACCTGGTCGACCCCACCGACCGCGGCGTACTGGTCGGAGATGGTCTTGTACTCCTCCGGGTTCACCAACTTGAGCCGGTACGACTCTGGCAGCTGGTCGGCCTTGACCGCGCTCAGCAGGTCGGGGGAGTCACGGAACATCTCCTGGAAGCGCTTGAACGCCTCCTCCTTGTTGACGTAGGTGGCCTGCGAAACCAGCGGGTCGGCCTCCAGCCGGGCGGCGAGGTCGGTGCGCTCCTCGTCGGTCACCTCGGCCTTCAGGAAGATCGACACCTCGATGTTCTCGAAGTACAGCTCCTTCATGTCAGCGACCTTGGCGTAGATCAGGCCGCTGGCACCGAGCATGGTCAGCGAGACCCCCATCGTGATGATCATCGCGACGGTCATGGTCACGTTGCGCCACAGTCCGACCAGTACCTCGGACAGGACGTATTTCATCCGCATCGGGATTTTCCTCCGGCTCTCCGGCGTGAGGTGTTGTCGTCAGATCGGGGTGCGGTGGTTCGCTCTCGTCACCCGTAGACGCCGCGGGCCTGGTCGCGAACGATGCGACCGCTCTCGATCTCGATGACCCGGCGTCGCATCTGGTTCACGATGTTGGAGTCGTGCGTGACCATCACGACGGTCGTGCCGGTGCGGTTGATCCGGTCCAACAGGCGCATGATCTCGATGGAGGTGTCCGGGTCCAGGTTTCCGGTCGGCTCGTCGGCCAACAGAATCAGCGGACGGTTCACGAACGCCCGGGCCACCGCCACCCGCTGCTGCTCGCCGCCGGAGAGTTCGTGCGGGTAGCGGTGCTCCTTGCCGCCGAGGCCGACCAACTCCAGCACCTCCGGCACGACCCGGCGGGCCACCGCCTTGGTCTTGCCGATCACCTCCAGCGCGAAGGCCACGTTCTCGTACGCCGTGCGGTTGGGCAGCAGCCGGAAGTCCTGGAAGACGCAGCCGATCGACCGGCGGAAGTGGGGGCGCTTCCAGGACCGCATCGAGGTGACGTCCTTGCCGTTCACGACGACCCGGCCCTTGTTGGGGGCCACCTCGTGCAGCAGCATCTTGATGATCGTGGACTTGCCGGAGCCGGATGGACCGATGAAGAAGACGAACTCACCCTTGTCGATCGACACGGACACGTTGTCGAGCGAAGGCCGCGACGCCTTCGGGTACGTCTTCGTCACTTGCTCAAGCTGAATCACGGGTGGTGAGTCTACGCCGTGTAATTGCCGTGCCAAGTCCTACGCCCCGCAGTTGCGGAACAAGTCATCGGATCAGCACGTCACGTAGAGACCGACGACGCACTCCGCCCACGATCGATCACGCACCGTTGTGGTCGAGTTGCTGCCGCTTACGCCAGCGGATACCGGCTTCGATGAAGGAGTCCAGCTCACCGTCGAAAACGGCGCTCGGGTTACCGGTCTCGTGCTCGGTACGCAAATCCTTCACCATCTGATACGGATGCATGACGTAGGAGCGCATCTGCTCGCCCCACGACCCGGCGCCGTCGGACTTGAAGCCCTTGAGCTTCTCCTCCTCCTCCTGACGCTTGCGCTCCAGCAGCCGGGCCTGGAGCACTCGCAGCGCGGACGCCTTGTTCTGCAGCTGCGACTTCTCGTTCTGACAGGTAACCACGATGCCGGTCGGGACGTGCGTGATCCGCACCGCCGAGTCGGTGGTGTTGACGCTCTGTCCACCCGGTCCGGACGACCGGTAGACGTCCACCCGAATCTCGTTCTCGGGAATGTCGATGTGGTCGGTCTGCTCCACCACCGGCAGCACCTCGACGCCGGCGAAGCTGGTCTGCCGCCGCCCCTGGTTGTCGAAGGGGCTGATCCGGACCAGGCGGTGGGTGCCCGATTCGACGCTGAGGGTGCCGAAGGCGTACGGGACCTTGACGGCGAAGGTGGCCGACTTCAGGCCCGCCTCTTCGGCGTAGGAGGTCTCGTAGACCTCGGTCGGGTAGCCGTGCCGCTCCGCCCAACGCAGGTACATCCGCACCAGCATCTCGGCGAAGTCCGCGGCGTCCACGCCACCGGCCTGGGCACGGATCGCCACCAGCGCCTCCCGGGAGTCGTACTCGCCGGAGAGCAGCGTGCGGACCTCCATCTCCTGAATGGCCCTGCCGAGCCCAGCGACCTCCGACTCCACCTCGGTGAACGCCCCGGAATCGGACTCCGCCTCGGCCAACTCCAGCAGCACGTGCGCGTCGTCCAGCCGCGAACGCAGGCTGCCGATCCTGTCGATCTCGCCGTTGACGTACGACAACTGCGAAGTGACCTGCTGGGCGCGGGCCTGATCGTCCCAGAGATCCGGGGCGGACGCCTCCTGCTCCAGGCGGGCCTTGTCCGTATGCAGGCGGTCGAGGTCGAGCACCGCCTCGATGTTGCGCAGGGTGGCGTCGAGTTCCTTGAGCTGTTCGGCGAAGTCGGCAGCGGTCACGACAGCAAAGCGTACTGCGCGGAAGTCGAGTCAGCTTGCCAGCCCCACGGTCCGGGGGCAAAATTCGGCACCGCCGGGACACGGCGTGAGCGCGCGGGCCGCACGGTCCGAGCCGGGATCGGCCACGGAGTGAGCGTACGGGCCTGTGGTCGGCGGCCGAAGCGGTCAGCCGAGCGGAACGTTCTTCAGCCAGGTCAGGGCGGCTCTGTGGTACGCCACGGCGAACTCCAGTGCGCTCGCGTCGAACGTGGCGCCTTCCTTCTTGGCGTTCTTGACCTGCTCCCGAACCCGCGACAGGGCCTCGGTGTGGTATTCGTTCGCCGCGGCCTGAAGATTCTTCAGCTGGTTCGACGAGTGCAGCTGCCCGAAGGCGACGCGCAGGGCGATCGGGTTGCGGATGGTGTCCCGCCCCGGGTCCTCGGCCAACCAGCGGGAGAATGTCCGTTTACCGGCTGCGGTGATCGCGTAGGGCTGACTCATCCGCGGCCCGGGCTTACCCAGCCGCACGAAACCCCGCTCGGCCAGCACCGGCAGCTCCCGATAGACCTGGCTGCGGGTCATCGACCAGTACGGCGCCAGTCGGCGCTCGGCGGCGGCCATCAACTGGCCACCTGTCATGGGGCCCTCGTGCAGCAGCCCGAGCAGGGCCGCCGCGGTGGGGTTGACTCCGGATTCCGCCATGCCCCTCACGCTGCCACTTTGCAGGGCTGACGTCCAGGATTTCACCGTTTCGCCACCCATTGGGGTTTCCTATGTGCACTGTCGGCGCGCGACGGACGATCCCCCACCGCCCGCCACCCGCCGCCCGCCGCGCCGACGCCGCCCGCCAACGGCGGAGACGCTGTTAATAAGGGGCCCTTCCTATGCACGAGGCGTTAACAAGGGGCCCCTCCTTACACCTTCACCCCATGTGTGGGTAGGTGTGGTCGGTGGGGGGTACGAAGGTTTCCTTGATCGTGCGGGGGGACGTCCAGCGGACCAGGTTGTGCCAGGAGCCAGCCTTGTCGTTGGTGCCGCTGGCGCGGGCGCCGCCGAAGGGCTGCTGCCCGACCACCGCGCCGGTCGGCTTGTCGTTGATGTAGAAGTTGCCGGCCGCGTACCGCATCTTCTCGGCCACCGCGTCGACCACCCGGCGGTCGGTGGCGAAGATCGCCCCGGTCAGCGCGTACGGCGCGATCGACTCGGCCTGGGCGACCACCTCGTCGAAGCGGGCGTCGTCGAAGACGTGCACGCCGAGGATCGGGCCGAAGTACTCGGTGGTGAAGGTCTCGTGCGCCGGATCACCGCACTCGAAGATCGTCGGGCGGACGAACCAGCCGACCGAGTCGTCGGCGGTGCCGCCGGCGATGATCCGGCAACTCTCGTCGGTGGAGATCAGTTCCAGCGCGGCGGTGTGCCGGGAGAAGGCCTTGTCGTCGATCACCGCGCCGCCGAAGTTGCGGAAGTCGGTGACGTCGCCGTAGGCGAGGCCGTCGGCGGAGGCGGCCAGCCGGTCGCGGAGGCCGCCTTCCCAGATCGACCGCGGCACGTACGCCCGGGAGGCCGCCGAGCACTTCTGGCCCTGGTACTCGAAGGCGCCCCGGATCAGCGCGGTGTGCAGGGCGTCGACGTCGGCGCTGGCGTGCGCGACCACGAAGTCCTTCCCGCCGGTCTCACCGACCAGCCGGGGGTAGCCGCGGTAGCCCGCGATGTTCTCCCCCACGGTGCGCCACAGGTGTTGGAAGACCTTGGTGGAGCCGGTGAAGTGGATGCCGGCCAGCTCGGGGTCCGCCAGCACCACGTCGGAGACCTCCTCGCCCCGGCCGGTCACCATGTTGATCACGCCGGGCGGCAGGCCGGCCGCCTCGAACAGACGCATGGTGAAGTGCGCAGCGAACTGCTGGGTCGGGCCCGGCTTCCAGACCACGGTGTTACCCAGCAGGGCCGGCGCCGAGGGCAGGTTGCCGGCGATCGCGGTGAAGTTGAACGGGGTGACCGCGTAGACGAAGCCCTCCAGCGGCCGGTGGTCGAGCCGGTTCCACACGCCGGGCGAGGAGATCGGCTGCTCGGCGAGGAGCTCACGGGCGAAGTGCACGTTGAACCGGAGGAAGTCGATGAACTCGCAGGCGGAGTCGATCTCGGCCTGCACGACGGTCTTCGACTGGCCGAGCATGGTGGCCGCGTTGAGGGTGTCCCGCCAGGGCCCGGAGAGCAGTTCGGCGGCGCGCAGGAAGATCGCCGCGCGCTCCTCGAAGGGCAGCGCGCGCCATCCGGGCGCGGCGTCCTTGGCCGCCTTGATCGCCGCGCGGGCGTCGTCGTGGGTGGCGTGCCCGGTGACCCCGAGCACGTGGGCGTGCCGGTGCGGCTGTACCACCCGGATCGGCTCGCCGCCGGCCATCCGCTGCTCGCCCGCGATGGTCATGGGCAGGTCGATCCGCTCGGCGGCCAGTTCGGCGAGGCGCCGCTGGAGCCGTTCGGTGTCGGTGCTGCCCGGCTCGTAGTTGCGCACCGGCTCATTGCGTGGCTCGGGTACGGAGAACACGGCGTCCATCAGGGCTCCTGGCTGATCTCGACGGCGGCGGCGAAACCG
Organism: Micromonospora sonchi; assembly: GCF_014646235.1. Taxonomy (GTDB): domain Bacteria; phylum Actinomycetota; class Actinomycetes; order Mycobacteriales; family Micromonosporaceae; genus Micromonospora; species Micromonospora sonchi. Next base: position 158,933 of record NZ_BMNB01000001.1, on the reverse strand, counting down.
GCCCCACGGTGGTGGGACACCGCCCAATCCTCCCACGCCCAGCATCCTCGGACCGCGTCCTGTCCGCCCATCCACCATTGATCATGAAGTCTTCGACCATCGCCATCGTTGATTCGTCCGGCGAGTCGTGGTGAAAGCCGAAGAAAGACATGATCGTCGGGCGGTGGGCGGGGTTCGGGCCTCCGCCCGCCGGGTGCGCGTACGCTGGGTTGCCGGTAGTACCCGGGCCAGGCCGTCGCGCCCCCGGCAGCGAAAGGCAGACGATGAGCAACCAGCCCGGCGGGTCGACCGCCGCCGCGCAGCCCGACCGGCCGCAGCCCGTCGACCCGGCCGGCGGCACGAAATCCGTCGCCGCACCGGCCGGCCGGCCGGCACCCGCCCCGGGCACGCTGGTGCTGGCGCTGCTGGCGGTGGGTTGGCTGGCGGCGATGCTCTGGTCGACCCGGCAGGCGATCAGCTCGGCCACCGCCGGGGTGACCGCGGTCAGTCTGTCCGCCTTCGCGCTGCCCGGCGTGATCTCCGCCGCGCTGGTGGCCGGTGCCGCGTTCGGGCTCGCCGCCGGCGAGTTGGTGGCCCGATGCCGGGACGGGGTGACCCTGCGTTTCGTGGCGGCGGTCGCGGCCGGGCTGCTGGTCGGGCTCGCCGCCGCGCTCGCGATCGACCTCACTTATGCCGGCGACACGACCACCCGCACGATCGCCGGCACCACCGCAGCCGCCGCCATCATCGGCGGCGCGTTGGCCGGCGCCCGCAACGGCGCGGTGGTCGGCGCCGTCGCCGGTTCGGCGCTCGGCACACTGCTCTTCGTCGTGGCCTTCAGCGTGGCCCGGGACCCCCTGTTCAACCTCTTCGGCGCCGGCGAGAGTCAGCAGTCGCTGGTCACCGCGGCCACCTGGGTCTCCCGCACCGAGTCGCTGATCGCCGGTCTCATCGCCGGCGTCCTGGCCTTCGGCTACCTCAGCTGGGCCCGGCGGCGAGCCGTGCGGGGCGGCGGGGCCGGAGCACGCTGGCCCGGGTATCTGGTCGCCGGCGCGGGGCCGGGACTGCTGCTCCTGCTCGCCGAGGTGATCATCCGGGTCGGCGGGCGTTCCCTGATCGACCTGGCCGCGGCCCTCAGCGAGGCGGACGCGGTGGCACAGACCTCGCTCGGCACCTCGCGGGTGGACAACGCCATCTGGGTGCTGTTCGTCGGCGCGCTGACCGCGCTGATCACCTTCGGCCGCACGCTCACTCCGGCCCCCGATGACGAGGCCCGCTGAGCGGGCGTCGTCGGTCAGCCCTGGTCGAAGGCGGCAGCGCGCAGCAGCGGTTCCAGCTCGCTGGGGTCGTACCACTCCAGCTCGTGATCCTCGGCACCGTCGACGGTGAACTGCGCGTCCGGGTCGCCGGCCAACGCCTCCAGCACCACGTTCGCGGCGGCGGTGACGGCCGGCACGGCGTCCACGCCGTCGACGTGGATGGCCGCCACGGCGGCGGCCGGCACCGGCCGGCGCAACTCCACCACGCTGGAACCCAGCTCGCCGTCACCCCGGTCGAGCGCGGCCGCGGGCAGATCCGCCGAGACCACCACGCGGCGACGCGGCGCGGCCGGGTCGTGGCGGATCAGTTGCAGGGCGTCCTGCGCGGCCCGGGTGAAAGCGACGTACTCCAGTTCCTCCTCGTCGCCCTCGGCGTACCACTCGCGCAGCGCCGGCGTCACGGCGTGCGCCTGTGTCGCGTCGAGGCCGTGCTCGGGCAGCCTGGCCAGCATCGGCACGGTTGCCGGCAGGTACACCCGGACAAGCTGGTCGGTCACCGTTGGTCTCCCCCGATCTGCTCCGCCCGCCGGCAGCTCCGCCGGCCGAGCGTACGACCACGCCATACGCCCTGACCGTCATACACTGCTCACCCGCTCCGATCAAAGTTCGGTGCCACCCGGGTGTGCCCGGGTGATGGCAAACTGAGGCAAACGACGCCAACCCGGGGAGTTCTCGTGGAGCCGAGATTCCTGCTCCTGTCCGACGTGGCCACCGAGCTGAACGTGTCGGATTCGCAGGTGTACCACATGGTACGCAGCGGCGAACTACCCGCGATCAAGATCGGTGGCCGGGGCCAGTGGCGCGTGGAGCGCGCCCAGTTGGAGGAGTACATCCAGCGCAAGTACGCGGAGACCGCCGAGTGGGTACGCGGCAACCCACTGGCCGAACGCGACCCCGAGTAGCCGGCAGCCTCGCACCGCCATTGACCGATGGCTCTGTCATGCCTGAGAATCAGCTTCATTCGAAGGCAAACGTAGGCAAACGTAAGGCAGCGGCCAGAAGTGAGGGGCAACGTGATGATCGACCCCCGACGACCCGGGCCGAGTCGCCCACCCGTGCGCCTGCGGCCGGCACCCGCGTTCGACCCGCCCTTCGCCGACGAGGCAAACGGCGGGTGGCCCGGCCCGGGCAACGATCAGCTCGCCCTCGATCTCTTCACCGCCGAGGAGTGGTCTGCCCGTTGTGAGCCCGACCGGCCAGCCACCCGGCGCGGCACCGCTCGTCCACTGCCCACCCGGCCCGCCCGGGTCCAGCAGCTACCGCCCGACGCCCTGGTCACCGCGACCCCGGCAGCCACCCGGGTCGCCCACCGCTTCGTCGCCAGCTGCCTGGAGGTGTTCAACGGCTTCCGGTCGCCGGTGCAGCTTCGACGCCAACTCGACCCGGCGCGCTCCGCCCAGCTGCTGCCCGAGCTGGCCCGCGCCGCCACCCGCGGTGCCCCGGCCCGCCGCCGTCCGTCCCGTCCCGGCCTCCGGCTGCGCCAGCTCCGCATCTGCGAACCCCGCCCAGCCGCCATCGAGGCCGCCGCGGTGCTCGGCGGAGCCGCCGGCAGCAGCTGGGCGATGGCGCTACGGCTGGAACATCGGCGGGGCAACTGGCTCTGCACCGACCTGCGCGTCCTCTGACCGATCCGGGCGGCCTCCGCCCACCGGGCAGTAGCAGGACACCACATCGGCGGAATGGTGGTATCCGGCGAGGGCGGTCACCGCCATATCGCCGAAACGGAGTCGATCAGGTCACCGACGCCCCGGTCGGAACGGGCGACCAGCGCGGGCGGAGCCGCAGTCCCGGTGCCACGACTCCATCGGGCTGTAGGGCCTCCCCGCGCGCCTTGGAGGCCCCCAACGGCCGCTCGGCCCTGCCCGCGATCCCCTGGCCTTCCCGCGCGCCTTGGAGGCCCGGCGACAGGGCGGTGGCGGCGAGGCGGGTCCCGGCGCGTGGGGTGGCCGACGGGTGAGGCCGAGGAGCAGGTCATGTCCTTACCCGGCACCGCCGCACCAGATGCCGCAACATGCGGCCTCAACCCGCCCGGACACCCCGACATGCCGCAACACGCGCCCTGCGCACGAGATGCCGCAACATGCGGCCTCAACCCGCCCGGACACCCCGACATGCCGCAACTCGTGCCGCTCATCGGGCGGGATACTCCGAGATGCCGCAACCCGCGCCTACCCTTTCGGCCCGAATACCCCCACATGCCGCAACCCGCGCCGCCCTACCGGCCCAAATATCCGGATCCGCGCCGTCCACGATCATTCCGCTGCTGCTCTTCGCCGCCGGCGACGAGGAGGCCGTCCACGATCTCAGGCAGCAGCGCCATGCCTGGGTACGCCGCAGCGCTACCGGCTCCGCCGGCACCGGGTCCCCGTTGCGGGCTCCGCCGGGCACCGGGGGCCCGGCCACTGATCACGCCGCGGGGCATCGGCGTCCGTCCGCCCGATGCCCCGCGTGCGCTTTGTCGGTCTCGCTCAGCTGGCCGAGGTGCCTCCCGGGGCACCGTGGCAACGCTTGTACTTGCGACCCGAGCCGCAGGGGCACGGCGCGTTGCGGGACGGGCCGTTGCTGGCGCTCGCCTGCCCCGACGCCGCTGCCTGCCGGGCCGTGCTGGAGGCGACCCCAGGGCCACGCAGGCTGCCCGCAGCACGCCGCGGCGCCGTCGGGGCGGTCCGCCCCGGTGCGGCCGGAGTGCTCGGCTCCGGGCCACCGATGCCCAGCGCCGGAGCCCGCTGGTCGTCGCGTTGCACGGCGACCGCACCGGCGCCGGCCTCGCCGTCGATGGTCGGCGCGGAGTACTGCAATCCCTGCTGCTGCGGCGCACGGCGCAGGCCCTTGGCCTTGATCTCCACCGGCTTCTCCAGCAGCTGGACCTCCTCGGCCTCGGGCTCCGGCTCGTTGACCTGCACCTCGAGGTTGTAGAGGAAGCCGACCGTCTCCTCCTTGATGCCATCCATCATGGTGGCGAACATGTCGAAGCCCTCGCGTTGGTACTCCACCACCGGGTCGCGCTGGGCGTAGGCCCGCAGCGTGATGCCCTCCTGGAGGTAGTCCATCTCGTAGAGGTGTTCCCGCCACTTGCGGTCGATGACCTGGAGCAGCACCATCCGCTCCAACTGGCGGGTGCCCTCCGCGCCGAGTTGCTCCTCGCGCCGGTCGTACGCGGCGTGCGCGTCCTCCTTGAGCCGGGAGGTCAGGAAGTCGGCGTCCATGCCGCCCCGCGACCCGCCAACCTCCTCCTCCATCTCCTCGATGGTGATCCCCACCGGGTAGAGCTGCTTGAGGTTGGTCCAGAGCTGGTCGAGATCCCAGTCCTCGGCGTAGCCCTCGGAGGTGGCCCCCCGCACGTACGCCTCGACCACGTCGTTGATCATGTTACGGACCTGTTCGGAGAGGTCCTCGCCGTTGAGTACGCGCAGCCGCTCGGCGTAGATCACCTGGCGCTGCTTGTTCATCACCTCGTCGTACTTGAGGACGTTCTTGCGGATCTCGGCGTTCTGGCCCTCGATCTGGGCCTGCGCGCTCTTGATCTGGCGGGTGACCATCTTCGACTCGATGGGCACGTCCTCCGGGATGTTGAAGCGGTCCATCACCGCCTCGACGGCGCCCGAGCGGAACCGCTTCATCAGCTCGTCCTGGAGCGAGAGGTAGAAGCGCGACTCACCGGGGTCGCCCTGCCGACCGGAGCGGCCGCGCAGCTGGTTGTCGATCCGCCGGGACTCGTGCCGCTCGGTGCCCAGCACGTAGAGCCCGCCGGCGCCGGCCACCTCGTCGGCCTCGGCGTCGCAGGCCTGCTTCCACTTCGGCAGGACCTCCTCCATGGCCTTGTCGTACTCCTCGGCGTTCTCCACCGGGTCGAGGCCGCGCTGACGCAGCTCGCTCGCGGCGAGGAACTCGGGGTTGCCGCCGAGCAGGATGTCGGTGCCTCGGCCGGCCATGTTGGTGGCGACCGTGACCGCGCCCTTGCGGCCGGCCTGGGCGACGATCTCCGCCTCCCGGGCGTGGAACTTCGCGTTCAGCACCGCGTGCGGGATGCCCCGACGGCGCAGCAGCTGGGACAGGATCTCGGAGTTCTCCACCGAGACGGTGCCGACCAGCACCGGCTGCCCGGAGTGGTGACGCTCGGCGATGTCCTCGATCACCGCGTTGAATTTGGCCTTCTCGGTCTTGTAGATGACGTCGGCCCGGTCCTGGCGGACCATCGGCCGGTGCGTGGGGATGGTCACCACGCCGACCTTGTAGACCTTGTTGAACTCGCCCGCCTCGGTCTGGGCGGTGCCGGTCATGCCGGAGAGCTTGTCGTAGAGGCGGAAGTAGTTCTGCAGGGTGATGGTGGCCAGGGTCTGGTTCTCCTGCTTGATCTCCACCCCCTCCTTGGCCTCGATCGCCTGGTGCATGCCCTCGTTGTAGCGGCGGCCGTGCAGGATGCGGCCGGTGAACTCATCGACGATCAGGACCTCGCCGTCGCTGACGATGTAGTCCTTGTCGCGCTTGTAGAGCTCCTTGGCCTTGATGGCGTTGTTCAGGTAGCCGACCAGCGGGGTGTTCACCGACTCGTAGAGGTTGTCGATGCCGAGCCGGTCCTCGACCTTGGCCACGCCGCGCTCGGTGACCGCGATGGTGCGCTTGGAGTAGTCGACCTCGTAGTCGCCCTCGCCGTCCTTTCCTGCCTGCAGGCGGGCCACCACGGCGGCGAACTCGCCGTACCAGCGGGCGGAGTGCTCGGCCGGGCCGGAGATGATCAGCGGCGTCCGGGCCTCGTCGATCAGGATGGAGTCGACCTCGTCGACCACGGCGAAGTTGTGGCCGCGCTGGACCAGCTCGTCCTTCGACCAGGCCATGTTGTCGCGCAGGTAGTCGAAGCCGAACTCGTTGTTCGTGCCGTAGGTGATGTCGCACTCGTACGCCGCGCGGTGCTCGGTGGCGGGCCGGTTGGGCAGCACCACGCCGACGGTCAGGCCGAGGAACTCGTGCACCCGACCCATCCAGGCGGCATCCCGCTCGGCCAGGTAGTCGTTGACCGTGATCACGTGCACGCCCTTGCCGGAGAGCGCGTTGAGGTAGACCGGCATGACCGAGGTCAGGGTCTTGCCCTCACCGGTCTTCATCTCGGCGATGTTGCCGAAGTGCAACGCCGCGCCACCCATCACCTGCACGTCGTACGGGCGCTGACCGAGGACGCGGGCGGCGGCCTCACGACACACCGCGAACGCCTCGGGCAGCAGGTCGTCGAGGGTCTCGCCGTCGGCCAGCCGCTCTTTGAACTGATCGGTCATCCCCCGCAGTTCGTCGTCGGTGAGGTTGACGTAATCGTCCTCGATCGAGTTGACGGCGGCGGCGATCGCCTTGAGTCGGCGCACCATGCGCCCCTCGCCCGCGCGGAGGACCTTTTCCAGAATCGACACGGATCAACGCTCCCCTAGACAGTCTCGAACCATCGTAGGCGCTCCATCGGCTGGATGGTCACTGGTGGCGGGGGTCCGTCATCGCGAAACCGACATAACATCCCCGAGTCCCGCCCAGCCCCCGGTTTTCCGGTTACGCCGAGGGCGAACGATCCGGCACGATGGGCCGGTGAAGCCCGTGGAGATCACCGAAGCCGGTCTGGTGTTACGTCCGTGGCACGCCGAGGATGCCGACGCGGTGCACCGCGCCTGCCAGGATCCGGACATCCAGCGCTGGACCGCCGTGCCACGCCCGTACCTGCTCGAAGACGCGCGCGCCTTCGTCACCGAGTTCGCCCCGACGGCCTGGGCGCGGGGCACCGGCGCGCCCTTCGCGGTCTGCGACGCGGCCACCGGCGAACTGCTCGGCTCGTGCGGCCTCATCTCGATCGACCACAACCACCAGCTCAGCGAGATCGGCTACTGGACCGCCCCGTGGGCACGTGGGCAGGGCGTGGCGGGTCGCGCTGCCCGGGCCCTCGCCCGCTGGGCCTTCGACGAGCTGAAGCTGCGGCGGCTGCTCTGGGGAGCCCTCGCCGGCAACCACGCCTCCCGGCTGGTCGCCCTCCGGACCGGCTTCCGGGTCGAGGGACGGCTGCGCTCCGCCGACCCCGGGTACGGCAGCTACGAGTGGTTCGGCTCGCTGCTGCCCGGCGACGTGCCGGCGCCCGGCGAGATCGGCCCGGCCGCGCCGGGCACGCTGGAGGCCCGCCGGGCAGCCGTCTTCGGCCGGCCGCAGCCCACCATCTTCGCCAACGCCGGAGAACGCGAGCTGCGCCTGCGCCCACTGGAGGAGCGCGACCTCGACGCGGTGATCGCCACCTGCCAGGATCCGGAGACCCTGCGCTGGACCACCGTCCCGGAGCGGTACGACCGGTCGGCGGCCGAATCCTTCCTCACCTTCTGCCAGGACAACTGGGCCGGCGGCACGACCGCCAGCTACGTGATCGCCGACGGGCAGGACGGCTACGTCGGCTCGATCGACCTGCGGCTCTCGCCCACCGACCCGTTGCTGGCCGACGTCGGCTTCATGACCGCGCCGACCGCCCGTGGCCGGGGCTACCAGCCGGCGGCGCTGGCCGCGCTGGCCACCTGGGGCTTCGCCACCCTCGGGCTGGCCCGGATCGAATGGCGGGCCAACGTGGGCAACGTCGCCTCCCGCCGGGTCGCCGAGAAAGCCGGCTTCACCATGGAGGGCACCGCCCGGAGTGCCCTCAACCACCGCGGTGACCGGGTCGACGCCTGGGTCGGCGCGCTGCTCGCCGAGGACCTGACAAGCGAGGTGCCGAGATGAACCCGGAGACCGCCATCGAGGGCCGGGGCGTGCGGCTACGGCCGTTCCGGCTGGCCGACGTCGCCGACGTCGCCGCCGCCTGCGTCGATCCGCTGATTCAGCAGTTCATCGGCGGCCTACCCAACCCGTACACCGAGGCCGACGCCCGGTGGTGGGTCACCGAGGGCGCGCCGGCCGCCTTCGCCGCCGGCGGCGCGGCATACGCCATCGCCGACCCGGCGACCGACCGGCTGCTCGGCGCCGCCGGACTGGGCAACCCGGTGCCGCAGCGGGGGCAGGCCGAGATCGGTTACTGGGTGGCGCCATGGGCACGCGGCCGGGGCGTGGCCACCGCCGCCACCCGGGCGCTGGCCGGGCACGCCTTCGTCACCGGCACCGCCCGGCTGGAACTGCTCACCAGCGTCGAGAACACGGTCAGCCAGCGGGTCGCGCTGGCCGCCGGCTTCCGACCCGAGGGCGTACGCCGGGCGGCCAGTCCGGTGCGGGGAGGCGGCCGGCGGGACCTGACGGTGTGGGTACGCCTCGCCGACGATCCGCCCGGACCGGCCCCGCGTCCGCTGCCGGACCTGCCCGACGGGCGGCTGACCGACGGCGTGGTCGTGCTGCGTGCCGTCGGTCCCTCCGACACCGACGAGATGCACCGCCTGCACACCGGCGTGGAGGTGGTGGCCAGCCGGGTACCGCCGGAGCCACCCACCCGCGAGGCGATGGACCGCTACTGCCAGGGCGCGCAGCACCAGTGGCTGATCGGCAGAACCGCTTCGATGATCATCCTGGACGCGACGTCGGGTACCGTCGCGGGCAACTGTGTGCTGGCCCTCGACCAACCGGCCAACCAGGGGATGCTCGGCTACAGCCTGTTTCCGCACTGCCGCGGGCGGGGTTACGCCAGCCGCACCGTACGGCTGCTCGCCCGTTGGGGTTTCGAGCACGTCGGCCTGGCCCGGATGTGGGCCGGGACGCTGCCGGAGAACGTCGCCTCGCAGCGGGTACTGGAACGGGCCGGTTTCCGGCGCGAGGGCCTGTTGCGTGGGCGGTTACCCGGCGGCGCCGGCGCCCGCGCCGACTCCACCATGTTCGGCCTGCTACCGGGCGAACTGACGGACTGACGGCCGGGGCCGGCGAACCGGTGGGTGGAGAGCCGGGGCCGGCGAACCGGTGGGTGGAGAGCCGGGGCCGGCGAACCGGTGGGGCCGGGGGCCGCCGGCTCGGGGTCGGACCTCCACCCCGAGCCGGCACCGCCGATCAGAGGGCCAGCGAGATGATGCCGTAGTCGTAGGCGTGCCGCCGGTAGACCACGCTCGGCCGGCCGGACTCCTTGTCCTGGAACAGGTAGAAGTCATGGCCGACGAGTTCCATCTGGAACAGCGCGTCGTCCACGGTCATCGGTTCGGCCGGATGGATTTTCTCCCGCGCGATGTGCCACGGCTGGTCGTCGTGTTCGTCGTACTCGTCCTCCTCCGGCCGCTCGGCGACCGCGGTGGCGGTGGCGGTGGCGGTCGACGCGGCCAACGCGGGCAGGTCCGTCACCGGCAGGCCAGCGGTGGCGGCGGCGACCGACAGCGGCGGCCGGCCACGGTGGATGCGACGCCGGTCGGCGGCGCGGCGCAGCCGGGCGTCGAGCTTGGCGATCGCCGCGTCCAGCGCACTGTAGAAGTCGCTGGTGCAGGCCTCCGCCCGGATCACCGGACCCCGGGAGTAGCAGGTGATCTCCACCCGCTGGCAATGGTCGGCCTGGCGCGGATTGCGCTCGTGGAACAGTTCGACGTCGGCACGAATCAGCTTGTGGTCGTAACGTTCGATCTTTGCGAGCTTGTCTGCTACGTGTACCCGGAAATGGTCCGGCACTTCGACGTTACGGCCCTTGACCACGATGTCCACGTGACCTCCTCGTTCGGACGGTCTTCGAGAAATCCGGCCGCACGCCCGGGAAGGAGTCCCGCTCGGCGTCGACCGGTCGATACGGCTACGCCTCCTCTCACCGCCGGGAGTAGGTGAGCTGGCCTTCCTACCCTCGACAGGCAAACGCTAACTCTTGTTCGCCCGACAGTCACCCCCGGTCCCCGATACCGCCGAGTGATTTACGCAGCTCATACACGAAGGGGTGAAACGGAAACACGGACGGTCACCGTTGGTGCCTTTTCCGGGTCGCGGCCAGCACCGCCGCCAGCGACGGGGACAACCCCTGCGCGGCCAGCACCCGACTGATCGCGGCGAGGGTGGCCCCGGTGGTGACGATGTCGTCCAGCAGGACCACCGTCGTGCCCGGCGGCACCGGACCGGTGCCCGATCGGGCGCGGAACGCGTTCACGGCCGCTGCCGCCCGGCCGGCGCTGTCCAGCGTGACCGAGTCCGGCCGGGGTGTCGCGCGTACCGGCCGGCGCACCTGTACCGGCCACCCCGCCGCACGCAGCCGGCGTGCGCAGTGCCGGGTCAGCCGGCCCAGGTGGTCGCCGTAGCGGGCGCGGGCGGCCGCCGGGGTGTCCGGCACCGGCACCAGCAGCACCGGACGCGCCGCACCGACCGCCGCCGCCACGACCTCGGCGAGCAACTCGCCCAGCGGCCGGGCCAGGGCGTGCCGGCCGTGATCCTTGTACGCCAACAGGCTCTCCCGCAGCGGCCCGCCGTACGCCCCGAGGGCGTGGCAGGGTGGCAACCCTGGCGGAGCCGGCACCGGCCGCACCGGTCCGGGCCGCAGCACCCGCAGTGCGCGTACGCACTCCGGGCACATGGCGCGTCGCAGCCCCGGGCGCGGTTCCCGGCACCCGGCGCACTCGGCGGGCAGCACCAGGTCGGCCAGATCCGTCCACAACCCGCTGAGCATGCGCTCAGTACAGGAAGAAGGGGGCGGTGGGGTAGCCCGCGTGCACTCCCGCCGGCGGCGGGGTGACGTCCTGGACGTGTTCCCGCCCGAGCCGCTGGAAGGGGTTGCTGCGGTAGATGACGCCGTTGGCCTCGTACATGAACGAACCGGCCAGCGGGGAGAGCTGGGCGGGAACCGCGCTCAGCTGGGTGGCGGCGGCACCGGTGTCGTCCCGCAGCCGGGTCTCCAACGCGCCGTCGACGCTGACGTCGTAGATCGCCGGCCGACCGGCCGAGCCGGCCACCACCAGTCGGCTCTCCCCCGCCCAGTCCACCGCCGTCGGGTTGTGCAGGGAGATGACCAGCCGCCGGGCCGGGCCGACGGTGGGCACCCCGCCCTCCCAGCTGATCGCGGCGACGTACAGCGCACCGCCGACGATCACGGCGATCCGGTGCCCGTCCAGAGCGGCCGCCACCGCGCTGACCCGGCCGGGCAGCCCCAGCGACACCGGTCGCAGCACCGCGTGGTCGTCGAAGCGGTAGAGGCCGCCGTCGGCGACCACCAACCCCGAGGGTCGACCGCCGTCGGTACGGATCCAGACCGGCCGGCCCATGGTGGTGTGTGCGGACTCGCTGGTGACGAAGGTTTCCACCAGTTCCTGGCCGCGGCCGACGGCGAGCCGCTGCCGGCCGTTCTCCCCGGCGAGCACCAGCGCGGCCAGCACGTCCCCGCCGGCGCGACGCAGCCCCGCGGAGACCACGTCGCGGTTCGCCTCGGCCGCCACCGGGACCAAGCCGGGCAGTTCGTTGCCCACGGCGAGCGCGTGGATCGCCCCCTCGTAGACGCAGAACCGCTGAGCGCTCTCGTCGAAGCCGTACAACTGGTTGGTCGACCGCTGCTCACCGAGGTCGACCAGCTTGCGGGGCTGGTTGAGGATCTTGATCTCCAAGGTGCCGTCCAGGTCCATGTCCTGGAGCGACCAGGCCAGCTGGGTGGCGAGCTGCTCCAGGCGCTGTTCGTCGGCGCCGGGCATGTCGAGGTTGACCTCCCACCGGCCGTCCGAGCCGGTGGCGTTGTTGATCATCTCGGTCCGGTCGGGCAGGCCGGAGACGCCGATCCGCAGCCACTCCGACGGGCCCGCGGTCAGCCATCGGACCACCTCGCTCACCCGGCGCTCCGGGGGCACCGCCGAGGAGAGATAACGCTGGTCCGGCACCAGCCGGGTGCGGTCGGAATTCCAGAAGTAGATCGACTTGGTCTGGTAGTACTGGCGCAGCGCCTCGTCGCTGAGCAACAACAGGTTCGGCGGGTCGCTGACGTAGAAGCCGATGTCGTCCTGACCCACCGGCCCGGCGTTGACCAGCCGGAACTCGTACGTCGTCTCGGTGGCCAGCGGCGGCACGAGGATGCCGTTGGCCCGCAGCAGCCCGACCTGCTGCACCGTGATGGTGACCTTGATGCTGTCCACGTCCGGCGTGATCACCGGGTTGTCGGTGAGGCGTACCACCGACAGCGCCACCTCGCTGCCCTGCTTCTCCTGCAACCCGGCCCGGTGGGTCGGCGCGATGAACTGCTTGACCCGCTCGTACGCCCGATCCGGCTCGCCCGCCGCCGCGGCCAGGAAGTTCCGCACGAATCCCTCGGCGTCGCTGCCGCTGGCCGCCCGGGTCGGTGGCTCGCTGCCCCGCCCCGACGACCAACTGGTCTCCGCGGCCGGTCCACGCTGCTCGATCTGGACCGCGGTGCGGTCGGGGATGCCGCAACCGCCCAGGCCCGCCAGCACCAGTGCGCCGCCGAGCGCGGCACTGAGCAGTCGACGCCTCACGAACCCACCTCCGCGCCCCGCTCCGGCTCGACCGGCGCCGGGACGATCGCGAGCCCACCGACCGGGCTCGGACCGATGCTCAGCAGGCCGTTGCCGGCCACCCCGGCGAACGGCGGCGTGGCGTCCGCTGGCACCAGACGCAGCGGCGAGGTGGTGAGCCGGTCGCCGGCCCGCGCCGGCAGCGTGAGCCGGAACTGGGCGCCCTGCCCCGGTGCGCCCCACGCCTCGAGCCAGCCGCCGTGCAACCGCGCGTCCTCCAGGCTGATCGACAGCCCCAACCCCGTCCCGCCGGTCTGCCGGGCCCGCGACGGGTCGGCCCGCCAGAAGCGGTTGAAGACCAACTTCTCCTCGCCGAGTTTGAGCCCCACGCCGTGGTCGCGGACGGTGATCGCGACGGCGGTCTCGTCGATGCCGAGAGTGATCCGTACCGGCCGGCCCTCGCCGTGCTCGACGGCGTTGCCGACCAGGTTGCGCAGCACCCGCTCGACCCGCCGCGGGTCTATCTCGGCGATCACCGGAGCGGTCGGGACGTCCAGCTCGACCTCGACTCCGACCCGCTCGGCCAGCCCGGCGAGCCGGTCCACCACCCGGTGCACCACCGGCACCAGGTCGGTCGGCTCGGCGTCGAGCACCGCGAAACCCGCGTCGAACCGGCTGATCTCCAACAGGTCGGTCAGCAACTCCTCGAACCGGTCCAGCTCGGCCTGGAGCAGCTCGGCGCTACGGGCCACCGCCGGGTCGAACCCGTCGCGCTCGGCGAAGATCAGATCGGCCGCCATCCGTACCGTGGTCAGCGGGGTCCGCAGCTCGTGCGAGACGTCCGAGGTGAACCGGCGCTGCAACCGCGACATCTCCTCAAGGCGGAGGATCTGCCGTTGCAGGTTGGTGGCCATCTGGTTGAACGACGCGGCGAGCAGGGCGAGATCGTCCTCGCCGTTGACCGCCATCCGCTGGTCGAGCAGCCCGGCCGAGAGCCGCTGGGCGGTCCGGGCGGCCACCCGCACCGGGATCACCACCAGCCGGGTCACCAGCGCGGCGAGGACGCCGAGCAGCAGCACCAGGGCGACGCCGGTGGCCACCACGGTGGCCCGTGCCTGACCGGCCGTGGTGTCCTGCAACGTCAACGGTACGAAGTAGTACAGCTCCACCTGACCGAATCGGGTCGGCACCGGCGAGCCGTAGACGAGGTACTTCGTCGCCCTGCCGTCGTTGCCGAGCCGGCCGGTGCGGATCTGGTTGGCCACGTTGCCGCCGGCCACCGCGGCCCGCAGTTCCGGGCTGATCAGCGGCTGGAAGTCCACCGCGGGCGAGCTGCGGGGCACGATCATCTCGCCGGAGCCCTCGGCGGTGAGTGCCACCACCACCCCGCTGGTCTGCTGCGGGTCACCCCCGGCCAGGTAGTTGACCGTCCCGTCGATGGTCTCCTGGAACTGCGCCTCCTGCGGCTGGCTGTAGAGGCTGAACTGCTTCGCCGCGTACTCCGCGCCGCTGGTCAGCCGCAGCCGGACGTCGGTCTTGGCGTTGTCCAGCAGAATGTTGGTGATCTTGTCAGCGATGAGGTACGCGAACCCACCGACCAGCAGACTCGACACCACCAGGGTGATGGTCACCACACGCACCTGCAACGAACGCCGCCAGGTCTGGTGCAGGCCGGCGAGCAGCCGGGCCCCCCGACCGGTGAACCCACGCCACAGCTCCCACCCGGCACCGCGCCGGCGGGACGTCGTGTCGAGATCCGGAATCGGGGAGGTGGTCACAGTGCGACCAGGCTATCCGGTGCCCGCCTTGTAGCCCACGCCCCGCACGGTGAGGATGATTTCCGGCCGCTCCGGATCCGGCTCGATCTTGGCGCGCAGCCGCTGCACGTGCACGTTCACCAGCCGGGTGTCCGCCGCGTGCCGGTACCCCCACACCTGCTCCAGCAGCACCTCCCGGGTGAAGACCTGACGCGGCTTGCGGGCCAACGCGACCAGCAGATCGAACTCCAACGGGGTCAGCTTCACCTCCTCGCCGTTGCGGCTGACGGTGTGCGCCGGCACGTCGATTGCGATCTGGTTGCCGGGCGGGCCGATGGTGAGCAGTTCCGGCGCCGCGTCCTCGCCCCGCCGCAGTCGGGCCCGCATCCGGGCCACCAGCTCCTTGGGCTTGAACGGCTTCACCACGTAGTCGTCGGCCCCAGACTCGAGGCCGAGCACGACATCGACGGTGTCGCTCTTGGCGGTCAGCATGACGATCGGCACGCCCGATTCGGCCCGGATCGCCCGCGCCACGTCGATGCCGCTCATCCCGGGCAGCATCAGATCGAGCAGGACGATGTCGGGCCGGTTGTCGCGGAACGCGGCCAGCGCCCGTTCCCCGTCCGCCACGAAGGACGGCATGAAACCTTCGCTGCGCAGGACGATGCCGAGCATCTCGGCGAGCGCGGGGTCGTCGTCGACCACCAGTACCCGGGCTCTCATGGGGTTAATGCTTCCATCCCGTCAAAGTTCGGTGGGGGTCGGCGTCACCCGGCACGCTACTGCCGCCACGCTCGTCGCGCCCGGCACCGCTGGGTGACACCATCGCGAGCCCGCCCGGCGGCGGGAAATCCACCCGGCGGGTCACGCGTGTCACCATGATTCCTGGCCGCGCCCCCGCGCGCCACCGCCCCCACCATCAAGGAGTACGCGTGCCCGAAACAGGCCCGCCCGCCGTACCCCGCAGCGACACGCCTGATCACCCGCCGGACGACAGGTCCCGAGGTGCGTCCGGCCGGCTGTGGGTGGATCATCGGAGGTCGAGGTGAGAGGTTTCGGCCCTTGGCTGGCCGTGCTGGCGGTGGTGCTGCTGCTCAGCGCGCTGCGGCTACGCACCCTGGCCGCGCTGGTCTCGTTGACCTGGCTCGCCTGGTGCGTCTGGACCTGGATCCGCCCCCGCCGCCACGACCGGCCGAGCTGACCGCCCTTTTCCGCACCCGCCCGGCGCCGTCGCGCAACTCCGGCCCTCAACCAGCCCACCGCAACTCCGGCCCTCGACCAGCCCACCGCAACTCGGGCCCTCAACCAGCCCGGACACCCCCACATACCGCAGTTGGAGAGCCTCACCGGCCCGGGCACCCCGACATCCCGCAACTCGGCGTCGCCCACCGGGCCCGAACACCCCGACACCCCGCAGCCCGCGCCCTGCCCTTACTGCGGCCTCCCTCGCCTGATTGATCGACTCCGTTTCGGCGAAGTTGCGGTGAAACGGCCCGTGGGATACCGCCATCTCGTCGATACGGTGTCGATCAATTGCGACCGCGACACGCCGGACCGGGCCGACAGCACAGTGGGTCGACCCGGTCCGGCGGTCTCGGTCAGTAGCGGTAGTGGTCCGGCTTGAACGGGCCCTCCGGGGAGATGCCGAGGTAGGCGGCCTGCGTCTCGGTGAGAGTGCTCAGCTTGGCGCCGAGCGCATCCAGGTGCAGCCGGGCGACCTTCTCGTCCAGGTGCTTGGGGAGCACGTACACGCCGATCGGGTACTCGGCGGTCTTGGCGTACAGCTCGATCTGGGCGATGGTCTGGTTGGCGAACGAGTTCGACATCACGAAGCTCGGGTGACCGGTGGCGTTGCCCAGGTTCAGCAGACGGCCCTCGGAGAGCACGATGATCGCGTGGCCGTCGTCGAACTTCCAGAGGTCGACCTGCGGCTTGATGTTCTCCCGGGTGACGTCCGAACGCTTGGCCAGGCCGGCCATGTCGATCTCGTTGTCGAAGTGACCGATGTTGCCGACGATCGCCTGGTGCTTCATCCGGGCCATGTGCTCGTTGGTGATGACGTCGAAGCAGCCGGTGGCGGTGATGAAGATGTCCGCCTGCTCGACCACGTCGTCCAGGGTGGCGACCTGGTAGCCGTCCATCGCGGCCTGCAACGCGCAGATCGGGTCGACCTCGGTCACCACCACCCGGGCGCCCTGGCCGCGCAGCGACTCGGCGCAGCCCTTGCCCACGTCGCCGTAGCCGAGCACGACCGCCATCTTGCCGCCGATCAGCACGTCGGTGGCTCGGTTGATGCCGTCGATCAACGAGTGCCGGCAGCCGTACTTGTTGTCGAACTTGCTCTTGGTCACCGAGTCGTTGACGTTGATCGCCGGGAAGAGCAGGGTGCCGTTGCGGTGCATCTCGTAGAGGCGGTGCACGCCGGTGGTGGTCTCCTCGGTGACGCCCTTGATGCCGGCGGCGATCCGGGTCCAGCGCTGACCGTCGGCGGCCAGCGAGCGGTGCAGCAGTCCGAGGATGACCGCGTACTCCTCGGAGTCGGCGGACTCGACCGGCGGCACCGCGCCGGCCTTCTCGAACTCCGCACCCTTGTGCACGAGCAGGGTGGCGTCGCCACCGTCGTCGAGGATCATGTTGGGGCCACCGATGGCTCCCCCGTCATCACCAGCCGGGCCGTCGGGCCAGGTCAGAGCCATTTCGGTGCACCACCAGTACTCCTCGAGCGTCTCGCCCTTCCAGGCGTACACCGGCACGCCGGCAGGCGCCTCGGGGGTGCCGTGCGGGCCGACGACGATCGCGGCGGCGGCATGGTCCTGGGTGGAGAAGATGTTGCAGGACGCCCAGCGGACCTGCGCGCCGAGCGCGACGAGGGTCTCGATCAGAACGGCGGTCTGGATGGTCATGTGCAGCGACCCGGTGATTCGCGCGCCGGCGAGGGGTTGCGCCTCGGCGAACTCGCGGCGGATCGCCATCAGCCCGGGCATCTCGTGTTCGGCGAGCCGGATCTCCTTGCGCCCGAACTCGGCGAGCGACAGATCCGCCACCTTGTAGTCGCCCTCGGCGAGGGTGCGCGGCCGGGCCTCGGACGACGCGCCGCTGACGGACGCCGGGAGGGTGCTGGTCATGAAAGCTCCTGTCGGACGATGGTGCTGCACGACCATCCACCTTACGCGCGCGACCGTTGAGCGCGCGGGGCAGTTACGCACAGCGCACGGGGCGGTCGGTGGTGGACGTGTGCCGCCCATCTCCGCCCGCCCCGTGCATCCCCCCGGTTTGGTTCCCCCGCACGTTCTCGGACATTTCGTCGCGACAACGCTGCGCACTCATAGAGTCACACGGGGCTAGGGACGAGTCAAGCTATTCCGGAGAAGTCGGACTTGTCGGCGTGCCGTGATGTCGCGGAATGTGCCATCGTGCCGGCTCAGCTCAGGCCGCTGGTGGCGACGTACGCCGTCCCCGTGCCCGTCACCGTCAGCGAGCCGGCGTCCGCCGACCCGACCGCGGTATGCCCCATGGTGAGCGTCACCGAACCGACGCCGTCGTCCACGGTGACCCCTCCGGACGTGCAGAGCACCACCCGTGGCCCCGGCACCGCCAGCGTCACCTTGGGCCGATCGTCCGCCACCGTCACCCGGTGCAGGGCGAAGTCCTCCACCGGCACCGGCCACGTCACCACCCCGCCGGCCGCCTGCCGGGGCGGCATCACCGGCTGGTCGAGCACCTCGAAGCGGAGCACCCGGAGCAGTTCGGGCACGTCCACCCGCTTCGGCGTCAACCCCCCGCGCAGCACGTTGTCGCTGGCCGCCATCACCTCGACGCCGGTACCCCGCAGGTACGCGTGCAGGTTTCCGGCCGGCATCCAGATCGCCTCGCCCGGGGCCAACCGCACCCGGTTGAGCAGCAACGCGACGAGCACCCCCGGATCGGCCGGGTACGCCTCGGCCAGCAGCGCCACCAGTTCCGCGTCCGGCCCGGCGACCGCCGCCGCCCGTACCGCCGCGACCAGCCCGGCACGCTCCGCCGCCGGCCAGGTCAGCAGCAGCCGTACGGCCTCGGCCAACCCTGCCGGCCCGGCACCCAGCGCGTCGAGCACCGGCCCCAGCTCCGGTACGCCGAACCCGGCGAGCACCGCTGCCGAGATGGCCGGATCCCGGAACCCGCAGAGCGCCTCCATCGGCCCGAGCGCCACCAGCAGCTCGGGCTTGTGGAACGGGTCGACGTAGTTACGGTGCCCCGTGGTCCGGGCCTGGTCCGCCGCGTAACCGGCCCGGGCCTGCGCGGCGTCGGGGTGGGCCTGCAGGCTCAGCGGGGCCTCCGCGGCCAGCACCTTGAGCAGGAACGGCAACCGCGAGCCGAACCTGTCGATCACCCGCCGGCCGAGCCAGCCGTCCGGATCGGCGGCGATCACCTCGGTCAACGCGACCCGCAGCCCGTCGCGCTCGACGACGGCCGGCGCGCCCGGGTGTGACCCCAGCCAGAGTTCGGCTTCCGGCCCGTCGCTGGGCACCGGCCGCCCCTGCAACTCGGCGATCGCCGAACGGGACCCCCAGGCGTAGTCCTTGATCGGCCCGTACAGCGCTTCCACGTCAGTTCTCCCGTCGGCCGGACGCCTCCGCCGGCCCGACTTCGGCATGGTAGATGTCCGGTTCCAGGTAGATGATCCGGGCGACCGGCAGGGCGGCGCGGATCCGCGCCTCGACCGCGTCGATGTCCCGGGCCACGTCCTCGGCGCTCTCGCAGCGCGGCACCACGATCTTCGCGGCCACCAGCAGCTCCTCCGGGCCCAGGTAGAGCGTCTTCATGTGGATGATCCGCTCGACCTCGGGGCCGGCGGCGACCGCCCGCTCGATGGCGGCGACCTCGGCCGGTTCGGCCCCCTCGCCGAGCAGCAGGCTCTTCGTCTCCACGGCGAGCACGATCGCGATCGTCACCAGCAGCACCCCGATCATCGCGGTGCCCGCCGCGTCCCACCGGCCGTCGCCGGTGGCCAGCGTCATCCCCACCCCGAACAGGGCGAAGACCAGACCGACCAGGGCGCCGAAGTCCTCCAGCAGCACCACCGGCAGTTCCGGGGCCTTGGCCCGGCGGATGAACCTGATCCAGGACTCGCGGCCCCGGACCAGGTTGGACTCCCTGATCGCGGTACGGAAGGAGAACGACTCCAGCACGATCGCCACCACCAGGACCGTCACCGGCACCCACTGCCAGCTGGTGATCCCGTGCCGGTCGGCCCACTTGTGCCACGCCTCGTAGAGCGCGAAGAGCCCACCGAGGCTGAACAACACGATCGCCACGATGAAGGCGTAGACGTACCGCTCGCGGCCGTAGCCGAAGGGGTGCTGCGGGGTGGCCGCCCGCCTGGCCCGCCGACCGCCCAACAGCAGCAGGGCCTGGTTGCCCGTGTCGGCGACCGAGTGGATCGACTCGGCCAGCATCGACGACGAGCTCGTCAACAGGTACGCGACGAACTTCGTCACGGCGATGCCGAAGTTGGCCAGCAAGGCGGCGATGATCGCCCGGGTGCCGCCCTGAGCGCTCACGCCGCCGCTCCGCAGGTCACTGGTTGGCCAGCTCCTTCATCTCCGTGATCGCCGGCACGGCCATCGGATCCAGGCCGTGCGCCAGCGCCAGATAGATCGACGCGAAGTCCGGGACCGCCACCAGTGAGGCCAGCCGTTCCAGCGCCGAACCGCCCTCGGCGGTGACCACGTCACACCGTACGCCGCGCCGCTCGGCGAGGGTCTGCACCGCGTCGGCGCGCCGCTCCTCGACCGCGAGGGGCTCGTCGGCGTCGTCCTCGGCGTTGAGGCCGCCGTCGCGCAGCAACACCAGCCGCAGCCGGCTCTCCTCGCCCGCTGACTCATCCGGATCGGCGAAGATGTTCCGCTCTCCCTCGGCCAGACCGCCGAAGACGCCGTCCAGCAGACCGACCCGTCCCCGACCGGCCTCACCGAGTGCCCCGGTGACCACCGGGTAGCGGGCGTTGGCCGACAGGGTGTCGCCGAACCGGCGGGCGGCGACCGCAGCCAGCGGCGACGAACCCCACACGATCGGGATCGACCCGGCCAGGCCCAGCGCGAGGGACTTCGCCGGATTGACGAACGACTCGGCGCTCGGACGACAGCGATCGGCTTCGGCGTCCAGCCGGGCCGCCGTCTCCGCAAGATCCGCCTCGTTGACCTTCACCAGGCCGAGCGCCCGGGCGGCGAGCAGGACCGGCACGGTCAGCGCCCAGAGACTGGCCCGCGCCGGGGCCCGCCGGGGCACCGGGATGAAGGGGGCGCGGGCCCGATCGGCCATCGACTGGAGCTGCGAGTCCGCCGGGCCCACCGCGACCAGCCGGGCCCCCCGCCGGTGTGCGGCCTCGGCGGCGCCCAGCGCCTCCGGACTGCGACCCGAGGCGCTGACCGCGATCACCACGTCGGCCGCGCCGACCCAGCCGGGCACCCCCGCGCTGCGGTGCGGGATGACCGGCACCGGGCAACGCGGCCCGGCGACCGTGGCCAGCACGTCACCGGTACGTCCGGCGGTGCCGATCCCAGCGATGACCACCGCCCGGGGGCGGCCCTCGCCACCGAGCACAGACAGGTTCGCCTCGGCGGCCAACGCAGCGGATTCGCGAACCTGGGCGCCGGCCGAGGCGGTGTGCCGCAGCATGCCGCCCGGATCTCGCTCGGCCAACGTCTGCGGGTCGTCGAGCAGCTGGTCGTCGGCGTGGCGGTGGCCGCTGACGCCGGCCGTTCCGTCGATCACGACGACTCCGCGGGGCCGCGGGCCTCGTCCAGCAGCAACACCGGCACGTCGTCGCGGACCTCGAAGATTCGGCCGCACTCGGTGCAGGTCAGCGTCTGGGCCTGCGCGTCGTAGTCGAGCGGCGCATGGTGTGTGTCCGGGCAGGCGAGAATTTCCAGCAACTGCGGGTCGAGGGCCACTGCGCGGCTCCTTCCACGTATGCGGCTTGACCGATCGACGGTGCCGATCGGCGCGAGCGATCCTATCGGCGAACCCGGTCGAGCACCTCGTCGCGCAGCGAAGTCATCCGCTCGGTAGTCGGTGCCTCGACGTTGAGTCGCAGCAGCGGCTCGGTGTTCGAGGCGCGCAGGTTGAACCACGCACCGTCGGAAAAGCGCAGGGTGAGCCCGTCCATCTCGTCGGCTGCGGCGTCCGGGTACGCGGCCCGCACCTCGACCATCGTGGCCGCCTGATCCGCCACCGTAGAGTTGATCTCACCCGAGGCGACGTACCGCTCGTACTCGGCTGCCAGCGTGGACAGCGGCAACGACTGCTCGCCGAGCGCCGCCAGGGTGTGCATCGCGGCCAGCATGCCGGTGTCGGCGAACCAGAAGTCCCGGAAGTAGTAGTGGGCCGAGTGCTCGCCACCGAAGATCGCGTTGGTACGGGCCATCTCGGCCTTGATGAACGAGTGGCCCACCCGGGCCACCACCGGCTCGCCGCCGTGCTCGCGGATGATCTCCGGCACCGCGTTCGACGTGATCAGGTTGTGGATCACCGTCGAGCCGGGATGCTTGGCCAACTCGCGGGCCGCCACCAGCGCGGTGATCGCCGACGGCGAGACCGGTTCACCGCGCTCGTCGACCACGAAACAACGGTCGGCGTCGCCGTCGAACGCCAGCCCGATGTCCGCGCCGTGCGCCACCACGGCGCGTTGCAGGTCGACCAGGTTGGCCGGGTCCAGCGGGTTGGCCTCGTGATTGGGGAACGTGCCGTCCAACTCGAAGTACAACGGCACGATCCGCAGCGGCAGGGCCGGCAGGACGGCGTCACCGAGCACGCTGGGCACGGTGTGCCCGCCCATGCCGTTGCCCGCGTCGACCACCACCGTCAACGGCCGGATGCCGGAGAGGTCCACCAGGGTGCGAAGGTGTGCCGCGTAGTCCGTCAGCAGGTCGCGCCGCTCGGTCGACGCGGCCGGCTCGCCGAGCGGCTCGTCCTTGTCCAGCAGGGCCTGCGCCCGGTCGCGGACCTCGGCGAGCCCGCTGTCCTGCCCGACCGGGCGGGCACCGGCGTGGCACATCTTGATGCCGTTGTACTGCGCCGGGTTGTGGCTGGCGGTGAACATCGCCCCGGGCAGCCCGAGCGAGCCGGAGGCGTAGTAGATCATGTCGGTCGAGGCGAGCCCGATCTCGATCACCGGACGGCCCTCGGCACGGAGACCGGCCGCGAAGGCGCCCGCCAGCCCCGGCCCGGACGCCCGCATGTCGTGCCCGATCAGCACCGCCTTCCCCGGCTCGCCGGTGGCGTCGAGCATCTGCGCGAAGGCGCTGCCCAGCGCCCCGGCGACACGCTCGTCCCACTGGTCCGGCACCGTCCCACGGACGTCGTACGCCTTAACGATCTGGGACAGATCAGACACCGGTTCCACTCCTCGGCAGCAGGTCGTCAACGAAGCTGAGCGTATCGGAGGCACCACCCGCGACCCGGCTCAGCCGGGGAGCCCGCGTCCGTACCTCGGCTCGTCGTCCTCTCCGGTGGCCGCCAGCGGCGCATCCGGTCGTCCCGGCGACACCCCAGGCCCGGCCGGGTCGGGCGAGGCAGCGGTCGGCGGAACGGCGGTGGCCTCCGGCGGCATCGCCTGGGTCTGCTCGCCCGGGTTGGCCGGACGCGCACCGTACAGGCCGCCGGACGGCCGGGCCGCGGGCGTGCCCCCGTAGACCCGAGGCTGGGCGGGGCGACTCGCCCCGTACACCTGGCCGGGTGCGGCCGGCGGCACGGCTCCGCGTCCGGGCGGCACCGGCGGGCTGCCCGGACCGGACGGGGTCGGCGCGGCACCGGAGCCGCGCGTGGAGCGGTAGGTGGTGCCACCCGGGTTGCGCGGCAGGGGGACGCCGTCGTGCTCGCCGCGCCGGCTCCGGTCCTTGCGTGACCGGTGCACCAGCAACCCGATGAGCAGGGCACCCGCGGCCACCATGGCGATCCCGACATACATCACCGGTGACCCGCCGGAGGATCCGTCGACCGCCTGCGCCGGTTCGCCGGGGTTGTCCGCGGCGAGCGCCACCGTCGGCGTGATCGCGACGGGCGGTTCCTCGGCGACCTCCGCACTCTCGCTCGGGCTGGGACTGGGGCTGGGGCTCGGCGACGGAGCGACCCGGCCGCCGGCCACCCTGGACTCGGCCGCAGCCCGGCCCAGCAGGGCACCCCGCGCCGTGACCGCCTCGCCCGTCACGATCAGCCGTCCGCCGGGCGCGTCGGCGCCGAAGGCGACGCGGTACCGGATCGTGGCGCTCTTGCCCTTGCACAGTTCGTCCTTGGCCGGCGCCACCGGCGCGGTGGTCACCAGGCCGTCACCGCCGCTGACCGGCACGGTCACCCAATCGCGGTCCACCTGTGCCTGCACCGCGACCTGGTCGGGCCGGAGGCCGGGCAGGCTCAGGCCCAGCGCGCCGCGCACCCGCACACAACCCTTCGTCCGCTTGCGCACCTCCAGGCGGACGTCCTCGGCGGAACGGCCGGCGGTGAAGCTGCCCTTCGAGCGCACCCGCACCCGATCCTCGTCGGCATGAGCAGGCGCACCACCGAGTGACACCAGGCCGCCCAGCAGTACGCAGACCGTCGCGAGCCGCGCCGCATGGCGACGTACCGACATGATCACCCACCGTTCCTCCCCCTGGCGGGGAATCGCCGGTCAGGCTACTACCGGGACCCGACCCCGGTTGGTCATCGAGCATCCCGCATGTGCGCGGCGCCACCCCGACAGCCGTCCTCGTTGCGTCGGACTGACCGGCTTCGGCGGGTGCCTACCCTGAACCGCCGAGCAGGTGCATGTGGTTGAGGTACGGCTCCCCGTACCCCTGATACTCCTCGGCGGGCGGATAGTCCGGCAGGTCCGGTCGCCGGCTGTAAAGACCCCGCCGCAACCCGGCCAGCGGCATCGGCCGGGCGGTGCCGTCGAGCACCAGCACGTCCGCGTCGAGGGCGTTGAACGGGTATGCGGCCCCGTGGTGCCGGTACAGCGGCCCATCGCTGACCAGCCCGATCTGCGGATCGACGTAGAGCACGGTGCCGTTCTGGTTCAGCGCCACCCAGATGTGCGCACCGCCCCGCTCCAGATGGTTGACGACGAAGGCGAAACTGCCGTGGCCACCCAGCAGGAGTTGGTCGTGCAAGTTGCGGTACCCCGTGTCCAGTGCCCGCTGCTTTTCAGCCGGGGTGATGGCAGTGCCGTCACAGAGTCGCTGGAAGCGCCCCCCGGTGACGTCCTCCACCCGCGCGGTGCCGTCGTGCTCGCCGTTGAGCGGCCGGTTGACGTCACCGGCCTGGTACGCGTCGAAGGTGCGCGGCGCCGCCACCCGGGGACGGCCATGCACCCAGGTGTCGAAGAGCGAGAGCGTGCAGTCCAGGCAGTTGATGCCCCGCGTCGGGTCCGCCTGCGGCCCCCCGTCGTTCACCAGCCCGAACCAGTCGCCCACCCGGGGATCCGCCGTACGCACCACCTCGCCGGCCGCGTCCCGGGGCACCTGCCGCTCCACGTCCAACTGGTGCAGGGCGAGCGGCGGACGCAGCCCGCCGGGCTGGCCGTACCGACGGGACCGGTCGATCGGCGGCGGATCATCGTCGCCGGTCAGCGCCGAGCGGTCCGCGGTCCCGATCCCGCCAGACGCGAGATCACCAACGTCATCGTTGATCCGGTGGAAGTCCTCCGGCTGGTCGACGGCCACCACCTCGGGAACGACGGAACCGTCCAGAACCGCCTCGGCCAGATCCAGACACTCGCCGTACGCACGGGTCTCCTCGTCAGCCGCCCGCTGCCAGCCCGCCGACGCGCTACGGTGACCCGCCTGATGGAGCTGTCGCGCGTACGCCGCGAAGTCACCCGCCCGTTGGTAGTGCTCCCCCGCCTGGTTTCTGAGTCGAGCAACCTCACGCAACCGGCGAGTCTCCTCATAGTGAACCCGCTGCGACTCGTAGTAGCCCTGATAGCGGCGCCGTTCGAGGGCCTCCTGCTCGGCGGCCCAACTGCCACCGTTTTGATCATCGGGCCCCGGCGGCGAGGTCGGCTGGGTGGCGCGCGCCGGAGAGTTCGCCACCTCAGAGTTCGGGGCGAGTGCTTCGACCAGCACGGACCGTGACGGCGCAGGCGACTCCGGCCGAGGCGACGCTCCGACGGGCTGGTTGACCTCCGTCGATCTCGCTGCCGTCAGCGTGTCCGGCAACGGGTGCACCGCCGATCCGACTGCCGCCGGGCCCTGCGCAGTCGCTGGCCCGCCGATGCTGGTCGTTGTCGTCGGGCTGGTCGCATGGGCCGGGCCAGTCGAGGTGGCCGCACTACCGCCAACTGCGCCCGTGCCGGTCATCTCCGCAGCGGTGACGGCGCCCGGAACGGGAGCCGGCGTGGTCAACGGCGGAGCGGCCGTGGATAACGTCGGGCCCGACGGGCCGATCGGCCCTTCCGCCGGGACCATCGTGGACGGGATCACGGCAGTAGGTGTGCTGGTGACCTCGGCTACGCGTGGTGCCTCAATGATCGGGGCCTCGCGGATCGGCTGGTGCGTCTCCGGCCGCTGAGCCGACTCCGTCGGGCGGTCCGGTGTTCCGTCCTGGACGGGACTGGCGTGATATGACGCTCCCGCAGCCTGGGACGGCTCGGCGGATGGGATCGGGACGACACCGCCGTCCGGACCCGACGAGGGCCCGCCTGGCAGCACAGAGGCACCGGACGGACCAGCGGACAGCGACTCGACCGGGATCCGCTGGGTAGGGACCAGAGCCTCTCCCGTCGAGCCAACCGCAGACGGATGTGTCAGTGCGGCGGAGCCGAGCGGTAGCTCGGGGGAAGCCGGCCCAGGCAGTGTCAGCGGCGGAAGAGACGGACCGGACAGGGCGCTCAGCTGACCGTTGAGTCGCGCCTGCAGGGCGTGATCGGTCTGGGCGGTGGCCGAGCCACGAGCACCAGATGCGGCCGCCCTCGCGGCGTCTTCCAGGGACGTCAGCCCCTGCCCGGTGGCGAGGCTGGCCGCCTGATCGGCGATCATCTCGCCGGTCATCTCCCGGCCGACATGCTCGGCCATTCGGGCCACCCTCCCGGTGGCATGCCGGCCGAGGCCGGCCAGCGGCGCCGCCGCGCCGCCGGCCAGACCGCCGATCGCGTTGGTAGCCAGATCGGTGACGTCCAGACCGTGCCGGCGCCCGGTCGAGTTCTGGTACGCCTGGGTGGCCAGGCTGACGCCCGCCTCCTCGGCCGCCTCCTCCAGCCCTTCTCGGGCGGCCCGGCGTGCCAAGCCGCGCACGCCCTCCCGGGCCACCTGCTTCGCCGCCCGTTCGCCGGCCTCCTTGAGGCCCTGCTTGAGGGTCTTACGAGCCAGCTGAGCCAGCAGCCGCCGGAAGATCTGCTGCACCAGAAACCGGGTCGCGGCGATCGCCCCGGCGGCGGCCGGCGAGGCAGCCCCGGCGGTGAGCACCGCCGCAACCGCCAGCCCCAGCAGTTCGATCACCAGGATGCCCAGCTCGATCCAGACTTCGAGCTTGGCTCCCTCGATGTCGCAGCCGCACTCCTCGACGACCCGGCCCAGATCCCCGGTGACGGCGAGCAACACCGGCAGCGGGGCCTCAACGCCCTCGGCCACCCGTCGCCACGCCGTGTCGAACGCAGCCGCGACCGCGCCCACCGCGCCGTACCCCTGAAACACCTCGGTGGCGGCGGTGATCGCGTCCGTCTGCGGGCCGGAGAGAACCCCGGCCACCGCGTACCACTGGTCGGCCAGATCCCAGACGGCGCGTTCGTCGCCCTCCGGCCACTCCACGCCGACCACCCAGTCGAGGGCCTCGTACATCCAGCCGGGCAGATCCCAGGGCGAGTAGTCCAGCGGATGCGGGATCGGGCTCGGCAACAGGGTCATCGACGATCTCCCGTTCCGGTATCAGCGCGGGGGGCGGGTCTCGGTCACCCGTTCGAACCGGCCGGCGCTGGCCGCGTCCGTCTCCAGGTTGGCCTCCACGGACCGGAGCACGTCGGAGCCCAACTCGGTCAGCCTCCGGCCCACTCCCGCCCAGACCCGCAGCATCATCTCCTCGTAGCCGCGGTACTGCTGCTCGAACGCGGCGCCGATGTCGTCGCGGCCCCAGGGCCGCCGCGCGCTCGCGGCCGCTATCGCTGCCCCGATCTCCGCGCGCTCCCCGGTCACCGCTTCACCGGCGCGGGCCAGGTCCCCGCCGGCACGCCGGGCTCGCGCCGGATCGAGCCAGAGCTGCCCCGCCATCATTCGCTCCGACGCAGGACCGAGTCGGCCCGGCCGAGCAGGGCGCCGAAGTCACCGGTACGCAGGTAGTCGGCCGTGCCGGAGTCGGCAGGCAGGTAGCCCGCCACGAGTTCCTGGGTCGCCGTCGTCGCGGCGGCACTGGCCCGGCGTACCGTGGCAGTGATCTTCGCACTCAGCCCTCCGGCGTCGCGAGCCCGATAAATCGAGGGCGCCAGATCAACCGATATCAGCTCGCCTCGGGCGTTGACGGTCGCGGTGACCTGCCCGTCGTCGGAACGCTCGGTCACCCGCAGTTCGGCGAGCCGGGTCCGCAGTTCGTCCAGACCGGACCGGAGCTGCTGGTACTGCCCGAACACCTCGTCGAACCGGGCGCGCAGAGCGCGATTGGCTGCACGGTCCACGTTGTCGGTCAACGCCACACCTCTCGTCACCGTCGGTAAAGCAAACCATACCGGCTGCCACGGATTCGCGTTGTCCGGTAGGTTTCCGGTTGTGATTGACCGCGAACAGGCCGAGCAGATCGCGGCGGTGTGGGCCCGTCGTGACTCACTGCGCCTGGGTCACGAATGTCGCCCGCTCGTGACGGAATTCGATCTCGGATACGTCATCACCTCGACACTGTCCACACAGGTCAGAACGCTCCCCGGTGACCTGCCGACCACGGTGGTCGACAAGGAAACCGGCGAGGTGAGCACCTGGCCCCGGGTCCCACCCGACGTGGTCGAGCAACTCTTTCGCCGCAGCCGACGCACCGGGCCGCGGGTCCCACGCACTGTGGATCCAGCCAGCCAACTGCTGCGGGAAATCCGTCGAGCTGCCACTCCCACGACGGCGGCGCACCTGACCATCGAGGGGCGGATCTTCACCGCGCACGGAGCCAAGGGCGACGTGGAACTCAATCATCATCCGCTGGTCCGCGCGTACCTCGACGGGCTGTCTCCGGGGCATCTGGTCCGCGGCGGCGACCGGCACGCCGAGTTGATCGTCGTTTCCGACGTCCTGTACGAGTACGACCAGCGCCGGGCCGCCGAGGGCATCGCCCCGATGAGTACCGGCGACGCAGCAGCCTTACTCAACGGTGCACGCCTCGAGTGCCACTTCGTTCGCGAGCCCGGCGATCCCGCCGGTGGGCGCGCCGAACGCTCCTGCGACTCCTGCATCAACTTCCTCGTCCACTTCAACGTGCTGCCGTGGTCCGAGCGCGGCTGGACGGCACCGTGGTATCCCGAACCGGCTGCTGCCCCGGAGCCGGACCGTTTTTCGCCCGATGTAGCGAACTCGCTCGTCGCGGCCGGGTGGCGTCCCCACTTCGGGGATGAAGTCGTAGCGATGTCAGCTATCCGCGACGTCAGCGCAGTGCGCAGCAGGGCTAACGAACACTCGGTCTTCCCCGCCGTGGCGTCCACCCTCACTGCTTTCCCGAGCCTGGTCGGAGCCCGACTCGGCCCGGGTGAGCAGGTGTGGATTTCGCGCTTCGACATCCGACCCCGTCAGGTTGCCCACACCGCCGATACGCTCGCCGACTTCGCGGCGGTGATCGGGGCGCGGCTGTTCCCGATCGGCACCGAAAACCAGCACAGCATCATCGCCGTGGACGAGCAGGGCCGGATCTTCGCGTTGGATCAGGCCGGCGAGTGGTTCCTCGGGGCGGACATCGACGAGGCGCTCACCACTCTGCTGCTCGGTCGCGCCCCGGCCCGGGTACGCGACGACGGCACCTGGTGAACCGCCTCCAGCTGTCGAGCGGGTTGCCAGAAGTTCGCCGGTGATCGCGGGGGCTGCGGCCGGCGCTGTGAGGCCGACCTCGGCCCGCCGCCGGCACGCCAGGCCCAACCGATGTCACTGTCGGCCGCTGTCGAGCTGATCCGTCTTTGCTCTCACCACCGCTGGGCCGAACGGCTGCCCCCGGTCACCGTCATGACACACCCACCCGCCGCCGATCACCGCGATCCGTTCACGCCCTCAGCTCGACAGGCCCCCAACCCAACCCGACCCCTTCAGCACACCGCCCCCACAAGACCAGAACACCGGCGGGCCAGGCGGTTAAAAAGGGGCCCTTCCTATGCACCAGGCGTTAAAAAGGGGCCCTTCCTTACACCTGCACGCCGGTGAGGACGGTTACGCGGGGGTGGGTGTAGTCGTCCATGGCGCTGCGTAGGCCCTCGCGGCCCACGCCGCTGCCCTTCATTCCGCCGTACGGCATCTGGTCGGCGCGGTACGACGGCACGTCGCCGACGATCACCCCGCCCACCTCCAGGGTCCGGGCCGCGGCGAAAGCCACGTCGAGGCGGTGGGTGAAGACGCCGGCCTGGAGGCCGTACGCCGAGTCGTTGACGGCGGCGAAGCCGGCGGGGTCGTTCTCCACCCGGTCCACGACGAGCACCGGACCGAAGACCTCCTCGGCGCAGACCTTCGCGTCCTTCGGCACCCCACTGAGGACCGTCGGCGGATAGGTCGCGCCGTCCCGAAGGCCGCCGGTCTCGACGGTGGCGCCGGCCGCGACCGCCTCGTCCACCCAGGCTTCCACCCGACGCGCGGCGTCGATGGAGACCAGCGGGCCGACGTCGGTCAGCGGGTCGGTCGGGTCGCCGGTGCGCAGTTCCCGTACGGCCGCGACCAGCCGGGGCAGGAACCCGTCGTAGAGCCACTCGTGCACGTAGACCCGCTGCACGGCGATGCAGGACTGCCCGGCCTGGTAGTTGGCGAAGGTGGCGATCCGGTGCGCCGCGAAGGTCAGATCCTCGTCGCCTGCCCAGTCCTCGCAGATCAGCGCCGCCGCGTTGCCGCCCAACTCCAGCGTCACGTGTTTCTCCGGCGCCGATCTGCGGATGGCCGCGCCGACCGGCCCGGAGCCGGTGAACGAGACCACCGGCAGCCGGGGATCGGTGACCAGTTCGGCGGCGCGCTCGTTGGGCAGCGGCAGCACCGAGAACATTCCCTCGGGCAGTTCGGTCTCGGCCAGGATCTCGCCGAGCAGCAGCGCCGACAGCGGGGTGGCCGGCGCCGGCTTCACGACGATGGGCGCGCCGACCGCGATCGCCGGCGCGACCTTGTGGGCGACCAGGTTCAGCGGGAAGTTGAACGGCGTGATGCCCAGCACGGGGCCCTTGGGTACCCGCCGGACCAGGGCGATCCGGCCGGTGGCGGCGGGGTCGGTGTCGAGCCGTTGCAGCTCGCCGGAGAAGCGCCGCGCCTCCTCGGCCGCCCATCGGAAGGTGGAGACCGCCCGACCCACCTCGGCCCGCGCCCACTTGACCGGTTTGCCGTTCTCGGCGGTGATCAGGGCGGCGACCTCCTCGGCCCGCTCGGCGAGGCGGCCCGAGACGTGGTCCAGGGCCGCCGCGCGGGCGTGGGCGGGCAGCGCGACCGCCGTCCCGGCCACCTCGGCCGCCGCCGCCACGGCCGCCTCGACCTGGGCTGCGGTGGGGAGGGTGGTACGGCCGACCGGGCGACCGTCGTACGGGTGGTGGACGGTCACCTCGTCGGCGCCGTGGGTGGGACGACCGGCGACGAAGAACGGCGTGGGCTGCACGTCCCGCAGCCTAGACTCACCGCGAAGTTGACAGGCGGGAATGCGATAGCGGTCCGTAGCGGGTCTGCGGCGCACCGGTGAGCAACGCCCAGTACCGGTCGCCGTAGGACCAGTGCCACCACTCGGTCGGATAGTTCACCAGGCCCGCGCCGGTCAGCGCGGTCACCAGGATCCGCCGGTGCCGGCGGGCCAGGGTGGAGATCGACGACGCGGCGGTGAAGCAGGCGTTCCGGCTGGCCTCGGGGGTGGCGTCCACGACGGTCCCCATGTCCAGTTCGGCACCGTCGCGGGTGCAGAGCGTCAGATCCACCGCTCCGCCGGTGCTGTGCGGCGCCACCTCGACCGGCGAGACGAACTTGGTGGTCTCCCGGTACACCCGTTCCGGCGACCAGTCCGGGTGGCGGCGGCGCAGCTCGTCCCGGTAGCCGGTGAAGATGTCCAGCTGCGCCTGGTACGGCCGATACCCCTCGATGACCAGCAGGCGCAGGCCGTCGGGGAGGGCGCGCTGCGCGGCCAGCAACCGCTCCACCACCCCCCGGCGCAGTCGCGCGTACGCCCCGGCCGGGTCGGCGGCGCGCTCGTCCAACCGCAACCCGGGCACCTCGCGCAGGTCCACCAGGGGTTCCCCGTCGTCGGCACCGGGTACCGCCGCGACGCGCGGGTCACTGAGCAGGATCATCGCCGGCTCCCCTGGCGGTCGGACGATCGGTGTGCCGGGCGAAGGCCAACGCGACCAGCCGGTCCACCAGCTCGCGGTAACCGATGCCGGCCGCCGCCCACACCTTCGGGTACATCGAGTGCGCGGTGAAGCCCGGCATGGTGTTCAGCTCGTTGACGTACAGCTCGTTGGCCGTCTCGTCGTACAGGAAGTCGACCCGGGCCAGTCCCCAGCCGCCGATGGCCACGAACGCGCGTACCGACAGCTCCCGGATCCGCTCGGCCACCTCGTCCGGCAGCAGGGCCGGCACCACCATCGGATCGGCGTCGCCCAGATACTTCTGCCGGTAGTCGAACCAGCCCCCGGTGACCTGGACCTCGCCGACCGCCGACGCCTGCAGGTCGACGCCGCCGAGCACCCCGCACTCCAACTCCCGGCCGGTCACCCCCTGCTCCACCACGACCAGGTCGTCGTGCCGCAGCGCCTCGTCGACCGCCGCCGCCAGGTCGTCACCGTCAGCCACCCGGGTGATGCCGATCGAGGAGCCCATCCGGGCCGGCTTGACGAACAGCGGCCGGCGCAGCCCCACCACCAGCTTCTCCGGGTCCTCGCCGGCCCGGTAGGTCTGCGCGTCGAACCAGACGTACGGTGTGATCGGCACCCCCTCGGCCCGCAGCGCCCGCTTCATCGCCACCTTGTCCATCCCGACGGCCGAGGCGAGGATGCCGCACCCCACGTACGGCACGCCGAGGGATTCGAGCAGTCCCTGCACCACCCCGTCCTCCCCGAACGGGCCGTGCAGCACCGGAAAGACCACGTCCAGCTCGGCGTGCACCGCGCCGGGCCCGTCGACGGCGGTGACCAGCGCGGTCGACGACCGTCGGGCGGCCCGCAGCTCCACGTTCGGCCCGGTCACCACCAGCCGGTCGTCGATGGCCCGCTTCGGCACGGTGCCGTCGAGGAGCCGGGTCAGCACCGCGTCCGGGACGAGCCGCAGCTCACGGTCGCGGGTGATGCCGATGGCCACCACGTGGTACCCGTTCCCGGCCAACGCCCGAGCCACCCCGAGCGCCGAGGCGCAGGAGACCTCGTGCTCCGCTGACGGGCCGCCGAACAGTACGCCGACCCGGAGCGGCCCACTCCGGCCACCCTCGCCCCACGACGCTGGGTCGTTCGTTCGACTCGCGCTCACGCTGCCACCTCTTCCCTGTTCCGGGCGGCGGCCGCCAACCGGGCGACCAGTTCCGCATCCACGTTTCCGCCGGTCAGCACCACGCCGACCGTGCGCTGCCGCCCGCCGTCGACCGGGCTCGACGGATCGCCGGCCGCGAGTCGCAGTGCGCCGGCCAGGCCGGCCGCGCCGGACGGTTCGACCAGCACCTTCAACTCCAGCAGGAGCAGCTGGAACGCGTCGGCGATCTCCTTCTCCGCCACCCGGATCACCCCGCGCAGGCGGTCCCGGACGATGGCGAAGGGCAGCTCACCCACGCAGGCCGGCCGAAGGCCGTCGGCGATCGTCGGGGCCGGCGGGACCGGGGTCGGTCGACCGGCGGCCAGGCTGCGGGCCAGCGAGTCGCAGCCGACCGGTTCCACCCCGTACACCTCGATCGGCCGGCTGGCCGCGGCCAGGCAGGCACCGGCCACGCCGCCGCCCCCGCCGACCGGCAGCACCAGCACATCCACCGGGCTGCCGGCCTGCTCCGCGTCCTCGATCAGCTCAAGGCTGGCGCTGCCCTGCCCGGCGACCACGTCCGGGTGGTCGTACGCGTCGACGACCGGGTGGCCGGTCTCGTCACTGATCCGGCTGACCACGGCCAACCGCTCGGCGACCGTGGTGCCGGCCAGGACCACCCGGGCGCCCGCCGCCCGGACTCGGGCGACCTTGGTCAGTGCCGCGTCGACCGGCAGCACGACGGTGGCGGTCAGTGCGTACCCCCGGGCCGCCAGCGCCACCGCCACCGCGTGGTTTCCGGTGCTCTGCGCGACCACCCCGCGGTGTCCGGCCGCGGCGATCCGGCCGACCGCGTACAGTCCGCCGCGCATCTTGTACGAACCGCCGGTCTGCAGGTTCTCCGCCTTCATCAGCACCCGGGCACCGGCCAGCCGGTCGATCGCCGGGGAGCGCAGCAGCGGGGTACGCAGGACCCGGCCGTCGAGCCATCGCGCAGCCGCGGTCACATCGACCTCTGCGCCGGTCGATCCGGGTGGATCCGTGCGGGACATGTCGTCTCCTTCGTCGAGTCGTTCGGCGGTGCGTCGTCCGGGCGGATGGCGGTACGCCCCTTGGGCAGGTCGAACAGCCACCCCGCCCGAACCGCCAGCAGCACCCGGTGCACGCCCAGGCTGAGCGCCAGCACCAGGACGGTGAGTGAGAACGGATAGCCGAGGGAGAGCGCCAACCGGGCGGGGTCGCTCAGGTTGGCGATCGGGTCGGCGACCAGCCGGTGCAGCAGTGCCAGCACCGGCATGTGGATCACGTAGATGGGCAGCGTCTGACGACCGAGGGCGGCGAGGGGCTGGCCGATCGTGGGCCGGCGCGCGAGCCGGACCGCGACAGCGATCCCGAACGCGACGGCGACCACCGACACCAGCGGCCCCACCCCGGGCAGCCGGCCGGTACCGCTCGCCGTCACGGCCACCAGCACCACGGCGTACGCGACCGCCGCGAGCAGTAGGTGCCGGAGCTTCACCGCTCGTGCCCAGCGCTCGACGTACCGCCGCAGGTGCAGGCCGGCGAGGAAGAACACCAGGTTCTGGTAGAGCCCCGCCCGGTTGCCGGGAGTGTCGAGCAGCCCGGCCGACGCCACGGCGTTGAGCACACCCGCAGCGACCAGCAGCACCACCGGGTGGACCCGGCGCAGCGTCCTGGCCAGGGCGAAGTAGAGCGCCAGCGCGTACAGGTACCAGAGGTTGGACGGGGTGACGGTCAGCTGGACCAGCAGCTCGCCCGGGCCGGTCGCCCGATCGGTCGGGAAGTCCGGGGCGAGGGCCAGCACGGCGGTGTGGATCAGCAGCCAGACGCCGTACAGGTAGAGCAGGCGGGCGACCCGGGGCCGGCCGACCGACCGCCACGGCCGATGCACGGCGGCCGCCGCGAACATCCCGGAGATGGTGAAGAACAGCGGCATCCGCATCGGCAGCAGCAGGTCGCCCAGCGTCCCCCAGACGCCCGCCACCGGCACGTCCAGCCGCCAGTCGAGCTGGAGATAGTTCTTCATGATCACGTGCCAGAGCAGGACCAGCACGATGCAGCCGCCTTTGGCGACGTCCGCCCAGGCCAGCCGCCCGTCGGCCGTACCGCTGTCGGCGTTCGAAGCGCTGCCGCCCGAGCGGCCAACGGTCGTGGCCGGCGGCGCGGTCGCGTGGCCGTGGGTGGTCATGGTGCTCTCCTCTCCGTCGGCTTCCGGGCACGCCGAGGGCCGGGTCGCGCGGTTCGCGGTCCCGTCTCGGGTGATCGTTCGTGCCCCGGCCGGGGGCCGGGTCAGGGTGCGGCGGGTAACTGGACGTCCACCCGCAGCCCGCCGTACTCGGCCGGCCGGGCGGCGATCAGACCGTCGTGCGCCTGGGTGATCGAGCGGGCGATGGCCAGGCCGAGGCCGGCTCCGCCGGCGTGGTTGGTGCGGTCACGGGCCAGGCGACGGAACGGCTCGAAGAGCCCGGCCACCGCCTCGGCCGGCACCACCTGACCGGTGTTGACCACGGTCAGCGCCGGGTCGCGACCGACCGTGACGGCGAGCGTGCCACCGGGCCGGTTGTACTTGATCGCGTTCTCCACCAGGTTGGTCACCAGGCGTTCCAGCAGCACCCGCTCGCCCATCACGATCCGGGGCTCGAGGTGGGTCTGCACGGTCACCCCGGCTGCGGTGGCCCGGTCCTGATGGGCGGCGAGCACGGTGCCGACGATCTCGTCGAGCCGCTGTGGGAGGCGGGCCCGCAGCCCCTGGTCGCTCTCGCTGAGCGCGAGCAGCCCCTCGATGAGCCGCTCGTTACGCTCGTTGGTCGCCAGCAGCTGGCTGGTCAGCAGCTCGAGCTGCTCGCCGGTGAGCGACTGGGCCATGCCGACCTCGATCAGCGTCCGCTGCACCGCGAGTGGCGTACGCAACTCGTGTGAGGCGTTGGCGGCGAACCGCCGCTGCCCCTCGTAGCCGGCGGCGATGCGCTCCATCATCTCGTCGACCGACCGGGCGAGCCGGGCCAGCTCGTCGTTGCCGCGCGGCCGGATCCGGTAGCCGAGGTTCTGCGGCCCGACGTGCGCGATCGGTCCGGCGAGATCACGCACCGGACGCAGGCACCACACGGCCGCGACCCAGATGCCGGCCACCGCGAGCACGAACACGGCCAGCGGGGCGAGCCCGACGGTAAGGCCGGCGAAGTCGGACGCCGTCTGGCAGATCGGGCCGGGGACGGGCAGCCCGCGGTCGCAGAGCCCCCGACCCCACCAGAACAGCTGGCCGAGGGCCCACTCGGTCAGCACCGGCAGGGCGAATCCGGCCAGCAGGGCGAGCACCCCGACCAGCATGATGCGCCGGCGCGGAGTCACGCCGGGTCGCCGATCCGGTAGCCGGTCCGGGGCACGGTGTGGATGACCTGCGGTTGGCCGAGCTTCTTGCGCAGCGTCATCACGGTCACCCGGACAACGTTGGTGAACGGGTCGGCGAACTCGTCCCACGCCTGTTCGAGCAGTTCCTCCGCGCTGACCACCCGGCCTTCGGCGCGCATCAGCACGTGCAGCACGGCGAACTCCTTGGGGCTCAGGCTGACCGGTTGCCCGTCCCGCCGGACGACGTGCCGGGCCACGTCCAACTCCACGCCGTGCCGCTGGAGCACCGGCGGCAGTGCCGGCGCGGAGCGTCGGCCCAGGGCCTGTACCCGGGCGACCAGTTCGGCGAAGGCGAACGGCTTGGTCAGGTAGTCGTCGGCACCCAGCCCGAGCCCTTCCACCCGGTCCCGGATACCGGCGGCAGCGGTGAGCAGCAACACCCGGGTGCCCGTGCCGGAGTCGGTCAGGTTGCGGCACACCTCGTCGCCGGTCTGCCCGGGCATGTCCCGGTCCAGCACCGCCACGTCGTAGCGGTTCACCCCGATCCGTTCCAGCGCGCCGTCGCCGTCGTAGCAGACGTCGACCGCCATCGAGAGGCGACGCAGCCCCTCGGCGACCGTGTCCGCCAGCAACCGTTCGTCGTCCGCCACCAACACCCGCACCGTGTCCGCTCCCCGTTGTCCGTCGTCGTCCGCCATACGTTCTCAGGCAGGGGTTAAGGATTCCGTAAGCGCCTGCCGCCACGACGCAACGTGCTGGTCAGCACCAGCAGCAGCGCGATCAGGAACATGGCTGTGCCGATCACGTTGACCTGCGGCGGGATGCCCCGCTGGGCAGCGCCCCAGACGTACATCGGGAAGGTGACGGTGGTGCCGGAGTTGAAGTTCGTGATGATGAAGTCGTCGAAGCTGAGCGAGAAGGCCAGCAGGGCGGCGGCGACGATGCCGGGCAGCACCAGCGGCAGGGTGATCCGCCGGAACGTCTGCCACTCGCTGGCGTACAGGTCCATCGCGGCCTCCTCCAGCCGCCGGTCCATCCCGGCCAGCCGCGCCTTGACCGTCACCACCACGAACGACAGGCAGAACATCACGTGCGCCAGGACGATGGTCCAGAAGCCCAGCGGCACCCCACCGGCGACGAAGAGGGTGAGCAGCGAGGTGCCCAGCACCAGTTCCGGCGTCGCCATCGGCAGGAAGATCAGCACGTTGAGCCCGGACCGGCCGCGGAGCCGGTGCCGGGCCAGCGCGAACGCCATCAGGGTGCCGAGCGTGGTGGCGACCACGGTGGCAATGAAACCGATCTGCACGCTACGCAGCACC
Source organism: Micromonospora sonchi (assembly GCF_014646235.1). Classification (GTDB taxonomy): domain Bacteria; phylum Actinomycetota; class Actinomycetes; order Mycobacteriales; family Micromonosporaceae; genus Micromonospora; species Micromonospora sonchi. Next base: position 121,273 of record NZ_BMNB01000001.1, on the reverse strand, counting down.
GCATCGCACATCTCGGAGGTGGCGCACGGGTTGCGCCAGTTGTCGAGGGTGAACTCGTGGAAGTCGTACGACAACCGGTTGGCGGGCCGGTTGACCGACAGCGCGGCGACCACGGCGATCGGCAGCAGCAGGTAGCCGAGCACCAGCAGCGCCACCCCCATCACCCAGTGCCGGGCGAGCCAGCGGGAGAGCCTCACCGCACGTCCTCGCCGGCGCGGCGCAGGTAGCCGAAGACCACCGCGAGGATCGCCGATATCAGCAGGAACGACAGCGCCGCGCCCTGCGGGTAGTCCAACCGGACCAGGAACGCCGAGTCGATGACGTTGCCGATCATGTATTCGTTGGGGGTGCCCAGCAGTTCGGCGTTGATGTAGTCACCGGTCGCCGGAATGAAGAACAGCAGGGTTCCGGCGATCAGGCCGGGCCTCGACAGCGGCAGGGTGACTCGGCGGAACGTCTGCCATCGGCTCGCGTACAGGTCGCGGGACGCCTCCACCAGCCGGTGGTCGAGCCGCTCCAGGCTCGCGTACAGCGGCAGCACCAGGAACGGCAGGAAGTTGTACGTCAGGCCGAGCACCACCGCGACCGGGGTGGCCAGCAACCGGCCGTCGGGGCCGAGCAGGTGCACGTCACGCAGCAGCCCGACGAGCCAACCGTGGTCCGACAGGATGGTCTTCCAGGCCAGGGTGCGCACCAGGAAGCTGGTGAACATCGGCGCGACCACGCAGACCAGCAGGAGGTTCCGCCACCGGCCGGCCTTGCAGGCGATCACGTACGCCAGTGGGTAGCCCATCAGCAGCGCCAGCACCAGGGCGGTGCCGGCGTACCGAAAGGATCGGCCGAACTGCGGCCAGTACGCCTGCAACGCGGCCGGGTAGTTCCCGAACGCCCAGGTCATCGTGTACCCGGTGGAGAGCGAGCCGTTCGGGTCGTAGAGGCTGGCGGCGGCGAGCTGCGCCAGCGGCAGGGCGAAGAAGAGGAACAGCCAGGCCACGCCGGGCAGCAACAGCAGGTACGGCAGGAGCCGGTACCGCCCCGGGCGGGCAGCGGGCGGCGACGTCGACTGCCCGGCCACGCCCGGTAGTTGCGCGAAGGCGCTCACGGCGCCGTCCCGCTGGGGTGCCTGATGGCTCGTTCGCTCCGCTCAGTCACGAGCGGCCCCCACCGGCTCGTCGAGTACCGGCGTGCTCGGCTCGTCCTCGTCGGCGCGGCGGCCGAGCAGGAAGGCGTGCTGGGGATTCCAGTACGCCACCGCCCGGTCACCCGGCCCGTAGCGCCGCTGCGTGCCGCTGTTGGCGACGAAGACGCTCAGCTCGGTGTCGCAGCCGGCTCGCAACAGATACTGCGTGCTCACCCCGACGTAGGAGGCGTCGGTGATCGTGCCCGTCAGGTACTGGCTGCCGGCGGGCACCTGGTCGACGGAGTCGACCAGGTGCAGCTTCTCGGGGCGTACCCCCAAATAGACCGGGCCCCGGTCGGCGCGGGCCCGGGCCGACGGCACCGAGAAGCGCACGCCGTGCGCGGTGATCAGGACGTCACCGCCGTTGCCACCGGCGACGACCCCGGCGATCAGGTTGGACTGGCCGAGGAAGTTGGCCACGAACGCGGTGGCCGGGAACTCGTAGATCTCGGCCGGTGCGCCGAGCTGCTCGACCCGCCCGGCGTTCATCACCGCGACCGTGTCGGCCATCGTCATGGCCTCCTCCTGGTCGTGCGTGACGTGCAGGAAGGTGATGCCGGCCCCGGTCTGGATCCGCTTCAGCTCGATCTGCATCCGGCGGCGCAGTTTGAGGTCCAACGCGCCGAGCGGCTCGTCCAGCAACAGCACCTGCGGGTGGTTGATCAAGGCGCGGGCCAGCGCGACCCGCTGCTGCTCACCGCCGGAGAGCTGGGCCGGGCGGCGTCGCTCGTAGCCGTCCAGCCCCATCAGGGTGAGCATCTGCCGGACCTGCCCGTCGACCGGGCGGATGCCGCGCCGGCGCAGCCCGAAGGCGACGTTCTCGAAGACGTCCAGGTGCGGGAAGAGCGCGTAGCTCTGGAACACCGTGTTGACCGGCCGCTTGTGCGGGCGCAGCCGGGCGATGTCCCGGCCACCGAGCAGCACCTGCCCGCTGGTCGGCTCCTCCAGCCCGGCGATCATCCGCAGGGTGGTGGTCTTGCCACAGCCGGAGGCGCCGAGCAGCGCGAAGAACGAGCCCTGGCCGATGGTCAGGCTCAGGCCGTCGACGGCGGTGAACGCGCCGAACGTCTTGGTGAGGTCGGCCAGACACAGATCGCCGGCCGGGACGTCCCGCGCCATCGTCACGCTCCGATCACCTGCTGGAACCTGGTCTCGTACGCTCGTTCCTGCTGCTCGTCGAGCGCCATGAAGCCCCGGGCCGTGGCGAGCATGGCGTCGTCCGGGAAGATCAGGGGGTTGGCGGCCAGCTCCGGATCGATCTTCTCCATCTCCTCCTGCGCCCCCTGCACCGGGCAGATGTAGTTGACGTACGCGGCGAGCTGGGCGGCGACGGCCGGATCGTAGTAGTGGTCGATCAACGCTTCGGCGTTGGCCTTGTGGGTCGCCTTCCTCGGCACCACCATGTTGTCCGACCAGATCATCACCCCGGTGTCGGGCGTCACGAACCTGATCCGATCGTCGGCGAAGCCGAGCTGGATGATGTCACCGGACCAGCCGATGCAGGCCGCGATGTTCCCCCTGGCCAGGTCGGGAGCGTAGTCGTTCCCGGTGAACCGGCGGATCTGCCCGGAGTCGACGGCCTTGCGCAGCTTGTCGAGCGCGTCGTCGAACTGGGCGGTGGTGAAGTCGGTCGGGTCGTGGCCGTTGGACAGCAACAGCAGCCCCATGGTGTCGCTCATCTCGGTCAACGCGGTCACCCTGCCCTTGAGGTCGGGGCGGGTGAGCAGCTCGTCGACGCTGCGGATCTCCCTGGCGACCCGGCCGTTGTATGCCAGCCCGGCGAAGCCGGACTGCCACGGCACGGCGAGTTCGTTGCCCACGTCGAAGGGGCGGTCGCGCAGCGACGGCAGCAGGTTGGCCGCGACGTTGGGCAGGTTGGCCTGGTCGAGCTGCTGGATCCAGCCCAGCCGGATCATCCGGGCCACCATCCAGTCGGAGAGGACGATCAGGTCCCGCCCGGTGCTCTGGCAGGCGGAAAGCTGGTGCTGCACCTTGCCGAAGAACTCGTTGTTGTCGTTGACGTCCTCGGTGTAGGTCACCTCGATGCCGCTGGCTCTGACGAAACTGTCCAGGGAGGGGCGCTTCGACTCGTCGTCCTCGTCCACGTCCAGGTACTGCGGCCAGTTGGAGAAGGCCAACTTCTTCTCCGTGCCGGAGAGGTCCTCGCTCACGCACCCGGCCCCGGTCTGCTGGGCGCCGGGGATGCCGCAGCCGGCGAGGGTGCCGCCCGTGGCGAGCAGTGCGGCCGCGCCGACGGTCCCGGTGAGCAGCGCACGCCGGGTGAGCGGCCGCAGGGCACGGCGCATGTGACGACTCCTAACCGACCATCGCCGGCAGGACAGGGGTGGGCACGCCGGTGGGAGCGATGGAGGACTGATCCTGGCATGAGGGAACCTACCGAGCGTGCGCGAGGGCGCGAGGCGCTCCGATCAACTCCGTATCGCCGGAACGGCGGCATCAACGCGGCCGCGACCCCGCCATTCTGCCGGAACTGTGTTGATCAGGGAGCCACCTGCGCCTCGGCGGGCCGATCAACAGCCGATCTGACGCGGGGCGGCGACGAGGAAGGCGCGCCAGGCGTCGGGGGTGAAGGTCAGGGTGCCGCCGTCTCGGTCCTTCTGTCGCGCACCAGGACCCGGCCGGGCAGGTTGTCGGCCACCTCGACACAGTCGCCGCCGTTGTTGCTGCTGCGGGTGGCGGTGCGCCAACGGGCGCCGGTCATCTCCATGTCGTCGCCACTTCCCTGATCAGCTCGATGGACGGGCGACGGGGCAGCGCCTCACCGGTGACGCTCTCCCATCTGGCGTTCAGGCTAGCAAGATCAGCACGCTCGGTCACCACCTGACCGCGCAGTTGATTGTCGAGGTAGGCCGCCTCGGACCCGTCCGGCGTGCGGGCCAGCACGAACGGCCCGGCCAGGCCGGTGTGCCACGGGTTCTCCGCCGGGATCACCCGGACCTGCACGTGCTCCCGCTCGCCCAGGTCGGCCAGGTGGGTCAAGTGCCCGGCCATCACCGCCCGGTCGCCGCCCACCCGGCGGCGCAGCACCACCTCGTCGATCACCGTGATCAACTGGAACGGGACGTCGCGCTCCAGTACCCACTACCGCGCCAGCCGCGCGGCGACGATCTCCTCCACCTCCGCGGGCGACACCAGGCCGCCGGTGGCCAGCACGGCTCGGGCGTACGCCTCGGTCTGGAGCAGACCCGGCACGAGCAGTGGCTGGTACGACCGGATCGACTTGGCCTTCTGCTCCAGATCCGCCCATTCCTGGAACCAGGGCAGGTCCCGCCGCCGGAACGGTTCCGGCCAGAGTTTCTTCGCCTCGCACCCGAGGACCGTGGCGACGGCGATCCGGGTCCGTGGATGCGGGATCCGGTCGTCCGCCAGCCACCGGCCCGCCGTCTTCGGGTCGACCCCGACCTTCGCCGCCAACGACTCGGCGGTCTCGCCCTTGTCCGCCATCGCCAACCGGAGCACTTCGTTCACCGTCGCCCCCTCCCGTGGACATCACTCTCCGCCGCACGCTAGCCACCCTGAGTGGCGCTCGCTGCCTCGTGTCGGCGTGTCGCCGCCGAGACTGTTTCGCCACATCGGAGGTGCGCCACAGAGGCCCCCGAAACGCCCCGAACACGCCCCACCAGCACCCGGTGGAGTGGCTGGTCCCGGCCCGCGGCCCGGATGACCTGGGCGGGCAGGCGGGCGGGCAGGTGGGCCGCCGGTGGTCAGGAGCCGGTCGAGCAGTTGGTGCGCGAGAACGGCTGGCTGCGATGGCGCCGTGCCCGGGGCATGGGTGTAGTAGCGGGTGCAGGTGTTGGTGCTGGTGCGGCCGCCAGGGTTCGCAGGCGCGGATTGCGGCATGTCGGGGTGTTCGGGCCGACAAGGCAAGCACGAGTTGCGGCATTCCGCGGCATCCGAACCGCCGGGCGGCACGAGTTGCGGCATCTCGGGGTATCCCGGCCGGTGGAGACCGCGAATTGCGGCATCCCGTGCGCAGACCGCGAGTTGCGGCATCCCGTGGCCAGACCGCGAGCTACGGACCCGATCCGCAGACCGCGGGGTCAGTGGGGTGGGGGGATGACGCGGAGGTGGCCGCGGCGGGAGGTGGCGGGCGCGTTCGGCGGCTGGTTCTGGTCGTCGTGGGGTGGACGGGGGGCCGGACGCGCCGCCTCCCGGACCGCTTCGGCCAGCGCCACGAGGTCGTCGGTGGTGGGCGGCGGCGGCTCGAACTCGCCCTCGTGCCGGACCACCTCCCAGCCGCGAGGTGCGGTGAGGCTGCGGGCGTGCGGTTCGCAGAGGTCGTACGTGTGGGGTTCGGCGAAGGCGGCCAACGGGCCCACCACAGCGGTTGACTCGTTGTAGACATAGGTCAGCGTGGCGACCGCTTGCCGGGGGCAGCCGTTACGAGTGCAGCGCCGTGGTGACCTCACGGGCGCAGGGTATCTCCATTACCGGGTCCGGCGCACTGCTTCGCGTTGCGACACGCCCGTATGAGTGATCACATTTCTCCGCGGCAACGCGGCGCGCCATGGTGGCGGAGCTGTTGTGGTGCGGTCCCGCCCGGAGGCTACCCTTTGCCTCATGACGAGCCCGGACAACCGCCGCCCCGGCGCCAGCCGGCGGGCCCACCGCGATCGGCACGGTCGCGGCCTGCGGGGGCGACTGGTGCCGGCAACCGTGCCGCTGGCGCGCACCAAGGCGGAAATCTTCGACGACCTCGTGCTGGACACCGTCGAGACGCTCGAACGCCGGTTCGCCAAGGAGTTGGCCGGGGTGGAGTTCGCCGTCGAGGACGTCCCCCCTGAATTGAACGTCTACGACTCGGACGTGCTCGAGGACGGCGAGGTGCCGTTGGCCCGGCTGCTTCCGGGCCGGCCCGGCCGCCAGGAGTTGCCGCCCCGGATCGTGCTGTACCGGCGGCCCCTTGAGTTCCGGGCCATGGATCGGGAGGATCTTGCCGACCTGGTGCACGACGTGATCATTGAGCAGGTGGCGAACCTGCTCGGCGTGGACCCGGACGAGTTGGCCTGAGGCCGGTTCCGGCGACACCCTCCGTCGGGCAGGGCGGTCCCCCAACCGCCCCGGCCCCACGACTCAGGCTGCCTGGCGCTTCAGTCTGCGCCGTTCCCGCTCGGAGAGCCCACCCCAGATCCCGAACCGTTCGTCGTGACCGAGGGCGTACTCGAGACATTCGGTTTTGACCTCGCACCGTGAGCAGATCCGCTTCGCTTCCCGGGTCGAGCCGCCCTTCTCGGGGAAGAACGCTTCCGGGTCGGTCTGCGAGCACAGCGCCCGCTCCTGCCACTCCGGCGCGTTCCCGAGCAGGTCGGCCGCCTCGAGCTGGCCGTCCATCAATTGCCTCCTTGTCGCGCACCGGCGTCATCGCCGCTGCAACCCCCCACGCGAAAGGCGTGTTTGTCCGTACGGACCCGTTTTGCTGCGTTCCGCGCGAACAACCCCATTCAAATTACACGCGTGTAATGCGTGCGTCGTCAAGCCAAACTTGATATTGGAGTCGCCCTCCCGACACGCGCCCGGACGATTGGCCCGGACCACCCCGTCTTGCCTTGCCCTATCGATTAAGACCCCGACCGAGTAACGCCCTCCCCGGCGAGTTGCCGGAGTTTTCTCCGTGGCGCGCAACGCCCCGCCGGCACGATCGGACCCGGCGCCCACCCCGGGAAGGCCACCCGTCAAGATCCGTTGATCTTGAACCGCAAGGTTAGCCCGCCTTCGCCCACCCTGCTCGCCGAGCGGGGGCACAACGACCGCGTCCCGCCCACATCGTGGACGGGACGCGGTCGTCGGCGGGCCTCGACGGATCAGTCGGCAGCCGGATATGCGCTGGTGGGCCAGATGAATTCGGCGACGATGCCGCCGGCTACGGAAACCGCGCCGACGGGCCTGTCGGCGTCCCACCAAACGGTATAGCAGCCGGCGGGAAGATCCGGACAGACGGCACTGTGGAAGGTGCCGTCGCGGACCTGGCGTTCCCGCACCGCGGCATGGGTACGCGGCTCGCTCGCCCGGTCGGCCCGGCTCACCTCGATCTCCCGGCCGAGCAACTGCCGTCCGGTATGGATGATCAGAGCACCGGTGTCTTGAACCCGTCGTAGGGCGTACCGAGGAACGGGAAGTTCCGCAGGAACGGCGCGGTCACGTCCGCCTCGGTCAGCCCCGCGATGGTCCGCAACGCGATAGTCACCACGTCATCGGTGACCCGGCGCCCGTTCGGGAATGCCGCCAGATCGCCGCCGAGCACCCCCAGCCGGTTCGGGCGGCGGGCCGGCGGGATGGCCGTGTTCAGCCGCAGCATGTCGGCCTGGACGTCACCGGTGGCGTTGCTGAAGCCGTTGATCAGTCCCTCCGGGATGCCGGTGAGCAGGATCGCGACCAGGTCGGCGCGGGCCTTCTTCGACCTGTTCAGCTTGTCGAGGTTGTCGAAGACGCCCGGGTAGAGCACCGGCAGCAGGGCGGCCAGTTCCGGCTGTTCGACGAACTTCACGAACCGCCTTGTCCAGCGGCACCTGGAGGGCCAGGCTGTGCACGTTCATCCGGTCGAGCGCGTTGACCGGCTCACCGGCCACCCGGAACAGTTCTTCCCGGCGCTCGCTCTCCAGCGACTCGATGGGGCCGGTGTTGTATAGAAAGCTGTTCGGGTTGGTGATCTCGGTGGTGAACTCGAAGCGGTAGGTGACGTCCGGCTCGCCGTCGCCGTTGTTGTCGATGTGAATCTCGTACCGCACATCGTCGCCGAACTCGAAGAAATTCGGCCCGCCCGAGGGCAACTGCAACGGTACGTAGTTGGCGATCAACGTCACGGTGTCCGGCTTGTTCGGGGTGACGAAGGCGTAGAGGTCCGAGGAATCGGCGACCGGATCCTTGGCGATCTCCGGCGCCTCGCGGTGTGAAGACATGGCGAACCCACCTGACTGGGCGAAATGGTGAATCGAAATGGCTGGCCGGGCGCCGCGAGCCGGCGGACGCGAGCCGGGGCCGGACCGCGCCGGGCCAGAAAGTTCAGCGCCGCGCGGCCGCCTTGCGCAGCCGGTCCGCCAGGCCCTTGTCACGCACCTGGAGGCGGAACTCGCCGACGGCGAGAGCGGCGGCGGCGCGCACGCGCCCTCGGTGGCGGACGGGGGTCGGGACGACTACCGGCGGCCCCCGCGAGGGGTGCCGGCGGTGGTCCTCGCCGCTACCGCCGCCGGCATCGACAGGTACGGCTGCCGTCCGGCGAAGGTTCGACGCTACGCGCCGACGTGACCGTACGCAGTCGTCCGCCTACGCGCCGGCCGGCCCGCCGCCGCCGCGATCGCGCGAAGCTGCTCCTCGGTACGCGCCGACCCGTTGTCCGAACCCGCCATCCGCGAGATGGTCTCCTCCATCAACGTGCCGCCCAGGTCGTTGCAGCCGCTGCGCAGCAGCTCGACGGCGCCCTCGTCGCCCAGCTTCACCCAGGAGCACTGGATGTTGTCGATCCGACCGTGCAGCAGCACCCGGGCCATCGCATGCACCGCCCGGTTCTCCCGCCAGGTCGGACCGGGCCGGGCGATGCCAGCGAGGTAGATCGGGGCGTTGGTGTGCACGAACGGCAACGCCACGAACTCGGTGAACCCGCCGGTGCGGTCCTGCACGCCGGCCAGCACCCGGAAGTGCGCCAGCCACTGCCCCGGATGGTCCACGTGGCCGTACATCATGGTGGAACTGGACCGGATGCCCAGCTCGTGGGCCGTGCTGACCACCTCGACCCAGGCGGCGGTCGGCAGCTTGCCCTTGGTCAGCACCCAGCGCACCTCGTCGTCGAGGATCTCCGCCGCGGTGCCCGGGATGGTGTCCAGACCCGCGTCGCGCAGCCCGCTCAACCACTCCCGTACCGACACGCCGGCCTTGGCCGCGGCGGTGACGATCTCCATGGGTGAGAAGGCGTGCACGTGCATCTGCGGCACCCGCGCCTTGATCGCGCGGACCAGCTCGGCGTAGACGGTCACCGGCAGCTTCGGGTCGATGCCGCCCTGGAGGCAGACCTCGCCGGCACCGGCCGCCCACGCCTCCTCGGCCCGGTCGGCGACCTGCTCCACCGACAGCCGGTACGCGTCGGCGTCGCGTTCCCGCTGGGCGAAGGCGCAGAACCGGCAGCCCACGTAGCACACGTTGCTGAAGTTGATATTGCGGTTCACCACGTAGGTGACGTCGTCGCCGACGGCGTCCCGGCGCAGCTCGTCGGCCGTGCGGCACAGCTCGTCCAGCGCCGGGCCGTCGGCGGCGAACAGCGCCAGCGCGGCGTCGGCGTGCCGGGGTTCGAGCAGCGCCGCCGGGTCCTCGGCGGCCAGCCGCAGACCGGCCCGCAGGTCGGCGTCGCCAGCCCCTACCGTCGCCTGCCGGCCGACCTTCCCGGCGACCTCGGACCAGTCGCCGTAGACGTGGTCGAAGTCGCCCCGCCGATCCTCCGTACGCCCGGTGGTGTCGATGGTGACGTGCAGGTCGGTGCGTCCGCCGTACGTCTCGTCGGGCTCCTGCCACGGCCGGCCCACCGGCCGGGCCGACTCCACCGCCAACCCGGTCTCCGGATCGGCCAGCGCACCGACGTGCGGCAGCAGGCGCGGATCCAGCCAGGGCTCGCCGGCCCGGACGTACTCCGGGTAGACGGTCAGCCGCTCGCGCAGCGTGAACCCCGCCGCGGCGGTACGTGCCGCCAACTCGTCGAGCTGCGGCCAGGGGCGCTCCGGGTTGACGTGGTCCGGGGTCACCGGGGAGACCCCGCCCCAGTCGTCGATGCCGGCCCGCAGCAGCAGGTCGTACTCGCCGGCGATCAGGTTCGGTGGCGCCTGGATGCGGGCCTTCGGACCGAGCAGCACCCGGGCCACCGCCACGGTGGCGGCGAGGTCGTGCAGCTCGGCGTCGGGCATCCCGCGCATCGCGGTGTCCGGCTTGGCCCGGAAGTTCTGCACGATCACCTCCTGGAGGTGGCCGTACTCCCGCATGGTCCGCCGGATCGCGAAGATCGCGTCCACCCGCTCGGCATGGGTCTCCCCGATGCCGATCAGGATGCCCGTGGTGAACGGGACGCCGACCCGGCCGGCGTCGTCGAGCACCCGCAACCGCACCGCCGGTTCCTTGTCCGGTGAGCCGTAGTGTGGGCCGCCCGGCTCGGACCACAATCGGGTCGCGGTGGTCTCCAGCATCATGCCCATGCTGGGCGCGACCGGCTTGAGCCGGTGCAGCTCCGACCAGGAGAGCACCCCCGGGTTCAGGTGCGGCAGCAGGCCGGTCTCCTCCAGCACCGCGACCGCGCAGGCGCGCAGATAGTCCAGGGTGGACTCGTAGCCCCGCTCGTCCAGCCACCGCCGGGCCGCCGGCCAGCGTTCCTCGGGCCGGTCGCCGAGGGTGAACAGCGCCTCCTTGCAGCCCTGCGCCGCGCCGGCGCGGGCGATGGCGAGGACCTCGTCGCGGTCGAGGAAGGCCGCCGGCAACCGGTGCGGCACGGTGGCGAACGTGCAGTAGTGGCAGCGGTCCCGGCAGAGCCGGGTCAGCGGGATGAAGACCTTCTTGGAGTACGTCACCACGCCCGGCCGACCAGCGTCCCGCAGGCCGGCGTCACGGATCGCCCCGGCGATGTCAAACAGCCGGTCCAGTGCCGCGCCCCGGGCGGTCAGCAGTGCCGACGCCTCGCCGACGTCGATCGCCCGCCCGGTGGCGGCCCGGTGCAACGCCCGCCGCACACCTGCCTCGTTCAGCGCCGGCTCGCTCCGATCAACCATCCGTCCAGCCTAGGCGCTACCGCCCGGCCCACGGTCGGCCCGTGCGCGACCGTCCCGATACGGGACTGCCTGGTCAGCTCGGGTCGATGCGCTGGGTGGCGTCGCCGTCGACGCGCGGTACCGGCTGGGTCGGCTCGGCACCCTGACGCGGGATGGCCTGGGTCGGGTCGGCCGAGGCCGGCTGCCCGAACGGCGGCGCGGCCGGTGCCGACGGTTGCGACGCGGCCGGTGCTGACGGCTGCGGCGTGGCCGGTGCTGACGGCTGCGGCGTGGCTGGTGCTGACGGCTGCGGCGGCACCGCCGGCTGGCCGTGCGGCGGCCAGGTGTGCGGCGACGAGGACGGCCCGCCGGTTACCGGCCAACCCGACTGGTCGCCACCCGAGTCACCGCCGGGCTGCCCCCCACCCGGGTGACCAGCGGGTTGGCCACTCTCCGACCACCCGCCCGACTGATCGGTCGCCGACCAACCGCCGCCCGGATAGCCGGCCTGGCCGGTGCCACCGTAAGCGCCGGGCGCGCCGGTGCCGCCATGACCACCGGGCTGAACGCTGCCGCCGTAGCCACCGGGCTGGGCGGCGCCACCGTAGCCACCGGGCTGGACGCTGCCGCCGTAAGCGCCGGGCTGGCCCCAGCCGGGCTGCGCCGGGCCGCCCTGCCAGCCCGGTTGCGGGGTGCCGTACAGGCCCGGCTCCGGCTTGGGCCGGGGCACGTGGTAGAGCCGCTGCCAGACGCTCCACACCAGGTAGCCGGCCACCGCGAACAAGGCCACCCAGGCGACCCGGGCGAGCATGCCCGTGGCGGCCTCGAACAGCTGGCCCTCGGCCAGCCGGCCGACCAACCAGACCAGCAGGGTCAGCCCGCCGAGTACCGCGCTGACCGCGTACTGGCCGAGCGCCACCTGAGTGATCAGTTTCGCCCTCGACACGACCGGCGCCAGGTGGGTCGCCAGCAGCACGGCCAGGACCGGCAGGACGATCGCCTCCAGCCCGATGAAGACGGCGGACGCGGCGCCGGCACGACTGGTCAGCGTGCTGTAGGCGCCCTGCGGCGTCACCAGCCGGATCAGGCCGACGAAGAGGAGAACGGCGTTCGCCCCCAGCAGCACGATGGCGGCCAGTTCCCGCAACGGCCGGGTCGCCTGACTGGCCTGGGTCGGGTCGCTGGGCGGGGACTCGGCGGGGCTGGTCACGTACTCTCCCTGAGGGCGAAAGCGGACAGATGCCAACGTGAGCCTAGTCTCCCCGTGCGACGCGCCGCCGAAGGCGTCACGTAGGCGAGGATGGGCGGATGCGGATCGTGGTTCTGACCGGGGGCGTCGGCGGTGCCCGGTTCCTGCTGGGCGTACGCGCGTACGCGCGGGCCGTGGGTGCCGAGGTGACCGCGGTGGTCAACGTCGGCGACGACCTGCGCCTGCACGGGCTCCGGGTCTGCCCCGACCTGGACAGCGTCATGTACACCCTGGGCGGGGGTGCCGACCCGGAGCGGGGCTGGGGACGGGTCGACGAGAGCTGGACGGTCAAGGCCGAACTGGCCGCGTACGGGGCCGAGCCGAGCTGGTTCGGGCTGGGCGACCGGGATCTCGCCACCCACCTGGTCCGCACCACGATGCTGGACGCGGGCTATCCGCTGCACCAGGTCACCGAGGCGCTGGCGACGCGCTGGCAGCCCGGCGTACGCCTGCTGCCGGCGACCGACGACCGCCTGGAGACGCACGCGATCACCGACCTCGACGGTGCGCGGCGGGCGATCCACTTCCAGGAGTGGTGGGTGCGACACCGAGCGCAACTGCCGACCCACCAGTTCGTCTTCGTCGGTGCGGATACGGCCGAGCCGGCACCCGGCGTGACGGAGGCGATCGGCGCGGCCGACGTGCTGCTGGTCGCGCCGAGCAACCCGGTGGTCAGCATCGCGCCGATCCTGGCCGTGCCCGGGCTGCGGGAGGCGGTGACCGACGGTCCGGCCCGGGTGGTGGGCGTCTCGCCGATCATCGGCGGTGCGCCGGTGCGGGGCATGGCGGACCGTTGCCTGGCGGTGGTCGGGGTCGAGTGCAGCGCCGCCGGGGTCGGCGGACTGTACGGCAGCCGGGCCACCGGCGGCCTGCTCGACGGCTGGCTGGTCGCCGAGGAGGATGCGGAAACCCTGGTGCCGGACGTGACCGTGCGTGCGGTGCCGCTGCGGATGACCGACGAGGCGGCGACGGCGGCGATGGTCCGCGCCGCGGTGGAGCTGATGTGAGACTCGAGATCCTGCCGGTGCCCGGCATCGGCCACGTGGCCGAGGGCGACGACCTGGCAGCGCTGATCGGCGGCGCGGCGCCCTGGCTACGCGACGGCGACGTGCTGGTGGTGACCAGCAAGATCGTCTCCAAGGCGGAGGGGCGTCTGGTGGACGTCCCGGCCGACGGCCCGGAACGGCAGGCCGCTCGGGACGAGGTGCTGGCGGCGGAGACCGTGCGGGTGGTGGCGGCCCGGGGCACGACCCGGATCGTGCAGACCCGGCACGGCTTCGTGATGGCCTCCGCCGGCATCGACGCCTCCAACGTCGACAAGACCCGGCTGGTGCTGCTCCCCGAGGACCCGGACGCCTCGGCCCGGGCGCTGCGGGCCGGGCTGCGGGAGCGGTACGGCGTGGACGTGGCGGTGGTCGTCAGCGACACCATGGGCCGGCCCTGGCGCAACGGGCTCACCGACGTGGCCCTCGGCGTCGCCGGGATGGATGCCATCCGCGACCACCGGGGCGAGATCGACCCGTACGGCAACGAGCTGGTGCTGACCCAGATGGCGGTGGTCGACGAGCTGGCCGCCGCCGGCGAACTGATCAAGGGCAAGTGCGACCAGATGCCGGTGGCGGTGATCCGGGGCTACCTGACCGCACCGCTGCCCGGGGACGGCGAAGGGGCGGGGGTCCTGGTCCGGGACGCCTCGATGGACCTGTTCTCGCTCGGCACCGCCGAGGCGAGGGCGGCCGGGTTCGTCGCCGCCGCCACCCTGCCGGACCAGCCGGGCAGCACCCCACCCGACCCGGAGACGGTACGCCGGGCGATCGCCTCGGTCGCCGACGTGGTCGCGCCCGGCACGGTCTTCATTCCGGTCACCGACGACGACGTACGCGCCGGCCTGGTCGCCACGGTGCCCGGCTGGCCGGCCGAGGCCACCGCGCTGGTGCTCTGCTCCCCACCCACCCCGGCCGGGCAGGCCCAGCTGGTCCGCTTCGGCGCCGACGTCCAGCGCCTGCGGACCGCCCTCGCGGCGCAGAACGTCCCCTCCCAACTACTCCCCCCACCCGCCGCCACCACCGCCGCCGCCGCCCTCGCCCTCTGAGCTGACGTGAAAGGAAGGGCCCCTTGTTAACGCCTCGTGTACTAAAAGGGCCCCCTTCTAACATCGGCGGCGGAGCCTGGCCGTTGCTGCACGCCGACGCGGTGTCGGCGCTGAGCCGGTGGGAGCCCACCGGGGCGGAGGCCGCTACCGCCCGGGACCGCACCCTCGACCTGCTGGCCGCCGGGCCGGCGGCGATGAGCCGCGAGCACCGGGCCGGTCACGTCACCGCCAGCGCGCTGGTCTTCGACGCGACCGGTTCCCGGGTGCTGCTCTGCCTGCACTGCAAGTTCCAGAAGTGGGTGCAGCTCGGCGGGCACTGCGAGCCGGGCGACCGGACCCTGGCCGGAGCCGCGCTGCGCGAGGCGACCGAGGAGTCCGGCATCGCCGGCCTGCGGGTGGACCCGGTGCCGATCGACGTGGACGTGCACCCGGTGCGCTGCCAGGGCGGGTCGCTGCACTACGACGTCCGCTTCGCCGTCGTCGCGCCGGCCGGCGCGGTGGAGCGGGTCAGCCCGGAGTCCGAGGCGCTGGGCTGGTTCCCGCCCGACCGGCTGCCGGACCCGCTGGCCGGCGGGACCGCCCGGCTCGTCGCACCCGGGCTGGCCGCCTTCAGACGAGCTTCTCCTCACCCCGCGCCTTGAGCTCGTCCACGATCGCCTTGACGTCCTGGGCACGGTCGCGGGGGCAGACCAGCAACGCGTCCGGTGTGTCGACCACGATGAGATCCCGTACGCCGACGCCGGCCACCAGCCGCCCGGACTGCGGTACGACCACCACGCCGCTGCTGTCGTGCAGCAGCACCTCGGCCTTGGTGTCTCCCCCGAGCAGCACGTTGCCGTCGGCATCCGCCGGCAGCACCTCCCCGAGCGTGTGGAAGTCACCCACGTCGTTCCAACGGAAGTCGCCCGGCACCGTCGCCACCCGGCCGGCGCTGGCCGCGCCCTCCATCACCGCGTAGTCGACCGAGATCTTCGGCAGCGTCGGCCAGACCGCGCCGAGCACGTCGTCCTGCTCGTCGGTGCCCCAGGCCGCGGCGATCGCGGTGACGCCGGTGTGCAGGGCGGGCTGCTGGCGGGCCATTTCGGCGAGGAACGCCGACACCCGCCAGACGAACATGCCGGCGTTCCAGAGGTACCGGCCGGAGCGCAGGTACGCCTCGGCCACCTCGGCGGTCGGCTTCTCCTTGAACTCGACGACCGGGCACATCGGGCCGTCGCCGACCGGTTCGCCGGTCTGGAGGTACCCGTACCCGGTCTCCGGCCGGGTCGGGGTGATTCCGACGGTCATCAGCAGCCCTTGCTCGGCACCGCGGACCGCCTCCCGGACCGTGTCCGCCCACCGCTGCGGGTCGCCGATCAGGTGGTCGGCGGCGAACGAGCCCATGACGGCGTCCGGATCCCGTACGGCGATCACCGCCGCGGCCAGCGCGATGGCGGCGCAGGAATCCCGTGGCGAGGGCTCGACCAGGATGTTCTCCTCCGGCAGGCCGGTCAACTGGCGGGCCACGGCTGCGGCGTGGGCCGCACCGGTGACCACCATGGTGCGCTCCGGGGTGGTCAGCGGCGCCGCCCGCTGCACCGTCGCCTGGAGCAGCGAGGCGGACGTGCCGGTGAACGGATGGAGAAACTTGGGATGGCTGGCACGGGACAGCGGCCACAACCTTGTGCCGCTGCCACCCGCCGGAATGACGACATAGATCACCAGGACATCATGCCCGAACCGCCCGGAGCGGACGCCTCGGTTGCGGCGTCACGCTCTGGCCCGGGACCACGCGGCGATGTGCACCTCGGCGCTGGACTCCCAGGTGAAGTCCTTGGCCCGGTCGAATCCGGCCTTGGCCAGCGACAGCCGGCGTGGCTCGTCGTCGAGCAGTGCGGCCAGGTCGGCGGCGATCTGGTCCGGGTCCTCGCTGGTGTACGCGACCGCGTCGCCACCCACCTCGGGCAGCGAGAGCCGGGGCGTGGTGAGCACCGGGGCCGCGCACGCCATCGCCTCCAGGATCGGCAGGCCGAAGCCCTCCCCGTACGACGGGTAGGCGGCGACCAGGGCGCCACCCAGGAATCCGGGCAGGTCCGCGTAGCGCAGATAGCCGGGGCGCAGCAGCCGCAGGTGCGGCGGCACCACGGCCACCGCCCGGTCGATGTCGTCGTCGTGCCCCTGACCGCCGGCGATGACCAGCGCGGGCGGATCCTGCCGGTCGGCCACCGCCCGGGCCCAGCCCCGGATCAGGTTCGGTACGTTCTTGCGCGGTTCCTTGGCACCGAGGAACGCGACGTAGCTGCCGTCGCCGAGGCCGAGGCGGGCGCGTACCCGGGCCTTCTCCTCGTCGCCGGGGGCGTGGAAGGCGGTGTGGTCGACGCCGTGGTACGCGACGTCGATCCGGGTCGGGTCGGCGTCGAGCAGCCGGATCAACTCGTCCCGGGTCGCCTTGCTCGGCACGATCACCCGGCCGGCGCGGCGCAGCGAGGTCTTGATGGCGCTGCGGAAGAACGTCCGACGGGACTTGTCGTAGTGCTCCGGCTCGGTGAAGAAGGTCGCGTCGTGCACGGTCACCGTGACCGGGCACCCGGCCCGCAACGGGCAGGTGTAGAACGGTGAGTGCAGCACCTCTGCCCCGACCTGCTGAGCGAGCAGCGGCAGGCCGGTCTGCTCCCAGGCGAGCCGGGCGGGCCGGTGCGCGACGGCGGCGGGCGCGGGGACGATCTCCGCGCCGGGCAACATCCTGCGGTAGCGCTCCAGATCGGTGCGGAGACTGACGACGACCAGGTCCACCGCCGACCCGCACACCTTGCCGAGGGCGCCGAGCAGGCCATCGACGTATCTACCGGCGCCGCCACGGTCGGCGGGGACACTCGTGGCGTCGATGAGCACGCGGGGCGGGCGACCGGCGGTCACTGGGCGACTCCTTGCGGCGGCGGACTGTGGGGAAGAACACTCCAGGCAAGCCTACGCCGGAGCCGGATGCGGACGCTGACTGCGACCCGACGGTACGCAGACTTGTCGCTGTCATCGGATACGTCGCCGAACGCGTATCGTTCGCGCCGATGGCCGACAACATTGCCCGGGTCCTCGCCGACACGATCGCGGCCGACCCGGCCCGCCCCCTGCTGACCTGGTACGACGACGCCACCGGCGAGCGCACCGAACTCTCCGGCGCGACTCTGGCGAACTGGGTGGCCAAGACCGCCAACCTGCTCGTCGACGAGTTGGGCCTCGGCCCCGGCGACACCGCCGCCGTGCTGCTCCCGCCGCACTGGCAGACCGCCGCGGTGCTGCTGGGCTGCTGGTCGGCCGGGCTGACGGTGACCGACCAGCCGGGCGACGTGGACGTGCTCTTCGCCGCCGTCGACCGGGTCGCCGAAGCGGAGGCCTGGCCGGCCGGCGACCGGTACGCCCTCGCACTGCACCCGTTCGCGCTGCCGCTGCGGGAGGCGCCGGCCGGCTTCGCCGACTACGTGACCGAGGTACGCGCGCACGGCGACCACTTCGGGGCGTACCCCTCGGGTGGCCCGACCCATGCGGCGCTGCGGGCCCGCGCGACCGCCCGCGCCACCGACCTGGGCATCACCCCGGGCGGCCGCCTCCTGATCGACGTGGACGCCCTGCCCGACCCCGTCGACTGGCTCCTGGCTCCGCTCACCGCCCGCGCCAGCCTGGTCCTCACCGCCCACCCCGACCCGGCCCGTCTCCCCACCCGCCGCTCAACGGAGCGAACCACCCACACCCTCCCCTGACCCGCCATCAACCCGGTTGATCATGAGGTTAGCGGCGAAGTTGATCTCTTTAACTGCCGCTAACCTCATGATCAACACGGTCAGGGGCCAGCGGGGGTGCGGTGGTGGGCCAGGGCGGCGAAGGCCGTGAGGGACTCGGGGTTGGCCAGGGCGCCCTTGGCAGCGGCCTGGTCGACGGGGGTGCCGGTGAGGATCTTCTTGACCGGGACCTCCAGCTTCTTGGCCGACAACGTACGCGGGACGGCCCCGACCTGGTGGATCTCGTCGGGAACGTGCCGGGGAGACAGGGCGGTACGCAGCTCGCGGCAGATCTTCCGGCGCAACTCGTCGTCGAGAGCCAGCCCCTCGGCGAGCACCACGAACAGCAGCAGCTCACCGGCGCCACCCTGGTCGTCCTCCAGGTGCACCACCACCGAGTCGACGACCTCGTCCAGCCCCTCCACCACCGAGTAGAACTCGGCGGTGCCCAACCGCACGCCGCCGCGGTTCAGGGTGGCGTCGGAGCGGCCGGTGATCACACAACCGCCCCGCGAGTTGATGGTGATCCAGTCACCGTGCCGCCACACCCCGGGGTAGACGTCGAAGTACGCCTCTCGATAGCGCACACCGTCCGGGTCGTTCCAGAAGCCCACCGGCATGCTCGGCATCGGCTCGGTGATCACCAGCTCACCCAGCTCACCGATGACGGGAGTGCCGTCGGGTGACCGGGCCTCCACCTTGGCACCGAGCGCCCGGCAGGTGATCTCCCCGGCGTGCACGGGCAGCAGTGGCACCCCGCCGACGAACCCGGTGCACACGTCGGTGCCGCCGGAGAGCGACTGGAGTTGCAGGTCGCTGCCGACCGCGTCGTACACCCAGGTGAAACCCTCGGCGGGCAGCGGCGCGCCGGTGGAGCCGAGCCCGCGCAGCGCGGACAGGTCGGCGATCTCCCGCGGCACCAGGCCGGCCTTGCGGCAGGCCAGCAGGAAGGGCGCGGAGGTGCCGAGGTACGTGGCGCCGGTCTGCTCGGCCAACCGCCACAGCGTGCCCAGGTCGGGATGGCCCGGGTTGCCGTCGAAGAGCACGATCGCCGCGCCCACCGCCGGAGCGGAGACCAGGAAGTTCCACATCATCCAGCCGGTGGTGGTGAACCAGAAGAACCGGTCGGCGGGCCCGAGATCGTGGTGCAGGGCGAGCATCTTCAGGTGCTCCAGCAGGATGCCGCCGTGACCGTGCACGATCGGTTTGGGCAGCCCGGTGGTGCCGGAGGAGTAGAGCACGTAGAGCGGGTGGTCGAACGGCACCGGAGCGAAGCTCGTCGGCTCG
This sequence comes from Micromonospora sonchi, assembly GCF_014646235.1. Lineage (GTDB taxonomy): Bacteria > Actinomycetota > Actinomycetes > Mycobacteriales > Micromonosporaceae > Micromonospora > Micromonospora sonchi. Next base: position 101,976 of record NZ_BMNB01000001.1, on the reverse strand, counting down.
TCGGTCTCCGCGGCCAGTTCCGTCCAGGCCAGTGCGCCGTCCGGTGCCGGAGCATCCGGGTCGAGGTAGCCGATGGCGACGGTGTGCCGCAGCGAGGGCAGCGCGGCCCGGATCGCGGCCACCTCGGCACGCCGGTCCACCGGCTTGTCGCCGTAGCGGTAACCGTCCACCGCCACCAGCACCTTCGGCTCGATCTGCTGCCAGCGGTCGGTGACGCTGCGGGTGCCGAACTCGGGCGCGCAGGAGGAGAAGACGGCGCCGAGGCTGGCCGTGGCGAGCAGCAGCACGTACGTCTCGGGGATGTTCGGCGCGTACGCGGCCACCCGGTCCCCGGAGGTGACGCCGAGCCGGCGCAGCCCGGCGGCCACCCGGCGGACCTGCTCGCGCAGCTGCGCGGCGGTGAGCACCACCGGCTCGCGGGTCTGCCCGTGCGCGATGACCACCGGGGCGTCGTCGGCCTTGCCGGGCATCCGCAGCACGTTCTCGGCGTAGTTGAGCGTGGCGCCGGGGAACCATCGGGCGCCGGGCATGGCACGCTCGACGAGGGTGGCGGTCGGCGGGGTGTGCGCGACGACGTCGAAGTGGTCCCAGATCGAGCGCCAGAAGGCGTCCGGGTCGGTGACCGACCAGCGCCACAGCGCGTCGTAGTCGGCGAACTGGAGCCCGCGATGCTCGGCCAGCCAGCGCAGGTACGCCCCGATCCGCGACCGCTGGAGCACGTCCGCCGGTGGCGTCCACAGCACGTCAGTCACTGGTCCATTCCTCCCCAGGCCCGGCACGGCGCTGTGCGGTGGGCCGCGGCGCCATCCTGCCCTACCTCGAAGCGCCATTCTCCACACCCGACCCCGGCCAGCGCATGTGCCCGGCCCACATAAGAAGCAAGGAAGGGCCCCTTCTTAACGCCTGCGGTAGTAAAAGGGCCCCCTCTTAACGCGGCTCACGCCGAGCCGCCTGGATGGCGCGGCGGCGGGCCAGCCGGTGCTCGCGGCGGATCTCCGCCTCCCGCCAGCGGCGTTCGTCCTCCGGTGTCTCCGGCAGCACCGGCCGCACCGGCCGCGGCGCGCCGCCCACCTCCACGCCGACGAAGACGAGGTACGCGGTGGCCACCCGCACGGGCGCCTCCTCGGCCGAGTCCCAGCGCTCGGCCATCACCCGTACGCCGGCCTCCATCGAGGTCTGCCCGGTCCAGTTCACCTGGGCGTACGCGTGCACCAGGTCACCCACCCGGACCGCCTCGGAGAAGACGATCTCATCGATCGCGGCGGTGACCGCCGTACCTCCGCTGTGTCGGGCCGCCGCCGCCCCGGCGACGTCGTCGACGAACTTCATCAGCACGCCGCCGTGCACGGTTCCGTAGAGGTTCACGTCGACCGCGGTCATGATCCGGCTGAGCGTTACCCGGGAGTACGACGTCGGTTTGCCCGGCATGGCGGAAGGGTGCTCGGTCATGCCGGAAACGGTACGGTGCGCGGATGCGACATCTGTGGAGCTTCCTCGCCGGGTTGGTGGTGGCGCCGGTCACCTGGGTGCTGGTCACCCTCGGGCAGGACGGATCGGCCGGCACCGTCGATCGGTGGGTGGAGATCGGCACATCCAACACGGCCAACCTCATCGAGCCGGCCGTCTATCTCGCCGTCGGCGGCATCGTGCTGGGCCTGCTCGGCACGCTGCGCATCTCGCCGCTCGGTCCGCTGGTGGCCGGGCTACTGCTGGTCACACCGTACGTCGGGCTGTTCGTCTCGCCGTTTCGGGTCCGCCAGCGCATCCCGGACGGCTGGGAGTTCCTCGGCGACCCACTGCCGCTGCGACTGCCGGTGGAGAACGGAACGCTCTTCCTGATCGGCGTGCTGTTGCTGATGGCGACGTTCAGCGGGCAGCGCTGGCGGCGCTGGCCCCGACCGGCCGCCGCGCCGGTGTCGGCGGCGGAGGCAGCGCCCCAGGATCCGGCCCTGACCGAGTGGCCACCAGCCTCGGCGGAACAGGACACCACCCCGCTGAGCCTGGGCTACCCGGAGTCGGACCCGACGCCGACCGAGCCGCTGCCGCGCCGCACCAGCGGCGCTTCGCCGTGGTCGGCCCCGCCGGGCAGCCTGCCCCGGCGGGACGACGCCGTCAACTGACCGCACGCCACCTCGCCCACCCCGCCCGGCCGCAGACCGCCGGGCGGGGCAGCGGTGGTGCCACTCCCGGAACCCGGCCTGCCCGCGAACCGGGTCGTCCTGAACCCCGTCAGCCCTTGAGCAACTGGCGGGCCATCACGATGCGCTGCACCTGGTTGGTGCCCTCGTAGATCTGGGTGATCTTGGCATCACGCATCATCCGCTCGACCGGATAGTCCCGCGTGTACCCGTAGCCGCCGAGCAACTGCACCGCGTCAGTGGTGATCTCCATCGCGGCGTCGGAGGCGAAGCACTTGGCCGCCGCGCCGAAGTAGGTCAGATCGGCGTCGCCGCGCTCGGACCGGCCGGCCGCGGCGTACGTCAACTGCCGGGCCGCCTCCAGCTTCATGCCCATGTCGGCGAGCATGAACTGCACGCCCTGGAACTCGGCGACCGCCTTGCCGAACTGCTTGCGCTCGGCGACGTACCCCTTGGCGTAGTCGAGCGCGCCCTGCGCGATGCCGACGGCCTGCGCGGCGATGGTGACCCGGGTGTGGTCCAGGGTCTTCATCGCGGTGGCGAAACCGCTGCCCTCGGCGCCGATCATCCGGTCCGCCGGGATCCGGACGTTGTCCAGGTAGACCTCGCGGGTCGGGGAGCCCTTGATGCCGAGCTTCTTCTCCGGCGCACCGAAGCTGACGCCCGGATCGGACTTCTCGACCACGAAGGCGGAGATCCCTCGGGACCGCGCACCCGGGTCGGTGACGGCGAAGACGGTGTAGAACTCGGAGACCCCGGCGTTGGTGATCCACCGCTTCACGCCGTTGAGCACCCAGTGGTCGCCGTCGCGTACCGCCCGGGTGGTCATCGACACCGCGTCGCTGCCGGCCTCCGGCTCGGAGAGGCAGTACGAGAACATGGCCTCCCCGGCGGCGACCGGAACCAGGTAGCGCCGCTTGAGTTCCTCGGCGCCGGCCAGCAGCAGCGGCATGGTGCCGAGCTTGTTGACCGCCGGGATGAGCGAGGACGAAGCGCAGGCCCGGGCCACCTCCTCGATCACGATGGCGGTGGCCAGCGCGTCCGCCCCGGCGCCGCCGTACTCCACCGGGATGTGTGGCGCGTGGAAATCGGCGGCGCGCAGGGCGTCGTACGACGCCTTGGGAAACTCGCCGGTCTCATCGGCCTCGGCGGCGTGTGGAGCCACCTTCGCTGTACAGACCTCACGGACAGCGTCCCGGATCGCCTCGTGTTCCTCGGGCAACCGGTACACGTCGAACGACTGCTCTGCGGCCATGTCGGCCCCTCCCCTTCACCGCTATCATGCGCAGTCGGTAGCGTCGCCTGGACGCCCACCGCGCAGACTGAAGGATAACGACCACAGCTCAGGTGATATTACCGGCGCGTAGGCTCAGCCATGACGGAGCACCGACGCCGCTCGGCGATGATTGGACCAGAGACATAGACCACCACTGCGGTGCCCCGCCAGGTGCCTCAGCGGAACGCGACGCGACCACGCGGCGCCAGTGCGAGCGGAGATGACAGGCGTGACCATCCCGTACCCGAACACCCAGCCGATGCCCGCCATCGCCGCGGTGACACCCCCGTCGGGCGCCTCCCGTCCCCGGGTGACCTTTCTCGGTACCGGCTACCTCGGCGCGACCTACGCCATCTGCTACGCAGAACTGGGTTACGAGGTGCTCGGCTACGACGTCGACGCCGACAAGATCGCGAAGCTGAACGCCGGCGAGGTGCCGATCCACGAGCCCGGCCTGGACGAGCTGCTCCGGCGCAACCTGGCCGCCGGACGGCTGCGGTTCAGCACCGACATCGCCGAGACCGCCGAGCACGGCGACGTGCACTTCATCTGCGTCGGCACCCCGCAGCGCGCCGACGGGATGGGCGCCGACCTGTCGTACGTCGAGGCGTCGGTCACCAGCCTGGCCCAGCACCTGACCCGCAAGGCGCTGATCGTCGGCAAGTCCACCGTCCCGGTCGGCACCGCCGAATGGGTGGAGCAGCTGGTCGGCAAGCACAGCCCGGCCGATCTCGGCGTCGAGGTGGCGTGGAGCCCCGAGTTCCTCCAGGAGGGCTTCGCCGTCGACGACGTCCTGCGGCCGAACCGGATCGTGGTCGGCGTCAAGAGCGAGTGGGCCAACGGCATGCTGTACGCCGCGCACAAGGGCCTGTTCGACCTGGCCGCCACCGAGGACCGCGAGGTACCCATGGTGGTCACCGACTTCGCCACCGCCGAACTGGTCAAGGTCGCCGCGAACGCCTTCCTGGCCACCAAGATCTCCTTCATCAACGCGATGGCCGAGGTCTGCGAGGCCGCCGGCGGCGACGTCACCCAACTGGCCCGGGCCATCGGGTACGACCCCCGCATCGGCAACCGCTTCCTCCAGGCCGGGCTCGGCTTCGGCGGCGCCTGCCTGCCCAAGGACATCCGCGCCTTCCAGGCCCGCGCCCAGGAACTCGGCGCCGGCGAAGCACTCCGCTTCCTCCACGAGGTCGACCTGATCAACCTGCGCCGCCGCACCCGGGTGCTCCACCTCGCCGCCGAACTGCTCGGCCGCCGGTCCGGCCCGGCCGGCCCGGACCTGTCCGGCACCCGCATCGCGGTGCTCGGCGCGACCTTCAAACCCAACACCGACGACGTACGCGACGCGCCCGCCCTCGCCGTCGCCGCGCTACTGCACAAGGCCGGCGCCGACGTGCACGTCCACGACCCGCAGGGCATGGAGAACGCCCGCCGGGCGGTGCCGGAGCTGACCTACGAACCCGGCATCAACGAGGCGGTCGCCGACGCCGACCTGGTCTGCGTGCTCACCGAGTGGGCGGAATTCCGCAACGCCGACCCGAGCCTCCTCGGCGACCTGGTCGCCGGGCGCCGGGTGATCGACGCACGCAACTGCCTCGACTCGGCACTGTGGACGCAGGCGGGCTGGGAGTACCGGGGGTTGGGGCGGCCTTGATCTCGCCGTCGTGGGGGTTTTCCGGGGAAGCCCACCCGCTCCGGGCGGTCAGGCTTGATCCCTGCGCGGGCGGGCTTCCCCGGAAAACCTGACTTCCGCGGCCGCCGCGATCGGCGCTGACGTCTTTGTCGGCGTGTGTCCTGCCTCTTGGGGGCAGCGCTGACCCGCCGACAACGGTCGAATCCGGGCCGGCCTTGGGGCATGCTGCGACAGTGGGATTCCACAGTGCGGGTGGAGGGGTGTCGTGGCGACCTTTCAGTGCTCCTCGTGCGGCCAGGAGATCAAGCCTGCGGTCCGCTGCCCGCGCTGCGGTGCACACCAGCCACAGTGGGCCGAGCACCTGGCGGACATCGAGCGGTCCATCGCGGAGATGAAGGCCCGTGAGGCCGCCATCGCCAGCGAGCAACGTCAACTCGCCGCCAAGATGCAGGCCGCGCTCTTCCAGCGCGACATCCTCTCGCACGCCGGCAGCACCGGGGAGGAGCGGCTCAAACAGGCCACTCGGCCCCGCCGCGTCATGCGGCGCCGACCACCACGCCGCCCGCCGTCCGACGCGGCGCCCCCGCCACCACGGGTGCCCCGACAGGAAACGGTGGAGGATCCGCCGCCACCCGTCGACCCCGTCTGGTTGGCGGCCGACGACCCCGAGCATCCGCCGGAGGCGTCCTCCCGGGAGGTCCAGAACATCCCCCTCGGCCTCGGCGCGCTGCTGCTCGGCGTGGCCGCGGTGGTCTTCGCCGTGGTCGCGACCAGCTCGATGGACGCGCTGATCCGCCTCGGCATCCTCCTGCTCGCGACCGTACTCATGCTGCTCGCCCCGCCGGCCCTGGTCCGGCGAGGGCTGACCTCCACCGCCGAGACCATCGCCGCGGTGGGCCTGCTGCTGATGCCGCTCACCGGGTACGCGCTGTGGGCGGTGGACCGGACCGGCGGCAACCCTTTTGTCTCCGGTCCGGTCTTCACCGGAGTGGTCTTCGCGGTCACCGCCGCCGTCTCCGTCGGGTACGCCGGCTGGACCCGGCTGCGCGCCCCGCGGTTCGCCACCGTGCTGGCCGCCCAACCGGTGCTGCCACTGCTGGCGTACGACCACGTCAACGGCCCGGCGGGCTGGGCGCTGGTGCTGACCGTGGTGGCCGTCCTCGACCTCTGGCTGGCCCGCTCCCCGGTCACCGTGGAACGGCCGCTCGCCGAGGAACCGGCCCCAACCCCGCCCGGCCGGACGCGCCCGCCCCGCCAGCGGAAGACCGAGGGGCGGCCCGAGGGCTCCCCGGAGGAGTCCGGCGAGGTGCTCGAACCCACCGTCGGCAGCCCGGCGACCGCGGCGACGCGTCCCGTGCCCGGGCTGCGGCCGCTGACCTGGGCGCTGCACGGGGTCGCCGTGGTCCTCGCCCTCGGGTACGCGGTGACCGCCCTGTTGCAGACCGCCACCGTGGCCGGTGCGATCGGCGTCGGTCTGGTGTTGCTGCTGGCCGCCGCTGTCTGCCTCGCCGGCACGCTGACGCTGCGGCAGCCGCCCCTGCCCGACATCGGCGCCGGCGTGTTCACCCTCGCTGTCATCGGTGCCCTGGGCCGGATCGCCTCGGTGGCGCTGCCCGGCCGCTCGCTGCTGCTGATCGCGGCCGTCATCACGGTCACCGGCCTGGCCGTACGCGCGGTGCCCGAGTCCGCCCGTCGCGGGCCGCAGTTGGCCGCCGCGGTGGCGTTGACGGTCAGCGGGGCGGTGGTCGCCGGCAGCGCCCTACGCGCCGGGATCGCCCCGATCCAGGCCGCCCTGCCGGCCTGGAACGCCGACCTCGACCGGTACCCCGCCGAGCTGGCCGCCGCGGTGGGACCGGCCGCCTGGCAGCTCGCCACCAGCGCCTTCCTGCTGACCGTGGCCGCGGTACTGGCCCTGCCGCCGGAAATCCGTCGCGAGTTCGCGGTGACCGGCGCCGCCCTGACCGCCCTCGCCGCACCCGCCTCGTTCGGCCTGTCCTGGGCGATGGCGCCGTGGCCGATGGTGCTGACCGCGATCGGGATCGGGGCGGCCGGCCTGTCGGCCCGTACCCTCCGAGCGGCACTGGCGCACGCGGTGGCCGCCGCCGGCATCGGACTGGCCGGTGCCAGCGCCGCCCTGGCCCGGCCGGCGCTGACCGCCGCCGTGCTACTCACCCTCGTCGTGGCCGGTGCCCTGATCGCCGCCGCCCCCCGCATCCGGCTCGCCCCGGCCACCGCGGACACCGTCTCGGCCTGGGCCGCGGGCGGCGCGGCCTTCGCGCTGCCGGGGGCGGTGGCCGCGTTCGTCGCCGCCATCGGGCCGGCCGGCCCCACGCTGACCCCGGCGAGCCTGCGCGAGGCGACCGTGCCGGTGCTGGCCGCGAGCTTCCTCGCCGTCTGCGTCACGCTCGGCTACGCCGCCGTCGTCCAGGTGTCCCAGCGGCACATCCCGGCACCCCTGTCAGTGGGCACCGGCCTCGGCGCGCTGGTGGTCGCCGCCGCCGGATTCGGCGCACCGGGTGCCACCGTGGCCGACGCATGGGTCGCCGCCCTGGTGCTGGTCTCCGCCGTACTCCTCTTCCTCGCCCCCTCGATCGACGCCGGCCGGCGCGCCGACCTGAACCTCGACGGTTCCGACCTGGCGGCCGCCGCGGTGACCGCCGCCCTGGTCGCCACCCTGCTGCGGATCGGCACGGTGCTCGCGCCGGGCGGGCAACTCGCCGTCGCCGCCGCGCTGGTCCTGGTGGTCGCGGTGGCCGCGCGGGCGATGCCGGAACAGTGGCGGAGAGGACCGGTGCTCGGCCTGGTGGTCGGCGGCGTGCTGATCGGGCTGCTGGCCGGCTGGATGGCCCTGCGCGGCGGGGTCGGCGTGCTGGCCACCCCCGGCCCGATCTGGCACGGTGACCTCAGCGGCTGGCCGGCCGCGCCGACCGGCGGCACGACCTGGCAGGGCCCGCTCGCCCTGCTCCTGCTCGCGCTGGCCGCCGGCATCCTGCTGCCATCGCCCTGGCGCTACGACGTGTCCGGCGCTGCGGTCGTGCTGGCCACCATCGGCGCCGCGGCCGCCTTCGACCTGTCGTGGTGGTCGCCGGTTCTGATCGGCGGCACGGTCGCCGCCATCTTCGGGATGGCCGCCGTCGCCTCCCTCGACCCCCGGGCCGCGCTCTCCCGGATCACCGTCGCCGGGGTGGTCGCGTTGCACGCGGCCGGCGCCGGCCTGGTACGCCCATGGACCACCGCGCTGGCGCTGGCCAGCATCGTGCTGATCGGCGCGGTGGTGGCGGCACTGGCCCGCGTCACCGCCGAGCCGCTCGTGGACGACATCCAGGTGGAGGGAATGCCGCCGCATCTGGCACAGATCGGCGGAGCGGGCACCGGGACCGCCCTGCTGGCGCTGCCGGGCGCCATCGCCGCGGTGGCCGCCGAGTTCGGCCACCCGCCTCAGGTGATGCTTACCGCCGGCCTGGCCGCCTCCAGCCTCGGCCTGGCCACGGTGGCCGCGTTCCGCCGGCAGGTCCCGCAGTACCTGCCGTGGGCGAGCGCCGGTGTGGTCGGCGGTGCGACGGTGACCGCGCTGGCCGCCGTACCCAACCACCTGCCGGCCGGTGTGTACGCCGCCGCGGCAGCCCTGCTCGGGGTGCTCGCCGAACTGGTCCGGGGTGCGACCGAACCGCCGGCCGGCGCGGCACAGCCCGTCCGCCGCTGGTCCGTGCTGCTGGACGGGGCGCTGCGGCGGCTGCCCGACGACGGCACCCGGCGCCGGTGGCGAGTGAGCCCGGCCGCGGGAGCGCTGGCCGCGGCCGCCCTACCGACCGTGCTGGCGCTGGTCTCCATCGCCCCGGCGTTGCTGGCCGCGCTGGTCGATCCGCACCGTACGCTCAGCCGGATCTGGCAGGGTCCGCCGTCGGAGCTGCTCGCCCCGCCGCCGGCCGCAGTCAACCCGACGCACGTGCTCACCGCGCTGCTGCTCACCGTGACGGCAGCCCTGGCGGCCACCGGGTTCAGCGGGGGCCGGCGTACCCGGGCAGTACCGGTGGTCCTGCCCGGCACCGCGGTCACCCTGTTGATCGCCCCGATCGCGCTCGGCGCCGGCTGGCCGGCGAGCACGCTCGCCGCGTTGACGGTGTTCGTCATCTCGATGCTGGGGCTGGCGCTGACGCCACCCCCGCCCATCGAGGAACCGGCCCGCTCGCTGCGGCTGGCCCGGGTACTCGTCTTCGTGATCGGCCTCGCCGCCGGTGGCGCCGGCCTGGCCGGCAGCCTCACCACCCGGGAACTGACCCTGCTCACCCTCGGCGGCGCGGTCGGCGTCGGCCTGGTCGCGGCGTTGTTCGGCGTCACCTCCCGAGCGCGCATCCTCGGCTGGTTGTTCGCGTCCCTGATGGCCCAACTCTTCGTGCTCACCGCAGGCCTGGTGGCCGGGCTCGCCCCGGTCTGGTCCGCCTTCGGGGTGCTCGCGGTGGGCGCGGCGTTGCAGGTCTTCGCCGCCACGCTGCCCTGGCTGCGCCGGCCGGAGGCGCGACGCGAGGCGGCGACGGTGGAATGGAGCGGGTACGCCGCCGCGCTGATCGCGCTGGCGCTGGCCTTCGACTCGCCGAGGCACATCGCCGCCCTGCTGGCCGCCTGGGGCGCCGTCCTCGGGCTCGCGGCGACCCGGCCCGGTCGCCGGCCGGCGGAGCGCCGGATCCTGTTCTGGGCGGTGGTGGGCTGCGAAATCACCGCCTGGTGGATCCTGATGCGGGTCGCCCACGTGGCGCTGCCCGAGGCGTACACGCTGCCCTTCGCCGCGCTCGCGCTGTTGGTCGGCGTCCTGGAACTGCGTCAGCGAGCCGACCTGAGCAGCTGGGTGGCGTACGGACCGGCGCTGGTGGCTGCCTTCGTGCCCACCCTGGCCATCGTGCTGGCCACCGATTCGAGCACGCTACGTCAGGTGTTGCTGCTGCTCGGCGCGGTCGCCGTACTGGTCTTCGGGTCGATGAGTCAGCAGCAGGCCCCGGTGATCGTCGGCGCGGTGGTCACCGCCATCGCGGCGGTGCACGCGTTGTTCAGCCTCGGGCCGTGGCTGGCGTTGATCCCGGTCGGCTTCCTGCTGCTGATCCTCGGTGCCAGCAACGAGCGCCGCCGCCGTGCCCAGGAACGCCTCCAGACCGCGCTGCGCGGTATGCGCTGACCCGTCACCGGTGACCGGAATGTGCGGTATGAGGCAGGTCCGCGTAGACCGGCGGTGCGGTTCGCGGAATGCCGGGCCGCCGGGCGGCGTTGAACCGGGTGGCTGACCGAACAGGGCCTTGCCTCGCGGCCGCCTTCGTCCGCCAGCGCAACCTCGTGGCGGGCGGCCGATCCGATCTCCGGCCGAGCGAACGGGCCATCGTCCCGTGGCGGGCAGCCGGTCCGATCCCCCGGGAATCCCCGCCCCCGGTCAGTCGTTGGACATGACCCGGCGCCGCGACGAGCCACCTGGCCCGCGAGCTGACCGGACTTTCCTTCCCCTTGAGCGCCGGACGGTGCTTGCGCATCCAAAAGCCGACCCCCATCGGCGGGTGCGCCAACCCCCGAATGGAGCTTCATCATGAACACGATGATCCGTAAGGTCGTTCTCGGTGTCGCTGGTATGGCCTTCGTCGGTGGTCTGGCCGCCGGCCCACTGAACCACGCCACGACCGAGACCACCCCGACCACCACCAACCCGGTCACCGCCGTCGCGCAGGCCGACAAGCCGGACGCCGGCAAGCTGATGCCGCATGGTGTGCAGGGCAAGCAGTCGCGGATCGACCTGAACGACGAGCAGGTCGGTAACGTCAAGGCGATCATCGCCGCGACGAAGAAGACGGGCATGGACGAGCGTGCCGCCGTGGTCGCGATCGCCACCGCGTTCCAGGAGTCGAAGCTGGAGAACCTGGGTCACCTGGGTGAGCGTAACGATCACGACTCGCAGGGCCTGTTCCAGCAGCGCCCGTCCAGCGGGTGGGGCACGGTCGAGCAGATCACCGACCCCGAGTACTCCACCACCGCCTTCCTGAAGGGCCTCAAGCAGGTCGACGGCTGGCAGGACATGCCGCTGACCATGGCCGCCCAGACGGTGCAGGTGTCGGCGTACCCGGACCACTACGCCCAGTGGGAGCAGCAGGCCGCTGACCTGGTCGCCCAGCACTGGAACAGCTGACCCCGGAGCATCATCGAACTGGCCGGCACCCCACCCGGGGTGCCGGCCGTTTCGGCGTCTGTCCCACCCGGGCGACATCGCGTGGCGCCTGCCGCTGCGGTGTTAAGAAGGGGCCCTTCCTTACAGCGAAGCGCGGAGGGCGGCGTCTTTTTCGGCTACCAGTTGTTCGAGGTCGGCCTGGTAGGCCGACATCCGGTCGAGCAGGGCCGGGTCCGACGCGCCCAGGATGCGGACGGCGAGCAGCCCGGCGTTGCGGGCGTTGCCGATCGACACGGTGGCCACCGGCACGCCGGCCGGCATCTGCACGATGGACAGCAGCGAGTCCATGCCGTCGAGGTGCTTCAGCGGCACCGGAACGCCGATCACCGGCAGTGGGGTGACCGAGGCGACCATGCCGGGCAGGGCAGCCGCGCCACCCGCGCCGGCGATGATCACCTTGAGGCCCCGTCCGGCGGCGGCCCGACCGTAGTCGATCATCTTGACCGGGGTGCGGTGCGCCGAGACCACCTCGACCTCGTACGGCACCTCGAACTCGGCGAGCACCTCGGCAGCCGCCTTCATCGTCGGCCAGTCCGAGTCGCTACCCATGATGACGCCAACGGTGCTCACGCCACTTCCCTCCTCGTTCGCCGCTACCCGATCCGCCAGGTCACCCCGTGGGCCGTCGCCGTTCGCCGACCCGGGCCCGCGAGACTCACTCACCGGTGCCGTCACGGAGCCACCGGGCAGCGCGGGCGGCCCGGCCGCGTACCTCGTCCAGGTCGGCACCGAGGACCGTGACGTGCCCGATCTTGCGGCCGGGACGCACCTGCTTGCCGTAAAGGTGCACCCGGGCGGTGGGTTCAGCGGCGAAGAGGTGGTGCAACCGCTCGTCGACCGGCATCCCGCCGGACTCGCCGCCGAGCACGTTCGCCATCACCACCACCGGCGCGGTCAGCGACGTGTCGCCCATCGGGTAGTCCAGCACCGCCCGCAGGTGCTGCTCGAACTGCGACGTTCTGGCACCCTCGATGGTCCAGTGCCCGGAGTTGTGCGGGCGCATCGCCAGCTCGTTGACCACGATCCGGCTGCCGCCCGGCGCGGCCGGATCGGCCACCTCGAACAGTTCCACCGCCAGCAGGCCCACCACCCCGAGCTCGGTGGCCAGGTCGATGGCGAGCTGCTGCGCGGCGACCGCAAGCTCCTCCGGCAGGCTGGGGGCGGGGGCCAGCACCTCCACGCAGATCCCGTCCCGCTGCACCGTCTCCACCACCGGATAGACGGCGACCTGCCCGAACGGCGAGCGGGCCACCTGCACGGCCAGTTCCCGGCGCAACGCCACCCGCTCCTCGACGATGAGTTTCGTGCCACCGGCGAGCAGGGTCTCCGCGAGGTCGGCGGCGGCCACCGCGTCGGTGACCGGCCAGACGCCCCGGCCGTCGTACCCGCCGCGCGCCGCCTTGAGCATCACCGGCCAGCCCACCTCGTCACCGAAGGCCGCCAGGTCGGCCGGTGACCCGACCGGTCGCCAGGCGGGGCTCGGCGCGCCCAGCGCACCGAGCCGCTCCCGCATCACCTGCTTGTCCTGGGCGTGCACCAGCGCGTCGGCCGGCGGGAACAACTTCACCCCCTCGCCGGCCAGGGCGCGGATGTGTTCGGTCGGAACGTGCTCGTGGTCGAAGGTGACGACGTCGCAGCCCTTGGCGAAGGTACGCAGCGCGGTGAGATCGGTGTGGTCGCCGTACTGGACGTCGGCGGCGACCAGGGCCGCCCCGTCGTCCGGCGTGAGCGCGAGCACACGCAGCGACTGGCCGAGGGAGATCGCGGCCTGGTGGGTCATCCGGGCCAGCTGGCCACCGCCCACCATGCCGACAACAGGCAGACCGGTACGGGAATCCATAGCGGCGCCAGCCTATCCGGGCCGGTCGGGGAGCCGACCGGCGGACACCGGTCTCACGTCAGCTGCGCCACCAGGTCCTCGACGCCGGTGACCGGCCGCTGGCAGACGAAACCCCGGCAGACGTACGCGGCGGGCCGGTCGTCGAGCAGGGGGCGACCGGCCAGCAGCGGCACGCCGGGCTGGTCGGGCTGGCCGGCGACGATCACCGCGCCGGGCGGGGCGTGCCGGTACGCCGCCACGACCAGCGGATCATCAGCCGGGCTCCCGGTGGCCACCGCGATCTCGTACGGCCCGGAGAGCAGCGCCTCGCCCACCGTCGCCGCGTACCCGGTGAACCGGGCGTGCCGCCCGACGATCGGCGCGACGGTCGCCAACGCCGCCTCGGCCGCCTCCCGGTAGCGGTTCTCCCCAGTCAACGCCGCGTACGTCACCAGGGCGGCGACGATCGCGGACCGGCCGGAGGGGGTGGCGTTGTCGGTCGGGTCGGCCGGCCGGGCCACCAACTGCTCCGCGTCGTCGGCCGTGTCGTAGAACGCGCCGCCCGGCGCGGCGAAGTGCGCCAGGGCGGCGTCGAGCAGTTGCCCGGCCAACTCCAGCCACCGCCCCTCGCCGGTGACCTGGTGCATGGCGCAGAACGCCTCGGCCACGCAGCCGTAGTCCTCCAGCACCCCGACCGGCTCGCCGACCCGACCGTCCCGGGAGGCGCGGCGCAGCCGCCCGTCCACCACGTGCACCCGGGCCAGGTATTCGGCGGTGTCCCGCATCGCGCCGTCGGCGACGATGACCACCCCCTCCAGCAGGTTCGACTCCCCTTCGTCGCCGATCCGGCCGGAGGTCTCGACGAGCCGGACGAACTCGGCGAGCGCGGTGACCGCCAGCCCGTTCCAGGCGGCCACCACCTTGTCGTCACGGGCCGGCTGCGGACGGGTGTCCCGGGCGGCCAGCAGCCGGCGGACCACGTCCTGCCAGCGGCCGCGTACCTCCGGGTCGGCGTCGTCGACGTCGCGGGCCAGCCGCAGCACGCTCATGCCCTTCTCGAAGGTGCCGGCGTCGGTGACCGCGAACAGGTCGGCGGCCCAGCGGCCGTCCTCCTCGCCGAGCGCCTCGACCAGCTGGGCCGGGGTCCAGGCGTAGGTGAGCCCCTCGACGCCCTCGGTGTCCGCGTCCAGCGCGGAGGCGAAGCCCTGACCGGGCCGGTGCAGCTCGTCGGCGAGGAACCGGGCGATGTCCCGGGCCACCCGCAGCGCCAGCGCGTCCCCGGTGAACCGCCACAGCTGGGTGTAGACCCGCAGCAGCAGGGCGTTGTCGTAGAGCATCTTCTCGAAGTGCGGCACGGTCCAGTGCGCGTCCACCGAGTACCGGGCGAAGCCGCCGGCGAGCTGGTCGTGGATGCCGCCCCGGGCCATCGCCTCGCAGGTGTGCCGGACGATTTCCAGGCTCCGCGGCGAGCCGGTGCGCTGGTGGTGACGCAGCAGGAAGAGCAGGTTCATGTGCGGCGGGAACTTCGGTGCCCCGCCGAACCCGCCGTTGACCTCGTCGTACTCGCTGGCCAGCTGGTCGGCGGCGGCGTCGAGCAGGTCGACGGTGAGCGGGGCGGTGGGGCCGCCCACGGCCTGGGCGCCGCCGATCGCCTCGACCACCGCGGCGCCCTGGCGCAGCACGGCGTCGCGCTGCTCCCGCCACGCGGTGCCGACCGACTCGAGCAGACGGAGGAAGTTGGGGCGAGGGAAGTACGTCCCGCAGAAGAACGGAGTGCCGTCCGGCGTCGCGAAGACCGTCATCGGCCAGCCGCCCTGGCCGGTCATGGCCTGGGTGGCGGTCATGTAGACGGCGTCGACGTCGGGCCGCTCCTCGCGGTCCACTTTGATCGACACGAAGCCCTCGTTCAGCAGCTTGCCGACGGTCTCGTCCTCGAACGACTCGTGCGCCATCACGTGACACCAGTGGCAGGCGGAGTAGCCGACCGAGATGAGCACCGGCACGTCCCGCCGTTTCGCCTCGGCGAACGCCTCCTCGCACCAGGGCCACCAGTCCACCGGGTTGTCGGCGTGCTGGAGCAGATAGGGGCTGGTGGCGTCCGCGAGTCGGTTCACCCGACGACCATATCCAGCCCGGCAATCGGCCGCCGGTCGTACGCCGGGCGCCTACGAAGCGTCGTCGGCGCGCAGGGGGAGGACGTTGGTGGGGGTCTGGCGGGCCAGGGAGCCCAGCACGGCACCTATCTTGTCGGCCGGCATCGGCTTGAAGAAGTGGTAACCCTGGGCGGCGGTGCAGCCCAACTCGACCAGGGCGGACCGTTGCGCGGCGGTCTCCACGCCCTCGGCCACCACCCGCAGTCCCAGCTCGTTGGCCATGCCAACGGTGTAGCGCACGATCGCCGCCGCCTCGCGCGAGTCCGCCATCTGGAGGACGAACGAGCGGTCGACCTTGAGCTCGTCCACCTCGATCCGGGTGAGGAAGGCCAGCGAGGAGAAGCCGGTGCCGAAGTCGTCCACCGCCAGTTGCACGCCCATCGACCGCAGCGCGGTGAGCACCTGGTCGATGACCTCCAGCTCGCTCATCACCACCGTCTCGGTGATCTCCAGGACCAGCCGATCGGCCGGCACCTGGTGCCGGCGCAGCGCGTCGGCGATCTCACCCGGCAGCCGGCGGTCGAGCAGGCTGCGGGCGGAGAGGTTCACTGAGATCGGTACATCGAGGCCCTCCCGGGCCCAACCGGCGGCGACCGCCAGCGCCTTGTCCAACACGTACCGGGTGAAGGTGCTCAACTGATCGCTGTTCTCCACCGGCCGGATGAACTCGGCCGGCCCGAGCAGGCCCCGGCGTGGGTGCCGCCAGCGGATCAGCGCCTCCACGCCGGTCGGCGCTCCGGTGGCCAGGTCGACGGCCGGCTGCAACACCAGCACCAGCTGATCGTCGGCCTGCAACGCCTCGCGCAACTCGGCGAGCAGGGCCAACTGGTCGGTGCTGGCCGCGTCCCGGGCGCTGTCGTACGCGGCCACGTTGGCGCCACCGTTCTTGGCCTGGTACATGGCGATGTCGGCCCGGCGCAGCAGCTCGGTCAGGTCGGCGGTGCCGGCCGCGGCCACCACCACGCCGACGGAGACCTCGACCGACATCCGCACCCCGGCCACCTCGGCCGGCGCGGCCAGCCGCTCGGCGATGTCCCGAGCCTGACGCAGCGCGTACGCCATCGGGGCGGCACGGTCCGCGACCACTGGGTCCGCGGTCAGCAGGAGGGCGAACTCGTCACCGCCGAGTCGGGCCAGCAGGTCGCCGGAGCGGGTCAGCGCCTCGAGCCGGTTGGCGGTCAGTCGGAGCAGTTGATCGCCGGCCGCGTGCCCGAGGGTGTCGTTCACCTCTTTGAACTGATCGACATCCAGCAGCAGCAGCGCAACCGGGTGATCATGGGCCAGTTGCCGCAGCGCCTGGTCACCCCGGCTGAGCATGGCCGCCCGGTTGGCCAGTCCGGTGACCGGGTCGTGCACCGCCTCGTACGACGATCGCGCGGTGACCAGGCGGAGTTCCCGGTGGGTCGCCGCGTCGTGCAGGGCAGCGGCGAGGGCGTCGGCGAAGGCGGCGAAGACGTCGTGCTCCCGCCCACCGAGCGGGGCCGTACCGGGGAAGCGGACGCGCAGCCGTCCGACCTGGGTCTCCCCCACCGACAGGTCGCGGACCAGTTCCTCCGGGTCGGGTTCGCCGTTCACCGGCGGCGCGATCTCCCGGTCGGTCACCTGGCCGCTCGGGTCACCCTGGTAACGGTGCCACCGCCCGTCGCCGCGGACCACCTCGACGTCGACCTTCTCCGCCTCGAACAGCGCCAGCCCACCGGCGACCGCCGCGGTGGCCACCCCGGGCTCGTCCAGTTGGTTGAGCGCGGCGGTCGCCCCGGCGAACGACCGCCAGGTACGCCGGTCGCGGCCGTCACGCAGCCGCTGCCGGTAGGTCTGTTGCAGCAGCCACAGCGGGGCGGGCAGCAGTAGCAGCCAGCGCGGGTCGATCTCGATCAACGCGACCACCGAGACGCCGGCCACCACGTTGCCGACGAACATCAACAGCTTGCCGCGCAGGGCGGCGAGCAACGGACGCCCGAGCGGCATCCCGTGCCGCAGCGCCAGCATGACCCCGCCCAACCAGACGCTGGCGAGCAGGTGGGCGACGGCGCCGGCACCGACCGCGAGGACGAGCGCCGGCGTCGGGGCGGCCGACAACGGCTGGCCCAGAGCGGTGGTGACGGACACCGCGAGGGCGACGGCGGCGGTCTGCGTGCCGGCGATCCGCACGACGTCCAGGGTCGCCCGGCCGTCGTCCAGCACCGACAGCGCCGCCCAGGCCACCGCGACGCCGACCAGCGCCGCCGCCGGCAGCCAACCGGGCGGTACGAGGTACAGGCAGACGATCAGCGCGGCCTCGACCCAGGTGATGCTGACCACCCCGGCCGCCGCCCGGAACTGCAGCCGGGCCAACTGCGACAGGGCGAAGACGGCCACCGCGATGCCGAACCGGGGCAGCCCGCCGAGCGGATCGTCGGCCGGCAGTTGCACCGGCAGGCTCAGCCCGACCACGGCGGCGACCAGCGCGGTGCTCACGACCGCGGCCGTGAGCAGGTGCAGCCTGAATGGGTTGCCACGGCCCGGGGGCCGGTCAAGGAAAGGACCGGCCCTGCCGGAGGTCACCGACCCCCTCCCGCCGACCGGGAACACGACAGGCGATGGGCGGACATGACTGCCATGGTCATCGGCGCCCCCTCCCGCGCACAGCTTGAGGACTTTTGGTCCCCCGGCGGAAGGCTAAGCCAAACCGGATGGTCGCAACAGGGGGCGACCATCCGGTTCGACGTGAATCATGCCCCGATCAGGCGTCGCGGCGCTGCTGATGCCCGTTGGCAGGGTCTGCGGATGAATCCGCCGTGATGGTCCCACCTGTCGGATCATCGGCCGTCCAAGCCGCCGCGTCCGGTCCGTTGCCGGACTTCTCGGCGGGGAACCGATCGGGCAGCCGGCGCAGCCGGGCATTCATGTTGCGGATCAGCAGCACAGTGGCGGTGCCCAGCATCAGGATGAGGAAGAGACCCATCGGCCCGGCCAGGCCACCCGTGCGGGTGTCCCCGAAGTTGTTCTGGGCGAGCACCTCAGCAACGGTCAGCATGGGATTCCTCCGAACGGCGGCGTGCGACAAGGGTAGCCCGCCGCCGGATCAGCGGGCATGGGCCGTCTCCCGTACGCCGGCGAACAGGTCGGACTCGGGCAGCGGACTGTCGACCAGCGACCGGACCAGCTGGAAATCCTCCGTCGGCCAGGCACGCTGCTGCAACTCCATCGGCACCTGGAACCAGAAGCCGTCCGGGTCGACCTGGGTCGCGTGGGCACGCAACGCGTCGTCGCGGACCGGGAAGTATTCGGCGCACTCGACCCGGGTGGTGATCCGGGGGCCCTTGTCCGGCCGGTCCTCCCAGCGGGTCAGCCACTCCGCGTACGGGGATGCCACGCCGGCGGCCAGCATCGCCTCGTGCAGCGCCAGGATCTTGCCCTTGGAGAAACCGACGTCGTAGTAGAGCTTCAGCGGCTGCCACGGCTCGCCCAGCTCCGGGTAGCGCTGCGCGTCGCCGGCGGCCTCGAAGGCCGCCATGCTCACCTTGTGGCACATGATGTGGTCCGGGTGCGGATAGCCGCCCTCCTCGTCGTACGTGGTGACGACGTGCGGGCGGAACTCGCGCATCAGCCGCACCAGCGGACCGGCGGCCACCTCGACGTCCTGGAGGGCGAAGCAGCCCTCCGGCAGCGGGGGCAGCGGATCACCCTCGGGCAGCCCGGAGTCGACGAAACCCAACCAGGCCTGCTCGATGCCGAGGACGGCCCGGGCTGCGTCCATCTCGGCCCGGCGGATCTCGGCGATGTTGGCCCACACCTCGGGCCGGTCGAGCTTGGGGTTGAGCACGCTGCCGCGCTCACCCCCGGTGCACGTCACGACCAGCACGTCCACTCCCTCGGCGACGTATTTCGCCATGGTCGCGGCGCCCTTGCTCGACTCGTCGTCGGGATGCGCGTGGACGGCCATGAGTCGAAGTTGCTCTGCCAACGTCGGCGCTCCTCGTCTCTGCCCATCGGCGGGCCCCATCGGGCCAACCGTTGACCTGCCGAATTCTCCCCCGTCGCGGTGTCTGCCCGCACCGGCTGTCATATTTGACAGCAGAAGTACCTGACACCGAGCAGGGCAGTATGACGGACTCCGCCATTCTTGCCGATGCCGCCGACAACAACGCCAGGGAGATACCCGCCGGTGACCGAGACGCACGCCACACTTTCGCCGGGCGCGCCGGTGTTCCCGCCCGGCCGGTACGGCCGCCGTCGGGAGCCCCGTCGCCGCCGGCCGGTGCTGACCACGCTGCTGGTGGTCGCCACGGTCGCGGCGCTCACCATGGTCTCGGTCCGGCTCTACCGGCAGTACGGCGATCCGATGTACGACGCCCAGGTGATCAGCTACTCCGACATCACGGACACCCAGGTGGTGGTCGACTTCCGGGTGCACCTGCCGGACGGCGGGTCCGCGGTGTGCGCACTGCGCGCCCGGGACCACGCCGGCGCCGAGGTGGCCCGCGAGGAGGTGCCGGTGACCGCCACCGAGGGGCAGAGCCATGTCGTCGTCCGGCACCGTCTCGCCACCACCGCCCGCCCCTTCATCGGCGAGGTGGTCCGCTGCCGGCCACCCGCCTGAGCCCCCGGAACCGGCACACAGCCAGGCGGAACCGGCAGACAGCCCGAACCGGCACACACGCTGAACCAGCGGACAGCCCGAGCGTTCCGTCGACGGGACGTGATCACCGGCACTTGCTGTCGTAGCCCACTGGTAGCTTGGAGGTTCACCTGTCAGCCAGCACGCACAACTGAGGAGGACCGCCTGTGTCCAATGGCAATAAGGCGCCCGCCACCTGGCTGTCCAAGGACGCGTACGACCGCCTGCAGGCTGAGCTCGACGAGTTGATCGCCAACCGGCCGGTCATCGCCGCCGAGATCAACGCCCGGCGGGAGGAAGGCGACCTGCGCGAGAACGGCGGCTACCACGCCGCCCGCGAGGAGCAGGGCAAGGCCGAGGGGCGCATCCTCTATCTGAAGGAACTGCTCCGCACCGCCGAGACCGGCGAGGCACCGACCGCCGACGCCGTGGCGCCCGGGATGGTCGTGACGATCTACTTCGACGACGACGCCGACGACACAGAGACGTTCCTGCTCGGCTCCCGTGAGATCGCCTCGACCACCGACCTCACGGTCTACAGCCCCGAGTCGGCGCTCGGCCAGGCGATCCTGGGCGGCAAGGCCGGTCAGACCTGCACCTACACCGCTCCCAGCGGCGCGGACATCAAGGTGACGGTGGTCAGCTTCGAGCCGTTCGCCGGCTGATCGACCGGCCGGGCAACGGCCGACCATGGCGCGCAGAGGCGTGACGCCCTCCGGGGTGTCACGCCTCTGGCGCGATCATCACCTGGTAGCCACTGGCCCGCAGGGCACCGATCAGCTTGTCCGAGTGCTCGACACCCCGGGTCTCCACCGACAGCGCCACCTCCACCTCGCCGAGGCGCAGGTGCGGGTTGGCCCGCTGGTGTTCCACGTCCACCACGTTGGCCCGCTGTTCGGCGATCTCACGTAACAGGGTGGCGAGCTGACCCGGCTGGTCGGAGCAGCGGACGGTGATCCGCAGGTAACGGCCGGCCGCCGCCAGACCGTGCTCGATCACCCGCATCATCAGCAGCGGGTCGATGTTGCCGCCGGAGAGGACCGCCACCACCGGCGTCGTCACCTCCACCGCGCCGGCCAGCAGCGCCGCCACACCCACCGCGCCAGCCGGCTCCACCACCTGCTTGCCCCGCTCCAACAGCATGAGCAACGCCCGCGAGATGTCCTCCTCGGAGACGGTGACGATCTCGTCGACGAGCTTGCGGACGTGGGCGAAGGTGACCTCGCCCGGGCGGCCGACGGCGATGCCGTCGGCGATGGTGCTCAGAGTGGGCAGGCGCACCGGCTCACCGGCCAGCAACGAGGGCGGGAAGGCCGCCGCGTCCGCCGCCTGTACGCCGATCACCCGGACGTCCGGGCGCAGCGCCTTGGCCACCACCGCCAGTCCGGAGACGAGTCCGCCACCGCCGACCCCGGTGACGATCGTCCGCACCTCGGGGCACTGCTCCAGGATCTCCAGGGCCACCGTGCCCTGCCCGGCGATCACGTCGGGATGGTCGAACGGATGGATCAGCACCGCGCCGGTGCGTTCGGCGAACGTCTCCGCCGCGACCAGGGACTCGTCGACCGTGGCCCCGACCAGTTCGACCTGGGCGCCGTACCGCTTGGTGGCCGCCACCTTCGGCAGCGTCGCGTTCACCGGCATGAAGACGGTGGCCCGGGTACCGACCAGCCCGGCGGCGAGCGCCACCCCCTGGGCGTGGTTGCCGGCGCTCGCCGCGACCACCCCCCGGGCCCGTTCCTGCTCCGACAGCCGCGAGATGCGCACGTAGGCACCGCGCACCTTGTACGAGCCCGCCCGCTGAAGGTTCTCGCACTTGAGCCAGGCCGGCCCGCCGAGCGCGGCGGTGAGCGGCCGGGAGGGCTCCAGCGGGGTGGTGCGGGTGACACCGGCGAGCAGCTTCCGCGCCGCCCGCACCTCGTCGAGGCTGACCAGTTCCGTCATGTTCCGATCGTGCCACCCGCCCCGCGGGCCCCGGACGGCGGAGCTGTGCGGATCAGGTGCCGGCGGGCGATCCCGTGCCGGCCCGGGGGTAACCGGGGGCGTGTCGTGGCCACGGGGCCGCCATCTCGAACTGACCGGCGACGCCGAGCAGCAGCAGCTCCGAGCCGGGCGGGCCGACCAACTGCACGGCCAGCGGCAGCCCGTCCGGGCGGCGACCCACCGGGACCACCAGGGCGGGCAGGCCGGCGATGTTCCAGGGCGCCGCGTACGGGGCGTACCGGATGTTGGCCAGCATGTTGGCCCGCCAGGACCGGGACGACCAGCTGGTGGCCGGCGGCGGCGCGGTGGCCAGTGCCGGGGTGAGCAGCAGGTCCACCGAGTGGTCGGCGAAGAAGCCGATCGACCGCTCGCGCCAGGCGAGCCGGTCGGCATCCCGGACGTACCCGCGCCGCCATGCCCAGTCGCCGAAGGCGACGTGGCGGCGGCTGCGCGGTTGCAGGCTGCCCCGGTCGATCCCGGCGGCCCGCACATCCGCCGCCGCGGCGGCGAACCAGGTGGCGATGCCCTGCAACCCCAGGGCCGTCGGATAAACCGGGTCGGCCGGTACGGTGTCGTGCCCGGCCCCGGCGAGCAGCCGGCCGGCCGCGGCGACCGCCTCCCGGTTCGGCGCGTCCGGCGAGACCCCACGCACCGGGGAACGCAGCGACACGCCGACCCGCAGCCGCTGCGGCGGGACGAGCTTCTCCTGGGCGCGGCCGGCGAGCACCTGGAAGCCGACCGCCGCGTCGGCGACCGTGGTGCTGAGCATGCCGTGCTCGACCAGCCCGAACCAGTCCTCGGCGCCGAGTTGGCAGGGCACCACTCCCCGGCCGGGTTTGAGGCCGACCAGGCCGCAGCAGGCCGCCGGGATGCGGATCGAGCCAAGCCCGTCGTTGCCGTGCGCGATCGGCACCAGCCCGGCCGCCACCGCTGCCGCCGCGCCACCGGACGAGCCACCGGGGGTCCGTCCCAGGTCCCACGGGTTGCGGGTGACGGCGGTGTCGTCGTCGGTCACCGCCCACAGGCCCAGCTCGGGCATCCGGGTGACGCCGAGGATCACCGCGCCGGCGCCGCGCAGCCGGCGGACCACCTCGTGGTCGGCCTCCGCCACCGGGGTACGCACCGCGGCCGAGCCGTTCCAGGTGGGCATGCCGGCCACCGCAGTGTTCTCCTTGACCGCGACCGGAACACCGGCCAGCGGAAGGTTGGCCAGGTCCTCCTGCTCGTCGACCTTCTCCGCCTCGGTCACCGCCTCCCCGCCGCGTACGGCGCGGAACGCGGCGAGGTCGGCGTCGGCCTTGGCGACGTGATCGAGGTGGTCGGCCAGCACCTGGGTGGCCGAGACATCTCCCCGGCGTACGCCCCGGGCGATCTGTTTGGCCGTCGCCCCGACCCAGGTCGGCATGATGTCCTGCACGGCCACCCTCCCCAGCCAGCGGTCAGCTCAGCGCCTGCTCCAGATCGGCGAGCAGGTCCTCGACCGTCTCGATGCCGACAGACAGTCGCACGAGATCGCCGGGAACTTCAAGCGGCGAGCCGGCAGCGCTCGCGTGTGTCATTCGGCCCGGGTGCTCGATCAGGGATTCCACCCCGCCGAGCGACTCGGCGAGCACGAAAAGCTTGGCGCGGTTGCAGATGTCCACGGCGTGTTCCTCGCCGCCGGCGGCCCGGAACGAGATCATTCCGCCGAACCGGCGCATCTGCTTGGCCGCCACCTCGTGGCCGGGGTGCGAGGGCAGTCCCGGGTAGAGCACCTCGCGGACCTTGGCGTGCCCGTCCAGGTACGCGGCGATCCGCTCGGCGTTGTCGCAGTGCCGGTCCATCCGTACGCCGAGGGTCTTGATCCCGCGCAGGGTGAGCCAGGCGTCGAACGGGCCGTTGACCGCGCCCATCGCGTTCTGGTGGTAGCGCAGTTCCTCGCCGAGCGCGGCGTCGGCCGCCACCAGCGCGCCGCCGACCACGTCGGAGTGCCCGCCGATGTACTTGGTGGTGGAGTGCACCACCACGTCCGCGCCGAGGGCGATCGGCTGTTGCAGGTACGGCGAGGCGAAGGTGTTGTCGACCACCAGCAGCGCGCCGGCGTCGTGCGCGACGGCGGCGAGGGTGGCGATGTCGGCGATGCCGAGCAGCGGGTTGGTCGGCGTCTCCAGCCAGACGATCTTGGTGGTGCCGGGACGGATCGCGGCCCGCACGGCGTCCGGGTCGGAGACCTTCGCCGGGGTGTACGTCAGCCCCCACCGCTGCGCGACCCTGGCGAAGAGCCGGTACGTGCCGCCGTACGCGTCGTCGGGGATGACCACGTGGTCACCGGGGGCGCAGACGGCACGCAGCAGCGTGTCCTCGGCGGCCAGCCCGCTGGCGAAGGCGAGCCCGACCGGCCCGCCCTCCAGCGCGGCCAGGCACTCCTGGAGCGCGTCGCGGGTCGGGTTGCCGGACCGGCTGTACTCGTAACCCTGCCGGGGCGCCCCGACGGCGTCCTGGGCGTACGTGCTGGTCTGGTAGATCGGTGGAATGACCGCGCCGGTACGGGCCTCAGGGTCCTGGCCGGCGTGGATGGCGAGCGTGTCGAAGCCGTGGTTCATTACCCGAACGTTAGTCCGTGCGCCCGCCAGCGGCTTCCAGTCGGTCAGCCTGGGGTGTTCGTCCGGGGTTCACCGGCCGGTACCAGCCGCGTGGGGAGCGAACACGATGCTCCACGGGCGCGCCGCATCCGCCCGGGGGACGGCCATCGGCGGGGCCTCCTCGTTCAGCGTCGCCGCGGCGATCTCCGCGAACTGTTCCGCCGCCGGGTGGTGCGACTGCGCGGGCCAGGCCGCCAGGGTGGTCCTGTGCAGCGGGTGGCCGGCGATGGGTCGCCACACCACGCGCGGCTCGCGGCGTGCGGCGCTCTCGGGTTCGAACGCGACGCCGTGTCCGGCAAGTACGAGCCCCAGCAGGAACTCGGGGTTGCGGGCATGGCGGATCCGTGCCGGCGCGAAGCCGTGTTGCCGGCACACCTCGAGGACGTGGTCGTGCCAGCCTGGCGCGGTGGCGCGGGGCGGCAGAACGACGTCATGGCCGGCGAGGTCGGCCAACGCCAGGTCGGTTTGCCGGGCCAGCGGCGACGCGCGCGGCAGCACCACCCCGAGCCGGGTCCGGGTGGCTGGACCAAACCGCAGGTCAGGAGCGTCCACCGGGTGGTGCACCAGGCCGATGTCGAGCCGAGCGTCGGCAAGCATCCGCAACTGCTCGCCGGTGGTCAGTTCCTGAAGGTCGACGTCGAGCCCGGGTAGCTGGTCGGTGAGTTGCCACAGGAGGGCCTGGAGCGTGACGGCGGGTGTTTCCGGTGGTACGCCCGCGCGCAGTGTGCCCAGTGTTCCGTCGCGCACCATGCGCATGAGCGTCCGCATCCGCTGCTCGCCGGCGAGCAGGCCACGCGCCTCGTCGAGAAGCAGTCGGCCAGCGGGAGTGAGCGCGACCTGGCGCCGGGAGCGGTCGAACAGTTCGACGCCCAACTCCCGCTCCAGCCGCTGGATCGACTGGCTCAGCGGAGGCTGGGCGATGCCGAGCAGTTCGGCGGCGCGGCCGAAGTGCAGCTCTTCGGCCACCACCGCGAAGTAGCGCAGGTGCCGGAAGAGGTCCATGACCTGACGGTACGCGAGCGGTGCCGGCTACCGTGTCGGCGTGCTGGCGTGGAAAATCTTCGACAAGGTGGGGGTCGACGCGTGCGTCCACGTTGTTGACATCGACAACGGCCGCGAGGTCGGGACGCGCGCGGACGAGCAGGTGGTGATCGCGTCCGTGTTCAAGATCCTGCTGGTGCTGGAGTTCGCGCGGCAGGTTGTGGCCGGGCAGGTCGACCCCACCGAGCGGGTGCTGGTGGGCGCCGGGGACCGGCTGGGGGGTTGGGGTACGGCAGGGTGCGCCGACGACGTGGAGCTGTCGCTGCGCGACCTGGCGTACTTCACCATGTCGGTCAGCGACAACACGGCCGCCGATCTGCTGCTGCGGCGGGTGGGTCGGGACGTCGTACCGCTGCTCGCCGCGGAGTTGGGGCTCGCCCGTACCCGGGTGATCGGCGGGCCGCGGCAGGTGCTCGAGTCGATGTTCGCCGACGTCGGCGCGAGTGACGCCGCTGAGTTCGCTCGGATCTTCTCCGCCCTGCCCGAGGAGCGGATACGAGCCTTGCGGGTCTTCGACCCCGCGCACACCACCTCCAGTACCGCGCGGGAGATCACCAGGCTGCTGGCCCTGATCTGGCGGGACGAGGCCGGACCGCCCGCGGCGTGCGCGATGGTGCGGGACCTCATGGCACGGCAGATGTTCTGGACCCGGTTGCCGTCCGGCTTCCCGCCCGAGGTGCGGGTGGCCGGCAAGACCGGCACCCTGCCGGGGCTGCACATCGAGGCAGGGGTCGCGGAGTACCCGGACGGCGGCCGGTACGCGATCGCGGTCTTCGCGCAGACCCAGCGGCTGAGCACCCGTCGGATCGACGTCGACCTGGCCATGGGTGAGGCCGCCCGGGCCGCGGTCGAGGCGCTGCGGGGGATGTGAGCCACGCCTCAGCCGTAGGTTATGCCGGGCCGGCTGGCCAGGACCGATACGCGACCGGGTATGCAAGGTACGAGCGGATCGTCTTGGACGCGCCACGCCGGACGGTGCAACGCTCTCGCGCCATGACCGAATCACGACTCGGCCGGCGCCGGTTCCTCAGTACCGCCGCCGGCGCGGCGGTGGCCACTGCGGCCACCGCCGCCTCGATCCCGTCCACCGCGTCCGCTGCGCCGACCGCGCCGCGCCGCCGTGAGGCGAGCGGCCCCGCCGCCACCTTCCGCTGGCTGGGCACCTCCGGTTGGCGTATCGACATCGGCGCGAAAACAGTGCTGGTCGACCCGTACCTGAGCCGCTTCAGCACCGGGCTGTTCGCCGGCGCGTTCAACCCGGCCACCCCGCTGGCCGTCGACACCGAGCGCATCGCGGAACATTCCGGCACACCGCAGACAATCCTCGTGACCCACACCCACTGGGACCATTACAACGACGTCCCGCACATCGCCACGCAGTCCGGCGCCCGGGTGTTCGGCACACTCACCGCGTACCACCTCGGGGTGGCCTACGGCCTGCCCACCTCCCAGCTCAGCACGGTCAAGGGCGGGGAGGTGCTCGATTTCGGCGACTACACCGTCGAGGTGGTGTCGTCGCTGCACAGCCGCAACGGTTCGTACTCGATGGCCTTCCCCGGCGTCCGGGTCGAGGCGCCGGCCGAGCCGGAAACGATCGCGGACCTGCCGGAAGGCGACACGCTCGCCTTCCAGGTGACCCCGCGCGGCGGGCCGTCGGTGCTCTTCATGGGTGCCAGCGACTTCGTCGAACGCAACTTCGCCGGCCTGGCCCCCGACGTCGCGATGATCGCGGTACCGAACACCGACTCCACCCACGAATACGTCCCGCGTCTGTTGGAGGCCCTCGACCGGCCCACCACTGTGGTACCGGTGCACTGGGACAACTTCGAAACGGCACTGACGAACCCGCCCCCGGTCAGCGCGAACGACCAGGCTCAGCTGAACAAGTTCCTCACCGCCGTGCGCAGGGTAGCGCCGCGTACCCGCGTCCTGCTGCCGCGGTATCTGACGCCGTACACCTTCGCCTAGCGCCCTCCGGACCAGGCGGCATCGCGCGGCCTTGACGGCCCGCGATGCCGCCGAGGAAGGATCACGCCTTGTACCGCCGCATCCTTGCCGTCGTGGTCGTCGCTGCGCTCTGCACCGGCGGCTGGATCGGCCTGCGCATCGAACATCGCATCACGAAAGACCGCCGCGACCTGCACGACCTCACACGGAGGTCACCGTGGCCGCGCGAGAAGCTGCTCGTACCCGACGATCTCCCACCCGACGGGGCGCTTGGCTGGCTGGACCGCAACGGCCTCGAACTGGTCTTCGATCTCGCCATCTCCGACACGCGGAAGGTCCCGTTGAGGTGGCAGCTGCACCCGACAGGACTGGACGGAACGCCGAAAGGCGACGTCGACTGCGTGGCCATCGCCGTCGTGACCTGTGCGGACCTCGGTGACGGATTCACGTTCGCCGTCTCCAAGCAGGCGCCGAACAGCATCCCGTCCACGGCGCTCTCGCGGGTCGACGGCGACCGCCTACTCAGCGTCATCGTTCAGGTACCAGAATATGTGGAGGCCGATGCGCTACGGCCGGTGCTGACCCGCACCCATCGACCCACCGATGCCGAGTTGCTCGCGCTGCTGCGCCGTGACGAGTACGAGACGGACTGGAGCTAGTGATTCAACGGGGCGGGTTGGCGAGCGCGGTTTCGCGGCCGGTCATAGCCTGAGCCGGTGGCGGGGTGTGTGTTCTGCGGCATCGTGGCGGGTGAGGTGCCGGCGTTCCGGGTCGTCGACGAGCCGGACGGGGTGGCGTTCCTGGACACCCGGCCGGTGTTCAAGGGGCACGTGCTGGTGGTGCCCCGCACCCACCTGGTCGCCCTCGCCGACCTTTCGCCGGAGTCCATCGCCGGTTACTTCGGGCTGGTCCGGCGGCTGGCCGTCGCGGTCGAGGCCGGGCTGGGTGCGGGCGGCACCTTCGTGGCGATGAACAACAAGGTCTCCCAGTCGGTGCCGCACCTGCACACCCACGTGGTGCCGCGGACCAAGGGCGACGGCCTGCGCGGCTTCTTCTGGCCGCGTACCCGCTACGCCGACGACGCCGACGCCACCGCGTACGCCGACCGCATCCGCACCGCCCTCTCCACCGATCCGACCTGATGACCTCGGCGAGGGCGCCCCGAATTTGTTCGTTCAGATTTTTTTCCCGCCCGCGAACAATTTCGACGATGGGCGCCTGGCGGAGCAGCCGGAGTTGGGTCGAGGAGTACGCGCGGACACGTTGGCGGCGGAATCGGGCCTGACCGGCGACGAGGCGGGTAAGGAAACGGGATCCGCCGGTGTTGCACGCGGGGAAGGGTATGAAAGGAGTTCCACCGTGTTCCTCCGCCGCATGAAGGCCGAGATGGTCTCCCCTGACCGGGCCCTGCCCGGTCGCCCGATCGCGATGCCGGTCGCCGACCGGCACGAGGTGCTCGGGACCCCGCTGACGGGCCCGTTCCCCGCGGGCTCGCAGGTCGCGGTCTTCGGCATGGGGTGTTTCTGGGGTGCCGAGCGGCTGTTCTGGGCCCTGCCCGGCGTCTTCACCACCTCGGTCGGCTACTCGGGCGGCTACACCCCGAACCCGACCTACGAGGAGGTCTGCTCCGGCGAGACCGGGCACGCCGAAGTGGTCCAGGTGGTGTACGACCCCACCAAGATCAGCTACGAGGACCTGCTCAAGGTCTTCTGGGAGAACCACGACCCGACCCAGGGCATGCGCCAGGGCAACGACGTCGGCACCCAGTACCGCTCGACGATCTACGCCACCACCGACGAGCAGCTCGCCACCGCGCAGGCGTCCCGGGACGCGTTCGCGCCGATCGTGGCCCGCGCCGGCAAGAGCGAGATCACCACGGAGATCGGCCGGCTGGGCGACTATTTTCTTGCCGAGGATTACCACCAGCAGTACCTCGCCCCGACCAAGAACCCGAACGGCTACTGCAACCACGGCCCGAACGGCCTGAGCTGCCCGGTGGGCGTCGCCCGTACCGCAGGCTGAGGCGTACGCGGGGGTCGCGTACGTCGGCCCCCGCGTACCGTTTTGTGCGGTCTTTTTCACAGCTCGTCGGCTCGCGCGAGCCCCGCACCCGGGTGACCGGAGGCCGATACGGCGCCGGCCCGCCTTCATTTGCCGCGGGCGCGCGGATCCTAGCAATCCTGTCACGCGACCGTCATGGTCTCAACAGGCGAATCGCAACATCCTCTGGCAGCATGGGCTGCCATGTGCGGACTGGCTGGGGAGTTCCGACGAGACGCGACGCGCGCCGATGTCGCCGCGGTGGAACGGATGGCCGCCACGATGTGTGACCGCGGGCCCGACGGCAGCGGCGTGTGGTCGAACGGTTCCATCGCTCTCGGTCACCGACGGCTGGGGATCATCGACCTGTCGGCCGCCAGCGGGCAACCCGTCGTCGATTCCGCCTCCGGACTGTCGGCCGTCTTCAACGGCTGCATCTACAACTACCGCGAACTGCGGGCCGAACTCGCGGCCAAGGGTCACCACTTCTTCTCCAAGGGTGACAGCGAGGTCGTCGTCAAGGCGTACGCCGAGTGGGGGCTCGACTTCGTCGACCACCTGGTCGGCATGTTCGCCGTGGCGATCAGCGAGCGGGACACCGGCCGCCTGGTGCTGGCCCGGGACCGGCTGGGCGTCAAGCCGCTCTACCTCGCCGAGTCGCCCGGCGTGCTGCGCTTCGCCAGCACTCTGCCCGCCCTGCTGGCCGGCGGCGGCGTGGACACCACCATCGACCCGGTGGCGCTGGCCCACTACCTGAGCTTCCACAGCATCGTGCCGCCGCCGCGCACCATCCTGCGCGGCGTCAGCAAGCTCCCCCCGGCCACCGTCCGGGTCTACGAGGCCGACGGCACCACCCACGAGCGGGTCTACTGGAACCCGCCGTTCCTGCGCCACGCCGAGCACAGCGGCTGGTCGGAGCAGGACTGGCAGGACGCACTGCTGGAATCGCTGACCACCGCCGTACGCCGGCGGATGGTGGCCGACGTGCCGGTCGGCGTGCTGCTCTCCGGCGGCCTGGACTCCAGTCTGGTGGTGGCCCTGCTCGCCGGCGAGGGGCAGCGTGAACTCTCCACCTTCTCCATCGGCTTCGACGCCGTGGGTGGACGGGAGGGCGACGAGTTCCGCTACTCCGACCTGATCGCCAAGACCTTCGACACCGACCACCACCAGATCCGGGTCGCCGCACAGGATCTCGTCCCGCCGCTGGAGGCCGCCGTCGCGGCCATGAGCGAGCCCATGGTCAGCCACGACTGTGTGGCGTTCTACCTGCTCAGCCAAGAGGTGTCCCGGCACGTCAAGGTGGTGCAGTCCGGCCAGGGCGCCGACGAGATCCTGGCCGGCTACCACTGGTACCCGCCGCTGGCGCGGGTCGACCGCGAGCAGGCCCTCGAGACGTACGCCCGGGCCTTCTTCGACCGCGACGCCGCCGGGCTGGCCCGGGTGCTCAACCCCGACTGGCTCGCCGACGGCGACCCGGCCCGCGAGTTCGTCGCCGCGCACCTCGCCCAGCCCGGCGCGCAGAGCCCCGTCGACGCCGGCCTGCGCATCGACACACAGATCATGCTGACCGACGACCCGGTCAAGCGGGTCGACAACATGACCATGGCGCACGGGCTGGAGGCCCGGGTGCCGTTCCTGGATCACGAGTTCGTGGAACTGGCCGCCGCCTGCCCGCCGGAGCTGAAGCTCGCCCAGGGCGGCAAGGGCGTGCTCAAGGAGATCGGCCGCCGGATGCTGCCGCACGAGGTGATCGACCGGCCGAAGGGCTACTTCCCGGTGCCGGGCCTCACCCACCTGGAGGGCAAGCTCCTCGACCGGGTACGCGACGCGCTGCACGCGCCGGAGGCCCGCCGCCGCGACCTGTTCCGCACCGATTACGTCAACGCCCTGCTCGACGCCCCCAACGCCGAACTGACCCCGTTGAACGGAAACAAGCTGTGGCAACTCGGACTCCTGGAAATGTGGCTCCAGAGCCACGCAATCGATTGAGCCCCACCGACACCCTGGCCGCCGGGATGGCCCGGACCGACCGCGGTCGAGGCGCGGGACGACGCTACGAACGGATCGGGCCGGGCGGTGATCCGATCGCCGCGGGCAGCGTGGACGCGGTCGACGAACGCCCGGGCGACGACGAAGGTGTCGTGCTCGACTGCGGCTGGGGCCGGTTGGTCTTCGGGCAGACCTTTCCCGATCAGGCCGCCGTCGCCGACGTGCTGCGCTCCGAGGCGGCCGGCGCCCGGGACATCTGCATCTACCTGCGTGACCCGCACGTGCTGGTGTCCCGGCTGCCCGACGAGCTGTTCATCGACCCGTCACTGACCTACCGGCTGCCGCTGAGCGGTTTCCGGCCCGACCCCGCCGAGGAGGCCGGCGGCGCCGACCCACCGGCGCCGGCCAACGGCCGGCCGGAGCTGCCCGGGGTGCGCATCCGCCGACTGCGTGACGCCGCCGACGCGGACGCGGTCAACCGGATCTACGCGGCCAACGGCATGGTCAACGCGCCGGTCGAGGTGCTGGTCGACAACGCCGCCAGCGACCGTTTCCTGCACCTGGTGGCGGAGGTGACGACCGGCGAGATCGTCGGCACCATCACCGGCATCGATCACGTGGCGGTCTTCGACGACCCGGACAACGGCGCCAGTCTCTGGTGCCTGACGGTCGACTTCAACCAGGCTCCGCCGGGCACCGGCCAGGCGCTGATCACCGAACTGGTCGCCCGCCTGGTCGCCCGGGGCCGGGCGTACGTCGACCTGTCGGTGCTCGCCGAGAACGCCGGGGCGATCCGGCTCTACGAGCGGCTCGGCTTCTACCGCACCGCGACGCTCTGCGTGAAGCGGAAGAACCCGATCAACGAGCGGTTGTTCCTGCCGGCCATGCCGCACGGCTACGACCAGCTCAACCCGTACGCGCGGATCGTCGCCGACGAGGCGAGGCGGCGGGGCATCCGGGTGGAGGTGACCGACCCGGAGTGGGGTGAACTGCGGTTGGTCAACGGCGGCCGGACCGTCCTCACCCGGGAGTCGCTGTCCGAGCTGACCTCGGCCGTGGCGATGAGTCGTTGCGACGACAAGCGGGTCACCCGTCGGATCCTGGCCGAGGCCGGCCTGTCGGTGCCGCGCGGGCGCACCGCCACCGGCAACTCCGCCGATACGGCGTTCCTGGCCGAGGTGGGCCAACTGGTGGTCAAGCCGGCCCGGGGCGAGCAGGGCAACGGAATCACGGTGGGCGTACGCACCCCCGAGGCGCTGACCGCCGCCATCGAGCTGGCCACCCGGTTCTGCCCCGAGGTGCTGCTGGAGGAGCTGTGCACCGGCGAGGACCTGCGGGTCGTGGTGATCGACCACGAGGTGGTGGCCGCCGCGGTGCGCCGGCCCGCCGCGATCATCGGTGACGGCGTACGCGACATCGCCGAGCTGATCGAGCGGCAGAGTCGCCGCCGCTCCGCCGCCACCGGCGGTGAGTCCCGTATCCCGCTGGACGAGATGACCCGGGACGTGGTCACCGAGGCCGGGTACGAGCTGCACGACGTCCTGCCCGAGGGGCAGGTGCTGGCGGTACGACGCACCGCCAACCTGCACACCGGCGGGACCATCCACGACGTCACCGGCGAGCTGCACCCGGTGATCGCCGAGGCGTGCGTGGTCGCCAGCCGGGCGCTGGACATCCCGGTGACCGGGCTCGACCTGCTGGTGCCGGCCCCGGACCAGCCCGAACACGTCTTCATCGAGGCCAACGAGCGGCCCGGGTTGGCCAACCACGAGCCGCAGCCCACCGCCGAACGCTTCGTGGATCTGCTGTTCCCCGGGACGCGGGCACCGCAACGGCTGTGGACCCCGGCGGGTGCGGGAACATCGGGGACATGACCGTACGCAAGACGATTCCGCTCCCCATCGACCTGGACTACCTGCGCCAGGTGCTGGTCGAGTTGCTGGACATTCCGAGCCCGTCCGGACGTACCGACCACGTGCAGCAGTACGTGGGCGAGCGACTCTCGGCGCTCGGCATCCCGTCGACGCTGACCCGCCGGGGCGCGCTGAGCGCCTGCCTGCCCGGCCCTCGGGAGACCGGGGCGGACCGGGCGATCGTGGTGCACACCGACACCATCGGCGGGATGGTCAAGCGGCTCAAGGAGAACGGTCGGCTGGAACTGAAACAGATCGGCACGCACAGCGCCCGGTTCGCCGAGGGAGCACACGTACGGGTCTTCACCGACGACCTGGAGCGGGTGATCACCGGCCAGGTGCTGCCGCTGAAGGCCAGCGGCCACCGGTACAACGACGCCGTCGACGAGCAGGGCATCGGCTGGGAGCAGGTGGAGGTACGCATCGACGAGCCGGTCGAGAACATCGCCGGCCTCCGTGCGCTCGGCATCGACGCGGGCGACTTCGTGGCGTTCCTGCCCAACCCGGCCGTCACCCCCAGCGGGTACGTCAAGTCCCGGCACCTGGACGACAAGGCCGGGGTGGCCGCGGTGCTCACCGCGATCAAGGCCATGGTCGACGCGCGGGTGACGCCCGCGGTCACCGCGCACCTGCTGATCACCGTGACCGAGGAGATCGGCCACGGCGCCTCACACGGCCTCGACCCGGACGTCGCCGAGATCGTCTCGGTGGACGCGGCGGTGGTCGCCCCGGGGCAGCAGTCCCGGGAGGATGCCGCGACCCTGGCGATGGGCGACGGGGTGGGCCCGTTCGACTACCACCTCACCCGCAACCTGGCGGCCATCGCTGCAGAACACGACGTGGACCTGGTCCGGGACGTCTTCGACTACTACCGCTCCGACGTGGCAGCGGCGGTGGAGGCGGGTGCCCACGCCCGGGTGGCCCTGGTCGGCTTCGGTGTCGACGCCACCCACGGCCACGAGCGGACCCACCTGGAAGGGCTGCGCCATCTGACCCAACTGCTCTGCCTCTACCTCCAGAGCGACCTGGTGTTCCCCGAGTGGGATGCCGAGCCCGAGGGCGACCTGGTCGACTTCCCCTCCCTGGCAGTGCAACCGGCCAGCGAGGATGGCCCCCGCGAGGGCCCGATCGGCATCACCCCCACCTCCTGAACGCCGAGTCGCCCTCCGGTGCTGCGCTGGCCCCGCCGGATGTGATCGAAACCCGTTGCCGGCGGGCTCGCCGCTGGATAGCGTGGCGGTACACGGGAAAGGAGGTGGTCCAGACTTGTATAGCAATCGGACTCGTGAGGTGGCTGTCCGCTAGCCGCTGTCCTCGACAGTGCGTCCGCCTCTCCGGGCGGGCACGGTAAGAGTCGTCGAGACCGTGTGGCAGCGGTGCGGCGAATCCACGACAAGCCACCCGACCCCCGGGGTGCCGGCCCAGTCCAGCCGGCCCGCGCGCCAGCGCGGAAGCCCCGGGGGTCGCTTCATGCCGGGGCGGCCGGGCCAGCGCGGGAGGTCGACGTGTCCATGCGCGAGCTGATCGTGCTCGGGACGGCCAGCCAGGCCCCCACCCGGGCGCGCAACCACAACGGGTACGTGCTGCGCTGGGACGACGAGGTGATCCTCTTCGACCCGGGCGAGGGCAGCCAGCGGCAACTGCTGCACACCGGCGTCACCGCCACCGACCTGAGCCGGATCTGCGTCACGCATTTCCACGGCGACCACTGCCTCGGCCTGCCCGGCATCATCCAGCGGCTCTCCCTGGACCGGGTGCCGCATCCGGTGGCGGTGCACTTCCCGGCCGAGGGCGTCGAATACTTCGCCCGGCTGCGGCACGCCAGCTCCTTCCACGAGACCGCCGAGCTGCTGGTGGCGCCGATCGAGGCGGACGGCCAGCGGATCGAGCTGCGCTGCGGCACCCTGGAGGCGCGCCGGCTGCGGCACCCGATCGACACGTACGGCTATCGGCTGGTGGAGCCGGACGGGTACCGGATGCTGCCGGAGCGGCTGGCCGCGTACGACATCGGCGGGCCGGCGGTCGGCGAACTGCAGCGCGTCGGCCACCTCGACCTGGACGGGCGCCGCGTCACCCGGGCGGAGGTGAGCGTGCCCCGGGCCGGGCAGCGGTTCGCCTTCGTGATGGACACCGGCCTCTGCGACGGCGTGTACGCGCTGGCCGAGCAGGCCGACCTGCTGGTGATCGAGGCGACGTTCCTGGAGTCGGAGGCCGCACTCGCCGCCGAGGTCGGGCACCTCACGGCCGGCCAGGCCGCGCGGGTGGCGGCCGAGTCGGGGGTACGCCGGCTGGTGCTCACCCACTTCTCCCAGCGGTACGCCGACCCGGCCCGCTTCGCCGACGAGGCCCGCGCCCACTTCGACGGCGACCTGGTGATCGCCGAGGATCTGACCACGGTCCAGGTGCCACCCCGGCGGGTACCCTCGGCGGGGTGACTGTCACGCTGCGTGCCGCGACCGCTGAGGATCTGATGGCGGTTGGCCGGCTCCACCAGCGTTCGCGGGTCGCCGCCTACTCGTCGATCCTGCCGCCCGAGGCACTGGCCGACCCGACCCCGGAGGCGATGGGCGAGTACTGGCTGGCCCGGTGGAGCTATGAGCGGGCCGACCACCGGATGACCCTCGCCGAGCGGGACGGCACGGTGGTCGGCTTCAGCTATCTCGGGCCGGACGACGAGCGCGATCCGCACACCGGCCTGCTCAACGCCATCCACCTGGCGCCGGCCGAGCGTGGTCGCGGCGTCGGTCGGACTTTGATGATCGACGCGCTGGCCGACATGCGGGGGCGTGGCTGGCACCGCGCGGTGCTCTGGGTGCTGCGCGACAACACCCACGCCCGCCGCTTCTACGAACGCGGCCGCTGGCTGCCCACCGGAGTGGAGCGCGACGACCTGATCGGCAGGGTGACCGTCCGACAGTTGCGCTACACCCGCCCGCTCTGATGTAACACCCTCAGCGGGCGCCGAGGTGGGCGAGCAGGTCCTGGCGGGTGAGCACACCCTTGGGCTTGCCGTCGATCAGCACCAGCGCGGCGTCCGACTTCTCCAGCAGGCTGACCGCCTCGCTGACCGGCTGGCCGCCACCGATCATCGGCAGCGGTGGCGCCATGTGCCGTTCGATCGTGTCGTGCAGGTGCGCCTGGCCGGTGAAGAGCGCGTCGAGCAGGTCCTTCTCGGCGATCGAACCGGCCACCTCGCCGGTGACCACCGGCGGCTCGGCCTTGAGCACGGGCAGCTGCGAGACGCCGTACTCGCGCATGTAGTCGACCGCGTCGCGGATCGTCTCGGTCGGGTGCACGTGCACCAGCTCGGGCAGCCCACCCGGCCTGCTGGCGAACGCGTCGGCCACCGTCGGCTCGCTGCCCGCGTTGTCGAGGAAGCCGTAGCGGGCCATCCAGTCGTCGTTGAAGATCTTGGACAGGTAGCCCCGGCCACCGTCGGGCAGCAGCACGACGACGACGTCGTCCGGGCCGGCGGAGCGGGCCACCTCCAACGCGGCCACGGCCGCCATGCCGCAGGAGCCGCCGACGAGCAGCCCCTCCTCGCGGGCCAACCGCCGGGTCAGGTCGAAGGACTCCTTGTCCGAGACCTCGATGATCTGGTCGGCCACACCCCGGTCGTACGTCTCCGGCCAGAAGTCCTCACCGACCCCCTCGACCAGGTACGGCCGGCCGGTGCCACCGGAGTAGACCGAGCCCTCCGGATCCGCGCCGATGACCTTCACGGTGCCGCCGGACGCCTCCTTCAGGTACCGCCCGATCCCGGAGATGGTGCCACCGGTGCCCACCCCGGCGACGAAGTGGGTGATCCGTCCCTCGGTCTGCTTCCACAGCTCCGGGCCGGTGGTCTCGTAGTGCGAACGCGGGTTCGCCGGGTTGGCGTACTGGTTGGGCTTCCAGGCGTTGGGGATCTCCCGGGCCAGCCGGTCGGAGACGTTGTAGTACGAGCGGGGGTCCTCCGGCGCGACGGCGGTCGGGCAGACCACCACCTCCGCGCCGTACGCCCGCAGCACGTCCTGCTTGTCCTGGCTGACCTTGTCGGGGCAGACGAAGACGCACTTGTAGCCCTTGAGCTGCGCCACCAGGGCCAGACCGACGCCGGTGTTGCCGCTGGTCGGCTCGACGATGGTGCCACCCGGTCGGAGGATGCCGGCCGCCTCGGCCTCCTCCACCATGCGCAGTGCGATCCGGTCCTTCACCGAGCCACCCGGGTTGAGGTACTCCACCTTCGCCAGCACGGTCGCCTGGATGCCCTCGGCGACGTTGCGCAGCCGCACCAGCGGGGTGTTGCCGATCATCTCGACGACGTTGTCGTAGTACTGCACCTCGTTGTGCCCTTCTCCTCCGGCGCCGGCGCCGCAGGCCGGGGCGGGTTGCTCACGTGAATCCCGCGCCCAGGGTACGTCGGGTCAGGGCGCCACGTGCCCGGGGATGACAGAGCTGCGATGTGCCTCCCACTCCAGGAACCGCTCGGTCTCGGCGAGCACCGCGCCGGCCAGCCAGGTGACCATCACCGCGTCGTCGATCAACCCGAACACCGCGAGGAACATCTCCGGCACCGCGTCGACCGGGGAGACGACGTACGCCGTCGCCGCCGTCATCATGGCCAGCCGCAGGCCACCGTCGTACCGGCCGCGGGCGGTGGCCGCGATCATCCTGGGCAGCGCCCCGAGTCGCGCGCCGAGCGACGGACCGCCTCGGGCACCGGCCGTCAACGCCCGGGCCAAAGCCACGAACGCCGCACCCCGCTTCAACGTCTTAGCCATCGTCGTGCTCCTTTCCACATGCAGCGTGACGACCGGGCGCAACACCCGACATTCAAGTACCCAACGCGGTCGTTTTCCAGGCACCGGGGGCGCTGCCGTGACGACAGCGGACCGTCGGAGGGGCGCGCTAGTGTCGCGGTGTGGGGGTCATCAAGTCTGCCGTACCGGATCGTCCGCGCTGGCCGCGCGCGGGGCGGGTGGCCCGCCTCGCGGCGATCGGCACGGGTGCCACGGTAGCGGCTGCGGCGGCAACCAGCGGCCTGCTGTTCGGGCAGGCCCGCCAGGCCCGGCGCACCATCCCGATGGCCGAGGCACCACCACCACGCTGCGACGGCGTCTACGGCGCGAAGTTCCCCGGCCCGGCGGTCACCATGGTCATTCTCGGCGACTCCTCGGCCGCCGGGTACGGCGTGCACCGCCGGCGAGAGACGCCCGGCGCGCTGCTGGCGACCGGCCTCTCCCGCCGGCTCCAGCGGCCGGTGCGGCTGCATCGCTTCGCCGTGGTCGGCGCCATCTCGGCCGGCCTCGAATTCCAGGTCGAGGCCGCCCTGGAATGTCATCCCGACGTGGCGGTCATCCTGATCGGCGGCAACGACGTGACCAACCGCACGCCGCCCGCCCTGGCCGTGCGTTACCTCGTCGAGGGGGTCCACGCACTACGCGCCGCCGGCGCCGAGGTGGTCGTCGGCACCTGCCCCGACCTCGGCGCGATCCGCCCGATCCAGCCGCCGCTGCGTTGGCTGGCCCGCCGGTGGAGCCGACAACTCGCCGCCGCCCAGACGGTCGCCGTCGTCTCGGCCGGCGGCTGGACGGTCTCTCTCGGTGACCTGCTCGGGCCGCGGTTCAACGCCGAGCCGGGCCGGATGTTCGCCTGGGACCGGTTCCACCCCTCCGCCGAGGGGTACGCGGTTGCCGCCGCCGCGCTGTTGCCCACGGTGCTGTCCGCGCTGGGAGCCGGTACGGAGCGCAGGCCTTCGCCTGGCCGCGTCGAAGGCGTACGGTCATTGCCGAAGGCAGC
The DNA here is from genome assembly GCF_014646235.1 of Micromonospora sonchi. Lineage (GTDB taxonomy): Bacteria > Actinomycetota > Actinomycetes > Mycobacteriales > Micromonosporaceae > Micromonospora > Micromonospora sonchi. The sequence continues at coordinate 62,840 of NZ_BMNB01000001.1, read as the reverse complement.
TCAGGAGGCGGCCCGGCATCCCGGGACGGAGGTCAGCGGCACGCAGGTCCGTGGCAGCGAGAGCGGTCCAGCCGGCCGTTGGGCACGACTGCGCCGCCGGGGGTTCTTCGGTGCCGCCACGGCGCCGCAGTCAACTCCCACCACCGACTCATCGGCAGTGGAGGGACGCACATGATCGAGCGGATCAGGCGCCCGTACGGCGTCGACACCCCTGGGGCGACGACATGAGCGGCCTGTCTCCCGAAGCCCGGGCCACGGCGCAGCTGGCTCGTGCCGCTGCTGCCTCGCTGCTCGCCGGCGCGCTCGGCGGAGCGGCCGTGCTCGCCGGCCAGGCCGTCGTGGCCCGCAGCCGCCGCTACGCCCAGCCCGAGCTGGGCCTGGCGCTCCGGGCGACGATCGGGCGTGCCGCTGCCCCACCGGTACGACTGGTGTTGCTGGGCGACTCCGCCGCCCTCGGCGTCGGAGTCGACCGCCTCGGCGACACCATCGGCGGGCAGTTGGCCGAGCTGCTCGCAGAGGGGCCGTCCGGGCGGCTGGTGCACCTGTCCAGCGTCGGTGTCTCCGGCTCGCGCTCCACCGACCTGGCCACCCAGGTGGCCCGGGCGCTGCTCGGCGAGCGGCCGGACGTGGCGGTCATCCTGGTCGGGGCGAACGACGCCACCAGTTTGCGCCGTCCGGCCGAGGCCGCCGCCTACCTCGGCGCGGCGGTGCACCGGTTGCGCCAGGCCGGGGTCGAGGTCGTCGTCGGCACCTGCCCGGACCTCGGCGCGGTACGGGCCATCGCGCCACCGCTGCGTCAGGTCGTCGGCTGGGTCGGCCGCCGGGTCGGCCGGGCCCAGACGAGCGCGGTGCTCGACGCCGGCGGGACGGTGGTCGACCTGGCCGCCGAGACGGGGCCGGTGTTCCGCGCCGACGCCGGCACGTTCTGCCACGACGGCTACCACCCCTCCGCCGACGGCTACCGGGTCTGGGCACACGCCCTGCTGCCCGCCGTGGCCGCCGCCGCAGCGGTCACCCAGCGCCGCTGACCCCTTCTTCCCTGGCATGCGTCCGCCTGCAGGGTCGGCGGGCGTCGCCGCGGGCCAAGCGCGCCCGACCCGAGATCAGCGGCGGCCCGGCAAACGCGGTCCCTTCGCCCGCCGGCCCGGCAAACGCGGTCTCTAGAGCGCGGTCCGGGTCGCGGCCACCTCGGCGGTGGCCCGGGCCAGGACTTCGTCGGACGGGTCGGCCGCGAGCAGGTCGGCCGCGACCACCCGGAGCTGATCGGCCAAGACCAGGTCGTTGTCGAGCCTGGGTACGGTGCGCCGTGGTTGCCCCTCCGTGTCGGCGGCCAGGTTGGCGATCTCCTGAACCAGTCGGTGCACCAGATCGGCCCGGGACACGTTGCCGGCCGAGGCGGCAGCCGACCATCGCGGCTGCTGCCAGTGCCCGACCTGCCGCACCAGCAACTCCACCCCCCGCCCCAACTCCACATCCCCCACGCCCCAAACCCTACCCACCCACCCACCCCCGCACGCCGCCGTCCCGCCGTCCCACCGTCCCACCGTCCCACCGTCCCACCGTCCCACCGTCCCACCGTCCCACCGTCGATCATGCAGTTTCGGTCGCCGAAAAATCCCTTTTGGCGCGTTATGCCGCGACCAGAAGTGCATGATCGACGGCGCCTGGAGGGGTGGGGTGGGTGGGGAGAATGACGACGGCGCCCGTCCCCTGTGGGGGCGGGCGCCGGTCGGGTCGCTGGGCGAGCGGTCAGTCGTCGCCCTGGAAGTAGCTGAGCAGGCGAAGAAGCTCGATGTAGAGCCAGATCAGGCTGACCAGGATGCCGAACGCGGCGACCCAGGAGTAGCGCTGGGGCAGGCCCATCCGGACGCCGTCCTCGACCTCCTTGAAGCTGAGCACGAAGCTCAGCGAGGCGACCACGATGCAGACCAGGCTGAAACCGATGGCGAGCGGGCTACCGTCGCGCAGGCCGGTGTTGACGCCGAACATCGCCAGCACCAGGTTGATCAGCATGACGGCGAAGAGACCGGCCATCACCGCGATCATGCCCTTGACGAACTTCGGCGTGGCCCGGATGACCCGCGCCTTGTAGAGCATCGCCATCACGAAGAAGACGCCGAAGGTGGCGGTCACCGCCTGGAGCACGATGCCGTCGTACATCGACTCGAAGAACTTGCTGATCGCGCCGACCAGGACGCCCTCTACGACGGCGTACGCGACGACCAGCGCCGGGTTCGCCATCCGGGAGAACGAGATGATCATGCCGAGCACCAGGCCCACCACGGCCGCGCCGATCCAGGCGACACCGAGCAGCGCGTCGGGCACCAGCACCCAGGCAGCCGCGGCGGCGACGCCGACGATGGCCAGGAGGGTGACGGTCTTGACCACCACGTCGTCGATCGACATCGGGGTGACCGCCGGCGGGGCGGACGGGAAGCCCGGCGCACCGGGGTAACCGGCCTGCGGCGGGTACTGCTGGGGGTATCCGGGCTGTCCGTACGGCCCGGGGGCGTACCCGGCGGCCCGCTCCCGCTCGGCCGCCTGCCCGAGCCGAGCGAGTACCGGGTTCGAAGTCTTCACTGTCTGGCCTCCCTAAGGGGGTCGTGGCACGTCAACGCGCGCTACCAGAGTAAACGGCCGGGCCAGTCCGGTGGTGATCGGAAGGCTGAGGGAACACTGAGAGTGCCGGGGTGGCACACGCCGACGGCTTACGACCGGTCCTGATGTCCCACCCGGGATGGACGCCCAAGATCCGACGAGGGATGGACGTTTCCGATCTTCAGGGCTCACACCATGGTTTGCGGTGTCCGCGTCCCCGCGGCCCATGCTCGTTGACCCGTTGGAGGTCCCATGGCAGACAACCCATCTCTTCGTGGCCTGCGAAGACTGGCCGCGATCGCCGGAACGCTCGTACTCTCGGCCGGCGTCATCACCGCGGGAACCGCTCCCGCCTCAGCAGACGAGCCGGAACGGCTCAAAGCGGTATGCGATTACCGGCTCTGCCTGCTGGTGCTCGACAAGTCGACGGACAAGGACGGCGACGGCGTCACGGACGTCGATGAGGAAGCACTCGGCAGCGACCCGGATGATCCGACGAGCCGCCCAGAAGCCGAGAAGATCTTCGACATTGCACTCGCCCGTGAGCTGCCGTCGTTCGAGCAGCACCTGACGGAACTGGTGGCCCTACCGAGAAACAACCGGGAGAACACCGCGCTCTGGACCGGCCTCGGCACCATCCCGTTCCCCGAACGCGGGCCCCTGATCAAATCCGTCGACAGCCTCGTGGACACGCTGAAGACCCACGGCTACAAGAACTTCGGCACGAACATGACCGTCACCCTGCCCGAGCGGCCGAAGGTCGGTGCCGCAGATCGTCTGAAGTTCGCCGCCAACGGCAACGTGGCTCTCCACGGCAGCAGGACCGACCGCGGCTTCAAACTCGCCGGCATCCTCGGCGTGACCAGCCTCGGCATCAACGGCGACCGGACGCCGACCCACTTCACCGATCATGGCTTCAGCTACGGCGAGCGGGGCTCGATCGGGCGCAACTACTCGGTGGGGTACGGCGAAAACATCCGGGACGACGTCTCCACCTCGATGAGTCAGCCGGATGATCTCACGATCACCAACAGCACTGTCACCAGCTACAAGGGGAGCCGCGAGTCCGGCCATACAAACGTCACCAGCGAGTCCCGGCAGAAACACGAGTCCGACGGATTCTCGATGGAGGTCCTCAAGATCCACGTCGAGACGATGGGGTACGACGAGAACGGAAACCCGTTGGAGGGGTCGACCACCCGGCACAACAGCAGCAGCACGAACTACCCCGACGGTTCATCCACCTGGTACACCGAAAGCACCACGACCCATCGCGACAAGGACGGCAACGTCACCGGTTCGGAGACCTCCACCGGCAAGGGGCGCAAGGATACTGACGGTAAGTCGAAGTCGGAGACGTGGGACACCACGTGCGATGCCGCGGGCAATTGCGGAGAGCCCAAGTACACCTGCGAAGGCACGGAGTGCGATGACTCCGGGGGCAGCGGCGGAGACGAGCCCGGGGACACCGGCGGAGAACCGTGCCAGGGCGAGGACTGCCCGCCGGTCGGTGATGAGACGACGGGCATGCCGAACCCGGACAGCACCGGCGTCGGCGTGGTCACCCCAGACGACTGGGCCCGAGTCGCGGCGTTCCTGAACAGCACCCGGACGCCGGACCGCAACTCGGATCAGCCCGAGATTCCCGACACCCCGCCGACCACGGGGCCCTACGACCCGATGGTGGCGATGGTCGACCCGGACGGCGTGTTCACCCTGTCGGTGACCACCACCCCCGACTTCAACAAGGCCCAGCCCAAATACGACCCGACGTTGAACCACGTCATCGGCATCACTGGCGTCGAGCCACCTCGGCGGCAGGAACCGGACCCGGTCTCCTGGCCGTGAGTCCAATCACGAGCCATGGGCCTGCGTCGTACGGCGCAGGCCCATGGCCGCCAGCCGGGCTGGGGTTACCGTGGCGGGGCCGCACCCGGCGTGACCAGGCCGCTCTGATAGGCCACCGCGACCGCCTGCGCCCGATCACGCAAGCCCAACTTCATCAGCACCCGGCTCACGTGGGTCTTGACCGTCGCCTCACCGACCACCAACCGCGCGGCGATCTCCGAATTCGACAACCCGTACGCCATCGTGACAAGGACCTCACGCTCCCGCGCCGTGAGCCGGCCCAGTCGCTCAGGAGTGGTCGCGGGTACGCCCAGACGGCCGACAAAATCGGTGAGCAGGCCACGCGCCACCGCCGGGTCGAGCCACGCTTCGCCAACAGCGACAGCCCGCACCGCCCCAAGCAGTTCCTGCGGTACGGCGTCCTTGAGCACGAAGCCGGACGCACCAGCGCGCAGCGCCGCGTAGACGGTTTCGTCGACGTGGTACGTCGTGAGGATCAGCACCCGCACCGGCCGATCAGGGTCGACGGAAAAGTCGTCGCCGCAGATCTCCCCCGTGGCGGTCACCCCGTCCACACCCGGCATGCGTACGTCCATCAGCACGACGTCGGGCTGAAGGTCCCGGGCCAGTCGTACCGCCTCAGCGCCGTCACTGGCCTCGCCGACCACCGTCAGGTCCGCCTCGGCGTCCAGCAGCATCCGGATCCCCGCTCGCACCAAGGGCTGGTCGTCGACGAGCAACAGCCGAATGCTCACACCGACCCTCCTGCGAGGCCGGTCGTGGCACGCGGCAATATACCGGCTTCGTGGCCGTGCGCGGGCGTTCCGGTAGGCAGCGTGACGGCCACGCGGTATCCGCTCCCGGTCGGTTCCGCCGTGAGTTGGCCGTCGACGACTGCGACTCGCTCCCGCAGGCCGAGCAGGCCGTGCCCGGTCGACAGGGCCTGCACGCCCGGCCTTGGCCGACCGCGCCCGTCGTCGGTCACCTCGATGGTGAGTTGGTCGGGCTGCCAGCGCACCCGGACATCAACGGTACTGCCCGGCCCGGCGTGCCGGGTGGCGTTGGTCAGCGCCTCCTGCACCACCCGATATGCGGTCAGGTCGACACCGCGGTCCAACTGGCGCGGCACACCCTCCGTCTCGACCCGGACCACCATGCCGGCATGCCGCGCGGCCACCACGAGACCATCCATATTGGATAGGCCTGGAACGTCGGCGGTCGCATCCTGGCCGTCGACTGGCGCCGCGTCGTCGACGGCGCGTAGCACGGTCAGCAGTCGACGCAGCTCCGCCATCGCCTGTCGGCCTTGCTCGTCGATGGCTGACAGCGCCCCGGCAGCCCGCTCGGGGTCACTGGCCAAAATGCTCTTCGCGCCGGCCGCATGCAGAATCATCACGGTCACCGCGTGCGCGACGATGTCGTGCAACTCCCGGGCGATCCGGGTGCGCTCGGCGTTCACCGCCTCGCGCGCCTCAACCTGCCGCCGGTACTCCAGGTACTCCATCTGCTGCCGGCTGGCGTAGACCCAGCGGCCCGCGGTCCAGACGCCGAGGTTGACGACCAGAAAGAACAAACCCACCGCCACCGCGGTCGCCTCGCGCAGCGGCTCCGCCGCGTTGGCCACGTCGTTGGCAACCGGGCCGAAACTGGCGATCAGTCCGCCGGCCAGTGCTGCGGGCACCACTCGGCCGTTTCGCTGGGCCGCGACCGTGTAGAGCGCAACCAGGAGTCCCACGGTCGGCCGGTAATCCGGCAGCACCACCGCAGCCAGGCTGTGCAGCAGCATGATCGTGAAGACCGCCACCGGGGCGCGCCGGCGCCAGCACAGAACGGCATAACCCGCCATGGCGTAGGCCACCACCAGCGACAGGGCGAGCGGACTGAGTGCTTCGTCCGGCTGATTCGGATTCTTGAGCACGTGCGAGAAGAGCACCAGATCCAGCAGACAGGCACCCGCCGCGAGCAGCGCATCGCGCCGTACCCGCCGCCAGGAGCCCAGCACGTGCGCCATCGTCAGCCCTTGCCTGAATCACACACGCAGAAGACGGCGCACAGCCACGAGGCGACCTCGCCGGGAGCGCGCAGGTGATGCTCGCGGATCCGATACTGGCGCTGGAGGCGCTCGATATCCGGCAGCGCGCGCAGCAACTCCTCACGCGGTCCCTCGCGCACTTCCGGCGGGATGATTGCCAGTGACTCAAGGGCCGACCACAGGTCACCGCCGTTCTCTTCGACGGTGCGGCCCAACTCGTCGGCGCGGAAGCCGGCCAGCATCGTGCCATACCTCGACGGCAGGGCCAGGGTGAGCAGCGCGGCGATCGCGCCGCCGCCCGAGCCGATGCGGACCGCCTTCAGGCACCACCCATTGTGCCGCTCGATAATGTCCTCGGCGTGCAGCGGCGTGGGGATCACCACCGCCTGAAATTCCCGTCTTGGGTCGAAGAGTTCCTCGGGCGGATGCGGAATAAGCACCGTGTGCGGATCGCCGAGCAACCCGATGGCGCGGTGCCCGGCAACCGGATCGTTCTCGAACCCCCTCTCCTGGATGGAAACCAGCAGCGAGGTTTCGGCAGGTATGCACACTTTTCACATCTCCAGGGGGTGCGTGCCAGGAACTACAGACTGGTCACTGTAGCTACCTAAGATCACGTTGGAGGCAACCGTAGTTGATCGTGGTTGCTACCCAGAAGAGCAGGGCCGTTGCGTGATCAACGTGCCGGGCGCTAGATCCTTCTAGAGGCTGCCGGGAAGCCCGGGGGCGAGCGCGGCGGAGTCCAGCCAGCGCGGTCCGGCGAGGCGGAGATTCCTTCGTGTGCCCGGGGCGGGGGTCGAACCCGCACGCCTTGCGGCAGCCGCTTTTAAGGCGGCCGTGTCTGCCGTTCCACCACCCGGGCGCGTACCCCGACGCGCCGAGACGCGCGGGTGCAGTGCCACGGTAGCGGTTTCGCGGCCGCCGCGGCGTCCCGCGTCGCCAGCCGCCCCTACGTCGCCGGCGGCCGGCAGATCGACGGGTGCGTTAATAGGGGGCCCCTCCTCTACCGCAGGCGTTAAGAAGGGGCCCTTCCTTACTTCCGGGAGGCTTCGGCGAAGTCTTCGCGGGGGTCGTGCAGCTGGCCGAGGGCGACGACCTCGCGCTTGAGGAAGAACGCCAGCGTCCAGTCGACCACCACCCGGACCTTGCGGTTGAACGAGGGGATCCGGCTCATGTGGTACGTCCGGTGCATGAACCACGCCGGCCAGCCGGTCATCTTGATGCCGTAGACCTGGGCCACGCCCTTGTGCAGGCCGAGGCTGGCCACGCTGCCCGCGTGCTTGTGCTTGTAGTCGATCGGCTCCCGGCCCCGGATCACGGCGACGATGTTGTCGGCCATCCGCTGGGCCTGGCGCACCGCGTGCTGGGCGCTCGGCGAGCAGTAGTTGCCCGGCGGCTTGGTCAGGTCCGGCACGGCTGCGCAGTCACCGGCGCTCCACGCGCCCTCGATCACCCGGTCGCCGTCGACCACCTGAAGGGTGGGCAGGCAGGTGACCCGACGCCGGTCGTCGCGGGGGAAGTCCGTCGCGTCCAGCATCGGCGAGGGCTTCACGCCCGCAGTCCAGACGATGGTGTCGGAGCTGAAGGTGCCCCCGTCGGAGAGCTTGACCACCCCGTCGACGCAGGACTCGAGCCGGGTGTCCAGCCGGACGTCCATGTCCCGCTTCAGCAACTGCTGCACCGTGTAGGCGCCCATGTCCCGGTCGACCTCGGGCAGCACCCGCTGGGTGGCCTCGACCAGCACCCACCGCATGTCCGACGCTTTCAGCTCCGGGTAGTACTTCAGGGCGTGCCGGGCCATGTCCTCCATCTCGGCGAGCGCCTCGATGCCGGCGTACCCGCCACCGACGAAGACGAAGGTCAGCGCTCGGCGACGCACCTCGGGGTCGGTCGTCGCCGCCGCCACGTCGAGCAGTTCCAGCACATGGTTGCGCAGGTAGATGGCCTCACCGATGGTCTTGAACCCGATGCCCTGCTCGTGCAGGCCCGGAATCGGCAGGGTCCGGGAGACCGAACCGGGGGCGACCACGACGTGGTCGTACGCGATCTCCCGGGTCGGACCGACGATCGGCTGGATGGTGGCGGTCCTGCGCTCGTGGTCGATCCGCGTCACCGCGCCGGCCACCACCGTGCACCGGCGCAACTCCCGGCGCAGCGGCACCACGGCGTGCCGCGGGGAGATGTTTCCCCCGGAGGCCTCGGGCAGGAACGGCTGGTACGTCATGTGCGGCTGGGGATCGACGACGATGACCTCGGCCTCACGGGAACTCAGCTTCTTCGACAGGCGCAGCGCCGCGTAGAGACCAACGTGCCCGGCACCCACCACAAGGATCCGCTTCGGATTCACGCCTACCATCTTTCCCCCACCGGCTGCGCTAATCCCGATCCCGGTTCCCCTTCTGTGACCGAGCACAACCACGCTGTGACCCGGACAACTCTCGATGCTCAGGGGCACAGCCGGCAGTGGGGCACGGGCCCGGCACCCGCCCCCGGTGCCCCACCCGTCACCGACGATGCAGCAGCCAGGCCAGCAGCGCGGTCACCGCGACCGCGACCAGCAGGCCGGCGACGGTGACGGCCTGCCAGCCGTCCGCGTTTGCTCCCGCGCGGGCCAGTTCGAGCAGCAGCACCCCGAGCACCGAGGTGGCGAACAACACGCCCGCGGCCTGGGTGAGCCAACGCACGATCAGGTCCGGGTCCACGACCGCGTCGTACGGCAACAGCGCGACCAGCGCGCAGAGCGTGTGCGTCAGGTAGAGCGCCACCGCCACGGCCATCAGCCGCCACAGCGCGATCGGCCGGTCGTACATGTCGGTGGCGAGCAGCCACCCGGCGACGGTGACCAGCGCCGCGAAGGTCGGCCAGAACCGGCGCGGTGCCAGCGCGGGAAGCACCGCGACCACGACCAGGGCGCCGAGCGCCTGCCCCGCGAGCACCTCGGCGGGGTACGCCAGCAGCAACCCGACCAGTGCCGTGAGGAAGATCCCGAGACGGACCAGTACCGGCGCCAGGGTGATCCGGCCGGCCGCCGTGCGCAGCGCCCGGACCCGGCCGGTCAGCGAGGCGATCATCGACGTCGCCCTTCGTCCGTGCTCACGGTGGCTCGCCGCGCCACGTCGCCCGCGATCATCGGTTGCCCACCCGAGGCGCGGTGGCCAGCCGGGCCACGTCCCGCAACACCTGGTCGAGGCTGCCCGCGCCGACCCACGGCACCACCGGCACGCCGTGTTCCCGCAGCTGCATGATCATTGTGTCCCGGTCCAGCCGCCACAGTCGGTACGCCACCTCGCCCCACCCCTGGTCCTTCGGCGGCGGCAGATCGCCCGGCAGGGTGTCCACGGCCACCACGAACCGCCCCGAGCGGGCCAACCGGGCCAGCATCTGCGCCGATCGCTCCTCCAGCAGCGGGGTGAGCACCACCACCAGCGCGTCGGCGGAGAGCAGTTGCGGGCCGAAGGCGTGCTCGTCCAGCGCGTGCGGGGAGGGCTGGGCCTTGACGTCCAACAGCCACTCCAGGACGGTCAGATACTGTCGCCGTCCGGTGGCCGGCCGCAGCCGGCGGGCGCTCAGGCCGTATTCCAGCAACGCCACCCGGTCACCCCGGTGCAGGTAGTGCTCGGCGATGGCGGCGGCGGCCCGGACCGTGGTGTCCAGCACCGACGCCGGGCCGCCGATCCCACCGGAGCGGCCCGCCTCGGCGAGCACGTCGAGCAGCACGACCACCTCGGCGTCCCGATCGGAGAGAGTGGCCGCCACGTGCAGCTGCCGGGTCCGCAGCGACACCCGCCAGTCGATCCGGCGCAGCCGGTCGCCGGGTGCGAAGATCCGGACCCCGGCCAGTTCGCCGCCCTCGCCGGGGCGGCGTGAGCGGTGGGCGCCGACCAGCCCGGCAGCCCGGGGCATCGCCTCGACCGCCTCGAACGGCTCGGTCTTCGGGTACACCTTCGACCGGACCGGCTCGGCGATCACCGCCCGCGAGATCAACAGCCCCTGTGCCGCGGCCACCCGGGCGCCGGCCGGGCCGAGGGGATGCCGCCCCCAGCGCAGCGCGGTGCCGCCCAACTCCAGGTCGATCGCGGTCTCCGGCGCGATCGAGGTGACGAACGGCCGGTCGACCAGCCCGGTGCGGTCGCCGGCCCGACCCCGCCCGGCGACCGCACCGCCGGCGAGCGTCGCGCGTTCGACCCGCAGCCAGGGCGAGACCCGGGTACGCAGCACCGCCACGTCGTACGGCACCGGGCCGGGGTTGCCGACGCTGACCGTGCCGGCCACCGGGCCGCTTTCCACCAGGTGCCCCTCGTCGGCTTCCACCTGCACCTCGGGCAGTTCGGTGGGCCGGCGGCGCAACGCGTACGCGGTGCCCAGCGCGAACGGGGCGGCCAGCAGGACCAGGTCCACCCGGCCCAGCAGCACCGCGGCGATCAGGAGCAGGCCGGTGAGCAGCACGGCCCGGCCGAGCGCCCAGGTGGGCGTCCAGTGCTGCGGTGCGGTTCGGTCCTGACGGGTCACGACGGGTTCAGTGCCCCTGCCGGGCGGCGGCGTAGCTGGGCAGCGCTCCGCTAGCCGGCGCCGGTGTCCCGTCGAGGACCTCGCCGACCACGAACGCCGGGTCGACCCGGCGCAGCCACATCTCCGGCCGCAGCGTGATCCGGTGTGCCAGCGCCGGCGCCGCCACCTCCTTCACGTCCTCCGGCACCACGTAGTCGCGGCCGGAGAACACGGCCCGCACCCGAGCCAGCAGCAGCAGCGCCAGCGAGCCGCGCGGCGAGGCACCGACCAGCACCGACGGATGTTCCCGGGTGGCGGCGGTCAGCGCCACGATGTAGCGGCCGACCGAGTCCTCCACCGTCACGTCCTCCAGCGCCGCCTGCATGGCGCGCAGCGTGCCGGCGTCGACGACCGGCTTGATCTCGGCCTCCTCGCGTCGGCGGGCCATCCGCCGGCGCAGCACCTCCCACTCCTCCTCCTGCTCCGGGTACCCGAACGACACCCGCAGCAGGAACCGGTCCAGCTGCGCCTCCGGCAGCGGGTAGGTGCCCTCGTACTCGACGGGGTTGGCGGTGGCCAGCACGTGGAACGGCTCGTCCAGCCGGTAGGTCACGCCCTCCACCGAGACCTGCTTCTCCTGCATCGCCTCCAGCAGGGCCGACTGGGTCTTCGGCGGGGTTCGGTTGATCTCGTCGGCCAGCAGCAGGTTGGTGAAGACCGGCCCGGCCCGGAAGGCGAATTCGCCGCTGCGCTGGTCGTAGAGGAAGGAGCCGGTGACATCGGCGGGCAGCAGGTCGGGGGTGAACTGAAGGCGGCGGAAGTCCAGCCCGAGGGCCTGGGCGAAGGACCGGGCGGTGAGCGTCTTGCCCAGCCCGGGCAGGTCCTCCAGCAGCACGTGTCCGCCGGCGAGGATGCCGGCGAGGACGAGTTCGAGGGCATCCCGCTTGCCGACCACGACCTGGCCCACCGCGTCCAGCACCGTCCGGGCGAGGTGACCGACCTCGGTGGGGGGCATTTTCCGGCCGGCGTCGTTCATCAGATCTTCTCCAGTTCGGCGACGATCGCCGCGAGGTCGCGCGGCGAGGGGGTGCGGCGGGGCGGGGTCTGCAGGAACGTCGACAGCCGGTCGCCCAGCAGGACCTGCGCCCGGCCCGGGTCCGACTCGCGGGTCACGCCGTGCTTCAGGCGTAACCGCTCGTCAGCCAGCTCGGCGAGGCGGGGCAGGATGATCTTGGTGAACCGCTCGGGTCGGTTCCTGGACCAGTCCAGCGGAGTTTCCCAACCGTTGACCGCGGTGCGCAGCGCGTCCCGGGCCGTCCAGTTGTACATGCCGTCCTCCTCGCCGCCCCGGGACGCGTCCGCGAGGCGGCGGGACTTCGGCGGCGGGGCCAGCACAGCCACGATCCGGCGTACCAGCAGCAGCGTGAGCACCGCGGCGACCAGCACCAGCAGCGACACCTGCAACCCGACCGCCCGCAGCCCGGCGACCAGCACGACGGTCGCGGCCACGGTCACACCGAGGAGGCTGAGCACGGTCCGTAGCCGCCCGCCCTCGCGCCGTCCGGGTCGAGCTGGCCGCTCCTCCTCGAAGCTGAGCAGGTCGTCGATGCTGGTCCGGCTCATGCCGTCTCCTGCTCGACCGTGGCGGCGAGTTCACCGCGCAGCCGGCGCAGCGCCGCCCGGGCCTGGTCGCGGGTGCGTTCGTCGACCGGGCGGGTGGCGTACCGGGCCTCCCGGTAGACGTGCGCGAACTCGGCCAGCACGTCGGCGCTGACGATCGCCGGCACGCCGGTGGACGGATCGCCGCGCAACAGCCGGGTGACCAGGTCGGTGGCGGTGTCGCCGGTCAGCCGGGGCACGCCGGCGCCCGCGGCGGCCTCTTCGAGCCGGACCCAGCAGGCGATCACCGCGGTCCGCGGGTCGGTGGACCGGTCGTCCAGTTCGACCAGACCGGCATCGACGGCGGCGACCACCTCACGCGCCGTACCCTCGGCGTTGCGCCGGGCCGGCCGCGCGGGCAGCCTGCGGGTCACCCGGCGGGCCGCCGCCCGCAGCAGCGTCCAGACCAGATAGCCGAGGGCGGCGGCCAGCGCCGCGCCGAACACCGCCAGCGCCGCCGTGCCGAGCCAGGACGGGATCTGCGTACGGGTCTGCTCGGCGGCCTCCCGCGGCTCGACCGGGATCGACGGGCGAGGATCCTCGCTCGGGTACTCCAGGACGAACGGGGCGTCCTTGGCGACGGGCGGGACCCGGCTGGCGCCGATCGACGAGTTCGCGGCCGCCAGGGTGACCGCAGCGAGCAGGCCGGCCACCACCGCGAGCGGCCACCACCTGCGCAGAGCCTCCATCCGGCTACCTCCGGGCCACCGGGGCGGACGGCGGACCACCGCGCTCACTGTCCGTCATCGCCACCGCCCCGCAGCCTCAGTCCACTCCGGCCAACCGTTTCGCCCGGGCGAACACATCGTCCAGCATCCCTGGTGTCAGCCGTCCCGTGAAAGTGTTCTGCTGGCTGACGTGGTAACAACCGAGCAGTTCCGGTACGGCTGTGCCGAACCAGTGTGCCCCATGGCCGAACGCCGGTCGCGGGCTGGGCGGAGGCATGCCGTACACCTGCCGCAACGTCGGCCACCACGCGGCCCAGGCGAACGCCCCCAGCGCGACCACGACCCGTAGGGTGGGCCTGACCAGCGCGACCTCCCGGTGCAGCCAGGGCGCGCAGGTGTCCCGCTCGGTCGGCGTGGGCTTGTTGTCCGGCGGCGCGCAGCGCACGGCGGAGAAGATTCTCGTCTGCCGCAGCGCCAGCCCGTCGTCGATTGCGACGCTGGTCGGCTGGTTGGCCAACCCGGCGCGGTGCAGCGCGGCGAAGAGCACGTCACCGGAGCGGTCACCGGTGAAGATCCGCCCCGTGCGGTTGCCGCCGTGCGCGGCCGGGGCCAGGCCGAGGATGGCGATCCGGGCCGCCGGATCACCGAACCCGGGCACCGGTCGGCCCCAGTACTCCTGGTCGCGGAAGGCGGCCCGTCGGGTGCGCGCGACCTCCGTACGCCAGTCGACCAGGCGCGGACAGGCGAAACAGTTGCCGATCGCCGCGTCGAGGTCGGCCAGGTCGGTCGCCCGCGTTGCGCGGACGACCACCTCTGCGGGGGTACGCGGCTCAGCCAAGCTTGGCCCGGAAGAGTTCGAGGGTACGGGCCCAGGCGCTGGTGGCGGCGCGCTGGTCGAATTTCTCCGGCCGGTCCTCGTTGAAGAAGGCGTGTTCGGTGCCCGGGTAGTCGTGCAGCTGGCAACTACCGCCGGCGTGCTCGATGGCCCGGCGTACGGCCTGCACGCCCGGCTCGCTGGAGGTGCCGTCCGCCTCCGAACAGTGGATCAGCGCCGCCTTGCCCGCGTAGTCCGGCCACTCGGTGTGCATCCCCGCCCAGGGCAGCCGAGGATAGAACGCGGCGGTGGCGACGATCCGCTCGGTGAAACTCGCCGCCCACAACGCCAGGCTGGCTCCCGCGCAGAAACCCGCACAGCCGGCCTTTCCGGTGGTCTCGGCACGCCCGGCGAGGTAATCGGTGGCGGCGGCGATGTCGGCGGCCGCCTCGTCCATCTGCGTGCTGTTCAGCATCTGCCGCGGTTCACTCGGCTTGCTCGCCGGCCCACCGTGCCGGAAGTCGGGTGCCAGGGCGACGAAGCCCGCCTCGGCGAAGCGGTCCACGACGGCCCGCACGTGGGGCGCCAGACCCCACCAATCCTGGATGACAATGACCGCTGGGCTGGCCGCACCGGTCGAGGGTATCGCGAGGTACCCCGCTCCGTTCCCCCCGTTGACGCGGTAGGTCACCATTTCGCCCATCGGCCCGTCCTCCTAGCGGTCAGTCATCGTTGGCTGGTCGCCCAGTGGGTGCTGTGTGCCGGTAGCCTGCCACGCCGTGACCGCCACCGGGAAGACGAGGGAAGAGTGGCGTTCACCTCCCGTTCTTCTCTGGTGACATGGACAACACATCGACGGCGGCGCCGCGTGCGCCGCCGTCGACCATGGTGGGGATGACGCTGGGGTCCGCTCAGGACCGCTTGGTCAGGCAGAGCAGGTAGCCGGTGCTCCCCGGCTTGATGGAGGAGAAGACGTAGCCGTCGTCGCCCTCCTTGAAGTACTGGTCGCATGCCTCGCCGGAGCTGGCCTGCGCCTCGGTCTGCCCGTCGACCCGACCGACGACGTTGTACACCGCCTTGCTGTCGGTGCAGGCGACCACCTCCGCCCCGTCGACCTTGGTCTCCTTCTCGCCGAGGTTGGTCGCCGACAGCTCGGCGATGCAGTCGCCGACCTTCGCCTCGGCCGCCTCGTCGGAGTTGCGCAGGCTGCCGAGACCGAACTTCAGACCTGCGACGACCGCGAAGGCGGCGATCGCGCCGACGACGCTGAGGAGCTTCTTCTTACCCCCACCGGAGCGCTGCTCCGACTCGGCCGGCGGGGGCGGCTGCACGCCCGCCGCGGGCGGTGCCGGCGCGCCCGGCGGGGTCGGCGGGGCGTCTGAAGACGGCGGGACTGCCTGCTCTGACACGAATTTTCCTTCCGAGGGACGAATGAGCAGACGACACCGTAGCGATCATCGACGTCGCCTGGTGTCCCGCAGACCTCATCCGTTCAGCTATTTCCCAGGCTTCCCGGACCGTCAGGCTCTCGGCGCGAGGCTCCAGGCGATGCCGTCGAGGATGTCGTGCTCCGAGGCGACCACCGAGTCCGCGCCCACCCGTTCCATGCTCACCTGGAGCACGAGCGCCCCCGCCCCGATCACGTCGGCCCGGCCGGGGTGCATCACCGGTATCGCCAGGCGCTGCTCGCGGCTCTTCGCCAGCAGCTCCGTGGTCACCTCCGCCACCCGGTCGTACGACACCCGGGCGTGGTGGATCCGGCTCGGGTCGTACCCGGTGAGTCGCTCGGCGATCGCGACCACGGTGGTGACCGACCCGGCGAGCCCGACCAGGGTGGCCGCCTCGCGGCCCGGTACGACCTCCAGCGCCCGGTCCACCGCCACCGCGATGTCGGCCCGCGCGGCGGCGATCTCGTCCGGGCCGGGCGGGTCGCCGCGCAGGTGCCGCTCGGTCATCCGGACGCAGCCGATGTCCATCGAGACGGCCGCCCGCACGCCCGCGTCGCGGTCACCAACGACGAACTCGGTCGAGCCACCGCCGATGTCCACCACGAGGTACGGCGACCGGGCATCGGCGGGCAGCCCGCGCACCGCACCGGTGAACGAGAGCCGGGCCTCCTCGTCGCCGCTGACCACCTCGGGCGCGACGCCCAGCGTCCGCTCCACCATGGCCCGGAAGTCGGCCGCGTTCCGCGCGTCACGGCTGGCCGAGGTGGCGCACATCCGCACCCGCTCGACGCCCAGCTTCGCGATGTCGGCGGCGTAGTCGGCCAGCGCCACCCGGGTCCGCTCGATGGCCTCCGGTGCCAACCGTCCGGTCTGGTCGACCCCCTGCCCCAGCCGGACGATCTCCATCCGCCGGCACACGTCGACCAGCGGCGCGACCGGTCCGGCGGACGGGTCGGGCAGATCGGCGACCAGCAACCGGATCGAGTTGGTGCCACAGTCGATGGCCGCCACGCGCGTCGTCACGCGGGCCACCCTACAGCGACCGCACGGCCCGTCAGAGCCGCAGCAACATCCGGGTGTTGCCCAGGGTGTTCGGCTTGACCCGCTCCAGGTCGAGGAACTCGGCGACACCCTCGTCGTACGAGCGCAGCAGTTGCTCGTAGACCGATTGCGGCACCGGCGCGCCGTCGATCTCGGTGAAGCCGAACGAGGCGAAGAAACGGGTCTCGAAGGTCAGCACGAAGATCCGCGACACACCCAACTCCCGCGCCGCCTCGATCAGCTCGGCGACGATCCGGTGCCCGAGCCGCCGTCCCTGGCAGGCCGGGTCGACGGCGACGGTGCGGATCTCGGCCAGGTCCTCCCACATCACGTGCAGCGCGCCGCAGCCCACCACCGTGCCGTCGGCGACCCGGCTGGCCACCCGGAACTCCTGCACGTCCTCGTAGAGCGTCACGGTCGCCTTGCTGAGCAACCGGCGGTCGTCGGTGTAGGTGTCGACCAGTCGTCGGATCGCCCGCACGTCAGCCGTCCGGGCCCGCCGGATCACGAAGTCGTCGGGCAGGGCTCCGGTCGGTGCCGCGTCGACGCTCACTCGGCTTCCGGCACGTCGACGCAGCGGCCGGCCGCCCACCAGGGCTCCACCAGTGCCAGGGCCTCGTCGCCGAACGGGTTCGTCCCCGGCCCGGCGGCGAGCGCGTGGCCGATCTGGACGTGCAGGCACTTGACCCGTCCGGGCATGCCGCCCGCCGAGATGCCGGCGATCTCGGGCACCTCGGCGATCGCCTCCCGGCGGGTCAGGTAGTCCTCGTGCGCGGCGCGGTACCGGGCGGCCAGTTCCGGGTCGGTGGCCAGCCGGTCCGCCATCTCGCGCATCAACCCGGCCGACTCCAGCCGGCTGCACGCCGCGGTCGCCCGGGGACAGGTCAGGTAGAACAGCGTCGGGAACGGGGTGCCGTCGGCCAGCCGAGGGGTCGTCTCCACCACGTCGGGCAGGCCACACGGGCATCGGTGGGCCACCGCACGGGTCCCCCGTGGCGGGCGTCCGAGCTGCGCGGCCACCGCGGCCAGGTCGGCGTCGGTGGCCGGCTCCCGCTTCGGTGGGGGTACGGAAGCCGCCGCCGGCTCCTGCGGTGGTACGACGGTCACGCTGTGATGTCCCCGTTCACTCGTCGGCCTGGTTGGCGTCGGCGGCCCGCACGCTCGACCAGAGGGTGTCGTACCACGCGTCTGGCGGGGCCTGCGCCGCCGGGTCACCGGTTTCGCCCGCGTCCCGGGCGGCACCCGCCGGGTCCTGGAGCAGGATGACCATTTTCTCGCCAGGGCGGCGCATGAAGAACCGTTCCCGGGCCTTGGTCTCGATGTACGCCTTGTCGTCCCACTTCGCTGCCTGCTCGGTCAGCTCGGCGATCAGCTTGCGCTGGGCCGCCTGCGCGGCCTCCATCCGCTCGATGTCGGCCTGCTGGTCGAGGTAGACCCGGACCGGATAGGTGTAGGCGAGGGCGAGCGCGATCAGCACCGCGAAGAGCACGGTGGCCCGCCCGGTGAGACCTCGGGATGAGGATGCGGTGCGTCGGATGGCCCCACCGCCGGCCGTGGCACGCCGGGCAGCGGCGGGCCGCTTGGCGGAGCGTACGCCTTCGGCACCGCGAGCGGCCGAGGGCGTACGGCCGGCGGCGGCGCGCGGCGTGGCGCGGACCCCACCGTCCCGGACGGCACCCCGGCCAGCGCCGGACCGGCCGGTGACACCCGGCCGGCGGGCCGGGCGCGGACCGCCCGGCGTGCGGCGCTGCTGCATCACATCCCTCCCCCGAGGTCTCGCACTCGTCAGGCGGAACGGTAGCGCGGGAAGGCGCCCGCGCCGGCGTACCGCGCCGCGTCGGCCAGTTCCTCCTCGATGCGCAGGAGCTGGTTGTACTTCGCGACCCGGTCCGACCGGGCCGGGGCACCGGTCTTGATCTGGCCGCAGCCGGTGGCCACCGCCAGGTCGGCGATGGTGGTGTCCTCGGTTTCGCCGGAGCGGTGGCTCATCATGCACTTGAAACCGGCCCGGTGGGCCAGGTCGACCGCGTCCAGGGTCTCGGTCAGCGAACCGATCTGGTTGACCTTGACCAGCACCGCGTTCGCCGTCTTCTCGGCGATGCCCCGGGCGATACGCTGCGGGTTGGTGACGAACAGGTCGTCACCGACGATCTGAATCCGGTCGCCGATCGCGGCGGTCAACGTCTGCCAGCCGGTCCAGTCGTCCTCGGCCAGCGGGTCCTCGATCGACACGATCGGGTACGCGTCGGCGAGCTTGGTGTAGTACTCGCTCATCTCCTCGGCGGTCTTGGCGACCCCCTCGAAGGTGTAGGTGCCGTCGGCGAAGAACTCGGTGGCCGCCACGTCCAGCGCGAAGACGATGTCGGTGCCGAGCCGGTAGCCGGCCTTCTCCACCGCCTCGGCGATCAGATCCAGGGCGGCGGCGTTGGTGGGCAGGTTCGGCGCGAAGCCACCCTCGTCACCGAGCCCGGTCGACAGGTCCTTCTTCTTCAGCACCGACTTCAGCGCGTGGTACACCTCGGCGCCGGAGCGCAGCGCCTCCCGGAAGCTCGGCGCGCCGATCGGCGCGATCATGAACTCCTGGATGTCGACGTTGCTGTCGGCGTGCGCCCCGCCGTTGAGGATGTTCATCATCGGCACCGGCAGCAGGTGCGCGTTCGGCCCGCCCAGGTAGCGGAAGAGGCTCAGGTCGGCGCTGCCGGCGGCGGCCTTGGCCACCGCCAACGAGACCCCGAGGATGGCGTTGGCGCCCAGCTCGGCCTTGTTGTCGGTGCCGTCGATGTCGAGCATCTTCTGATCGATGACCCGCTGCTCGCTGGCCTCGTAGCCAATGAGCTGGTCGACGATCCGGTCCTCGATGTTGGCGACCGCCTTCTCCACTCCCTTGCCCAGGTAGCGGCCCTTGTCACCGTCGCGCAGCTCGACGGCCTCGAAGGCGCCGGTGGAGGCGCCCGAGGGCACCGCCGCCCGGGAGATCGTGCCGTCGTCGAGCCCGACCTCGACCTCGACCGTCGGGTTGCCCCGCGAGTCCAGGATTTCTCGAGCCTCGATTACCTCGATGGTTGCCACTGAGTCGCTCCTCGTTCGTGTGCTCTCGTCCGATCCGGGCCGCGACGGTGCGGCTGAGGCGGGTGTTCAACGCAGCGTATCGGTCCCCGCCCGCCGGCACCGCGACCGGGCGGACCGTGGCCCCCGGTCCGGCCGCCGCCAGGTCGGACATTCCCGCATTTTCGTGCGTCAACCGGCAACGAGTTTGCACGAGTGGGATCCGATCGATCAGGCTGGTCGCCATGCCCGCCGCCTCGACCACCTTCCGTACGCTCGCTGTGTCGGCCATCACGTTGCTCACCGTCACCGGCTGTCAGGCCCTGAACGACGCCGGACGGGCGATGGGACGGGCCGACATCGTCAACGACCTGGCCGCCCGGATGGACCGGGCATTGGAGTCGACCTACTCGGCGGAGTACCAACTCCCCGGCGGGAAGACCGCGACAATTAGCCAGGCACAGGACCCGGCCCGGTCCGCGTACGCGTGGCCGGGCGGCAAGTTCACGGCCACCGAGGAGGCGACCACCCGCTGCGGCGTCAAGGGCGAGCGGACGACCTGCGTCCTCGATACGCCTCCCGCCCCGAACGCCAAGCCCTCCGTCGCGGTCTTCGCCGCGGCCGAGCGGGAAGGGCTGGTCACCCCGCCGATGGTGATGGGGTTGCTGACCACCGCGGCGCTGGACCCGAGCGCGGTGATCACCCAGAGCGACACCACGGTCGCCGGGCTCCACGCCACCTGCGTCGACATCCGCCAGAACGCCGACGCCTTCGCCGCCTGCGTGACCGGGGAGGGCACGCTGGGCAGCTTCACCGGTCGGATCGACGGCGAGCCGGTGGAACTGGCGCTGAGCCGCTACCACGAGCAGGTCGACGGGGCGGCCTTCGATTTGCCGCCGGGCGCCGACGTGGTGGACCGCCGCCCCGCCACCTCCTGACCGGCCGGCGCCGCTCACCGGTCGAGCAGGGTGCGTAGGTGGCGCGGGGGTGGGCAGTCGTGGGCCAGCATCTCGTCGTGCCAGTCCCGCAGCGGCACGTCGGACGGGCGGGCCGCGGCGATCTCGGCGACCTCCTGATAGCCGACGAAATACGTCGACAGCTGGGTGGAGGTGAGCAGGGCCCGCCGCCACTTGCCGGCGGCCTCGCCCTCCTCCTGGAAACCCCGGCCGGTCAGCAGCGCCATCGCCTCCGCCTCCGGCAGCTGCTCGGCGTGCACCAGCTGGTCGAGCAACGCGTTGAGGGTCATCCGCAGCTGCATCTTCAGCTGCTGCAACCGCACCGGCAGGCCGCCGAAGCCGTACCGGGCCATCAGCTCCTCGGCGTAGACCGCCCATCCCTCGATGAACGGGCCGGATCGGGTCAGTGCCCGGACCCGGGTGGAGCCCAGGTAGCGCCGGGCGTGGGCGAGTTGGAGGAAGTGGCCGGGCATCGCCTCGTGCACGGTCAGGTTCCGGACCATGTGGTCGTTGTACTCGCGGTAGAACGAGTCCACCCGATGCGCCGGCCAGTCGGCCGGGGTGGGCGCGATGCAGTAGAACGTGGGCAGGTCGGCGGTCTCCAACGCGCCGGGCGCGTCGCAGTAGGCCACCGCCACACCGCGGGCGAACTCCGGCATCACCTGGATCACGCACGGGTCGTCCGGCACAGTGACCAGGTCATGGGCCCGGACGAAGTCACTCGCCTCGTCGAGGGTGACCGAGGCGAGATCGACGATCGTGTGGTCGTCCGGGTGCTCGGCGGCGAGCAGGTCCAGCGCCCGGCGTACCGTCTCGTCGTCGGCCGGGCCGCCGACCAGCTCGACCGCCGCCGCACGGATCTCCTCGGTGACCCGCTCGAGGTTCGCCCAGGCCCGGCGTTGGATCTCGGCGGCGCCCAGCTCGGTGTCGAGCGCGTACCACAGCCGGGCCTCCCAGCGTCGCCGGCCCAGCCGCGGGTCGCGATCCCCGGGGCCGGCGGCCAGGCCGGCGCGCAGCCAGGCGACGAACTCCTCCAGCGCCGCGATCGCCCGGGTGGCCGCCGGTTCGACCCGGTCGAGCAACGCGGGTGCCTGGGCGAGCAGCGCCGGCACCTCGTCGCGGATCAGCGCCGCCGTCCCGGTGAACTGCCCGACCGCGGTCTCGGCGTGGACCCGGGGTATGTCGCGCAACGCCGTGCGCGCGGTGGCCAGCGCGTCCGGTACGGCGTCGAGCCGGCCGGCGAGGGCGGTCAACCGTTCCTCGACCGGCGCGTACGGACGGGCGACGAGAGCGTGCAGCAGCGGCCCGGGATTGTGCACCAGCGGGTCCCACTCGTGCGCCCGGATCTCGGTCAGCTCGAACAGGTGTCGGTCGACCAGGGTGGCGAGCAGCGCGTGGTCCACCCGCTCCTCGATCTCCAGCGAATCCGGGTCGATCTCGCACAGCGCGCTCGCGGCGTCCACCAGCATCGCCCGGTCACTGCCCAGCGCATCGGCCGAGAAATCCGGCAACCGGTCGTCGAACCGGTGGTCCCCCACCGACGTGGCCGCCCCCGGCCGGCTGGCCAGCAGCGCCTCGACAATCCGCTCCCCTACCACCCCGAACCGTTCCACCCCCCGACCCTAACCACCCCCCGGCGCCTCCGCGCGCCCTGGTGATCAAGAAATTTGCGTCGCCGCCGGGGCGGTTTCCGACGGAAACTTCTTGATCAACTAGGGTTCGGCGGCGCGGACGGTCTCCGCGTAGCGCAGGGCCGTGCGGCGGAGGGCGGACTCGGGGTCCAGACCGGACGCGCCGGCCTGGGCGACTGCCGCCAGCAGGTTGGCGCCGAGGGTGCTTTCGGGGTCGGGCTGGGCCTCCGGCGGCGGGAGCGGCACGGTGAGACCGGCCCGTGCGGAGCGCTCCAGGATCTTGGCTGCCAGGGCGAGCGCGGGCTGGCTCAGCGCGATGCCGTCGAGCACCGAACCGCGGGGCTTCTCGGCCTGCTTGATCCGCTCCCAGTTGGCGGTGATCTCCTCCAGGCTGCCCGCCTCGGCACCGGCGAAGACGTGCGGGTTGCGCCGGATCATCTTGTCGACCAGCCCACCGGCCACGTCGTCCACGTTCCACCGCTCGCCCTCGGGCAGCTCCTCGGCGAGCCGGGCATGCAGCACCACCTGGAGCAGCACGTCACCCAGTTCCTCGCGCAGCGCGTCGGTGTCCCCGGCGCTGATCGCGTCGTACGCCTCGTAACACTCCTCCAGCAGGAACCCGGCCAGGCTGCGGTGGGTCTGCGCCCGCTTCCACGGGTCACCGTCGGGCGAGAGCAGCCGGTCCAGCACGGCGACCGCGTCGAGCAACCGGGCACCCGGCGGATCCCACGAGCCGTACATCAGCTCCAGCTCCGCCAGGCCCGGCTCGCGGGCCAGCCGCAGGCCCAGTTCGCGGGCCAGCGTCTCGTCCCCGGCCGGGCCGGCCAGCCAGACCACCGTCCCGTGCGTCGCCGCCGCGTCCAGCAACGCCGGCACCGCCGGGCCGTCGAGCATCCGCACCTCGCCGCCCGCCACCCGGATCGCCGTGGTCAGCTCGCTCTCCGTCGCGGCCAGCACCGGAGCGGCGCGTACGACGTCCCAGGCGGCCGCTGTCAGCAGACCGGCCGGCAACCGGGGCGAGGTGACCAGCAGGACGATCCGGGGCATGTTCAGCCGTCGGTCGGGCCGGCCGACGGCTGCGGCTTCGGGGTGGAGACGTCGGTGACCGCGCCGGAGGCCGGCTCACCCAGCGGCACGCCGACCGCGACGATCGGCGCCTCCCCGCTGAAGCTCAACACGGGAAAGACCAACGGCCGGTAGCGGGGGTTGACCGTCACGTCGTACGCCTCGACCGCCTGGGCCAGGGAGTTGCGGTTGGCCAGCGCGAAGCGGAGCTGCTCGCCGTCGAGCTGGGTGGCGGCCTGCTCGACGGTCACCTCGGCCGGCACCGCGCCGGCCCGCTTGCCCGCGGCCACCAGGTCGGCCAGTTCCTGCTCGCTGGGGGCCACCGGAGCCCCGACCGGAATGCCGGACAGGCACGCGTACAGCTCGGCGGTGCGGCGCACGTACCCGGTCTCGGGGTTCAGCCCGGCCCCCTGGGCGATCTGGGCCGGATCGACCTCCCGCTGCGGCCGGTAGCCCTCGGCGGCGGAGACCCGGTCGCAAACCTCGCCGAGCACCAGGACGCTCACCACCTCGCTGCGCCCGGGCAGCCGAGGCTCCGGCCCGGCCGGCATCTCGGTCGGGCCGGCCGTCTCGGTCGGCGCCGGGTTCTTCGCCCGCGCGTCGTCGATGATCTCGGTGACGGCGTCCTCGGTGATTCGATGGTCACCGACGTACGCGGCGACGCCGGGCTCGGAACGGCAACCGGAGAGGGCAACGAGGCCGACCGCCACGCTGGCGACGGCGATCAGACGGCGAGCACGCATGCC
This sequence comes from Micromonospora sonchi, assembly GCF_014646235.1. Lineage (GTDB taxonomy): Bacteria > Actinomycetota > Actinomycetes > Mycobacteriales > Micromonosporaceae > Micromonospora > Micromonospora sonchi. The sequence continues at coordinate 38,801 of NZ_BMNB01000001.1, read as the reverse complement.
GGTCACTCTCTCATGCCCTCTGCCCACCCTGCGTAGGAGGGTTACGCCGGTCACGCCGCGGCGGCGACCGGGGCGCCGAGGACGTCGGTGAGGAGTTGGGCGCACCACTCCAGCAGGGCCTGGTCGCGCAGCGGCTCGCCGCCCACCCGGCGGGTGCTCGGCCGGGGCACGCTGATCTGCTCGAGTGCCGACTTGTAGACCGAGTCGGGGTGGTAGCGCTTGAGCCGCAACTGCTTGGAGTCCGGCAGCGGCAGCGGGCCGAAGCGGAGGTGCTTGCCCTGCATGCTGACGTCGGTCAGTCCGTAGCGGCGGGCCAGCAGCCGGAACTTCGCCACCGCGATCAGGTTCTGCACCGGGGCCGGCGGATCGCCGTACCGGTCGGTCATCTCGGCGGCCACCTCGCGCAGCCGTTCCTCGTCGCGGGCCTCGGCCAGCTTGCGGTACATCTCCAGGCGCAGCCGTTCCACGCCGACGTAGTCGTGCGGCAGGTGCGCGTCCACCGGCAGGTCGACCTTGACGTCCACCTCATCCTCGGGGCGTTCGCCCTTGAACGCCTGCACGGCCTCGCCGACCATCCGCACGTAGAGGTCGAACCCGACGCCCTCGATGTGCCCGGACTGCTCGCCGCCGAGCAGGTTGCCGGCACCGCGGATCTCCAGGTCCTTCATCGCCACGTACATGCCGGCGCCCAGCTCGGTGTGCTGGGCGATGGTGGCCAGCCGCTCGTGGGCGTGCTCGGTGAGCGGCTTGTCCGGCGGGTAGAGGAAGTACGCGTACGCCCGCTCCCGCCCCCGGCCCACCCGGCCCCGGATCTGGTGCAGCTGGGCCAGGCCGAGCAGGTCGGCCCGCTCCACGATCAGGGTGTTGGCGTTCGGGATGTCGATGCCGGACTCCACGATCGTGGTGCAGACCAGGACGTCGTACTCCTTCTCCCAGAAGCCGACCATGACCCGTTCCAGGGCGTCCTCGCCCAGCTGGCCGTGCGCCACCGCGACCCGCGCCTCGGGCATCAGCTCACGCAGCCGCCGCGCCGCCCGCTCGATCGACTCGACCCGGTTGTGCAGGTAGAAGACCTGGCCGTCGCGGAGCAGCTCGCGGTGGATCGCGGCGGCCACCTGCCGCTCGTCGTACGCCCCGACGGCGGTGAGCACCGGGTGCCGCTCCTCCGGCGGGGTGGCGATGGTGGACATCTCCCGGATGCCGGTGATCGCCATCTCCAGCGTGCGCGGGATCGGGGTGGCCGACATGCTCAGCACGTCGACCGCGGCCCGCATCGACTTGAGGTGCTCCTTGTGCTCGACGCCGAAGCGCTGCTCCTCGTCGACGATGACCAGCCCCAGCGACTTGAACCGGGTGGCCGCCGCCAGCAGTCGGTGGGTGCCGATGACGATGTCGGCGGTGCCGTCCGCGGCCATCTCCAGGGTCCGCTCGGCCTCCTTCGGCGTCTGGAACCGGGACAGCTGCCGGATCGTCACCGGGAACTGGCTCATCCGTTCGGCGAAGGTGTTGTAGTGCTGCTGGGCCAGCAGGGTGGTGGGCACCAGCACGGCCACCTGCTTGCCGTCCTGCACCGCCTTGAACGCCGCCCGCACCCCGATCTCGGTCTTGCCGTAGCCGACGTCGCCGCAGATCAGCCGGTCCATCGGGACGCTCTGCTCCATGTCCCGCTTGACCTCTTCGATGGCGGCGAGCTGATCGGGCGTCTCCTGCCAGGGGAAGGCGTCCTCCAACTCGCGCTGCCACGGGCTGTCCGGAGCGAAGTTGTGCCCCTTGGACGCCTTGCGGGCGGCGTAGAGCTGGATCAGCTGGGCGGCGATCTCGCGGACCGCCTTACGGGCTCGCGCCTTGGACTTCTGCCAGTCCGAGCCACCCATCTTGTGCAGGGTGGGCTGCTCCCCGCCGACGTAGCGGCTCAGCTGGTCGAGCTGGTCGGTGGGGACGAAGAGCCGGTCGCCGGGCTGGCCGCGCTTGCTCGGGGCGTACTCGATGACCAGGTACTCCCGGGACGCGCCGTTGACCGTACGCTGCACCAGCTCCACGTACCGGCCGATGCCGTGCTGCTCGTGCACCACGTGGTCGCCGGCGCGCAGCTCCAGCGGGTCGATGGTGTTGCGCCGCCGGCTCGGCATCTTGCGCATGTCCCGGGTCGAGGCGCCCCGGCCACCGGTGACGTCGCTGCCGGTGAGCAGCACGAACCGGGCCGCCTCGTCGACGAAACCACTGGTCAGGCTGCCGCAGGTGACCAACGGCTCACCCGGGGCGGGTGCCGCCGGCACCGCCTCGACCATCCGGGCCCCGAGGCCGCCGTCGCGGAGCACCTCCACCGCCCGCTGGGCGGGACCGTGCCCCTCGAAGACCAGCGCGATCGACCAGCCCTCGCCGGCCCACCGCTTCAGGTCGTCGACCACCCGGGCGGTCTCGCCGTGGTAGAGCGGCGCGGGCTGGGCGGTCAGCGCCACCGTGATCGCGTCGTCGGGGGTGACGTCGACCGCCTCCGGCTCGTCCTCCCAGGGTTGTCGCGCCACGGTGCCCGGCTCCGCCAGCCCGAACGGGGACAGCGTCCACCAGGGCTGGCGCAGCGCCGCGGCCGCCACGCGTACGTCGGCCAGGGTGCGGAAGGCGGCGGCGCCGAGGTCGACCGGGGCCTGGCCACCGACGGCGGCCGCCGCCCAGCTCGCCGCCAGAAACTCCGCCGAGGTACGCACCAGGTCGTGCGCCCGGGTGCGGATCCGCTCCGGATCGCAGAGCAGTACGTGAGTGCCCTCGGGCATGCAGTCCAGCAGCAGCTCCATCGAGTCTCCGCCGATCAGCGCCGGCGCGAGGGACTCCATCCCCTCGACCGGTACGCCGCCGGCCAGCTTGTCCAGGATCTCGGCCAGCTCCGGGTGCTGCCCGGCCAGCGTGGCGGCCCGCTCGCGGACCGCCGGGGTGAGCAGCAGTTCCCGGCAGGGTGGCGCCCACATCTGCGCGACCTGCTCGATGGTGCGCTGGTCGGCGACGGCGAAGGTGCGGATCTCCTCCACCTCGTCGCCCCAGAACTCGACCCGGGACGGGTGCTCGTCGGTGGGCGGGAAGACGTCGAGGATGCCGCCGCGCACGGCGAACTCCCCCCGCTTGGTGACCAGGTCGACCCGCGCGTACGCCATGTCGGTCAACCGGCGGGCCACCTGCTCCAGGTCGGCCTCGTCCCCGGCGGCCAACCGCACCGGCTCCAGGTCACCGAGCCCCTTGAGCTGCGGTTGCAGCACCGAGCGGACCGGCGCAACGACCACCCGCAGCGGCCCGGTACGCCCGTGCGCGTCGGCCGAGTCCGGGTGCGCGAGCCGACGCAGCACCGCCAGCCGCCGGCCGACCGTGTCGGAGCGGGGCGAGAGCCGCTCGTGTGGCAACGTCTCCCAGCTCGGGAAGATCGCCACCTGCTCCGGCGGCAGCAGGCTGCCCAGCGCGGCGACGAGATCCTCCGCCTCGCGGCTGGTGGCCGTCACCGCAAGCACCGGCCGCCCCGCGCCCCCGGCGAACGCGCCGTCCCCGCCCTGCCCATCGGCCGGGCCGGCGGGATCGGCCGCGACGGCGGCGACCGCGAACGGGCGCAGCGCCGGCGGGGCGGTCAGGTCGAGGCCGTCGACCTGGGCCGCACCGGAGCGCGCCAGATCGCGGACGCGGGCCAGGCCCGGGTCGGCCAGGGCAGCGGCGAACAGTCCGGTGAGCGCAGTCATGATCACTTCCGAGACGGAGACACGACGATCACCCCGCGTCCGTCCGGACGGGGGGTCATACCGGTCGACACTATCTCTCCGGCGGGAAATTCTGGGACGCCGGCCAGAGAGAGCTGGTGGGGTGTGGTTCCTGTCGAGCTGACCACACAAACGGATCAGCGCGGCAACGATCCGCGTGACCGGACCTTGACGCCGGTTTGCGGCTGTGGTCGGCTGCCGAACCATGAGCGGGGATTTTCGGGCGCAGTTCGACGCAGAGGTCGCTTTCGCCAACGGCGGCGGCCTCAGTACCGAGGGGTTCCGGCTGGACATACCCGGCGACGCGATCCATGACGCCGACCTGGCAGCGCTCTTCGTTCGGCACCTCGGCCTGCTGATGGTGGCCGAGGTACGGATCACGAACAAGACGATCATCGAGGAAGCGCACAAGGGTGGGCGTGCCGTCGCCGCTTCCGCTGGTACGGCGAGCGGTACCGCCGGTCGGCGACTGATCGAGTTGAGCCATGTGATCAGTGACGGGATGACCACGCTGCCCGGCTGGCCGGCACCCCGGGTCACCGATTGGCTGACCCGCGAGGCGTCCCGGCAGCGCTACGCCCCGGGCACGGAGTTCCATGTGGCCCGAATCGACATGATCGCCAACACCGGCACGTACCTGGACACTCCCGCGCACCGGTACGCCGATGGCGCCGACCTGGCCGACACCGCGCTGGACCGCCTCGCCGACCTGCCCGGCATCGTGGTGCGGCTGCCCGCCGGGACCCGCGCCGTGGACCGTCTGCTGCTGGCCCCGTACGACGTCGCCGGGCGGGCGGTGTTGCTGCACACCGGCTGGGACATCCACTTCGGCACCGAGCGGTACGGCGCGCCGGAGGCGCCCTACCTGACCGGTGACGGCGCAGAGGCTCTCGTGGACGCGGGTGCCGCCCTGGTCGGCATCGACTCGATCAACATCGACGACATGAGCCCAGCGGCCGGGGGCGAGCGACCCGCGCACAGCGCCCTGCTGGCCGCCGGCATCCCGATCGTGGAACACCTCACCGGGCTGGCCGCGTTGCCGCCCGACGGTTTCCGCTTCACCGCCGCCCCGCCCCGGGTGGCCGGCATGGCCACCTTCCCCGTCCGCGCGTACGCCACCGTCGACTGAGAGCGAGACAGGTGACCACTCCGCCACCCGGATTCCCGCCGCACTCTCCCTACGGCGACCAACCGCCGGGAAACCCCCGCGGGTCGGCCGGCCCCTACCCACCGGGAAGCTTCCCCCCGCCGGGAGGTCACCCGCCGTCGGGGGGCCACCCGCCGTCGGCGCCCCTCGTCCGGCGCATCCCCGAGGACCAACCCTTCGTCGTACGCCCCAACATCACCAAGCGTGGCCTGACCTTCTTGGGCGTCGCGCTGCTGCTCATCGTGCCGATCGCCTGCTGCATCGGGGCCGGCGTCATGGGTTCGGCCGATAGCGGGAGCGGAGCGCTCCTCGGCTTCCTGGGCTTGCTCGGTTGCCTGCTGGCCGTGATCTGCCTGCCGCTGGGCATCCAGCTGTGGCTGATCGGCTCCGGCGGTCCGGTGCTGGCGCTGGGCCCGGCCGGGCTCTGGATCCGTACCCGGCCGACCCGGGGCCAGGCGATCTGGCTGCCCTGGGAGGGCATCGCACAGATTTCGCGCCGCCGGTGGAGCCTGGAGAAGATGCTGGTCGTCAAGCCGCGCGACACGCGCGCCCTGCAGAACCTCGGCGCGTACACGGCGCTGGACAGCGCGGGTTTGAGCGCCTTCTACGGTTCCGGGCTCGTCGCCACACTCAACTTCGCCGACAAGTCCGAGGCAGAGATCCTGGCGGCCGTCGCCCACTTCAGCGCCGGCCGTTGCCCCCTCGTCTGACCGTCGCGCGGGCCCCGTCCGGGCCACGTTCAAGGTCAACTCCAGATACGCGATGTTGCGGTATCCACCGGCAGCGGACACCGCAACATCGCGCAAGTGGAGTCGATCTTGGTCTCGGTGGGCCGTCAAGCGGCTCGGGTCGAGCCTGGACCGAGCCGGCGTACCAGCCGCTGGGACAGGTGGGCCAGCGAACGAGACTGGGCCAGGTCGATCGGCCAGCGTTCGGCGTCCGCGCCGGCGGACAGCTCGAGCAACAGGCCGGACGGCGGAGTCGGGCCGACGTCCATCCGCCACAGGCCGATCCTGACCTGGATCACCTCATCGCCTCGCACGGCCGTACCGATGAGACGGGACAAATGCAGGTCGTTGCGCCCGGCACAGTCCGAGCCGCGCAGGCACCACGGCGGGTGGGCAGCGTTCGATAGGTTGCGCATGGGCCGGGGCTCCTTCCCGGTCAAGGCCCGGGAGAACGGAGCGCCACCTCCGCCCCGGGCCGTCCTACGTCACAGGGTCATGCCCTCGACGCGTCCAAACACGCACCGAGGGCGGCGGTCACCTTTGCGACCATCGTGACCACATCAGTTTTACTTGCCACTTCGGCACCGTCAAGTAGGCAAGTGGCTAAGTGGCAACCCGTGGTCTGCCTACGGTCGCGGCGTGAGACTTGCCGCGCTGGCCGACGTAGCCGAGATGCTCGGCGGCGTGTCACGCACGCGCGCCACGGAGATCGTTCGCAGGCCGGGCTTTCCCGAGCCGATCGACGTGGTCGGCAACGGCCGGATGCGGATCTGGGACCGAGACGCGGTCGAGGCATGGATCAAGCAGAACCGCCCGCACCAGCACGCCGACTAGCGCCACCTGGTCAAGGCGATAGCGTGCGCCAGAGCAAACCGACACGCGGCAAGCATGTGGCGGAGGTCGAGCATCCGGCGGCAGTTGATGATCAACGTCAGTAGCGCACCGAGATGCGGCGTTCGGCCGCGTCGATGCGGACCTCGCCGCCGTACGGGATAATCAGTTGCGGGTCGGTGTGGCCCAGGTCGACGTCGAAGACCAGCACCGTGTCGGGTGCGTACTCGGCGAAGGCTCGGGTGACGGCGGCGCGCTGCTCCCGGGCGTACGCCCGCTTCTCGTCCGGGGTGAGTCGGCGGCCGAACTCCCAGGCCTTGGCGCGACCGACCAGCGCGGCGGGGAAGGTGGCGAGCAGGCCGCGCTCGCCGAGGTTACGCAGCATCCGGTAGACCTCGACGGCCGGCGGCAACTCCTCCGAGGTCTCCATCAGGAAGACCGAGCCGGCCAACGACGCCACCGGGGCGACCCGGTCGGCGGCGAGCAGCCAGTGCAGGACTTCCAGGTTGCCGCCCCAGGCAGGGCCCTCGACCACCGTTGCCGGGCCCTGCCACTGCCAGCCCGCACCGGGAAACATCGCCGGTTCTTCCGCCAGGCACCCGGGGTCGTTCCAGTCGTTCGGCTCGTCGCCCCACTCCGGCGCGGAAGTCAGGTCGTACCAGTCGGCGGTGAACAGGGCGGCGCGCAGCGAGTCTGCGGTCAGCGGGTGCAACGCGCCGGGCCGGCCGAGGTGCACCAGCACCGACCCGCCGTGGTAGCTCACGATGCCCAGCCGGTGCAGGTGATTGAGCACGTTGGTGTTGTCCGAGTAGCCGAAGTAGGGCTTCGGATTGGCCCGTAGCACCTCGTCGTCCAGGTGGGGTGTGACCGTGATCAGGTCGTCCCCGCCGACGGTGGCCAGGACGGCGGTGATTGTCGGATCGGCGAAGGCGTCGTTGAGGTCCCGGGCCCGGTCGCGTGGGTCGGCACCCATGATCCGAGTGGTCGGATACTCCACCGGCTCCAGGCCGTACTCTTCGCGCAGCCGGCGCAGCCCCAGCTCGTACACGTGCGGGAAGAGACCCGGCAGGCCGGCGGAGGGTGAGACGACCGCGACCCGGTCGCCGGGTCGCGGCTTCGGGGGATAGATCAACGATGTCATGCCGCAACGCTATCGACCGCCACCAGCGCTTTTGGGCGGCAGAAGGGCCGAAAGGCCACGCGGGCCGGCGACCGCGGTCAGCGACGCCGGCCAGCACGGTCGGCACCCGATTGGTGATCGGCATGGTGCCGGCATCGTGGGATTGATCACCGCGACGCGGGTACGCGGTCGGCGCGCCACCGCCCACCCGGCGCGCCACCGCCCGTCCCACCAGCGCTGACACCTCATCGACGGCGGGCACCCGGTGGCCGGGATGTTAAGAGGGGACCCCTCCTATACAAAAGGCGATAACAAGGGGCCCCTCCTTACATCCGGTCGGGCGTGGATACGATCAGGGCAGTCGGACAGCGCTGTCCTTCGTACTCACGTGAGGAGCGCATGGTGACCGACCAGCACGATCACGACGGCCCGGACGCCGCCCTTCGCGCCGACATCCGCCGCCTCGGCACCCTGCTCGGCCAGACGCTGGCCCGCCAGGAAGGGCGCCCTCTGCTCGACCTCGTCGAGGAGATCCGCGCCCAGGTCCGTACCGACGCGCCGGCCGCCGCCCGCCGGCTGGGTGGGCTGGACGTGACCACCGGCACCAAGCTGGCCCGCGCCTTCTCCACCTACTTCCACCTGGCCAACATCACCGAGCAGGTGCACCGGGCCCGCGACCTGCGCCGCCGCCGCGCGGTGCACGGTGGCTGGCTGGACCAGGCGGCCAAGATGATCTCCGAGCGCGGGGTGCCGGCGGAGGAGATCGCCGCGGTGGCCCGCCGGTTGGCGGTACGCCCGGTCTTCACCGCCCACCCGACCGAGGCGGCCCGCCGCTCGATCCTGTCCAAGCTGCGCGCGATCGCCGACGAGTTGGACGCCGAGACGGCCAACGCGATCCTCTACGGCGCCAGCGACGAGGGCCCGGCGAACCGACGGCTGGCCGAACTGCTCGACCTGATGTGGCAGACCGACGAGCTGCGGCTGGACCGGCCGGACCCGACCGACGAGGCCCGCAACGCCATCTACTATTTGCGCGATCTCTACGCCGAGGCCGCCCCGCAGGTGCTCGACGACCTGGCCGAGACGCTGCGCACCCTCGGCGTGGAGACCTCGCCGACGGCCCGGCCGCTGACCTTCGGCACCTGGATCGGCGGCGACCGGGACGGCAACCCGTTCGTCACCCCGACGGTCACCCGCGAGGTGCTGGTCATCCAGCACGAGCACGGGCTGTCCGCCACCGAGGCGGCGATGGAGGAGCTGATCAACGAGGTGTCGGTCTCCCGCCGGTTGCGCGGGGTGTCGCTGGACCTCTCCGCCAGCCTCGCCACCGACCTGGACGCGCTGCCCGAGGTGGCGCCCCGGTTCCGCCGGGTCAACGCCGAGGAGCCGTACCGCCTGAAGGCCCGCTGCGTACGCGCCAAGCTGGCCAACACCCGCGCCCGGCTGCGCCAGGGCACCCCGCACGTGCCGGGGCGCGACTACCGGGGCTCGGCCGAGCTGATCGCCGACCTGGAACTGCTGCGCGCCTCGCTGGCCCGCAACTCCGGTCAGCTCACCGCGGTCGGCCGGCTCGCCTCGACCATCCGTACCGTCTCCGCGTTCGGCCTGCACCTGGCGACAATGGACGTCCGCGAGCACGCCGAGAAGCACCACGAGGTGCTGGGCCAGCTGTACGCGGCGGTCGGTGAGGTCTCCGACTACCCGGCGCTGACCCGGCTGGAGCGCACCAAGCTGCTCGCCGACGAGCTGACCGGCCGTCGACCGCTGTCCACGGTGGACACCCCGTTGACCGAGAACGCCCGCAAGACGTTCGACGTGTTCGGCACCATCCGCGAGGCGCAGGACCGGTTCGGTGCCGAGGTCATCGAGTCGTACATCATCTCGATGACGCTCGGGGTGGACGACGTGCTGGCCGCAGTGGTGCTGGCCCGGGAGGCCGGGCTGGTCGACGCGCACAGCGGTCGAGCCCGGATCGGTTTCGTGCCGCTGCTGGAGACGCCGGCCGAGCTGAACTCCGGCGGTGAACTGCTCGACGAGTTGCTCTCCCTGCCCGCGTACCGCGCGCTGGTGGCCGCCCGGGGCGACGTGCAGGAGGTGATGCTCGGCTACTCCGACTCCAACAAGGAGGCCGGCATCACCACCAGCCAGTGGTCCATCCACCGGGCCCAGCGGGCGCTGCGGGACGTGGCCGCCCGACACGGGGTGCACCTGCGGCTGTTCCACGGCCGGGGCGGCACGGTGGGGCGCGGCGGCGGGCCGACGCACGACGCGATCCTGGCCCAGCCCTACGGCACGCTGGACGGCGCGATCAAGGTGACCGAGCAGGGTGAGGTCATCTCCGACAAGTACACGCTGCCCGCGCTGGCCCGGGAGAACCTGGAGCTGACCGTGGCCGCCGTGCTCCAGGCGACGCTGCTGCACACCGCGCCCCGGCAGCCGGCCGAGATGCTGGAACGCTGGGACGCGACGATGGACGTGGTGTCCGAGTCCGCGTTCCGGTCGTACCGGTCGCTGGTGGAGGATCCGGACCTGCCGGCGTACTTCTGGGCGTCCACGCCGACCGAGCTGCTCGGTGCGCTGAACATCGGCTCCCGGCCGGCGAAGCGGCCGAACACGGGTGCCGGGCTGGCCGGCCTGCGCGCCATCCCGTGGGTGTTCGGCTGGACCCAGACCCGGCAGATCGTGCCCGGCTGGTTCGGGGTCGGCTCCGGCCTAGCCGCCGCCCGCGAGGCGGGCCTGGCCGACGTGCTGGCCGAGATGAACCGCAACTGGCACTTCTTCCGCACGTTCCTGTCGAACGTCGAGATGATGCTGACCAAGACCGACCTCGGCATCGCCCGCCGCTACGTGGAGACCCTGGTCCCGAAGAAGCTGCACCCGATCTTCGCCAAGATCGAGGAGGAGTACGAACTGACCAAGCGGGAGGTGCTGGCGGTCACCGACTCGCCGGCGCTGCTGGAGAACTCCCCCGTGCTGCAACGCACCCTCGCCGTTCGCGACACCTACCTGGAGCCGCTGCACCACCTCCAGGTGGCGCTGCTGGGGCAGTACCGCGACTCCGGCGCCGCTGGCCGGGCAGTGTCCACCGCGCCCGGCGGCCGCCGCGCCCCCGGCGACGGCACCGCCCTGGAGCGCGCGCTGCTCACCACCGTCAACGGCATCGCCGCCGGCATGCGCAACACCGGCTGACGTGTAAGGAGGGGCCCCTTATTAACGCCTCGTGCATAGGAGGGGCCCCTTCTTAACACCTGCCGCTCGGACTGGGCGTCAGATGTCGAAGCCGCCGCCGAAATCGCCGCCGCCGAAATCACCACCGCCGAAATCACCACCGCCGAAGTCGCCGGCACCGGGGTCGCCGAAGTCACCGCCGCCGAAGTCGGCGCCGGTGGCGTCCATGCCGGCGGCCTCGGCACCATAGCCGGGGTCGCCGAACGACGGCGAGAAGAGCGCGTCGGCGATCAGCATGCCGCCGATGACGCCGGCACCGGCACCCAGTGCGGTCTTCCACCAAGGTGTCGAGTACCAGCCCGCCGGCACCGGCCGGCCCTGCATCCGCCCGCCGGGGTAGTAGTACGGCGTGTCCCGGCCCGGCTGCGGACCCGCCTTGAGCGTCTGGCCCTGCACATCGACCTGGCGCGGCACGGTCAGCTGCCCAGCACCGCTCGCTGCGGCCAGCGGCGGCAGGTCGGGCCCCGGATCGATGCCGAGCGCCACCCGGGCGGCCCGGATGTAGGTGAGGCCCTCGATCGCGGTCTCCCGGGCCAGCCGGTATTGCGTGACGCTGCGCGCCTGCTCCAGCTGCGAACCGGCGGCGTGGTAGCGCTCCGCGGCGTCGGCCAGCGCCTGGCGTACCGCCGGTTCCTCGCCGCTGAGGTTCATCACCTGTCCGCCGAGGCGCTCGTACCAGCGTCGCGCGTCGGCCTGCACGTCGGCGAGCTCACGCGCCGCACGCTGCCGCTGCCACCAGACCAGCCCGGCGACGAGCATCACCATCAGGAGTACGACCAGCAAAAGTTCCACATTTCAAACGTACCGACCCGATGCCACGGACCCACCTGCTCAGCCCATCGACAGTGTCACAAGATCGAAGGCAACGCGCCGTAGCCGAGCAGGAGCGCGATGACGGCGAGGCTCAGCCAGCTCAATCACCGCAGGTCCAGCTCAACCGAGTCCACCCGTCCGGCTTCCAGATCTGGACCACTCAACGCGTACGGCCTGTCGCGGCGTCACTCGGTGGTGTTTGGCAAGCTCGTGGCGTGGAGTTCACGACACTGGCAGTTGTCGTCGTCTGCCTCGGTGCCGGTGGCGCGGTGGGCTGGTTCGCCGGCCGAGCCCGCGCGGCGACCGAGATCGCCCGGCTGGACGCCACCCTGCGCGCCACCCGTGACGGCGAGGGCCGGCTGGAGCAGTCGATGCGGGCGCTCACCTACGAGGCGACGGCCCAGTCGCAGGAGGCGGTCGCCCGGGCGGTGGCCCCGCTGCACGACACGCTGCGCCGCTACGAGCAGCGGGTGGCCGAACTGGAGCGCGACCGGGTCGACGCGTACGCCGAGCTGCGTGAGCAGGTGCGCTCGATGAGCGCCGTCTCCGGCGAGCTGCGTACCGAGACCAAGCAGTTGGTGGCGGCGCTGCGCGCACCGCAGGTACGCGGCCGGTGGGGTGAGCACCAGCTGCGCCGGATCGTCGAGGCCGCCGGCATGCTGGAGCACTGCGACTTCTCCGAGCAGGTCACCGCCGCCACCGACCACCAGACCGTACGCCCCGACCTGGTGGTCCGCCTGCACGGCGGGCGGACAGTGGTGGTGGACGCGAAGGCGCCGTTCGACGCGTACCTCACCGCGATGGAGGCGCGCGACGAGCGCGGCCGAAACACCCACCTCGACGCGCACGCGAAGCACCTGCGGGCCCATGTGGACGCGCTGGCCGCCAAGTCGTACTGGGCGGCGTTCGAGTCCACCCCGGAGTTCGTGGTGCTCTTCGTGCCGGCCGATCCGTTCCTGGACGTGGCGTTGCAGCGCGACCCGACGTTGCTGGAGCACGCCTTCGCCCGCAACGTGGTGCTGGCCACCCCGGCCACCCTGGTCGCGATGCTGCGTACGGTGGCCTGGTCCTGGCGGCAGGAACAGCTGGCCCGTAACGCGGTCGCCGTGCACACGCTGGCCCGGGAGTTGTACGCCCGACTGTCGACGCTCGGCGAGCACGTCGGCAAGCTCGGCTCCTCGCTCGGCGCGGCGGTGACCGCGTACAACCGGGCGGTCGGGTCGCTGGAGGCGCGGGTGCTGGTCAGCGCGCGCAAGCTGGCCGAGCTGGGAGTGTCCGACCGGGAGCTGCCCACGCCGGGGCAGGTGGAGCTGGCCCCCCGACAGCCGCAGGCTCCCGAACTGGTCGATGATTCCACACCGGACGATCGAATGCGGTCAACCGAAACGGCGCTCTGACCGGCGGATATGTGACAGTACGCATCACGCATATCACGAGATGGTCACAACGTACCGGTCGGTAGTGACATCGGCGGTCGGCACCCGAAGGATTTCGCTGACGCGTGCCCTGCATCTGGAGGGTGCCTGAGTTCTCTGGAGGAAAGAGAACGTGAGTAAACCCCGAAACCTGAGCCGGCGTACCTCCGCCGCGCTCTTCGCCTCGGTCATGGCGGCCAGCGCCGTGACCGTGGCGGGCGGTGCCGCCACCGCAAGCGCCGCTCCCGCCGGCTCCGACCCCGCGCAGGTCACCCCCGCCGAGGCGCTCGGTCAGCACGACGCCAAGCTGCTCGCCGAGGCGGAGGCGAAGAACGCTCCCACCGTCACGATGATCGTCGCCACCGAGAAGGGCAAGGCGAAGGAGGTCGAGGGCGACCTCAAGGACCTCGGCGCCGCGGTCAGCGAACGCTACGACACCATCGGCTACGTGCTGGCCAAGGTGCCGACCAGCAAGGCGCTGAAGGCCGCCACCCTGCCCGGCGTCGCCGCGGTCGACCTGGACGAGAAGATCCAGCTACCCGACCCGAAGCCGGAGGTCGTCGCCGGCGGCAAGAAGGCCGAGAAGCAGGCCAGCACCCTCAGCGGCCCGGGCGCCAAGACGCCCGCCGACAACCCGTACATGCCGACCGGCGAGATCGCTGCGGTCAAGTTCGTCAAGCAGAACCCCAAGTGGGACGGCCGCGGCGTCACCATCGGCATCATGGACTCCGGTGTGGACCTGGAGCACCCCGCGCTGCAGAAGACCACCACCGGCGAGCGGAAGATCGTCGACTGGGTCACCGCCACCGATCCGTTCGAGGACGCCACCTGGCGCCCGATGATCACCCAGGTGACGGGCCCTTCCTTCACCGAGGCGGGTCGCACCTGGACCGCCCCGGCGGGCACCTACCGGTTCAACCTGTTCAGCGAGTCGATCACCGAGCGGAGCGAGCCGGCCGGTGACGTCAACCGCGACGGTGACAAGACCGACCGGTGGGGCATCCTCTTCGACCCGGCGACCAACAACATCTGGGTCGACACCGACCAGGACGGTGACTTCACCGACGAGGCCGTGATGCGGCCGTACAAGGAGAAGTTCGACGTCGGCTACCTCGGCACCGACAACCCGGCGACGCCGGTGGCGGAGCGGATGTCGTTCGTGGTCGAGTACCGCAAGAACGTCGACACCACGCCGCTCCGCGGCCCGGGTCTGGTCGACTACGTCAACATCGGCATCATCGAGAGCGCGCACGGCACGCACGTCGCCGGCATCACCGCCGCCAACAGCATGCTGGGCAACAGCGCGTTCAACGGTGTCGCCCCCGGCGCCAAGTTGGTTTCCTCCCGGGCCTGCTCGTGGGGTGGTGGCTGCACGTACGCCGCGCTCACCACCGGCATGGCCGACCTGGTGATCAACCGTGGGGTCGACGTCATCAACATGTCGATCGGTGGCCTGCCGGCGCTCAACGACGGCAACAACGCCCGCGCCACCCTCTACAACAACCTGATCACCACGTACGGGGTGCAGATGTTCATCTCGGCCGGCAACTCCGGCCCGGGCGTGAACACCATCGGCGACCCGTCCGCCTCGAGCAACGTGGTCAGCGTGGCGGCGAGCGTCAGCAAGGACACCTGGCTGGCCAACTACGGCTCGGCGGTCAAGAAGAAGAACGCCTTGTTCAACTTCTCCTCGCGCGGCCCGCGTGAGGACGGCGGCGCCAAGCCGAACATCGCCGCACCGGGTTCGGCGATCTCCACCACCCCGGTCTGGCAGGCCGGCAGCCCGGTCGCCGAGGCCGGCTACCCGCTGCCGCCGGGCTACAGCATGTTCAACGGCACCTCAATGGCCTCCCCGCAGGCCACCGGCGGCGCCGCGCTGCTGCTCTCCGCCGGCCGGGCGACCGACCAGGGAATCACCCCGGCCGCGCTGCGTCGGGCCATCTACAGCTCGGCCAAGCCGATCGCCGACACCCCGACGTACGCCCAGGGCTACGGAATGTTCGACGTGCCGGCCGCCTGGAAGCTGCTGCGCAAGAGCGTGGAGCCCAACGATTACACCTCGGACGCCCCGGTCTGCACGGTGCTCTCCGACCAGCTGGCCACCCCGCACCGTGGCACCGGTGTCTACAACCGCTGCGGTTCCGCCGACGGCGGCCACAAGGTCAACCAGTCGAAGTCGTACCAGGTCACGCTGACCCGGACCAGCGGCCCGGCCGGCAACATCAAGCACAACATCGGCCTGCGCGGCAACAACGGCACCTTCTCGGCGCCGAAGAACGTCACGCTGCCGCTGAACAAGGCCGTCACCGTCACGGTCACCGCCAAGCCGAAGACGGCGGGCGCGCACAGCACCATCGTGACCGTCGACGACCCGGCCACCAACACGATCGACTTCGAGGTCTCCGCCGTGGTGGTGGCCTCGAACGACGTCAGCAAGCCCAGCTTCGCGTACTCCGAGCGCGGCTCGGTGGACCGGAACAGCACCACGTCGTACTTCGTGACGGTCCCGCCGGGCGCCGGTGCGCTCCAGGTGAACCTCTCCGGCATCGCCACCGGGTCGCAGACCCGCTTCATCGCGATCAACCCGTGGGGCGTTCCGGTGGAGAGCACCTCCAGCCTGGCCTGCTTCACCAACTTCGCCAGCACGGTCGTCTGCGACTCGTTCGAGCGCGACTACGCCAACCCGATGCCGGGTGTCTGGGAGATCGAGGTGGAGTCGCGGCGGACCTCGCCGGCGCTGAACAACCCGTTCCAGCTTCAGGCGCGGGTCCAGGGCGTCGCGGTCGACCCGGCCGTGGTCGAGCTGCCGACGGTCACCGCCGGCTCCCCGAGCCCGGTGACCTGGTCGCTGAAGAACACCTTCGGTCCGGTCTCGGTGACCGGGCGCGGCGGCCCGCTGTCCAGCGTGCACGCCGAGCGGCCGACCATCGTCGAGCTGGCCCAGCAGGAGTACGTCGTCGAGGTGCCGGCGGGGGCGAGCAGCTTCACCGCTCGCATCGGCAACCCGTCGAACGCCAGCTCCGACCTGGACCTGTTCATCTACCGGGCCGGGCTGTCCGATCCGATCGCCTGGTCCGCCAGCGGCGGCTCGGAAGAGTCGGTAACCCTCAACAACCCGGTAGCAGGCACGTACCGGATTCTCGTGGACGCGTACTCGGTGGACGGTGCCGGCGGCAGCACCGAGTACGACTACCAGGACTCGTACTCGTCCCCGGCGCTTGGCACGCTCACGGCGTCGAGCGGCACCGCCACCCTGGTGCACGGGGCCACCGGCGCCATCTCGGGTACGGTGACCGCCCAGTCCGCCCCGGTCGCGGGCCGGAAGCTCGCAGGTGAGCTGGCCGTGGTGACCACCGAGGGCGCGGTCGTCGGTCGTGGCACCGTCTCCATCGGCGCGGTGAACTGACACCACCTGCACCGCACACAGGGAGCCCGTCCCCGGATCTCCGGGGGCGGGCTCCCTTTTTGTCCGTCGAGGTAGCCCTGGCCCTCCCGCAGTCCAGCGGGGTCAGCCGGTCAGGCGCGCTTGGCGGATTCCACCTGGAACGGAGTGCCCTGCTGGCAGGTGGTGAGCATGCCCGGCGCGGGTCGGCCGGTCACCGTCACCGTAGCGCCGGCGGTCAGCACCTCGCGGGGGCCGCCGAGCAGCAGGTACCCGTCGAGCAGCAGGCAGCCGGGCTCGACACCGGCCTCGATCCGGCCGGTCAGGGTCAGCTCGCTGGTCGCCGTCGGCATCGGTGGGCCACCCGGACGCTTCCCGGGCCGGCTGAGCGGCGCGGTCGGGTCAACCGGGTCGGTGGGCGACACGACGGGGCCGGTCGGATCCGGGGTGGGCAGCTCGGTCACGGGTGCTCCCGTCGGGGTGGCGAAGTCGTTCCCGGCGTCCTGACCGGCGCAGGCGACGAGCGCTGTGCAGACGAGCAGCGCAGCGGCGGCGATCCGAAGGGTCCTCATGCCTGCTCTGACGTGTTGGGCCGGTCAATCGTTCCCATTCGGCGAGGCTGATCAGGCGCGGGCCGCCTCGGCGGCCTTCATGTCGCGCCTGAGCTCCTGCGGCAGCGAGAAGGTGAGCCGCTCGTTGGCGGTCACCACTTCCTCCACGTCGGTGAAACCGCGCTGGGCGAGATGCGTCAGCACCTCCTGGACCAGATCCTCCGGCACGCTCGCACCCGAGGTGAGCCCCACCGTCCGCGCCTCGGCCAGCCAGGCATCGTCGATCTCGTCGGCGAAGTCGACCAGGTGCCCGGCGCGGGCCCCGGCGTCCAGGGCCACCTCCACCAGCCGTACGGAGTTGGACGAGTTGCGCGAGCCGACGACGATCACCACGTCGCACTCCGCCGCGATCTCCTTGACCACGTACTGCCGGTTGCTGGTGGCGTAGCAGATGTCGTCACTCGGCGGCGACTCGAGCATCGGCAGCCGCTTCTTGAGCCGGGCCACCGTCTCCATCGTCTCGTCCACCGACAGCGTGGTCTGCGACAACCAGACGACCTTGTTCGGGTCCCGCACGGTGATCCGGTCGACGTCTTCCGGGCCGTCCACCAGCTGAATGTGCTCCGGTGCCTCGCCCGAGGTGCCGATGACCTCCTCGTGACCCTCGTGACCGATGAGCAGAATGTCGTAGTCCTCGGCGGCGAACCGCTTCGCCTCCTGGTGCACCTTCGTCACCAGGGGGCAGGTCGCGTCGATCGCCTTCAGCGACCGCTGCTTCGCCTGCTCGTGGACCTCGGGTGCCACACCGTGCGCGGAGAAGATCACCGTGGCGCCCTCGGGCACCTCCTCGTTCTCCTCCACGAAGATCGCACCCTTGGCCTCCAGCGTCTGCACCACGTGCTTGTTGTGCACGATCTGCTTGCGGACGTAGATGGGTACGCCGTAGAGCTTGAGGGCCTCCTCGACGGTCTGCACCGCCCGGTCGACGCCCGCGCAGTAACCGCGGGGCTTGGCCAGGAGCACGCGCTTGCCGGTACCGGAAGTCGTCACCCCCTCATCCTACGCGGGCCCACCGCGAACCCCCAGGTCTCCCCGTTGATCATGAGGTTGACGGCAGTGGTTGATCTCCACAGTGCCGTCAACCTCATGATCAACGGAAGGAGCTGTGGGCAGGACGAGGGCGGGGTGGGGCTTAGGGTGGAGGGATGAATGCGGGTGGGTCAGGGGCGGGGACGGCGCCGAGCACCTCGGAGGAGCCCTGGCCGGTGCGCGTGGTCAGCCAGAAGATCGGCGCCTGGGTGGCACGGCTGGGCTGGGTCTGGGTCGACGGGCAGGTGGCGCAGATCAGCCGCCGGCCCGGAGCGAGCACCGTCTTCCTGACCCTGCGCGACCCGTCGGCCGAGCTGAGCCTCACCGTCACCACCAACCGGGACGTGCTCGATGCCGGCGCCCCCGAACTGCGCGAGGGCGCCCGCGTCGTGCTGCACGCCAAGCCCGAGTTCTACGCGGCCCGGGGCACGCTCAGCCTGCGCGCCGACGAGATCCGCCAGGTCGGCCTCGGGGAACTGCTGGCCCGGCTGGAAAAACTCAAGAAGCTGCTCGCCGCCGAGGGACTCTTCGACCGGGCCCGCAAGCGCCGGCCACCGTTCCTGCCACAGCGGATCGGGCTGATCACCGGCCGGGCCAGCGCCGCCGAACGGGACGTGTTGACCAACGCTCGCCGCCGCTGGCCGGCGGTGGAGTTCCGGACCGTGAACGTGGCCGTCCAGGGCCCGGGTGCCGTGCCACAGATCGTGGACGCGCTCAAGGTGCTCGACGCCGACCCGAGCATCGACGTGATCATCCTGGCCCGGGGCGGGGGCGGCATCGAGGACCTGCTTCCCTTCTCCGACGAGGCACTGTGCCGGGCCGTGTACGCCTGCCGCACGCCGGTGGTCAGCGCGATCGGCCACGAGACGGACGCACCGCTGGTCGACTACGTGGCCGACGTACGCGCGTCGACGCCCACCGACGCCGCCAAGCGGGTGGTACCCGACCTGGCCGAGGAACTGCGCCTCATCAACCAGGCCCGGCACCGGCTGCACCGGGCCGTGCACAACCTGGTCGACCGCGAGACACACCGGATCGACGCGCTGCGCTCGCGGCCGGTGCTGGCCCGTCCGCAGCTGATGATCGAGCAGCGAGCCGGCGACCTGGCCGCCCTGCGCCAGCGCGCCGAGCGCTGCCTGACTCACCGGCTCGGCGCCGCCGACGACGAGCTGCGACACACCCTCGCCCGGCTCCGCGCGCTGTCACCGGCCGCCACCCTCGACCGCGGCTACGCCATCGTGCAACGCCCTGACGGCCACGTCGTCCGCGCTGCAACCGAGGTCACCCCCGGCGACCCGCTACGGCTGCGCCTGGCCCAAGGCGAACTCTCCGCCACCGTCAACACCTGACCCCCACCCGCCTGTCGCCACGGCACGCCCCAGCGGGGTTGGGGCATGCGGGGCTGGCCCCGACACCGATTGGCCAACCCGGATGCGGGCCGACCGGCATGATCGTGCTCGTTCAACGATCGGGTGGTATCCAACGCCATTCGAGGCCACTCGATCCTGGAACGAGCGTGATCATAAGTGCGCGGGCGCGGGCGTTGCGCGCCGCTGCCGGTCTTCACGCACACGAGGCGCTCGAAGAGACCGCGATCTTGCACTTTTTGTCGGGACGAATGTGGACAGAGAGCGCGAATCGGCGACCAGAAGTGCAAGATCGCGGGTGTGGGGCGGGCAGGGTGGGGCGGCGGGTGTGTTGAGATGGGGGTGATGAGTGATGGAGAGAGCGGCGGGCCGGACGAGCGGCTCAGCTATGAACAAGCCCGGGCCGAGCTCGCGTCGGTGGTGGAGCGGCTGGAGACCGGCGGCACGTCGCTGGAGGAGTCGCTGACGCTCTGGGAGCGCGGGGAGACGCTGGCGGCGATCTGCCAACGCTGGCTCGACGGTGCCCGGGCCCGCCTCGACGCCGCCCGCCAGGAAGCAACGGACTGAGCCCAGACACGAGCACGACGGGCTGAGCCCGACACGAGCGCGACGGGTTGGGCCTGGGACACGAGCGCAACGGGCTGAGCCCGGCACGAGCCACGGCCCGTGCCGGGTCGCGTGCCCGGGGCCGACCGCTCAGTCGAACAGGTTGTACAGCTCCGGCGGCGCCTCGACGACCTGGTCGGCTGAGGGCTTCTGCGCGGCCGTAGCGTTGCCGTAGTCGTGGTACGTGACCCGGATCTCCTGGGCCGCCGTCTCACCGGCGGCAGGCAGCTGAAGCACCAACTCGGTGAGCCGCCCCTGCGCGTCGGTCGTCGCGGTGAACGGCACCGAGTTCGCCTGTGCGCCGAGCACGGTGATCAGATCCTGGTCGAGCGATCCGGCCTCGGCGGCCTTCGACACGTCGATGGTGCCGGCGTACGCGCCGTCGCCGGTAACCCGTACCTCGGTGACAGCCTGGGTGAGCAGCTCGCTGCCGGCCGGGTCGACCCGGTCGAAGTCGAAGCCGATGTTGCGGTTGCCGCGGATGCGGTTCTGGTCGAGATGCTGGTACTTGCCGAGGTTGAGCTTGTCGCGCCCGGGCACCCCGTCCGCCGCCGCACCGCTGAGGTCCAGCTTGACCCAGCTGTCCGGCCGGGCGTGGACGAGGTCGAGGGTCATCGCCAGGTCGTCACCCGGTTCGCCGATGCGTACCCGCAGCTCAGCGCTCTGGCTCGGCTGGTGCACCTGCCCCTCGGCGGTGGATCCGGCGCCGGACATCCGGAACCGGAAGTTGCCGTTGCTGATCTCCCGCGTGGAATCCAGCAACGCTTGCTTGAGGTCGGTGGCCGGAGCGGCGTCGGCGTCCGGAGCGGTGGCGGTGGCGGACGGTGTGGCAGTGGCCCCGGCTGTACCGTCGCCGGTGGCGGCGCAGGCGGCGGCTCCGGGCGTGAGCAGCGCGGCGGCCATTAGGCCCGCGCTCATTCGTCGTACGCTCATCGATATCTCCCAGCAGGGTCAACCCGACGCGGCACGCGCCGGAGGCTCACCTCCCCCTGTTCCCTGCCAGCGGCTCGCGCAATCACCGCCAGGCTCGCCGCCCTGACGCGGAGCCACGGACACGAAACGGGGGCGAGCCGAGCCCGCCCCCGTTCGAGTACCACCGATCGTTTACTTGAACATGTCGTAGATCTGGTCGTTGGCGTCGATGACCTGGTCCGCCGACGGCTTCTCGGCGGCGGTCGCGGTGCCGTAGTCGCCGTAGGTGACCTTGATTTCCTGCGCCTTGATCTCGCCCGCCGCAGGCATGGAGAGGACCAGTTCGGTCAGCCGGCCCTCGGCGTCCAGCTTCGCGGTGAACGGGATCTCCTTGGCCTGGTCGCCCAGACCCTTGAGCATGTCCTCGTCGGCGGCGACCGAGTCCTTCACCGCGGTGAGGTCGACCTTGCCGCTGTACGCGCCCTCGCCGGTCTTCTGCACGTCGGTGACGCCCTTGAACATTGCTGCCGCGTCGGCCGGATCGGTGCCGTCCTTCAGCAGGTCGAGGTTCTTGTTCCCGGCGGCCTTGGTGGCGTCGAGGTGCTGGTACTTGTCCTTGATCGCATCCATGCCCGGGATCCCGGCGAACAGGTCACCCAGGTCGACCTTCACCCAGGTGTCCGGCTGGATCTGGATGAGCTCGAATTCCATGGCGAAGCCCTCGGCGCTCACCTTCATCGCCATCTGGGCGCTGTTGCTGGGCTTGTGGAACACGCCCGTGCCGGTCATCGAGTCGGCCGCGAGGGTGAACGTGAAGTTACCCTCGGCCAGGCCCTTGGTGGAGGCGATCAACGCCTCCTTCGGGTCGGCGGGAGCGGCCGACTCGGAGGAGGACGCGTTGGGCGAGTCGGCGGTGCCGGAGTTGCAGGCGGCCACGCCAGGAACGAGCAGCGTGGCGGCGATGAGGCCCACGCTCCAGCGTCGAATGTTCACAGATTGTCTCTCTTCAACCAGAAAAACCGCCCGGTCGATGTGCCGGCCGGGCATCGAACTCGGGGAGCGTAGCGGATCGGCCCGACATCCGGGGACGCTCAGTCCACGGCCCTGGCCATCTCCCGCAACTCGTTGTCCCGGGCGTCACCGATCACGATCACGGTGCGGCCCGGCTGGAGGAGCACCAGCGCCTGCTCGTTGCCCCGGGCGGTGTACCGCTGCCAGGTGCTGGCACCGAGGTCGGTCTGCCCCTGCGGCTGCCCCTCGTCGGTCAGCTCGGTGGGCAGCAATCGCTCCGGCGGTACGTTGCTCTGCACCATCTGGAGCCCCCGCCCCTCCGGTGTGACGTATCCCACGCGCAGGATCGCGCCGTCCTCGGCCGGTCGGTAGCTGGCCCGTACGGTCCGCCACCCCTCGCCCAGCCCGGTCGGTTCGCTCACCGGAAACGCCCCGGCCGACCGCGCCTGCTCGAAGGCCGACGCCGGGTCGACCGTGTTCGGCTGGTCTCCGCCGAGGAATCCCCGGTAGAAGGCGAGCAGCAGGACGATCGGCACCATCAGCACCAGCAACGAGATGGCCATGTCCCGCGGCGACCGCTCGGATCGGGCGGCGGGCGGGGCCGGCGGTGGCACGGCCGAGTGCGATCGTTCCTCGGGTACGTCCGGTCCGCCCGCCCGGTCGACGGCCGGCTGGTCGCTGGTCGACGGCGGGTCTACGGGTGCCCGGTCGGCGGGCTGTGCGGGTTCCACCCCACCATTCTCGCAGCCGCCCGACCGGCGGTATCCAGCCCATCACCGCCCCGCTCCGCCCCTGCATCCGCCATCGTGTGAGGATCAGGAGCACAGCCGGCAGTGGCCGTACCCTGGCCCGCCGGCCCGGTCGACCCCGCAACGCCGCGAGGAGGAGCCGTTTCGATGACGACCACCAGGACCCCCCAGAATCTCGACCGTAACCTCGCCCTCGACCTGGTCCGGGTCACCGAGGCGGCGGCCATGGCCGCCGGCCGGTGGGTCGGCCGGGGCGACAAGGAGGGCGGCGACGGCGCCGCCGTCGACGCCATGCGCAAGCTGATCAACTCGATTCCCATGCGGGGCGTGGTGGTGATCGGCGAGGGCGAGAAGGACAACGCGCCGATGCTCTTCAACGGCGAGGAGGTCGGTGACGGCAGCGGTCCGGAGGTGGACGTCGCGGTCGACCCGATCGACGGCACCACGCTGATGAGCAAGGGGATGCCGAACGCCCTGGCGGTGCTGGCCGTCGCCGAGCGGGGTGCGATGTTCGACCCGAGCGCCGTGTTCTACATGGAGAAGCTCGCCGTCGGCCCGATCTACGCGGACGTCGTGGACATCAACGCCGGAGTCGCCGAGAATCTGCGCCGGATCGCCCGGGTCAAGGGCACCGACGTGTCCGAGGTGACGGTCTGCGTCCTCGACCGGGCCCGGCACAACGAGCTGGTCGACCAGATCCGCCGAGCCGGCGCGGGCATCCGCTTCATCTCCGACGGCGACATCGCCGGTGCCATCGCCGCCGCTCGCGGCGAGAGCGGCGTCGACGTGTTGATGGGCATCGGCGGTACGCCGGAGGGCATCACCGCCGCCTGCGCCCTGAAGTGCATGGGCGGGATGATGCAGGCCAAGCTCTGGCCGCGCGACGACGCCGAGCGGGAGAAGGCGATCGCCGCCGGGCACGATCTGGACCGGGTGCTCACCACCGACGACCTGGTCGCCGGCGACAACTGTTTCTTCGTGGCCACCGGCATCACCTCCGGCGATCTGCTGCGCGGGGTGCGTTACCGGTCCGGTGGCGCGTACACCCAGTCGATCGTGATGCGCTCCAAGAGCGGCACGATTCGGGTGATCGACTCGTACCACCGGTTGGAGAAGCTGGCGCTCTACTCGGCGGTGGACTTCGACGGGCGACCACTGGCCGAGCAGACGTGATGGTGTGAGTGCGGCTGTGACGGTGGCCGCGCCGATGTTCTCGGCGCGCCGCCGGGCCGGCGCGGTGGGACTGGCGACGGTCGGCGGGTTCGCCGTGGCCGTCCAGTCGCGGATCAACGGGGAGTTGGGCGCGCGGCTGGGCGATGGCCTCGCCGCGGCGGTCGTCTCGTTCGGGCTGGGCCTGCTGGTGTTGTCGGTGCTGGTGCCCGCCACCCGCGGCGGGCGACGCGGGCTGCGCGCCCTGCGCGACGCGCTCACCAGCGGCACGCTGCGCCCCTGGCAGTGTCTCGGCGGCGCGTGCGGGGCGTTCCTGGTGTTCACCCAGGGCGCCACCGTCGGCGCTCTGGGTGTGGCCGTGTTCACCGTGGCGGTGGTCGCCGGACAGTCGGGCAGCAGTCTGGCCGTCGACCACGCCGGCATCGGCGTCGGCGGCCGGCAACCGGTGACCGCCGCCCGGCTGGGCGGAGCGGTGCTGACCGTGGCCGCGGTGCTGCTGGCCGTCGGCGACCGGCTGGGCCAGCCGGCAACTGTCGGCCTGGCCGTGCTACCCCTGTTGGCCGGTGTCGGGGTGGCCTGGCAGCAGGCGGTGAACGGACGGGTCCGGATGGTCTCGGGCAGCACCCTGACCGCCACTCTGGTCAACTTCACCGTCGGCACGGTCGTGCTGCTGGTCGCGTTCGGCGTCAGCCTCGCCCTGCGCGGTGGACCGCCCGGGAGCCTGCCCAGCGAACCCTGGCTCTACCTCGGCGGGTTGATCGGTGTGGCGTTCATCGCGGTGGCCGCGGCGGTGGTCCACTTCACCGGCGTACTCCTGCTCGGCCTGGCCACCATCGCCGGCCAGGTGGTCGGCGCGGTGCTGCTGGACGTGCTGCTTCCCACGGCGGCCTCTCGCCCGGACGGGACCACCCTTCTCGGGGCCCTGCTCACCCTCGTCGCCGTGGCGATCGCCGCGCTCGGCGGCCGGGTCGCGGGACGGGGCGATCGGTAGGGCCCGTGACCCGGGCAGGATCGGTCCGACGCGGGGGTTCAGGGCATGGTCATCGGCGACTCGGAGCGGTAGGGCCCGCCGAGGTCGGGCCGCCGGCGGCGGAAAATGATCGCCGCCACGATGCCGCCCAGCAACCCGAACAGGTGCCCCTGCCAGGAGATCCGCTCGTCAGTCGGCAGGACGCCGACCAGTTGACCGCCGTAGAGGAGACCGACCAGCAGGAAGACGGCGAAGTTCCACCAACTGCGCTCGAAGATGCCCCGGGTCAGCAGGATGCCGAGGTAGCCGAAGATCACGCCGCTGGCGCCCACGACGATCGTGCTGGGCGACCCGGTGAACCACACACCCAGGCCGCTGACCAGCACGATCACCAGGGTGGACCAGAGGAACCGCCGGGCACCCGCAGCCAGCACGAAGGTGCCGAGCAGGATCAGCGGGATGCTGTTGCTGTAGAGGTGGTCGAAGCCGTGGTGCAGGAACGGCGAGAAGAAGACGCCGTCCAGGCCGTCGATGCGCTGCGGGATGATGCCGGCGGCGGCGTCGAACCCGGCACCGAGCCACTGGTCGAGGCCCTCGATCAGGAACAGCACCGGCACCACCGCGCACATGGCGACGAAGGCCCGGCCGATGGACGCGTAGAAGGCCTCGGTGCCGAACTGATGCGGGTCGCCGCTTCCCGGGTGCAGGGTCACCCGTCAAGAGCTATCAGCAAACGACGACAGCCGCCACTTTTCGCCCCGCCGAGCCGACCCACCGCCCGTCCGGGACATTGCCGAACCGACCCGGCCCGCCGCGGTTGCGGGTGACAGCCGACGGGCGGGGGCCGCCGGTCACCCGGTTGGCCCCCGCCCGTCGGCGTGGTCAGGTCAGTACCATCCCTTGTTCTGCGAGTGCGTCCAGGCGTTGCAGGGGGTGCTGTAGCGGCCCTCGATGTAGCCGAGCCCCCACTTGATCTGGGTCACCGGGTTGGTCTCCCAGTCGGCGCCGACCGAGGCCATCTTGCTGCCCGGCACCGCCTGTGGAATGCCGTACGCACCGGAGGACCGGTTGTGGGCCTTCGGGTTCCAGCCGCTCTCCTTGTTCCACAGCCGGTCCAGGCAGGGGAACTGGTCGATCTTGAAACCCGCGTCGATCATCAGCGCGCAGCCGGTCTTCCGGTTGCCGCCGTACTCCTTGCAGGAGGCCGGAACCGGGCCGTCGTACGGCTTGAGGGCCCGCTCTGCGGCCTCCTTGGCCGCCTTCTCCTCGGCGGCCTTCTTGCGCGCCGCCTCCTCGGCCTTGCGGGCCCTCTCGGCGGCGGCCCGGGCCCGCTTCCTGACCTCGGCGGCCTGCTGCCGCGCGGCCCGCACCTGGCGGGAGACCTGCTGTTCCTGCCGGTAGTCGACGTCGATCTGGGTGACGCTACCGGCCACCTGCGCCCCGGCATCGGTGCGCAGCGACTCACGATCCTCGCTGAGATAGAAACCGCCGGCCACGCCCACGGAGAGCAGCGCTACAGCAGCGCCGCGGGCAACGAACCGGCTCCACGGCCGACTCACGAGGTGATCCCTTCGTCGGGGTCAGGGACGCGGCGTGACCACAGCCCGTCCTGGACGGAAGCGCGCCGCGGGCACCCGTGACCGGGGGTAGCCGGTCACCGTCGACGCACCGGTCCGCCTGCCGGCGAGCCGTCCGTCCCCTTCCGGGGTGAACGATCACCAGCGATACGCAAGGTGCGTGGGGAGCCCGTGGGACACAATCGCGCACAGTGAGGCTGATGGGAAACGCTCGGGATCAATTGTGATGTGGGTCACTCAGGCAATCGCCCCGAAAAGGGTTGAAGCGGGCATCGTTACGGGATGTCCTCCAGCAGATCCGTCACCATCGCGGCGATCGGCGACCGCTCCGAACG
This sequence comes from Micromonospora sonchi, assembly GCF_014646235.1. GTDB lineage: Bacteria > Actinomycetota > Actinomycetes > Mycobacteriales > Micromonosporaceae > Micromonospora > Micromonospora sonchi. The sequence goes on along the minus strand of NZ_BMNB01000001.1, from coordinate 12,066 downwards.
GCTCAGCGTGACGTGCGCGAAGAGCTGATGGCCCTTCAGCGCTTCGATCACCGCGGTCACGCCGTCGTGCCGACCGACCCGGAGATTGTCCCGCTGGGCGACGTCGTGGGTCAGCACCACCCGGGAGCCCTGACCGATCCGGGAGAGCACGGTCAGCAGGACCCCACGCTCGAGCGACTGGGCCTCGTCGACGATGACGAAGGCGTCGTGCAGGCTCCGGCCGCGGATGTGGGTCAGCGGCAGCACCTCGAGCAGCCCGCGCGAGACGACCTCCTCCATCACGTTCTCGTGCACCACGGCACCGAGCGTGTCGAAGACCGCCTGCGCCCAGGGCGACATCTTCTCCGACTCCGAGCCGGGCAGGTAGCCCAGTTCCTGGCCGCCGACGGCGTACAGCGGGCGGAAAACGATCACCTTCTTGTGCCGGCGGCGCTCCATCACCGCCTCCAGGCCGGCACAGAGGGCGAGGGCCGACTTTCCGGTGCCGGCCCGGCCGCCGAGCGAGACGATGCCGATCGACTCGTCGAGCAGCAGATCGAGGGCGATCCGCTGCTCGGCGGAGCGCCCGTGCACGCCGAACGCCTCACGGTCGCCGCGCACCAGCCGGACGGTCTTGTCCGGGAGCACCCGGCCGAGCGCCGAACCCCGGGTCGAGTGCAACACCAGGCCGGTGTGGCAGGGCAGCCCGGCCGCCGCGTCCGCGTCGATGGTCTCGCCGCCGTAGAGCTGGGCGATCGCGTCCTCGCCCAGTTCCAGCTCGGCCATCCCGGTCCAGGTCGGATCGCTCGCCTGGCCGTGCCGGTACTCGTCGGCGCGCAGCCCGACCGAGGCGGCCTTCACCCGCAACGGCATGTCCTTGCTGACCAGCGTCACCTCCCGCCCCTCGGCGGCGAGGTTCAGCGCGACGGAGAGGATCCGAGCATCGTTGGACTCGTTGCGGAACCCCGGTGGCAGCACCCCGTCGTCGGTGTGGTTGAGCTCCACCCGCAGCGTGCCGCCGTCCTCGTTGGCGGGTACGGGCTGATCCAGCCGGCCATGGCGCACCCGCAACTCGTCCAACATGCGCAGCGACTGCCGGGCGAACCAGCCCAGCTCGGGGTGATGTCGCTTGCCCTCCAGTTCGGAGATCACCACCAGGGGGAGCACCACCTCGTGCTCGGCGAAGCGGTGGAACGCCGCCGGATCACTGAGCAGGACGGAGGTGTCCAGAACGAAGGATTGGCCCGCTGGTCGGGGCTCCCTGGTGTCGGCCCGCCCGGTGGCCGCGGCACGGCGGCTCCGGGTGGTGCGGCGGGTCGTGGCAGTCGCGGCCGGCCCCTGGTCGGCACCGGCGGTCGTACGGCGAGTCGTCACAGGCCTGCTCCGGCGGATGGGCACCCGGCCACCCGCGGTCCGCCTCCTCCGGTGCCCGGCGGACACGGGGTCGGATGCGGGCCCCGTGCGCGAGGTCGCAGGCCGGGTGGGCCGGCTGGCCCGGGCCAACCCCGCGCCATGCCTAGACGCTAGCTGCCCGCATCCCGTCCCGGCTAGTGCCCTGGATGAACCGGCCGGGATGCATGCCCCCTGCGCGCATCCCGGCCGGTGGAGCCACCGTCACCGGTCTGACCGTGGCCCCGGCGGCGCCGGCCCGTCGGAGACGGCGCGCCGCGGCGAGACGGGCCGAGGCCCGTCGACCGGTCTCAGCCGTTCCGTCGAACGAGGGTGCCGGTCGGGTGCCGCCCGGTGACCGAGGCGGCCGGCTCCGCGAACGACGATCCGGTGTACGTGGTGCCCGAGCGAACCACCGTGGCGGAGACCCGGGTGGCGGGGGGCGTCGTGACGGCGAGGGCGGAGGCGATCGCGGCCTGGGCCTCCCGGCGGCGTCGGTTCCACGCCCCGCGGTCACCGTCGAAGTAGCCCTGCCGATAGCCGAAGCGGTAGCCGATCCGGTAGCTGAGCTGCCCGTGCAGCCGCCCGGCGGCGTAACTCGTGGCGGCGAGCACGAGGACCAGGAAGATCGCGAGGAAGGGGCTCATCCGGCCGCTCCGATCCCTCGCGCGCGCCTCATCGCTCCTCCGGCTCGATCGTGGTGGGGTCGGCGACCAGCAACCGGTCGAGATCGTCGGTGCCGATCTCCTCCACCAGCTCGACACTGATCCGGCAGCCGTCCAGGACCACTTCGGCCACCGACGACCGGCGTATCTCCCCACCGGCGTCGTAGACCCGGACGCTGAGTTCCGGGCAGCCGAGGTGGGTCCGCCAGGAGTTCCATTCGGCCCGGTCGCCGACGCTCAACGAGAGGTAGCGACAGCCCCGAGCAAGGTAGAGGCGCCAGGGCGCGCTCAACCCGGCCGCGACGCCCGCTGCGACCAGACCAAAGGCCTGGGCGCGGGTGGCGAGTTCGGTCACCAGGCCCCCCTCGGACCGGGCGCGTGACGCTGGCGACGACCACTCGTCTCATGCGCGTGACACACCGTAGGTTGTCCCATGCACGTGACAGTAGCAGCTTTCCCCTTGTTTGCCTCTACACCTACGCACATCTATCCTGCCCAGGTGACACCCCTCGACAACAGTGCTACATCGGTAACCCGACAGCCGGCCCCGGCGTCACGCAAGCGTGACAAAGGCACGCCGGGGGCCTCCGATCAGGCCGGCCAGCCGTACGGTCACGAGGTGACCGAGACGGCCAACGCGCGGAAGATCGCCTTCGCCACCTTCGTCCGGCGGGCCCTCGCCGAGGCCCGCGCGACCCGGGCCTGGAGCGGCACCGAGGTGGCCCGGCGCACCGGCGTCTCGCGCCAGACGATCAACCGCTGGGTCCGTGGCGACTGGGCGAGCGACCCGGCCGCCGAACGGGTGGCTTCGTTCTGCGAGGGCCTCGGCCTCGACCCCGCCGCGGCGTTCGCGGCACTGGGCTGGGACCGCAAGACCTCCCCCCGGGACGCCCCGACCCCGCCGCCGATGGATCCCGACGTCGAGGCGTTGCTGCGCCGACTGGTCGACCCGGAGGTCTCGGACGCGGAGAAATTCCACATCCGAGAAACCATCCGTTACCTCGCATACCGTCCGACCCTTCCGACGAATGTCCGAAAACGAGGGGACGCGGCCGGCTAGTTCCTCAGATGGCGAAAGAACGGCAGGTCAGGATCATTCGTTTCGCTACGGGGCCGGAACGGGCGCGCTAGCGTCCGTATTCGTACTGCTTGGGCTCGTCGTCGGCGGGGGGACGGGACAAGGCCGAACCCAGCCCTGCGGGACAGAAGGAGGGTCTCTCATGACCCTGAAGTGGTTGACAGTCGTGGTCGCAACGGTCTCGTTGACGCTGTGCGCCACCGGAAACGCGGTGACCCTGGCCCTGAACGGCGGGGAGTTACCCCTGCTCGTGAACCTCCTCGCGCTCGTCACCGCAGGCACCTCGGTCATCCTGGCCGTGGTCGCCGAGTTGCACGACCGGCTCAACGACCGGCTCACCGCGCTCACCGAGTTCCTGGTGGAGCGGCTCCGCGAAATCGAGGCGCACACCGGCGATCGGAACACCGGTTTCGTGGAGGGTTACCTGCTCAGCCACGGTCAGGAGGCAGCCGTGGTGCCGTTCGGACGCCGAGGGCGGGGGGCCGCGGAACGCTGATCCCACCGCCGCCGCGCGCAACTTCCACGCCGGGATTGACCCGCGGAACCCGGGGTACGCTGTCGCGCGTGCCACCGTTGAACCTGAACAGCTCCCAGCCGAAGATCCCGCTGAACGCCGACCTGGCCTGGCGAACCACCGCCGACCGGGCGACCGAGACAATCCTCTTCTTCGACTTCGACGGCACACTCGCGCCGGTCGCCGACGATCCGACGAAGGTACAGCCCGCACCGAAGGTGTTGGCCGCCATCGAGGCACTCGCCCGGGTGGTACGGCGGGTCGCGATCGTCTCCGCCCGGCCGGTGGAGTTCCTCCGGGACCACTTCGACGGGCTGCCCGGCGTCGACCTCTACGGGCTCTACGGCCTGGAGCACAGCCACTCCGGCGGTCCCACCGTGACCGAGCCGGCCGCCCTGCCGTGGGTGCCCACCATGGCCCAACTCGCCGACCTGGCCCGCGCCGAGCTGCCGCCGGGCACCCTCGTCGAGTACAAGCGGCTCTCCGTGGCCCTGCACTGGCGCACCGCACCGCACCTCGCCGCCACCGTCGAGGAGTGGGGGCACGCGCAGGCCGAACGCCTCGGCCTACGGGTACAGGTCGGGCGGATGGTGCTGGAGGTCAAGCCGCCGGTCGACCGGGACAAGGGCATGGTGATCGACGAACTGGTGCAGGGGACGGGCGGAGCCTGGTACTTCGGCGACGACGTCTCCGACATCAAGGCGTTCGCCGCGCTGCGGGCCCGGGCCGCCGCCGATCCGGACTTCCTGGGCGTCTGCGTCGCCGTCGCCAACCCCGAGACCGGGCACGAGGTGGCCGAGGCCGCCGATCTCACCATCGACTCGCCGGCCGCGCTGGGTGATTTCCTGACCACAGCCGTCCACCACCTCACCTGAGGGGTGGCCGGTCAGACCCCGTAGCGGCGCTGGCGGTTCGCGTACGAGCGCAGTGCGCGGAGAAAGTCGACCCGGCGGAAGTCCGGCCAGTTCAGTTCGCAGAAGTAGAACTCCGAATGCGCCGACTGCCAGAGCATGAAGCCCGAGAGGCGCTGCTCCCCACTGGTCCGGATGATCAGATCCGGATCCGGCAGGCCCCGGGTGTACAGGTGCTCCGAGATGTCGTCGGCGTCCAGCGACCCGGCCAGTTCCTCCAGCGTGCCGCCGTTCGCCGCCTGTTCCAGCAGGAGCGAGCGCACCGCGTCGATGATCTCCCGCCGGCCGCCGTACCCGACCGCGATGTTCACCTGGGCGGCGCCGGAGCGTTCCCGGGTCCGCTCCTCGGCGGCCTTGAGGGCCGCCGCGAGGCCCGCCGGCAGGACGTCGAGCGCGCCCACCATGCGCAGCCGCCAGGGATTGGTCTCCTCGGCCAACTCGGTGGTCAGATCCTCGATGATCTTGAGCAGCGGATCCAGCTCCGCCGCCGGCCGGGACAGGTTGTCGGTGGAGAGCAACCAGAGCGTCACGTGCCCCACGCCGGCCGCATCACACCAGCGCAGGAGCTCCTTTATCCGCTCGGCGCCCATGCGGTGCCCGTCGTTCGGGTCGACAAAGCCCATCTCCCGGGCCCACCTGCGGTTGCCGTCACACATCACGCCGACGTGACGGGGCACCGGGCAACCCGCGAGCTTGGCCGTCAGCCGCCGCTCGTACACGGAGTAGAGAAGTTTCCGCAGAGTCATCACTTGCAGAGTAGCGAGCCGGCACGCGGATCAGTGTGTCGGTGGCCGATGCCGCGCCGAGAGGCCGAGAGCGATCAGTCCCAACGTCCTCCCGTTCAGCAGACCATCGCCCAGCCCCAGTTCGACCACCGTGTCGAAGACCCGCTCGTCCCGACCGGCCGCCCGCACCGCCGCGTCGACGATCCGGACATGCCGGGCCAGCCAGGCCGCCATCGAGCTGTGCCACAGGTGGGTACCGAGCCGGCGGCGCAGCGTCAGCGCGTACCGCCGGGCGGCCTGCTCGGGTGCGCTGGCCGCGGCCACGCCGGCGAGGGCGCCGGAGCGCAGCGCGTAGAAGATCCCCTCACCGGTGAACGGGTTGATCAGCGACAGCGCGTCGCCGGCGAGGAGTACCCGACCGCGTCCGGGCACCGGCCGGAAGGTGGACAGCGGCAGGTGGTGGGCCCGCAGCCCGGTCACCCTTCCCGGTTCGGTGCCGGGTAGCAGGGCGGCGAGCCGGTCGAGCAGATGGGCCCGGCTCAGCGCCTCACCCCGCAGCACCTCCCCGTAACCGACGTTCGCGCGGCCGTCACCGATCGGAAAGGACCAGGCGTACGCCGGCCAACGGGCGGCCGAGGTGACGATGAGCTGCACCGGCGGACCGGGCGGTGCGGGTGCGTATCCCCGGATCGCCAGCGCCAGGTGACGATCGGGATTGGCGCGCTGACCCAACGCCCGGCGGACCACGGACCCGGCGCCGTCCGCGCCGACGAGCACCCGCGCGGAGATCTCACCGTCGAGTACCACCCGATCGGGCCGCGCCTCGACCCGGCGCACCGCACGACGGCGCAGCAGCGCACCGGCGTCGACCGCCGCCGCCACCAGCCGGGCGTCGAAGACCTGCCGCGGCACCGTGTACGCGGGCCTCGGCAGCGCCCGGGCCACCGCACCGCCACCCGGGGCGACCAGCCGCAGCGCCGGCACCGGCGGATGGCCGGCCACGGCGTCGGCCACCCCCAGTTCGGCGAGTACGTCCAGGGCGTGCGCGGCGATGCCGTCACCGCACGCCTTGTCCCGCGGGAAGTCGGCGCGGTCCAGCAGGAGCACACCGGCCCCTGCCCGCCGGGCCGCCAACGCGGCAGCCGCCCCGGCCGGCCCCGCCCCGACCACCACCACGTCGAACTCGTCGCGCATCTCCCCCTCCTCCGGTATCCCCGATAGCCCCCGGCGGACGGCCGCCGGACCTCGGTCTCGGCGGCCGTCCTCATGGCATTCGATGCTGCCCGGACCGGGCGTGAATCACACCCCCCGCTGCGGCTGCTCCGCGTCGAGTCGGGCCCGCAGGGCGTCCAACTCGGCCCACAGCACGCCGGGCAGCTTGTCGCCGAACTTCTCGAACCACTCGGTGACGAGCGGCAGTTCGTTCCGCCACTCGCCCGGGTCGACCTTCAGGGCGATCCGGACGTCCTCCGGGGTCATGTCCAGGCCCTCGACGTCGAGGGCGTCCGGCGCGGGGACCATCCCGATCGGGGTCTCCACGGCGTCCGCCCGGCCCTCGATCCGCTCGATGATCCACTTGAGCACCCGGGCGTTCTCGCCGAAGCCGGGCCAGAGGAAGTTGCCCTCCGGGTCCTTGCGGAACCAGTTGACGTAGTAGATCCGCGGCAGCTTCGACTCGTCGCCGTCGGCACCCTTGCTCATCTCGATCCAGTGCCGGAAGTAGTCGCCGGCGTGGTAGCCGATGAACGGCAACATCGCCATCGGGTCGCGGCGGACCACGCCCACCGCGCCGGAGGCGGCGGCGGTGGTCTCCGAGGAGAGCGTGGCGCCCAGGTAGACGCCGTGCGCCCAGTCCCGGGCCTCGGTCACCAGCGGAACGGTGTCGCGGCGCCGGCCGCCGAACAGGATCGCGTCGATCGGCACCCCGTTGGGGTTGTAGTAGTCCTCGGCGAGGATCGGGCACTGCGTGATCGGGGTGCAGAACCGGCTGTTGGCGTGCGAGGAGAGCTCATCGCTCTCCGGCGTCCAGTCCCGGCCCTTCCAGTCGATCAGGTGGGCGGGCGGGTCACCCATGCCCTCCCACCAGACGTCCCCGTCGTCGGTGAGGCCGACATTGGTGAAGATGGAATTGCCCCGGTCCAGCGTCCGCATCGCGTTGGCGTTGCTCTTCCACCCGGTGCCCGGCGCGACGCCGAAGAGGCCGTACTCGGGGTTGACCGCGTACAGCCGGCCGTCCGGGCCGAACCGCATCCAGGCGATGTCGTCGCCGATCGTCTCGACCTTCCAGCCCGGGATGGTCGGCTCGAGCATGGCCAGGTTGGTCTTGCCACAGGCCGAGGGGAACGCCCCGGCGACGTGGTAGACCCGCCCCTCCGGGGAGGTGATCTTGAGAATCAGCATGTGCTCGGCGAGCCAGCCCTCGTCGCGTCCCATCACACTGGCGATCCGCAGCGAGTAGCACTTCTTGCCGAGCAGTGAGTTGCCTCCGTAGCCGGAGCCGAAGGACCAGATCTCCCGGGTCTCCGGGAAGTGCGAGATGTACTTCGTGTCGTTGCACGGCCAGACGATGTCCTGCTGCCCCGGGGCCAGCGGCGCGCCGATCGAGTGCAGCGCGTGTACGAAGTCCGCGTCGTCGCCCATCGCCTCAAGGATCTTGGCACCCATCCGCGTCATGATCCGCATGGAGGCGACCACGTACGGGCTGTCCGTGATCTCCACGCCGAACATCGGGTTCTCGGCCTCGACCGGGCCCATGACGAACGGGATGACGTACATCGTCCGCCCACGCATCGAACCGCGGTACAGATCCGTCATGACGCGCTTCATCTCGGCGGGCGCCATCCAGTTGTTGGTGGGTCCGGCGTCCGCCTCGTCGACGGAGCAGATGAACGTACGCTCCTCGACCCGCGCGACGTCCGTCGGATCCGTCCGCGCGTAGAACGAGTTGGGCTTCTTTTCGGGATTCAGGCGGACGAGAGTTCCCGCCTCGACCAGCCCGTCGGTGAGCCGACGCCATTCCTGATCGGACCCGTCCACCCAGACAACCTGGTCAGGGGTGGTCAGTTCAGCGACCTCACGGACCCAGGCGAGCAGTTTGGGGTGGGAAGTCGGGGCCTGATCGATACCCCGAACGGTGGCCGGAGCAACCATGACACATCTCCTTGTGGTCGACGCTGACCGGTCTATGGAGTGCACGAGTATCGGCGGCGCACTGCGTCGCCTCGTGGAAACCCGGGATTGGGCTCAGCGTAAACCGGTGGACCTCGTCAGTCAGTGGGACCGGTTGTGAACAACTGCACAAGGTACGGCCACGCTGCGGCTTCACGAGCCTTTACCCGCTTTCGCGCGCAGCTTCACGCAAATCCTGCGGCGGACCTTCGCTGGGGCGCGCCAGGCTCGGGCCGGTGCCGAGGCTCCGCGACCAGACGACCGCGAGGACAAGCAACTCCGGAGTCCACAGCCGGCGGTTACGCTCCGTTCGTGCTCGTTCGTCTCGCCGTCCCGGTGGCCCCCGCTGGCCGTTGCTACCCGTCCACGTGGCCGCCAACCGGTACGCTCGCACGGTGGCCGCCACGATGACCGGGGAGTCCGACTCCCCGCCGACCCGCCCGGGCCTGGTGCATTCGCTGCTGGACCGGTTCGGTCATCTCGTACGGGAGTTGAGCAAGTTCGCCACCGTGGGCGGGGTCGCCTTCCTCCTCGACTTCGTCCTGTTCAACTACCTGATCGGCCCGCAGGGCGTCGAGCAGCTCACCGCGAAGACCATCTCCACGGTGGTCGCGGCGACCTTCGCCTTCCTGGGCAACCGGTTCTGGACCTGGCGGCACCGCAAGCGCTCCAACCCGGCCCGTGAGTACGCCCTGTTCTTCGTCTTCAACGCGGTCGGCCTGGGCATCGCGGTCGCCTGCCTGGCCATCAGCCGGTACGGGCTCGGCAGCATCTGGCCGGAGATCTTCCAGAACCGACTCGCCGACAACATCGCCAGCTACGTCGTGGGCACCGGGCTCGGGACGATGTTCCGCTTCTGGTCGTACCGGCGGTTCGTCTTCGTGGAACCGGGAACTCCAACCGTCGCGGAAGTGAACCGGGATCCCCGGGCGTGAGCTGTCGCCCACCGACCCGGACGAAACCAGCCGACCTCAGCCCACTGCCCTAAGGTGTTTTCCATGCCTCTCGCCCGACTGCTGCCTGAGCGCTGGCAGAAGTTTCTCCACGAGGCGTTCAAATTCGGCCTGGTCGGCGGCATCAACACGGTCATCAATTACGCCGTGTTCAACGCGCTTGCACTCACCGTTTTCGTCGACGGCCAACTGAAGGCGACGGCGGTTGCCACCGTGGTGGCGACCATCACGTCGTATCTGATGAATCGGCACTGGACGTACCGGGATCGTCCTAAATCTGCCCTACGTCGCGAATACGTTCTTTTCTTCTTTTTCAACGGTGTGGGCCTGCTGATCGAACTCGGCGTACTCGCCGCCGCCAAGTACGGACTGGGCGTGACCGGCCTGTTGGCGTTGAACATCGCCAAGACCGGCGGTGTGGTGCTGGCGACCCTGTTCCGCTTCTGGTCGTACCGCACCTTCGTCTTCCAGCCCGCGGCGCCCCCGGAGGCCGCTCAGACGTGGCAGGGCCTGCCGCGCGACGAGTGGGACACGATGGCCGGGATGGACCCCGTCGCCGACCTCGCCGAGTCCGTCACGGAGTTGGAGGAAGAGGAGCCACCGGCCGGGCAGCCGGGCCTCACCCCCCGGCCGCTCCAGCCCAGGGCCAGGTCGCTGAGTACCGAGGCCGAACTGACCGCAGCGCTGGACAGGGACTTCGAAGCCGAACTGGCCCAATTCCAGGCCGCCCCGACGTCACGCCGCTTCCGCCGCCGCTGACCCGACCGCCCTCGTTTGACCGGCGGGCGTGCGGGTCAGCCGGGCAAGAGGTCGACGGGTTGGTCAGGCACCGGCACTCCGGTCGCGCTCGGCGAGGATCTCGCGCAACTCACCGTCGCCCAGCGAGTGCTTGTCGTGGAACGCCTCGACGAGTTCGTAGAGCTTCGTCTGGACCCGGTCCACCTTCGGCACGTCGACCAGCACGGACTGGCCCCGCTCACCGGCCGACTCGATGGTCAGGGTGCCGTAGCCCAGCAGGCGCCCGGCGAAACGCTGGTTCATCGAGTGGTCGTTGACCCGACTGAGCGGGATGTCCCGCCGTTCCCGGGAGAAGACCCCGTGCTGGAGCACCACCCGCTCGTTGGTGAACAGGTAGTGCGTGGTGCGCCAGGAGATGTAGGGCCAGAGGGTCAGGCACAACACCGCCAGCACGGACAGGCCACCGATCACGGCGAGCGTTATCGAGCCACCCCCGCCGGAGGGGAGAAACAGGACACCGGCCGCCACCGCGGCGATGGCGAGCACCAGCACCGCCACCGGCCGGATCAGGGCCTTCCAGTGTGGGTGCAGGTGCAGCACGACGTGCTCGTCCTCGGTGAGCACGTCCTCGGGAAACGCCACGGAAACCTCCTCGCAGAACCGGACGCGCAGACGCTAACCCCCCACCGCCACTCGCCACATCCACCACCCGGCCACGCGCCACCCTCCGGACTCCGCGATCTTGCACTTTCGGTCGCCGTTTTGCAGCGTACGGCCCGATTTGCCCCGACAAAAAGTGCAAGATCGGCGAGGAGGTGGGGGTCAGCGGAGGTGGAGGAGGTCGGCGGCGGGGATGGAGTGGGTAGTGGGGGTGGGAGGGGGGGTGGTCAGGAGTAGGTGGCCGTCCTGGTCGATGGTGGTGGCGGTGCCGATGCGGGTGGTGCCGTCGGGAAGCAGGGCGCGGACCTCGCGGCCGACGGTGTCACACACCGCCAGGTACGCGTCGCGCAGGCCGCTGGCCGTCGCGTCGCCGCCAGCGGACCGCCAGCGGGCGTACCAGTCGGCGAGGGAGCGGAGCAGCGCGCGCAGCAGCGGATCCCGGTCGGTGGCGGTGGCGCCGGCCAGGTGCAGCGAGGTGGCCGGCAGACCGGTCGGGTGTTCCGGCAACTCGTCGGCGCGCAGCGTGACGTTCAGCCCGACACCGAGCACGACCGCGGGCGGGTCGCCGGGCATGGGGCCGGGCACCGCCTCGGCGAGGATCCCGGCGCACTTGGCCCCGCCGATGAGCAGGTCGTTCGGCCACTTCAGGACGGCGTCCAGCTCGGCCAACCGGTTCACCGCCTCGACCAGCGCCACGCCGGCCAGCAACGGCAGCCAGCCGTACCTCGCGGGTGGTGCGGGCAGCCAGCCGCGGTCCGGAGCGGCCTGTCCGGGCCGCAGCAGCACGCTGGTCGCGATGCCGGCGCGCGGCGGTGACTGCCAGGCCCGCCCGCGCCGCCCCCGCCCCGCGGTCTGCTGCTCGGCGACCACGACCAGGCCCTCCGGCTCCCCGGCCTGGGCTGCCGCGGTGACATCGGCGTTGGTGGAGCCGGTCTCGGTACGCAGCTCCAAACGTGCCCACGGGCCGTACGGCGCGACCAGCGCCCGGCGCAGCCGCGCCGCCGACAGCGGCGGGCGATCCAGATCGGTGTACGGCGAACGCGGCATCCCGCCAGCCTACGACTGCGCCACTGAGGCGCACCGCACACCGTCGACTGACCTGAACCATCGTTATATTCCCTGAGTGGCTACCGAGGCGGGGATCAGCATCCACAGCACCGCGGGTAAGTTGGCGGACCTGACGCGTCGGGTCGAGGAAGCGGCACACGCCGGGTCGGCCCGCGCGGTGCAGAAGCAGCATGCCAGGGGTAAGAAGACCGCCCGGGAACGGATCGGGATGCTGCTGG